>NZ_JABBFV010000009.1 GCF_012927105.1 Sphingobium psychrophilum | reverse complement strand
CCGGCTCCGCTGCGCGGCCCCCAGTCGCGCAAGGAATAGTCCGTGAGGGTGATCTCCTGTAGGGAGCATTTACGTGAGGCAATGGCTATGCCGCTCGGGAACATCGCTTAATGAGGCAACACGCATGCCAGAACCTTGTCGCGGCGATTGAGTGGCGCGCTGCCATATTGGGCTACCCAACGGCCCCCGCCATCGGTCGCGATGACCGTATCGTCTCCGCTAAGCGAACGCCCGCCCGACACGGTGGATTGCTGCACCATGATCTCGCGCGTCGCAAAGCTGAAAAGGCAGGTCGGAAAGGTGCTGAGCATGGCGAAAGCGTGCGGCGAAAGCGCGGCGTCGCTCTACGGACGGCGGCCTATCAAACTACCGTCACCAAGCCGGTGCCGACCGCTGCTGAACCCGTGCCGGCCGAATTGAACCCGCGCACGAAGTAATACCAAGCGCCCGCCGCAGGTTCGTCGTGGAAGGACTGCGCCGCTCCCGCCGCCGATGCCATATCCCCGCTGACCAGCGTGGAGCCGGAATAGGTGTTGGTCGTGTTGCGATAGGCGCGGCTGTACGCAAGGTTCGCGCTGGCGCTGTTGGTCCATGCGATATCGGCTTCCAGCGTTCCCCCGGTGCCAGACACGCCGGTTGGTGGGGCAGGGGCCAGCGCCGCCGTCGATGTGCTGACAGCCTCCAGCGCCGACCATGGCGATACGCGCCCGTCGCCCACGCCATAAGCAACCTCAACGTCAACGCTCACGTCAAGCGGGACAAGGCTCGTCAACAGGACTGCATCCGGGCCGGGGTCGATGTCGCTATATTCCTGCTCGTTCCATGTCGTGTCGGTCGTGATCCTCCAGCGCGCGAACCATGTCACGTCGTTGCGGTCGAAGCCGTCAACCGTGATGCGGATGCGGGCGCTGGAGCCGCCGTCGCCTAGTTCGGCTTCGGTGTCCGTTATGACTGGGGCCTCTAGGGGGAGAGGAGCTATCCTGTCTTCTACAGGAGCAGGCTCACCCTCTTCTGTGGCGGCGTTCCAATTATCGATCGACGGCGATACGGCGACCCAATCGAACGAGACACCAAGGGTCTGCATATCCCTTTCTGGAGAAGTGACGATTTCAGCCGCGCCGGTGTAGAAGCTTGTTTCTGCCTCAACATGATTGAGCCATATGAAACGCTCGCCAATCACAGTCATGCCGTCGTAATTGGTGGTGATCGTCCCTCTATCCGCCGCGTTCTGGCGCGCCATGAAGCGCTTCGCCAACCGCCGATTTTGAGAATGGCTGGGCGTTTGCGGCGAAAAGTTCGTGCTATTTACCTTGCCGCGTTCGGCAATGTCATCCTCGTCGGTCCAAGGCGTTGCATCCGGCTCGTTATAGTCATGCTCAGCCGATACGTAGGTGATGGGAATCTCATTGATGAAATCCTCATCCTCGACAAAACCCTGGTGCCGAGCATTGACGATCTGAGACGGCCCGATAGCAACGGTCGGCTCGTAATAGCGACCAGAATAGACGATGTACCGGCCAAGCGCGTCCTCAGAATACCAGCCGTCAAAGGTCTTAAGGATTTCGCTGATGATGTCAGCCGGTTCGCCCGTCATGTCGAAAAGGATGCAGCAGCGATAACGGCGCTCAAAGCCGCCGCCTTTCAGCGCAACCAGTTCGTCGCAATGATCCGCTGCGGAAGTCCAATAATCTATGACGGGCAATATCTGGGTGTCGTAATCAACACCGCGGTCGGTGATCAGATACCAGAGCAGGCCAAGCACCGGATTGTCGAGTAGTGGATCTGCCTTGACCCATGTGTCGGGGTCATAAGCATCCATGGTGAGGTCGCGAGGGTCGAACAGGTAGGACATGTCAAACACAGCCGACAGGATCGTGTTGTCGGCTTGCGGATATACTTCCAGATAGTTTTTGGCTTTAACCGGCTTTTTAATGAGATAGCCGGAAGTAATGCCGTCCCCTCGATGGTCCGCAGTCCAAATGCCTGGCAGCGCTGAAATCACGGCCGGGAAGGCTGTTTCGGTGGCAAGGCCGAGATTGACCCCCGCCAGAACCTTCCCCGTCGCGTAAGCACCATCGGCAAGGCCCTGCACGACGCCCGCGACGATAGTCACCTTGTCATCGTTGAGATAGGGTTGACGCATCGCGTGAGAGCGCCCCGACAAGAACGCCAGAACATCCACGGTTTCGCCGTTGTGATTGGTGTCCCAAAACATCGCCTTGGCAAAAACGCGCCGCGTGCCGATGCCCTTTGTTCGAACTGGGCGCGGCTCCCGTTTTTGCGTCTGGGCAGCGTCCGGTTTCGGCATGGATGGGGCGAGCAGGAGCGCCACCGTGCTTGCGATAAGCATGTTCCCGCCAGCCAGCGCCAAGCCTGGGTTGCCTGTCACAACGCCAACAGTCAGTAGCGCCGCCCCTATGATCGCGCCAGTGAACTTACCCACGACGCCACACCGCGATTACGTTGCTTTCAGGCAGTCGGACGAAGGCCAGACCCTTGCCGGTCAGCAGCGCCCATTTATCGCCGGTATAGATTCCGCCGATCTCGTCGGCCCCTTGCGGAGTAACTACATGCACGACGCCGACATCGCCCGCCTCCCGCGCGGCCTTACCTCCGGTGTCGGCCAGCGCATCAGCGACTTGTGGCGCTTGCTGGGCAAGAATAAGGAACGGCGACGAGCCGCTTGCCAACTGAGCGCCGACGTCAGCGAACTGCCGTCCGAGATTGCGCTGAGCATTAGCCATCGCGCCCGCCGATCGCACAACAGTTCGCTCGGCGCGTATCGTGGAATTTTCCAGATTGGACATGCCGCGATCGACCACGCGCACCGCGCCGGTCATTTCGCGCTCTAACTGCCCAATGTCCGCCCTTACCTCGACGGCGATTAATTCAAGAGGTGTGCCGGACATCAGTGTAGGCCCCCGGATTGACCGGCCATAGCGACCATCATCTCGTCAAAATCGTCATCAGAAAGAGGCACCTCATCTTCCTCGTCGGCAGCATTGGCCTTGTTGAAGTGATGAAGGGCAGCGGTGTAATCGTAGAGCGGCATCGCCAGCGTATCGCGGCCCATGACTATGCCGTTGCCGACAATCTCGCCTCTTACGAAACGGCCGTCGCTTTCGGTTTGCGGGGCAATTTCTTTTTTTTTACGTCGCCTTCCGGCTCGTATCCGATGACACACGCCTGCACGATGGCGGTGGCGATATCCCATGCCTTGATGATCGGCCTGCCATTTTCGGGGTGGAGATAGGTGCGCACCAGATGGGTGGCGAGGTGATCGCTGACAGTGATATCCCGCCCGTCAACGAAGCCGCTGTTGCCGCCAATCAACCCCTGGCGGCATATCTCCAGCAACTCAACCGCGCCGTAATCGCCCTCAAGCGAATAGCCAAAATCCACGTTATCCTTGGTGTACCGGCCTGCCAGCAAGTGCCGGTGGATCGCGCCAATGCGGGACTTGCACTTCTCTTCGATCGCAAGGATTCCTGCCATCGTGAGCATGAAGCGATAGGTTCCGTCGCCAAACTCAAGGTCGCGGTGGGTCTGCATATCAGGGGAGCTTGGTCAGTTCGCCATTGCCGGAAAGCGTGAGTGATATGCTGGCCTTCTGGCCATTGACTGCGCCAAGGTTCAGATCTGTCATGATTGCGTTGCCGCGATATGTGCGCGTGATTGTGGTACCGGTCCCGAAAAAGACGATCTGCCAGTTTGCGGCGGCTTCAAACGCCTCTTCAATGCGATCCAGTTCGGCGGCCACAGCCTGTCCCTCCCCGGTGATCGTCCAGTCCCCAGCGCCCATTTCGCGCTCGGTCAGCGGTAGGGCATCGGGATCGGTGCAATCCCAAACCTCAGAATCGTTTACCGCCCGTGTGCGCTGCAATCCCTTCGTAGTTATGCCGCAAACGGTGGTGAAAACTTCGGTGGACGCGCCATCGCCAAGCTGGAGCGCGACCTTCTGGCCTTTTATGGTGGTGGGGTAGCTCATTCACAGGCTCCTGCGTGACATTGGCAGGAGGATGGGGGAGGGCGGTCTATCGCTCTACGGACGGCAGTTAGGAAGCGCTGGCGTCGAAGGTGACAAAGCCGTGGAAACTATCGGCGTCGCCGTCCAGCATGGTTTGCGCTTGCCGTGGGAAGATGTCCAGCGTGAGACTGTCGCCAATTTCGGACACTTCGATCGCATTTAATATGCGCACGACATGGGCGTTGATCGCCATGGCCATTTCCTCAGGTGGGAGCGCGCCGCCTTTCTTCTTCGTAAAGCAGTGGATGGCAGCGCTGTAATCGCACCCGTCGCCGCCGTCGATGAACTGCGGCGTGGTGATTGGTGAGCCGATCTTGATATAAGGATATGTCAGCGTCGCGGGCACGGCCTGAGGGTAGATGCGGCCTGCCACAACGGCCGATAGGTCGGTATCGGCCTTTAGCGCGGCAAGTATCTTGCCTCTGATCGCTTGGGTGAGGTCAAGGTTTGTGGGCATAGTCGCATGGTAGGAGGACCGCCTGAAACCTATACGGACGCTAATCAGGCGTGATGAGCTTGAGATTGCCCCGACGATGGTCTGCGCGCCAATCGGATGGAGGTGGCCCCGCCGCCTCTATGGCCCATGCCCGAAGCGCCGTCGCCATGTGGTTCAGCCTTTCTTCTTCATCGACTGATAGGGCATGGTGCGCCTCACTCTCGCACTGGTCTGCCAGCTTAAGTATGGACGATTCCCGGATATCGCCCATTCGGATAAGCGCGGGCATGATCTTGGCTATGAACTCTTCGGCAAAGCATGTCTCATCGGGGTCGTGCATTGTGCCGCAGGGCCTTCCTATTTTCTGCTGAGTGGATATCATCACGGCATGACCAACCCAATCGAAAAATTTGAACAGGACGCAGCTATTATCGAGGCATCCAATGTGGTGCTCCAAGCAGCGAAGGAGATCGTGGGGGAAGGCGTTGGGCATTTCACCCTGGCAAACATTTTGCTTGGAGCGAGCCTTAGGGCTATTCAGGACGTTGATGGACCTGTCGGGGTCGAGGCCTTTGCCCGACACGCCTTAGGTGTTGTCAACGACATATCAGAAGGCACCGGCTACAATTAATGAGCGCGGCCGGGCCGAAGGTGTTTGTGGCTAATCCTTGAGGCTTAAGCGTGCGCCACTTCTCTCCCGGCCGCCACATCATTCGCCGCCGATGGCCCCGCGTGTAGGTCTATGCCCAGCGCCTTTGTCACTTTGACTATGGTGTCAAGCGAGGGGTTGCCATTTTCGCTTAGGGCGGCGTAGAGCGCCTGGCGGCTAAGCCCGGCATCCTTCGCAATGGCGGACATGCCACGCGCCCGCGCTACTATCCCAAGGGCGTTTGCTATATAGCCGGTATTGCCGCTTCGAAGGGCATCATCAATAAGACGAGCTTGCGCTTCGGCGCTTTCAAAATGCTTGGCGGCATCAAAGCGTTTAATCTTGAGTGCCATTCCGCTTCTCCCGAACGAAGGCGATGCTGTTAAAGGTCAGCAACCATACCCTTTGCCTTCTTGATATCCTTTTTCTGCGTTTTCTTCTCTCCGCCGCAGAGTAGGATAATCAAAATCCGGCCTTGGATCGTGAAATAGACCCTGTATCCCGGTCCAGTGTGCAAACGCATCTCGGTAACCTTGTCGCCCACCCGTTCGACATCGCCGAATAAGCCGGACTGAGCGCGCAGAATACGGGTCGAAACCGCTTCACGAACATCAACGGCTTGGCTGTCTAGCCATTCGTCAAATTCGTCCGTGGTGGCGACTTCATAATCCATTTGTCTTGTATAAGCGACAGGGATGATGGTGTCAACTATAAACGACAGATTGGCGTGAAGTACGATTGCCGCTCCGTCTGGCCGTCCACGCGCTACCCCCCCCGAATCTCGCCGCCATTACGGCAGAGGTTCCGCCAGGAGTCGAGTCAGGGCCGTTTGTCCTGCAAGCGGGCGATTTGCTCATCCAGCCACGCCATACGCTGACGCATGTTTGCCGTGTCGTTTTCAGCGATGGCTATGCGGGTTCTTAGGCTACTCCATTCCTCCAACAGCGCGGCCTCACTGGCGTCCTGCCCTTCCAGCAAAATGGCGGAGAGCAGGGCTATGATCTCCCCATTCATTGATCGCTGACTGCCCGTCGCCTTTACTAGAAGCTCGTCATAAAGGCTGGACGGAAGGCGAAGAGTAACCCTCACCTCATCCTTATCTTTCATGACACTATTTTTGCGCATTGACGCCACCTCATTTTGGTGTCATTTATCTACTGCGACACCAAAGTTGCAGTTGATGACAAGGAGAACAGCATTGCCTCGCGCAAAGCAAGAGGAGGAGGGCGAATATCGCCTGAACGTCCGCTTCCCAGTCGAGATGGGATATATGCTTAAGCAGCTTGCTGAGCAAAACCGTCGTTCGATTAACAACGAGATCCTGTGTCTCGTTGAAGGCGGCATAAAAGCGGCGTCGAACCCCACGGCCTAGACAACCAAGGTTCGACGCCTTCACACAGAAGGAAATCTATATGAATGACCTGATGCATAGTGGATCGGGCGGCGGAACGCTACCCACCATGTCAACACGCGAGATAGCGGAACTGACGAGCAAAAAGCACCAGCACGTTATGCGCGACGCTGGCGCTATGTTTAAGGCCTTGGATATGGACCAAGAGGGGTATGTCCACTTTTGGACAGACCCCCAGAACGGCCAGCGCTATCGCGAGTTTCTGCTTCCGAAAGACCTGACCCTTACTCTGGTCGCCGGCTACGATATCCAGCTGCGTCATCGTATCGTTAAGCGGCTGGAAGAAATCGAAGCAAGGGTGTCAGACCCGATGGTCGCGCTGAACGATGCAGCCGCCCTGCGTGGCTTCCTACTCACCTACAGCGAGAAGGTGATCGCGCTGGAGCATAAGGTGGAAGAGTTGGCCCCGAAGGCGGAAGCACTGGATCTGCTGGAAACGTCCGAAGGCTCCGTTGGTCCGCGCCTCGCCGCCAAGATGCTCAATATGCCGGAAAAGAAGTTCACCAGTTGGTTGCAGACCAACCGCTGGGCTTTCCGCCAAAACGGGATCGGCCCGCTCCAGGCTTATGTCGATAAGCGAGATCGTGGCTATCTTGAGCATCGTCCGCATACTTACCGGGATCAGGTGCGCGGGGAAGATCGGACAATCGCGCAGATGATGATAACCCCGAAAGGCTTAAAGCGGCTTGCTGAGCGCCTTTCAGGCGGGCGGGCATGAACGCCCCACCTTGGACGGACGAAGATCACGCGCGAGCCGAGCAACTCGTCGTCATCGCCCGTGCGATCTGCCCGCATGAAGCATGGGCCGCAAACACGTTGATAACGGCAGCTTTTGGCATGTTGGCAGAACGCCATGGGCCACAAGATGCCCTCGATACCTTTATTTCAATCGCGACGGATGTCCGTCGCAGATTTCGCAACTAAAAAACAGAACGGCGCTGGGACTGCAATCCCCGCGCCGCTCCTAACCCTCAACGCGAAAGGACCGCGTTATGGCTTCCTCTGCCAATACATCATCGCGCCGTGCGTTTCTAGCTGCTGCTGCGCTTGCCCCCGTCGCCGTCGCAATGCCGGCCATGGCAGCGCCGCAAACCAGCCTCGCCGACCTGATCGCCGAATACTGGCAAATCATGGCTGAATATGAGCAGCATCCGTTTCACAACACGCGCGGGATCGAGCCGAATTACGAAAGCCTGAGGGCGCAAGGTGACGCCATCCATGATCGCGCCATTGCCGTTCAGCAACGCGCCCTGCGGATGCCAGCGAAGAACGGTCGGGAAGTCGGCATGAAGTTGGATATGATCCTGAAAGACTATCAGGACTGCCAACTGCCTGAGGAACTGATCGAGGTAATCGCCCGCGACGCGATGCGGTTGGGCTGACCTATCGGCGGGCTTCGGCCCGCCTTATTCGTATCGCGCGGCCATGCAATTCGTGTCGCGGTACAATTTCCAGCGCTCATACTCGACCTGATTTCGGTCGGCCAAATATGCTGCCGCCACTTCCCCCGCCGCGGTGCATAGTTCCCGTTTGCCGCCCTTGGCCTTCTCAACCATGTGATACTTCTCTTCGGCTTCCTTGCCTGCACTGCAACTCGCAAGAGCAAGCGCCAAGATCAATATATGCCAGCGCATCGAATCCCCCCTGCTCAATCCTGCCGGAACTTACCGCCGCTAATCACATGGTCAACCGCCGCGCGCATCTTGGCGACACCGGATGTTTGGTTCTTTTTGGCGGCGGGGCGCATGTATGGACGTTCGGGTAGCGTCGCCGTTCCGGTGGAGCCGCCCATTTCATGAATGGCACCATATTCAGCCGTGCTGACGATCTGACGGGTCAGAGCACCGCGCGTGCCGGTGATGACGATTCCATCAGCCAGGTGACCGCTGTTGTTGTTCGGAGCCGTGCCAGGGGCGCTTGGCTTGTGGCTTTTCCCGCTGACTGACCCAGACGTGATGCTGAACTGCGCGTCACGCAGAACGTCTTCGGAAACCGCCTCAACGGCAGTAGCGAGTTGGCGGCGCATTTCTGCCGTTAGGCTCTTCGCCTTCCCGCCAAGACCGCCGCTACGCTTTACGCCCACGCAGCACCCAATGACTCGAAGCCGCGTCCAACTCCGCGCTGCCGACCATCCACCGCTTGCCGGAAACGCTGATCTGACAATCCGTGGTGATCTCTGTGCCAAGCCCTGCGACAAGAACGATGATCCGCACATCGCCCTCACTGTAGCCCTCGCTCTGGCGCATGGCATAGGTCGCAGCATCCATCTGGGCGCGGCAGGGATAAAGCGTTGCGGCGATGGCAAAGTCGCAACGCGGGAGATTTTGTGATGACCTCCGAAGAAATCAACGCGATCGGCACGCTGCTGATGAAGGTCCGCGATGCCAGCGCCGACATGGTGATCGTCCAGCTTGGCGCGGTTGGTCCGTCCACCGACTGCAAGGCTGGCAACATGCTGGCGACGGTGCGGGTGGGCCAGGATACCGAGACGGCGGAGGCCATCAATCTGGACACGGCTATCATGCTGGCCAAGGGCAAGTGTGATCGAAAGGCGGAATCGCGCGCGCGGGAGAAGGCAGCATGACCCGAACCCCGCTGCAAATCGCCATCCGCGAAAAGACGCTGGCCCTGATGAGCAACCCGCCCCGGCTGGTCGAGCCGAAACCCCGCGGCCATCGTGAATGGACGGTGCCGCTTGCTGAGAGGAAGGCGCGATGAAACACCGCCACGGCAAGGACCAGTGCGCCATGTCCGAAGAGTGCATCGGCAAACCGGCTGACCACGGCCTGATGTGTGCTGAGCATCGTGCCGAAGA
This sequence comes from Sphingobium psychrophilum, assembly GCF_012927105.1. Classification (GTDB taxonomy): domain Bacteria; phylum Pseudomonadota; class Alphaproteobacteria; order Sphingomonadales; family Sphingomonadaceae; genus Sphingobium; species Sphingobium psychrophilum. The sequence continues at coordinate 182,789 of NZ_JABBFV010000009.1, read as the reverse complement.
TCGTGAGATTGAGCGCATGTTCACCGACGACGTTGACCCGCAATCCCGGCCATTTATGGCGCTGCGGGCGGTGGAGGTGGGGTCGTGAGTGATCGGGATACGATGTTGGCGCTGGCTGAGCGGGTGGAGTCTGGACCAGATCGAGAGGTAGATGCGGCGATCCACTACGATGTTCTTGGCTGGTGTAGGCACGCGAACACAGTGAGAAGCGGCGCGCAAAGCGACACAGGATTTGAATGCATCGATTGCGGGGCGGATAGTTGGGGCAATAAGAGCAACCGCGGGCAGGGGCTTCGTGATAGGCTGCCAGCCTACACCGCCTCGATCGACGCCGCCATGACGCTGGTGCCTCCTGATAGCTGGCATGAGATCAAAGGCCCGCGCAAGTATCTCAACATCCCATCGCCTGTGCCAAATTATTGGTCTGCGCATCTGGCCCGCTGGAACCATGAAGGCGATGCGATGGGATGGGGAGCAACGCCAGCCCTAGCTTTAACCGCCGCCGCCCTACGCGCCCGCGCCCAATCCCAAGGAGACGGCCATGACTGACGCCACCATCGCAGAACTGCGCGAGCTGCTGGCGAAGGCGACGCCGGGGGATTGGGCATGGGATGCAGGCGTTATCCCTCCCGATGGACCGGGGCGTTATGCGGACATTTATGTTACAGGAGAGGACCTCGAACCGATCATTCTTGCCGAGTTCAACGATAGCCTCCCCGAAGGACGCGACAACGCCCGCCTCATCACCGCTGCCCTCAACGCCCTTCCCGCCCTGTTGGATCGGGCGGATGTGGGGGAGCGCTTGGCGCGGCTGGCTAAAGAATACCGGCCAACAATGGACAGGGATGTCCTCCATTCATGGGCCGTCGATATTGTTGACGCCCTCACTCCCGCCAACAAGGAGCCGTCGCATGAGTAGCGTGGAGAGGGTGGCGCGGGCGATGTGCGCGGACGCCGGGTTTGATCCTAACGAAATCATGGCGAACGATGGTCCCCGCTGGCGCTATTACGAGCCATTGGCCATCGCCGCCCTCAAGGAGTTGCGCGATCCGAGCGAGTTGCAGTGGGGCGGCCTGGCCTGGCAAATCATTATGTGGATGGACATGAAGCCAACCACGCCGCGGACGTTGTTCAGGCATCTGGAATGTTCAGGCCGCGAGGTCCCGCAGTGGCTTCGTGACGAGCCGGAAATGAAGTCGCTAGACCATACGCCAAGCAAGGGGACGCGCGCCGCTCTTGTTTACCGCGCCATGATCGATGCTGCGATTGGGGAGGGGTGATGGGGGCGCACCAGCACAGCGACCTACAGGACAAGACAGGCTCTGCGATCCTAGACCGTGGACGCCCGCCTGCCGAATGGGTGCAGATCCTGGCCGGACGCGGGATGCCCGTGTCAGAGCGGACCTTGCGCGACAAAGCCCATAAGCTGGGCGAATATTATAAGCTGGGCCGCGTGATGCTTATCACCCCGGCGCAGATGGATGTCATTCTCGGAGAAAAACGATGCCGCTCGAACCCTATAGGCGGGGAGCGCTCTGGTGGGCAAAGGGCCGGGTCGAATATCTCGGCAAGCCGATCACGGAATACTACCGATGCAGCACTGGAGCATCTGAAGAAGCGGGCGGGTGGGCGTGGTGCCGCGACGAAGAAGAGCGCCGCATAAATGAACACGTCCTTGGTGCCAACAAAACCCTGACTTTTGCGGAGGCGGTGATGATCTATCCGGCGAATGCGAAGACGGCGGCCTACCTGATTCCGATCGTGACGGAATGGGGGTCCAAGCTGCTATCATCGATCGCCCCACGCGATGTCCGCAATCTGGCGCGGCGGCTCTATCCGCAGGCATCGACAGATACATGGACACGTCAGGTCATCACTCCCGTGCGCTCTGTCATCAACAGCTTTCGTGACAGCGACAAGGGCGAGGCGTTCCGGGTCAAGGGCTTCTCAAAGCAGGAGCGTGTGGCGCAGGACAAGGCGAGAGGGCAGCGCGGACGGGCGAAGCACGCGCCGGGAAGCTGGGAATGGCTGCTGCAGTTTCGCCAGCACGCGCCGCAACGTCATGCCGCGCTGGCCTTGACGATGTTTGTCACTGGCGCGCGCATCAGCCAAGCGATAGCGATGCGTCCAACGCAGCATTGCGATCTTGATAATGGCAGGATTTGCATCCCAGGTGCCAAGGGCCTGGACGACCGCTGGCTGGACATCCCGGCTGAGCTGGTCGAGGAATTGCGCGCGCTGCCGCTGATGCACCCGCGTGGGGCGAAGCGGACGGATGAGAACTTGCGCCTGTTCGGTTTTGCCGATCGGTCCAGCCCGCGCAAGGGTTGGCAGAAGGCGTGCGAGGCTGCAGGCATCGTCTATATCCCGTTCCACGCTGCAGGCCGCCATGGCTTCGGGCAGGAAATGAACGTGCGCCAGTCGATCGATGAAAAAGCTGCAGGACAGTTTGGCGGGTGGTCTGACACAGCCTTGATGAAGCGCACCTACACCCACGCGGAAGAAGTCAGCGGCAAGGTCCATGACGCCTTCTACCGAGGCCTGAGGGACGCCGAAAAAAGCACCGGGCTTTCACTTTCCACTAGCGCTGATTCGTACAAATCGCGTACAATCGCAGAAGAGGAATGACAGAAATGGTATTGTCCGCAACAAGTTATGCGAAGGCCGCATCACCCTTCACACGGGTGGGGTCGCAGGTTCAATCCCTGCCGCGCCCACCATGATCCAGGCGATCATGGCAGGACAGATAATTTCCCGGCATTGATCTTTTCTAATTCGTCGCGCTAAGTCTGCGCGATCATGCGGTGCGTCTGCGCCGACCGGAAAGGACGATCATGCCCCCCTATCTGAAAGCCGGCGCGGCCCTTGGTGCGCTGCTGCTCTCCACAGTCCCCGCCAGCGCACAGGAACAGCTCACGCTGGAGCGCGTGTTCGCCAGTCCCGACCTGGCCGGGCCGCAGCCGCGTGCGCTGAAATTGTCGCCGGATGGATCGTTGGTGACGCTGCTGAAACCCCGTGCTGACGAGAAGGAACGGCTCGACCTGTGGGCGATCGACAGCAAGACGGGCGCGGAGCGGATGCTGGTCGATTCGAAGAAGACCGGCAGCGGCGCCGAGATTTCCGAAGCGGAGAAGATGCAGCGGGAGCGCGATCGCAGCGTTGCGGGAAGCACGGGCATTACCAGCTATGATTGGGCACATGACGGCAAGAGCCTGTTGGTGCCGGTGGATGGCGACCTGTATCTCGCCGGGCTGGACGGGACGGTCACGCGGCTGACCGATACGCCCGATGGCGAGTTGAACGGCGTGGTCAGTCCCAAGGGCAGCTATGTCTCCTTCGTGCGCGGCGGCAATCTGTTCACCCAGCCGATCGGTGGGGCGGAACGACAGTTGACGCAGGGGGCGAGCGATACGGTCAGTTGGGGCGTGGCAGAGTTTGTGGCGCAGGAGGAAATGGACCGGCGCACCGGCTATTGGTGGTCGCCCGACGATGCGTTGATCGCGGTCGCGCGCGTCGATGAAAGCCCGGTCGGCATCGTCACCCGCACCGCCATCGGCGGGGAGGGGACGAAAGTCTATCAGCAGCGCTATCCCGCCGCCGGCACGCCCAACGCGATCGTCGACCTGTTCGTGATGAAGCCTGATGGATCGAGCCAGGTTAAGGTCGACCTGGGCGCGGAGAAGGACATATATCTCGCGCGCGTCGATTGGTCGAAGGACGGCAGGACGCTCTATGTCCAGCGCGAGAGCCGGGATCAGAAACGGCTCGACCTGTTGGCGGTCGATCCCGCTACGGGCAAGACGCGGGTGGCGCTGACCGAGACGGCGAAAAGCTGGATCAACCTGTCGAACAATTTCCATGCGCTGAAAGACGGCAGTTTCCTGTGGTGGTCGGAAAAGAGCGGCCATGGGCATCTTTATCGCATCGACGGCGGCAAATGGACGGCGCTGACCAGCGGCGACTGGGAGGTGCGCGACGTCGTGGGCGTGGATGAGGGCAAGGGTCTGGTTTATTTTACCGGCAATCGGGAAACGCCTTTGGAACAGCAATTATATGTCGCGCCGTTGGGCAAGGCTGGGCAGGCGCGGGCGCTGACGGCGAAGGGCTGGTGGAACGATGCGGTGATGGACGGCGCGGCGAGCCGGGTCGTGGTGACGCGCCAGAATAGCGACCAGCCCAAGCAGGTCTATCTGGCCGACAGCGGCGGCAAGCAGTTGCAATGGCTGTCGGAAAATGCGCTGACGGGCAACCACCCCTATGCGCCCTATGTCGCGGGCCATGTGCAGACGCGCTTCGGCACGGTGAAGGCGGCGGATGGGACGACGCTCTATACCAAGATCATGACGCCCAAGATGGAGCAGGGAAAGGGCTACCCCGTCTTCATGATCCATTATAGCGGTCCGGGCGGCGGGCGGCAGGTGACCAACACATGGAGCGGTGCGCTGAACCAATATCTGGTGGATCGCGGCTGGATCGTATTTGCGATCGACAATCGCGGCACGCCCGATCGCGGCAAGGCGTTCGAGGATCATCTGTATCGCGCCATGGGCACGGTGGAGGTCGATGACCAGTTGAAGGGGGTGGCGTGGTTGAAAGCCCAGCCGTTTGTCGATCCCAAGCTTATCGCGACCTATGGCTGGTCCTATGGCGGCTATATGTCGGTCAAGCTGCTGGAGAAGGCGCCAGGAGTTTTCGCAGCGGCGGTCGCGGGGGCGCCGGTGACCAAATGGCAGCTCTACGACACCCATTATACCGAACGCTATCTGGGTCAGCCGCAGGACAAGGCCAGCGCCTATCCGGCGTCGGGCGCGGTGGATGACGCGGTGAAGATCGTTGATCCGCTGTTGCTGATCCACGGCATGTCCGACGACAATGTGGTGTTCGACAATGCAACCGCGCTGATGGCCAAGATGCAGGGCGCGGCGGTGCCGTTCGAGATGATGGCCTATCCGGGCCAGACCCATCGCGTCGGCGGGCCGGGCGTCAGCGTCCACCTGTGGAAGACGATCGAACATTTTCTGGCCGAACATGCGGGAGGGGCGGACGTGGCTTCGAAATAAAATTACGCTGGAGGAGGGTTTTGCGGCAGGCAAGCCCTTCTTTCTGGACAATTGTAGCCACATCGCTATGGCGCGCACTCCGCAATCCTGCGTTGAACTGGAGTCTTTTGTCATGGGTTATAGGGTCGTCGTCGTCGGAGCCACGGGGAATGTGGGCCGCGAGATGCTGACCATTCTCGCCGAGCGCGAGTTCCCTATTGACGAGATTGCGGCGGTCGCGTCGTCGCGGTCGCAGGGGCTGACCATCGATTTCGGTGATAGCGGCAAGACCATGAAATGCCAGAATATCGAGCATTTCGACTTCACCGGATGGGACATCGCTCTGTTCGCTGCGGGTAGCGGCCCGACGGCGATTTATGCGCCCAAGGCGGCGGCGGCCGGCTGCGTCGTGATCGACAACAGCTCGCTCTATCGCATGGACCCGGACGTGCCCTTGATCGTGCCCGAAGTGAACCCGGACGCGATCGACGGCTATAAAAAGAAGAACATCATCGCCAACCCCAACTGCTCGACAGCGCAAATGGTCGTGGCGTTGAAGCCGCTGCACGATTTCGCCAAGATCAAGCGCGTGGTGGTGTCCACCTACCAGTCGGTGTCCGGCGCGGGCAAGGCGGGCATGGACGAACTGTTCGAGCAGAGCCGCAACATCTTCGTTGGCGATCCGGCCGAACCCAAGACGTTCACCAAGCAGATCGCCTTCAACGTGATCCCGCATATCGACGTTTTTCTGGACGATGGGTCGACCAAGGAAGAATGGAAGATGGTCGCGGAAACCAAGAAGATCCTTGATCCCAAGGTGAAGGTCACCGCGACCTGCGTGCGCGTGCCGGTGTTCGTCGGCCATAGCGAATCGATCAACATCGAGTTCGAGAATGAGATTTCGGCCAAGGAAGCGCAGGACATATTGCGCGAAGCGCCGGGCATCATGCTGGTCGATAAGCGCGAGGATGGCGGATATATCACGCCGATCGAATGCGTCGGCGATTTCGCCACCTTCATCAGCCGCGTGCGTGAGGATTCCACGATCGAGAACGGCATCAACCTGTGGTGCGTCAGCGATAACCTGCGCAAGGGCGCGGCGCTGAACGCGGTGCAGATCGCCGAATTGCTCGGCCGTCGCCACCTCAAGAAGGGCTGACGCCTGTCATGATTGCCGGCGCTGCTGCGATGTGGAAGGCTCTTCCGATCGCGCAGCGCCGGATGATCGTCGCGCTGCTCTGCGCCGTTGGCCTTGCCAATATCGCGCAACCCTATCCCGACCTCGCCCCGCTCCAACATGGACCGACGATCGCGTTGATCCTGGCTACGCCCTGGCTGTTGCGCCGCTGGCCGCTTTCCACATCTTCGGTCGCCTGTATCTGGCTCTTCCTGCTGCTGCACACTTTGGGCGCGCGCTGGATCTATAGCTATGTGCCCTATGACGACTGGGCGCGGGCGCTGAGCGGGCACGATATCTCCAGCCTCTTTGGCACCGAGCGCAACGGCTATGACCGGCTGGTGCATTTCGGCTTCGGCGCATTACTGACCGCGCCGATCGCGGAGGTGGCTGGGCGTCATGGCGGATTGCCAATGCGCTGGAGCATGACCTTCGCCTTTGCCGCCATCGGCCTGGGCAGCGCGGTTTACGAGATTTTCGAATGGCTGCTCACCATCTTGGCGGCGGGTGAGACGGCTGACTATTATAACGGTCAGCAGGGTGACGTCTGGGACGCGCAGAAGGACATGGCCGCCGCGCAGGTCGGCAGTACTTTGGCGCTGATCCCGCTCTTGCGCCGTCGCGCCTGACGCCATATCGGCAAGGCATCCAAGCCCAAGAGGAAATGCCCCGATGACCGACCTGCCGATCGAACGCCATGAGATTAAGGGTTTCGACGGATTGCCGATTGCGGTGCATATGGTCGGGCCCAAGACAGCTGGCACCCGCGACCTGGTGCTGATCCATGGCTATTTCTCCAACGCCTTTACCAACTGGATTCGCTACGGCCATGCCGCAAAGCTGGTGGAGGCGGGATTTCGACTGATCCTGCCGGACCTGCGCGGCCATGGCGAAAGCGCCAAGCCGCATGATCCCGCCGCCTATCCAGCCGATGCGCTGACCGACGACAATCTGGGGCTGATCGCCCAGCTGGGGCTGACCGATTATGATCTGGGGGGCTATTCGCTGGGCGCACGGACGACGGTGCGGATGCTGGCGCGTGGTGCCAGCCCACGTCGCGTGATTTTGGCGGGGATGGGGTTGCGCGGCCTTGTCAGCACGCTCGACAATGGCGGCTATTACCGCAACGTCCTGACCAACCTTGGCACGTTCGAGCGCGGCACGTCGCAATGGATGACAGAGGCGTTCCTGAAGACCACCAAGGGCGATCCGGTGGCGCTACTCCATATCCTGAACACCTTCGTCGATACCGACGAGGCGACGATCGCCGGATTCCCGCAGCCGACCGTGGTGATCTGCGGCGCGGATGATCGCGATAATGGCGTGGCGCAGGAACTGGCCGAAGTGCTGCCCGATGGGCGCTATGTCGAGGTGCCAGGCAATCATATGAACGCCGTGACCCGCAAGGAGTTGGGGCAGGCGATGATCGATTTCCTGACGGCTTGACTGTATCGGCGCGGCAAGCCACCTTCCCCGTCATAACCGATCAGGGGATATCCATGAAAATCGCTATATCGATGGCCGCGCTTGCGGCTGCCCTCGTTGTTTTGCCGGTGATGGCGCAGCAGGCACCTGCCGCTGCCGCGCCGACCGCGGCTGAAGCGGACGCCTTCCTGGCCCAAGCTGAGAAGACCCTGTTCGACCAGTCTATCGTCAGCGGGCGCGCGGCGTGGATCAACGCAACCTATATCACCGACGATACCGACGCGATGGCGTCCTATTTCGGCGCGATCGACACCAAGCAGCGGGTCGATTATGCGCTGGCGGCCGCGAAGTTCGCGACCGCGCCGGGGCTGAGCGAAGAGACTAAGCGGCGGCTGACGCTGCTGCGCACCGCGCTGACGCTGCCCGCGCCCACGACGCCGGGCGCCGCCGAGGAACTGAACGACCTCGCGACCAAGCTCCAATCCGCCTATGGCAAGGGCAAGGGCACGTTGAAGGGCCAGCCGATAAACGGCAGCGACATCGAGGAGCAGATGGGGGAGAACCGCAACCCCGAAGAACTGAAGGAAATGTGGGTCAGCTGGCATGACAATGTCGGCGCGCCGATGCGGGCCGACTATGCCAAGCTGGTCGGCATCGCCAATGCCGGGGCCAAGGAACTGGGCTTTGCCGACACGGGCGCGATGTGGCGGTCCAAATATGACATGCCGGCCGACGATTTCGCCAAGCTGACCGACAAGATCTGGGCGGAGGTCAAGCCGCTCTATGACGATCTCCATTGCTATACCCGCACCAAGCTCAATGAGAAATATGGCGATGCGGTGCAGCCCAAGAGTGGCCCGATCCGCGCCGACCTGCTGGGGAATATGTGGGCGCAGGAATGGGGCAATATTTATGACATCGTCGCGCCGGCGGGGGCGGGCGATCTGGGCTTCGACACCACGGATCTGCTCAAGGCCAAGGGCTATGACCCGGTGAAGATGGTGAAAACGGGAGAGGGCTTCTACAGTTCGCTCGGTTTCGAGTCTCTGCCGCAAAGCTTCTGGGACCGTTCGCAGATCACCAAGCCGCGCGACCGCGAGGTGATTTGCCATGCATCGGCGTGGGATCTGGACAACAAGAACGATATCCGCATCAAGATGTGTACGAAGGTGAATGGCGACGATTTCGTCACCATCCATCATGAACTGGGCCATAATTATTACCAGCGCGCCTATCAGGCGCAAAAGCCGCTCTATCTGGATGGCGCCAATGACGGCTTCCATGAAGCGATCGGCGATTTCGTGGCGCTGTCGATCACGCCCGACTATCTGGTGAAGATCGGCCTGCTCGACCCCGCCAAGGTGCCGGGCGCTGACAAGGATACAGGCCTGCTGCTGCGCCAGGCGATGGACAAGGTCGCGTTCCTGCCGTTCGGCCTGCTGATCGACAAATGGCGCTGGGGCGTGTTCGACGGGTCGATTCCGCAGAGCCAGTATGAAAAGAGCTGGACCGACCTGCGCCTGCAATATCAGGGCATCGTTCCGCCCGTGTCCCGCGACGAGACGAAGTTCGACGCCGGTGGCAAATATCATATTCCGGGGAATACGCCCTACACCCGTTACTTCCTGGCGCGGGTGCTACAGTTCCAATTCTATGAAGCAGCGTGCAAGCAGGCGGGCTGGAAAGGGCCGCTCCATCGTTGTTCTTTCTATGGAAACAAGGCTGTAGGCGCGAAACTTGACGCGATGTTGCAGATGGGCGCGTCAAAGCCCTGGCCCGATGCGCTCCAGGCCTTTACCGGCAGCCGTGAAATGTCAGGCAAGGCGTTGGTCAATTATTTCGCGCCATTGCAGAAGTGGTTGATTACGCAAAATAAAGGCAAGACTTGCGGCTGGTAAGCCGGAGTAAATCTTGGTAAATGGCTGGCGCATGAACGCGCCAGCCATTCTCCTTTCCCTATTGTTCGGCACCGCCGCCGTCATGACCGTCGCGCTGACTGTGGCATGGCTGCATTTCGGACGGCAAAGGCATGTCCTGACATGGACCGCATCCTATGCCATGGGCATGGTGCAATGGACGGCCAATGCCTGCGGCTTTTTTCTGAAAAGTCCGGGCTGGTTCATCGTAACCGGCGTGGGATTGATCATCAGCGGGTCTTTGCTCGCCATCGGTATCCGCGAGCGATCTGGCAAACCGTTGCGGCTGGCATGGTTCGTGGTCCCCGCCATGCTGGTGATACTGGCCATGGCCTTCGCCATCGGCCCGGTAGGCAGCCAGATCATGCAGGGCCTAATCATTCCAACCTATGTCGGCGGACTGTTGGCGGTGAGCGCCGCGTCACTATGGCCCAAGGGCCGGTCGTTCACGCCGCCGGAGCTGGTGTTCTTTCTTGCGCTGCTGGCCTTCGTCATCGTCCAGTTCGCGCTGGCGGGATCGGCCATGCTGATTCGCGGTCCTGAAATCGGGAAAGATCTCTACCGCCTGATCTTCAGCATCTTCATGCCGACCATCTATGTGGCGACCGCGGTGACGGCGGTGCTGGTGGTCGCGGGCGACCTGGCTCAGCAGTTGCGCACGCAGATGCGCCACGATCCGCTGACCCAGGTGCTCAATCGCCGGGGACTGGACGAGGCGGCGGGCCAGGCGATGGCGCTGGCCCGACGGCACGGCATGCCGCTGGCGCTGGTCGTGTGCGACCTAGACGGGTTCAAGGCGCTGAATGATGGCCATGGCCATATTGCGGGTGATCAGGCGCTCAAGGGGTTCGCCCAGTTGCTGACCAGCGCGGTGCGCCGCGGCGATGTGGTAGGACGGATGGGCGGCGACGAATTCGGCCTGCTGCTGATGAACACCAGCGCTGCCGCCGCCGCCGAGGTGATGGAGCGGGTGCGCGTGGAAGTGGGCCATCTTGCGCTGCCGGGCTTTCCCGACGTCTGGCTGCGCGCCAGTTTCGGCGTAGCCGAACTGGTCGCCGCCGACGCGCAGTTGGAGGATATGGTCGCGCGCGCGGACGCGGCCCTCTATGCCGCCAAGAAGGACGGCAAGGACCGCATCAGCATCTGGCAGGAAGCGGCTTAGCCGGGCGCTCCCGCGAACGTCCGAGATCCGTTCCGAGGGCGGCCATGGGCTTAGCGGAAGGGCGGCTCGTTGAAGGCGCGCAGCTTGCGGCTGTGCAGCTTGGCCCCTTCCTCACGCAGCAGTTCGCAGGTCATGATGCCCACGCGCAAATGGCTGGCGATGGCTTCCTCATAGAAACGATTGGCCTGGCCCGGCAGCTTGAGTTCGCCATGGATCGGCTTGTCGGATACGCAAAGCAGGGTGCCGTAGGGGACGCGGAAGCGATAGCCCTGCGCCGCGATGGTGGCCGATTCCATATCGATGCCGACCGCGCGCGACAGGCTGAAGCGCAGGGCGGAGCTGGAATAGCGCAATTCCCAGTTGCGATCGTCGGTCGTGACGACGGTGCCGGTGCGCAGGCGGCGCTTGAAATCCTCCGGGTCGCTGTGGCCCAGCACGGCCTCGGCCGCCTGCGCCATCGCGACCTGCACTTCAGCGATGGCCGGCACCGGAATTTCCGGCGGTAGCATTTCGTCCAGCACATGATCGTCGCGCAGATAGGCGTGGGCCAGCACATAGTCGCCGATCCTCTGGCTGGGGCGCAGGCCGCCGCAATGGCCGATCATCAGCCAGGCTTCGGGACGCACGACGGCCAGATGGTCGCAGATCGTCTTCGCGTTGGACGGGCCGACGCCGATATTGACGAGGGTGATACCGCTGCGGTCGGGCGCGATCAGATGATAGGCCGGCATCTGATGTCGACGCCAGGCGCTGTCGGCGATCATCCGCGCGGGGTCGGCAGTTTCGGGTGTCACATAGACGCCGCCAGCCCCCGACAGGGCGGTGTAGCGGCTGCCCTCCCGCTGCAATTCGTCACAGGCCCAGGCCACAAATTCATCGACATAGCGGTGATAGTTGGTGAACAATATGTAGCGCTGCACATGCTCGGCCGGGGTGCCGGTATAATGTTTGAGGCGCGCCAGCGAAAAGTCGGTGCGCAGCCCGTCGAACAAGGCAAGCGGCCGGTCGCCGTCGGCATCGGGCGTGAAGAGGCCATCGGCGATCTCGTCCCCGATTTCCGCCAGTTCGGTCGCGGGGAAATAGCGCGCCAGTTCGGTCGGCGGGGTGCCGTCGAGCGCGCTCATGTCCAGCCCGTCGAGCACATAGGGGAAGGGGATCTGCTGTTCGCTTAAGCCCGCTTCCACGTCCACGCCATAGTCGCGGACGAGCAAATCAATCTGTTCGGCCAGATAATCGGCGAACATGGCGGGCCGGGTGACCGTGGTGGCGTAGCGGCCAGGCTTTGACAGGCGGGCGAAAGAGCGGCCCGGCGGCGGCGCGTCGCTGTCACCATGATAGGTGATGCGCAATTCGGGATAGCAATAGCGCCGGTCGGCCTTCGCGGTCGCCGGGGGGACGCTGCCGTCGCGGGCATAGGCCCGCATGGCCTCGCGCAGATTTTCGATGGATGTCTGGTAAATGCGGTCAAGTTGCGTGACCGTTGCGCTGCCGATGCTTTGTGTCATCGCCCCCTGTTACCGTCTTTGCATGACGGAAGGAAGACGCAGCGTGCAGGATGGGCGGCGGATTTTAAGTCGTCCGCCCATCCGGCTGAAAAATCAGAGCTGTTCGAGCATATGTTCGGCCGACGACAGCTTGAAGTCGCCCGGTGCTTCGACGTTGAGTTCCGAAACGACGCCATCCTTCACGATCATCGAGAAACGCTGGCCGCGCTGGCCCAGGCCAAATTTGCTGCCGTCCATGGTCAGGCCCACGGCCTGCGCGAAATCGCCATTGCCGTCGGCGAGCATGGTGACCTTGCCCTCCGCGCCGGCCGACTTGCCCCAGGCGCCCATGACGAAGGCGTCATTGACCGCGGTGCAGGCGATTTCGTCCACGCCCTTGGCTTTCAGCGCTTCACTCTTGTCGATGAAGCCGGGCAGATGCTTGGCCGAGCAGGTCGGGGTGAAGGCGCCGGGCACGGAAAAGATCGCGACGGTCTTGCCGGCGAAATAATCGGCCGATGATACGGCTTCGGGCCCGTTTTCGGTCATCTGGGTGAAGGTAGTGCTGGGAAGGCGATCGCCCTTGGAAATGGTCATGTCTGTCTCCTGGCCTTTGACGGGCGGGAGGTCGGCGCTGGCAGGGCCGCTGTCAAGGCGCGAGACAAGTTATATGTCACGACGCCCCGCCGGTGCGACCATGTGTCCTTGGCAAGACGCGGCGGCGGGCTATATTCAGCATCATGACCCAGACGCGCTTTTATGGCGGGCATTTCCTGCTCGCCCTTCCCGGCATGGCGGACATGCGGTTCGATCATTCGGTGGTGGCGCTGTGCGTCCATGACGAAGAAGGTGCTCTGGGCATCGCGGTGGGCGAGGAGATGGACGGCATCACCCTGCGCGAACTGCTCGAAAGTTTCGATATCGACGGCAGCCAGGTACCCGACATGCCGGTGCTGCGCGGCGGCCCGGTCGAACCGCGGCGCGGCTTCGTGCTCCATTCACTCGACTGGGGCGGGCAGGACATGGTCCATGTCGGCGGCAGGTGGGGATTGTCGGGATCGCTGGATATATTGAAGGCGATCGCGGAGGGCAGGGGCCCTAGCCGTTACCTCGTCGCCCTGGGCTATGCCGGCTGGGGCGCGGGACAATTGGAGCAGGAAATGCACGGCGAGAGCTGGTTTCTGGCCGATGGCGATCCCGACCTGCTGTTCGACGTGCCGACCCGGCGTAAATGGGCGGCGGCCTACGCCGCGGCCGGGGTGGATGCGTCGCATCTGGTATCCGGCGCCGGGTCCGCCTGACGCGAGAGCACATCGCGGAGGCACATAAAGAAATCTTTATATGAGTTGCCATGCGCTTTGCCGGTTGGTAAGGCGCATTCCATTGTCGCCGCTGTGCTTGTCGCTGGCGGGGCTCCATTCTAAGCTGACGGAGATACGCTCGTGGCCACTGCACCCGCCACCCAGGCGCAGGATTATGTGATCGCCGATATCGCCCTTGCCGCCTTTGGCCGCAAGGAAATGGATATCGCGGAAACCGAAATGCCCGGCCTGATGGCGCTGCGCGCCGAATTTGGCCCGTCGCAACCGCTCAAGGGCGCGCGCATCACCGGATCGCTGCACATGACGATCCAGACCGCCGTGCTGATCGAAACGCTCACGGCGCTGGGCGCGCAGGTCCGCTGGGCGACCTGCAACATCTATTCCACGCAGGACCATGCCGCCGCTGCGATCGCCGCGTCCGGCGTGCCGGTGTTCGCCATCAAGGGCGAGACGCTCGACGAATATTGGGACTATGTCGAGCGCATCTTCGACTGGCACAATGATCCATCGGGCGTCTGCAACCTGATCCTGGACGATGGCGGCGACGCCACCATGTTCGCCCTGTGGGGCGCCCGCGTCGAGGCCGGCGAAGACCTGTTCACGCCGTCCAACGAAGAAGAGGAAATCTTCGTCAAGACGCTCAAGCGCGTGCTGGCCGAGCGCCCCGGCTTCCTGACCAAGACGGTCGCGAGCATCAAGGGCGTCTCGGAAGAAACGACGACCGGCGTGCACCGCCTGTATGAGCTGAGCAAAAAGGGCAAGCTGCCCTTCCCTGCGATCAACGTGAACGACAGCGTCACCAAGTCGAAGTTCGACAACCTTTACGGCTGCAAGGAATCGCTGGTCGACGCGATCCGTCGCGGCACCGATGTCATGCTGGCTGGCAAGATCGCCTGCGTCGCTGGCTTTGGCGATGTCGGCAAGGGCAGCGCCGCTTCGCTCCGCAATGGCGGCGCACGCGTGCTGGTGACCGAAGTCGATCCGATCTGCGCGTTGCAGGCCGCCATGGAAGGCTATGAAGTCGTGACGATGGAAGAGGCCGCCCCGCGCGCCGACATCTTCGTCACCGCGACCGGCAATGAAGGCGTGCTGACCGTCGATCACATGCGCGCCATGAAGAATATGGCGATCGTGTCGAACATCGGCCATTTCGACAGCGAGATCGAGATTGCGGGCCTGGCCAACATGAAGTGGACCGAGATCAAGCCGCAGGTCGACGAAGTCGAATTCCCCGACGGCAAGAAGATCATCGTCCTTTCGAAGGGCCGCCTGGTCAACCTGGGCAACGCCACCGGCCACCCCAGCTTCGTGATGTCGGCCAGCTTCACCAACCAGACGCTGGCGCAGATCGAGCTGTGGACCAAGAGCGAGCAGTACGGCAATGACGTCTATGTCCTGCCCAAGCATCTGGACGAAAAGGTCGCAGAACTGCATCTGGCCAAGCTCGGCGTGAAGCTGACCAAGCTGTCGCAGCGCCAGGCCGACTATATCGGCGTGCCGGTGGAAGGGCCGTTCAAGCCCGACCATTACCGCTACTGAGCCGAAACGCCAGCGAGCGACATCGAAAGGGGGAGGCGGAGACGCCTCCCTTTTTTCTTGTCCGCCGCCTTGGCCGTGCGACCGATCTGGGATAGGCCCAGCCGACGTATGAACAGGGACAGGCAGGTGCGACGGGCCGGAGGGCGTATGTCATGACGACATTGTCCCCCTATGCCGCGATCATTTTCGGCGTCGTGCTGGCCGGATGGCTGGGCGCGGCCGTGTGGGCGCTGGTCAGCGGCCAGCGGATGCGGCGCGAGGGCACCCATGCGCAGGGCAAGCTCGACCGGCTGACCACGCTGCTGGCGTCGGCGCCCGCGGCGCCTATCATCATCCATCCCGACGGACGGCTCGAAGCGGCCGATCGCCTGGCCAAATGGCTGGGCAAGCCGCGCGTGCCGACCTTCGCGTCCGAACTCACCGCGCCCGACGGCGGTCTGGAACCGGAAGATGCGGCCGCGCTGGCGCAGGAGATCGCCTCGGCCCAGCGCGCGGGCAGGAGTTTCGCCCTGCCGGTGCGGGGGCTGGGATCGTCACGGCTGCTGCTGGTCCGCGGCGCGCCGGCCGGACCGGGCATTGCCGAGAGTGGCGGCGTCATCCTGTGGATTTTCGACGCGACCGACAGCCAGGCGGAAATCCAGTCGCTGCGCGGCCATGTCGAGCAATTGCGCGACGCGCTGGAGGCCCTGGCTGGCCTGGTCGAGGCCGCGCCCTTCCCGATGTGGCACCGCACGCCCGACCTGCGCCTGAGCCTGGTCAACAGCGCCTATGTGCGAGCGGTCGACGGGCAAGGCGCGGGCGATGTCATCGCCCATGGCACCGAACTGGTCGAAACCGTCGCGGGCCTGACGCCGCAAGCCGCCGCGGCCGATGCGATCGCCCGCGACGAACCGATCGAACGCATGGTGCCCGCCACCATCGATGGCGAACGGCGCACGATGCGCGTGGTCGATGTGCCGCTGGGGGCGGCGGGCGTCGCGGGCTATGCCGTCGATCAGCATGAACTGGAACAGGCGCGGGTCGAACATCGGCGGCTGGAAGCGGCGCAGCGTGACCTGCTCGACCGGCTGTCCGCTGGTGTCGCGCGTTTCGGCTCCGACAGGGCGCTGCGCTTCTGGAATCAGCCCTTCATCAGCCTGTTTGGCCTGCACCAGGATGCGCTGGCCGACGCCCCGCCGTTCGAGCGCGTGCTGGACCAGATGCGCGACGCGCGGCGCCTGCCCGAACATCGCGATTTCCCCGCCTGGCGCGCGGAGCGGCGGCAATGGTTCCTGTCGCCTGAGCCGCTGGAGGAAAACTGGCTGTTGCAGGACGGCACCCATTTGCGCGTCTATGCCCAGCCGTTGCCCGATGGCGGGCTGCTGCTGATTTTCGAGGACCGCACCGAACAGGTCAATCTGTCGAGCGCCCGCGACACGCTCCTGCGGGTCCGCACCGCGACCTTCGACAATCTGTTCGAATCGATCGGCGTCTTCTCGTCCGACGGGCGGTTGCAGATGTGGAACAGCCGCTTCCGCACCATCTGGGGCGCGAATGAGGAGTTGCTGGCGGGTCATCCGCGGATCGACGATCTGATGCGCGCGGTACAGGCGAAGCTGACGAAACCGGAGCAGGCCAATCTGGTGCGCGAACTGGTGCGTGCGGCGACGGTGGAGCGCAAGCAGCGCATGGGCCATGTCGGCTTTGCGGACGGGCGGATCTTCGAATTTGCCGCTATCCCGCTGCCCGACGGCAATGCGCTGTTCACCATGCTTGACGTCACCGACAGCCGCCGGGTCGAGCAGGTGCTGCGCGACCGCAACGAGGCGCTGGAGCAGGCGGACAAGGTCAAGACCGCCTTCGTCACCAATATGAGCTATGAGTTGCGCACCCCGCTGACCACCATTTCCGGGTTCGCCGAGATGATGAGCGCGGGCTATGCCGGGGAACTGAGCCCATCGGCCACCGAATATGTCGATGGCATCCTCAAGAGCACGGCGCGTCTGTCGATGCTGATCGACAATGTGCTGGACCTGACCCAGGGCGAAGTCGGCACGCTGCCGATCGATCGTGCCCGTGTCGACCTGACCACCGTCGTCCGCGCCAGCGCCAGCCGGATGATGATGGATGCGACCGCCAAGGGCATGGAGATCGACATGACGTTGCAGGACAGCCTGGGCGCCGTGCAGGGCGATGCGCGACGGATTGGCCAGGCGATCGACCATCTGCTGGAAAATGCGATCCGCTATTGCGGCAAGGGTGCCCGCATCCTGATCCATGGCGACGGCACGGCCGACACGGCGCGCATAGTCGTGTCGGACAATGGCCCCGGCATCGCGGCCGGTCAGCAAGCGGCGATATTCGATCCGGCGGCGCGCGCGGGGCAGGCGCGCAACGGCGGCCGGGCGGGGATCGGCCTGCCGCTTGCACGACAACTGGCGGAGGCGCATGGCGGCACGTTGCAACTGGTGTCGGAAGCCGGGCAGGGGACGATGGCCGTGATCGAACTGCCGCGTGGCTGAGGCGGTAACGCAACTGGATGGTGAGGCGGCGATGCTGGACCTGGGCCGGCGGATCGCCGCCCACGCCCGGATCGGCGACGTAATCGCGCTGGAAGGTGGGTTGGGCGCTGGCAAGACGACGCTGGCGCGCGGGATGTTGGAAGCGCTCGGGCTGGAGGGCGAAGCGCCCAGTCCCAGCTTTGCGATCGTCCAGCCCTATGACGTGCCGGAAGTGCGCCTGCCGGTCGCCCATGTCGATCTGTACCGGCTGGATGATGCGGCGGAGGCCGAGGAACTGGCGCTGGGCGACTATCTGATGGACAGCCTGCTCATCATCGAATGGCCCGACCGGTTGGGCGACGCCCTATGGTCACACGCCCTGCGGCTCAGCATCGACTTTGCAGGCGATGACGCGCGGCGCTTGACAGCGGCCGTGCCGGACGCTTGGACGGAGCGATGGTCACAGATATGATCCCCCCCGCCGCCGCGCCCGCCTTCCTCGCCGACGCGGGATGGGGTGACGCCGCCATCGTACCGCTCGCCGGCGACGCCTCCTTCCGCCGCTATTTTCGCGTGCTGGACGGCGGCCGTCGCGCCGTGCTGATGGACGCGCCGCCGCCGCATGAAGACCCGCGGCCGTTCATAGCGATCGCCGAACATCTGCTGGCAGACGGCTTTGCCGCGCCGCAGATATTGGCGCGCGATCTGGAGCAGGGGCTGGTGCTGATCGAGGATTTCGGCGACTTGCGGGTCAAGGAGCATCTGGACGCCGATCCGGCGGAGGAACTGGCGACCTATGCCCGCGCGATCGACCTGCTGGCCGACCTGCACTGCCTGCCCGCGGCGCAGGTGCCGCCCTATGACCGCGCCGTTTATCAGCGCGAGGTCGGGCTGCTGACAGACTGGTATTGCCCGGCGATCGGGCTGGATGTGGATGCCCACGCCTATGTGCGGGCGTGGGATGCTGTTCTGCCCATCGTGGAGCAGTCCGCCAGCCCGACGGTAACGGTGCTGCGCGATTATCATGCCGAAAATATCATGTTGATCGACCGCGACGCTTCGCATGGCCTGGGCTTGCTCGATTTTCAGGACGCGCTGGCGGGCCATCCGGCCTATGATCTTGTGTCGCTGTTGCAGGATGCCCGCCGCGATGTGCCGGAGGCGGTCGAGGCGGCTATGCTGGCCCATTACAAGGCGGTCGCCATTCCGCCCGCCGATTTCGACGCCGCCTATGCGGTGTTGGGCGCGCAGCGTAACGCCAAGATCATCGGCATCTTCACCCGGCTGTGGAAACGCGACGGCAAGCCGCGCTACCTGTCTTTCCTGCCGCGCATGTGGGGATTGCTGGAGCGCGACCTGGCTCATCCGGCGCTGGCACCGGTCGCCGACTGGTTCGCCGCCAACATCCCCGCCGACCAGCGCCACCATGCGCTTGCGGAGTTCGCCCCCGAATGATCGACACCGCCATGCTGATGGCCGCCGGGCTGGGCAAGCGGATGCGTCCGCTCACCGCGACCCGGCCCAAGCCGCTGGTCAAGGTGGCGGGCAAGCCGCTTATGGATCATGCGCTCGACCGGCTGGAGGCGGGCGGCATCAAGACTGTGGTCGTCAACGTCCATTATCTGGCCGACACGGTCGAGGCGCATCTCAGGGCGCGCAAATGCGGGCTGGATTTCGTCCTTTCGGACGAGCGGGCCAAGCTGCTGGAAACCGGCGGCGGGCTTATCCGGGCGAAGCCGCTGCTGGGCGACAAGCCCTTCATCTGCGCCAATAGCGACAATCTGTGGATCGACGGTGCGCAGGAGACGCTGGGCATGATGCAGCGGATCTGGAACCCGGAGCGGATGGACGCGCTGCTGTTGCTGGTGCCTTTGGCCCGCGCGACCTGCCACACGGGGCCTGGCGATTTCCACATGGATGCCAATGGCCGGTTGAGCCGGCGCAAGACCGCCTATGTCGCGCCCTTCGTCTTTACCGGGGTTCAAATATTGTCGCCGTCGCTGCTGGTCGATCCGCCGGGCGACGTGTTTTCCACCAATATCTTTTGGAACCGCGCGATCGAAGCGGGGCGGCTCTATGGCGTGTCGCATCAGGGGCTGTGGTTCGACGTCGGCACGCCCCAGGCCATTCCGGTGGTGGAGTCGATGCTCGCTCATGGGTGAAAAGACGCGCCCCGCGCTCTTCACGATACCGGCGCATCGCGCCTTCGCCGATGCGCTGGCGGCGGGGCTGCTGGCGCAGCATCGGGGGCATCCCATGGCGCTGGCGCAGGGCATGGTCTTGTTGCCCAACAACCGCGCGATCCGGGCGGTCAGCGACGCCTTTGTGCGCCAATCGGGCGGCGGACTGCTGCTGCCCCGGCTGGTCGCAATCGGCGACCCAGACCTGGGCGAGCAGGTGGGCGGCGCGCTCGATCCGCTGGGGGAGGCCGACCCCGTCCCGCCCGCGATCGCGCCGATGCGCCGCCAGATGATTCTCGCGCGCATGGTGCAGGATGCGCATCCGGGTATCGACGCGGGTCAGGCGCTGCTGCTGGGACAGGCGCTGGGCGCGGTGCTGGACCAGATGCAGGTGGAGCGCGTGCCGGTGAGCGCCCTGCGCACGCTGGCGCTGTCCGACGAACTGTCGAGACATTGGCAGACATCGCTGACGATGTTCGAGATATTGATCGCCCGCTGGCCCGGCGAGCTGGCGCGGACCGGGTGCATCGACCTCGCCGACCGGCGCAATCGGCTGTTCGACCGGCTGGCGGCACGCTGGAAGGACCATCCGCCGTCGGGCTTCGTCGTTGCAGCGGGCCTGTCGACCACCGCACCGGCCGTCGCCAACTTGCTGCGCCGGATCGGTATGATGCCGAAAGGCATGGTGGTGTTCGCCGGCCTCGACCAGCATATGGACGATCCGGCCTGGGACGCGATCGGCCCGTTCGATCCCGATCCGGTCACCGGCTGCGCGCCGCAGGGCCATGAAAGCCATCCCCAATATGCGCTCAAGCGCCTGCTCGACCGCATGAGCGCGACGCGGGACGATGTCGCTTTATGGCGTTGGGGCAGCGAACATGATGCGCGGGCGGTGCGCGGGCGCAACATCTCCAACGCCATGCTGCCGCCCAGGCTGACGAGCCGCTGGCGCGACCTGAAGACCGCCGACCGATCGCTGGCGGGGGTGGAGGCGCTGGAAGTGGCGACGCCGGGCGAGGAGGCGCAGGCCATCGCCATTGCACTGCGCGAGGCGCTGGAGACGCCGGAACGGACCGCCGCTTTGGTGACGCCCGACCGGCAACTGGCTACACGGGTGTCGGCGCATCTGCGCCGCTGGGGCATCGAGGCGGACGATTCGGCGGGCCTGCCGCTGTCGCGCCTGCCGCCCGGCACTTTGTTGATCGCCATGGCGCAGGCGGTGGCGGAGCGGTTTGCGCCGGTGGCGCTGCTCACCCTGCTCAAACATCCGCTGGTGATGCGGGGCGAATGGCGTCTGGCTTGGCTGGAAGGGGTGCGCGCTCTCGACCTGCTGCTGCGCGGGCCGCGGCCCCAGGCGGGGTTGGTTGGTATCGACCTGCTGATGCATCCGCGCCCCGACGATCGGCAGAGGGTGTTGCGGGATCAGGTGCGAGACTGGTGGCCGACGGCGCGCGCCTTGCTGGAGCCGCTGGAGAGCGCCTTTATCGCCGCCGCCGACCTGAGCGGACAATTGGCGGCGCTGCGTGAACAGGCAGGTGCGCTCTCAAACGATGCCGTCTGGGCGGGCCATCAGGGCCACGCCGCCGCCGACCTGTTCGCCGAAATGGAGGCCGCCTCGCCCGAAGGCCCGCGGCAGGCCGATCCGCGCGCCTTGCCGGTGTTGCTCGACCATATGCTCGGCGGCGTGTCGGTGCGCCCGCCCCAGGGCGGCCATCCGCGCATTACGATATTGGGCCTGATCGAGGCGCAGCTGACGCAGGCCGACCTCATGATCCTGGGCGGCCTCAATGAAGGCACATGGCCGGGCCTGCCGTCACCCGACCCTTGGCTCGCGCCGCGCATCCGGCGCGAATTGGGACTGCCGGGGCTGGAGACGCGGATTGGCCTGGCCGCGCATGATTTTGCCGGGGCGTTGGGCGCGCCGCATGTCCTGATCACCCGCGCGCGCCGGGGCAGCGGCGGGCCGGCGGTGGCGTCGCGCTTCTGGCTGCGGCTGAAGGCGATGGCCGGACCGCAATGGAAGACGGCGGATCGTTATGCGACGCTGGCGCAGGCGATTGACGCGCCGGGCCGGCATAGCCCCGCCGACCGTCCCGCGCCCGCGCCGCCTGCATCAGTTCGGCCCAATGTGATCCCGGTCACCGATGTCGATCGACTGAAGGCGGACCCCTATGCCTTCTACGCCAAGCGGGTTTTACGCCTCAATCGGCTCGATCCCGTCGATGCCGATGCCGGACCGGCCTGGCGCGGGACGGCGGTCCACGACATTCTCCAGCGCTGGGCGGAGGCGGGCACGCTCGACCCCGCCGATCTGGAATCGCGCGCCCGCGCCATGTTCGATCAGCCCGAAGTCCATCCCCTGCTCAAAGCGCTGTGGCAGCCGCGCCTAATCGAGGCGATCCGCTGGATCGCAGCGCAGGTCGCCAGCGACAAGGCGGAGGGCCGCACCATATTGGCGGTGGAGAAGGAAGGCCGCGCCGACATCGCCGGGGTCACGCTGATGGGCAAGGCCGACCGGATCGATCGGCTGGCCGACGGGCGCATCGGCATCATCGATTACAAGACCGGCAAACCACCCAGCGCGCGTCAGGTGAAGGCGGGCTTTTCGCTGCAACTGGGGCTGCTCGGCATCATCGCGGAACTGGGCGGGTTCGACGGCCTTGGTCCCAATCCGCAAGCAGGCGACTTCGAATATTGGTCACTTGCCAAAAAGGGCGACCAGTTCGGCTATCGCGAACGGCCGGTCGATCCGATGGGCAAGCGCGACAAGATCGTCACCGACCAGTTTACCGCGCACGCCCATGAACATTTCGAGGCGGTGGCTGATGCCTTCCTGCTTGGAACCACCCCCTTCCGCGCGGAAATCAACCCCGAAGTCGCCAATTATGGCGATTATGACCAGCTGATGCGGCTGGAGGAATGGTATGGCCGCGACGATGGCTAAGACCCGCGCGCTGCAAAAGTTGCTGGGCGATCAGGCCCGCGCCGCCGCGCCCGACGCCCATGTCTGGCTGTCGGCATCGGCAGGCACCGGCAAGACCCATGTGCTGACCGCGCGCGTCTTCCGCCTGCTGTTGCAGGGCGTGCGGCCGGAAAATATCCTTTGCCTGACCTTCACCAAGGCGGGCGCGGCGGAAATGGCCGATCGTATCCATGATCGCCTGGCTGCCTGGGTGCAGATGGATGGCATCGACCTGGCCAAGGATCTGATGGCGCTGGGCGAGGATCATGGGCCGGAGCAGCAGGATCAGGCCCGCCGGCTCTTTGCCGAAGTGCTGGAATCGACCGGCGGCGGGCTGCGCATCCAGACCATCCACGGCTTTTGCCAGCAATTGCTGACCGCCTTTCCGCTGGAAGCCGACCTGACGCCGGGCTTTCGCCCGCTCGACCAGCGCGAACAATCCAGCCTGGCGCGGCAGACCCTGGCCGACATGGCGGTGCGGGCGCATGACGGGGACGATGACGCGCTGATCGGCGCGTTGCAGGCGATCAGCCTGCGGCTGGGTGAGGGCGGGGCGGAGCAGTTTCTTTTGCGCTGCGCGGCGAAGGGCGATGCGCTGAACGACCTGCCCGACGCGATCGGGCCGTGGCTGGCGACAGAGTTGGAGATGCCTGAAGGCGATATCGATCAATGGCTTGGCGACCAATGTTCGGACGCGATGTTCGATATGCGCACGCTGGACGGGATCGTGCGCGCCAATGTCGAATGGGGCAAGGGGCGCGGGCTGGAACGGTGCGACCGTATCGCCGCCTGGCGTGGGCTGGACGCTGTGGGGCGGGCGACGACGCTGGCGGACCTCCATCGCGCCTGGAGCAAGGCGGACGGTGATTTTCTAGAGAGCAAGGGCTTCGTTCCGCCGATCGACGGCTATGGCGAGATGGCCAAGCGGCTTTACGACACATGCGGCGCGCTGATCGCGATGAAGCTGCGCGCCGATTATGCCGCATTGCTGGGCCAGGCGCTCCATGCCGGGCGGGCCTATGCGCGCGATTATGCCCAGGCGAAGCGGCTGGCGGGCGCGGTCGATTTCGACGATCTGATCGCCCGCACTGCCGCCCTGCTGGAACAGCCGGGCATCGCCGAGTGGATACGCTACAAGCTGGACCAGCGGATCGACCATATTTTGGTGGATGAGGCGCAGGACACCAACGCCGCGCAATGGCGGATCGTCCGCACCCTGGCCGAAGAGTTTTTCGCAACCGAATGGGACGCGGGGCAAAAGGTCCGCACTATCTTCACCGTGGGCGATTTCAAACAGGCGATCTTTGGCTTCCAGGGCACCAGCCCGGCCAATTTCGCAGCCGCCCGTATCCTGTTCCAACGCGACGCGGACCAATCTGGGCATGATTTCTTCAACCTGTCGCTCGACCAGAGTTTTCGCTCGACGCCCGCCGTGCTGGACGTGGTGGACCGCACCATCTCGACGCTGCGCGCCGAACGGCTGGGCATGGACGCAGGCGAGGTGCGCCATGTCAGCGCCAATCGTCATCCAGGCGAGGTGCAATTGTGGAAGCCGGTCGTCGCCGGCCTGTCCGAAGATGCGGAAGGCGAGGAGGATTGGGCCGCCGATCAGGAACGGGTGCTGGCCGGCAAGATCGCGCGGCAGATCAAACAGTGGATCGACGATGGGCTGATGCTGGAAAGCCGGGGGCGGCCGGTGCGCGCGGGCGACATCATGATCCTGGTGCGCCGCCGCAGCGAACTGGCGCGGCTGATCGTCGCGCGGCTTTATGAGGAGAAGGTAGCGGTGGCCGGGATCGACCGGCTGCGGCTGAACGCGCCGCTGGCGGTGCGCGACCTGCTCGCCGCGCTGCGCTTTGCGGTGCAGCCGGAGGATGAATTGAACCTTGCCTCGCTGCTCGTGTCGCCGCTGATCGGCTGGACGCAGGACGAACTGATGGTGCGGCTGATCGGCCGCAAAGGCGGCCTGTGGCGGCATCTCCAGCAGACGATGGACGATGCGACTTTGAAGCCGCTGCGCGATCTGCTGGCGGTGGCGGATTTCACCACCCCCTATCGCTATCTGGAGGCGATATTGTCCGGCCCGATGGACGGCCGCAGGCGGCTGGTCGAACGACTGGGGACCGAGGCCGCCGATCCGATCGAGGAATTGCTGAATGCCGCGCTCGCCTTCGAAAGCGACGATCATCCTTCGCTCCAGCGCTTCATCGACTGGTTCGACCGGGGCGAGGTGGAGATCGTGCGCGATGCCGCGGCGCAGGGCGACAATCTGCGCCTGCTGACCGTGCATGGCGCAAAGGGGCTGCAAGCGCCGATCGTTATCCTGGCCGACGCCTGCCTCGATCCCGATGCCGGCAATCGATCGGATTCGCTGCTGTGGAACGGCCTGCCGATCCTGGCCCCGCGCAAGGCCGAACGGCAGGGACCGATTGGCGAGGTTGCAGAAGCCGCCGCGCAAGTGGAGCGGGAGGAGCATTGGCGGCTGCTCTATGTCGCGCTGACCCGCGCGGAGGAAAAGCTGGTCGTCGCCGGATCGCTCGGCCCCCGCGCCA
The DNA here is from genome assembly GCF_012927105.1 of Sphingobium psychrophilum. GTDB lineage: Bacteria > Pseudomonadota > Alphaproteobacteria > Sphingomonadales > Sphingomonadaceae > Sphingobium > Sphingobium psychrophilum. Next base: position 157,551 of record NZ_JABBFV010000009.1, on the reverse strand, counting down.
AGGGGGAGGTGAAGCCGGAAAGCTGGTATGCGGCGGTCGAAGGCGCGATGATTTCGCTGGGTGCCGATTGGCAAGCCGATCCGCTGTGGGGCGGGGTGCGCCTCTGGCGCGGGACCGAGCAGCTGGAACCGCGCAAGGCGGAGGCGGAAGAGGCACGCGCATCGATGCCGATCGTCCAGCCCGTCTGGCTGCGCGAGCCGGCTCCGGCCGAATCGCGTCCGCCCCGGCCGCTCGCGCCGTCCGCCCCGGTGGAGGATGACGTGCCCTATCCGCCGCCGACGCAGGCGATGCGCGCCGCGGCCGAACGGGGGCGCTGGCTCCATGCTCTGTTCGAACGGCTGCCCGACCTGCCCGCCGATCGGCGACGCGATGCGGCAGATCGCTGGCTGGTCCAGCAGGGCGTAGCCGATGCCGCGCAACGTCATGACGTCATCGACCAGGCGATCAAGGTGATCGACGCGCCGGACTTCGCCGCGCTGTTCGGCCCCGACGCGCTGGCCGAGGCGCCGATCGCCGCCGTGGTGGGGGAGGCGGTGATCGCCGGCACCGTCGATAGGCTGTGCATCGGCGCGGATCGCATCCAGCTGGTCGATTTCAAGACCGGGCGGGTCGCGCCGCTCACCCTGGCCGAAGTGCCGACCGCTCATATCCGGCAGATGGCCGCCTATGTCGCGGCGCTGGGCGTGATCTTTCCCGACCGGGCGATCGAGGCGGGGCTGCTCTACACCAGCGCGCCGCGCCTGATCGTCCTGCCGCCCGCTCTGCTGGCGGCACACAAGCCGGGACTCGGGCCGCTGGCGGCGCACAAGCCGGGCTATGTGCCCGCGCAGGAGAATTTGCTGCTCTCGCCCGTTGAGCCAGATGCGCGCCCGTCCTAGATAGGCTGCAACATAAGGAGACTCTCATGGCCACCAAGGCAGTTACCGACCTCAGCTTCAAGGCCGACGTCATCGATTCCGACAAGCCCGTCCTCGTCGATTTCTGGGCCGAATGGTGCGGTCCGTGCAAGATGATCGGCCCGGCCCTGGAGGAAATTTCCGAGGAACTGGGCGACCGCGTGTCGATCGTGAAGGTCAACATCGATGAAAATCCCGATGCGCCTGGCCAATATGGCGTGCGCGGCATCCCGACGATGATCCTGTTCAAAAATGGCGAAGCGGCCGCGACCAAAGTCGGCGCGGCGCCCAAGAGCGCGCTCAAGGGCTGGATCGAAAGCGTTCTCTGAAACTTTTCCGTTCGTCCTGAGTAGCCATTGAGCGAAGTCGAAATGGCGTATCGAAGGATGCTTCGATACGGGACTTCGACTTCGCTCAGTCCCTACTCAGCACGAACGGGTCGCTTGGACGTGCAAGGTTCATGTCAGCGGGATCATCACCGACTGGGCATAGGCATGGCGGGCGCGAAGCCTGTCATACCAGGCGCGCACATGCGGCACATCGGGCCGCTCCATGTCGAGCGTGAAGAACGTGTGAGCATAGACGCCCATCGGCACATCCGCGACACCGAAAGCGACACCTGAAAGCCAAGGCTGCACCGCGAGCGTCCGGTCGAGGATTTTCATGGCCGCGCCCGATGCTGCTGCGGACTTGGCCAGCAACTGTCCATCTCGCTGTTCGGGCGAGTGTCGCACCAGTTGCAGGAAAGCGTCGCGCTGGGCGTCGGCGAAGGCGAATTGCCAGTCCATCCACTTGTCGCCCTGCGCCCGCTCCGCCGGGTTGGCGGGCCAAAGGGCCGGGGCATGGCGCGCCGCCAGATAGCGCAAAATCGCGTTGGATTCCCACAGCATGACGTCGCCATCCTCGACCGTGGGGATCAGCGCATTGGGGTTCTTCGCGAGATAATCCGCGCTCATGCCATAGGCGCCGCCGACGTCATGGCGGACATAGGGCAGGCTGATTTCATCGGCGAACCACACGACTTTCTTAACATTGTGGGAGTTCAACCGGCCCCAGATCGTCAGCATGGCATGTCCCTTTATCCAAATAGCGTCGCGGCCGCCTTGTCCCACAGCCGGGGCGAGGATGCGCCCATCAACCCGCGCCGCAGGTCGCCCACGACATAGGGCGTTCCGTCGGTGCGCTGGCAGCAGCCGCCCGCTTCATTGACGAACAAGGTGCCCGCCGCATGATCCCAGGGCAAAGTCCGCGCGAACACCGACACGTCATTCTGTCCCAGCACCAGCCGCGGATATTGCTCCGCGGCGCAACGGGGAATGTCCACCAGCGTAAAGATGGCCTGCGACCGGCGCTCCATATCGGCGCGTTCTTCAGCGGACATGAAGAAGGTCGCCAGCGCCGCGATCGGCAGCGCGCCGCCGGTTTCGCGCGCCTCCACCTGGTTGCCATCGACATGGCTGCCGCCGCCCAGCATCGCGTGGCACAGCCGCCCGGTCAGCGGATCGAGTATCCAGCCCGCCAGCGTCGTGCCAGCATCGGCCAGGGCGATGATGATACCGAAAGGCGATTTGCCCGCGGCGAAATTGCCGGTGCCGTCGATCGGGTCGATGATCCAGTTGAGCCCATCGCCCGCCCGGTCGAGGATCGCCGGGTCGGCGGCGCAGGCTTCCTCGCCGATGATCCCGGCGTCTGGCAGGATGGCGGCCAAGCCTTCGGCCAGCCGGACCTCGCTTTCCTTGTCGGCGATGGTGACGAAATCGTTCGCCGCCTTCTCGCTGATCTCGTCGCTGGCCAGATTTTGGTAGCGCGGCATGACGATGTCGCGTCCGACCTGCCGCATCAGCGCGACGACGGGATCGTGCAGCGCCAGCATCAGCTGCGGTAATCGGCGTTGATCGAGATGTAGCCGTGGGTCAGGTCGCAGGTCCACACCTGCGCCCGGCCTTCGCCCAGGCCCAGATCAACGCCGATCTGGATATCCTGTCCTTTGAGATGGGCCGCCACCGGGGCTTCGTCATAGCCCTCGACCGCCAGGCCGCCGGTCGCTACCTGCGTCGCGCCGAAGCGGATCGACAATGTGTCGCGGTCTGCGGGTTCGCCGGCCTTGCCCACGGCCATGACGATACGGCCCCAATTGGCGTCCTCGCCCGCGATCGCGGTCTTCACCAACGGCGAGTTGGCGATGGAGAGGGCGATACGATGGGCGCTGGCGTCGCTCTCCGCGCCCTCCACCATGATATCGATGAACTTGGTCGCGCCTTCGCCGTCGCGCACTACCAGATGGGCCAGTTGGCGGCAGAGGTCATGCAGCGCCGCGTGGAAAGCGTCCGCCCCGGCATCGTCCATGCTGGTGATCGGCGCATGGCCCGCCTTGCCGGTGGCGAAGGCCAGCACGGTGTCGCTGGTGGAGGTATCGCTATCGACCGTGATGCAGGAGAAGCTCTTGCGGTTCGCCGCCGACAGCATGTGTTGCAACAGGGTAGGTTCGATCGCCGCGTTGGTGAAGATATAGCCCAGCATCGTCGCCATGTCGGGCGCGATCATGCCCGACCCCTTGATGATGCCGACCAGCTCGACCCGCGTGTCGCCGATCATGGCGGACACATGGGCGCCCTTGGGATAGGTATCGGTGGTGCCGATCGTGGTCGCGGCCTCTTCCCAGCCGCAGGGCGCGGCGGTGAAGGCGGCTTCCAGACCCGCTTCGGCCTTGTCGATCGGCAAAGGCACGCCGATCACACCGGTCGATGAGACGAAGATGTCCGATGGCAGGCAGCCGAGGTGATTGGCGACCTTGGCCGCGATCGCCTCCACAGCCGCGCGACCGCGATGGCCGGTAAAGGCGTTGGCGTTGCCGGCATTGACCACCAGTGCGCGCGCCGAACCGAGCGGGATGGCGTCGCGGCACCATTCGACTTCGGGCGAGGGGCATTTGCTCTGCGTCGTGACACCGGCGACGGCGGTGCCCGCGTCCAGCTCGACATAGGTGAGGTCGCAGCGATCCCAGGCCTTATATCCGGCGCGGGCCGTGCGCAGCGTCACGCCTGCAATCGACGGCAGCGGAGGGAAGGCGGCGGGGGCGAGGGGGGAGCGGTCGGTCATGGCGCGCGAAATGGGACAAAATCGGGCGAGGGTCAATCTTTCCGCGAAGCGACCGGGGCAGACGGCCGCATATATAAGCGACCCACCCCATCGGGCATCGCCACCATGCGATAGCCGCGCTGGCGGGCATAGGCGACCAGCGCGTCGTCGGGGCGCAGCGGCAATTTGCGGGTGCCGCCTTCGTAGCCGGTCAGGATGGCGGCGGGCGGATCGCGGTCCATGTCGCCCAGCGTCGCCGGGATCATGGCGTGAACCTGCCGCGCCAGCACCGGCCCCATCGTCCAGCCGGTACGCCAGGCGAACGGTCCGGGGGCAAAGCGCGGGTCGAGGGCGAGGCCGCTGCCCAGGATCATATGCGGCGACAGGGTGACGACGTCGTCGCCTTGACCCATCGCGCGCACGCTCGCCCCAGCCCAGCGCGCGGCGGCGTCCGCCTCCAGCACCGGCGATCCGCTTCGCAGCATCGCCACCACATGCCGGGTGGCGGCCAACATGCCGGGAATGGCGGCGAGGCAGAGCAGGCCGAGCAGCGCCTGACGGGGCGCAAAGGGCCAGCGCCGCGCGTCGTCGAGCAGATAGCCGAGCGCCAGCGCCAGCGGCGGCAGCAAGGGCATGACATATTGGACCTGCGATGGCGTCGGCATCGCCGCGCCGATCAGCGCGCCGACCGTCATCCAGATCGCCAGTCGCCGTCCGGGCGAACGCACGCGCCGGCGGGTCATGATCCAGTTGGCCGACAACAGGAGCAAGGCGGCGAGCGCCGGTCCTTTCCACAGATATTTGAGCAGGTCGGTCAGTTTTTCGATCGTCGCCAGTTCATCGAACGCGCCATTGGCCGCGTACCAGGCATGGGGCGCGGTCGCGCCGAAGGTCAGCACGCCGTAGAAGAAGGCGTCGGGGTCGAGCGCCCAGGCTATCAGCATCGGCGTCATACCCGCCACCGCGCCAGCCGCCAGCCAGCAGGCAGCGCGCAGGCCACAACGCCCGCCCGCGCTGATGACGAACAGACCGGTCATCAGCCCCAGCGGCGCGAAATTGAGCTTCGTCGCGATGGCAAGGCCAAATAGCAATCCGGCCGCGAACCAATAGCGACGCCCACAATGGCGCAGCGCGAGCAGGCTGACCAGCAGCGCCATGGACGACAGCCAAGTCGGCAACATGTCGTTGCGCACCACCGCGCCGGTGAACTGGAAGGCGGCGGTCGCGCCGACGAGCAAGGTCGCGATAGCGGCGCTGTCGCGCGAAATGCCGGCGATCCGCTGTCCTGCCCATAGTGTCGCCAGGGTGCCAAGCGCGGTAACGGCCGTGGCCAGCCGCATCGCCACCACCATATGATCGGGGAACAGCCAAACGATCGGCGCGAAGGTCCAGCTGTGCAGCGGCGGCTGGAGATAGAGGAAATCGCGGAAAATCAGCAGGCGGCTGCTGAAATAGGCGCCGGCGACATATTGGCTTTCGTCATGGTCGAACGGAGTCGCAATCGCCGTCAGGCCGAACCATAGGATCAGCGCCATCGCGACCAGCGCGGCGACCGGCAGGGCGCGGCGGCGCACCGTCGCCAGGACGATTGAACGATACACTATGCGACCCTTGCTCTTGTCGCGCTCTTGTGGCGCAGCTTGCGCGAAGTGCAACGCCTTCGCGTTGGCATGACGCCACCGCCCGACCAAAGCCGCCTGCCACAGGATTTTGACGAACCTGCGACAGATTGGGTTAAGCCGCTGTCTGATTGACTAAAGGATGTGCCGTGCCTAAATCGCGGCGCATATCCGCGCGCGCTTCTGACAAGGGGGGGCGTGCCCCTTACGAAATTAGGAAATCGCATGTTCGGCGCACTCGCCAAGTCCATCTTCGGATCGTCCAACGAACGCTATGTGAAGTCGCTGGGCAAGACCGTAGACCAGATCGCCGCCTTCGAACCGGCGATGCAGGCCATGAGCGACGAGGAACTGGTCGGCCAGACGGCGAAGTTCCGCGAACGGCTGGCCAATGGCGAGACGCTGGACGATTTACTGCCCGAAGCCTTCGCCACGGTGCGCGAAGCGGGCGTGCGCGTGCTGGGGATGCGCCATTTCGACGTGCAGATGGTCGGCGGCATGGTGCTGCATCGCGGTGAAATCGCCGAAATGCGGACGGGTGAGGGCAAGACGCTGGTCGCGACACTGGCGACCTATCTGAACGCATTGCAGGGCAAGGGCGTCCATGTCGTTACCGTGAACGACTATCTGGCCAGCCGCGATTGCGAATGGATGGGCCAGGTCTATCGTTTCCTGGGCCTGACCACCGGCGTCATCGTGCCGAACATCAGCGAGGACCAGCGGCGCGCAGCCTATGCCGCGGACATCACCTACGCGACGAACAACGAACTGGGCTTCGACTATCTGCGCGACAATATGAAATATGATCGCGCATCGATGGTCCAGCGGCCGTTCAACTATGCGATCGTGGACGAAGTCGATTCGATCCTGATCGACGAAGCGCGCACGCCGCTCATCATCTCCGGCCCGACCGACGACAAGTCGGAACTGTATGTTTCGGTCGACGCGATCGTGAAGCAGCTGGTCGAGGATGATTATGAGAAGGACGAGAAGCAGCGCACCGTCACGCTGACCGAGGACGGCACCGAGAATATCGAGCGCCTGCTGGAAACCGCGGGGCTGCTCCAGGGCAGCAACCTCTACGATTTCGAAAATACGCAGGTCGTCCATCATGTGAACCAGGCGCTGCGCGCGGTCGTGATGTTCCGCCGCGACATCGATTATATCGTCAAGGACGGCAAGGTCGTCATTATCGACGAATTTACCGGTCGCATGATGGACGGACGCCGCTGGTCGGACGGCCTGCACCAGGCGGTAGAAGCCAAGGAAGGCGTCCAGATCGAGCCGGAGAACCAGACGCTGGCGTCCGTCACCTTCCAGAATTATTTCCGCATGTATCCCAAGATTTCGGGCATGACCGGCACCGCTTCGACCGAAGCGACCGAATTCTACGAAATCTACAAGATGAACGTCGTCACCATCCCGACCAACAAGCCGGTGCAGCGGGTGGACGAACAGGATAGCTTCTACAAGAATATCGAGGACAAGTTCCGCGGCATCGCCAAGACGATCAAAGAACATGCTGAAAAGGGCCAGCCCGTGCTGGTCGGCACCGTGTCGATCGAAAAGTCCGAGATGCTGTCCGAATTCCTCAATCAGGAAGGCGTACCCCACGCGGTCCTCAACGCCCGCTTCCATGAGAGCGAAGCGCATATCGTGGCCCAGGCCGGGCGCAAAGGCGTGGTGACGATCGCCACCAACATGGCGGGCCGCGGCACCGACATCCAGTTGGGCGGTAACCTGGAACTGCGGGTCGAGGACGAATTGCGCGATGTGCCCGAAGGGCCGGAGCGCGACGCCGCGATCGAGCGTATCCGGGCCGAAATCGCCGCCGAAAAGGCCGAAGTGCTGGCGGCAGGCGGCCTGTTCGTGCTGGCGACCGAGCGCCATGAAAGTCGTCGGATCGATAACCAGTTGCGGGGCCGTTCGGGCCGTCAGGGCGATCCGGGCCTTTCGCGCTTCTACCTCAGCCTCGACGATGACCTGATGCGCATCTTCGGCCCGGACACGATGTTCGCCAAGATGATCCGGTCTAACCTGGAGGATGGCGAGGCATTGCCGCCGTCCAAATGGCTGAGCAAGGCGATCGAGACGGCCCAGCGCAAGGTCGAGGCCCGCAATTACGACATCCGCAAGCAGGTCGTCGAATATGACGACGTGATGAACGACCAGCGCAAGGTCATATACGAGCAGCGCGCCGACATCATGGACGCTGATACGGTCGATGATGTCGTCGCCGACATGCGCCGTGAAACGGTGAACGACCTGGTCGGCGCATCCTGCCCGCCCGGCACCTATCCCGAACAATGGGATATCGAGCGGCTGAAGGCGCGCGCGGCCGACATATTGGGTCTGGAGCCGGACTTCGACGCCTGGCTGGCCGAGGATTCGGTCGATCCAGAACTGATCGAGGAGCGGCTGTCGGCGCTGGCCGACGAAGCCGTGGCGGAGAAGGTCAGGGAGGTCGATGCAGCCGACTGGCACATGATCGAAAAATCGATCCTGCTCCAGAGCCTGGACCATCACTGGAAGGAGCATCTCTCGACGCTCGACGCGCTGCGCCAGGTGGTACATCTGCGCGCCTATGCCCAGAAAACGCCGATCAACGAATATAAGCAGGAAGCCTTCGCATTGTTCGAGCGGATGCTGGAGAATATCCGCGAGGATGTGACCGGGTCGATCGCCCGCGTGCAGTTCCGCATGGACGAAGCGCCGATGCCGCAGTTCGACCTGCCGGTGCTGCCCGATTTCATCACCACGCATATCGACCCGTTTTCGGGCGAAGATAATAGCGCAGACATCGACGGCGGCAGCTTTGGCGGCCTCACCACCACGATCCCGCGCGCGCCGGTGGGCGCTGTTGGGGAGTTCGCCAATCTGGACATCAGCCGCAATGCGCCTTGCCCCTGCGGTTCGGGCGAGAAATACAAGCATTGCCACGGCGCTCTGGCCTGAATTGAAGGGGGCGGGCAAGGTCTGCCCCCCTTTCGCGCCCAACCGATCGTTAACCAGTCGGCTTAGTCTTTTGGCAACTTTGCCCGCCGAATGTGGCCTGACTCCGGGGGGCATACCGGGAGAGAAGGCCATGGACAGCATTTCCTATCGCGCCCGCGCCGAACGCCGCCGCGAAAGCCGCTTCGCCGCTGAGGTCGGGGCGACGCTGCACTGGGACGGGATCAGCCAGCCCGTTACGATCCGCAACATCTCCATCTATGGCGCGCTGATCGCCGGCGCATGGCTCCCAACGATCGGCGAGCGGGTGACGTTGATCGCCGACGGGCTGGAGGTATGCGGCACGGTGATCTGGGAAGGGCCGGATCGCTGCGGCCTGTTGCTCAGCCATGCCATCGACCCACTCGCCGTCATTACCGAATCGCGCGTTCATGCCGTTGATCATCCACCCATCACGCTGCATCGGGTCGGCCCCGGCAGCTACGCCTAAGCGATGGCGCGATAGACTCCGAATCATACGCAAATACTATGGCGGTGGCATAGTCCTCGTCTCGCATTCCACTGCACCCACGCACTAGGTGACGTCCCGTAGCCGATCCTGCCGCCTTCCGCGGCGACGGCGTGCGGGAGAATTTTCATGCAGGACATCCTCTGGATCGGCCTCACCTTCGGCCTGGCGGCGGCCAGCCTTGGCTATGTCGCGCTTTGCGACCATGCGTGAGGAGGCAGCCATCATGACCATCGACCTCTGGCTTGCGGCGATCGCCGCGCTCGGCCTTCTTGGCTACCTCGCCGCCGTGCTTGCACGGCCCGAACGCTTTTAGGGAGGGGCAATCATGACCTTCCAGGGATGGCTGCTGATCGCGGCCTTTGTCGGCATATTACTGGCGCTTACGAAGCCGGTCGGGCTGTGGCTGTTCGCGTTGTACGAAGGGCGGCGCACGCCGCTGCATGCCGTGCTCGGCCCGGTCGAGCGGGGCTTCTATCGCCTGTCGGGGATCGACCCGACGCAGGAGCAGGGCTGGCGGCGCTATGCCGTGCACATGCTGCTCTTCAACTTCATGCTCGCGCTCTTCACCTATGCGGTTTTGCGCTTGCAGGGGCTGTTGCCGCTTAATCCGCTGGGCTTCGCGGGCACGAGCGAGCATCTGGCGTTCAACACCGCCGTCAGCTTCACGACCAACACCAACTGGCAGAGCTATGCGGGCGAATCGACGCTGTCGAACCTGTCACAGATGTTGGGCCTGGCGATCCATAATTTCCTGTCGGCAGCGACCGGCATTGCGCTCGCCTTCGCGCTGTTCCGCGGTTTTGCGCGGCGGAACGCGACGACGATCGGCAATTTCTGGGCGGATATGACGCGGGTGACGCTTTACCTGCTGCTGCCGCTGTGCATCCTCTACGCCCTGTTCCTGATCGCGAGCGGCGTGCCGCAGACGCTGGCCGGGTCGGTCGATGTGACGACGCTGGAAGGCGTCAAGCAGACGCTGGCGCTTGGCCCGGTGGCCAGCCAGGAAGCGATCAAGATGCTGGGCACCAACGGCGGCGGCTTCTTCAACGCCAACAGCGCCCATCCGTTCGAAAACCCAAATGCCGTGACGAATTTCGTCCAGATGCTGTCGATCTTCGCCATTGGCGTGGGCCTGACCTATACGTTCGGCAAGGCGGTCGGCAATGTGCGGCAGGGCTGGGCGATATTGGCGGCGATGCTGGCCATCTTCCTGGTGGGCGTCACCATCACCTATTGGCAGGAGGCTGCGGGCAACCCGATCCTGCACAATCTGGGCGTTGCCGGCGGCAATATGGAAGGCAAGGAAGTCCGCTTCGGCATCGCCGCATCGGCGCTTTTCTCGGTCGTCACCACGGCGGCCAGCTGCGGCGCGGTCAACGCCATGCATGACAGTTTCACCGCGCTGGGCGGCATGATCCCGCTGTTCAATATCCAACTGGGCGAAGTGGTGGTCGGCGGCGTCGGCGCGGGCATTTACGGCTTCCTGCTGTTCGCCATCCTCGCCGTGTTCGTCGCCGGGCTGATGGTGGGACGGACGCCGGAATATGTCGGCAAGAAGATCGAGTCGCGTGAGGTCAAGCTCGCCGTGCTGGCCATCGCGGTGCTGCCGCTGGTGATCCTGGGGATGACCGCGATCGCCAGCGTCACGCAGGCCGGGCTGGCAGGACCGCTCAACAAGGGGCCGCACGGATTTACCGAAATCCTCTACGCCTTCACCAGCGCAGTCGGGAATAACGGGTCGGCCTTTGCGGGCCTGACCGCCAACACGCCCTTCTACAATGGCATGCTGGGCGTTGCGATGTGGATCGGCCGCTTCTTCATCATCATTCCGATGCTGGCGATTGCGGGCAGCCTTGCGGCGAAATCCTATACGCCTGAAACCGCGGGCAGCTTCCCCACCACGGGGCCGCTGTGGACCGGCCTGCTGATCGGCATCGTGCTGGTTGTCGGCGGCCTGACCTTCCTGCCCAGCCTAGCCCTTGGCCCCGTCGCCGATCATCTCGCGATGATCCACGGCCAGACGTTTTAACGAAGGATCGCGCGGAAAAGTGGGCACCGGTTTTTCGCCCAAGCGATCCGTCAAACAAAGAATCGGAGCATCACCATGGCACGCACCGCGTCCAAATCGCTCTTCACCGCCGACCTGATCCTGCCTGCGATCGGCGACGCCTTTCGCAAGCTGTCCCCAAGCGAACTGATCCGCAATCCGGTGATGTTCACCACCGCCATCGTCGCGGTTCTGCTCACCATCCTGCTGGCGGTGGGGCAGGACAGCCTCGCCCTTGGCTTCAAGCTGCAACTGGTCGTCTGGCTGTGGCTGACCGTCTTGTTCGGCACCTTCGCCGAGGCTTTGGCCGAAGGGCGGGGCAAGGCGCAGGCGGCGTCGCTGCGCGCCACCAAGGCGGAACTGACCGCCAAGCGGCTCAAGAAAAACGACGGCGACGCCTTTGACGCCGTCCCGGCCAGCGCACTGCGGATGGGAGACGTCGTGCTGGTCGAAAAAGGCGACCTGATCCCGTCCGATGGCGAGGTCGTATGGGGCGTCGCGTCGGTCAACGAAGCAGCTATTACCGGCGAATCCGCGCCGGTGATCCGCGAGGCGGGCGGCGACCGTTCCGCCGTGACGGCGGGCACCCGCGTCATCTCCGACCGGATCAAGGTGCAGGTGACGGTCAATCCGGGGCAGGGGTTCCTCGACCGGATGATCGCGCTGGTCGAGGGGGCCGAGCGGCAGAAGACGCCCAATGAAATCGCGCTGACGCTGTTGCTGGTCGGCCTGACCATCATCTTCCTGATCGCTGTCGCCACCATCCCCAGCTTTGCCACCTATGCCGGCGGCACGATCCCGGTGGCGGTGCTGGCGGCTTTGTTCATCACCCTGATTCCCACCACCATCGCGGCTTTGCTGTCTGCCATCGGCATTGCCGGCATGGACCGGCTGGTGCGGTTCAACGTGCTGGCCAAGTCGGGCCGGGCGGTCGAGGCGGCGGGCGATATCGACGTGTTACTGCTCGACAAGACCGGGACCATCACCGTGGGCGACCGGCAGGCGACGGAGTTTCGGACCGTGGGCGGTGCCAGCCAGGCGCAATTGGCCGAAGCCGCGTTGCTCGCCAGCCTGGCGGACGAGACGCCCGAAGGTCGTTCGATCGTACTGCTGGCGCGAGAGCGCTTTGGCCAGACGGCGCAGGCGCTGCCAGAGGGAGCAGAGGTCATCCCGTTCACCGCGCAGACTCGCATCTCTGGGGTGGACACGGGCGGCACCCGGATCATCAAGGGGGCGGTGGATTCGGTGTTGAAGGCGCTCGGCTCGAACGGGAGCGACGATGCAGACGAACTGCGCCGCATCACTGACGAGATCGCCCGCGCGGGTGGCACGCCGCTGGCGGTGGCGCAGGACGGCCGTTTGCTCGGCGCGATCTTCCTCAAAGACATCGTCAAGGCCGGCATCCGCGAACGGTTCGGCGAATTGCGCCAGATGGGCATCCGCACGGTGATGATCACCGGCGACAATCCGCTAACCGCGGCTTCGATCGCGGCCGAAGCGGGGGTGGACGATTTCCTGGCGCAGGCGACGCCGGAGGACAAGCTGGCGCTGATCCGCAAGGAGCAGCAGGGCGGGCGGCTGGTCGCGATGTGCGGCGACGGCACCAATGACGCGCCCGCGCTGGCGCAGGCCGATGTCGGCGTCGCGATGAACACCGGCACCCAGGCGGCGCGCGAGGCGGGCAACATGGTCGACCTGGACAGCGATCCGACCAAGCTGATCGAAGTGGTGGGACTGGGCAAGCAATTGCTGATGACCCGCGGGGCGCTGACCACCTTCTCGGTCGCCAACGACGTCGCGAAATATTTCGCGATCATCCCGGCGATGTTCGTGGTGCTCTATCCTGGGTTGGGGGTGCTCAACATCATGGCGCTGGGCACGGCGCAGAGCGCGATCCTGTCTGCGATCATCTTCAACGCGCTCATCATCCCCTGCCTGGTGCCGCTGGCGCTCAAGGGCGTTACGTACCGGCCGATCGGCGCGGGACCGCTGCTGGCGCGCAACCTCGCCATCTATGGGCTGGGCGGGCTGGTAGCGCCTTTCGTGGGGATCAAGCTGATCGACATGGTCGTCAACGGCCTGGGCCTCGCCTGACCGCCCGATGAAGGAGATTTTGATATGTTTACCGACCTCAAATCCGCCGTCCGCCCGGCGCTCGTCATGACCTTGCTGTTCGCGCTGTTGCTGGGCATCGCTTATCCGCTCGCGCTGACGGGGATAGGGCAGGCGCTCTTTCCCGCTCAAGCGAACGGGAGCCTGGTGCGCGACAAGGACGTCGTCATCGGCTCCACCATCGTCGGCCAGGGCTTTACATCGGACCGCTATTTCCACAGCCGCCCGTCTGCGGCTGGCAAGGGCTATGACGGCCTTGCCTCGTCCGGTTCCAACCTTGGCCCCACCAGCCAAGCGCTGCTCGACCGGGTGAAGGCCGATATTGCAACCTATAAGACTGCCACACCCGATCGCCCCGTTCCGTCCGATCTGGTGACAGCCTCCGCCTCGGGGCTCGACCCCCATATCGGTCCTGAGGCGGCTTTTTATCAAGTCGATCGCGTCGCCAGGGCGCGCGGCATGGAACCGCGACAGGTCCGGTCGCTCGTGGCGGGCAGCGTCGAGCGACCTTTGCTCGGTTTCCTGGGCGAAGCGCGCGTCAATCTGTTCGAACTGAATCGACGGCTGGACGCGATTGGCGCTAAGCAGGCGCGGTGAACGAGACAGCGCGCCCGGACCCCGAAGCCTTTCTGCGCGCCGCCGCGCAGGAAGGCCGCGGGCGTCTGAAAATCTTCCTGGGTTCCGCACCCGGCGTCGGCAAGACCTATGAGATGCTGACAGAAGGCGCGCAGCGCGCGAAGGCGGGGACGGATGTGGTGATCGGCATCGTTGAAACCCATGGCCGCCGCGAAACGGAAGCGTTGGTCCATGGCCATGAGTTGATCGCGCGCCGGATCGTCCCTCATCAGAATCAGAGCCTGACCGAGATGGACATCGACGCCATTTTGGCGCGGCAGCCGCAATTGGCGCTGGTGGACGAACTGGCGCACAGCAATGCGCCGGGCAGCCGCCATCCCAAACGCTATCAAGATGTCGAGGAATTGCTGGCGGCAGGGATCGACGTCTACTCGACGCTGAATATCCAGCATCTCGAAAGCCTGAACGATGTCGTCGCCTCCTTTACGCGGGTCAGGGTGCGCGAAACCGTGCCCGATTCGGTGTTGGAGGATGCGGATATCGAGGTCGTTGACCTGCCTCCCGACGAGCTGATCGAGCGGCTGAAGGACGGCAAAGTCTATATCCCGCAGGAAGCGAGCCGGGCGCTCACCCATTTCTTTTCCAAATCCAACCTGACGGCGCTGCGCGAACTGGCGCTGCGGCGCGCGGCGCAGGCGGTCGATGCGCAGATGCTGGACTATGTCCGCGCCCATGCGCTGGCCGGCAGTTTTGCGGTGGGGGAACGGGTGGTGGTCGCGATCAGCGAACAGCCGAGCGCGCCGGGCCTGGTGCGCGCCGCCAAGCGGCTGGCCGACGCGCTGCGCGCGCCATGGACTGCGGTGCATATCGAAACCCGGCGCAGCGCGACCCTGTCCGACGCGGAACGGCAGGGTCTGGCCGAAACGCTGGCGCTGGCGTCCCGGCTGGGTGCGGCGACGGCAAGTATTCCGGCGCGCAACGTGGTCGAAGGGCTGCGCCGTTTCGCGTCAGATGCGCGCGCGACCCAGATCGTGATCGGGAAATCCACCCGGTCCTGGTGGTTCGAACTGCGGCACGGATCGGTGGTCGACCGGCTGGTGCGCGATATCGGTTCGGTCGCGGTGCATGTGCTGCCGTCGGACGACGATGCACCGGCGCGGGTCAGATCCAGGGCGATTAAGGGTCATTGGGGCAGGCCAGCCGATTATGTCATGACCTTGCTCGCGGTCGTTGCGATGACCGCGATCGGTCGGTTGCTGGTCGAGGCGATCGACCTGGGCAACATCGCCTTGCTCTACCTCGTCCCCGTCATGTTTGCGGCGGCCTCCTATGGCTTGCGCGCGGGATTATTCGGGGGGCTGTCGTCGAGCCTGGCCTATAATTTCTTTTTCCTGCCGCCCACCGGCACGCTGACCGTCAGCAACCCGGAAAATATCATTTCCATCCTGGTCCTGTTGGGCGTCGCCATCGTGACAGCGCAATTTGCCGCGGGTGTACGCGCGCAAGCCAATCTTGCAGGCGAAAGCGCGCGACAGAATGCGGCGCTGGCGGGCTTTTCCCGCCACCTGACCGTCGCGGCCAGCGAAGAGGAACTGATGCAGGGCGTCTGTGCCGAAATCGCAAGGCTGCTGGATGTGCGCACCGTGCTGCTGACGCCATCCGCCGTCGGGCCGACGCTGCGCGCCGCCTTTCCGCCGGAGGACCGGATGGAGCAGATCGAGAAGGCCGCGGCGCAATGGGCGATGGACAATGTCCAGCCCGCCGGCCGCGGATCATCCACCCTGACCGCGTCCGATTGGCTGTTCCATCCGCTCCATACCCAGCGCGGTGTGCTGGGCGTGGTCGGCATCGCGCGCGACGATGCCGGGCTGGCCCTGCGCCCCGACCAGATGCCGTTGCTCATCAGCCTGCTCGACCAAGCCGCGATTGCGCTGGATCGCATGGCGCTGGAAGAACAGATGCTCGACGTGCGCCATGTGCGCGAGCGCGACCGGCTGCGCGCGGCCTTGCTGTCTTCGGTCAGTCACGATCTGCGCACGCCGCTGACCACGATTCTGTCGGCCGCGCAGGAATTGCGCCGCGACCATGCGCTGCCGCTGGCGGAACTGATCGAGGGGGAGGCGCTGCGGCTCAACCGTTTCGTCGCCAACCTGCTCGACATGGCGCGGGTCGAGGCCGGGGCGCTGCCGATGCGGATCGAGGCGACCGACCTGTTCGACGCCGTCGCCAGCGCCGTGCAGGATACGAGGCAATCGCTCAGCGGGCGCGAGGTGAAGGTCGATATTCCGCCTGACATACCGCTGGTGCGGGTCGATCCGGTGCTGCTGCACCATATCCTCCTCAACCTGCTCGACAATGCCGGGCGCTATGGCGATCCCGGCACGCCCGTCGTCATTCGCGGCGCTCGCACCGCCGACGCGCTGCTTCTGTCGGTGATCGACCAGGGGCCGGGCATCCCGCCGGGTGCCGAAGATCGGCTATTCGACAGTTTCACCCGTATCGAGGGGAACGACCGCGCCAAACATGGCACCGGCCTAGGCCTTGCCATCGTCAAGGGATTTGCCGAGGCCATGGGATTGACCGTCCAGGCAACCAATGTCGATGATCCGCCCGGTGCCTGCTTCACCATCCGTATCCCCGAAACTTGCATCATCAAGGATATGCCCCTGGACGACCGACCATGACCACACGCCATAAAGTGCTGATCGTTGACGACGAACTGCATATCCGCCGCCTGATCCACAGCGCGCTCGCCCGCGCCGATTATGAGACGGTAGAAGCGCAGAATGCGCGCGAGGCGCTCGACCAACTGCGCGATGCTTTGCCCGACATCGTCATCCTGGACCTTGGCCTGCCCGATCGCGATGGGCTGGAGCTGGTGCCGCTGATCAAGCAGCGGTCCGACGCCACTTTGATCGTCGTGTCTGCGCGCGAGGCGACCGATCAAAAAGTGGCGGCGCTAGACCTGGGTGCTGACGATTATCTGACCAAGCCGTTCGATACGGACGAACTGCTGGCGCGATTGCGCGTCGCGCTGCGCAACCGGCTGACCAAGGGGGGCGGCGTGTCGGCGGTCAAGGTCGGCGATGTGGAGATCGACCTGCTGGCGCGGATCGTGCGCAAGGGTGGCCATGAAGTGCATCTGACGCCCAAGGAATATGGCGTGCTGGTCCAGCTGGCGAAATTTCCCGGCCGGGTCATCACCCACGGCCAGATCATGGCGCAGGTATGGCCGCGCGAGGTCGAACATCATGTCGAATATCTGCGCGTCCTGGTCCGCACGCTGCGCCACAAGCTGGAGGACGATCCGCAACGGCCGCAGATCATCGGCAATGAGCCCGGCATCGGCTATCGGCTGCGGACGGATGGCGAGGGGGGGTGATGGCGGAAGCGGTGGGATTCGAACCCACGGTGAGCTTACACCCACGGCGGTTTTCAAGTTTGCTGGGCCGGGTGTTTCCGCATGTTTGCATATGTGGTCATAAGCATACGAATCCCCGCAATATCAGGCATTTTTCGCCCCTAGCATGTTTATGTAGGTTGTCATAAGTTCCCGTAGGCTGCTTACGAACTGCTTACGGAGGGCCACATGGCAAGCAAACTGACGAAGGGTTATATCGACCGGATCAAGGCCGGGGCGAAAGACGAGTTCCATTGGGATACGGACGTGAAGGGGTTCGGCCTGCGCGTCACCCCGACCGGCAAGATGACATTCATCGTGCAGGGCAGGGTTGAGGGGAGCGGCAAGGAAGCCCGTATCACTGTCGGCCCGTTCGGGGTGTTCACCGCCGAACAGGCACGCGACGTGGCGCGCGAACACCTGCGCAATATGCGTATGGGCCTCGACCCCCGCGATATGAAGAAACAGGACGACGCGCTGAAGGTGACGTTGCAGGCGGTCTGCGATGCTTATGTGAGCCGCCCCGGCAAGCTGAAGGCGACCAGCAAGCACGCCATTGAGCGCCATGTCCGCACAACTTTCTTGGCGTGGGCGTCCAAGCCCATTGTCTCGATCACCGAGGATATGTGCAAAGCCCGCTACCGTGAGCTGCTGACGAAGGGGTTGCGGGGGAAGAAGGGAGCGCCGGGGCAAGCCAATCAGGCGTTCGCCGTTCTTGGCGCGCTCATCAACTACGCCGGTCGCCAGCACAAGCGGGCCGATGGCTCGCCGCTCATCGCTCACAACCCCGTCGCCTCGCTCAAGGACGACAAGGTGAAGTTGAAGCCGCGCACGACCCGCGTGCTGGATGCCAAGGTCGGCGCGGTCTGGCTGGCATTGGGTCAGTGGCGAACCATAGCTCACAACCGCGACACGGCATCGAGCATCGACCTCGTGCGGTTCCTGCTCCTGACCGGGCTGCGCATTAGCGAAGCGTCCTCGCTCAAGTGGGATCAGGTCAACTTGGAGGATGGCTATTTCCACCTGCCGAACCCCAAGAACGCCCATCCGGTGTTCATGCCGCTGGCGGCGCAGGCAACCGAGCTGCTAGAGGCGCGGCCCCGCGTCGATGACAACCCCTATGTCTTCCCGTCATGGGGCAAGGCTGGTCATATCAAAGACCCCCGCGACCTGATGAAGAAGTTGAGCGGGGTTGCGGGCAACCCGATCACGCCGCACGACCTCCGGCGCACCTATACGAACATCGCTCTGCGCTCCTGCCGGATCGAAAAGTTCCGCACCGACCTGCTCACAAACCACATCACCCGCGACGTGACCGCCGAACACTATTTCGACACGACCAACCTGCAATGGCTACAGCCAGAAGCGCAGCAGATTGCAGATTTCCTCGACCAGCAGGCGGCGATAGCTGCCAGCGACAACGTCAAGCGACTGACCCCGCGCACCGAGGCCGCGTAGCCTCGCGCACAGCCCCGGCCTGCACAGCGCGCCGGGGTAGGGGCGGCGGGGTGCTGATCGCGCCCCACGCGGCGGCGCTGCCGAGAAATGCACGGCGATGGTCGGTGCTATCTGGACAGCGCAGCGCCGGTGAGGTATTCCATAAGCACGCATGGCGGCATGGCCGGATGCTTCTCCATAACATTCTGGGCTGCATGGGCAGGCAGATGAACGTGTTTAACCACGCTCGTCCGTCTTGGCGCGTCCACGGGCGAGCACGCTCGAAGGATTCCACAATGCTTTATGAACCAGCCTCCATTCCTCCTTGGGCAATGCCCGAGCATGTAGCCCCGAAGAAGAAGCCCACTGAGCGACAGGTTCGCCAAGCGCTCAGAGTGCTTGCTGCCGCGTATGCCAACTCAGATGAACGGTCACTTTTGATTGCTTTCAGCCAAGGCGGGGTCGCGCTGATGCAGGGGCATTTTATCAAACACCAGCATGTAAACTTGTCGTAGCGTAGCGTTGGAGTGGGCTATGCCGAGCGCGGCGTCACCGTTGCGCCCGCGCTCGGCATTGAGATTATGGTCCGCGTCGGGTTCAAGTGGCGGAAGATCGCGCAGGGCTGACATGGCATCGCCCCGCGCCCTACTTGCCCGTGTCGCTCGGTTGGAGCAGGCCCGCATTGCGCCGCGCTCCCTGTTCGAGCGGGAATACGGCAGCTTCGATGCGTTCGAGGTGGAGGCGCGGGCTGGCATGGCCGCTGGCGTGCTCGATACCAGGGACATGCCCGCCATCCTCAATTCCATCCGGCGCTGGCATGTCGAAGGGCTGTGGCGTCGGTGACGGGCGCGGTTACCCCGCCGTGGCTGGTAGCGTGGCGCGAGCGCGGCCAAGGGGGTAGCGGCGAAACAGCTACCGTCAGCGCTGTAGCCGAGGCTGTGCCGCCCCAGCGCCCGAAGGCCAACGTGCAAGGGTTCGTGGAGCCGGTGCCGTGGCCCGATGACGGGGGCAAGCGGCGCGAGAAGGTGCTGGACGTTGACCACAATCCGCCCCGTGTGGTCAGGGTCGTTGGCTGGCAGCGGTGCATGACATGCCGCAAGCCGTTCTGGTCCGACGACACCCGGCGCATACGCATGTGCCGCGATTGCAGCGACCTCCGGTAAACCACGAAACTTGCGGATGCATTCGCTAAGCGTTTGCTTCTGCATGAGTTGCATCGGAAGCAACCGAACTGGAAAAGCCCTGTGTAAGCAGCCATCAGATTTGTTGACCGGCGTTAGCGGCGATGCCACGCTGGCCGCATGGCTACAACTGACGACAGCGATATTGATTCTAAACTCAACCATGTCGCGCGTGCAATTCGCGACCTATTGCGCTCGAACCCCAATGGACTGGATATTGACGAGATCAAGGCAGTGCTTGGTGTCGGGGCAGACCAGATGCACCTAGACCGCCGACTTCGGAGTTTGCGTAAATACTATCATCTTCCCGGCAAACAGGTTGGCGGGCGTTTCGTCTATACCCTCGGTTCAGCCAAGGGCGGCATTACCGACTCCGGTGCGATTTCGGGCAAACTGAGAGCAGAAGCACTCAATATCGCCAAGGGTCGATGCCAGATGTGCGGCAAGACTGTTACCGACGATGCGATCAAGCTTCAAATTGACCACAAGGTTCCGCAGGCATGGGGCGGCCTTACGGTGATCGAAAACCTCTGGGCGATCTGCGAATCCTGCAACAACGGGAAGCGCGATCACTTTGCGTCATACGACGCAGACGAGATGACAGCGCTGCTCGAATACGAGTCAGTTCACGAGCGGATTGCACACCTTCTCAAGATGCACATGGGTCAACCGGTGGACTCAAACGTAATCGAGTTCGTCGCGAATGCGACGGAAAGGCAAGAGGACTGGCAGAAGAGGCTCCGCGATCTTCGCTACCCTGTGATCGGGTTGGAAATCACATCTGGCCGATATAAAACGCCGCAGGGCTTCACCCGTAGCACCTACACGCTTCACAACTGGCGGGATCTACCACCCAATCATCGACAGTTAATCCGTGACTGGGAGAACCCCGCCAAGAAACAACTACTCAAGCAACAGCTAGGGATCGCCTGACGGTTATCGCCTTCTTCAATTGGCTTGCTACCGCCGCTGCGACCGGCGGCGGAAACGCATTGCCAACCTGACGGTAGGCAGCCGTTTTCCGGCCGGTGAATTTCCATTCCGGCGGGAACCCTTGCAGCAGCGCCACCATCGGCACGGTCAATCGGGGCATCCCAACAAAGTCCGAGGCTGGAACCTCATCGGCTAGCGTATGGCCGTTGACGCCAAGCGAAGCCCAAGCCTTCTTTGCACGGGTCGGCCCCAAGTCTGGGCCACCATGCTTTTTCGATCCGCCAACGACCGTTGGCGCAATATCGCTGGCGCGGTCGCGCCATTGATCTGCCCCGAGCCACCCGCCGCTTGCCATCATGGTGTGAAGCATTTCACCGACCGTCTTAGGATTAGTCTTCGCAACTGACGGCCAAGCAAAGTTGGGCCAGAATTCCTTCCGTGTGGCAACGATCACCACACGCGGGCGCAACTGCGACACGCCAAAGTCAGATGCGTTGAGCAACCGCCAATCGACCTCATAGCCCAGCTTCTTTAGCTGGCGCTTGAGATGGAGGCGGTAGTCCTCGAATACAGCGTCGAGGAAACCGCGCACATTTTCGATCATCACAGCCTTCGGGCGGATGGCGTCAATTATGTCCAGAGCGTCAGGAAACAAGTTTCGTTCGTCCAGTGCGCCGAGCTGCTTCCCCGCGACCGAAAAGGGAGGGCAGGGAAGTCCACCCGCAACAACATCAACGCCAGCGAAGTCACCAGCACGCTCTTTGAAAACCCGAAGGTCGTCTTCGATGACATTCCAGCTTGGTCGGTTGGCTCTCAGCGTGTTGCAACAGTGGTTGTCGATCTCGACCAGCGCCTCATGATGGAAGCCCGCCTTTTCCAACCCAAGCGCTTGGCCACCTGCTCCGGCACATAGTTCGAGCGAAGTTAGCATGGCCTGTGACCCCTTCCGATTCATTGAAACGATGTTCTGTTTATGTTCCTAACAGAATCACTCGCCCTGTAAAGGATAGCTGGCAGCTTCGGTTGGCGGAAGAGGTGGGATTCGAACCCACGGACAGCTTGCACCGTCGCTAGTTTTCAAGACTAGTTCCTTAAACCACTCGGACACTCTTCCATACCGAAATAAGGGCTGGCAGCTTACGGTCGGCTTATGGGGTGATTTCACCCCTGCGATCCACCTCCACTAACCCTTTGTAACCTTACTCCTATTCACTCGTTCCGCCGACAAGCTCCGGTAGCTTTCAAGACCGCTGCCTTAAACCACTCGGCCACGCTTCCGTTGGCCCGCTTCCTAGCGCGCCGGGCGGCGATGCCAAGGGGAAATCGCCCCCTTCTACATTTCTCGCCCTCTCTGTTCGTCGCCTTAAGCGACCCGACCTAGCATTAAGGGGATTCACCTGCCGCCCCGCCTGTGCAACAACGGGGGGATGAGGGATTCTTTGCGTTCACCCGTCCTGTCTTTATTGCTGGGCCTTGCCACCGTTGCGGCTGGCAGCATCGCCGTCGGGCCGGCACAGGCGCAGGATAGCGGGGATTTCCGCGCCTATCTGGAAAGCCTGCGGCCCAAGGCGCGGGCGATGGGCATCCGCGACGCCACGCTGGATAGCGTCTATCCGACGCTGACGCCCAATCCCCGCGTCGTCCAGCTGGACCAGAGCCAGCCGGGCGGCGGCGCTTATTCGCCCATCCCCAATTTCGAACCCTATCGCCGCCAGCATGTAGACGCCGCGCGGATCAGCCGGGGGCGGATCGCCTATCAGGCCAACCGGTCACGCCTGTCGCGGATCGAGGCGGAGACGGGCGTGCCGGAGGAGATCATGGTCGCCATCTACGGCCATGAAACCAATTATGGCAGCTATACCGGGGATTTCGACCTGATCCGGTCGCTCGCGACGCTGGCGCATGAAGGGCGGCGGCGCGCGCTGTTCGAGCCGGAATTCCTGGCCACGCTCAAGATGCTGGACAATGGCGTGCCGCGCAGCCGACTGGTCGGCAGCTGGGCCGGGGCGACGGGCTATCCGCAATTCCTGCCGTCCGTCTATTTGCGCATAGCCAAGGATGGCGATGGCGATGGCAAGGCCGACATATGGACCAGCGAGGCCGATGCGCTGGCGTCGATCGCCAATTATTTCGTCCAGTCAGGATGGCGCAAGGGTCAGCCCTGGGGCGTGGCGGTCACCGTGCCGGCAGGCTTCGACCGCGCCGCCGTGGTCGCCAAGACCGAACCGGCGCGCTGCCCGCGGGTATTCAACCGGCACAGCCGCTGGCTGACGATGGCGGAATGGCGCAAGCTGGGCCTGTTTCCGGCCAGCGGTATCTGGCCCACGGACACGATGCTGGCGACGCTGCTGGAACCCGATGGGCCGGGTAAGACCGCCTATCTGCTGACGAGCAACTATCGGGCGATCCTGGATTATAATTGTTCCAACTTCTATGCCTTGTCGGTGGGATTGCTGGCGGATGCTGTCAAACAATAAGGGGCTGTTCGTTACAGCCATGATGTTGGTGCTGGTTGGCGGCGGCGCGGGTGCTGCGCAACCCCAACAGGCCGGTTTGGCCGCCATGGTCGGCGATACGCCAGTGCCGTTGGGGCCGCCCTATTCGGTGGGGGGCGTGACCTATACGCCCGCCGATCCGATTTCCTATGACGAGGTCGGCTATGCCGGCGCAATCGAGGATGGCAGCCAGGGCGGCGTGACGGAGACGGGCGAGTCCTTCATCCCTACCGCCATCACCGCCGCGCACAAGACCTTGCCCTTGCCCAGCTATGTCGAGGTGACGGCGCTGGACAGCGGGCGGACGATCCTGGTGCGGGTCAATGATCGCGGCCCGATGCGGAGCGACCAGTTGATCGCGTTGTCGCCGGGTGCTGCGGCGCAACTGGGCGTCGCCGGAATGGCGCCGGTACGGGTGCGGCGGGTCAATCCGCCGGAGCAGGAACGCGCGGTGCTGCGCGGCCATGGCCAGGCGGCCGAGCGGCTGGAAACGCCCGCCGCCTTGCTCAAGGTATTGCGGGGGAAGCTCGGTCCGATGAAGCCAACAGCGGCCACGCGCACGGTTGCGGCCAAGCCCAGGCCGGTGGCGATCAAGCCCGCCAGCGCCGGCCGGCCTGGCGCGGATTTCGACACGCCTGCGTCCAAGCCTGTCGCGCAACCCGCCAAGCCAGCGCCCAAGCCGATAGCCGCCTCGCCGAGAACCGGCGGCTATGTCGTGCAGGTCGGGGCTTTCTCCTCCCAGGCCCGCGCCGATGCGCTGGCCAGGAGCCTAGGCGCACGCGTCGATGCGGGCGGCGGGATATGGCGCGTGCGGCTTGGCCCCTATGCGACGCAACTGGCGGCGCAGGCCGGTGTTCGGCAGGCCGCCGCCAAAGGCTTTGAGAATAGCCGCATCATGGCTAATGACGCGCGATAGACATCGCAGTTGAAGAGCGATTCCATTTGTTCGAAGGCAGTTTTCCCATGAAGAAAAGCGTTGCAGTCCTCCTTGCCGCCGGGCTGCTGGCCCAGCCGCTGATCGCCGCCGCGCCGCCCTATACCACCGAAGCGCCGATCGCTTATATGAAGGATCTGTCGTCTGGCGCGGTGCTCTACGACAAGGGCGGCGAGACGAAGATACCGCCGGCCTCCATGGCGAAGATGATGACGGCGCATGTCGCCTTCCGCCTGATCCAGAAGGGCGAATTGAAGCTCGACACGAAATTTACCGTGCGCCCGGAAACCTGGAAGCAATGGCATGGCCCGCAGGCCGGATCGACCATGTTCCTGTCGGTCGGCGAGCAGGTGTCGGTGGAGAATCTGCTGCATGGCATCGTCACCCTGTCGGGCAATGACGCCTGTGTCGTCCTGGCGGAGGGGATTTCCGGCACCGAACAGGCCTTCGTCGCCGCGATGAACGAAGAAGCCAAGCGGCTGGGCCTGAAAAACAGCCATTTCGGCACCAGCAATGGCTGGCCGGACGAAGGCGTGACCTATGTCACCGCGGAGGATCTGGCCAAGTTGGCACAGGCCACGGTCGAGGAAACGCCTGACCTCTACAAGCGCTTCTACGCCACGCGGTCCTTTACCTGGGGCAAGACGATGGGCGGCGCGGACATCGCGCAGGGCAATCGCAACCCGATCCTGGGCAAGATCGCCGGCGCGGACGGCCTGAAGACCGGCCATACCGAGGAGGCGGGCTTTGGCTTTACCGGCTCTGCCGAACAAAATGGCCGCCGTCTGGTGATGGTCGTCGCGGGCCTGAACAGCTTCAACAGCCGCATCACCGAATCGGTCCGCTTCATGGATTGGGGCTTCAAGGCGTGGAAGGCGCAGCCGCTGTTCAAGAAGGGCCAGACGGTCGAGACGGCGGACGTGCAATTGGGCAGCGCGACGAGCGTGTCGCTGGTCGCGCCGCAGAACCTGGCCGTGACCCTGCCGGGCACGGCGTCCGCCAACGTGCAGGTGAAAGTGGTCTATAGCGGCCCGATCAAGGCGCCGATCGTCAAAGGCCAGCAGATCGCCCAGATGATCGTGCAGACGCCCGACACGCCGCCGCAGATTATGCCACTGGTCGCCGGTGAAGACGTCGCGGAAGCGGGCTTTTTCGGCCGGTTGTGGAACGGCATGAAGTCGCTCTTCGCTTGAACCAAGGCAAGTTCATAACCCTGGAAGGCGGCGAAGGCGCGGGCAAATCGACGCAGTTGCACGCTCTGGCCGCCGCCCTACGCGCGCGGGGGCTGGAAGTGGTCGAGACGCGCGAGCCGGGTGGCAGCGAGGGGGCTGAGGCGATCCGCGCCCTGCTGCTGACCGGCGGCGCAGACCGTTGGAGTGCGCGCGCCGAAGCGCTGTTGTTCGCGGCGGCGCGGGCGGATCATATCGAAAAGACGATCCGCCCCGCGCTGTCGCGGGGGGCGTGGGTGCTGTCCGACCGGTTTCTCGATTCGAGCCGCGCCTATCAGGGGCAAGGCGATCTGAGCGACGCCGACATATTGACGCTGCACCGGATCGGCAGCGACGGTTTTCTGCCCGACCGTACCTTGCTGCTGACGCTCCCTGAAGAGGAAGCGACCGGGCGGGCCAGGGCGCGTGACGGCGATGCCGAAGACCGGATCGGCGGACGGGCGAACGATTTCCATCGCGCCGTGGCCGATGCGTTCGGCCGCTTCGCGCGCGAGGAAAGTTCGCGTGTTCAGGCGATTGATGCCTCTGGTCCGGCCGAGGTCGTGACGGAGCGATTGCTTGCCGCGATCGAAGACCTGCTGCCATGACGCTGATTCTGGGCCATGACGTACAGGCCCGCACACTGATGGCCGCCGCGCAGAGCGGGCGGATGCACCATGGCTGGATACTCGCTGGTCCCAGAGGCATCGGCAAGGGCAGTTTCGCGCGCGCGCTGGCGATGCGGCTGCTGGCCGACGCCGCCGGGCCGCCGATCGGTGGCGAGGGACTGTCCGTGCCGGAAAACCATCAGACCCGTCGCCTGATCGAGGCATCGGCGCATCCCGACTATGCCGAACTGGCGCCGCTGGAAAAGGATGGCGTCACGGCGCGCAATATCAGCGTCGATCAGGTACGCGGACTCAGCCGGCTGATCCAGTCGGCCCCGTCGCTATCGCCGCGCCGCATTGTGGTGGTCGACGGCGCCGATGATCTGGAGCGGGGCGCGGCCAATGCGCTGCTCAAGACGCTGGAGGAGCCGCCGGCCGACATGCTGTTCCTGCTGGTCAGCCACGCACCGGGGCGATTGCTGCCGACGATCCGGTCCCGCTGCCGCACATTGCGCTTCGATCCGCTGGATGCTGCGACGATGCGCGCGGTGCTCAAGGCGAGCGACGAGACGCTGTCGCCGCAGGAGATGGATGCGCTCGTCCGCGCGGGCGAGGGATCGCCGGGCCAGGCGCTGCGCTATGCGGGGCTTAATCTGTCGGAGATCGAGCAGGCGCTGAACAACCTCGCGACGCAGGGCGATCCGGGCAATCGCCAGCGGCTGGCGCTGGCCAAGGCGCTGGCGCTGAAATCCGCCAAACCGCGCTATGAAGCCTTTCTGGAGCGCGCGCCTGCCTTCATCGCGCAGGCGGCGCGGACCCGGCAGGGACCAGCGTTGGGCACGGCGCTGGACCATTGGGAAAAGGCCCGGCATCTGGCCGGTGGCGCGGTGATCCTGTCGCTGGATCCTGCGGGCGTGGTGTTCGAACTGGCGGGACATGTTGCAGCGCTGGCGCAAGAGCGCGCATAAAGCGACTTTGCGGGGCGCAGATGAGCGGCTAGGGAGAGGCCATGTCCAAGCCCTTCACCATCACCACCGCCATTTCCTATCCCAATGGCCGTCCGCATATCGGCCACGCCTATGAAGTGATCGCCACCGACGCGGTCGCGCGTTTCCAGCGGATGATGGGGCGCGATGTCTTCTTCCAGACCGGCACTGACGAACATGGACTGAAAATGGCCCAGACAGCGCGGGGTCGCGGGATCGAACCACGCGAACTGGCCGATGAAATGGCAGGCTATTTCAAGGTGATGAACGAGAGGCTGAACATCAGCCATGATCGTTTCATCCGCACCAGCGAGCCGGACCATCATAGCGCCAGCCAGGCGATCTGGCAGGCGATGGAGGCCAATGGCGACCTGTATCTGGGCCGCTATGAAGGCTGGTATTCGGTCCGCGACGAAGCCTTCTACGACGAGAAGGAAATCGTCGAGGGGGAGGGGGGCGTCAAGCTTTCTCCCCAGAACACGCCGGTCGAATGGACGGTCGAGGAAAGCTGGTTCTTCCGCCTGTCGGCCTATCAGGACCGGCTGCTGGCGCTGTATGAAAGCCAGCCCGATTTCATCCAGCCCGACAGCCGTCGCAACGAGATTTTACGCTTCGTCGAAGGCGGCTTGTCTGATCTCAGCGTATCGCGCACCAGCTTCGACTGGGGGGTGAAAGTGCCGGGATCGGACGGCCATGTCATGTATGTGTGGGTCGATGCGCTCACCAATTACCTGACCGGCTGCGGCTATCCTGATGATGCCGATCGGATGGCGCGTTACTGGGCCGAAGGCGGCGACATCACGCATATCATCGGCAAGGATATCGTGCGTTTTCATACGGTCTATTGGCCGGCCTTCCTGATGAGCGCGAAGCTGCCTTTGCCCAAACAGGTCTTCGGTCATGGCTTCCTGCTGAACCGGGGCGAAAAGATGTCCAAGTCGGTCGGCAATGTCGCCGATCCGATGGAACTGGCCGATCGCTTTGGCGTGGACCAGTTGCGCTATTTCCTGTTGTCCGAAGTCACGTTCGGCAATGACGGCAGCTATAGCGCGGAGGCGATTGTCCAGCGCTCCAACAGCGATCTGGGCAATGCCTTCGGCAATCTGGCGCAGCGGACGTTGAGCTTCATCGCCAAGAATCTGAACGGCAGCCTGCCCGCGATTCACGGCCAAGACGCTGCGGACAGCGAGTTGTTCGCGCTGCTCGACAAGACGATCCGCACCGACATGCCCGCCGCCTTCGCGGACCTTGCGCCGAGCGTGGCGATCGAGGCGTGGCTGCGTGCCTGTTTCGCCTGCAACCAATATATCGATGCGCAGGCGCCCTGGGCTTTGCGCAAGACCGATGCCGCGCGGATGGAGACGGTGCTGGCGACCCTCTATATCGCCATCGCCGAGTTGGCGGTTGCCATCCTGCCGGTTATCCCTGCGAGCGCAACAGCGTTGCTTGACCATATGGGCTTGTCCGCCGACAAGCGCACGTATGCCGCCATTGGCAGTCATTGGTATTCGGCGCTGGCCGAAAGCGATTTTGTACTGGCCGCGCCCAAGCCGCTCTTCCCGCGGCTCGAACTGCCGGCGGAGGACGCCTGATCCCATGCTGATCGACAGCCATTGCCACCTGAATTACAAAGGCTTGATCGAGGATCAGGCCAATGTGTTGCAACGGTCGCGGGCCGCTGGCGTCGACCTGATGCTCAATATCGCGACGCGCGAAAGCGAGTGGGACGATGTGCTGGGCACCGCGATCCGCGAGCCGGACGTGTGGGCGACGGTCGGCATCCATCCGCATGAAGCGGACGAGCATCCCCATATCGACACCGCCAAGCTGGCTGAGCGTGCGGCGCATCCCCGTGTGGTCGGCATCGGCGAGACGGGGCTGGACTATTATTACGACCATAGCGACCGCGAACGGCAGCAGAAAAGCTTCCGATCGCATATCGTTGCGGCGCGGGACACCGGCCTGCCGCTGATCGTCCATACCCGCGATGCGGAGGAGGATACACTGGCCATCATGCGCGACGAGATGGGGCAGGGCGGCTTCACTGGCGTCATCCATTGTTTCACCGCCAGCGGCGCCTTTGCCGATGCGGCGATGGAACTGGGCTTCTACATCAGCATTTCGGGCATCGTGACGTTCAAGAGCGCGAAGGATTTGCAGGAAACGGCGGCGCGGCTGCCGCTCGACCGGCTACTGGTGGAGACGGATTCGCCCTTCCTGGCGCCAGTGCCGCATCGCGGAAGGCCGTGCGAACCGGCGTTCGTTGCGGACACGGCCAAATTCCTGGCCAATCTGCGCGGCGAGAGCGTCGAGGAGCTGGCGGCGGCGACATCGGCCAATTTCCGCGCCTTGTTCAGCAAGGTCGCATGAGCCTGAAGCTGACGATCCTGGGCAGCGGCACGTCTTCCGGCGTGCCGCGGATCGGTAATGACTGGGGGGACTGCGATCCGGCAGAGCCGAAGAACCGGCGGACGCGGGTGTCCATCCTAGTGGAAAGCCCGACTACGCGCATTCTGGTCGATACATCGCCCGACATGCGCGCGCAGTTGCTGGCCGCCGACGTGATCCAGATCGATGCGATATTGTGGACCCACGACCATGCCGATCACAGCCATGGCATCGACGATGTGCGCCAGCTTTTCCACCATCGCCGCACGCCGGTTCCCGGCTATGCGCGGGCGCAGACGCTCAAGCTGCTGAAAGAGCGGTTTGGATATGCCTTTGAAGGGCGCAACGGTTACCACCCGACGATCCAGCCGCATGTCCTGCCCGACGGGTTGCGGATCGGCGACATCGACATCGCCTGCGTCGACCAGCCACATGGCGACATCTATTCCACCGGCTTCCGCTTCAGTCATGGCGGCCGGTCGGTCGGCTATGCCACGGATTTCCATGCCCTGACGCCGGACATGCTGGCGCTGTACGATGGGCTGGACGTTTGGGTGGTCGATGCTCTGCGGGAAAAGCCGCACCCGACCCATCCGCATCTGGCGATGACGCTGGATGGCATCGCCGCCACCCGGCCCGGCTGCGCCATCCTGACCCATATGGACCAGAGCATGGATTATGCGACATTGTGTCGCACGCTGCCCAAGGGCGTGGCGCCAGGCTATGACGGCATGGTGGTTGAACTGGACGCGAAAGAGCAGGGGGTCTGATGGACGGCACGGATCAGGCGGCATCAACCATCTGGTACGTGCTGGCACTCATCCTGGTCGGGTCCGCACTGGTCGGGCGGCAGATGGCCTGGGGCAACCTGTTGCGGATGGCGTTGCTATGGGTAGCGATCTTCGCAGGGCTGCTTGGCCTGTTCAAATTCGCCCAAGGCCAGGGGTATCTGACCGGACGATGGGCGGAGGAGGGGACGGCCGTCGGCCCCGACGAAGCGCCGTCGGTACTGCCCAAGGCCCGGACCGAGGGGAAGGCGCTGCGCATCCCGGTCGCGCCGGACGGCCATTATTGGGTGGAGGCGTCGATCAACGGCACGACTGCCCGGTTCCTGATCGACAGCGGCGCAACCGTCACGGCTTTGTCTGAGAATACGGCGCGCGCAGCCGGCCTCAATTATGATGTCGGCGAGCCGGGCGTCATCATGACCACCGCCAATGGCAAGGTCACGGCCAAGCGATCCAGCATCGCCACGCTCGCCATCGGTCCCATTTCGGCAAGCGACCTGCCCGTGGTCGTGTCACCGGCCTTCGGGGAGGTTAATGTGATCGGCATGAACATGTTGTCGCGCCTGAAAAGCTGGGGCGTGCAGGATGGCGCCATGGTGCTGACGCCATGACCGCTTCGATCGAGACGGGCGCGCCGACGCAGGCGCAGCGGCTCAGGGCCATTATCGGCGGGTCTACCGGCAATCTGGTGGAATGGTATGACTGGTATGCCTATGCCGCCTTCACCCTTTATTTCGCGCCGCATTTCTTTCCGGGCGGTGATCGCACCGCCCAGTTGTTGAGCACCGCGGGCGTCTTCGCCGTGGGTTTCCTGATGCGGCCGATCGGCGCCTGGCTGATGGGCGTCTATGCCGATCGCCATGGGCGCAAGAGCGGGCTGACCCTGTCCGTGGCGCTGATGTGCGCGGGGTCGCTGCTGATCGCGGTGACGCCGGGCTATGAGACGATCGGCGTCGCCGCGCCGGCGCTGCTGGTGCTGGCGCGGTTGATGCAGGGGCTGTCGATCGGCGGCGAATATGGCGCGAGCGCGACCTATCTGTCCGAAATGGCGGGCAAGAACCGGCGCGGATTCTTTTCCAGCTTCCAATATGTGACATTGATCGCCGGGCAACTGGTCGCGATCTGCGTGCTGCTGCTGTTGCAGGCGACGCTGACCGAAGCGCAGCTTGACGCCTGGGGATGGCGCATACCCTTTTTTATCGGCGGGCTGCTGGCGATCGTGGTGTTCTGGCTGCGGCGCGGGCTGGCCGAGACGCAAAGCTTTACGGTGGCCAAGGCGGCGGGCGCGCCCAAGTCCGGCTTTGTCGAACTAATCACCAACCATCCGCGTGAGAC
Source organism: Sphingobium psychrophilum (assembly GCF_012927105.1). Taxonomy (GTDB): domain Bacteria; phylum Pseudomonadota; class Alphaproteobacteria; order Sphingomonadales; family Sphingomonadaceae; genus Sphingobium; species Sphingobium psychrophilum. The sequence continues at coordinate 126,067 of NZ_JABBFV010000009.1, read as the reverse complement.
GCTGACGGTGATGCTGCTGACCGCGGGCGGGACCATCGCCTTCTACGCCTACAGCATCTACATGCAGAAATTCCTGGTCAACACCAGTGGCCTCAGCCGTGAGGTCGCGTCGCAGATCAATGCGGCGACGCTTTTTGTCTTCATGCTGTTGCAGCCGGTTGCCGGCGCCTTGTCCGACCGGATCGGGCGCAAGCCGCTGATGATCGGCTTTGGCGTCATGGGCCTGATCTGCACCTATCCGATTTTCGCGACGCTGGCGGTGACGAAAGACCCGCTGATTGCAGGGCTGCTGGTGATGGCGGGGCTTGTGATCGTGACCGGCTATACGTCGATCAACGCAGTGGTGAAGGCGGAGCTGTTTCCCGCACATATCCGAGCGCTGGGCGTGGCGCTGCCTTATGCGCTGGCCAACACGCTGTTCGGCGGGACGGCGGAGCTTGTCGCGCTCTGGTTCAAGCAGGCGGGCATGGAGCAGGCATTCTATATCTACGTTACGGTGATGATCGCCATATCGCTGGTCGTCTATGTGCGGATGCGCGATACCGCCAAGCACAGCCTGATCCGCGAGGATTGAGCATGAAAGCGACGGCGAGTTGGACAGCTGTACGCGATTGCGGCGATAGCGCGGATTTAACATAATATATATTATCGAACTTTCTGATTGTAAGCGCTAGATAGAAATGACACCCCTCCGCTAGATAGAGATGACACTCTTGGGCCTTGGCGGCGAACGCGGTGTTCATGGTCTTCCCACGGGAGGATCAGACTATGACGGTGCTGGCGATGAGCCAAGGCGAGCTATCGAGATTTGATACACTGATGCGCGTTGAGCGCGGCGAACTTCGGATTGAGGATGCAGCGACGCTGCTTGGACTGAAGCGCCGGCAGATATTCCGGCTGCTGGGTCGGCTCCGTGAAGATGGTGCCGCCGGCCTCATGTCCCGCAAGCGCGGCCGCCCGCTTGCACCGCATGACGATCTGCGCTCAATCATGGTCTGGCGTGAGCAGCGGACCGTGACGGCGGCGCTGACGCTGCATTACAACAAGGCAATGTTCATTCTGGAGCCGAACGATGTCAGCCTAGATCTGGCGCTCAAGCGGGTGACGGTCTGTGAATATCCCGACGGTCGACTGGAGATCGAGCATGAGGGCCATGTCCTGCCCTATCGTCAGTTCGACAAGATGCGGCAGGTGAACCAGCCTGCCATTGTCGAGAACAAGCATCTGGACGCGGCGTTGCTGCCGGCCCGGCAGATGCAGGCGATCATGCCGCATCATCGCAAACGCAACAATGACGCCCCTGCCCGCCGTGACCAACCCATGCATCTGTTCCCCGAGCCAGAACCGCCACCAAAGATCGACCGCCGCACACTGGGCGGCTCGAAGCTCAAGCGTAGTCCCAGGCTCAGTGATGAGACGTTGCGCGAACGCGGCACGCTCAGGTTCGTGCAGAGGACATGACCGAGCCCACTGCAGGGCAGCGGGTCCATGGTGCACCACCCCAAAGTCAGCGCATCAGCAGGGGCTGCGCTGCGCTAGGCCGATGGCTCCGCGCAGCACCTGCTGTCCTCAACGTGTGACATTTCTATATGGCGGAGATAGTGACTTCTCTAATTAGCGAGAACACATTGATGCTGGCCAGGGGCGTGCGTGCGTCCTATCGATCGGCCAGCATTCCACAGCCATCAGGTCCGATATGAGCAAAGCCAGTCCCGCCGACATCATGCCGCTTGCCGACGTCATGGCGCGGCTGCGCGATCCCGAAACCGGATGCCCCTGGGACGTCGAACAGAATTTCGCGTCGATCGCGCCCTATACGATCGAGGAAGCCTATGAAGTGGCCGATGCGATCGAACGGGCGGATATGGACGCGCTGCGCGACGAGCTGGGCGATCTGTTGCTCCAGGTCGCCTTCCATAGCCGGATCGCGGAACAGGCCGGGCATTTTGCGATGCAGGATGTGATCGACGGCATCACGCAAAAGATGATCCGCCGGCATCCGCATGTCTTTGCAGAAGGCACGCGGCGCGAGGATGGCCATGCCCAATGGGAGACGATCAAGGCGGCCGAGCGCGCGGAGAAGGAGCCGGACCCCAGCGCGCTGGCCGGTGTCGCGATCGCCCTCCCCGCGCTACTGCGGGCCGAAAAATTGCAGAAGCGCGCCGCGCGCACCGGCTTCGACTGGCCCGACACGGTCGGCGTGATCGACAAGATCGTAGAGGAACTGGACGAAGTACGCGCAGCGGCCAACCAGGACGAGCGCGAGGAGGAAGTCGGCGACCTGCTATTCGCCGTGGTCAACCTCGCACGCCATCTCAAGGTCGATCCTGAAGCCGCTCTGCGCAAGGCGAACGGGAAATTCGACCGCCGCTTTCGCTTCATGGAGGCGGCGGCCGGTGAAGGCTTCGCTGCGTTGGCGCTGGATGATAAGGAACTATTGTGGTTGCAGGCGAAGGCGCAGGAAAAGCGCCAATAAGCTAACCGATGGTGCCCCTTATGAGGGAGCAGCGCTGGGCTCTTCCACCGGATGAAGCGGTTTACCCGTAGATTCGAACGCCGAAATATTGGCGATAGTCGTGTCGGCGATAGCGCTCAGCGCCTCTTTCGTGAAAAAGGCCTGATGCCCAGTCACAAGCACATTGGGGAAAGTCAGCAGCCGGGCGAACAGGTCGTCCTGGATCGGCTGATCCGACCGGTCGTTGAAGAACAGCCCCTCTTCCTCTTCATAAACGTCCAGGCCCAGATAGCCAATCCGCCCATTCTTAAGACCCGCCACGAGTGCGCGGGTGTCGACCACGGCGCCGCGGCTGGTATTGATCAGCATGACGTCTTTTTTCATGGCGGCAATCGCGGCGGCGTCGATCATGTGCCGGGTTTGCGGCGTCAGCGGGCAATGGAGCGAAATGATATCCGATCGCGCCAACAGCGTGTTCCAACCGACATAGGCTCCGCCGACCGCGGCCAGCGCCGCCCCGTCCGGGTAGGGATCATATGCAATCACCTCACAATCAAAGCCGCGCATGATGCGCGCGACATTAAGGCCGATCTTGCCGGTGCCGACGATCCCCACCGTCCGCCCGCGCAGGTCGAACCCCAGCAGCCCGTCGAGTGCGAAATTCCCCTCTCGCACGCGGGCATAGGCTTTATGGGTCTTGCGGTTGAGCGTCAGCATCATCGCGACTGTATGTTCGGCGATGGCGTCGGGCGAATATGCGGGCACGCGGGCGACTGTTAAACCCAGTTCCTGCGTCGCTTTGAGGTCCACATGATTGAACCCCGCGCTCCGCAGCGCCAGCAGGCGCACGCCCTTTTCCGATAGCGCTTCCAGCACAGGGCGATCGAGCCGATCGTTGACGAAGGCGCAAATCGCCCGATAGCCGGCAGCCAGTGCGGCCGATTGCATGTCGAGCCGGGCTTCGAAAAAGGTTAGGTCGTGCGGACGGCCAGCGGCCTGGTTGGCGATGTCGAAAAAATGGCGGTCGAAGGGATGCGTACTAAAAACAGCAACTTTCATCACGATGCTCCTACGGTAGGGCGAAAGTTCAATCCCTATCGATCAGCAAGAAACGCTTCTGCGGCGGACGCGAACAAGGGGATACGCCCTACCCTTCGGCCCGCTTCGCATAACGGGCGAAGGCGGAGTCCGACAGGCGGACGTCGACGCGGCTTTCCTCGTCCTCGACGATGGTCGACAGGACTTCGCCATGTTCGTGGAGCCAGGCGACGGTGGCGCCGTCCGACACCGGCACGCGCAGGCCATAGACTTTCGCGCCGCGGGTCATGCGGTCGCTGATGGTCCGCTGGAGTATGTCCACCCCCTCCCCGGTCAAGGCCGAAAGGATCACGACATCGTCGCGGCGGGATGCGGTTTCGCGGGCGAGCGCGGCGTCTTCTTCGCTCAGCAGGTCAAGCTTGTTCCAAGCCTCCAGAATCGGCGGCGCGTCCGGCTCCCCTTTCCTACGATCCAGCGCCGCTTCGCCCGCGACGCCCAGTTCGCCGAGCACGTCCAGCACATCGTCACGCTGGGCTTCACTGTCTGGATGGGCAATGTCGCGGACATGGACGATGAGGTCGGCTGACAGCACTTCTTCCAGCGTGGCGCGGAAGGCCGCGATCAACTGCGTGGGCAGGTCGGACACGAAGCCGACGGTGTCGGACAGGATCGCCTTGTCCAGCCCCGGCAACGCGATCTGGCGCATGGTGGGGTCGAGCGTGGCGAAAAGCAAATCTTCCGCCATGACGTCAGCCCCGGTCATCCGGTTGAAAAGCGTTGATTTTCCGGCATTGGTATAACCGACCAGCGCGATCACCGGCCAGGGTGCGCGCTGACGCCGGGCGCGATGCAGGCCGCGGGTGCGGGTGACCTGGTCCAGTTCCTTGCGGATCTTGGCCATGCGGTCGCGGATCATGCGCCGGTCCGCCTCGATCTGCGTTTCGCCCGGACCGCCGAGGAAGCCGAAGCCGCCGCGCTGCCGCTCAAGGTGGGTCCAGCTACGCACGAGCCGGCCCGCCTGATAATCGAGATGGGCGAGTTCGACCTGGAGACGGCCTTCATTGGTGGCGGCGCGTTCGCCGAAGATTTCGAGGATCAGCCCGGTCCGGTCAATGACCTTGGCTTCGCACGCCTTTTCCAGATTGCTCTGCTGCACCGGCGACAGGTTGTTGTCGACGATGATAAGGTCGGCCTCTTCCTGCCGCGCTAGGGTGGCGATCTGGTCCACTTGCCCGCTGCCGAACAACGTCGCGGGCTTGCGGTCGCGCACGCGGAACGCCTGGGACGCGCGCACATCGATGCCGATCGCCAGCGCCAGCCCGCGCGCCTCTTCCAGCCGGGCGTCGCTGTCTCGGCGGTCGCCATTGTGGGTTTCGGCATGAACGACGACGGCGCGAGCGCCGCGCGCCACTTCGTCATCGGAGTCGCGGTTGAATATGGCCATGGGACTACAACGCCTCAAAATTCAACATGCTCCCGCGAAGGCGGAAGCCCAGTCCTGATGACAGAACTAGGCGCCCGCCTGCGCGAGAGCATGGCGATATTAGTCTATCGGACAGGAAAAGCGATCAATCGTCCTGTTCATTCTCGCCGCTCAGGTCGAGCGCATGGAGCGGCTGGACCGTCGAGATGGCGTGCTTGTAGACGAGTTGCACCATGCCGTCGCGTTCGAGCAACATGCAGAACAGGTCGAAGGCGGCGATCTCACCCTGGAGCATGACGCCGTTCACCAGGAACATCGTCACCGGGCTGCCGGACTTGCGGACGGCGGACAGGAAGATTTCCTGGAGCAGCTTGCCCTTGCCATTGCCATCGCTGGCCTTGCGCAGGTCGGTCAGATCCATCGATTGGGCCGGCATGACGGTGGAGATCGCGTGCTTGTAGACCAGTTGCGACTGGCCATCGCGGCGCAGCAGCACGGAAAAATTGTCGAACCAGGTGATGATGCCCTGCAACTTGACGCCCTTGACCAGGAACATGGTCACCGGGGTCTTGGTCTTGCGCAGGCCGTTGAGGAAAATATCCTGAAGGTTGTTCACTTTGTCGGCCATGGTCGTCGCCATCCTTTATTCTTGGCGGGACGTTGCCCGCTCTCGCACCCTAAGCAGGGTGTCTTGCTTGCCCCCGCCTGTCGGGAGCCGGCCAATCCTATCGCAATTGCGAAGGAGCGTCCATGGCGCAGATGCGCTTTAGCCAACCTCCAGCAATCGATTGGCCAGACGCCGCTAATCCTTGCCTTCGGTGATGCCCAGCAGCTTGAGTTTGCGGTGCAGCGCGGATCGCTCCATGCCGATAAAGGTCGCGGTGCGGGAGATGTTGCCGGAAAAGCGCCGAATCTGGATGCGCAAATATTCCCGCTCAAAACTCTCACGCGCTTCGCGCAGCGGCGCGCCCATGATGGAGGATTGGCCCATCCCCTCCCCGCCGCCGCCGCTGGTGAGTTCAGGCGGCAGCATGTCGAGTTCGATCCGCCGGATCCGGTCGCCCGGCGCCAGGATCATCGTGCGTTCGATGACATTGCGCAGTTGGCGGACATTGCCCGGCCATTCATTGGCCTGGAGCGCGGCCATGGCGTCGCTGGCGATTTCCGGCGGCGGTACACGGCGTTCGGCAGCGAAGCGGGCAAGATAATGTTCGACCAGCGGCGGAATATCGTCGCGCCGTTCAGACAGTGGCGGGATACCCAGCGGCACGACGTTGAGGCGGTAGAAGAGATCCTCACGGAAACGCCGCTCCTCGATCTCGCCTGCCAGGTCCAGCGCGGTCGAGGAGATGACGCGGACGTCCACCTTCACCACGCGCTGGCCGCCGACGCGGGTAAAGCTTTGATCGGTCAGGACGCGCAAGATTTTGCCCTGCGTCGTAATCGGCATGTCGGCGATTTCGTCGATATAAAGCGTGCCGCCATGGGCTTGTTCCAGAAAGCCGGGGCGGACGAGGCCGCTGGGGTCTTCCACGCCGAACAGTTCCTCTTCGACACGATCCGGGTCCATCCGTGCGGCTGCGACAATGATGAAAGGCGAATCGGCGCGGCCGCTCCAGCTGTGGAGCATGCGTGCGGCGACTTCCTTGCCCACGCCCGCGGGGCCGGAGATGAGGACGCGGCTGCCAGTACCGGCGACCTTCTTGATCGTGGCGCGCACGCCGTTGATCGACGCCGACGAGCCGGTCAGTTCGTCATCCTGGCCGAAGCGGGCGCGCAGCACCTGGTTTTCGCGACGCAGCCGCTCCGTTTCGGTCGCGCGTGAGACGAGGTGGAGCAGCCGGTCGGCCTCGAACGGCTTTTCGATGAAGTCGGCCGCGCCCTTGCGGATCGCGGCGACGGCGGTGTCGATATTGCCATGGCCGGAAATCATCAGGACCGGCACGGTGGGATCGCGACGCTTGATCTCCTCCAACAGTTCCAGCCCGTCCATCCGCGATCCCTGCAACCAGACGTCGAGCAGGACGAGCGAGGGACGACGGGCATCCAGCGCATCGATCGCGCTGTCGCTGTTGGCGGCTGTCCGGGTGGTGAAACCTTCATCTTCGAGCACACCCGCGACCAGATCGCGAATATCCTCTTCATCGTCGACTATCAGAATATCAAGCGCCATTGGCCGTCACTTTTCCTTTTGGCAGGGCGATTACCTGCCCGTCTTCCAGTTTTTCCAGCGCCCCCGCGGCGAAGCGCAGGGTTACGCACGCCCCGCCCCCCGGTGCATCGTCGAAGCGGATTTCCCCCACATGCTCCTCGACAATCTTCTTGATGATGGCCAGCCCAAGACCCGTCCCCTTGGACCGCGTCGTCATATAGGGTTCCAATATCCGGTCCCGTTCGGACGGCAATCCAATGCCGTCGTCTATCACGGTGATGACAATGTCCCCGTCCGGCCCCTGCGCCAGTTGCATGCGGACATGGCCCTGCCGTCCCCCATCCTCCAGAACGGGTTTCTGTTCAATCGCTTCCACGGCATTTTTCACGATATTCGTCAATGCCTGGCCCAATTGGCGCCGGTCGCACACCAATTCCATGTCGGCGTCGTCCGTCTCATATTCGAACCGGATTTCGGGATGCGCGACCTCATGCAGGAACAGCGCGTGGCGCGCTATGTCGCCGACCGCCTCACGCCGGAAAACCGGCTTGGGCATACGGGCGAAGGACGAAAATTCATCGACGATGCGGCGTAGATCACCGACCTGACGGACGATCGTGCCGGTCAGGCGGGTGAAGGTCGGCAGGTCGCTGGTGATTTCCTGCGCATAACGGCGTTGCAGGCGCTCTGCGGCCAGCTGGATAGGGGTCAGCGGATTCTTGATCTCATGCGCGATGCGGCGGGCGACGTCGGACCAGGCGGCGCGCCGCTGATCGGACAATTGCTGGGTAATGTCGTCAAAGGTCAGGATGTGGCGTGAGGCGTCCTGCGACAGCTTCACCGCCAGCGTGCGCGAATCGCCATGGGCGCGCACCTGGACGATGCCGGCGCCTTCGTCAGACGCGACAAATTCGGCCAGTTCGGGCGACAGGTCGACCAAGGAACGGCCGACCGGATCGTCGCCGTCGGCATCGACCAGGATGGCGGCGGCCGAGCTGTTGAGCAATTGCACCACGCCTTTGAAATCGACCGACAACACACCGGCGCTGACGCCCGACAGGATCGCCTCGATAAAGGCGCGCCGTTCGTCCAGCTGGCTGTTGGCGGCGACCAGCGCCCCGGTCTGCGCCTCCAGCCGCTGTGTCATGCGGTTGAAGGCGGCGGCCAGGGTGCCGATCTCGTCGCGCGCCTGCGGGCTGGTGACACGCGCCGACAGGTCGCCCGCGGTGATGCGCCGGGCGGCGGTCACGAGTTCGTTTACCGGCCGCACCATCCAGTCGGCGACGGCCAGCGCGATATAGACGGCGATGCCCACCAGCAGCAGCGACCCCACAAACAGCGCGATATTGAAGCGGAGCTGGAGCGCGCGCGATTGCGCCGCGAACAGATCATAATCCGACAACACTTTCTGCGCGCGGGCCACGTTGGAGAAGGACGAACTGTCCGCGTTACGCGCCGCGTAGAGATAGATTTTGGACTTGGGATAGAGAAGCGTCACCGCCTCGATCTGGTTATTGCGGGTCTGGACGACGATCGTCTCCCCCCGGCTCAGTCGACCGATAACCTCGGGGGTCAGCTTGTCCGCCGCGGGCCGGTTTTCCGGGTCGACGGTGGCGGCGGTGCGCACGATGCCATCCGCGCCCTGCTCGATGATCGCGGCCCGGCTCAGCTTGCGGCCGACCACCTGATAGAGAAGATATTCGGCGAATCGCGGACTGCTGACCTGCGAATCCATGAGTTCCTTGCGCAGATCACTGGACATGGTGACGGTTTCGTCGCCCACTTCGCGCAAATTCTGTTCATAATAGCCGCGCGCCAGGTCGCTGGCATTCTGCAACATGCCGCGCGCGCTGTCCGAAAACCAGAATTGCACGCCATATTGGAACAGCAGGGAGGCGAAGATCACCACCAGCAGCATCGGCACGCTGGCCACGATGGAGAAGATGGCAACCAGCCGGACATGCAATTGCCCTTCGCTGCCGATGGCCGATTGCGATGCACGGCGTTTGGCGACGCGCCGACCCAGGAACACCAAAAGAGCGATCGCCGGGACCAGATTGGCCACCAGCAACAGCGCGACGATCGGCGGCGTCAACAGCGTGTAGGATTGGCCGCTGCCCGACAGGATATGATAGGTCAGCCCCGCCATGCCCAGGAAGAGCACCAGCGTCACCCCTTCCACCAGCGCGGCCAGCCGTCCATTGCGCAGGGCCAGCGAAAGAGTCCTCCGCCATGCCGATGCCCGCCTGGGGAGTGTGGTCGCGCCTTTCATAGTGGCATTGTTACAACAACCCCCGTGCCCGTTCAAACACAGTATTTGGCAAAAGGGCTGTCACTGGTCGATCCAGATCGTCGGTTCGTCCTGATTTGCGACTGATACGGATCAATCGTTCAGGCGCAACTGCATGGGATCGAGGCTGTAATCGGTCAGTTTCTTGCGCAGCGTATTGCGGTTGATGCCCAGGAGGCCCGCCGCGCGAATCTGATTGCCATCGACGCTGGCCAACACTTCCTGCAACAGGATAGGCTCGACCACCGCCAGCAAATCGTCATGCAGCGCGCGATTGGGCTGGGCCAGCCCCACGCCCAGTTGCCGTTTGGCCCAGTCGCGAACGGCATGCGCCAGATGATCGGTCGGCGCGGCATAGTCCGCCGGGATCGCATCCATCGGCAGCATATGGCGCAATATCTCGGCGGTGATGACATTTTCGCGGCTGAGAACGGACAGGCGCTGCATCATATTTTGCAGTTCGCGCACATTGCCGGGCCAATGATAGGTCATCAGCAATTGCGCCGCATCGTCGGCCAGCGACTTGCGCGGCAGCCCCTCCTGCGCCGCTCGCTCCAGAAAATGGCGCGCAAGCAGGATGACGTCCTCGCGCCGTTCCCGAAGGGCGGGCAGCGCGATCGGCACGACGTTGAGGCGATAATAGAGATCCTGGCGGAAGCGGCCATCCTCGATCAGCAGCGGCAGATCCTTGTTGGTCGCGGCGATGATGCGGACATTCACCCGCACCGGCTTCGACCCGCCGACAGTCGTGACTTCGCCCGACTGAAGCACCCGCAGCAACCGGGTCTGCGCCTCCATCGGCATGTCGCCGATTTCGTCGAGGAAGAGCGTGCCGCCCTGCGCCTGCTCGAATTTGCCGGCGGTACGAGCGTGGGCGCCGGTGAAGGCGCCCTTTTCATAGCCGAACAGTTCCGCCTCGATCAGTTCGCGCGGGATCGCCGCCATGTTGATTGCTATGAACGGCTTGGTGCGCCGCTGGCCCAGACTGTGGATCGCTTCGGCCACCAGTTCCTTGCCCGTGCCCGATTCGCCCAGCACCAGGATGGACAGGTCGTTGGACAGGACGCGCGCGATGGTGCGATAGACTTCCTGCATCGCCGGCGAGCGGCCTACCAGCGGCAGGCCGTCATGCGGCAGGCCGACGTCGCCCTCCGGTTCCTCCGCGCTCTGGCGGGTGCCGAGCGCGTCGGCGACGGCGCGGGTCAGTTCGTTGAGGTCGAATGGCTTGGGCAGATATTCGAACGCGCCCTTTTCGGTCGCGCGGATCGCGGTGTTGAGCGTGTTCTGCGCCGACAGGATGATGACGTTAAGGTCGGGCTTGGTCGCCAATATCTCCGCCACGCCGTCCAGCCCGTCACCGTCCGGCAGCATGACGTCGGTGATCAGCACATCGGGCGCGAAGCTTTCCATCAACGCGCTGCGTTCACGGATCGAGGCGGCGGTCTTGACCCGGTGCCCCTGCCGCCGCAGGGCTTCGCCCACCACCACGCAGATGGCGGGATCGTCATCCACCACCAATATTGCGCCAGTCGCGGGCATCAGCCCATCCCCATGGGCAGCAGGATGCGGAAGGTGGATTCGCCCGCCTCCACATCGCGGCTATATTGGACGAAGCCGCTCATATCGCGGACCAGCTTGTCCACCAGCGCCAGGCCCAGCCCCTGCCCGTCGCGCTTGCCGGTGATGAAGGGGTTGAAGAGATGGTCGAGAATATGTTCGGGCACGCCGGGACCATTGTCGATCACGAGGATTTCGATCGGCAGCACCGCGCTGCCCTTGCCGTCGCCGACCACCACGGAGACGCCATGGCGGAAGGCGGTTTCGACCCGGATGCGCGGGTTGGCGACATGCTCCAGCGCCTCGGCAGCGTTCTTCAGCAGGTTGATCATCACTTGCACCAAGGCATCTTCATTGATGTTGGCGAAGGGTAAGGACGGATCATAATGTTTTATGATCCTTATATGTTTTGCAAAACCGGCGGCGGCGATCCCGGCCGCCCGGTCGATCAAAGGATAGATGTTGCCGGGGCGACATTCCAGCGTGCGGTCGGTGGTGAAATCCTGCATCCGGTCGATCAGCGCGGCGATCCGGTCGACTTCGTTGCAGATCAACTGGGTCAGCGCCGCATCGCGTCCGCCCTGACCGCCTTCGAGCAATTGCGCCGCGCCACGGATACCCGATAGCGGGTTCTTGATCTCATGCGCCAGGATCGCCGCCGCGCCCATGGCGGAACGCGCGCCGCCCGACGATCCGCGATGGCCGATCTTGCGGGCCTGGCTCTGGGCATGGAGCGACACCACGCGCCAGCCGTCATGATCGACAATCGGCGCGATCATCAGGTCGACTTCCATTTCGGCGGTGCGGCCGGCGTGAACCTTTATGTCATAGGCGGCGATCGGCTTGTTGCTGTGCCAAATGTCGAAGCGCGCGCCCGCCTCCGCGATGCGGATGGTGCGCGCGACGTCGCTGCCGACGATGGCCGACCGAGCCATGTTGAGCAGGGTTTCGGCGCGCACATTGGCTTCGGCGATGCTGTTGTCGGGCTTCACCACCAGTGTCGCCACCGGCAGCGCCGTCATCTGTTCGCCCAGCGAAGGCCCGTCCTGCAACATCCTAAGCGGCGGGACGGACGTCAAGGTCACCGTCATGCGGCCTTGCGCAGGTCCGCAGCGTCCAGCCCGCTGGCGATGAGCGGTTCGTAGAAACGCGCCAGCATATCGAGCACGACCGCGGCGTCCGGCTGCTGGTTCACGGCATTGCGGAACTCGGCCGATCCGGTCAGCCCTTTGGTATACCAGCCAATATGCTTGCGCGCCATATTGACGCCCGTGTAGGTGTCATAATGTTCGAGCATGGCGTGATAATGCCCTATGATCGCTTGATATTGTTCCGCCAGTGATGGGTCGGGAACGCGCGTGCCATCGGTCAGCCAGGCCATGACCTGACTGATGAGCCAAGGCCGGCCATAGGCGCCGCGCCCGATCATCACCCCATCCGCGCCGCTCTGTTCCAGCGCCGTGTCGGCGTCCTCGACCGAACAAATGTCGCCATTGACGATCACCGGCAGCTTCACCGCGTCCTTGACGCAGCGGACAAAGGCCCAATCGGCGCTGCCCTTGTACATCTGGCAACGGGTGCGGCCGTGGACGGTGATGAGCTGCGCGCCCAGATCCTCGGCGATATGGGCCAATTCCGGGGCGTTGAGGCTGGCATGGTCCCAGCCCATCCGCATCTTGACCGTGACCGGGACATCGACCGCCTCGACCGTCGCCTTGATGAGCGAGGCGGCGAGTGGCAGGTCGCGCATCAGTGCGCTGCCCGCGTCGCCATTGACGACCTTCTTCACCGGGCAGCCCATATTGATGTCGATGATCGCCGCGCCGCGATCGGCATTCAGCTTGGCGGCGTCGGCCATTTCGGTCGGCGAGCAGCCGGCAAGCTGCATCGAAACCGGTTCTTCCAGCGGATGCCAGGCCGCCTTTTGCAGCGACTGGCGGGTTTCGCGGATCATCGCCGCCGACGCGATCATTTCCGTCACGTTGAGGCCGCAGCCATAGCGGCGGACCAGCGTGCGAAAGGGCATGTCGGTCACGCCCGTCATGGGGGCAAGGACGACCGGCATGTCGATGGTGATCGGGCCGATGGAGATAGGGGAAAGCCTGCGCATGGTCTTACTTTTGATACTGCCTAAAAAACAGGCAGCCCTTAGCGGAAATTGGAGCGCGCGGCAAGGCGCTGGCCCTTTCGGTCCACCACCTCTTCCGGTCGGTCCCGCGACCCGCTATGCGGCGCTGCATGATATCCAAAAGCAAGATCGTTGCGCTGATCGTCGCCGCGGGCCAGGGCAACCGGGCGGGCGGCGACACGCCCAAGCAGTTCCGCATGATTGCGGGGAAGGCCGTGCTGGCCCATGCCTATGATGCGTTGGCGGCCCATGGCGGGATCGACGCGATCCATATCGTGCTGGGCGACGGACAGGAAGGCACGGCGCGCGCCCTGCTGGGCGAACGGGCCGCATCCTTCGTGACCGGTGCCGACAGCCGGCGTGGATCGGTGCGCGCGGGGCTGGAGGCGATCGCGGCGCAGGGCGGCGCGGATATCGTGCTGATCCATGACGCCGCCCGCCCCTTCCTGCCCGGCGGCGTGATCGATCGCCTGCTGGCGGCGCTGGAGAGCGGGACCGGGGCCATCCCGACGCTGCCGGTCGCCGATACGCTGATACGCGGTGCCAGCGGCAAGATGGGCGATGGCGTGGACCGGGATGGACTGCATCGCGTCCAGACGCCGCAGGCTTTCCGCTTCGACGCCATCATGGTGGCACACCGGGCGTGGGACGAAGCGCATGAGGCGACCGACGATGCGCAGATTTTGAAAGGCTGGGGCCATGACGTCATATTGGTGCAAGGCGATGAAAGGCTTGAGAAATTGACCTATCCCCAGGACTTCACCCGCGCCGAAGCGCAACTGGTGACGCCGCGCACCACGCGCGTCGGCATGGGCTATGACGTCCACCGCCTTGCGTCCGACGAAGAGCTTTGGCTGGGGGGCATATTGGTGCCGCACGATCGGGGCCTTGCCGGGCATAGCGATGCCGATGTGGCGCTGCACGCGATCGTTGATGCGATGCTGGGCGCGCTGGCGGAGGGGGATATCGGCAGCCACTTCCCGCCGTCCGACCCGCAATGGCGCGGCGCATCGTCCGACCGCTTCCTGGCCTATGCGCGCGACCGCGTGGTCGCACGGGACGGTGTGATCGAGCATCTCGACCTGACCATCATCTGCGAAGCGCCCAAGATCGGCCCGCATCGCGACGCCATGCGCGCGCGCATCGCCGAGATATTGGCGGTGCCGATCGACCGGATCAGCGTGAAGGCCACGACGACCGAGCGGCTGGGCTTTGCCGGTCGGCGCGAAGGCATTGGCGCACAAGCGGTTGCCACCCTGTCCCTCCCCGCGCTATCCTGATCCCATGCCAGATACGATCCTGCCGGCCCAGTTGGTCGAACTCGCCGAAAAGGTCATCATCGCCAACCGCCGGGCCGGGCGCACCATCGCCGTGGCGGAAAGCTGCACCGGCGGGCTGGTGTCGGCCGCGCTAACGGAGATCGTCGGCTCCTCCGAAGTGTTCGAAGCCGGGTTTATTACTTATTCCAATGACATGAAGGCGGAACTTCTGAAAGTTTCGCATGATGTGCTGGATACGTTCGGCGCGGTATCGATCGCGACCGCCTGGGCGATGGCGCAGGGCGCGCTGAAGAAAAGCCACGCCCATGTCGCGGTCGCCATCACCGGCATCGCAGGACCAGGCGGCGGCAGCGAGCAGAAGCCGGTCGGCACCGTCGTCTTCGCCCGCGCGGAACGCGGTGCCGCGGCCGAAAAGGTCGTCGCCGACATGCGCCATTTCGAGGATAATGGCCGGGGCGGCGTGCGGCTTCAGGCGGCGCTGTGCGCGCTGGAACTGCTGCTGCCCGATTCGCCCACATAAAGCTGCGTGGCGCGGGTTTCGAACGCACCGATCATCTTGCGCAGCGCCTTGTCGAAAAACTGGCCGGCGAGCATTTCGAACAAGCGGTTCTTAAATTCGAACTCGACCTCGAAATCGACCAGCACCCCGCCCTGCCCGTCGTCCCGAAAGCGCCATTCATTGTGGAGATGCTTCAATGGCCCGTCGAGATAATCCACCCGGACATGGTCGGGTCGATGCTTAATGACGCGGGAGGTGAAGCTTTCCTTCACCCCTTTGAAGCCGACGATCATGTCGGCGACCATCTCGCTCTCGCTGTCGGATCGCACGCGGATAGCGCTGATCCATGGCAGAAATTCGGGATAGGCCTCCACATTCGACACCAGGTCGAACATCTGCGTCGGCGTATAGGGAAGGTGGCGCGTTTCTTCATGCTTGGGCATCTGGACGTCAGGCCTTCGCCGCCGTCTTGGCGAGTTTCGCTTCGCGCGCGGCGCGCATTTCCGCGAAATCCTTGCCGGCATGATAGCTGGACCGGGTCAGCGGCGACGATGCGACCTGGAGGAAGCCCTTGGCCCGCGCAATCCCCGCATAGGCGGTGAACGCCGCCGGGGTGACGAAATCGATCACCTTGGCATGCTTGGGCGTGGGTTGCAGATATTGGCCCATGGTCAGGAAATCGATGTCGGCGGACCGCATGTCGTCCATCACCTGATGGACCTCCAGCCGCTCTTCGCCCAGGCCCAGCATGATGCCGGACTTGGTGAAGATCGACGGGTCGAGCTTCTTCACCGACTCCAGCAGGCGCAGCGACGCATAATAGCGCGCGCCGGGACGGATGGTCGGGTAAAGGCGCGGAACGGTTTCCAGATTATGATTATAGACGTCGGGCCGGGCGGCGACGATCATTTCGACGGCGCGTTCATGCTTATTGCGGAAGTCCGGCGTCAGGATTTCGATCGTCGTGTTGGGCGTCGTTCGGCGCAGCGCCTCGATCACCTTGACGAACTGCGATGCGCCGCCGTCAGGCAGGTCGTCGCGATCGACCGAGGTGATGACGATATGTTCCAGCCCCATTTCGGCGCAGGCATCCGCCAGATTCTGCGGTTCGTTGACGTCGACCTTGCGCGGCATCCCGGTCTTGACGTTGCAGAAGGCGCAGGCGCGGGTGCAGACGTCGCCCAGTATCATCACCGTGGCGTGCTTCTTGGTCCAGCATTCCCCGATATTGGGGCAAGCCGCTTCCTCGCAGACGGTAGTCAGACCCTTGTCGCGCATCAGCTTGCGCGTTTCATGATAGGCCGGACTGGTCGGCGCCTTGACGCGAATCCAGTCGGGCTTGCGGGCGCGTTCCGGGCTGGCGGGCTGACCGGGTACGGGGATCGGGCTGATGTCGTTCATGCGCCCCAGATAGCGATGCAGGGCCGCTCTTGCCAGCCCCCTATTTGTGCGGCACATCGCTGGACATGACCGATTTTACCGACATGCTCGATGGCTATCGCCGTTTCCGCGACACCGGCTGGAACCAGCAGCGCGCGCGATGGGATGAACTGAACGAGGGGCAGAGCCCCAGGGTGATGGTGATCGCCTGTTCCGACAGCCGGGTCGACCCGGCGCAGATTTTCGACACCAGCCCCGGCGAGATTTTCGTCGTGCGCAACGTCGCCGCATTGGTGCCGCCGTTCGAGACGGCGCCTGGCCATCATGGCGTGTCCGCCGCGCTGGAATTTGCGGTGCAGGTGCTCAAAGTCGGCGAGATCGTCGTCATGGGCCATGGCAAATGCGGGGGGTGCAAGGCGGCGCTCAGCCAGGATCTGAAGGACGCGCCGCCGGGCGAAGGCGGCTTCATCCACAATTGGATCGAATTGCTGGACGATGCCCGCGATGTCGTGATCGGCCACTATGGCGAGCGACGCGACCGGGATGCCGAACGGGCGATGGAGCAGGAAGCGGTGAAGGTGAGCCTGGCCAATCTGCGCACCTTTCCCTGCGTCCGGTCTAAGGAGCGCAAGGGCGAATTGAAGCTGGTCGGCAGTTTCTTCGCGATCACCGACGGCGTGTTGAACATCTTGGACGAGGATAGCGGCGCCTTCTCGCCCGCATAAAGGAACCAGGCGCGATGGCGTTGTTACAGGAAGGGCGCGTTTTGGAAGGCCGGGGTAATATCGCCCTGCTGATCGACGCGGATAATGCGTCGGCGGCGCATTTCGATTCGGTCATGAATGTCCTGGCGGAACTGGGGACGGTCAATATCCGCCGCGCCTATGGCAATTGGAGCAAGGCGACGCTCAAGACATGGGCCGCGCTCTCCATCGCGCAGGCAATCGAGCCGCAGCAGCAGTTCGACCTGACCAAGGGCAAGAACGCCACCGACATGAAGATGACGATCGACGCCATGGACCTGATGGCGTCGGGCCGGGTCGATGGTTTCGGCCTGATGTCCAGCGACAGCGACTTCACCCCGCTGGCGACCCGCATCCGGCAGCAGGGCATCCCGGTCTATGGCTTTGGGTCGGCGAACACGCCCGAAGGGTTTCGCCGCGCCTGCACGAGGTTCCTGAATGTCGCGGCGCTGAAACCGGCCGAAGTGCCGGTGGTGGCCAGGACGCCGGCCCGGAGCGCAACCGCGGACAAGGCTGCGCCGGCCAAGGCGGTCGCGCCCCAGGCCGCGCCAGCCAGAGCCGCCCCTCAAGCCGCGCCCGCCCCGGTCGCGCCGCCCGCCGCCGTGCCCACGCCCGGCAAGGCGGTCGATCCCGAAGTCGTGCGCCTGCTGATCGACGCCTATGATGAGGCAAAGCGCGACGAGCGCGGCTTCGTGGCGCTGGGGCCGGTGGGCCAGCGGGTCGGCAACCGCTCCAGCTTCGACGTGCGCAACTATGGTTACAAACGCCTGTCCGACCTGGTCGCCGCCATCCCCAATTTCATCACCGAAGTCCGCGAAGGCGGGCAGACCTGGATCAAGCGGGTCAAATGATGCCGCAGGTGGCGCGGCACCTGATGATCCATGGCCGGGTCCAGGGCGTCTGGTATCGCGCCTGGACGGTCGAAACGGCGCGCGGGCTGGGCCTCGCGGGCTGGGTCCGCAACCGCACGGACGGTTGCGTCGAGGCGCTGGTAGAGGGCGAGGCGGAGGCCGTGGCGCGGTTTATCGCGCTGGCGCAGGATGGGCCACCGGCGGCGAAGGTGGCGCGGATCGATGAGGGCGAGGTGGCGGTTGAGGGGCTGAGCGGGTTCGACAAGCGCGGGACGGTTTGAAGGTAGCGGGTGTCTGGACACGACCATTTCTTGGGCACTCCGTCAGATTATCCTCATCCTCGAAACCGGCAACTCATTGAGATGGTTCGTGGGACGCTGAATGACGGGATCTGATGGAACGCAGCTATCGGCCTTGCCCTACGAGGCATGGGCGATGACCGCGGTCACCCCAGCACTGATGCCGCTCGGATAGTCGCCGTTCCGGAAGTGCGGGATGATCTCAGTATCCATGATCTGCTTGCATAAGTTGTTCGGAAGCGTCCGCTCCAAACCCAGACCCACTTCTATCCGCGCCTTGTGTTCTTTTGGCGCAACAAGAAGGATAATCCCGTCGTCCTGTTCCGCTCTTCCAATACCCCACGTGTTGCCAAGCTCCTTTGTGAAAACGGCGACGTCCCGTCCGCCAAGCGACTGCACCGTGACTACGACCATCTGGTGACCAGATGCTTCCTCGAACGCCTGCAACCGGGTGGACAGACTCGCCTCTTGCTCGGGGTTCAGTATGTCGGCGTCGTCCGTAACCCGCCCTCGAAGCGCAACGCTCGCGGGCGCGCTGTCGCTGGCGTCTAATCGGTTGCTTGAAGGTGACTGATTGGTTGCCTTTCCGTCCGAGCAGGATGCAGTGGCGGCAAGCATAAGAAGAAAGATGGCCTTCATGCCCGCACAGTGGGACCGCATTCCTAAATCGTCAATGTATGCAAGTGGACGATTGTTGCCGCATGATTTTTATCGCGGAACGTCAGCTATTGTCGGCCATCTATCCAAAAGCTGATCGACTGAAATCCACCCAGCCTTGCCCTCCCCCTGCGGATAAGCCAGCGTTCGTTCGTCGTACGCGGCGCAGGGGGAATGGCCATGCGGGTTGGCATAGCAGGGATCATCGGCGCGGTCGTGCTGGCGTCCGGCGCCATGGGCGCGGGGGCGGACTGGCGCTGGCCCGTCTTTCCAGCGGGGGTCAGCGCGCCTGCCCTGCCCGCCGACACGGGGATGAGCGCGGCGAAGATCGCGCTGGGTCGCCGCCTCTTCTACGATCGCGCGTTGTCGCATGACGGCAGCATGGCCTGCGCCGATTGCCACCAGCAGGCGCGCGGCTTTACCGATGGCCAGCCCACCCATGTAGGCGTGACCGGCGACATGGGCGTGCGCAATGTGCCGGGGTTGGCCAATGTCGCCTGGCGCAGCGGCCTGACCTGGACCGATGCGGGCATCACCACGCTGGAGGCGCAGGCGATGGTGCCGATGACCGGGACCAAGCCGGTGGAAATGGGCATGGCCGGCCGCGATGGCGACCTGGCCGCGCGGCTGGACGCCGATCCCTGCTATCGCCGGATGTTCGCGCAAGCCTTTCCCGGCGCGAAGGGGGCCACGGATTTTGCTAGGGTAACGGCGGCGCTGGGCGCGTTCCAGCGCACCATGATTTCGTTCGGCAGCGCCTATGATCGCGGCACCCTGACCCCGTTGGCCGCCAAAGGCGCGGCGCAGTTCCAGGCGTCGGGCTGCGCATCCTGCCATAGCGGCGCGGACCTGACCGATGGCAAGGTCCATTATGTCGGTACCGCGGCGCCCCGCGAATCGGACGACCCGGCCTATGGCGGCAAACCGCCGCCGCCCGGTTTCGAGCCGCCGCCCGAACAGTTCCGCACCCCGTCGCTGCGCAACGTCGCGGTCACCGGGCCATGGCTGCACGATGGCAAGGCCGACAGCATCGACGGCGCGATTCGCCGCCATGCCGCCGCGCATCTGACAGGCATCGACATGTCCGCGCTGCTGGCGTTTCTCGATGCGCTGACCGATCGGGATTTTCTCAAGAATCCCGCGCTGGGGCCACCGCCTGTCGGCTGCCCCGTCCCGGCTTGAATCATGCCAGCGTGCTCCCGCGCAGGCGGGAGGCCAGTTCCAACGTCAGGACTGGACTCCCGCCTGCGCGGGAGCACGCCGAGATTAGGCGCACAAAAAAAGGGCCGATCCGTGAAGGACCAGCCCGTAAAGTTTTAGGAGAGGATGCCTGAAAGGCACGCCCTCTATGAAATGTTAGCGCCACCATCGCAAGTGCGAAAGGCAATATCACGGTTGCAAATATTGCAATCGCATGACCGCCGCCCCGCCTGACGGCATCCGATCAGCGCGTCAGCTTCTTATACGACAGCGCGGTCGGGCGGTCCGCGGCGTCGCCCAGGCGGCGGCGCTTGTCTTCTTCATAGGCTTCGAAATTGCCTTCGAACCATTCGACATGGCTGTTGCCTTCGAACGCCAGGATGTGGGTGGCCAGGCGATCGAGGAAGAAGCGGTCATGGCTGATGACCACGGCGCAACCCGCGAAATTTTCGATCGCTTCTTCAAGCGCGCCCAGCGTTTCGACGTCCAGATCGTTGGTCGGTTCGTCGAGCAGCAGCACGTTGCCGCCCTTTTTCAGCATCTTGGCGATGTGGACGCGGTTGCGTTCACCGCCCGACAGCTTGCCGACATTCTTCTGCTGGTCCTGCCCCTTGAAGTTGAAGGCGCCGACATAGGCGCGCGTCGACATGTCGTGGCCGTTGACCTTCACATAGTCGAGGCCGTCGGACACTTCTTCCCAGACATTCTTGGAGCCGTCGAGATGGTCGCGGCTCTGGTCCACGAAGCCCAGACGCACGGTCGACCCGATGTCGATCTCGCCCGAATCAGGGGTTTCCTGCCCGGTAATCAGCTTGAACAAAGTGGATTTACCCGCGCCGTTCGGCCCGATCACGCCGACGATGCCACCGGGCGGCAGCAGGAAAGACAGATCCTCGAACAGCAGCTTGTCGCCGAACGCTTTGGTGATGTTCTTGAATTCGATCACCTTGCCGCCCAGCCGCTCTGGCACCTGAATGACGATCTGCGCCTTGCCGGGCGAGCGGTTATTCTGACCCGCGACCAGTTCCTCGAACTTCTTGATACGCGCCTTGGACTTGGTCTGGCGGCCCTTGGTGCCCTGCCTGATCCATTCCAGCTCGTCGTTGATCGCCTTCTGGCGGCCGGTGGCCTCGCGGTCTTCCTGCTCCAGGCGCTTCGACTTCTTCTCCAGATAGGTGGAGTAGTTGCCTTCGTAAGGGAAATATTTGCCCCGATCGAGTTCCAGAATCCAGCCCACGACATTGTCGAGGAAATAGCGGTCATGGGTGATCATCAGCACCGACCCGGCATATTCCTTCAGGTGATTTTCCAGCCAGGTGACGCTTTCGGCATCCAGATGGTTGGTCGGTTCGTCCAGCAGAAGGATGTCGGGCTTCTGGATCAGCAAGCGGGTCAACGCGATGCGGCGCTTTTCACCGCCCGACAGGCTTTCGACCGACCAGTCCGACGGCGGGCAGCGCAGCGCCTCCATCGCCAGTTCCAGCTGGCTGTCGAGCGACCAGCCATCGACGGCATCGATCTGCTCCTGCAACGTGCCCATTTCCTCCATCAGCGCGTCGAAATCGACGTCCTCCGGCGGGTCGCCCATGATGTTGCTGATCTCGTTGAAGCGATCCATCTTGTCGGCCGTCTCGCGCGCGCCGTCCTTGACGTTTTCCAGCACGGTCTTGTTCGGGTCGAGCTGCGGTTCCTGCGGCAGATAGCCGACGGTGATATTCTCGCCCGGCCAGGCCTCGCCGCTATAGTCGGTGTCGATGCCGGCCATGATCTTGATGAGGGTCGATTTACCCGCGCCGTTGGGACCGACGATGCCGATTTTGGACCCACGATAGAATTGCAGGTTGATATCGCTCAACACCGGCTTGGCCGCGCCGGGGAAGGTCTTCGTCATGCTCTTCATGACATAGGCATATTGCGAGGAGGCGGACATGTTCGGGCAGCTCCAACGTAGGATAAGAGGATTTGGCGCGGAGTTAGCGGAGGCGGGGCGCATTGGCAAATAGGTGATGGCCCGCTACGCTCCCACCCATGCAGAAAATCCGATCGGGCACGCTCGCCGCCCTCCTCCTTGGCAGCATCTTCACCCCCGTCCTTTCCCACGCCGCCCCGGCGGACAGCGCCGCGATTCGCGATTCGGCGCTGAAAGACGATGTCGCCTTTGCCTTTACCGAAGGGCTGACGACGGAGGTCGGCCCCCGCCCCGCCGGTACGCCGCAGGAAGCGCGCGCCCGCGATTGGGCGGTGGCGAAATTGAAGGCGCTGGGCTTTTCCAATGTCCGGGCCGAACCTTATACCATGCCGGTATGGGTGCGCGGCCGTGACGAGGCGCGCATAGTGTCGCCCTTCCCGCAAAATCTGGTGCTGGCGGCGCTGGGGAACAGCGGATCGACCAGCGAGAAGGGTATCGAGGGCGAGATCGTCTATTTCGCCAGCATCGCCGATCTGGAAGCCGCACCCGCCGCAGCGCTTAAAGGCAAGATCGCCTTTGTCGATCATGGCATGAAGGCGACGCAGGATGGCTCCTCCTACGGCTATTTCGGCGCGGCGCGGCGGCAGGGACCAAGCATCGCATCCAAAAAGGGCGCGATCGCGATCCTGATCCGATCGATCGGCACCGACCATCATCGTGTGCCGCATACCGGCGTGCAGATGTGGGCGGACGGCGTGACGCCGATCCCGGCCGCCGCGCTGTCCGTGCCGGACGCCGAACAGCTTGCCCGCGTGATCGCGCGCGGCCAACCGGTGAAAGTCCATCTGACGCTGACATCCAAGATGTTGAAGGACCAGCCGTCGGGCAACGTCATCGCCGAAATCCCCGGCAGCGATCCGACGACGGGCATCGTGGTGGCCGCCTGCCATCTCGATAGCTGGGACCAGGGCACCGGCGCGATCGACGACGCAACCGGTTGCGGCATCGCGGCGGCTTCCGCCTTACAGGTCGCCAAGCTCGGCCAGCCCCGCCGCACCATCCGCGTGCTAATGGCGGGCGCGGAGGAAGTCGGCGGCGACGGCGCGCGGGCCTATTATAAGGCACACGGAGCGGAGAAGCATGCGCTGGCCATCGAATCGGATTTCGGCGCGGATCGCATCTGGCGCGTCGATTTCAAACTGCCGCAGGGTCATGAGGTGCTGGCCAAGCGCATCGCGGGCGCGCTCGCGCCACTGGGTGTGGGTGCCAGCACGCAGGAAGCAGGCGGTGGGGCTGACATCGCCCCCCTGGTCAAGGCCGGGGTGCCGGTGATCGACCTGCAACAGGATGGCACGCGTTATTTCGACCTGCACCACACGCCCGACGATACGCTGGACAAGGTCGATCCCGCCCAGTTGCGCCAGAATGTCGCCGCCTGGGCGGTGACCCTGGAAGCCGTCGCCAATGCACCAGAATCCATGGGCGTTAACTGAACTTTTATAGTAGACAACGCCCTGTCGCGTGATTCCTTCGTTTCACCGGCGCAGAAAAGCATTGATTTGTGCATCGCACACGTTAATGCGGGTCGCTCGCGTAGGGTTACATTTCAAACGTGCCTGACGCGGCATAATGCTATGGGAGCCGTACACAATGAAGAAGATCGCTGCTGTTTTCGCTTCGGCCAGCCTGATGGCCCTCGCCGCTTGCGGTGAGAAGCCGGCCAACGAGACCGCGAACGCTTCGAACGCCGTCGTCGAAAACGTCGTTGAGAACGCCGCCAACGCTGCGGACAACGCTGCTAACGCTGCCAATGTTGCTGCTAACGCCGCCAACGTTGCTGAGAACGCTTCGAACGCGATGTAATCTTCGCATTTGCGAGATTCTCGAAGGGCGGGCCTTAATGGCCCGCCCTTTTTGTTTGTGCCGACGCGATCCGAAACCAGCGCCTGATGGAACATCCATGGCTCTCCGCCGCTTTTACGACCGAGGACACAGGAGAGATCGACATGGGCAAGGGCATATTATTGTGGCTGCTGGGCGTGCCGATTCCCATCATCCTGCTTTTGTGGCTTTTCTTCCACTAACAGGGCGATGGCGATTGACGGGACGCGCATTCCCCCGCTAAGGCCGCCCCTCGTCGGGGAGTAGCGCAGTCTGGTAGCGCGCCTGCTTTGGGAGCAGGATGTCGCAGGTTCGAATCCTGTCTCCCCGACCACTTTCCTAAAAAAAGCGCAGAACCATGATCCACGCTGGCAACGCCGCCAGCGCAAGGAAGGTGCCCAATGGCACCCGCGCGGTGCGGCTCTTCGCCCGTCCGCTGGCCAGCATCACGACCAGCCCCATCATCGACGCGATCAGCAGGATGAAGGGCAACGCCTGCCATCCAAACCAGGCGCCCAGGGCGCCCAGCAACTTGGCATCGCCCAGGCCCAACCCATCACGCCCCCGCAACGCGCGATAGCCCAGCGATATGGCCAGCAATGCGCCATAGCCGATCGCAGCGCCCATGACGCGGTCAATCAGGATGACGTCGGTCGCCCACATGCCCATGGTGAGGCCGAGAAAGGCCAGAGGCAGGGTCAGCGCATCGGGCAACCAGAAATGCCGCCAATCGAGGATCGCCAGCGTCAGCAGCGTCCAGCCGAGCAGCGCCCAGCCGATCCCGCCCATGTCCGGCGTCCCGCCGATCGCCAGCGCGCCGATGATCGCGCATCCCGCCTCCACGCGGCCATGCAGCGGATCGATCCGCGCGCCACAGGTGCGACAGCGGCCGCGCTGGACCATTGCGCTGAACAGGGGAATCAGGTCACGCGACGCCAGCGTTCGGCCGCACCCATCGCAGGCCGATCGCCCGCGCGCCACGCCCCGCCCCTGCGGCCAGCGCAGGATTAGCGTGGCGAGGAAGCTGCCCAGGATCGCACCGGCCAGCGCGCCGGCCAGCGCCGCGATCGGCTGGATCACAGCGTCCCTTCGACCTTCAGCAACTGGGCGTTGCCCACGCCCGCGAAACCGGCCTGGCCCAAAGTCGCGGCCAGCGTCGGATCGGCGGTTTCAACCCGCATTTCGGCCGTATAACGTCCCGATCGCCAGATGCGCAGGCTGATCTTCTCCATGCCCGACTGGCTGACCAGCGGCAGCAGCAGCGCATCGCCATCGCAAACGACGACGCCCGACAGGCCCTGCGTCAGGTTCAGGCCGGGAAATTGCCCCGCCATCCGCGCCCGCACGCGCCCTTCGGCATGGCCGCAGCGATCGCCCGCATAATAGGCGCTGACATCCTCCAGCATCAGACTGCCCACCGGCAGCGGCGCGAAGGTGCGACCGAGCGGCACCGCGCCGGTGACGTCATCCACGCCAATGCGGCCGAAGCCGACCGTCAAGGCACCCTGGACATCATCCGCCAGCCCCTTGGTCCGGGCGACGTCGAATCGCGCCCGCCCGACCAGCAGGGATATTGGCGACAGACCGGCACGCACGCTGCCAAGCGGCATATTGCCCAGCATCAACTGGTCGATCCGCCCGCTCCATACGGTGCCGCGCACCTCCCGCGCCGCGATGCCCAGCCGCTCCAGCCCGGCCAGGCCCAGCGCGACCCGCATCGGCAGGAACAGCAGTAGGCCCAGCACCAGCGTCATGAGGAGAATGATCCGCATCCGGCGCGACAGCGACAGGCCCATCATCGTCCCTCTCCCCGCACCAGCACCGCCTGCACCGAGACGCTGCCCGCAGTTGGCGAAGGCCGCGCGCTCATCGTTTCCACCCGGACGCCCTGCGCCTCCAGCGCCGCCAGCCAGGAAAAGAGCGCCACCGGACGGACCGACGCAATGGCGATGTCGATCCGGTCGCCGCCCTGCGCCTGCGCCCGTTCCAGCGTCAGCCCAGCCTCGCCTGCGCTCTGCCCGACAAACTGATCGACCGGGGTGACCGGCCCCGTGGCGGCGGCGTTGCGCGGCAGCGCCTTGAGCTGCTTGACCGCAGCGCGCACCGCCGCGTTGCGATCGGTCGCTTCATTGAGCGTATCGCGCGCACTGCGCTGCGCCCGATCGAGCGGCATGGCGATGCCGAACCACAGGATCACGACCGCCAGCAGCGCGAACATGACGCCCAGCAGCCATTGTTCGCGGGGCGATCGTTCCGCCCAATATGCGCCTAATCGTTCCATCATGACCGCACCGTGATATCTGCCAACGTCCGCCCGCCCGGTTCCTGGGACGGGGTCGCCGTGATCGTGAAACCGGCCGCCTGCAACGCCAACAGCACGATGTTGATGTCGTCCGCCTTGGCCGCGGCCAGGGTGGCGCGGACCATGCCGTCGGGATCGCGCGACAGGCCGGTCATCGCGACGCCGGGCGCATCCTGCATCGCCGCCAGCAATCCGGCCACTGGCGCGGTAAAGGCCCGGCCACCCGCTCCCCGCGCGGCGAGCTTGCCCTCCATCTCCGCAAGCGCCTGCACCGCGTCGGTGGCGTCCGGCGTCACCTGCTGCGCCAGCGCCAGGCTTTCGCGATCCAGGCGGCTTGCTTCCCCATGGTGCTTGGCGATGCCGATCAGCGCGATGGCGAGGCTGGCGAGCAGGATCAGCCCGCTCCACAACGCGATGCGGCCGACCGCCCGGCCATCCATCGCGCGCCGGACGCGCTTGGCGAACTCGCCCTGCCGCATGTCGATCGGCGGCGTATCGAGTGCAGCGATCGCCCGCCCCTCGATCACGCCGGGCGACACATCGGCGATCGGCGCGTCGGCGATCAAGGCCGGCAGCGCCATGTCGGCGGTGAGCGCCATATCCACGCCGCGCAACACCGCCTCGCCCGCGATCAGGCCGCGGGTGAAGCCGCTCTCCGGCTCCGGCAGCAGCAACGGGGCCGGCACGATGATGTCCGGGTCCAGCCCATGATGTTGCGCCCAAAGCAGCCAATGCTGCATGTCGGCATGGCTCGCCACCGCAACGATATGCGGGCGGGCGGGGTCTTCGTTAACGTCGGTCGCGGCAAACAGTTGGTCGGACGGCACCAGCCCGCCGGCCAGCGCCGCGAGCCGCGCCGCCGCCCGCCCCTGCCGCACCGGCAGATCGGGATGCACCGTCCAGTAAAGCGTCACCAGCGCGGCGGGCGGCACCAGCATGACCCGCGCCTGATCGGGCAGCGCGGCGATGCCGCAGGCCGCCAGCCAGTTCGCGCCCACGCCCGCCTGGACCAGCGCGCCGTCCACCACCCGCATCCAATGGGGTTCCGCCCCCGCCGCTTCGGGCAGGAAGACGATCAGGGCGTCGCGACTGCTCATGCCCCCGCCCCCCAACTGCGACGCACCAGCAGCGCCGGGCTTTGCCGCGCATCGATCAGCGCCCGCTCCACCACCTGCGTTCCCCCAACATCCACCGACACGTCCACTCCAAAAAATCCCGTCGTCAATTTCACCTGTTCGGTCACCTCATTCATGGGCGACAGCCCGGCGAGGGAGGGCAGGGCCCAGAATTGCACCGTGCTGCCGTAGCCGTCCGCCGGCCGCTGCGCCAGCAGTTGCCGCGCCTGTGCAACGCTCAATTGTCCCGGTATCAGCATCGCAAACAACGGGGCCTGATCGGGCAGCAGCGTATTGATGTTGATCGGCGACAAATCCGTGACCGGCAGGGCGCAAATCCATGGGCGCGCCAGTGCGTAGATGGCGGGGCTGATTCCGCTGACCGCGCGCAATTCGCTGGCGTCCACCATCATGCGGTTGGCGGCGCGATAGGGCCGTTCCATGCGCGCATAAGTCTCATCCTCCGCGCCGCCGGGCTGCGGCGCGCTGTCGGTGTCGATCCAGTCGGCCAGGCTCGCCGCCGCGGCCTGCGCCTGCCGCGCATCCACGCCCATCGCCTGCAACAGGCCCTGAAACTGGCTGACGCCGATCGCGCGGACTTTCAGGTTTGCCTCATTATCGCCGCTGACGACGCTGTTGAGGTTGAAGCAGTTGCCCGCATCCGTCACTCGTGCGGTAGCGATGCCGCCTGGCACCGGGATGGTTTGCGGCGTGCCCATCCATCCGCCCGCCAAGGTTATCTTGGCAGGGTTTGATGCGGTCAGATCGGCAATGCGCAACCGCGCCATCTCGGTCGCGGCATCGGCATAGGCGCGACCCTGATCGACCGCGCCGCCATTGCCGGTCATCCGCGTCGCCAGCGCGACCCGCTCCAGCGCCGTCGCGGCGACCACGGCCATGACTGCTACCAACAGCAGCACGGTCAGCAAAGCGGCGCCGCGTTCGTTTTTGTTACAGGGATCAGGCACCAGCCGCGACCTCCAGCTTTTCGACCGGGCCGGGTGCCACCTGGAAGCGCAGCATGACCGGCGGTTCGCCCGTGCGCGTCACCGTCATTTCGACCGCACGGGGGAGCAGGTCCGGCTGGGTCGGGGTCCAATCCTCCCGCCATTTGCCCTGCGCATCGCGGAAACGCAGCAAGACCGCCTCCACATTCTCCAGCAGCGCGGCCGGATCGTCGCCCGTCGCGCCGTCCAACTGGGCATAGGTCCGCCGTTCCAGCCGCCCCTGCCGCACCCAATATTCGACCTTCTGCAAGGATGGCCGGGGCAGGTCGCCCAGATTGTCCCATCCGCCGCGCACGAACTGCATCACCGGCGCGCTCTCGCCCTCGTCATGCGCCCAGAAGGCAGGGGCCAGCGTCCCCGCCTCGGTCCGGGTGATGCGCGGCACCGCCTGTCCCAGATCGCCGGCCAGCGCCCCGCCCGCGCGCTGAACCGCCGCGCTATCGTCCAGCCGCGCCTTGATCTGCGCCTGCGCCGATACGCTATTGCCCAGCAGCAGCACCCCCGCGCCGGCGAGCATCGCGAAGATCATGAGGGCGACGAGCAGTTCGATCAGGGTGAAGCCGCGATCGGCGGAAGCCGTAGAGGACGTGAAGCCGCGATCGGCCGCCTTGGAAATGGTGAAGCTCGATTGCGCGCGCCCACATCCGTTCGCTTCGAGCGTAGTCGAGAAGCGGATAGCGCTGTGTTGATGTTTCTCGACTTCGCTCGAAACGAACGGATGTTGATGGATAGGATTCATCATTCGACCACCCGCACGAAGCTAAGCACCACCGGCGATGCGCCCGGCTGGCCATCGACGGTCAGGTCGACCTGCAACAGCCGCGCGTCGTCGGTCGGCTTCACCGTTCGGCTCCAGTGCCAGCGCCGCCCGCCATTATCGACGTCACCATCCTCCTCGCCGACGGACGGCGGGATCGGATCGGTCTGCACATCGACCATCAGGTTGCGCGCGACGATCTGGCCCAGCGCCTTGCTGTCGAGATCGGCCGCGGTGCGCAGGGTGACGCCCTGCAACCGCACGAGAGCCAGCGCAGCGAGGCTGAACACCGCCAGCGCGACCAGCATTTCGAGCAGCGTGAAGCCGGCCTCGCGCTTACCCACCGACCATGACCTTTCCCGCCATATCGACAGTCACCGACACCCGCTCGCCTTCGCGCGCCAGGGTGACGGTCAGCGGATCAGTGGGCAGGCCGGTGCCGTCGAAGGCAATCTGCTGGCGGCCATCCTTGCCCACCAGGGCCCGGGTGCCGCCTTTCCAGTTGGCGGTGACGAAGGGCTTGTCTTCCAGCTGCGCCCATTGCCCCGCCTCGCGGCGCTGGAAACCATAGCCGGACGCGGACACCCACAGGCCCATCGGACGCGCGGTGACGACTGCTTCGTCGCGCGCGGCGGCCACGCGCGCGGCGAAGCGGTCGGCATCCTCGATCACGCGCCCGCGCGGATCGGGAATGGCGAGCACCACGGCAGCAGAAATGAAGCCGATGATCGTCAGCACGACCATCAGTTCGATCAAAGTGAAGCCACGTTCGCACATCCGCGAACGTGCCCCGGCGAAGGCCGGGGTCCAGTGGACCGGACGCTGCGCATGAGAACCTGGACCCCGGCCTGCGCCGGGGAACAGCCGCTCAGATTTCGCTGGAATAGATATCCGCATTTTCTTGATCTCCGCCCGGCTGGCCGTCCGCGCCCAGCGAGCTGATGTCGAACGCGCCCTTGCGGCCCGGCACGGTATAGACATAGGCGCGGCCCCACGGATCGTCGGGCAGCTTCTTGATATAGCCACCGCGGCGATAACGCTGCGGCTGCGCCAGCGAGGCGGGCGGGTTGAGCAAGGCCTGCAACCCGTCAGATCCGGCCGGATAGGTCAGGTTGTCGAGCCGATATTGCTCCAGCGCCTGTTCGATGGTGGCGATGTCCGCCTTCGCCTTCTCCACCCGTGCTGTGTCAGTCGCGGGGATGACGTTGATCGCCACGATCGTCGCTAGCAGGCCGATGATGACGATGACGACCATCAGTTCGACCAGCGTGAAGCCAGCCTCCCTCAACGTCTCGTTTCCGTTCGCCCTGAGCCTGTCGAAGGGCTTTTCTTTTCTTTCCAAGAAGGACAGGGCTTCGACAGGCTCAGCCCGAACGGATGTTAGTTTCAACATATTCAACTCCTTCAAGCCCCGGTCAGGCTTTGCAGCTGCAGGATCGGCAACAGGATGGACAGGATGATGACGGCGACGATGCCGCCCATCAATATGATGATGATCGGCTCCAGCATGGCGAGGGCGGTGGAGGTGAAGGCGTCAAACTCCCGCTCCAGATAGTCGGCCGCGCGCTCCAGCATGGTGTCCAGCCGCCCGGCGCTCTCGCCGCTGGCCGCGAGATAGACTAGCAAGGGTGGAAACACGCCCGCTCGGCGCAGCGCGGCGGACAGGCTGCCGCCACCCCGGATCGCCTCGACGATCTCGTCCGATGCCTTGCGCAGCACGCGATTATGGACGGTGTTGGCGGTCAGCGTCAGCCCCTCCATCAGCGGCAGGCGGCTGGCGACCATGGTGGACAATGTGCGCGCCATCCGCGCCGCGTGCAGGTCGCGGATCAGCTTGCCCAGCACCGGCAATCCCAGCATCATCGCGTCGAAACGATAGCGAAAGCCGTCATTCTTCAGCGCGCGCCAAAAACCGACGCCAGCCAGCAGCATCAATATCAGCAGCAACCACCAATAGGCGGCCAGGAAAGCGGATATGGCCATCACGATCCGGGTCAGCAAAGGCAATTCCTGCCCGACCGTATCGAATTGTTCGACCACTTTGGGCACGACGAAGATCATCAGCGCGGCGACCACGAACACGGCGAAGGTCGCCAACACTGATGGATAGGCGATGGCGGTCAGCACTTTCGAGCGCATCACCGCCTGCCGTTCCATCAGGTCCGACAGCCGCTCCATGATCGTGGGCAAACTGCCGGAGCTTTCACCGGCGGAGATCATCGCACGATAGAGCGGCGGGAAGCTTTTCGGCTCCGCGCCCATCGCGTCGGCCAGCCGCCGTCCTTCCATCACCCCGCCATGCACTTTGCCCACGATCGCGCGGACATGGTCCTGCTCGCTCTGGCGGCCGATGGTGCGCAGCGATTCCTCCAGCGGGCTGACCTGGGTCAGCGTCGCCAGCTGGCGCGTGAACAGCGTCAGTTCCTTGGGGCTGAGGCGCGGGCTTCGCAGCGACAGATTCGCCCGCTTGCGCGCCGTTTCGACAGCGCCCGGCTCGATCCGCACGATGAACAGCTTGCGCGCGTCCAGCTTGGCGCGCGCATCCTCGATCGTCCCGGCCTTGATGCTGCCGCTGCGCTCGCGGCCCGCCGGGTCGATCGCGCTATAGTCGAAATCAGCCATCGGCGATGGTTTCCGCCTCGATCGCGTCGCGTCGGGACACGCGAATGGCTTCTTCGGCCGTAGTCTGCCCGTCGCGCACCAGCGCGCGGGCCGCCGACCCCAGATTGGGCGCGTTGAGAAACGCATGGCGCGCGATGAGCGATTCGTCGCCGCCATCGTTGATGAGGCGGCGGATCGTATCGTCCACCCGGATCGCCTCGAACACGCCGATCCGGCCCTTGTAACCGCTGCCGCCGCACGTATCGCAGCCCTTGGCGCGATAGATGATCGTGCCGGGGTCGAAGCCCAGCAGCGCGCTGGCCGACTTGTCCGCCTGCACCGGCTCGCGGCAATTCTGGCACAGCCGTCGGACCAGCCGCTGAGCGATGACCGCGCGCAGGGTGGAGGCGAGCAGGAAGGGTTCGACCCGCATGTCGCGCATTCGAGTGATCGCGCCGACCGCGTCGTTGGTGTGGACCGTGGACAGGACGAGATGCCCGGTCAGCGAAGCCTGCACCGCAATCTCCGCCGTCTCGCGGTCGCGGATTTCGCCGACCATGACGACGTCGGGGTCTTGCCGCAGGATGGCGCGCAGGCCGGCCGCGAAGGTCAGGCCCACCTTCGCGTTGACCTGGGTCTGGCCCACACCCTCCATCGCATATTCGACCGGGTCTTCGACCGTCAGGATATTGCGCGTGCCGTCATTAAGCTGACGCAGCCCGGCATAGAGCGTCGTCGTCTTGCCCGATCCGGTCGGCCCGGTGACCAAGATGATGCCGTTGGGTTCGCTCAACCCTTCGCGGAAAATGCGGTCGGGCACCCCGTTCATGCCCAACAGGTCCAGCGTGATGCCCGCATTCTCCTTGTCGAGAATACGTAGCACCACCCGCTCGCCAGCCCGGCTGGGCAGGGTGGAAACGCGCACGTCGAGCAGTTTTCCGCCCAGCGTCAGCCCGATGCGGCCATCCTGCGGCACCCGCCGCTCGGCAATGTCGAGCCGGGCCATCACCTTGACCCGGCTGACCACCACCGGCGCGACATGGGGCGGCATCCGCAGCGTTTCGCGCAGCACGCCGTCGATCCGCATCCGTACGACCAGGCCGGTTTCATAGGGTTCGATATGAATATCCGACACGCCCTGCCGTGCCGCTTCGGCGATAATGCCGTTGATCAGGCGGATGGCGGGCGCATCGTCCGCGCTGTCGAGCAAGTCGTCGGCGGTCGGAATGTCGGCCGCCAATATGTCCAGCTCGTCCGCGCCGACTTCCAGCGATCCGGCCATGGCGGCGGCGCTGCCCTCCATTGCATAATGGTTGGACAGGTGCCGGTCGAACTCGCCGGGTTCGACGAAGATGACATCGAAACTGCGCGAGAGATGCCGCCGCACTTCCAGCAGAACGCGCGGATCGCTGCCTGCGCGCACCGCGATGGTCAGCCGCTCGCCCTCGATCGGCAGCATGACGACGCCATGCTTGCGCGCGAAGACATAGGGAATGTCGATGGGGCGCGACGGCGGCGCGGGCGGGAACATGGCATCGGGTTGCGTCGGTTCGCTCACTTGCGCTCTCCGCTCGCCGGTATCTCGACCGGCCGCACCACGCCGCTCGACTGGCGGACGATGGGTTCGATGACCTGCGGCGGCGCGGCTTCGGGCTGCATCACCGCGTCGCCCGGCTGTGCCACCGCAACCGGCGGCGTCGCGCCCATATAGTCGCGCACCAGCTCATCGATGGTCGGTTCGACTTCAGGATTGCGCTGCAACTGCATGTTGCGGACATAGCCGTAGCGTTGCTGCGTCAGTCGTTGCGCATCTTCCTTCGACCGCAGGATGGTCGGGCGGATGAAGACCATCAAATTGGTCTTGGTCCGGCTCTTGCTGCGCGATTTGAACAATTCGCCCAGCCCCGGAATGTCGGACAGCAGCGGGATGCGCTCGATCGTCTTGCGCTCATTATCGTCCAGCAGGCCGCCCAGCGCCAATATCTCGCCATCGTCCACCGTGACCGTCGTCTCGATCTCGCGCTTGTTGATGATGAGGTCGCTGCTGGAGTTGCTGACCGGCCCGGCCACGCTCGACACTTCCTGGCGCAGGAACAGCTTGATCGCGCCGCCGGTGTTGATCTGCGGCTTCACCTCCAGCTTGATGCCGACATCCTGGCGCTGGACGGTGCGGAACTGATTGTCGAAATTCTGGCTCAGCGCCTCACCGGTCGTCACCGGCACCTGCTGCCCGACCAGGATCGACGCCTTCTGGTTGTCCAGCGTCATCACCGACGGCGTGGAAAGCAGATTGCTTTCGGTGTCGGATTTCACCGCATTGATGATCGCGCCGAAAATGCCGTTCTTGCCGATGCTGCCGCCCAGCCCCAGGATCGCGCCGGTCGCGCTGGTCAAGCTGCTGATCGCCGATTCCTGCAATGTGCTGGCGAGGTCGCCGCTATTCTGCACCTCCGTCGTAGTGCGTGTGCCGTCCGGGGCCACAACCGTCGTGGTCGTGGTGCCCAGCTGCGTCGCGCCATAGGCGCCCGCCAGGGTCAATAGATTGGGCGAGGCGTTTGAGTAGTTGCTGGCGGCGAAGCCGGTCGATGTGCTGCCGAGCAGGAACTGCACGCCCAGCTTCTTGGCCGCCGCATCGCTGATCTCGACAATGATCGCTTCCACCAGCACCTGTTCGCGCCGGGTATCGACCTGGCGGATGGTTTCGCCCAGCATCCGCTGCACGTCGCTGTTGGCCGCGACGATGATCGCGTTCGCGCCTTCGTAACGGGTAACGATCGCCGGGCCGCGCGTCGAAATGCCGCCGCCGCTGGAGGAGGAAGAGGAGGAGGATGCCGCGACCGGCACAGCCGCTTGCGCGGCAGGCGCAGCGCCTGCGGACGGCGTCGATGCCGTCACCGGCTGGCTGGTCGATTGGCCGACGAGTTGCTGCAACACGGGCAGCAATTTTTCGGCATCGGCATGTTCCAGCCAATAGACGCGGATTTCGGTGCCGCTCGCCGCTTGCTGATCCAGTTGGCGCGCCATCGCCGCCAGCCGGGCCACGGTGCTGGCGTCGCCGCGGATCGCGACGGCGTTACTGCTGTCGATCGGCACGACGGTCGCGGCCGATGCCGCCGCATTCTCGCCACCGCCGTTGGTCGCCACCAGCGCCTGAAGCGAGGTCGCAATTTCCCGCGCGCCGGCATTTTTCAGCATCACCATCTGCGTCGCGGACGTATCGCGGTCGATGCGGGCGATCACCTGGCGGATGCGCGATATATTGTCGGCATAATCGGCCACCACCACGCTGTTGCCGGCGCGGTTGGCGGTGACGGACCCTTCCTTGCTGACCAATGGGCGCAGCGTTTCCAGCGCGCTCGCCGCGTCGATGGAGCGCAGGCGGAAGACCTCCGTCACGAAGCTGTTGCGGCTGGCCGCGCGGCCGACGCTGCTCGGCTGGCCCGCCGCGCCATCGGCCGGCTGGATGCGGTATGCGCCGCCGGGTGCGGGCACCGCGACCAGGCCGTTGGCGCGCAGGGTGGACAGCACGATCTCGAAATATTCGGATCGCGACAGCGGCCGGTCGGTCACGACCGACACTTTCCCCTGCACCCTATTGTCGATGATAAAAGTCCGCCCCGTCACCCGCGCCGCATCCTGAATGAAGGCACGGATGTCGGCGTCGCGGACGTTGAGCGTCTGCTGCGCCATCAGCGGCGCGGCGATCGGCGTGGCCAGGGCGAGCGCCGTAGCGGCGGTAAGGAGGAGTTTGCGGGTCATTGGCCTTGCACTATGATGTTGACCGATGCCACGGCGGCGCCGCGCTCGACGGTGAGGGAAAGGCGCGCACCGGGCGCGATCTGGTTCTGGAGCGCCTGGAGATCCCCGGCCGATCCGATCGGCTGTCCGTTGATCTGGCTGATGATGTCGCCGGGGCGGAAGCCTGCGGCTGCGAAGGCCGGCCCCTTGGCCATGACCGCAACGCCGGTGACGCGGCCATTCTGTATGCGCGGGGCAAAGCCGATGTCGCGCTTCAGGCTATCCACGCTCGGGCCTGCGCCTGGTGCTGCGGGCGGCGGCGGCGCGGCGCTCTGCCAGCCCGCGCCCTGCGTAGGGGCGGGTTCGGCTTCGGGCGCCGGGGTCGACTGGTCGATGAAAATCTGTTCTTCCGCGCCGCCCCGATCGATCGTCACATGATCGAACGTCACGGCCTTCAGGACGACGCCCGGCATGATTTCATCGCCCACGGCAAAACTGTTCTGCACCCCGTCGGGCGCAGCGATGATGGCCGATCCAAGGCCCGATCCCTCGTTCACCCGCACGCCATAGAGGGTCAGCGCCAGCGAGGTGACGACGCCGCTGCCCGCCTGTTGCGGCGCGCCGGTGCGGAAAAAGGGATCGAAGCTGGCGAACAGCGCCTGCCGCGCGCTTGGGGACAGGATCTGCGCCTGCCGCCCTTCCCAGGGACCAAATCTCCCGACCGGCACGACGACCGCCCAGACCAGCCGCACCAGTTGCAACGCCAGCAGGACGAGCAGCGCCCGTTCTAGCAGCGCAAGCCAGTCGACCGCGGGAATGGCCGTGGCCCTCCCGCGTCCAAAGCCGCGCATTCTGTCGCTAAATGGCACCCGCATGCTGCTGCCCCACGCCCCCAATCATTCGGGAGCCTGCTAGGCATCTGATCTTACTGCTGCATGACAGTTATATTGCGTAAATATGACATGGCTATGCCATCTTGCATTTCCGCGGCTGGAATATAGCTACTGCGACGTCTTACGCCATTATTCGCTTCTTTCGGAACTCGCCATGACGGACCTGACCGCCGCGCCTCCAGCCCTCGCGACCGACGCAGACCCTGCATGGATCGCCGCCCATCCGCGCGTCCAGCGCGTGCCGAGCCGCGCTTTGACCCTATTCATCCAGCGCCGCTTCCTGACCGCGGACGAATGTGTCGGGCTGATCGATCGGATCGACGCCAAACGCCGCCCCTCCACCATCGCGGACGCCAATGGCGACGGCTATTTCCGTACCAGCGAAACCTGCGACCTCGACCATGACGATCCCTTCGTCGCCGTCATCAATGCGCGGTTGGACGCCTTTGCCGGGATAGCGTCGCCCCATGGCGAACCCATCCAGGGCCAACGCTATGATGTGGGTCAAGAATTCAAAGCGCATACCGATTATTTCGATCCCAAGGGGTCCGATTATGCGCAATATTGTTCGGTGGCGGGCAATCGCACCTGGACGCTGATGGTCTATCTGAACGAACCGGCGGCCGGCGGCGCGACCCGCTTCACGAAAATCGGCAAGACCGTCCAGCCCGAAACCGGCAAACTGCTCGCCTGGAACAACCGCGACGGGGCGGGCGCGCCCAACCCAGCCAGCCTCCATCACGGCATGAAAGTGCGGTCCGGGTTGAAGCATGTCATCACCAAATGGTATCGGGAACGTCCATGGGGTTGAAGCGGGTCAGGTCCAGAAACGGCGCGCATCGACAAATTCGTCATGCGCCTGTGCCGCTGCGGTAAGCAAGTCCGCCTTCTCCGCCCTGCCGGTCCCGATGTCGGCCGGCAGTCCATGACGGGCGAGCGTGACAGGCGTCGTGACCAGATCGTTGAGCGTGCCCAGCACATCCTGCATGCTTTCCAGCCTGCCCAGAAATATCTTGCGCCGCCGACGCCGCTTCTTTTTGTTGTCGAACAGTCCGGTAAAGAATTCAGCGCCATAGCGGAGCCTTTTCGCCTCTTTTCGCACCTTATGGCGCGCCTCGTCGCTCAGCCGCGCCATAGGCTTGCCGCCCTTCGATATCCGCTTGCGAAGCTTGCGCAGGCGGGTCGCGGCGAAGGGAGCCGCCAACCGATCCGCTTTCGCGCCCAGCCCCGCCCCCAGCGCCAGCCATTCCACCAGGTCGAGCAGCAGCATACGCACCCGCGCCGATGCCAGCCATTGCAGCGCGCGGCCCTGCGCCGCCGCCCGCGGCCCCTCGATCCGCCCGTCGCCGATCCGCGCCGCCAGAACATCCAGGTCGCGAGCCTCACCCAGCGTTGCCGCCAGCCAGCGCAATTCATTTTGGAAGCGCGTCACGTCCAACGCCTGCAAGACCGTACTGAACAGTTTCAGCGCCGATCGCATCCGCCGGATCGCGACTCGCGCCTGATGCAGCGCTTCGGGCGTATAATGGTCGAGCAGCAGCGCTTCGTTCAGCCGATATTGGCGCAGGCATGAAGCGGCGATCCGCAGGAAAGCCTGACCGACCGTCATAGCCGGGTCGAGCGCCACAGGTTCGGCCCTGAACGCGGTCGGCAACGCCGCCGTCAGCCGATAGCCGCGCTCGGCCTTGCTCAGGACGCCGGGCCGCAGGGCAATGTCCGCGTCGATACGCCGCGCCAGGGCGAACAGCGCCGCCGGATCGCCTGCCTTCAATTCCAGTTCGATCTCGCAGATCGCCTGTTCCCGCCCCGCCGCCAGCACCGCGCCGCGATCCAGCACTAGTTCGATCGTCGCGCCGTCCTGCGTCACCATCCAGGTCCGGCGCTGCACATCGACGGTGAACATCCGGTCCACTTGCCCCACGGCCTCGCCCAGCAGCGCGGCGACAGGCGTGCGATCGTCCAGCACCGGCGTAGCACCGCGCACCGGCATTTCCCATTCGTCGCGCGCGAACAGGCCCGCCCCCTCGTGCCCGTCCGCCTTGACCGTCTGGACACGCCGCCGCCCCGATCGCCGGATGCGCAGGCTCATGCCCCGCTTGCCCAGTTGATGATCGGGCGTATCGAAATAGGTGGCGTGCAGCGCCGCCGTCTGGCTCTCCGTCGGCAGGAAGGGCCATTGCGCGAACATCTCCGCCGCTTCCGGCGTCAGGTCCAGCTTCAGTTCGATTTCCGGTTGCAAGCCCATCTCCTGCCAGCATCCCACCCGGCACGGCCTTTAGCATGAACGGCCTTAACCATGGAAATGGCGAAGGAGTCTTCGAACTGTCATTTTACCGACGCCCATCTGTCATAGAAGCAGCATCAGCCTGTCATCTGTCGCGCCTAACTGCCCGGTCTGAGGGCGACAGGGGGCGTTGTCCGATTCGAAATTCCCCTGCGGTCCGCACTTCAACAATCCCGGCAACAGGCCGGAGCGGAGACGACATGGCCAAGATTAACCGTATCCAAACGATCCTGATGGCGAGCTGCGCCTGCGTGGGCCTGAGCGCCTGCGGCGCGGACGACATCGCTTCGCCGGGCGAAGGCACCATCGTCATCCCCGCGCCGACGCCGACCCCCACGCCGACCCCCACGCCTACGCCGACCCCCACGCCGACCGC
This sequence comes from Sphingobium psychrophilum, assembly GCF_012927105.1. Lineage (GTDB taxonomy): Bacteria > Pseudomonadota > Alphaproteobacteria > Sphingomonadales > Sphingomonadaceae > Sphingobium > Sphingobium psychrophilum. Next base: position 87,252 of record NZ_JABBFV010000009.1, on the reverse strand, counting down.
GGTGACCCCTGCGGCCGACTGCCCGACCCTTAGCGGTGCGGACCAGCTGACCAACCTAGGCACCATCTCGGATGGCACCAACAGCTGGCGCAATTGCGGCTTCCCCGCCCGTTTCAACAGCTCCACCGCCATCGCCAAGACGACCGGCGTGATCTACTCGCTCCCCGGCCGCGTCGACGTTGGCACGGACAAGGGTGCCGCCAGCACCGGCACCGACGTCACGCTGACGATCGATCCGGGCGTGGTCGTGTTCGCCAGCACCGGCAGCGCCTTCCTGGCCGTCAACCGCGGCAACAAGATCAACGCAATCGGCACCGCCACGCAACCGGTGATCTTCACCAGCCGTGAAAACGTCCTGGGCACCAACACCGACCAGTCGTCGGGCCAGTGGGGCGGCATCGTGCTGCTCGGCCGCGCCAAGATCACCGATTGCCAGGCGCCTGCCGCCGCAGCGGGCACCACGGCCTGCGAACGCGACACTGAAGGCACCAGCAACGCCCTCTATGGCGGCGCGACCGACACTGACAGCTCGGGCCGTCTCAGCTATGTCCAGATCCGTTATTCGGGCTTCGTCCTGGCAGACGGCAAGGAATTGCAGGGCCTGACCCCCGCAGGCGTCGGCACCGGCACCGTGATCGACCATATCCAGGTTCACAACAGCTCGGACGATGGCATCGAAGCCTTCGGTGGCTCGGCCAACCTGAAGTATCTGGTCCTGACCGGTAACGAAGACGACAATCTGGACACCGACGTCGGCTTCCGCGGCACCGCCCAGTTCGTGATCTCCGCCCAGCGCGAAGGGAACAATATCGGCGACACCTTCCTCGAAACCGACTCGAACGGTTCGGCCACCAACAGCAATGCCAGCGAGGACGCCCTGCCCCGCCAGTATCTGAAGGTCGCCAACTTCACGCATATCCAGCGTTCGAACACCGGCGACGACGGTGCATCGATGCTGCTGCGCGGCGGCGCCGACCTGGCGCTGGTCAACGGCATCATCGTCAGCCCCAACCAGAGCTGCCTGCGCATCAACGGCGCTGCCGCCGTCCGCGACGCCGACACGGCGCTGCAAGACGCCGGCAAGCCGCGCTACCTGTCGGTGGTGATGCAGTGCAACAGCACGCCTTATAAGGGCACCGGCACCGGCGTTGACGCCGCGCTGGTCCAGTCGATCTTCGAAGCCGGTGCGAACAGCACGATCAGCTACACCCCGTCGCTGACCAGCCTGTTCATCAACGGCGCGACCGAAACCGCCCGCACCGCGATCGACCCCAAGACCATCGACGCCGCCTTCACCACCACCAACTATATCGGTGCGGTAAAGGACAGCAGCGACACCTGGTATGCCGGCTGGACCTGCAATTCGGTGACCGCCAGCTTCGGCAGCACCAGCAAGAACTGCACGGCGATCCCGACCACCTGATCGGACCCACGACCTCAACAGGGGCGGGGGAGCGTGATGCAGCGCTTCCCCGCCCTCTTTGCACTGAATTTTCCCAAGGGGGATATATAGCATGTCGAAGCCGCTCAGCCTGGCGCGCCTGCTCCTGATTTCCACCGCGCTGGTCGCTCCCATGGCGATGGCGCAGACCGACGCGATCACCGCCGGTACGCCGTCCACCGGCGATGCCGGCATGTCGAGCACGCCCAGCGCCGCCGACGAAGCCGCCGCCCAGACCGGCAATGTCGACGTGTCGATCCCCGGTTCCGACATCATCGTCACTGGCCGTCGCAACAGCAATATCTCGCAATCCGCGCCGCAGGTCGTCAACGTCCTTTCCGCCGCCGATATCAAGCGCACGGGCGAAGGCGACATCGCCGGATCGCTCCAGCGCGTCACCGGCCTGTCGGTCGCTGCGGGCGGCTATGTCTATGTTCGCGGCCTGGGCGATCGCTATTCGCTCGCCCTGCTCAACGGCTCGCCGCTGCCCAGCCCCGAGCCTTTGAAGCGCGTCGTTCCTCTCGACCTGTTCCCCACCAGCGTTATCGCATCGACCCTGGTCCAGAAAAGCTTTTCGGCCAATTTCCCCGGTGAATTTGGCGGCGGCGTCATCAACCTGACGACCAAGGCGATCCCGACCGAATCCTATCTGGAATTTGGCGTCGGCAGTTCGGCCAACACCGAAACGTCTGGCCAACTCGGCTACACCTATTATGGCAGCAAGTCCGACTGGACCGGCTTCGACGACAGCTCGCGCGACGTGCCGCCGCTGCTCAAGAATGCATTTGGCGCGGGCGTGCCCTTCGCCAATATCGACCGCGCCGATCAGCAGGGAATTGCGATGCAGTTCCTCAACAGCAAGACCTCGGTCGTGCAGCGGACGAACAGTCTGCCCTTCAATTTCTCCGGCACGCTCAATGGCGGCACCGCGTTCGACATCGGCGATGCGCGCGTGGGCGTTATCGCCACGGCGGGCTACAGCAACAAATGGCGCACCCGCGACAACCTGCAACAGGCGTCGCTGACCGTGTCGGAAGGCGCGGGCAAAAGCGCCAGCCAAGTCGTCACCGACAATCAGGTGACGGTCAACGGCCTGCTTGGTTTCGGCGCTGAATGGGGCGACCAGAAGATACGCTGGACCAACCTCTATATCCGCGACACCCTGAAGCGCGCATCGCTTGCGGTCGGCCAGAATGACGGGTTGATCCAGGGTGCCGATTATATGACGCAGCAGACCGCCTGGTATGAGCGTCAGTTGATCGACACCCAGTTCACCGGCGAGTTCAAGTTCAGCGACGCATTGAGCCTCGACCTGCGCGGCTCCTACGCCAATTCGCAGCGCGAAGCGCCCTATGAACGCGAATTTGTCTATGTCCGCTCCAACCGCGACCTGAACACCGATCCGGTTGGCGACCGCTTCGTCAACGCGCTCAACCGCCAGCGCGGCGACGCATCGGTAACCTTTAGCGACCTCAACGAAAATCTCTGGTTCGGCGGCGCGGACCTCAGCTACAAGATCGCGCCCAAATTCGTGATCACCGGCGGTTACGCCTATACCGACACGAAGCGTACCTCGTCGCGCTACGAACTGCATTTCGACGCGGTCAACCTGCCGATCGCGGTGCAGCAGTTGCGCCCCGACTATCTGCTGTCGGACGCGACGATCCAGCTCTATGATCTGGGCCTGCTCGACTTCTCCGGCAATTATCCGGTCTATGACGCCGCCATGCGCGTCCATGCCGGCTATGGCCAGGTGAAGGCGGAACTCTTCCCCGGCTTCAGCATCGATGCCGGCGTCCGCTATGAAAGCGGCCGCCAGTCGGTGACGGGCGTGGACGTCTATGCGACCGGTGTGACGCCGTTCAACCAGATCAAGAATAATTACTGGTTGCCCGCCCTGACGCTGACCTATGATGCCGGTGGCGGCCTGCAATTCCGCGCGTCGGGCTCCAAGACGCTGGCCCGCCCGCAATTCCGCGAGTTGATCGCCCAGCCGTTCATCGACACCGACTCCAACCGCTTCTATCGCGGCAACCCATTCTTGCAGGACAGCGAACTGTGGAACGCTGAAATCCGGGCGGAATGGTATATGGGCCGCGACGAGCGACTGACCGCATCGGGTTTCTACAAGAAGATCAAGAACCCGATCGAAACCTACACCACCATCAGCGATACCTATGCGGTGACGACCAGCTTCGCCAATGCACCGGAAGCCACGCTCTACGGCGCGGAGGTCGAAGCGCAGAAATATATCCCGCTCGACGGGATGGACTCGACCTTCTTCCAGAGCCGCCGGATCGCGCTGATCGCCAACTACACCTACACCCAGTCGGAACTGAAGGTCAGCGATGGCGACACCACCATCCCCTACACCTACACCACCGGCGACCTGCCCGCCGCATCCGACTATTTCATCGACGGCGCGCCGTTGACGGGCCAGTCGGACCATCTGGTCAATCTTCAGATTGGGCTGGAGGACACGGAGAAGCTGTCGCAGCAGACCCTGTTGCTGACCTATGCCAGCGACCGCGTCACCAGCCGCGGCCCCAACCTGCAACCGGACATCAAGGAACGGCCGGGCGTTCAGCTCGACTTCGTGGCGCGGCAGGGCGTGAAGTTGCCCGGCGGCATCAACAGCGAGGTCAAGTTCGAAGCGCGCAACATCCTGGGACGCAAGTTTCAGGAGTTTCAGGAGCAGGACGGCAACCGCGTCTATTATAACCGCTACAAGATCGGCACGACGATCGCGGCCTCGCTCACCGTGGCCTTCTGATCGGACGATCCATCGCATGAAAAAGGCCGGCCGGGGCTAACCGGTCGGCCTTTTTCATGTCCGCAAACGCGAAGGGGCGCCGCCCTGTCGGACGACACCCCCGCTCCCTGCACCTTATATTGTGCGATCAGCGCATGGCGTAGCTGGGATTGAGGCGGCTGAGCGCGCGCATGGCGACCGTGCGCGAGGATTCTTCCGCGCCATTGGCCAGCACCAGTGTCGTTTCCGGTGCGAAGCGGGCCGAGCGATAGGCTTCACGCGCCTGCGCCAGGCGGCCAGAACCCGCATAGGCATTGCCCAGGTTGATGAGGCGGGCCGGGTCATTCTCGCCATAGACCTGCATCGGCTCCAGCTTGCGCAGCGCCGCGTCATAGCGTCCGGCCGCCAAAGCACTGGCCGCCAGCCGACCTTCGGGACCGGCGACGACCACCAGATCCTGCCCTTCGGCCGCCGCCTGGGCCATGTTCGGCGTCATCGCCGCCAAAGCCAGACCCATCATCACAGCGACCTTCTTCATCTCTCATGCCTCCAGAAAAAACTTCTCACTATAGCCAGAAGTATTTCATTTAGATGACATCAGGACAAGGGCGCATCGGACCAGCAAAAACGATTTTCTTGCGTTCTATTTCAACATATTATCATTTTTACGCCATAGTGTCATAAAAGCGTAATCGAAAATCGATGCGGTTGAAAGGCGATTCGAATCACCCGTGTCGCGCAATCGGGCAGCCGCTATCGGCGCGCTTCATCGTTCGCTGCGGACATGCGCGCACGATAAGCGGCACGAAAGGCGCGCCGCGACATGTCTGACGATGAAGGATAGGTCCGGGAGGTTCTGTTGCCCGGCCCTCCCGGAGGCCGCTGAATTCCCTTCTGTTGCCCGGTGGGTTCAACCGCGCTATTTTAGGATAATATCAGGCCGTGAGGCCCTCAATTACGCTGCAATGGCGAGTGCTTCGTTATCGTTGGCACTTGTGAGTTTTGCACAGTTTAACGGCTTACACGGGCCGGGTAAAAATATCGCCTTTGAACACACGTCGATCCTAGTTCGCCCCCGTCAGACACCCCGCTAAAAGCGGGGCATGTGGTGGAGACGCCGGGTACTGCCCCCGGGTCCGCTGCGTCTATTATACGACACAATTTATCACCATAGCCGGGCGAACCCGGCACGACCCATATGGCCCCAAGCGGATGGTTTTTCAAGCGGGATGCGCATCGGCGCATGATCGGATCGACTGCCTCTGGCGGAATGCGAGCCTTCGCTCCCCACTTCCCCCCGCGCGCATCCCGCGCTAAGGCTCTGTCCCATGATCCTCGTCATCGACAATTATGACAGCTTCACCTGGAACCTGGTCCATTATCTGATGGAACTGGGCGCGCAGGTGGAGGTCGTCCGCAACGACGCCATTTCGGCGGGCCAGGCCCTGTCCAGCGGCGCGAAGGCGTTCCTGCTGTCGCCCGGTCCCTGCACCCCCAATGAGGCGGGCGTCAGCCTGGACCTCGTCGCCGCCTGCGCCGATGCGGGCGCGCCGTTGCTGGGCGTGTGCCTGGGCCATCAGGCGATCGGCCAGCATTTCGGCGGCAAGGTTGTCCGGGGCGGCCTGATGCACGGCAAGACGTCGCCGGTCACCCATGATGGCACCGGGCTTTTTAAGGGCCTGCCCTCCCCCTTCACCGCGACCCGCTATCACTCGCTGATCGTCGAGGATATCCCAGACAGCCTCATAGTGAACGCCACCAGCGAGGACGGATCGGTCATGGGCTTCCGCCATGCGACCCTGCCGATTCATTCGGTGCAATTCCATCCCGAAAGCATCGCCACCGAACATGGCCATGACATGCTGGCCAACTTCATGGAGATCGCCGGTATCCCCGTGCGGGAGCGCGAAACGGCGTGACAATGGCCTTTCGCTCGGTCGCTTTGCGAATATTGCGCGAATAGGAAACGGAATTTCACGCCCGAGGGAAAAACTGCGCCCACAAGCGCTAACGCCCCCTCGACTCTCCCGCCCGCCGCCGACTAAGGCAGGGGCCATGACCCGCCTGCCCGATCCTTCCGCACCGCTCGACCCCGACGCCGCAGCCCAGGCCTTCGACCTGCTGTTCGACGCCGATCTTGCGCAAGCGGACATTGCCGCCTTCCTCGTCACCATGGCGCGTCGTGGCGAAACCGCGGTGGAGATCGCCGCCGCCGCCCGCGCCATGCGCGCCCGCATGCTGTTGGTCAGCGCGCCGGACGGCGCGATCGACGTCTGCGGCACCGGGGGCGATGGCCATCATACCCTGAATGTCTCCACAGCTGTCTCGCTCGTTGTCGCAGCGGCAGGCGTGCCCGTCGCCAAACATGGCAATCGCGCCGCCTCGTCAAAGGCGGGCGCGGCCGACACGCTGGAGGCGCTGGGCCTCGATCTGGACAGGGCTGCCGCGACCGCCGAAGCGACGCTGGGCGACCTTGGCATCTGCTTTCTCTTCGCTCAGAATTACCATCCCGCGCTCAAGCGGCTTGGCCCGATCCGCAAGGCGATCGGCGAACGCACCATCTTCAACCTGATGGGACCGCTCGCCAATCCGGCCGGGGTCCGCCGCCAGCTCGTCGGCATCGCCCGTCCGGCCTATGTCCCCATCTATGCGCAGGCGCTCGCGGACCTCGGCGTCGACCATGCCATGATTATTTCCGGCGACGAAGGGCTGGACGAACTTTCCCTGGCAGGCGGCAACGACATGGCGGAGGTGAAGGGCAACGCGCTGGTCGCGATGCACCGCCTGACCGCCGCAGAACTCGGCCTGTCCACCCAGCCGGTCGAGGCGATCCGCGGCGGTGACGCCGCCCATAACGCCGCGGCACTCCGCGCTCTGCTGCAAGGCGAACCGGGCGCCTATCGCGACGCCGTGCTGCTCAACGCCGCCGCCGCCCTTGTCGTCGCGGACGCCGTTCCCAATCTGCGCGAAGGCGTGGAAGAAGCCGCCGAAACCATCGACCGCGGCCTTGCCAACGCGCTCCTCAATTGCTGGATTGCCTATCAATGACCAACAAACTGATCGAAATCTGCGATTTCAAGCGCGAGGATGTCGCCCGCCGCCGCGCTGCGACCACTGTCTCGGCGCTGCACGCCCGCGCCAGCGAGCAAACGCCGCCGCGCGGTTTCCGTCAGGCGTTGGACAACGCCGCGCGGTCGGGCTTCGGCCTGATCGCGGAGATCAAGAAGGCCAGCCCGTCCAAGGGGCTGATCCGCGCCGACTTCGATCCGCCCGCTCATGCCGTCGCTTATGCGGCCGGCGGTGCCGCCTGCCTTTCGGTGCTGACCGATGAACCCTATTTCCAGGGACATGACGATTATCTGATGGCTGCCCGGTCGGCCTGCGCGATTCCCGTGCTGCGCAAGGATTTCCTGGTCGATCCCTGGCAGGTGCTGGAAAGCCGCTCGCTTGGCGCGGACGCCATCCTTATCATCGTGGCCGCGCTGGACGACGGCCAGATGCAGGAGATCGAGGACGCGGCGCTGGGCCTGGGCATGGATGCCCTGATCGAAGTGCATGACGAGGCGGAACTGGAGCGCGCGCTGAAGCTGCGCTCGCGCCTGATCGGCGTCAACAACCGCGACCTGCGGGATTTCAGCGTCGATTTCGCCCGCACCTATGAACTGGTGGGCAAGGCGCCCGAAGGCTACACGTTCGTCGCCGAAAGCGGCCTGACCGGGCATGCCGATCTGGTCGCCATGGCGGATCATGGCGTGCGCTGCTTCCTGGTCGGCGAAACGCTGATGCGCCAGGCCGATGTCGAGGCGGCGACGCACAATCTGCTGACGGGCGCATGAGCGGCCTCACCCATCTGGACGACGACGGGGCGGCCCGGATGGTCGATGTCTCGGCCAAGGCGGTGACCGCGCGTGAGGCCATAGCCTCCGGCCGGATCGACATGAGTGCCGAGGCGGCGAGGGCGATCGCCGAAGGATTGGTCAAGAAGGGCGACGTACTGGCCGTGGCGCGAGTGGCGGGCATCATGGCGGCGAAGAGGACCGCCGACCTGATCCCGCTCTGCCACCCGATCGCGCTCAGCGCCGTGACCGTGGATTTCGACCTAGACGACCGCGGCGTCACCGTCACCGCGACTGCCCGCACCGCCGGCCAGACCGGGGTGGAAATGGAAGCCCTGACCGCGGCCTCGGTCGCGCTCCTCACCATCTATGACATGGCCAAGGCGCTGGACAAGTCGATGATCATCGGCGGCATCGGCCTGATCGCCAAGACCGGCGGCAAATCGGGCGATTGGCATCGCGCGCCATGAGCCTGCTGCCGGTCGCCGATGCGCAAGCGCGCCTTTTGGCGCTCGCCGGCAGGCTGGCGACCGAAACAGTGCCGATCACAGCCGCCGCCGGTAGCTGGCTGGCGCGGGATCTGACGGCGCTGCGCAATCAGCCTTGGGCCGACCTGTCGGCGATGGACGGCTATGCCGTGCGCGCGGCCGAAGCGCCCGGCCCTTGGCGCGTGGCTGGCGAAAGCGCAGCCGGTTCGGCGGGCCTTCCCGCCCTGGCACCGGGCGACGCGAGCCGTATCTTCACCGGCGCACCGCTGCCACCGGGCGCGGACGCCATATTGATACAGGAAAATGCGACCCGTGATGGCGACCGGCTGACCGCCAGCGCCGATCCCCTACCCGCCGGGCGCCATGTCCGCACCGCCGCCTCCGACTTCGCGCAGGACAGCCTGTTGCTGGAGGCGGGCAGCCGCCTCGGCCCCGCCCAGATCGCGCTCGCCGTGCTGGGCGGCCATGGCGTCGTGCCGGTCGGCGGGCGCCCGACAGTCGCGCTGCTTTCCACCGGCAACGAACTGGTGCCGCCCGGCGCGCCGACGCCGCCGGGTTTCCTGCCGTCCTCGAACGCGCCGATGCTCGCCGCGCTACTCGCCGCCCTGCCCTGCGACGTCATCGACCTTGGCATCGTGCCGGACGATCTGGACGCCATGGTGGTCGCGATCGGACGGGCGCGGACGGCCGACATCATCGTGTCGACCGGCGGCGCCTCCGTCGGTGACCATGACCTCGTGCGCCCCGCCTTCATTAAAGCGGGCGGCACGCTCGATTTCTGGAAGATCAGGATGCGGCCGGGCAAGCCACTGATGGCTGGGCGAATCGCCGATACGCTGTTCCTGGGGTTGCCGGGCAATCCCGTCTCAGCCTTCGTCACGGCCACGCTGTTCCTGCTGCCGCTAGTCCGCCATCTGGCCGGCGCGCGTAATCCGCTCCCGCCCATGAGCGACGCGCCACTCGCCGCGCCGCTGCCCGCCACCGGCGATCGCGACGATTATCTGCGCGCCTGGCGTGGGCCGGACGGCATAGTGTCGGTGACATCGCAGGACAGCGCCGCCACCGCCGCCATGGCTAGGGCCGACTGCCTGATCCTGCGCCCGGCCGGATCGCCGCCGGCAGCGCCGGGCGATCGGGTCGTTATTCTCCCGCTGCCCTGACATGTTCTGTGCTTGACTAATCTTCATCTGTTTCCTATGCGTTCCTCATACGTTCTACGGAGGACCGCAATGTTGACGCCCAAGCAGCAGGAATTGCTGAGCTTCATTCAGACCCGATTGGACGAAGGCGGCGTGTCGCCCTCGTTCGAGGAAATGAAGGATGCACTGGACCTGCGGTCCAAGTCCGGCATCCACCGCCTCATCAATGCGCTGGAGGAGCGCGGCTTCATCCGCCGCCTGCCCAATCGCGCCCGCGCGCTGGAGGTGCTGAAGCTGCCCGATGCGATGCATCGCGCGCCCGCGCCAGTGATCGCGCTCAAGCCCAAGGCCGCGCCCCCTATTCTGATCGCCGCTAACGACGTGATCGAAATTCCTATGCACGGCCGGATCGCGGCTGGCGTGCCGATCGAGGCGATGGAGGGGCAGGCGATGCTGTCCGTCCCCGCCGCGCTGCTCGGCGCAGGCGATCATTATGCACTGGAAGTATCGGGCGATTCGATGATGGAGGCCGGCATCCTCGACGGTGATTTTGCGCTCATCCAGCGCACCGACGTCGCCCGTGAAGGCCAGATCGTCGTGGCGCTGATTGACGAAGCGGAAGCGACGCTGAAATATTTCCGCCGGGAAGGCAGTCGTGTCCGGCTCGATCCGGCCAATCCGGCGTATGAGCCGCAAATCTACGACCCGCGCCAGGTCCGCATCCAGGGCAAGCTGGCAGGGCTACTGCGCCGCTATAATTGAGGCCGTGATCGAGGCTGGCCCCGCCATGTCCGGCGAGTCGGGCGAGCGATCCAGGGATGCGCGTCACCCGCCCGATGGACGGTGTGTACTTCGCCCCCTGCCAGGGTGATGGACAGGCCGCCGGTACGCGCGAGCAGCCGGCGGTCGACCCTCATCCAGCGTGGCCTGCACCAGCGCGGCAATCCCCGATCGCTCACGACGATGTCCGCCGCCGCGCAATCGCGCGCGAAGCTCGACCGATCGATCAGCACATTGCTGCGAGTAAAGAGAAGCCGCCAGTTGCGGCCATTGCCATCCTTCATCCTCACGGCGCACAGATCCTGCGAACAGCGCGCCTCCGGCAATGCTGCGATCGCTACCAGTTCGCCGTCATAGCCTGCACTCTCCGACAACACGTCGCGCACATAGTCCCCCGCCCGATCGCGCAATATCGCCATGCCCCCGCCCGTCCGCACCGCGACATGCCGCCCGTCGCCGGTAATCAGGATATCGGGCGGGGAGGCCGCAAAGGTGACCGCCACACCGATCAGCACCGGCGCGACGCCTAGCCATCGCCATCCCGTCCGCCACAACAGGCACCAAAGCAGCCCGATAACGGTTATGCCGAACAGCCCCGTGCCCATGGTCGGCGCGAGTGATGTCGCCATCGGACTCGCCGCAACGCCGTGAGCCAGCAACAGCAACAGGTTCAGCGCCTGCTGCGTCAACCACCAGAAGGGCGCGCCCATCCCCGCGACATCCAGCACGAGCGCCAGCGCCTCCAGCGGCATGACAACGAAGGTGGTGAGCGGGATCGCAATCAGATTGGCGAAGGCGCCAAGCAGGCCCGCCTTGTGAAAATGGAATAGCGCGATCGGCATCAGCACCAGTTCGACGGCTATGCCGGTCGCCAGCGTAACCACCAGCAACCGACCCACCTTGCGCACCGCCCCCTCGTCCCGCGCTGCGGCGAAAGCGCGGAAACGGGGATGTTCGGCCAGCGCCACCAGCGCCGTCACCGCAGCGAAACTCATCTGAAAACTCGGTCCTGCCAGCGCTTCCGGCCACATCACCAGCACCACCAGCGCCCCGGTCGCCACCAGCCGCAATGTCACCGCGTCCCGCCCCATCGCCAGCCCGCCCAGCACCAGCAAGGCCGCGACGCAGGACCGCACCGTCGGCACCTCCGCCCCGGTCAGCAGCGTATAGCCGATCCCGGCCAGCGCGCCGCCCGCCGCCGCGATCAGCATCAGCGGCCAACCGAGCGCCGCGCGCTGGCTCAGCGCCATCACCCGCATCAGCAGGAAAATTACCGCCCCGATAAGCGCCGTGACATGCAACCCGCTGATCGACAAAAGATGCGCCAGTCCGCTGCGCCGCATCGCTTCCGCATCGGCTTCGGGAATCGCGCCCTGGTCCCCGGTCGCCAGCGCAGCGGCTATCCCTTCGGCCGGACCATCAACCCGTTTCAATATATGGTCGAAGAGCCGCGCCCGCAGTGGTGGCGCGGCGTTGGAGGGGATCAACATCTCGACGGGCTTCAATGCCTTGCCCGTCGCTCCGATGCCCTGGAAATAGGCGCGGGCCGCAAAATCATAGCCGCCCGGCACGCTCGGCGGCGCAGGCGGCATCAAGCGCACGCGAAAACGCAGCCGCGCCCCCTCGCCCAGCCCTGACGGCACATCGGCATCGGCGATATTCACCCGCACGACGGCCGGCAGATCGGGCGCGTCGACCGGGCGCAGCATGACGCGCACCATCGCCTGTGCCGGAACGGGACGCACGCCCGTCACATCGCCGGTCAACCGCACGAAGGTCGCCCGGCCGAGTGGCGGCTGGCCCCACAGCATCGCCTTCCCCCAGACGAGCAGACACCCCATGCACGCCAGAATGGCACCCGCCACGAACAGCCGCCGCAACCGCCCGCCCACCGGCAGCATCGCCCCGATGCAGGCCATCGCCAGTGCGCCGCAGCAGAAGGCCAGCCAGGCCATAGCATGAGGCAGGATGAACCAGGCAGCAATCCCGCTGCCCAGCCCGATCGGCACCCATAATCCGATCTGTTCGCGCTCGCACTCCAGCCAGCTTTCGAGTCGCTCCAGCCCCGCCCGCGCCAATGCCGTCGGCCTCGCACCAAGGGAGGTTTGTCGTGGCTCAAAAGCCATGCTAGGGGGCGCAGCATCCATGGGTCAGCTAGGCGAATGTCAGGGAATATGACGGCAAGTGCAACGGGAATGAACAAGCCGGTGGTGACCCGTTTCGCCCCGTCCCCAACCGGGTTCCTGCATATTGGCGGCGCTCGCACCGCGCTGTTCAACTGGCTGTTCGCGCGCCATCATGGCGGTAAGTTCCTGCTGCGGATCGAGGACACCGATCGCGCACGTTCGACCGACGCGGCCGTCACCGCGATCTTCGACGGGCTGGAATGGCTGGGCCTGGGCGGCGACGAACCGGCCGTCTTCCAGTTTGCGCGCACCCCGCGCCACGCGGAGGTCGCCAACCAGTTGCTGGAAACAGGCCACGCCTATCGCTGCTATGCGACGCCGGAAGAGCTGTCCGAACTGCGCGAACAACAGCGCGCCGCCAAGCAGCCGATGCGCTATGATGGCCGCTGGCGCGATCGCGCGCCCGAAGATGCGCCCGCAGGCGCGCCCTTCGTCATCCGCATAAAAGCGCCACGGACAGGCGAAACCGTGATCGAGGACGCCGTCCAGGGCCGCGTCATCGTGCAGAATGCCGAGCTGGACGACATGATCCTGCTGCGGTCCGATGGCACGCCCACCTATATGCTCGCCGTCGTGGTCGACGATCATGACATGGGCGTCACCCATGTCATCCGTGGCGACGATCATCTGAACAACGCCTTCCGCCAGCTCAGCATCATCAAGGCGATGCAGTGGGAAGAGCCGATCTACGCCCATATCCCCCTGATCCACGGATCGGACGGCGCGAAATTGTCCAAGCGCCACGGCGCGCTGGGCGTGGACGCCTATCGCGACGAAATGGGGATGCTGCCCGAAGCGGTGCTGAATTATCTGCTGCGTCTGGGCTGGGGCCATGGCGATGAGGAGATCATATCGATCGCCCGCGCCATCGACCTGTTCGATATCGGCGGCGTCGGCCGTTCGCCCTCGCGCTTCGACATCAAGAAGCTGGAAAATCTGAACGGCCATTATCTGCGCGAGGCCGACGATGCGCGCCTCGCGGCCCTGGTCGCGCCCCGCGTCGCCGCGCGGCTTGGAAAGCTTTTATCCGAAAACGGGTTGGACATTTTGACCCAGGCGATGGCTTCGTTGAAGCCGCGCGCCAAAAACCTTAATGAAATTGCCGAGGGCGCAGAATTTCTATTCAAAAATTGCCCGCTCGATTTTGACGAGAAGGCATCCGCTCTGCTAGACGACTCCGCGCGCGCTCTGCTGAAGAAGGCAGCCGACGCTCTCCAGCCCGTCCAGTTCTGGACGGTCGAAGCGATCGAAGACGTGATACGCCGCGTGGCAGAGGATGCCGGTCTGGGACTGGGCAAAGTAGCGCAGCCGCTGCGCGCCGCGCTCACCGGCCGCACCGTCTCGCCGGGGATTTTCGATGTCCTCTTCCTTTTGGGGAAAGAGGAGAGCTTGGAACGACTGAACGATGTTGGGCACGCATCGGCCGGTTGATGGCACTCAAGGAGAACAATATGTCGGATAACAATGCCACTTTGACCGTCGGGGGAGACACCAAGGACTATGCCGTCATGGACGGCACGGTCGGCCCGCAGGTCATCGACGTGCGCAAGCTCTACGCCAATACCGGCATGTTCACCTATGATCCGGGCTTTACCTCGACCGCCAGTTGCGAATCCGGCCTGACTTATATCGACGGTGACGCGGGCATCCTGCTACATCGCGGCTATCCGATCGGCCAATTGGCCGAAGAATCAAGCTTCATGGAAGTCTGCTACCTGCTGCTGAACGGCGAATTGCCGTCGCAAAAGGAACTGGAAGACTTCACCACCACCATCACGCGCCATACGATGGTGCATGAGCAGCTGTCGGCCTTTTTCCGCGGTTTTCGCCGCGATGCGCATCCGATGGCGATCATGGTCGGCGTCGTCGGCGCGTTGTCGGCCTTCTATCATGACTCGACCGACATCAACGACCCGGAACAGCGCCGCATCGCGAGCCACCGCCTGATCGCCAAGATGCCGACGATTGCCGCCATGGCCTATAAATATTCGGTGGGTCAGCCCTTCGTCTATCCGCGCAACGACCTCAGCTACACCGCCAATTTCCTGCGCATGACCTTCTCGGTCCCGGCGGAAGATTATATCCCCGATCCGGTGATCGTGGACGCGATGGACAAGATTTTCATCCTCCATGCCGATCATGAGCAGAACGCCTCGACCTCGACCGTGCGCCTCGCCGGGTCGTCGGGCGCGAATCCGTTCGCCTGCATCGCGGCCGGCATCGCCTGCCTGTGGGGCCCGGCGCATGGCGGCGCGAACGAAGCTGCGCTCAACATGCTGCGCGAAATCGGCACCGTCGATCGCATTCCGGAATATATCGCCCGCGCCAAGAACAAGGACGACCCGTTCCGCCTGATGGGCTTTGGCCACCGCGTTTACAAAAATTACGATCCGCGCGCGACCGTCATGCAGAAGACCGCCAAGGACGTGCTGGAGAAGCTGGGCGTCAACGATCCCGTCTTCGACGTCGCCAAGGAACTGGAGCAGATCGCGCTCAACGATCCCTATTTCGTCGAGAAGAAGCTGTACCCGAATGTCGATTTCTATTCGGGCGTGATCCTGTCTGCGATCGGCTTCCCGACCGAAATGTTCACCGTGCTCTTCGCCCTCGCCCGCACCGTCGGCTGGGTAGCCCAATGGAACGAGATGATTTCGGACCCAGCGCAGAAGATCGGTCGTCCGCGCCAGCTCTACACCGGCCCGACGCAGCGTGACTATGTCGGAGTCGACAAGCGCTGATCGGCACCAAGCCAACGCTATGATGAAGAACGGCACCCAATGGGTGCCGTTTTTTATGGGGATGAAGCCCTTTGGGTCGCATCGCTATCGTGTCAGGCGACCGGCAGCGACAGGATGAAGCGCGCGCCTTCACCCGGCGCGCCTCCGATGCGGATATCGCCGTTCATCGCGCGGGCGAGGCGGCGGGAGATATAGAGGCCAAGCCCGCTGCCCCCGGCGTCATCGCGCCCCAGCCGCTCGAACTTCTCGAAAATGCGCTCGCGATCGGCGGGCGCGACGCCCGCGCCCTGATCGATGACGGCAATGCGCGCCTGACCGCTTTCCCATTCGGTCGCGATGCGCACCTGCGTACCTTCCGGCGCATAACGGATAGCGTTGCCAATCAGATTGACCAATATCTGGAGTATCCGGCGAAATTCCCCGATCGCCAGAAGGCTGGCGTCCGGCGCCGGGGCGACGATAGTGATCCGTCGATCCAATGCCTTGACCGCCAGCAGTCCTGCCGCACGGCGTCCCAGATCGGCCAGATCGACCTCTTCGGCAACGACGCTAAAATCCGGGCGATCGATCGCCTGCAAATCGGCCAGATCATCAACCAGCGCCATCAAGTGCCGGCCCGCAGCCGCTATGTCAGTGGCATAACCGGCATAATCGGGGCGCAGCGGTCCTTCCAACTGCGCGCTGATCGTATCGGCGTTCGCGATGATCCGGCCCAGCGGCTGGCGCAGCGAGCGATCGAGCCGACGTCCGAACTCGACCGGATAGAGCGTCAGCGGCGCTCCGTCCGCCAAAGGCGCGGCGACCGCCAGTTCCAGCGGGAAGGCGGTCCCACGGTAGCCTGTCAATTGACCGGCATGGTCGAACATCGGAAAGGCCGACAGGCGAAAATGGCACGCGATATCGCTCGCCAGCACCGCCTGTTGATCGCGAAACGCGCGCCGCTGGGCCAAGCCGCGCAGCATCGCCATGTCGCCGTCGCTGTCCGCCTGCAACTGAAAATAAGCGGAAAAGCGGGTTCCTGGCACAGGAGGACTGACCGGCAGCGTCCCGCTGTCGCCATTGCCCGCCAGCACCATCTGGAACCGCAACTGGGTATCGATCTGCCAGGTCCAGCCATCGGCCAGCGCCGCAATATCAGCTTCGCGCCGGCCGTCATCGGGCGGCAGCGGGGCGGCGGGCCGTTCGCGCCAGTCCACGACCGACAGGCTGACGCCCTTGTCGCCCTCCGGCTTCGCCCGCACCCACATATCGATATCGCCGCGCTGCGCTGCCGCTACCACCGGCCGCGACACTAGAACGCCCAGTCGGGACGCCAGTCTGGCGATCGCCATCAATTGCGGCACTGCAAACGGCGCGCCGAGATCAGCGCCCGCCTCCCGTTGCAACGCCAGCAGCGGCGCGTCCGCACTCAAGAGGCGGCCGTCGGCCGACAAGGCGGCGCGCAGGATGGCCGGATGCGACGGCATGTTCATACGCCCGTAACCGCCCGCAGATGATCGAGCTTCGTACGAAAGGCGGCCGACGTCCGCAGAGCGGCAACAGCGCTATCGGCCTGCTCCTCGCTCAACCCCTCATAGCGATCCGCCTCCGCCACGATCGTCGCATCGGACAGCGACGGCCGGACTGGCCGCAACGCGAGCAGCAAATGGCGATAATCGGCACCTGATCCGCCCAGTGCCCGGCACAGCGTCGCGACCTGCGACAACGGTCCCATCACCAGCATCTCGATCACCTGGCCGCTCTCCAACCGGAGTTGCCGCGCGGTGACCGCCGCGAACAGCAGGAACCGTCGCCGTTCGAGCAAGCGGCCCAGCAGGTCGGGCGCGTCGGCTTGCTCGCCCATGCGGCGCACCAGTCGATCCGCCTGGACGATCGGACAGGCCGCCTCGTCATGGTCGGCCAGCAATGCCCAGCCCGACCGGTCGAAAGCGGCCAGCAGCCGATCGTCTGCATCGACCATGGTCCGTTGCGCGACGACGGTCAGGCAGGCAGCGACCATCCACATCAGTTCGGCGAAATGTTCGGCGGGCAGGTCGGGCTTCATTGGCGTGTGTTCCCCACCCATGGCCAGCCAGCGTCCTTCGGCCAGCGCCAGCCCCGACAGGGCATCGCCCAGCAGAGGATCATCGATCGACGGCGCTGCGGCCCCCTCGACCTCGTCCAGTTGCTCGACATCGGCCTGGCCGAACTGGCGGAGCATCACCGTCACGCCAGCGCGCATCTGCATATGCGCCAGCAGGCCGGGGCCAAGCAGACTGGGGTGCGCGCGCACCATCGCCCAGGCGACAGGGGCCGGCCAGCGATCCAGAGCCGCGGCGACATCGGGCGCATGTTCCAACGACAGGCGCAGGGCCATTTCGATCGCGGTGATGCATCCGCCGATATGGCGGCGCGTTTCGGCGATCAGGGCGTCGTGGCGCGCCTGCCGGTTGTCGGGAAAGAAAAACGCCAGGTCGATGGCATGGCCGACCGGCACGGCGGACATGCCAGCCATGACCCGCGCCATTGGCCAGTTGCCCGCCATGGCCGTGCCGGTAAGGGACGAATAGGCGCTCATGCCGGTCAGCATAATCGCACGTCCTTAAAATGCACTAAACCGTGCCGGGGAAAATCGTTCAATCACGCTTTCGCAGCAGGATGGCGCCGACCGACGCAATCGCCAGCAAAATGGAGACGCGGAAGCCCCCCGCCATCACCCCGACAAAGCCGGTCAGGATCAGCAGCAGCAGCGCGGTGCCGGGCGTGAAGATCATCCACGGTCGCGCGGCCGCCGTCCGGCCCCAACGATCGGCCACCATCAGGATGCCGAGCAGCAGCGCGAGGTCAGCCGCCAATGTCGTGCCACCAGCAAAGACCATTCCTGCAAGCACCGTCGCCGGCGCGCAGAAGGCGAACCAGCCCATCAGCGGCGTCCGCAGCGCAAGGTCGCCCAGCCGATCGCTGATTTCCGACAAAAGAAGCGCGCCCATCAACAGGCAGAATCCGGCGAGCGGCCATCCCAGTTCGATTGGCACCAGCGCCACGGCACCCAACGCGATTCCGGCGATTCGCACCTGAAGCGCGGGCACCTGCATTCGCATGAGTGGCGGGCTGACGATCCGAGCAAGCGGTGCCAGCAGATAATGTTCGATGCCCCCGCGCGCATGCGAGCGGGACGATCCTGCCGCAGTCACCGCCTGCGCTACCAGATCGGCCTGCGCCTGGCTTTCGACCAGCGCGACGCGCCCTTCCAACAGGTCGTCCTGCGGCACGGTGACCCGCCTGGCACCCTTTTGCACCCCGGTCCGCACCAAAGTCAGCGCCAGATCCCAGTCGCCGATCATGTCCAGCGTACCGAACAGCAGGTCAGGGCTGATCCGCGCCAGGCCCGCCCAGCGCTGACCGGCATCGATTCGTTCGAACGGCGCGCTGGCGCGGCTATCGTCCGTCACCAGCATCACATTGCCCTGGGCCGCGCCGATGCCGTCATAATGCTCCTGTGCGATGATCGCGCCGTCCGCCACCAGCAGCACGTCGCTATCGCGTGGCGCGTCCCGCACCATCGATACCATGTCGCGCACCAGCGCCACGGCGATGCCATCCGCGCTCAGACGATCGACCGCCTGCGACAGGGCCGGCGTGATGACGCTCACCAGAATCATGATTCGATCGGCGCCTGCGTGCGCCGCCTGCCGCGCCTGATATTCCACCAGCGTCTGACCAGCGAAATACAGGCTCGCGCGCAAACCCGCGGGCGAATCGCCCGATGCGCGACTAGCGCTCAGAATAGCGGCGAAACTCATGTCGTTTACGCTTGTCGACCCGATTGTTGTGCGACGACCTTTTCGCAAGACGGAGCGTTTCGCGCAAGCAAGGCTTTCAGCGTCGGACGATCAACTGTGATCAAGGCCCGCCAGCGCCGCATGCAGGCGACGCAGCACGCGCGGATCGCCGGGCGCCGCCGCCGCGGCCTCGTCAGCCAGCGCCATCAATGCGGTAAGCCCAAAGCTGGCCGCCAATCCCTTAAGCCGCCAAGCGGCCAATTCCCAATTAGCGTCGCACCGCGCCCGACCGAGCAAGTCGACTTGTCGCGTCGCGCTTTCCAGAAAGGCGACGCGCAGGTCTGCGATCAGCGTGCTGTCTTCGCCGACGGCGGCGGCCAATGCGGCATGAAGGGCACCAGGATCATAGGACATGGCGACAGACGCTATCGGGCTTGCGTTAAGTTTTGGTAACAGGGCATTTGCGCGGGCGGAAAAGATGCTAGGATGATGACATGACAGGGGGCAGCACCATCGTCGAGTTCTGGCGAGACGAACAAACCGCGATCGGCAACGAATCGCAGACGGACGATATTTTGCTATTGAAACAGGCCGTTCTCGACATCGACGAGGATGACGCGACGGAAGGTGTCGGAGACGACCGGATAAAGCGCATCCGCTGGGCCATGCTGGCGCTGGCGGTCGGCTGGATCGGCTTTGCCGGCTGGGCGATCGCGACGTCGGGCGATCTGGCCGCGGGTCCGTTTGCCTGGGCCAATGCCATCGTCACGCTCGCTATCCCCCTCATCCTGCTGGGCGTCGGCTATATGCTCCTGGTCCGCAACAGCCGCGCCGAATCACGCCGCTATCTCGACACGGCGCGCGCGCTGCGCACCGAGGCCGACTTGCTGGAACTCCGGCTGGGCCGCATCAGCAGCCAGTTGGAAACCGCGCGGCAGGCGATGCAGGACCAGGCGGAATTGCTCGACAGCTATGGTGCCGCGGCCAGCAGCAATATGGAAGCGTCCGCCGAACTGATTGCGGCACGCGCCCATGCCACGGCCGAACGGGCGGAAACCGCCGAACGCGCTGCCGGCGCATTGGTGGCGCGCATGGACATGCTGATCGGGTCTATTCCCGAACTGGAGGACCGCACCGGGCGCATGACCGCGCAGATGATGGACAATGGCCATGCGCTGGCCGAACGGATCGACACACTGGAGGCCCGCCTCCATTCCCTCGCCGAACTGTCCGACGATGCGCGCGCCCGCACGCTCTCTGCGACCAAGAGCCTGTCCAGCCAGTTGACCCAGTTGCAGGAAACGACTCGAACGGCGACCGAGGAAGTCACCGGCATGGCTGAGATTGCCGCCGGCAGAATCGACGCCACAGCGCAGAGCGCACGGCAGGCGATGGATCGCAGCCGCCAGGATATGGAAGCCCATGCCACAGCGCTCACCATCCTGGTCGAGGCGGCACAGGCCGGCGTGGCGGAAACCAGCGCGCAGGTTCGCCAGACGCTGACCCATGATCTCGATAGCGCCGAACATGATCTGCGTGGGCGCATGGACAGCGCTTTGCTCAGGCTGAAGGACAGCATGGCATCCACCGACGAGGCGCTGTCTCGTCGGGCAGCGGCGTTGGAAACGCTGGTTGCGGCGGCCCGGACGGGCATAAACGGCGCAAGCGAAGAGTCGCTCGCCATATTCGAACGCGACATCGAATCGATGGAGACGGATTTGCGCCGCCGCCTGGACGCTGCGTTGCAACGGGCACAGGAAACGCTGGCGATCACCGATGGTGGCCTGACCAGCCAGACGATGACGCTCGACGCATTGATCGCCCGCTCGCGCGAAAGCCTGACTGCGATCGGCGATGAAACCGTCACCGGCCTCAGCGACTCGATCGGCGACGTCGAAAGCCGCCTGCATCAGGTCAACGACATGATCGAGGGCCAGCGCAGCCTGATGTCGAGCCTGCACAGCAGCCTGCATGACACAATCTCATCGACCGAAAGCCGTTTCGCCGCGCTGGAGGACAGCGCCCTGGCGCGCGGCGAACGCCTGACCGGTGCCCTCGTCCGCATGACTGATGAAACGCTGCGGATCGACAAGGCACTCTCGGCTGGCGGCATGACCGCCGAAAAGCTGATCGGATGCGCCGAGACGCTGCTGGTCGCGCTCGATTCGAGCGTAAGGGAACTGGACGAAACCTATCCCGCCGCACTCGAACGATTCGACGCGCGGCTTGAACAGAGCCGCTCCCTGCTGGGCAGCACCGCGCCCGAGATGGAGCGGTTGGAGGCAATTTCCGAAGCGTTGGTGGGCCGTACCGCTGAGGCCGAAGAGATGCTGCGCGGCCAAGGCAGCCGCCTGACCGAATGGCTCGAAAGCACGCAAGGCGGGCTGGAAGCCAATCGCGCGCTGGTGGAGCGCCTCCGCACCACGCTCGACGCCGCGCACCAAGACGCGACGCGCATCACCGAAGGCGCCGGCCCCTTGCTGGTAACGGCCCTGCTGCGGGTCAAGGACACGGCCGATCAGGCGGCGGAACGCGCCCGTCAGGCGCTGGGCCGCGCCATTCCCGACGCCGCACAACAATTGGCGCAGGCCAGCGACGAAGCGTTGCAGGCCGTGATCGGCGAGAAGGTGACGGCGCAGATCGAACAGGTCGCGCGGGTCGCGGAAGAAGCGGTCAAGGCGGCGCATCAGGCGTCCGAACGCCTCACCCGTCAGTTGCTCACGATCGCCGACACCAGCGCCAGCGTCGAACAGCGGATCGAGGAAGCGGAACGCGCATCGGAAAGCCGCGATCGCGACCATTTCGCGCGGCGCTCCGCCCTGTTGATCGAATCGCTCAACAGTACGGCGATCGACGTCGCGAAGATATTGTCCAACGACGTCACCGATTCGGCCTGGTCCGCCTATCTGAAGGGCGATCGCGGCGTGTTCACCCGGCGCGCGGTGAAGCTGCTGGATGCCGGCGAATCCCGCGAAATTGCGCTTCATTATGATAATGACGCGGAGTTCCGCGATCATGTGAACCGCTATATCCATGATTTCGAGTCGATGCTGCGGATCATCCTGTCGGCGCGCGACGGCAATGCGCTGGGCGTTGCGGTGCTATCGTCCGACATGGGCAAGCTTTATGTCGCGCTCGCCCAGGCGATCGAGCGACTGCGGCAATAATCAGATAGCTTTGCGAAAATAGACGACCCGCTCGGTTTCTACGAAGCCAGCGGCGCGATGGAAATCATGGCTGGCCAGATTGGCAATGTCCGCGTCCGATGCTATTTCCGTGCAGCCGATGGCCCGTCCCCACGCCGAGACGGTGTCGATCAGCGCGCGCGCAATGCCTTCGTGTCGCGCCGCCGGCGTCACATAAAGCCCTTCGACAAAGACCACCGGGCTGGTGTCGCAGCCGTTGACATAGTCGCGACGCAGCGTCGCCTCGGCAAAGCCGATTGCGTCGCCCGCCCCGTCCAAGGCGATGAAAGCAATAAGCTCGCCATCACGCGCCAGCATATCGGCAATGTCGGCATGATGATCGGCCAGCGACGCGTAGGGCCAGAGCGCGGCCCGCATCTTCGCCCAGGACGGCGCATGATCGGCGGCAGCACGCACGATCCGCGCTGCCGCCCGCCTATTCACTGCGCGGTGCGGTAACCTGGCAGCATGTCCAGCGTCACCCAGCCCTGCACATAATTGGCGTAATAGAGGCCGAACAGGATCGTCGCCATTATGGTCGCGCGCAGCATGACCAGACCGGGCCGGAAATTGCTCGGCGCACTGTCCGCCTGCCCCTTCAGCAGCACTTCGCCCGTTTCGTCGGGCGTGCGGATGCCGAAGGGGAGCATGATGAAGGCGCTGATCACCCACATCAGAAAGTAGATGGCGAAGATGGCGTAGAGGTTCATGGCGTGTGATTAGGCCCGAACGAGCAGTACGTCCACTATCGGCTTCTTGCCGGTCCAGCGCGTCGCTGTGCGGCGCACGGCCAGGCGGACCCGTTCGCGCAACGCCTCTTCCTCCATCGAACCCTTGGGCACGGCGGCGGCGGCTTCGTTGGCCGCTTCGGCCAGGAATGCCGCCTTGTCTTCCTCCACCGGCACGCCTTGCGTGCGCAAGGCGGGCTGGCCGATCAGCTTGCCCTTGCGGTCGATTGCCACGGCGACGCTGATCTGGCCATGCAGGCCGAGCTTGCGCCGTTCATTGATCGTCGCGCCGTCAGCCGGCAGGATGACATCGCCATCCAGCACCAGTCTGCCTGTGTCCTGTTTGCCGATGATCGTCGGCGCGCCGGGTGCCAGGCGCAGCACATCGCCGTTCGACTGGACCACCGCATGGCGGATGCCGCTGGTGATGCCGAGCCGCGCCTGTTCCGCCATATGGCGGCGCTCGCCATGGACCGGCAGCAGGATTTCGGGACGAATCCAGCGGTACATGGCTTCGAGTTCGGGGCGACCGGGATGGCCGGACACATGGACTTCGGCCTGACGGTCGGTGACCATCAATATATTCTTCTGCGCCAACGCATTCTGGATACGGCCGATCGCGATCTCATTGCCGGGGATCTGCTTGGAGGAGAAGATGACCGTATCACCCTCCGCCAGCTTGATCGGATGGCTGTCGAACGCGATGCGGGCCAGTGCTGCCCGCACCTCACCCTGGCCGCCGGTGGCGATGATCATCACCTCGCTGCGGGGCAGGTGCATGACATCGTCCCAATCGACGGTGGGCGGAAAATCCTTGAGATAGCCGGCCGCCTCGGCCGTGCTGATGATGCGGTCGAGCGAGCGACCCGCCACGCACACCTTACGGCCGGTGGCCGCGGCGACCTCGCCCAGCGTCTGGACGCGCGCGGCGTTGGAGGCGAAGGTCGTGACCAGCACGCGCCCCTTTGCGTCGGCGACGGTCTTCATCAGCCCTTCGCGCACATCGCCTTCGGACCCGCTGGCCTTGTCGTTGAAGACGTTGGTGCTGTCGCATACCAGCGCCAGTATGCCTTCGTCGCCGATCGCGGTCAGTTCGGCCGGGGTGGAGGGCTGGCCGAGCAGAGGCTGTTCATCCAGCTTCCAGTCGCCAGTGTGGAAAATGCGGCCGTAGGGCGTATCGATCAACACCGCATTGCCTTCGGGAATCGAATGGGCGAGCGGGACGTAACGGAAGCCGAACGGGCCGAGATTGAAGCTGCCTTCATTGGGGATCACATGCAGCTTGACCTCCTTCGAGAGGCCTTCTTCTTCCAGCTTCAGGCGGATGAGGCCCGCAGTGAAGGGCGTGGCATAGAGCGGGACGCCAAGGTCCGCAGCGAGATAGGGGATCGCGCCGATATGATCCTCATGCCCGTGCGTCAGGACGATGCCCAGCAGGTCGTCGCGCCGCTCCTCGATGAAGCTGAGGTCCGGCAGCACCAGTTCGATGCCGGGATAGGTCGGATCGCCGAAGGTCATGCCGAGGTCGACCATGACCCATTTGCCTTGGCAGCCGTATAGATTGACGTTCATGCCGATCTCGCCCGACCCACCAAGGGCCAGGAAAATCAGTTCATCCTTGGGTGTCATTATGTCTTCAAACTCCGTTCGTGCATCAGCGCGAGGCCCTGAACCGTCAGGTCCGGCGCGATCGCATCGAAAATATCGCTATTGTCATTGAAGAGGACCGCCAGGCCCCCCGTCGAAATCACTCTGGTCGGACGGCCGATCTCGGCCCTCATACGGGCGACCAGCCCCTCCATCATCGCTACGTAGCCCCAGAAAACGCCAATATGCATTTGCGCTTCGGTCGTGCGGCCGATGACCGATCGATCCTGCGGTGGCGCGATCGCGATCTTGGGCAGTTTTGCCGCAGCCGCGACCAGCGCATCGAGCGACAGGTTGATCCCCGGCGCAATGATACCGCCCTTATAGGCACCGCGATAATCCACTACGTCGAACGTCGTCGCCGTGCCGAAATCGATCACGATCAGATCGCCTGCGTAGAGGTGGTGCGCAGCGATGGCATTTACAACCCGGTCGGCGCCGACCGACGCCGGTTCGGCCACGTCCAGTTCGATGCCCCATTCGACGGACCCTTGGCCCGCAATCAGTGCCGGGGTCTTGAAATATTTGTCGGCCAGCACCTGAAGATTATGCAGCGCGCGTGGCACCACCGTCGCGATGATCACTGCATCGACATCGGCAATGGCATAGCCTTCCAGCTGCAACAACTGGTTCAACCATACGGCATATTCGTCGGCGGTGCGCCGCGGATCGGTGGCGATTCGCCAGCGTGCCCGGATTTCACGCCCGTCCAGCAGCGCGAAAACGACATTGGTATTACCCGCGTCGATCGCGAGAAGCATGGCTCGTCCCTTAGTTGAGAATGATGTCGCCCGCGTGAATGGCATGGCTCTGCCCATTCGCCAAGCGCAGGATCAACATGCCGTGCCGGTCGAGCGTGTCGAACGCGCCTTCGACCGCCCCGCCATCGGGCTGAACGACACGCATCGCCGTGCCGGTCGGGTGGGCATTGAGCAGCCAGTGGGTGCGGATGGGATCGATGCCCTGGGCGCGCCAGATGGACAGCCAATGGCAAAATAGCTGGGCAAGTCGCGCATAGAGCACCTTCGCCTGCGCGTCTGCAGCGCCCTGTGCCGCCAGACTGGTGACCGGGCGTTCCAGCCCTTCGGGATGGCCGGTGACATTGATGCCGATGCCCACGACGATCGCGTCCCCGGCCCGTTCCAGTAGTATGCCGGCGATCTTCGCGCCATCGACCAATATGTCGTTCGGCCATTTGATCCGCGCCTGCCCGCGACACAGCGGGGCAATAAGCGCATGGACCGCATTGGCCGCAACCAGCGCCAGCGTATGGGCCAACGGATCGTTGGGCTGCAACCGGACCAGCGTGGAGCAATAGAGATTACCGTCCGGGCTTTCCCAGGCGCGGCCCATCCGCCCCTTGCCCCCAGTCTGGCGACCGGCGCGCAACCAGCTGCCATCGGCCGCCCCCTGCCCCGCCAACGCCAGCATGTCGGCGTTGGTGGAACCGGTTTCCTCGACGAAGCGCGGCAGCGTCAGAAGAGCGACGCTGCCGCGGCAGCGCTCGCCTGATCCAGTAGGGGGTTGAGCAGATAGCCCAGCACGATCACCACGGCGCAGGCCGTCAGGATGATATTCTCGACCGGACCACCCTTTGCCTCATAGGCGGCGGTGGGTTCGTCGAAATACATCGTCTTGATGATCTTGAGGTAATAGAAAGCGCCGATCACTGAAGCCGTGATGCCGAAGGCGGCCAGCGCGGTCAGGCCAGCCGCAACGGCTGCATCGAACACCAGGAATTTCGCCCAGAAACCGAAGAGCGGTGGGATGCCGGCCATCGAGAACATGAAGATGGCGAGGGCCGCAGCCAGGCCTTTGCGCGACTGAGACAGGCCTGCGAGGCTGGCGATCGTTTCGATCGGTTTGCCGTCTGCATCGCGCATTTGCAGGATGCAGGCGAAAGCGCCGATCGTCATCAGGACATAGATCGCCATATAGCTCATCGTGCCCGCGACACCGGCAGGGGTGCCCGCCGCCAGGCCGATCAGCGCAAAGCCGACATTGTTGATCGATGAATAGGCCATCAGACGCTTGATGTTGGTCTGGCCGATCGCCGCGACCGCGCCGAAGAGGATCGAGGCGAGCGCGACGAAGATCACGATCTGCTGCCAGTCCAGACCCGCCGGCCCCAATGCTTCGATAGCGACACGGACGGTCAGGCCCATCGCGGCGACCTTTGGCGCGCTGGCGAAGAAGGTCGTAACTGGGGTCGGCGCGCCTTCATAGACGTCGGGAGTCCACATGTGGAACGGCACGGCGCTGATCTTGAAAGCCAGGCCAGCCAGCACGAACACCAGGCCGAACAATTCGCCCTTCGACACGCCTTCGCCCAGCGCCACGGCGATGCCGTCGAACGCCGTGCTGCCAGTAAAGCCGTACAGCAGCGAGATGCCGTATAGGAGGATGCCGCTGGCAAGCGAGCCCAGCACGAAATATTTGAGGCCCGCTTCCGAAGAGCGTTCGTCCTGCCGCATGAAGCTGGCAAGGACATAAGAGGCCAGGCTGTTCATCTCCAGGCCGACATAGAGCGTCAGCATGTCGCCCGCCGATACCATCATGCCCATGCCGATGGAGGCGAACAGGATCAGGATCGGATATTCGGGGCGGGGCACGCCGTCGGTCGAGAAGAAGCGCGGGGCAAGCAGGATGGCCGCCGCCGCCGCGACGTAAATCAGCGCCTTGGCAAATACCGAGAAGGCGTCGGCGCGATACAGGCCGTCAAAGGCGTCAGGACCATGGGCGAGCGAGCAGGACAGCGCCGCACCGGCAATCGCCAGCGTGACCACCGACAACCAGGTGACGACACGGGCCGAGCCGTCGCCGCCAAAGGCCGCAACCATCATCAGCGCGAGGCCGCCCGCCGTCAGGATGAGTTCGGGCAATACTGCCAGAAGGGAAGCGGAGTCGATCATCAGTGCGCCTCCCCGTGCGCAGGGGCTTCTTCATGGTGGCTCTCGCCCGCAGGCTTGGGCGCACCCATCTTAATCTTGGAATCTCCTGCGGGAGCCGCAGGGGCGAGGCGCGCTTCAAGCGCTTGAATGTCGGAGCGCATCGGGGCCAGGAAGCTTTCAGGATAGACGCCCATCCACAGCACGACCGCCGCAATCGGCGCCATCAGCCAGAATTCGCGGATCGACAGATCGGGCATCGCGGCGGCATCGGCATTGACCTGCGGGCCGTAACAAATGCGGCGATACAAATAGAGCATATAGGCCGCACCCAGGATGATCCCGGTCGTGCAGACCAGCGCGACCCAGCTCGACGCCTGGTACACGCCCATCAGCGCCAGGAATTCTCCGACGAAGTTGGACGTGCCCGGCAGGCCTACCGACGCCATGGTGAAGAACAGGAACAGCACGGCATAGCGCGGCATGTTGATGCTGAGGCCGCCATAGCGGTTGATCTCGCGGGTATGAAGGCGATCATAGACCACGCCGACGCACAGGAACAGCGCGCCTGCGACCAGGCCATGACCCAGCATGACCATCATCGCGCCTTCGATACCCGCCTGGTTGAAGGCGAACAGGCCGATGGTGACGATAGCCATATGCGCCACCGACGAGTAGGCGATCAGCTTCTTCATGTCCGACTGCACCAGCGCGACCAGCGAGGTATAGACCACCGCGACCATCGACAGGCCCCAGACCATCGGCGCAAGCTGCGCCGAGGCTTCGGGGAACATTGGCAGCGAGAAGCGTATGAAGCCATAGCCACCCATCTTCAGCAGCACGCCTGCCAGGATGACCGAACCGGCCGTCGGCGCCTGAACATGCGCGTCGGGCAGCCAGGTGTGGACCGGCCACATCGGCATCTTCACAGCGAAACTGGCAAAGAAGGCCAAGAACAGCCAGGTCTGGACATGCGGATCGAAATTATAAGCCATCAAGACCGGAATTTCGGTGGAACCGGCCTCATGCACCATCCACATCATCGCGATCAGCATCAGGACCGATCCGAGCAGCGTGTAGAGAAAGAATTTATACGAGGCGTAGATACGATCCGCGCCGCCCCAGATGCCGATGATCAGATACATCGGGATCAGGCCGGCTTCGAACATGATGTAGAAGAGGTAGAGATCCTGCGCCGTGAAGACACCGATCATCAGCACCTCCATGAACAGGAAGGCCGCCATATATTCACCGACACGCTTGGTAATCGCGTTCCAGCTCGCGCCGATACAGATCGGCATCAGGAACACGGTCAGCGCGATCAGCATCAGGGCGATACCGTCGATGCCCAGCGCCCAGGCGAAGCGACCGAAGATCGGCGCATATTCCTGAAACTGCCATTGCAGGCCGCCCTGGTCGAAATTCATCCACAGGACGATGCCCAGGACGAAATCGACCAGCGTCGCGATGAGCGCGATCCAGCGCGCATTGTTGGCGCTCGCGAAGAGGCAGGCGATGGCGCCAGCCATCGGGACTGCCATCATCAGGGAAAGGATGGGGAAGCCGTCCATTATCGTGTCATCGCCCAGGTTGCGGCAGCGGCGAGGCCGATCAGCATCACCAGCGCGTAGGTGTAGAGGTAGCCGGACTGAAGCCGACGGGTAATTTTATTGCCCTGCACGACCAGCGCAGCCAGGCCATTCGGCCCGAACCGGTCGATGAAGCCGACGTCACCGACCTTCCAGAAGAAGCGACCGATCGCGAAGGCGGGCTTGACGAACAGGACGTTGTACAGTTCGTCGAAATACCATTTGTTGAGCAGGAATGTGTACAGACCGGTGAAGGTCGCCACGAACCGCTGCGGCCAGTCGGTATTCTTGATGTAGCTCAGCCAGGCGACGAACAGACCGGTCAGCATCACCGTGAACGGTGCAAACTTGACCCAGGTCGGCACTTCATGCGCGGCATGCATCAGATGGCTGTCAAACGCGAGCGAGCCCTTCCAGAATTCGATACCACCTTCGGCACCGATGAACTGGTCGTGGAACAGGAAGCCGGCGAACACCGCGCCCAGGCTGAGCACGATCAACGGAACCAGCATGACGAGCGGGCTTTCGTGCGGGTGATAGCCACCCGTGCCGTCGCCTGCATCATGGGCGTGATGGTCGTCATGACCATGCGCCACATGGGCGTGATCGTTATGCGCATGGGCGGCATGATCGTCGTGACCATGATCGTTATGGCCGTGCGCATCATGCAGCGCATGCTGGATATGTTCCGACTTGGTCCAGCGCGGCTTGCCGAAGAAGGTCAGGAAGACCAAGCGCCAGCTGTAGAAGCTGGTGAGCAACGCGGCGAACACGCCGACGATGAACGCCCCGGTCCCGGCCCCGCCAGCGGCATAGGCCGCTTCGAGGATGCCGTCCTTCGAATAGAAGCCCGCGAAGCCCACGCCGATAATCGGCAGGCCGACGCCGGTGATGGCGAGTGTGCCAAGCGTCATCGTCCAGAAGGTGATGGGGATGCTTTTTCGCAGGCCGCCATAGTAACGCATGTCCTGCTCATGATGCATCGCATGGATGACCGAGCCGGCGCCCAGGAACAGCAACGCCTTGAAGAAGGCGTGGGTGAAGAGGTGGAACATCGCCGCGCCATAAGCGCCGACGCCGGCCGCAAAGAACATATAGCCCAGTTGCGAACAGGTCGAATAGGCGATGACGCGCTTGATGTCGGTCTGCACGGTGCCCACCGTCGCCGCGAACAGGCATGTCGCAGCGCCGACATAGGTGACAACGGTCAGCGCCGTTGGCGACGTTTCGAACATCGGCGACAGGCGGCAGACCATGAAGACGCCCGCGGTGACCATGGTCGCCGCATGGATCAGCGCCGACACAGGGGTCGGGCCTTCCATCGCGTCCGGCAACCAGGTGTGCAGGCCAAGCTGCGCCGACTTGCCCATCGCGCCGACGAACAGCAGCAGACAGAGGACCGTCATCGTGTCGAAACGGTGGCCAAGGAAACCGATAGTCGAACCGGCCATCGACGGCGCCATTTCCAGAATTTCCGGTATCGATATGGTGTTGAACACCAGATAGGTGCCGAAAATGCCCATCATGAAGCCAAGGTCGCCTACGCGGTTGACAACGAACGCTTTGATGGCGGCCGCGTTGGCCGAGGGCTTACGGAACCAGAAGCCGATGAGGAGATAGGAGGCCAGGCCTACGCCTTCCCAACCGAAGAACATCTGCAGCAGGTTGTTTGCGGTCACGAGCATCAGCATCGCGAAGGTGAAGAGCGAGAGATAGGCAAAGAAGCGCGGCTGATCCGGCTCTTCGTCCATATAGCCCCAGCTGTAGAGGTGAACGAGGCTCGAAACGCTGGTGATGACCACCAGCATGACCGCCGTCATCGTATCGACGCGCAGCGCCCACTGGGCATCGAAGCTGCCGCTTTCGATCCAGGTGAACAGCGGCGTCACCGATGCTTCGGCGTGGCCGAGCAGGAAGGGAATGAAGATCGCCCAGCTCATGGCGCAGGCTGCGAACAGCGCGCCAGTGGTGACGATCTTGGCCGGCAATTTGCCGAGAGCCTTGTTGCCCAGGCCCGCGATGGCAGCAGCCAGCAGCGGAAGAAGAACGATAAGCTGGATCATGAGTTCAGGCTCAGCCCTTCATCCGGTTGACATCGTCGACGGCGATGGTGCCGCGACCACGGAAGTAAATGACGAGGATGGCAAGCCCGATGGCCGCCTCACCCGCCGCGACGGTCAGCACGAACATCGAGAAGACCTGCCCGACCAGATCGCCCAGAAAGGCGCTGAAGGCGACGAGGTTGATGTTCACGCTGAGCAGGATCAGCTCGATCGCCATCAGGATGATGATGACATTCTTGCGATTGATGAAGATGCCAAGCACCCCCATCACGAAGAGGATGGCGCTGACCACCATATAATGTTGAAGGCCGATCACAGCTCCACCCCCTGCCCCATGGGCTGATTGATATTGCGGACCGCATCCTGCGGACGGCGACGGTTCTGCTTGGCGATATTCTGCCCCTTGGTGCCGCCACGGGTCCGGTGGGTCAGGACGATCGCACCGATCATCGCGACCAGCAGGACGATGCCCGCCGCTTCGAACAGGAAGATGTAGCGGGTATAAAGGAGCGTGCCGATTGCCTTGATGTTTGACACGTCCGGCGCGGTCGGCGCTGCGCGTTGCGCCAGTTCGATCGGCCCCGCGCTCCACAGGCCGATGCCCAGCACGATTTCCGCCAGCAGCACCAACGCGATCAGCAGGCCAAACGGCAGATAGCTGACAAAGCCGGCGCGCAATTCGGCAAAGTCGATGTCTAGCATCATGACGACGAACAGGAACAACACCGCGACCGCCCCAACATAGACGATGACAAGCAGCATCGCGATGAATTCCGCGCCGAGCAGGACCATCAGCCCCGCCGCATTGAAGAAGGCAAGGATCAGCCACAGCACCGAATGAACGGGGTTGCGCGACAAGATGGTGAGCGCGCCGCTGCTCACCACCAAAATGGCGAACAGGTAAAAGGCGAGGACGTGAATCACAGGTGCAATATTCCCTTTGACGCGCGCGGCTTAACGATAGGGGGCATCGGCGGCAAGGTTCGCGGCGATCGCGCGTTCCCACTTGTCACCGTTTTCTAGGAGCTTGGCCTTGTCGTAGATCAGCTCCTCGCGGGTTTCGGTCGCGAACTCAAAGTTCGGCCCCTCCACGACCGCGTCCACCGGGCAGGCTTCCTGACAGAAACCGCAATAGATGCACTTGGTCATGTCTATGTCGTAGCGCGTCGTGCGGCGGCTACCATCGTCGC
This sequence comes from Sphingobium psychrophilum, assembly GCF_012927105.1. Classification (GTDB taxonomy): domain Bacteria; phylum Pseudomonadota; class Alphaproteobacteria; order Sphingomonadales; family Sphingomonadaceae; genus Sphingobium; species Sphingobium psychrophilum. Next base: position 54,841 of record NZ_JABBFV010000009.1, on the reverse strand, counting down.
GCGGCTGAGCCTCAATGGTGATCGCCTGCGCCGGACACACCGCTTCGCACAGCTTGCACGCGATACAGCGCTCTTCCCCATTGGGATAGCGGCGCAGCGCATGTTCGCCGCGGAAACGCGGGCTGATCGGGTTCTTCTCATAGGGATAGTTGATCGTCGCCTTGGCTTTGAAAAAATATTTCAAAGTCAACCAGTGCGCCTTCACGAACTCCCAGAGGGTGAAGCTTTTGACGTAATAACCGAGGCTCATTGTGCGCCTCCATAGCGCGTCAGCATGAGGAAGCCCGACACCAGGAAGACGAAGAAGAGCGAGGTCGGCAGGAAAATCTTCCAGCCCAGCCGCATCAGCTGGTCATACCGGTAGCGAGGCACCGTCGCCTTTACCCAGGAAAAGACGAAGAAGAAGAACAGGATCTTGGCGAACAGCCACAGGATGCCCGGCACATAATAGAGCGGTGCCCAGTCGACCGGGGGAAGATAGCCGCCCCAGAACAGGATCGCGTTCAATGCGCACATCAGGATGACATTGGCATATTCGCCCAGCCAGTAGAGCGCGAAGGCCATGGACGAATATTCGGTCTGGTAACCCGCCACCAGTTCCGAATCCGCTTCGGTCAGGTCGAAAGGCGCGCGGCCGGTTTCCGCGAGGGACGAAATCAGGAACATGATCGCCATCGGGAACAGCAGCGGGTTGAAGCCGTTGCCGTTCAGGAAGCCATAATAGCCCTTCTGGCTTTCTACGATGGTCGTCAGGTTGAAGCTGTTCGCCCAAAGCACGACGCAGATCAGGATGAAGCCGATTGAGACTTCATAGCTGATCATCTGCGCAGATGCGCGGATCGCGGAATAGAAGGGATATTTCGAGTTCGACGCCCAACCTGCCAGTACGATGCCGTAAACCCCCAGCGAGGAAATCGCGAGAATATAGAGCAAGCCAACATTGATGTCGGCCAGCACGACGCCGACCTGGAACGGGACAACCGCCCAGGCGATTAGCGCCACGGTGAATGTGATGATCGGCGCGATCAGGAACAGCGCCTTGTTCGATGCCGACGGGACGATGGTTTCCTGGAGAAAGACCTTCAGGCCGTCCGCGAAGGATTGGAGCAGGCCGAAGGGACCAACGACGTTGGGACCGCGACGCAGCGCCATCGCCGCCCAGATCTTGCGATCGGCATAGATCAGCATCGCAACCGCCAGCATGACCGGCAATGCGATCACCAGGATGCCGATGATGGTCGACAGGAACCAGGCGCCTTCGAAGCCCATACCCAGATTTTGGAAGAAAGCGGTCACTCTGCGGCCTCCGCGAAGCTCTCACCATGGACCAGTTCCGCCGAGCATTGCTGCATCGTCGGGCTGGCGCGGCAGATGGCGTTGGTCAGGTAGAAATCCTTGATCGGCGACGCCAGTTCACCGGTCGCTCCGGTTGGGAGCTTCGGGAGCGACCAGCCATAATCGGCCAAGCCTTCGACGCCCAGCGCCGGCACCGCCTTGACCATTTCGACGCGCAGCGCGTCGAAACTGTCGAAAGGCAGCCTGGCGCCCAGCGCTTCGGACAGCGCACGCAGGATCGACCAGTCCTCGCGGGCATCGCCCGGCGCGAACACCGCCTTCTCGCCGAACTGCACCCGGCCTTCGAGGTTGACATAGGTGCCCGCCTTTTCGGCATAGCTTGCGCCCGGCAGGATCACATCCGCCGCGTGCGCACCCTTGTCGCCATGATGGCCGACATAGACTTTGAAGCTGTTGGAGAAGGCTGCATAATCGACTTCGTCCGCCCCCAGCGAAAGGAGCAGCTTGGGCGCGGCCGCCGCCACCGCCTTGATGCCGCCCTGCGTCGCATAACCCAGCATCAGCCCGCCCATACGCGCCGCCGCAAAGTGCAGGACGTTATAGCCGTTCCAGCCATCCTTCACGAGGCCAAGCGTATCGACCAGCGCCAGCGTATCGCCATGCGCGCCGTCCTTGGCCAGCACCCCGCCACCAACGATCATCGCAGGACGCACAGCCTTGCCGAACGCCTCGACCACCGCGTCCGGCAGCTTGGCGAGCAAAGACGCATCATTGCCCAGCCACTCGACATTGTAGGTCAGATCGAACTCAGGCCCGACCGCAAAGACCTTCGCGCCCTTCTTGATCGCCTTGCGCAGCCGCGTGTTCACCAAAGGCGCTTCCCAGCGCAAATTGGTGCCGACCAGCAGGATGACGTCGGCGGTTTCCAGATCGGCCAGCGGCGTGTTGAACACCACCGACGACAGGCTCGACACGTCGTAGGACAGGCCGGTCTGGCGGCCTTCCAGCATCGTGCCGCCCAGCTTTTCGACCAGCGCCTTGCCGGCGAACATCGTCTCGCAATCGAGCAGGTCGCCGGCAATCGCCGCGACGCTGCCGCCATGCTGGACCGCGGCGACGGCGGCAAAGGCTTCCGCCCAGGTCGCGGGGGCCAGCTTACCGTCCTTGCGGACATAGGGCTTGTCGAGCCGCTTGCGGACCAGACCGTCGACATTGTGCCGGGTCTTGTCCGACGCCCATTCCTCGTTCACGTCGTCATTGATGCGTGGCACGGCGCGCAGCACTTGGCGGCCGCGGCTGTCGAGGCGGATGTTGGTGCCGAGCGCGTCCATCACATCGATCGCGTGGGTCTTCTTCAATTCCCACGGACGCGCTTCGAACGCATAGGGCTTGGCAGTCAGCGCACCTACGGGGCATAGGTCGACCACATTGCCGGACAGCTCGCTCTGCGCGGCATGTTCGAGATAGGTGGTGATCTGCATATTCTCGCCACGGCCGATTGCGCCGATTTCCGGTACGCCCGCGACTTCTTCCGCAAAGCGCACGCAGCGGGTGCACTGGATGCAGCGGGTCATGACCGTTTTGACGATCGGTCCCATATATTTCTCGGTTACGGCGCGCTTATTCTCATCATAACGTGATGCGCCGCGGCCATAGGCGACCGACTGGTCCTGCAAATCGCATTCGCCGCCCTGGTCGCAAATCGGGCAATCAAGCGGATGGTTGATGAGGAGGAACTCCATCACCCCTTCGCGCGCCTTCTTTACCATTTCGCTGTCGGTGCGAATGTCCTGCCCCTCGGCAGCGGGCAGCGCGCACGACGCCTGCGGCTTGGGCGGTCCGGGCTTCACTTCGACCAGGCACATGCGGCAATTGCCCGCGATAGACAGCCGTTCATGATAGCAAAAGCGCGGAATTTCCTTCCCCGCCATCTCGCAAGCCTGGAGGACGGTGGCGCCCGCCGGGACTTCGAGTTCTACGCCGTCAACTTTGACTTTAGGCATTCGCGCTGCCCTTTTTGGAAGCGATGAGCGGCCTGGCCGCCCGTTTATGACAATCGACCCTCTCGGCGTGGCCTGGGGCGAAATTAAGGCGGATCCGATTCATTTTTGCACCTCGGTCCGAGCAAATTCGCTCTTCGTGGCGGCGCGGGTCAAACGAAGCAATCCTTCAGCAATGGCACCCTTCACCGTTGCCTTTGACAGTTCGATTTTCTCGCCATCGGGGATGCAGGCGCTGAGTTTCGGCATCAACGCCTGAACGGTTTCATTTTCCTGACGAGAAGCTGGATAAGATAGCACAAGCGACCGTGAAAGCGATGGATTGGCACGCGCTACACATTCTCCAAATTGTTCCAGCGCCACCACAGAATATGCCGCACTAGGAACGGTATCGCCATATAATTGGAGATAACCGCTATTCAAATCATCCGGAAATGCATCAATGGCCTTGGACTTATAGTCATGCTGGAAAAGCGCCACGAAAATTCCTCCTCGCAGCAAGTTTTCCGAAAGCTTCAAATGACCATCCGCCATGCACTCGTCCGAAGGGTCGAACATGCTTTTGAGCAAAGATTTATACTCTGGCGAACCGACCGGCAGATCGATGAATTTGCGCGCGCGTCCTTGAGAGCGATCTACGACGCAAGCCGCAAATCCCTCCATGGTCACTCGCGCGGCCGCGGGACCTCGACCCGGCATTTGGGCCACACGATGACGGATCAATGTCCCCGTTTCCTGCGCCAATGCTGACGGTGCCGCAACAAAAGCGGCGGATATTAGAAGAGCGAACCGCAGTATCACTCCGCTGCCTCCATGACGGGGGCGCTACCCTTGTTTTCATTTATGCGGCGCTCGATTTCCGGGCGGAAATGCTTGATGAGCCCCTGGATCGGCCATGCCGCCGCGTCGCCGAGCGCGCAGATGGTGTGGCCTTCGACCTGCTTGGTCACCTGATGCAGCATGTCGATTTCGGACAGGTCAGCGTCGCCGGTACGCAGCCGTTCCATCACCCGCCACATCCAGCCCGTGCCTTCGCGGCATGGCGTACACTGGCCGCAACTCTCATGCTTGTAGAAGTAGGAGAGGCGCGAAATGGCGCGGACGATGTCGGTCGACTTGTCCATGACGATGACGGCGGCGGTGCCAAGGCCGGAGCCGAGCGCCTTCAACCCATCGAAATCCATCGGCGCGTCCATGATTTCACGGGCCGGCACCAATGGCACCGAAGAGCCGCCGGGGATGACCGCCATTAGATTGTCCCACCCGCCCCTTATACCGCCGCAATGGCGGTCGATCAGTTCGCGGAACGGGATCGACATCGATTCCTCGACGACGCAGGGCTTGTTCACATGGCCGCTGATCTGGAACAGTTTGGTGCCGCGATTATTCTCGCGGCCGAAGCGGTTGAACCAGGCCGCGCCGCGCCGCAGGATCGTCGGGCTGACCGCAATCGATTCCACGTTATTCACCGTGGTCGGGCAGCCATAAAGGCCTGCGCCCGCCGGGAAAGGCGGCTTCAGGCGGGGCTGGCCCTTCTTGCCCTCGATGCTTTCGATCTGCGCGGTTTCTTCGCCACAGATATAGGCGCCCGCACCGCGATGGACGAAGACGTCGAAATCATAGCCCGACCCGCAGGCATTCTTGCCGATGAAGCCCTTTTCATAGGCCTGCTCGACCGCGGCGAAGAGAACCTTCGCTTCGTAGATGAACTCGCCGCGAATGTAGATGTAAGCCGCGCGGGCGCGCATCGCGAAACCGGCGATCAGCGCGCCTTCGATCAGCTTGTGCGGATCGTGGCGAACGATTTCGCGGTCCTTGCAGCTGCCTGGCTCGGATTCATCGGCGTTGATGACCAGGAAGCTGGGACGGCCGTCCTTGCTTTCCTTGGGCATGAAGCTCCACTTCATGCCGGTCGGGAAGCCTGCGCCACCACGGCCGCGCAGGTTCGACGCCTTGATGATATCGATGATAGCATCCTGGCCGATTTCCATCAGCTTCTTGGTATTGTCCCAATCGCCGCGCTTCATCGCCGCGTCGATGCCCCAATCCTGGTAGCCATGGACGTTGGTGAAGATGCGGTCCTTATCGGACAGCGGCCCTACGAAGGGCGGCGGCGGGGGAGGTGCGGTTTCGTCGGCCATTACCGGCCCTTTCCGATCAGTTTTTCAGCCACGAAATAGGCAAGCAACGCAAGGGCAAGGCCGATGACAAGACCCAGCACAGCGCCGATGATCTTGAGCGCGATCACGAACACGATCAGGCCCAAAATGATGGCGATCAGGGCGCTCACGCCCACGAACCCCGATAATCGTGATTTTCGCTGACCATCTCCTTGAGCGTGGTCGGGCCACCTTCGGGCGCGCTGGTCTGACGGTCGATCTGCGGGCCGATCTTGGGCTGGCCACCGGTGGCCAACGTCTCCAAAATCGCGCTCATGCTGTCATAGGTCAGATCTTCGAAATTATCATCGTTGATCTGGACCATCGGCGCATTGGCGCAGGCGCCGAGGCATTCGACTTCGCTCAGCGTGAACAGACCATCGGGGGTCGTGCCGCCCTTGACGAGGCCCTTATTCTTGCAGGCCGAAAAGACATCGTCCGACCCGCGCAACATGCAGGGCGTCGTGCCGCACACCTGCACATGATAGCGGCCGACCGGCGCGAGGTTGTACATGGTGTAGAAGGTCGCGACTTCATAAACGCGCATGTACGGCATATCGAGCTGACGCCCGATATATTCCATCACCGGCACTGGCAACCAGCCATTGGTCTGAGTCTCCGCAGCGACCTGCCGCTGGGCCAGGTCAAGCAGCGGCATCACCGCCGATTGCTGACGACCGGCGGGATAGCGCGCGATGACCGTCTTGGCCTGTTCGGCGTTTTCGGCGGTCCACTCGAACGCGCCCCAGCGCGCGCGGGTTTCGGCCTCATCGGGGATATGAACTGCGTCAGCCATTATCGGTCACATTCTCCGAACACGATGTCCATCGCGCCCAGTACAGCGGTTGTATCGGCAAGCATGTGGCCCTTCATCATGAAGTCCATGGCTTGCAGATGCGAAAAGGCAGTCGGGCGGATCTTGCAGCGATAGGGCTTGTTGGATCCGTCGCTGACCAGATAGACGCCGAATTCGCCTTTCGGGCTTTCGGTCGCCACATAGACTTCACCCGCGGGGACATGGAAGCCCTCGGTGTAGAGTTTGAAGTGGTGGATCAGCGCTTCCATCGATCGCTTCATTTCACCGCGCTTGGGCGGCACCACCTTGCGGTCGAAGCTGGCGATCGGGCCGTCCGGCATCTCGTTCAGGCACTGTTTCATGATACGCGCCGACTGCCGCACTTCCTCGACGCGAACCATGAACCGGTCGTAGCAGTCGAACTGGGTGCCGACGGGAACGTCGAACTCCATACGGTCATAGACGTCATAGGGCTGCGACTTGCGGATGTCCCAGGGGATACCCGACCCGCGGATCATGGGACCGGAAAAGCCCCATTTCAGCGCGTCTTCCTTCGACACGACCGCGATGTCGACATTACGCTGCTTGAAGATGCGGTTGTCAGCCACCAGGCTGATCGCATCCTCGAACAGGCGAGGCAGGCGACCGTCGAGCCAGTCCGCGATGTCGGTCAGCAGCTTCAAAGGCACATCCTGATGCACGCCACCGGGACGGAAATAGGCGCTGTGCATACGGGCGCCCGAAGCGCGTTCGAAGAAGTTGAGGCAATCCTCGCGGATTTCGAACAGCCATAGGTTCGGCGTCATCGCGCCGACGTCCATCACATGCGAACCCAGGTTCAGCATATGATTGCAGATACGGGTCAGTTCCGCGAAAAACACACGCAGATATTGCGCGCGCAGTGGCACTTCCAGGTTCAGCAGCTTCTCGATCGCCAACACATAGCTATGCTCCATGCCGAGCGGCGAACAATAGTCCAGCCGATCGAAATAGGGCAGCGCCTGCATATAGGTCTTATATTCGATCAGCTTTTCGGTGCCGCGATGCAGCAGGCCGACATGCGGGTCGCAGCGTTCGACGATTTCACCATCCAGTTCCATAACCAGACGCAAAACGCCATGCGCCGCAGGGTGCTGCGGGCCAAAATTGATCGTGTAGTTCTGGATTTCCGTATCGCCATAAGACGGGTCGGCCGCGTCCGTGCGATGTTCCAGTTCGTCGAGATAGTCGGCCATCAGGCTTTATCCTCGGGCTTGGCAGCACCTTTACCTTCGTCGGTCGCGGCAGCGGGCTTGGCCGGCGCGTCACCGGACTTCGTTTCGGCTGCTTTGTTGGCAGCCTCGCCCGCGCCGGTGTCGGCCTTCTTTTCGGTCGTCTTGGGCGTGGGCGCGGCCGGGGCGGCGGGCGCTACAGCCTTTTCGTCGCCGGGCAGCACATATTGCGCGCCTTCCCACGGGCTCATGAAGTCAAAGCTGCGGAAGTCCTGCGCCAGTTTCACCGGTTCATAGACGACGCGCTTATCCTCCTCGGAATAGCGCAGTTCGACATAGCCGGTCAGTGGGAAGTCTTTGCGCTGCGGATGCCCCTTGAACCCATAGTCAGTCAGGATGCGGCGCAAGTCGGTATTGCCGTCGAAGACGACGCCATACATGTCGAACACTTCGCGCTCCAGCCAGCCGGCGACCGGCCAGAGGTGCGTGACGGTAGGGACCGGCGTGTCTTCGTCGGTCGATACCTTCACGCGAATACGATGATTCCGCGTGACGCTGAGCAGATGATAGGCGACCTCGAACCGCTCCGGGCGGTCGGGATAGTCGATGCCGGCGATCTCCATCAGCTGCTGATATTCCGCGTGGTCGCGCAACAGCGTCAACGCCTGCGGCAGGCCGTCGCGCGCGACGATGAAGGTCAGTTCGTCAGCATGATCGACGGTTTCGATCAGCATCGACCCCAGCAGAGTGCCGATTTCCTCGACAATCCCGTCGATGGTCGCGATCCTGGGTGCGGAATGTCCCATATTAGCGCTCAATCGTCCCGATACGGCGGATTTTCCGCTGCAACTGCATCACGCCATAGAGAAGCGCTTCGGCGGTCGGCGGGCAACCCGGCACATAGATGTCGACCGGCACGATGCGGTCACAGCCACGCACTACCGAATAGCTGTAATGATAATAGCCGCCGCCGTTCGCGCAGCTGCCCATCGAAATGACATATTTCGGATTGGACATCTGGTCGTAAACCTTGCGCAACGCCGGCGCCATCTTGTTGCACAGCGTGCCCGCGACGATCATAACGTCCGACTGGCGCGGTGACGCGCGCGGCGCGGCGCCGAAACGCTCCATGTCGTAACGCGGCATGTTGACGTGGATCATCTCGACCGCGCAGCAGGCCAGGCCGAATGTCATCCACCACAACGAACCGGTCCGCGCCCAAGTGAAGAGGTCCTCGGTCGAGGTGACCAGGAAGCCTTTGTCATTCACTTCGCTGTTGAGCGAATTGAAGAAATCCTGGTCGGGCTGCGTGCCCTGCGGAGGCAAGGTGCCAGGCGCAGGGTTATAGAGTTCTACTCCCAATCGAGTGCTCCCTTCTTCCACGCATAGACGAGACCGAGCACCAGCTCCGCTATGAAGATCATCATCGTTGCCCAGCCGGCCCAGCCGATCTGGTCAAGGCTTACCGCCCACGGAAACAGGAACGCCGCTTCAAGATCAAAGATGATGAAGAGAATGGCGACCAGATAGAAGCGGACGTCGAACTGGCTGCGCGGTTCTTCGAACGCGGGGAAACCGCATTCATATTCGGACAGCTTGGCCGGTTCGGGCTTATGTGCGCCGGTCAGCCGGCCCACCAGCATCGGCAGGAAGACGAAGGTGCCGGAGAGCAGCAAGGCGACCCCGAGAAAGATCAGGATCGGCAGATATTGGGCAAGATCGACCAACGGATTCCCCTGGGCGAAAAGGTTGTTGGGGGCGCTTTAGGCCTGCTGCATATGCGAAGCAAGGGGCCAACGCCCTGAGAATGAATCGCAAAAAGGCCAAGCGCTTGAAGCGCTTGGCCTAACCGGGCTTTAACGCAGCGCGCCAGCCACCAGCTTGTGCAATTTGCTGTGGATCGCATCGTTGCCGGCGATCACTTCCTTGCGCTCGATCGACTGGTCGCCACCGCGGAAATCGCTCGCAAAACCGCCCGCTTCCCGCACCAGCAGCAGGCCAGCGGCGACATCCCAGGGCTGAAGCCCGCTTTCCCAATAGCCGTCATAGCGGCCCGAAGCGACATGGGCGAGATCGAGCGAGGCGGCACCGAAGCGCCGGATGCCCGCGACGGAAGGGGCGACTGCACCATAGACACGTGTCCATTGGGCCATATCGCCATGGCCCATGAACGGGATGCCGGTCGCGATCACGCAATCGGCCAGGTCGCGCCGCGCCGAGACTCGCAAACGCTGGTCATGCCGCCAGGCACCCCGGTTCTTTTCGGCCCAATAGCTCTCGTCGGTGACGGGCTGATAGATGAGGCCGGTTGTGATCTCGCGCTTGGCGCTGCCATATTGCGGTTCTTCGACCGCGATCGAGATGGCAAAGTGCGGGATGCCGTGCAGGAAGTTGGTGGTGCCGTCGAGCGGATCGATGATCCAGCGCGGCTTCGTGGGATCGCCGTCGATCACGCCGCCTTCTTCCAGCAGGAAGCCCCAGTCTGGACGCGCCTTCTGCAATTCTTCGACGAGCGTTTTTTCCGCCTGATGATCGGCCTTGGACACGAAGTCGGCAGGTCCCTTGCGGGACACCTGAAGATGTTCGACTTCGCCGAAGTCTCGGCGGAGTTTCGATCCCGCCTTGCGCGCGGCGCGCTCCATGACGGTGAGAAGGCCGGAATGCGATGCCATAATGTTTCTCCGCCGCCCCCGGTGGGACGGCCTGCTGGATTATTTCTTCGGGGCGGGCTTGGCGGCCGGGGCGGCGGGGCGATAGCCGCATACGCCGGCGATCACGGCCAGCATCTGCGACGGATCTTTCCGATCGACCTTGCCGGCATTGGCGGCGATGACCTTGTCCGTCGCCTCGCTGACCTTGGACACCGAATTGGAATAGAGGCAATCGAACAGCGCGCTCTTGACCGGCGCTTCGATCTCGTTCGACTGAAGCGCGCTGGTGACGATGCGCAGCACATAGGCCGCGCTGTCCAGTTGCGCCTTGGTGGGCGCCGCTTGCGCCTGCGCCATAGCCTGGATGGGAACCGCAGCCGGCATGACGGCGATCGCGAGGCCAAGTGCCAATCGAGCGGCCCATGCCCTGTTGCCGTCCATCGGCATCACTCGGCGCGCTTCACATATTCGCGGGCATAGACGTCCACGACGATGCGGGTGCCGCTGACGATGTGCGGCGGGACCATGACGCGCACACCATTGTCGAGGATCGCGGGCTTGTAGCTGGCCGAAGCAGTCTGGCCCTTCACCACGGCGTCGGCTTCCACCACGGTCGCCTCGATCGTGTCGGGCAACTGAACCGAGATCGGGCGCTCATCATACATTTCCAGCGTCACTTCCATGCCATCCTGCAGGAAGTCGGCCGCATCGCCCAGCAATTCTGCGGGCAGGTTGATCTGCTCGTAATTCTCATTGTCCATGAAAACGAGCATGTCGCCTTCGGCATAGAGATACTGGAAATCCTTGGTGTCGAGGCGGATGCGCTCGACGCTTTCGGCGGAGCGGAAACGGACGTTGTTCTTGCGGCCGTCGATCAGGTTCTTGAGTTCGACCTGCATATAGGCGCCGCCCTTGCCGGGCTGGGTATGCTGGATCTTGACGGCGCGCCACAGGCCGCCCTCATATTCGATATTATTGCCGGGACGAATGTCCACGCCGCTGATCTTCGCCATGGGAAGAGCCTGCCTATATGTCTGAAGGTGGAAAAGAGCCGGCCTCTTTGAGGCTGGGCGAGCCTTTACCGCGGGACGGCGCGAAGGGCAAGGGGGTGGCCCCCGACGCTTAACTTCGCACTTTTCCCGCCGGTTTCGTCAGGAAGTTTCCTATGCGGGAAATTTTGTTTCCAAATAGCGGACATCTTCCCTGCGTAGGCGGGAACACGCAGTGCGGTAAATATCGGTGTAACAGACGCGACCTGTGTAGGACAGGTCAGCGGCGCGCCAACAGCGGATAGGGATTGATCGCGCGTCCGCCATACCAGGGTTCGCCGGCCTTCATGACATGGACCGCGAAATGCAGATGGGGCGCGGATGGATCGGCATTGCCTGTGCTGCCGACCGTGGCGATCCGCTGGCCGCGACGCAGCGCCTGCCCTTCCCGAAGGCCGGGCGCATAGCTGTCGAGATGAGCGTAATAATAGAGCAGCCGCCCGTCAGCCGACCGCTGATAGAGGGTGCGACCGCCATCTTCGCTCCAGAAGACCTTTTCGATCCAGCCGTCAGCCGCGGCCAGCACCGCCCTGCCCCGCGCCGCCATGATATCGATCGCGTCATGCGGCCGCGCGCCATTGGCGCGAGCTTGGGTGAAAGTGTCGGCAAGCGCCGAAGCCGGCACGCCCTCGACCGGGATCAGCAACGGGCCGTTGGTCGCCGGGCCAGCGGACTGGGGCGTAGGCCCGGACGGCGCGTCGGCGGGCACGATCCGGACGCAGAAATGGGCGAAGGCGACGCAGAGCAGCAGCGCCGAAGCGACGCTCCCCCACAGTCGCGGCCTCATCATGCCTGAAACTTAGCTTTGGTCCCGCTCTTTACCATCTGGGCCAGTCGCGCTGCGTCCCAATTGGTCAGGCGGATACAGCCATGGCTTTCGGTGCGGCCGATCGTCTGCGGCTCCGGCGTGCCGTGGATGCCGTAGTGATCCTTCGACAGGTCGATCCACACCACGCCGACCGGACCATTGGGTCCGGGCTTCAGAACCGCTTTCTGGTCCTTGGCAGAAGCGTCCCAGAAGAGGTTGGGATTATAGTGGAAATCGGGATTGCGGCTGACGCCCTTAATCGTCCATTCGCCCAGCGGCAGCGGATCATGTTGCGATCCCGTCGTCACGGGGAACTGCGCGATCAGGCGGTTTTCGGCGTTATAGACCTTGAGCAGCCCTTCGGACTTGTCGACGACCAGATGATCGGCCTGAGGCTGATCCTTCGCGACGCCCAGGCTGGCGAGCGTCTCGCCCCAACCGCGCTCGTCGCCCTCGATCGTGGCGACCGGCTGGTTGTCGATCGCCGGCACGCGGATGGTCGTACCCGCACCGACCCTCGTATTGGGCGCATTGAGCGCGATCAACGCTTCGGGCGTGGTGTGAAAGCGTTCGGCGACCTTTTCCAGCAGGTTGCGATAGGTCAGCGCCGGCAATTTGGCCTGTTCGTTGAGGTTCCCGCGTGGGAGGTCGAAAAAGGGACCGCGGGCGAAATCATCTGGAATCCGCACCAGATAGGTTGTCGGCCGCGGCTCGCCTTCCAGCAGGGCTGTGCTGGTCTTCTGATCGAAGGTGCCGGTAACGGGCAGATTATGGGCTTCCTGAAAACCGCGCAGGGCCGCCTTGAAACTCATGCCGTCCTTGCCATCCAACACGCCGGGCGAGAATCCCCAGCGGTCGAGCGCAACCTGCGCCATGAGAAAGCGATTGGGTTGCTGGGGATTTTGTTCCTGCACAACCTGAAAGGCGTAAGCGTCGCTCTTAACGGCGGCAGCGGCGTTGGCCGCGTTGGCGGGCTGGACGGCGTTATCCGCAGGCGCGCTGCTATTGGCGTCGGTAACGCTGACATTGCAGGCGCTACACAGCAGGGCGACAAGCAACAGATGGTTTTTCAAGGCGATTCTCTCCGATCAGATGAGCAGAGAACGCGCGAAGACGCGGAAGGCTGCGATGCGCCGAACCACTCCGCTCAGCGCGGCGGCGGCGGCTTGCTCGCCAACACTTCGGCAAAGGCGGCGACGCCCGCCTTCGGACCGTCAGGGTGGTTCCACACAGCGCTGCTGACCGCCAGGAAATCCGCCCCTGCGGCGACCAGAGGCCCGGCATTGTCAGCGGTCACGCCACCAATCGCGACGCAGGGCAGTTCGAACAGGGTCGTCCACCACCCCAGGATCGACGGCTCGGCGCGGTGGAGCGTTTCTTTGGTGGTGCTGGGATAGAAAGCACCGAACGCGACATAGTCGGCCCCCGCCTCGCCCGCCTCCATCGCCAGATGGCGGCTGTCATGGCAGGTCACGCCGATCTGCACCTTCGGCCCCAATTGCTCGCGCGCGTCGCGCGGGTCGCCATCCTCCTGCCCCAGATGGACCCCGTCCGCATTGAGCCGCTTGGCCAAACCAATGCTGTCATTGACGATGAAGGCGACCTCCCGCTCCGCGCACAGCGCCTGGATCGGCGGGGCGAGCGCGGCGATAGCGTGATCATCTATCCCTTTGAGCCGCAACTGAAACGCCGCAACGCCGCCGCCATCGAACGCGGCCGCGAGCTGATCGAGAAAGCCATCGTCGATGGCCGGCGGGGAGATCAGGTAGAGTTGGCAGGCGGGGCGAAAGCCCGGCTCGAACTGGTCGGCGAAATGCGGGTCGAGCGCCAGCTCTTCATCGGTAAAATCGGTCATGGGCGCTTTATAGCCATTCGCGCCAGTACGCCAAGGGCGCAGTGCTGGAATGAAATGCCCAAACTCTCATCCGTTCGGGCTGAGCCTGTCGGAGCCCCTTGCTTCTTAAGACGAGAAGCCCTTCGACAGGCTCAAGGCGAACGGAGGTGGTGACAATACCGGGCGTAGACGATCCGCCCGGTATTACACGTCAGGCCGTGACCGGCTGCTTGGCGGTCGATGCGGCGTGGATTTCGTCGATCGCTTCGCCCAGCGATGCGTTGAACTCGTCATCGGTCATCTGGTGACGCAGATCGTTGAGCAGCGCACGGCTGAAGCTGGCGATGATGCCGCGATTCTTGGCCAGTTCGACACAGGCTTCTGGACGGGCGAAACCACCCGACAACGCGACGACGCGCAGCACCGCGGGGTGATCGACCAGCGGGTCGAAGAGGCCGGCCTTGGCAGGCAGAGACAGTTTCAACATGACCTGAACACCATCGGGCAAGGCGTCGAGATTCTTGAGGATTTCCTCCAGCAAGATCTGGTCGGCCTCGGCGCGTTCGGGCGACTTGATGTTCACTTCCGGCTCGATGATCGGCATCAGGCCAGCGGCGAGCACCTGGTTGCCGATGGCGAACTGCTGCGCGACCACGGCGGCGATGCCTTCGCGGTTAGCCAGGTTCACGACCGAACGCTCCTTGGTGCCGAACACGCCCAGCGCCTTCGATCGGTGCAGCAGGATGTCGAGATCGGGATTGGGCTTCATCAACTGCACGCCGTTCGCCTCATCCTCCAGACCCTTGTCGATCTTGATGAAAGGCACCACGCCGCGATCGAGCAGCGCCTGCGGGGTGGGCTTGCCGTCGACGGTGCCGTCCATGGTGCGTTCGAACAGGATCGCACCCAGCACCTTATCGCCAGTGAAGGCGGGCGAAGTGATGACCCGGCTGCGCATCGCGTGGATCAGGCCGTACATGTCTTCTTCGCTGGTCCAGGCGTCTTCTTCCACGCCATAGCCCTTGAGCGCCTTGGGCGTCGATCCGCCGCTCTGGTCGAGCGCCGCGATAAAGCCTTCGCCTGTCGCGATCTTCTGCTTCATATCCTGATCCAGCATCTGCACATACCTTCCCTTGGGCGCCGCCTCCTGGCGGCACGAAAAATAGATGATCGACAGATGCTCCACCACCTGTCGGCCGGGTGCGACTTTTTGTTGTTATCGCCGGTATTCCGGCTGGTAGCCAGTCCCATGCCGCACCGCAAGGGGCGTGCTGATGCCACCGTAGCCGGAAAAACGGTTGGTCCAGCCGGTTCCGCTGCATCGCACAATTAGGAAGGCCGGGTTGAAAGGTTGCGTCTTGCGACCCATAGGGCAGGCATGACCAGCATCCCCGCCGAAAAACCCGCAAATCTCTCCCCTGCCGCCATCCTCCTCATGGCGGTGGCGTGCGGCGTGATCGTCGCCAACCTCTATTATGCTCAGACGCTGATCGACGTGATCGGACCGGAAATTGGCCTTTCCCCCAGCGTCGCGGGGCTGATCACGACATTGACCCAGCTTGGCTATGGCGCGGGCCTGTTCCTGGTGGTGCCGCTGGCCGACCTGTTAGAAAACCGGCGCATCGTGCTGACGTCGATTGCTGCCACCACCATCGGCTGCATCGCCATCGCCCTGTCCAGCGGGCCGACCAGCTTCCTGGTCGCCTCCATCCTGACCGGCGTGGGCGCCACCGGGGCGCAGGTGCTGGTCCCCCTCGCCTCGCACCTCGCCGCACCGGAAAAGCAGGGCCGCGTGGTCGGCACGGTGATGAGCGGACTGCTGTTCGGCATCATGTTGTCGCGCCCGATCGCTAATTTCCTGGCCGGGTCGGTCGGCTGGCGGGCTACCTTCATCGTCTCCGCAGTCGTCATGGCCATGGTGGGCGTGGCGCTGCTCGCCGCCTGTCCGCAACGCAAGCCCAAGGGCGGGATGCGCTATCGCGACGTGCTGGCGTCGACCTTCGATCAACTGGTCAAGCATCGTGTCGTGCGGATGCGCGCATTTTATCAGGCGGCGATGTTCGCAGCGTTTAACCTGTTCTGGACCGCCGCGCCGCTGGCGCTGATCCATGAATTTCACCTCGGCCATACCGGCATCGGCGCCTTTGCGCTGGCCGGCGCTGGCGGGGCGCTGGTGGCGCCGATCGCGGGATGGATGGCCGATCGCCGCCTGACCCGCCCCGCCTCGCTGATCGGGCTGATCGGACTGACGGTCGGTTTTCTGCTCGCCGACTGGAGCGTAGCCGCGGGCAGCCTGATCGGCTTCACCATCATGGCTGTGCTGATCGACGGCGCGGTGCAGATGAGCCAGATCACGGGGCAGAAGCTGATCTTCTCGCTTGATCCCCATGCGCGCGGCCGCATCAATGCCGCCTATGTGACCGTCATGTTCCTGGTGGGCGCGCTTGGGTCGGTGATCGGATCGGTCACCTATGAAGCAGGCGGCTGGACCGCCAGCGCTCTGGCGGGTGCGGCCATCGGCGGGGTCGCGACCCTGGCCTTCCTGCTGTTCGACCGGGGTGCCAGCATCGCGCGCTGACCCCCGGTCGCTATCGAATCAGGCCGTCAGCGCCTTGACGCCCGGCAGTTCCTTGCCTTCCATCCATTCGAGAAAGGCACCGCCGGCGGTAGAGACGAAGGTGAAATCGGCCGCTGCGCCTGCATGGTTAAGCGCCGCGACGGTATCGCCGCCACCGGCAACCGACGTCAACTGGCCTTCCTTGGTCAGCGCCGCCGCAGTCCGGGCCAGCGCCACGGTCGCGGTATCGAACGGGGCCATCTCGAACGCGCCAAGCGGACCGTTCCAGACCAATGTGCGGCAGTTTTTGAGCACGTCGGCCAACGCCTCGACAGCGGCCGGGCCGACGTCCAGGATCATCTCGTCCGCCGCGACCTCATGCACGTTGCAGGTGCGCAGGGACGCAGGATTGGCGGCAAATTCCTTCGCCACCACCACGTCATAAGGCAGATGAATGGTACAGCCGGCGGCTTCGGCAGCCTCGAAAATCGCTTCGGCCGTGTCGCTCAGATCCTTCTCGCACAGTGATTTGCCGACATCGACTCCGCGGGCATGGAGGAAAGTGTTCGCCATACCGCCACCTATGATCAGGTGATCGACCTGTTTCACCAGATTGTTAAGCACGTCGAGCTTGGTCGATACCTTGGCGCCGCCGACAACCGCCGCAACTGGCTTGACCGGTTCGCCCAGTGCCGCCTGCAGCGCATCCAGTTCCTTTTCCATGGAACGACCGGCAAAAGCGGGCAGCTTATGGGCCAGCCCCTCGGTCGAGGCATGGGCGCGATGCGCAGCGGAGAAGGCGTCATTGACATAGAGGTCGCCGATCGCCGCCATCGCCTCGGCCAGTGCCGGGTCGTTCTTTTCCTCGCCGGCATGAAAACGGGTATTTTCGAGAATGGCGATGTCGCCGGGGCGCATCACCGCGATGCCATCGACGGCGGCCTCCCCCTGGCAATCGGGGATGAACTGCACTTCGCGGCCCAGAACCTGGCTCAGCGGCCGGGTGATCTTGGACAGCGAATATTCCGGGTTCTTCTGGCCCTTGGGACGGCCGAAATGCGCCAGGATCAACACCTTGGCGCCCCGATCGGCCAGTTCCAGCACAGTCGGCATAGCCGAACGCAGGCGAGTATCGTCGCTGACCGCGCCATCCTGCATCGGCACGTTCAAATCTTCGCGCACCAGCACCACCTTGCCGGTGATGTCGCCCATATCGTCGAGCGTCTTGAAGGGCTTGGTCATGTCTTTTCCCCTGAATACCCAGCCCGTTCGGGCTGAGCCTGTCGAAGCCCTGTCCTCTCCCTCGCAGAAAAGAAAGGCCATTCGACAAGCTCAGGGCGAACGGAGGTTAGTCCGTTCGTGTGCTTACAGAAACTTCGCGACGACGCCGCTGGTGTCGATCATGCGGTTCGAGAAACCCCATTCATTGTCGTACCAGCTGAGCACGCGGACCAGCTTGCCATCGACCACAGCGGTCTCCAAGCTGTCGACGGTCGAGCTGCGCGGATCGCCATTATAGTCGATCGATACTAAAGGCTCGTCCGAATAGCCCAGCACGCCCTTGAGCGGACCATCTTCCGAAGCCGCCTTGAGCAGGGCGTTGACCTCGTCCTTGGTGGTCGGGCGGCTCGGAATGAACTTGAGATCCACGACCGAGACGTTGGGCGTCGGCACGCGGATCGACGAACCGTCCAGCTTGCCCTTCAATTCGGGCAGAACCTCACCCACCGCGCGGGCCGCGCCAGTGGAGGTCGGGATCTGCGAAAGGGCAGCGGCACGGGCGCGGCGCATGTCGCTGTGCAACTGATCCAGCGTGTTCTGGTCGTTGGTGTAGCTGTGGATCGTCGTCATGAAGCCGCTTTCGATGCCGATCGCATCGTTCAGCACCTTCGCGAGCGGGGCCAGGCAGTTGGTGGTGCAGCTGGCGTTCGAGATGACGATGTCGTCGGCGGTCAGCGCGTCATGGTTGACGCCGAACACGACGGTACGATCGACATTGGTGCCGGGCGCGGAAATGATGACGCGCTTGGCACCGGCGGTAAGATGCGCGCTCGCCTTGTCCTTGGTCGTGAAGATGCCGGTGCATTCCAGCGCGATGGCGACGCCAAGGGCAGCGTGCGGCAGGTTGGCGGGATCGCGCTCGGCGGTCACCTTGATCTTCTTGCCGTCGACGACCAGGAAATCGCCATCCACGCTGACGTCGCCGGCCCAATTGCCATGCACGGAGTCGCGCTTGAACAGCAGGGCGTTGGACTTGACGTCGCCCAGATCGTTGATGCTGACCAGTTCCAGGTCATGGTCGGTGCGCGACAGGATGGCGCGCGCCACCAGGCGGCCGATACGTCCGAAACCGTTAATTGCTACCTTTGTTGCCACTGCACTAGCCTCCTTAAGGTGTTGTTGTTCGGGTGATTAGTTGAGAGCGGCCACGATCCGGGGCGCGATCTTGACGGCGGTCAGGCCGAAATGATCGTAAAGCACTTCGGCCGGGGCCGACGCGCCGAAGCTGTCGATGCCAAAGCGCAGACCCGCAATGCCGGTATAGCGTTCCCAGCCAAAAGTAGTCCCGGCTTCGATCGACACGCGCAACACGTCGGCAGGCAGGATGTCCGCCTTATACGCCGCGCTCTGCGCGTCGAAATGCGCCCAGCTTGGCATGGACACGACATCGACGCCGATGCCCTGTTCTTCCAGCAACTTGGCGGTGTCGACGGCGATCTCGACTTCCGATCCGGTCGCCATGATCACCACCTTGCGGTCAGCACCCGCGGCGCGCAGGCGATAGCCACCCTTGGCCGAGAGATTTTCGCTCTTTTCGGTGCGAAGTTGCGGCAGGTTCTGGCGGGTCAGCGCCAGCACCGACGGGCCGGTCGCATCCTTGAGCGCCAATTCCCAGCACTCCGCCGTCTCGACGATGTCGGCCGGGCGATAGACGTCCAGATTGGGGATCATCCGCATCGACATGACATGCTCGATCGGCTGGTGGGTCGGGCCATCTTCGCCCAAGCCGATGCTGTCATGGGTCAGCACATGGATGACGCGCTGCTGCTGAAGCGCCGCGAGACGGATACCCCCGCGCATATAGTCGGAAAAGACCAGGAAGGTGCCGCCATAGGGGATCACGCCGCCATGCAGCGCCATGCCGTTCATCGCGCACGCCATGCCAAATTCGCGGATGCCATAATAGATGTAGCGACCCGAATAATCGTCCTTGGTCAGCGGCCCGGTCGACTTGGTCTTGGTGTTGTTGGAGCCGGTAAGGTCAGCCGATCCGCCCAGCGTTTCGGGCAACAGGTCGTTGATCGCGCCTAGCGTCAGTTCGCTCGCCTTACGGGTTGCGACCTTCTGCGGATTGGCGATCAGGCTGTCGATATAGGCTTCCAGCGAGAAGTTGGCGGGCAGTTCACCCGCCATGCGACGGCTAAATTCGGCACCATTCTCGTTATGCGCCAGACGATCTTCCCACGCGGCGCGAACGTCCGCGCCCTTGGCGCCGATCCCTTTCCATGCATCGGCAATATCGGCCGGAATAACGAAAGGTTCGGCGGTCCAACCCAGAAATTCGCGCGCGGCGGCGACTTCGTCCGTGCCCAGCGCCGATCCATGAACGCCCGACGTGCCCGCCTTGTTCGGCGAACCATAGCCGATCTTGGTCGCGCAGGCGACGAGCGAGGGGCGCGGATCGGCGATCGCTTCGGCCAGCGCGCGGCGCACATCGGCCACATCATGACCATCGCACGATACGACATGCCAGCCGGTTGCGACATAACGGGCGCGCACGTCTTCGCTGCTCGACAGGTCGACCGCGCCGTCTATGGTGATCTTGTTATCGTCCCACAGCACGATCAGGCGGCCCAGGTTCAAGTGGCCAGCGAGGCCGATCGCCTCATGGTTGATACCTTCCATCAAGCAGCCGTCACCCGCGATCACCCAGGTCCGGTGATCGACCAGATCGTCGCCGAACTGCGCGTTCAGATGCCGCTCGGCGATTGCCATGCCGACCGCGGTGGCCAGGCCCGACCCCAGCGGACCGGTGGTCGCTTCCACGCCTGCCAGCTCGAAATTCTCCGGGTGACCGGCGCAGGGGCTGTGCAACTGGCGGAAATTGCGAATGTCCTCAATCGTGGGCCGCGCATAGCCGGTCAGGTGCAGCAACGAATAGATCAGCATCGATCCATGGCCGGCCGACAGCACGAAACGGTCGCGGTCGGCCCATTTGGGCTGGGTCGGATCGAATTTCAGAAAGTCGCCGAACAGCACCGTCGCCACATCCGCCATGCCCATCGGCATACCCGGATGACCGCTATTGGCGGCCTGCACGGCGTCCATGGACAGCGCCCGAATGGCGTTGGCGAGCGACTTTTCGGAAACGGTCATGCGGGCGGGCGTCTTTCTGAAGCAAGCATAAGGACGGCGCCCGCGCACGTGCAGGCGAGTCGAGATCGCGCCCCCTTTGTCGCGTCAAGCCCCATGCGTCAACCGCAGCGGCGGCACGAATCGTGAGAACAGCGCTGCAATCGGCCATAAAGACTGCTTTTGCATGGCCGCGACTTTCGCTATGGATGGACGATGGCAAGCGACCGCATGATGCAGGCGATCGGCACGCTGGAGCGCGCTGTGAGCCGGCTTGAACAGGATGTGGCGGGTCTGGCGGATGCCGCCCCGGCCAACCCCCTTCCCATATTGGACCAGGCTGCCGCACGCGCAGCGTTGCGATCGCTGGACGATCTGATCGATACGCTGAAAGGGCACGCCCATGGCTGAAACGACGCTTGTAATCGCCGGGCGCCATTATGCGATCCGCTGCCGTGACGGGGAAGAGGCGCATCTGGGCCATCTTGCAACGCTGATCGAGGACAAGTCGCGCGTGGCGCAACAGAGCACGCCGGGCCTGACCGAAGTCCGCACCTTGCTGTTCGCCGCTCTGTTCCTGGCGGACGAACTGAACGATCTGAAGCGCGAAGTCGCGGGGCGGCAGACAAGCTTGCCACTGGACGGCGATGACGAACCGAGCGCCCGCGCAATCGAGGCGCTGGCCGGGCGCATAGAAAAGCTGCGCGACCGGCTTGCCGCCCGGACCGGGAACGCCTAGATTGGCTTTGACGGGTTCTGCCTGGTACGAGCTTTAGCGAACATCCCTGAGGCGATAATCACATCCAAGGGGGCTGTCCCTGGGCGGGTTCCGGCCCGATCTACATGGTCCCCACCTGACGTTGAGGCGTCAGAGGATATTCCAGCACACGGCCAAGGTGGTCCCGTCACCCT
This sequence comes from Sphingobium psychrophilum, assembly GCF_012927105.1. GTDB lineage: Bacteria > Pseudomonadota > Alphaproteobacteria > Sphingomonadales > Sphingomonadaceae > Sphingobium > Sphingobium psychrophilum. Next base: position 33,215 of record NZ_JABBFV010000009.1, on the reverse strand, counting down.
CCTCCCGCCCGCTTTTTCCAGAAGGCCATGATGAGCGACGATATGTCCGCCGCCGACAAGACGACATTGCGCGCGATCGCGCGGCAGAGGCGATCCAATTTCGTCGCCACGCTCGATCCGCTGGCCCACCGGTTGGCGTTCAAGGCAATCCCGTCGCCCCTGGCGCGCCGGATCGCCGATGCGCAAGTCGTGGCGCTCTATATGGCGGTGGATGACGAGGCGCCGGCCCAGCGCATGGCCGCGCAGTTGCAGGCGCTGGGCAAGACCGTGGCGCTGCCGCGCGTGCTCGACCGGCTGGGCAGCATGGATTTCCTGGCCTGGCAGCCCGAAGATCAACTGGTCCCCGGCCTGTTCCGCACCAGCCATCCCGAACCGGGCGACGGACCGGTGACGCCTGACGTCATCATTGCGCCGCTGGTCGGGTTTGACCGGGCAATGAATCGCCTTGGCCAGGGCGGCGGCTATTATGACCGCGCCTTCGCCCGCTTTCCCGATGCGCTGCGGGTCGGTATCGCCTGGTCCGCGCAGGAGATCGACGCTGTGCCCGCCGATCCTTGGGATCTGCCGCTGGACATCATCATGACCGAAGTCGAACTGATCGAAGGACCGGAATTGTGAGCATCGACCCGCGCCATTATCACCAGCCCAGCTGGCGCAAGCCGGTGGGCATGTTCGCGATCGTCGGCTTGATCGCGCTCTGGGCCGTGCTGGTGGGCAGCCTGTCGGGACTGATCGGCGCGCTGCCGATGTGGGTGCAGGCACCCATCTACGTCGTGCTGGGGATCGTGTGGATATGGATACTGCCGCTCCGGCGGCTGCTCGCCTGGATGGAAACCGGGCGCTGGCGCTAAACCTTCTTCCCACCGCATAATCGAAGCGGTGGCGCGAGTGACGGGGCTCGAACCCGCGACCTCCGGCGTGACAGGCCGGCACTCTAACCAACTGAGCTACACCCGCGTAAGGCGCTGCATCTTCATCGACCCGAAAGCCGCCAGATGATGCCGATCTGGGAGAAATCACCTTCCTGTCAGGGAAAGTGGCGCGAGTGACGGGGCTCGAACCCGCGACCTCCGGCGTGACAGGCCGGCACTCTAACCAACTGAGCTACACCCGCGCAGGGTGGCATCTTTTCGTGACCTTGCAGATCACCAGACGATACGGCCTGGAACACCATTTCCACCCTCCGGTCAAGGAAAGTGGCGCGAGTGACGGGGCTCGAACCCGCGACCTCCGGCGTGACAGGCCGGCACTCTAACCAACTGAGCTACACCCGCGTTTGGTGTGGAAGCGCCGTCTATGAGCGTCCTGCGATGCTGTCAACCGTCCGCAACGGGACTTTCCTGTTTCTCGTCATTTTCTTTGCGCGGGGCCACGGTCAACGTCCCCTGTTCGAACAGGAAACCTGCAATATCGGGCGTTCCCGCCGCCTGAACGACGGTCTGGATGATGATGAGCAGCGGCACGCCGAGCAGCGCACCCGGCGTGCCCCAGACCCAGCCCCAAAAGGCCAGCGAGACGAGAATCAGCAGCGGGTTCATCGTCAGCCGCCGGCCAAGCAGCATCGGCGTGACGACATTGGCCTCCACCAGATGAAAGCCCACCTGCAAGCCCGCAGGCAGCAACGCGACATAGACGTCGTCGAACACCATGAGGCCGCCCAGCCCCAGCAGCACTGCGGCCAGCATCGGCCCAAAATAGGGAATGAAATTCAATAGCGCGACGATGCCGCCCCACATCAGCGGCGAGGGCATGCCGATCAGCCACAGCGCAAAGGCGATCGCCGCGCCCAGGCACAGGTTGATGGTGGCGATGGTGATGACATAGGCCGATGTCGCATCGACCATATTCTGGATCACCCGCGCCACCGCCATGGCACCATCGAAGCTGCCGCGGCTGTTAATCGTGCGCCGCCGCAGCCGGGTCCAGCCAGCCAGCCAGGAAGAAATAGATGATGAGCAGCGCGAACACCATCTGGATGATCGCGGACGGGGCCGATGTGGCGGCGAACTGGAGCAGCGAGCGCGGCGCATCGACCGCCGCCGTCTGCGCCGCCGCGACCGTGCCGTTCGCGATCATCCGCACGGTTTCATCCACGAAGCGCTGGAGATTGGCGTAAAAGTCGATCAGCGGGGCGAGGTTCGCCTGAATCTGCGGCAAACGCTGAGGCAGGATGCGGAACCAGTCGGTCGCCGGCACCACGATCAGGACCAGCGCGGTGTTGGCGACGACCAGAAAGCCGATCATCGCGATCAGCGCCGCCAGCCCCGAAGGCAACCCGCGCCGCTCCATCCACTCCAGCAACGGCACCAGCGCAATGGCGATGACCAGCGCGGCGGTCAGTGGCAGGAAAAATTCCGCCCCTGCTCTCAGGGCAAACGGCAGCGCCAGGATCAGGCCGATGCCCGACGTCAGCGCAATCGATGCGAGCAGCCGGTCGCGGCGCCGGTTGACCTCTTGCTGCTCATTCATGGTCACACCCGGTCGATTCCCTTTTCGTTCCCATCCGATGTGCGCTGCCCGCGGTGCAGCGTCAATTTACAAAGGGCGTCACCGCGTGGGCAGAGGAGGAAAAGGCGGGCTTAACCAAATATTTGCGCGCCTCCACTAGGGGTAGACGCAGGGGACGCAAGAACGGGGAAGAGAATGACGCGGACGCTTTGGGCCTCATTGCCCATGGGGCTGGCTCTGGCGGCGGGTCTGACGGCCGCGCAACCGGTCGCTGCGCAGCCGGCGATGCGGCTTGGCACGCAGACGTTCGTGGAGCGCGTATCGACCGACATTAACGGCCGCCCGCGCCGGACATTGGCGAGCGCCGACCGGGTCGGCCCCGGCGACACGCTGATCGTGATCGTCCATTGGCGCAACGCCAGCACCCAGCCCGTCCGCGACTTCGCCGTCACGCGCGCCGTCCCGCCCCGCACGCGCCCGGACCTGAACGATCCCCATATGCAGGTGTCGGTTGACGGCGGCGGTCATTGGGGGCGGCTCGACCAGTTCTGGCTACCGACGCCGCTGGGCGGCATGCGCCGAGCCGTGGTGGAAGACGTCACCCATATACGCTGGCAACTGCCCGAAGCCGTGCCGCCGGGCCGGACCGGGCGGATCAGTTATCGCGCGGTCATGCGTTAGGGGAACCGGGCGACGCGACGCCGCCCGGCCCGTGATGCCGATCAGTCCACGAACAGGAAGGCTGGTGCCTCCAGCAGCTTGCGCACGGCCTGGACGAAGCTGGCGGCGTCCCAGCCATCGACTACGCGATGATCGCAACTGATCGACAGGTTCATCAGCTTCGCGGCGACGATCTCCTTACCCCCCATCTTGTTGGTAACAAAAACGGGACGCTCGATCACGCGGTTGGGGCCGATGATCGCCACTTCGGGTCGGTTAATGACCGGCGTGGTGGCGATCCCGCCGAGCGGGCCGAGCGAGGTCAGCGTCAGGGTGGAGCCGGACAGCTCCTCCGACTTCGCCTTGCCGCTGCGCGCGGCGTCGGCCAGGCGACGGATTTCGGTCGCAAGCTGCCAGACATTACGGTCCTGCGCATCGCGGATCACCGGCACCATCAGGCCCGCATCGGTCTGCGTCGCCAGCCCCAGATGCACCGATCCATGGCGCGTCACCACGCCCGCCTCGTCATCATAACGGGCGTTGAGCATCGGGAAGTCGGGCAGCGCCTTGCACAGCGCGACGATCAGCAGCGGCAGCATGGTGAGTTTGGGCCGATCCCCCCGTGCCCCATTGAGCTGCTCGCGCAATGCCTCCAGCGCCGTCACATCGATTTCCTCGACATATGTGAAGTGCGGAATGTTACGCTTTGACGCCGCCATATTCTCCGCAATGCGGCGGCGCATGCCGATCACCTTGACCTGTTCGTCGGCGCGTTTCGCGGACCGTCCGGCGGGACGATAGCCCTGCCCTTGGCCATAGAGCAGATAGGCGTCGAGGTCCGAATGGCGGATATGATCGCCGGACGGCTTCACCTGGGTCAGATCGACGCCCAGTTCCTTGGCGCGGGCGCGGACGGCGGGAGAGGCTAAAACCATTTCCTCCCCGGCACGGGGAGGGTCGAAACGAGGCACGTGACTCGTTTCGACAGCCGCAGGCTGGTGGAGGGGGCTGGCCTCTTGCACAGCCGTCGATGGCGGGGTGGTCGTTTCGGCGGGCATCTCAAGCGGCACACCCCCTCCACCACCGACTGCGTCGGCGGTCCCCCTCCCCGTATCGGGGAGGATATCTTCGGACCCCACCGTTTCCGCCTCGATAACCTCCACCGACGGCGGCGGCGCGGCGCCGCTATCGCCTTCCACCTCAATCTCCACCAGCATAGCGCCGATCGACACTTGGTCGCCCGGCTCGCCGGCCAGGCGTATCACGGTGCCCGAAACCGGGCTTTCCATCTCGACCGTCGCCTTGTCGGTCATCATGTCGGCGATCGGCTGGTCTTCCTCGATCTTGTCGCCGACCTTGACGTGCCAGCCGACGATCTCGGCCTGTGCAATGCCCTCGCCGATATCCGGCAGCTTGAACGTGAAAAGAGCCATGACTCTTTAGTCCTTCATGATCTTGTTGATGGCTTCGCGGATACGCACGGGGCCGGGGAAATAGGCCCATTCCAGACTGTGCGGATAGGGCGTGTCGAAGCCGGTGACGCGCGCAATCGGTGCTTCCAGATGATAGAAGCAGCGTTCCTGCACCTGGGCGGACAGTTCCGCACCGAAGCCGCTGGTCCGGGTCGCCTCATGCACGATCAGGCAACGACCCGTCTTCTTCACCGACGCCTCGATCGTGTCGATGTCGAGCGGCACCAGGCTGCGCAGGTCGACGATTTCCGCGTCGATGCCCAGCGTCTTGACCGTATCCTCGACGACATGGACCATCGTGCCGTAGCACAATATGGTCAGCGCGCCGCCCGCCCGCGCGATCCGCGCCTTGCCCAGCGGGATCCGGTAATAGCCGGTCGGGACTTGGGCATCGGCATGCCCTGCCCAACTGGTCGCAGGCGTATCATAATGGCCGTCGAACGGGCCGTTATAAATGCGCTTGGGCTCGAAGAAGAGGGTCGGATCATTATCCTCGATCGCCGCGATCAGCAGACCCTTGGCGTCGTAGGGGGTGGACGGGATCACCGTCTTGATCCCCGAACAATGGGTGAAGATGCCTTCGGGCGACTGGCTGTGCGTCTGGCCGCCAAAGATGCCCCCGCCAAAGGGCGAGCGCACCGTCATCGGCGCGATGAACTCGCCCGCAGACCGGTAACGCAGCCGCGCCGCCTCACTCACCAACTGGTCGAGCGCGGGATAAATATAGTCGGCAAACTGGATTTCGGGCACCGGCCGCAAGCCATAGGCGCCCATGCCCACCGCCACGCCGATGATCCCACATTCGGTGATCGGCGTGTCGAACACGCGATTTTTTCCGAATTTCTGTTGCAGACCAGCAGTGGCGCGGAACACGCCCCCGAAAAAGCCGACATCTTCGCCCATCACGACCACGGTCGGATCGCGCTCCATCATCACGTCCATGGCGCTGTTGATCGCCTGAATCATGTTCATGTGGATGGTGTCGGCAGGAGTTTCCTGGGTCATGACCTCGCTCACAACCTCTGTTTCGATCGCTTCGCTCACAGGCCCGCCGCCTTCCATTCGTCCAGCATCTGCTGCTGCTGCTCTTTCAAATGCGGCGGCATTTCCTCGAACACATCCTCGAACATGCTTTCCATCGGATGGTGGAGGCCGTGGCCCAATATGCCGTTCTTCTCGGCTTCACGCGCAGCGTCGCGGACCAGTTCGGCCAGTTCCTTGTCCATGACGGCGTGGCTATCCTCGTCCCAGATGCCAAGCGTAATGCAATGGGCTTTCAGCCGCGCGATCGGGTCGCCCAGCGGCCAGAGGCTGCTTTCTTCGACGGAGCGATAGGCGGTCGGATCGTCCGACGTGCTATGCCCTTCGACGCGATAGGTGAAATGCTCGATCAGGGTCGGCCCGGCATTGGACCGCGCCCGGTCGGCAGCCCATCGCGTCGCCGCATAGACGGCGAGGATGTCATTGCCGTCGACCCGCAGGCCGGCAATGCCATAGCCCACGGCGCGCGCGGCGAAGGTGGTTGCCTCCGCTCCAGCAAAGCCTGAAAAACTGCTGATAGCCCATTGATTGTTGACGACATTCATGATGACGGGTGCGCGATAGACGCTGGCGAAGGTGCAGGCGCTGTGGAAGTCGCCCTCCGCCGTGGAACCCTCGCCGCACCATGTCGCCGCGATGCGGGTGTCGCCCCGCGCCGCGCTTGCCATCGCCCAGCCTACCGCCTGGGGATATTGGGTGGTCAGGTTGCCGGAGATGGAGAAGAAGCCCGCCTCTCGCGCCGAATACATGATCGGCAACTGCCGGCCCTTCAGCCGATCGCCCTTGTTGGAATAAATCTGGTTCATCATATCGACCAGCGGCCAGTCGCGCGCGAGCAATATGCCCTGCTGGCGATAGCTGGGGAAGCACATATCGTCGCGCGACAGGGCCAGCGCGGCACCGATCGACACGGCCTCCTCGCCCGTCGATTTCATGTAGAAGCTGGTCTTGCCCTGCCGCTGGGCGCGGAACATACGCGCGTCGAAAGCGCGGGTCAGCGCCATGTAGCGCAGCATCCGCAGCAGCGTTTCGGGCGGCAGCTTGGGATTCCAGGCGCCGACCGCCGCGTCCTCCTCGTCCAGAACGCGGATCAGGCCATAGGCCATGTCGCGTATCGCGCCGGGCTGCGCCGCTTCATCCGGGCGGGGCGCAGCATCGGCGGCGGGGATCTCGAAATGGGTGAAGTCGGCGCTTTCGCCGGGCCGCGCGGGCGGCTCTGGCACATGCAGGCGCAGCGGCGGCAGATTGCGTCCAGTCTGCCCATCCCCAGCCTGCCTATCAACGCCGCCTGATCCGGTCGGATCGCTCATCCTGCCTCCTATGGTGCATTGCAATAATATTGCTTAAAGCAGATATTATATTTCAACGCCGCAAAAGGCAAGCCTTGCTGACCCAAATTTCCGTTACAACTGTCCAGTTCGTTGTCTCTTCAGACTGCGACCGGCGCGGAAATATGGGCTTGCGGCGCATAATCGAGGACGTCGAAATCCTCGATTCGATAATCGAAAATAGTCGAAGGCCGCCGATTGATCCGCAATTTGGGTGTGCCGGACGGCATTCGGTTCATCTGCTCTTCCACCAGCGCGGCATGGTTCAGGTAGAGATGGACGTCACCGCCCTGCCAGACCACTTCGCCCGGCTCCAGATCGCATTGCTGCGCCAGCATCCGGGTGATCATCGACAGGCCGAAAATGTTAAAGGCGAAGCCGAGGCCCAGGTCGCAACTGCGCTGGAACAGCAGGCCGTTGAGCTTTCCGTTCGACACTTGGAACTGATAGGTCATGTGGCAGGGCGGCAGCGCCATCTGCCCCACTTCGGCGACGTTCCAGCCCGTGAACAACAGGCGGCGCGAACCGGGCGTCGTGCGGATCGCCTGCACCAAATCGGCGATCTGGTTGTGCCCCTTGTCCGCCTTGCGATACAGCCCGTCGCCGACCGACTCGTAGCGCGGCCAGTTTACCCATTGCGCGCCATAGACCGGGCCAAGGTCGCCCCATTGCCGGGCGAAGTCATCATCTCCGACGATTCGCATCTCGAACGTGTCACGATCAATGTCCTCGCCCGTCACCTTGCGATAGGCGTCGAGCGGCCAGTCGGTCCAAATGTGTACGCCTTGCCGCACCAGTTCGCGAATATTGGTGTCGCCGGTCAGGAACCACAGCATTTCGCGCGCCGCGACCTTCCAATAGACCCGCTTGGTCGTCAGCAGCGGCACCGCATCGTTCGCCAGCGAAAATCGCATCGTCGCGCCCAATATTGACCGGGTGCCGACCCCGGTGCGATCGACCCGCTCGTCGCCATGGCACCAGATATGCCGCATCAGGTCCAGATATTGCTGCTCATAATGGGGCGCGGACGAAGAGAGCGTATCGGTCAAGATGGTTTCCTGCGGATGGATGTCGTCAGACGCTCTAGCTCAGGATGACGGCCGCGCCAATCGGACCGAGATACGCAATCACCGTCCAAAAGGGTTCATGTTCCGCTGCCCGCACGCCAACGGTCACGGCATCCTGTAGGCATGACGGACCAACTGGCGCTCGCGATTCTGGATGGCGAATGGCGACCGCAACGCCTGCTGACGCTGCGGCAGGACTGGCATGGCCTGCTATATCACCTGCTGAGAGACGAAGGCAGCTGGGTCGCGCTGATCCAGCGGCGCGACATCCATATGTCGCCCCTGCCCTGCTGGCGCGATGTCGCCCTGACGCGAACCGTCGCGCGCAGCCTGCGCCCGCTGGACATGATGCTGGCCGACCATGTCATCCACGCGGGCGAAATGCGCTTCAGCTTCCGCGCGGCGGGGCTTCTGTAACGACCGCTATGGGGACTGCAAAAAAAGCGTCATTGCCCGCTTGCCAGTCCCGAACGCCCCCTCTATAGGCGCACTCCTGCCTTACGGGGCCGCCTACAAAGCGGCTTCGGCATCGGTCGGGGAATAGCTCAGCCTGGTAGAGCACTGTCTTCGGGAGGCAGGGGCCGGAGGTTCGAATCCTCTTTCCCCGACCACATAATTCATAGTCAGATATGACGATATATCAGCGGGATGGCATAGCCTTCTCCGCCGATTTGTCGTGTCTCCGCGTCTTTTGGCGACCAGTATTTTTCGACAGATGTCATCTGTCGAAAGCATCCCGCTCCTTTTTATGCATCCGTAAAAGATGTTTGACCCCGCCCGTCTGGACGGCGATGATCCGTCTTATCGAGCCGATATGGCTGCAAACCATGATCCGAATATAATCCGACCCGCGTCCTGCGGGCATAGTCAGGCGGGAGACAAGCCTTGCACAGACGCGATTTTCTGGCCTTTGGGGCCGTGGGCGTAGGAGGACTCGTCCTCCCCTCCATGTTCGGCAAGGTGATTGCCGCCGAAGAATTGAACAGCGCCATCGACGTGGCAGTGAAGAAGGCACTGGCCGACGCCGCGATGAATGCGGCCAAAAGCGCCGGCGCATCCTATTGCGATGTGCGCGTGGGCCGATACCTGCGCCAGTTCGTCATCACCCGTGAACGCAATGTCGAAAATGTGGTGAACACCGAATCGACCGGCGTTGGTATCCGCGTGATCGCGAACGGCGCCTGGGGCTTTGCCGCGACCAATGAAATGACCAAGGAAGCGGTCGCCAAGGCCGCGAGCCAAGCCGTCGCCATCGCCAAGGCCAATGCGCCGGGGCAGAGCGCGCCGGTCCAACTTGCCCCTGTGACGGGCGTGGGCGAGGTCAGCTGGCGCACGCCGATCGTCAAGAACAGCATGACCGTGCCGATCAAGGACAAGGTCGACCTGCTGATGGGCGTGAACGCCGCGGCGCTGGATGCCGGGGCCAGCTTCATCCGCTCCATCCTGTTCCTGGTGAACGAGCAGAAATATTTCGCCAGCACCGACGGCAGCTATATCGATCAGGACGTCCACCGCATCTGGGCGCCGATGGAAGTCACCGCCGTCGACAAGGCGAGCGGCAAGTTCCGCGTGCGCGAAGGCCTGTCGGCCCCCATGGGGCTGGGCTATGAATATCTGGACGGCGCAGCGTCGGGCAAGACCGTTCTGCCCAATGGCGTCATCGTCTATGGCCAGTCCTACGACATGAAGGAAGATGCCGTCGCCGCCGCCAAGCAGGCGATGGCGAAGATCAAGGCGCCCTCGGTCAAGCCGGGCAAATATGATCTGGTGCTCGACCCGTCGCACACATGGCTGACGATCCATGAATCGGTCGGCCATCCGCTCGAACTGGACCGTGTGCTGGGCTATGAGGCCAATTATGCTGGCACCAGCTTCGCGACGATGGACAAGCTTAAGGCCAATTTCCAATATGGCAGCGACAAGGTGAACATCGTCGCCGACAAGACGCAGCCGGGCAGCCTGGGCGCCGTGTCCTATGACGACGAAGGCGTGAAGACCAAGAAATGGGATCTTATCCGCGACGGCAAGTTGGTCGGCTATCAGGCGATCCGCGACCAGGCCTATATCGAGGGCAAGACCGCGTCGGACGGCTGCGCCTATGCCGATAGCTGGTCCAACGTCCAGTTTCAGCGCATGGCCAACGTGTCGCTGGAACCGGGCAAGGCCAAGCTGAGCGTCGCCGACATGATTTCCAATGTCGAAGACGGCATCTACATCATCGGCGACGGCAGCTTCTCGATCGACCAGCAGCGCTACAACGCCCAGTTTGGCGGCCAGCTTTTCTACGAGATCAAGCAGGGCAAGATCACCCAGCAGATCGAGGACGTCGCCTACCAGATCCGCACGCCGGAATTCTGGAACGGCTGCGCCGGGGTCTGCGATGCCAGCGATTATCGCCTGGGCGGCTCCTTCTTCGACGGCAAGGGCCAGCCGGCCCAGGTTTCGGCCGTGTCGCACGGATCATCGACCGCGCGTTTCAACGGCATCAACGTCATCAACACCGCCCGTTCGCTCGGCTGATCGGTTAGGGAGACAAAGACATGAGCATCCTTTCCGAAGCACAGGCCAAGGCGATCCTGACCAAGGTCGTGGGCTTTTCCAAGGCGGACGAATGTACCGCGCAACTGACCGGGGCGATCCGCGGCAATGTGCGCTTCGCGCGCAATGACGTGTCCACCGCGGGCATCACCGACAATATCGAACTGGCCGTGCAGGTCGCGTTCGGCAAGCGGATCGGCACCGCGACCATCAACCAGTTCGACGATGCCGCGCTGGAGCGCGTGGTGCGCCGGGCGGAGGAACTGGCGAAGCTGGCGCCGGAAAATCCGGAATTCATGCCAGCGGTGACGAAACAGACCTACAAGCCCACCGACACGTTCAGCGCATCGACGGCCGGGATCGACGCCAATTACCGCGCCAAGGTCGCCACCGATTCCATCGGGCCGTGCCGCGCCGAAAAGCTGATAGCGGCAGGCTATCTGGAGGATCAGGCGGGCTTTGTCGCCTTCCTGAACAGCAAGGGCAATTACGGGTATCAGACATCGACCAGCGCGGATTACACCTGCACCGTCCGCACCGAAGACGGACGCGGGTCCGGCTGGGTAGGCCATAATGTGCAGGATGTGGCGACGTTCAGCGCAGGCGAGGATATCCGCGTCGCCATGCGCAAGGCGAGCGCGTCTGCCGAAGCGAAAGCGCTGGAGCCGGGCAAATATACCGTCATTCTGGAACCGGCCGCCGCGGCTGGCCTGATCCAATTCATGTTCTTCTTCTTCGACGCGCGATCGGCGGACGAAGGCCGCAGTTTCCTGTCGAAAAAGGGCGGCGGCAACAAGCTGGGCGAACAAGTCTATGGCCCGCAGGTCACGATGTTCACCGACCCGGCCTATCCCGGCGCAGCGGTGCTGCCCTGGGACGAGGATGGCGTGCCACGCGCAAAGCTGCCGATCATCCAGAACGGCAAGCTGATGAATATGAACTATAGCCGTTTCTGGGCGCAGAAGCAGGGCAAGGCGCAGCAGGCGCAGTTCGGCAACATCATCATGGAAGGCGGCACCAAGTCGACCGCGGACCTTGTCCGCACCACCGAGCGCGGCATATTGGTTTCGCGCACCTGGTATATCCGCATGGTGGACCCGCAGACGGTGCTGCTGACCGGCCTGACCCGCGACGGCACCTTCTATATCGAAAATGGCCAGATCAAATATCCGGTGAAGAATTTCCGTTTCAACGAAAGCCCGGTCATCATGCTGAACAATGTCGAAGAACTCGGCAAACCCGTGCGGGTGAAGGGCGACGAAGCGGATTCGCCGATGGTCATTCCGCCGATGAAGCTGCGCGACTTCACCTTCACGTCGCTGTCGGACGCGGTGTGAGGCTGACCCGCACGGCATGACGCGCAGCGACTTTCTTCGGTTGATGGCGGGTGGTCTGGCCAGCGCGTTGCTGGCCCGGCCGCTCGCCGCCTCCGCTGCGGCTGGCTACGACTTCTGGTTCACGCGCCTGCGCTACGATAGCGGAGACTGGGATGTGGACCAGCGCACTCCATCGAACATCGTCACGTCGCTGATCGACTATACGACGCTGCGCGTTGACCCGAAGGAGCATGTCATCGCCCTGTCGGACCCCAAGATGCTGACTGCGCCCTTCTGCTATTTGGCAGGGCACAAGCTGGTTGAATTTTCAGCGGCCGAACGCCGCAATTTCGAACGCTATGTCCGCAATGGCGGGTTCGTCATGGTGGATGATTGCAACCATGACATCGACGGCCTGTTCGCCCGGTCCTTCGAAGCGCAGATGGCGAAGATCTTCGGGCCAAAGGCATTGAAGACCTTGCCCAAGAGCCATGGCCTATATCGCAGCTTCTTCAAATTCGATGACGGCCCACCCAACACCGGGCTGGAACTCAATGGCTGGGGCGACGACCTGGTTCACGACTATCTCAAGGGGATAGAGGTGAACGGCCGATTGGGCATTCTGTACAGCAACAAGGATTATGGCTGCGAGTGGGATTATGACTGGCGCAACAAGCGCTTCCTTGCCGAGGATAATACCAAGTTCGCGGTCAACATCGTCATGTACGCCCTGTCAGTGTGACGAGCGCCCCTCCCCATTCCCGCCTTTCGTCCAGCAAGGGACATGACATGACCGAAATCACCGAAGCCGAAATCCAGATCCGTCTTGCGCGATTGACCGCATTGCGCTCCGCGATCGGGCAGGCGATCGTCGGGCAGGCGGAGGTGGTGGAGCAATTGCTGATCGGCCTGCTGGCTGGCGGGCATTGCCTGCTGGAAGGCGTTCCGGGCCTGGGCAAAACGCTGCTTGTGCGGTCGCTGGGCGACGCGCTGAAGCTCGATTTCCGCCGCGTCCAGTTCACCCCCGATCTTATGCCCAGCGATATATTGGGCACGGAATTGCTGGAGGAGGACCATGGCACCGGCCATCGCAGCTTCCGTTTCCAGCAAGGCCCGGTCTTCACCAACCTGCTGCTGGCCGACGAACTCAACCGCACACCGCCCAAGACGCAGGCGGCGCTGCTGGAGGCGATGCAGGAAAAGACGGTCAGCTATGGCGGCGTAACGCATAAGCTGCCCGCCCCCTTCTTTGTGCTGGCAACGCAGAACCCGCTGGAGCAGGCCGGCACCTACCCCCTGCCCGAAGCGCAGCTCGACCGCTTCCTCCTGCATGTCCGCGTGGATTATCCGACCGAGGAGGAGGAACGCGCGATCCTGGCCCAGACCACGGGGACCAAAGCGGGCGTGGTGCCGATGGTGATGGACGGCGAGGAGGTGCTGGCGCTGCAACGGTTGGTGCGCGACGTGCATTTCAGCGACGACCTGCTCCATTGGGTGACGCGGATCGTGCGGGCCAGCCGCCCCGGCGACGACGCGCCGGAGGATATCCGTAAATATGTGAAATGGGGCGCGGGGCCGCGTGCCGGCCAGTCGCTGATCCTGTGCGCCAAGGCGCGCGCGCTGCTGCATGGTCGCCTGGCCGCGACGCGCGAGGATATCGCCGCGCTCGCCGCGCCGGTCATGCGCCATCGCCTGCTGCTGTCCTTCGCCGCCGAGGCCGAAGGGCGCAGCGCCGATGATGTGGTCGCCGCCCTGGTCCGCGCCGTCCCGCTCGCCTGAACCTGTTCCGGCGATGACCGACCTGATTCCACCTGACGTGCGCAGCCGCCTTCGCGGCCTGCGGCTTGTCACGCGCCGGGCGGTGGGGTCGCATGGCCTTGGCCTGCATCAAAGTCACAGCCGGGGGGCCGGCCTGGAATTCGCCCAATATCGCGCCTATGAACCGGGCGACGAACTGCGACAGATCGACTGGAAGCTCTACGCCCGGTCGGACAAATTCTTCGTGCGCGAAGCCGAGCGCGAAAGCCCTGTCGCTGTGTGGATATTGATCGACGCCAGCGCCTCGATGGGCCAGGCCGACGCCCCACGCCCACATTATCGCCGCCTCGACGCGGCCAAGGGCATCACCGCCGCCATCGCCGAACTCGCCCTGAAACAGGGCGATCGTTTCGGCTTCATGGCGCTGTGCGACGAAGGGATGACGCTGCTGCCGCCCGCGACCGGCGCGCGCCATCGCGACCGGCTACTGCTCGACCTGCTGACCGTGCATCCCGCGCGCGGCTTCGCGGCGGAGGCCCAACTGGGGCCGGTCTGGGAACGGATCGGGGCGCACGACCTGGTCATCCTGCTGAGCGACTGTTTCGATGATGGCGCGGTGGCGCTGGCGGAAAAGCTGGCCGCCGCGGGGCGGGAGACTCTGGTGATAGAGATGCTGACCGTCGCCGAACGGGATTTCCCCTTCGACGGCGGCTATCGGTTTCGCGATCCCGAAACGGGCGAGCAATTGCTGGGGGACGGCGCGGCGCTGCGCGCCGGGTTCATTGCTCGCTTCGGGCAGGCCCGCGCTGCGCTCCATGCGCGACTGGACGGCGTCGGCATTCGCCATGCCGCCTATGTGCTGGACGAACCGATCGACCTGCCGCTGCGCCGCCTCTTTTCCGCCCATGGCGCGGCGGACTATGCATGAGCGTGGGATTGCTCTTCCCGGCGGCGCTGACCGCGCTTTTTGCGCTGATCGTGCCGCTGATCATTCATATCGCGCGCAAGAGCGAGCAGTTGCCGACCGATTTCGCGGCGCTGCGCTGGCTGCGACAGAAACCGAAACCGCGCTCCCGGCTACGTTTCGACGAATGGCCGTTGCTGTTGGTGCGGCTCATACTGCTCGCACTGGCGGCGCTATGGCTGGCGCAGCCTGTGCTGTTCGGTGCGGCCGACCGCAGCTCCTACGTCGCCGTGGTGCCGGGCGCGCAATTTGATGCTGCGACGTTCAAGAACAGCCGCCTCCACTGGATCGCGCCGGGGTTTCCGGCGATCGACACGCCACAGCCTGCGGGGCCGCTGCCGATTGCCAGCCTGATACGGCAGATCGACGCGGAATTGCCGACTGGAACGCCGCTGACCATCATCACGCCAACTGTCATAGACGGGGCGGACGCCGATCGCCTGCGCCTGTCGCGCAAGGTAACGTGGCGGATTACAGACGGCACGGTGGCGGCATCAGAGGCCAAGCTTGTGTCACCACCGCCCCTGTCCGTTCGCTTCGATACCGATAATCGCGGTCCGCTGCGCTACATCCGCGCCGCCGCATTGGCATGGCAGCCGGCAGGACGGAAGGCGGATATCGACACCGCCGGCACCGACGCCCCGCTGCCCGACCAGCGACGGATATTGCTCTGGCTGGCTGGCGGCACCTTGCCGGACGACGTCCTCCGCTGGGTGAACGAAGGTGGCACGGTGCTGGCGGTGAGCGATGCGCGCTTGCCCGATGGTCGCCCTGCCCTGCCCGTCTGGCGCGACGATCTGGGCACACCGCTGGCAGAGGCGCGGCCGATGGGCAAAGGACGCTTACTGCATTTCACCCGCGCGATGACGCCCGCGCAGATGCCCATATTGCTCGACGCGGATTTTCCTGCTCAATTGCGCGCGTTATTGGCCCCACCGATACCGCCTGCCCGCGTCGCTGCCGCCGATTATGCGCCGCTGACGGGCGGGCGCACCTATGACCAGCCGCCGCAGTCTTTGCGGCCCTGGCTGGCCCTGCTGATTGCGCTGTTGCTGCTGGTCGAGCGCTGGATGGCGACGCGCCGCGGCCGGAGCATCGCGCCATGACCGGGCTGCTCGCGCATTGGATCGCTCCCGCCCGCCGCAGGGCATTGGCCGATACGCTGGCGATGGCGATGCCATTGCTGATCGCTGGGGGCGTGGTCGGCTGGCGCGGGGGGGGACCGGTCATCGCGCTGCTGATAGTTGCGATTGGCAGCGCCATGGCCATTCTTATCGCCCGTCGGCGCGCCGCCCGTTTCGATCGGGCCTGGCTAGTCCGCAGCCTCGACAATAGCCGCCCGGAACTGGAGGATAGCAGCGCGCTGCTGTTCGCCGAGGATGCTCCGCTTGCCCCCTTGCAAGCGCTCCAGCACACGCGCATCGCGGCGCGGATCGATCAGGGTGCGCCTGACGATCTAAGGCCCGGCTGGTCGCGTCGCACGCTGCTGGCTGTTAGCATCATGGCCGCTACGCTGATCATCGCCGCCCTGCTCTGTCCACGCCCCGGCGAAGGGCCGCCCATGCTCGCGCCGGCCCAAGAAGGCTTGCCCGCCCGCCCCGGCATCCCGCGCCTGGTTGCACAAAATCTGCGGATCATTCCGCCGTCCTATACCGGCCTATCGGTGCGTGATTCCGCCTCGCTCGATGCCCGCGCGCCACGAGGGGCACGACTGGAATGGACGCTGCGGTTCGATCCACAGCCAAGCAACGCCGTCCTGGCGATGCTCGCTGGCCAACCGCTATCCCTGCGGCGCGACGGTGAAACATGGATCGCCAGCCGAACGCTCGATGCCTCCTTCCTCTATCGGGTAGATCCTGCCACGGCACGCGGCCCGACCCCGCCGCTTCACCGGATAGACGCGATCGCCGACGCCCCGCCCCAGGTAAAGGCGCTGTCGCCGACCGCCAGCCTGTCCATGGTCACGGCGGGTCAGCGCAGTTGGACCCCGGTCTTCGCCGCGACCGACGATTATGGCGTCGCCGCCACCGCCCGGCTGCGCGTGACTCTGGCGATCGGCGAGGGTGAGAATGTGACCTTCAGCGAACGGGAAATCGCCCTGACGGGCAGCGGCCCGGCGCGCGATCGCCGCTTTGCGCCGCGGCTCGATTTTTCCAGCTTCGGCTTCGTCGCGGGCGGCGACATGGTGGTGCAGTTGATCGTGCGCGACAATCGCTCCCCCACGCCGCAGGAGGTACGCGGCCCCAGCATGATCCTGCGCTGGCCGTCGACCAAAGAGCCGGAAAGCGGCGGTATGGAGGGCATGGTGAACACCACCCTGCCCGCCTATTTCCGCAGCCAGCGGCAGATCATCATCGATGCAGAGGCGCTCATCAAACAGAAGCGCGGTATGGCGTTGGACCGCTATGTCACCCGATCGGCGTCGATCGGCGGCGACCAGCAGATATTGCGCGGCCGCTACAGTCAGTTTCTGGGTGGCGAGGAGGAAGGCGAACCGGCATTGCCGACCGCAGACGGCCATCAGGAGGGCGACGGCCACGACCATGGCGGGCCGCCCAAGCAGCCCAGCACCGGCTTTGGCGCGCCGGAGGATGTGCTGGGCGATTTCGGCCATCCCCATGACGATAGCCCCGCCTCCAGCCTTGATCCTGAAACCCGCGCGATCCTGAAACAGGCGGTCGATGAAATGTGGCAATCCGAACGGGAATTGAAGCAGGGCCGCCCCGACCTGGCCCTGCCCTTCGCTTACAAGGCGCTGCGTTTCATCAAGGAGGTGCAACAGGCGACCCGCATTTTCCTGTCGCGGGTCGGCCCGGAACTGCCGCCGATCGACGCGACCCGACGCATGACCGGCAAGCGCGAGGGATTGGCGAGCCGCACGCTTGCCCTCGCTCCAGTGGAGGGACGCGATGGCCCTGCCGCCGCTGCATGGCGGGCGTTGGGCGAAGGGCCGGATGCGATCCGTGGGCCAATCGCGCTGGATGCTTTGGAGGACTGGACGCGGACCAATGCCGGACGGCTGCCCGACGCGCTGGCGCTGCTGGGTGCGATCGATAGCGTGCGCAGCGATCCCGCCTGCATGGCCTGTCGCGCCCGATTGCGCGCGCAACTATGGACCGCGATGGAGCGACCGCTTGCGCGCCCTGCCCGACGTCGCCCGGCCGATGCGGGCGGCGCGCGCTATCTGGGTGCGATCGGGGGAACGCCATGACGATTCAATGGGCGGTTATGCTGATCCTGGGCTTTGCGACGTTTCTCGCCTGGGTGCGACTTTCATTATGGCATAGTCGCGGGCGAAGGACGGGCCAGGCTTCGCCTGTCCGACTGGCATTGTTGATGTTGCTCCAACCGCTGGTGTCGGCGCTGCTCTATTACGCCCTGTTCCCGCCCATGGTGGGCGGCGGCCCGACCGACCTGCGGATCGCGACGGCCGGAACGTCGCGCCTTGCGGCCGCTGTCGATGGCGCGCCACTCATCCTGCTGCCCGAAGCGCCTGCGATCGGTGGCGGCGAAGCGACGCCCGATCTGGCCACCGCGCTGCGGCGGCATCCGGGCGTCAGAACGATCACCGTGCTGGGCAAAGGCCTTGGCCCACGCGATATCGATGCCGCGCGGCAGGTGGCTGTAGAGTTCGATTCGCCGCCGCTCCGGCCAGGCATCCTCAATCTGACGCCGCCGCCAACGGCGCCGGCAGGCGGCCGTTTCGTCGTGGGCGGAACGCTGGCCGGACTGAGCGAAGCAACGGTCGAACTCATCGATCCGGCGGGCCGCGTTACCGACAGCGGTTCGGCCGACCGGGACGGGCATTTCCTGCTGGCCGGAACCGCGCGGGCGGCGGGGGCCGTTAACTTCACGCTGCGCGCGCGCAAGGACAAGCGCCTGATCGAGCAGGCCGACGTCCCGGTCTGGGTGACGGACAGCACCCGCCCCCGGCTGTTGATCTTGGCAGGCGCGCCGGGGCCGGAGGCCAAATATCTGCGACGCTGGGCGAGCGACGCAGGATTCGACGTGACGACGCAAATGAGTGCGGGCGGCGGGATCGCGCTTGGCGACGCGCCGGTGGCGCTGGATGCCGCCGGATTGCGCCGGTTCGATGTGGCCATCGTCGATGATCGCGCATGGGCGGGACTGCGCGGCCCGCTGATCGCCGCCGTGCGCGGCGGCTTGGGGCTGGTGTTGCGCGCGGGCGGTGCGATCGACGGCGTGACGCGATCGCAATGGCAGGCTCTGGGCTTTGGCCTGAGCGGTCCGGGTGGCGTGGCACCGCTGGCGTTGCCCAATGCGTCCGATGAAGCCGTTGCCCGCACTCGCCATGGCATTGGCAGCGACGAAGCGCCGGTGGACATGGCCTTGCCCGAAGACTTTGCGCCCGATGTCGGCCGCCTGGGCCTGACGCCCGGCGGCGGCGAGGCCGTGCCCATGCTTCAGGATGCAGGTGGCGCAACGCTGGGTGCGTGGCGGGCGATCGGCATCGGGCGGGTCGCGCTGTTCACCGGCATCGACAGCTATGTCCTGACCCTGACCGGTCGCCGCGATCTCTATGGCGACTGGTGGAATGGGCTGCTGACGGCGGTCGCGCGACCTGCGCCATCCAGCCACATGATCCCCGGCATCCTTTGGGCGGGCGAACGGATGGCGCTGTGCGATATTGGTAGCGACGGACAAGTAGAAAATACCGACAGCGCGCAGACCAGACTTGCACCGGTGGCGGGATGCGGCGCGTTCTGGCCTGCAAGGGCTGGCTGGCATCAGTTGCGCGTGAAGGACGCGCTTCGCCCCTTCTATGTTCAGTCGCACGACGCATTGCCGACAATGCGCGCTGCGCGTGACCGGCAGGCGATGGCGATGCGGTCGACCACTACCCCCGGTGCGCCAGCCGTAGCGGTGACGACCGGCGGTTCTGGATCGGCGTGGCCCTTCTGGGTGGCATGGTTGGTAGCGAGCGCGCTGCTATGGTGGCTGGAGCGGTCGCGCGTGGGTCGCCGCGTCACCCTTTCGTCAGGCCAGGCAGAGCCTGCGCTTGCAACTGCCTCTGCTGCGCCATAGCAAGGATGCAGGGCTGTGATGCCTGAAATTGGGGGCGATTTTCCATGCGATTTCTGTCGGCGACCGGTGGTTGTCTGCTTTTGCTGTCCGCGTCAGCCACGGCGCTGTCCGTAACGTCGATTGCTCCGGTTGCGGCACAGACGTCCCAGGCACCCGTCGTCTTGCGCGAAACAAGCCCGGACTGGCTGGCCGTCCGCACCCTGCCCGATATCAAGCCTGATCAGTTGGCGCATGCGGAGGACGGCGTCGCCTACCTACTGACCGACTGGCAGGTACGCGGCACGGCGCAAGGCTATGACAGCTATTATCGCATAGCGACCAAGGTGGTCGATCGCAGCGGCCTGGAAGAAACGGGGCGCATATCCACCAGTTATAACCCGGCATTTGAAACGGTCGCCCTGAATTTCGTCCATATCATCCGCGACGGCAAGGTGATCGACCGCACTTCAGACGCCAGCTTTCGCGTGGTCGAGCGCGAAGACGATCTGGACGATGGCATCATCAGCGGAACATTAAAGGCCATCGCCACGCTGAAGGATGTGCGGGTTGGCGACATTGTCGATTATGGCATGACTCAGCATGTCCGCACCGCCTTGTGGCCCGGCCACTATTTCGCCAGCTTCACCGATCGTTTCACCGAGCCTCTGGGATTGCGCGCGATCCGTTTCATCTGGCCCGCCAGCCAGCCGCTGCGGTTCAAGGCTGCCAATAGCGACATCGCCTTCACCCAGCAGAAGCAGGGCGACATGACCGCCTGGGAATGGGTCGGCCGCGACCGGCCATTCGGTCCGGGCGAGGATGACGTGCCCGCATGGCACCCCCAATATGGCCGTATCGACATATCGACCATGGCCGATTGGGCGACGGTCGCGCGTTGGGCAACGCCGCTTTATGCGGGCGATGAAAGCCTGACACCCGATTTCGAACGGTCGCTGGCCGACATCGCCAAACGATGGCCCAAGGCGCAGGACCGACTGACCGAGGTCAGCCGCTATATTCAGGACAATATTCGCTATGTCGGCGAGGAGTTAGGTGAAGGCTCCTATGTGCCGCGCCGGCCCAGGCTGGTGCTAGAGCGCGGCTATGGCGACTGCAAGGACAAGAGCCTGTTGCTGGCCGTGGCGCTGCGACGGCTGGGGATCGGCGCGGTGCCGGCGCTGGTGTCGACCAGGCCGGGCCGCGACTTGCCTGACCGGCTGGCGTCGCCCCTGATGTTCGATCATGTAATCGTGCGGGTGGCGATCGACGCCCAGACGCTGTGGATTGATCCAACCGCGACCCATCGCGGCGGTCGGGGCCTGAACATCACGCCCTCCAATCTGGGTTATGCGCTGCCGATCCGCGACGGCCAGCAGGCGCTGGAGAAAATGGAAGGCTATGCCGCCCGCGCCGGGAAGATGGACGTGATCGAGCGGTTCGATGTGGACGAAGCCGCGCCGGTCGCGATGACATTGCATGTCGAGACGCGCTATAGCGGTGGCATGGCGGACTGGATGCGCGGTCGGCTGGCGTCGCAGTCGGCGGCGCAGATGGCGCGCGGCAACCTGGAATTCTACCAGAAGCGCTTTCCTGGGCTGACCGAGTCCAAGACGCTGGCGATCAGCGACGACCGGGACGCCAATATCGTCGTACTGGGGGAGGATTACAGCCTATCCAAGACTGAGTTCGACAAGGGCAAGATCCTGTCGGATCTTAACACCAACGCCTATGCCATCAGCAATCTGGTGCCTGCCAAGCAGGCCGGACCGCGTACGCAACCGCTCTATCTGTCCGCCAATATCGACCGTAGCCAGCTGATCGAGGTCCATGCCAGGGATCGCCGCCTGTGGGCGCCGGACGATATTGAGATGAAGGCCGACGGCCTGGTCTTTTCCCGCAAGTCGGTGCGCGACGGCGATGGCGTCCGCATCGCCTATCGCCTGATCAATGACGACAACAATGTCGTCCCAGCCGCGCAGGCCGCCACAGTCTATGCCATCAGCGACAAGATCGGCGATGAGAGCGGTCTGCGCTTCTTCATCGACAAATCCTCCCGTCCGTCCGCCACGATGGGCGCAATCGACCCCGCGGACATGCAGCCCTATCGCGTCGAACTGGACCGGATCGTCGCCCTGATGGGCGAGAAAACGGATCAGGCGTCGAAGGTCGAAGCCCTGTCTATCGCCAACCAACTGGCCGAAAAGCCGCCGCGCCCGTCCGCCATTGCCGGCCTGCTCGATGGCTTGAAAGGGCTGATCCTGGCAGGGCTTGGCCGCAATGCGCCTTCCAAGGCGGCTTTGCTGTCCAGCCTGGAACAATATCAGGGCAATGCGGACATGATGCGCACCCTGATGGCCATTCAGCTGAATAGCGACGAACCCGCCGCCTTGTTCAAGACGATGAAGGTCGCGCAGGCGGCCCAGCCTGCGCTTATCCAGAATTTCGACATGGACTGGATGCGGTTCATGCAGCAGCGGATACGCACGCTGCCCGAAGAACAGCGGCAAAATGCGCGTCATGAACTGTGCATCCTTCTGGCCGGCAGCGGTTGGCATATGGAACCGCGCACGGTGGAAGGCGTCAGCATGCTGGGCTGTGCGATCCAGGGGCAATTGCAACGCGGCAATGTGGCCGAGGCGCGCAAGCTGATCGCGCTGCAACCATCGGCCGATACATTGGCGAGCCTGGCGATGGACAAACGCTATCAGGCGATCTGGCCGGACCTGGCGAAGGGGCAGGCGGATGGCTTTGCCAAGAACATCGAGCAGGCTATCGTCACCGCCAAAGCGACAGTAGCCAAGGCGCCGGACGAATTCGGCGCCGCGACCGGGTTGATCCAGGCGCTGCGCACTGCCGGCAAGGCGCCGGAAGCCATAGCAGCGGGCAAGCTGTTGGCCGCGCGCAAGGACAAGATCGAAGCGACGGGCGACACCGCCTTCTGGTTCGTCAACGAATATGCCTATGCGCTGGCGGACGCGGGCAGGACGGACGATGCCATCGCGCAGATGGACGGGCTGATGGCGTTGGGCGTCGACCAATATCCGACCTTGGTGTCCCAGGTCATCAATCGGGCGGAGATGTTCAACCATGGCGACAGGCCGGAACAGGCGCTGGCGGCGCTGACCGAGGCGGAAGACAATTATGCCACCCATGCCAGCATGTTCGGCAAGATGTGGATATGGGCTGGCAAGGCCTGCGCGCTGCGCAACCTCAATCGCGGCGAAGAGGCCAAGGCCGTGGAAGAAAAGCTCGTTACCGGCCGCGACGATAATAAATCGGCGGTCACCATGGCTGCGGCATGTCGTGGCGACCAGCCGATGATCGAAAAATTGCTGATCGAACGGCTGGACAAGCCGGAGGATCGTGCCGCCGCGCTGGGCCTGTTCACGCGGTTCAAGGTGCAGCCTGCGCCATCGCGCTTCGACGCAAAGCTGGAGCAGGTGATGGCTGCGGCGCGCGCCGCCCCGGCGGTGAAGGCTAAGTTCAGCGAATATGGCCGCGTAGTCGATTTCGCCGGCAGCAAGGCCTATTGGGGCGATTTCTGACCGGGTTCCGGCGGGCTTAGGGTTTCTTCAGTCGGCCATGTAAAAGTCGCGCAGCGCCCGCGCATCGTGCAGGGCATTGTGCGGCACACGGCTGTTGGCGGCTGCGCTGAAACCGGCGGCGTTGATGAGTTCCAGCCGCAGCCCGAAGTCCACGCCCGCCATCTTGCCCGGCCCGGTCACCAGCAGGGCGCAGAAATGCGACAGATCCTCCGGCCAGTCGGCGATAATGATCGGATCGCTGTCCCCTTCGAGATAGGCGGCCACATGGTCGGCGGCTTCGACCCGGCCCAGTTGCAGATCGATGCCGGGCGGGACATGGCGCAGATAGGGGATGACATGCTTTTCCACCCAGGGTTCGATCTCCTCGGGCAGCGGCAGCGTTACATAAAATTCCTGGTCACCATGTTCGGGAACCAGTGCGACGCTGATCAGCGTGCCGCCAAAGCCGTTGAATTCGGTGTCGAGGAAATACCGCATGAAAGGAAAAACTGCCTGCCAGTGAGAGGGCGTCGAAGGGGGTGACGCAGGGTTGCAGGTGCCTGTAGCATTTGCGTGACGGATGCCAAGCTGCCATGCGCGTCGCGCGTGGCACCCATGGGATAAATGGCGCGACGAATGGCGTGCGGCAGATGGAAGGAAGCGATCATGATCCCGCGGGAATATCTGGATTCGGCGCAGGTGCCGGGCGGGCAGGAACTGAAACTCTATCGGCGCGGCGCCGATCATATGATCGTGCTCGACCGCAACGAGTTGATGAGCAGTCGGATGAGCGGATCGGAAAAGCAGCTGGCGCTGATGACGATCGAACGATTGCAGGGGCGCAAGGCACCGCATCTGCTGGTCGGCGGCTATGGCATGGGCTTCACCCTGCGCGCGGCACTGGGCGTGCTCGACGGATCGGCGCGCGTTACCGTGGCCGAACTGGTGCCCAAGATCATCGAATGGGCGCGCGGGCCGATGGCCGATCTGATGGCCGGATGCCTGGACGATCCCCGCGTCGAACTGCTGATCGATGATGTCGTGCCGGTGATCGCGGCGGGCCAGGCGACCTACGACGCGATCCTTCTGGATGTCGACAATGGCCCTGACGGCCTGACCGCCGCAGCGAACGATCGGCTCTATTCCGCCAGCGGGCTGGCAGTCGCCAAAGCGGCGCTGAAGTCTGGCGGGATATTGGCGGTGTGGTCGGCGGGATCGGACGATCCCTTTACCCGACGCCTGCGCAATGCGGGCTTCGAGGTAGACGAGGTCGCGGTCAAGGCGCGCGACAATGGCAAGGGGCCGCGCCATGTCATCTGGTTTGCGCGGAAGCGATAACCGGTCCTAGTCCGTTTCGACCCTTAATGGAAATCCCGTGATCGCGGCAATATCCGCACGTCCCTGGGATGCCTGCGCGGCGATGGGGCAGCACGCGCTTGGACCGGATGCGTAACTTCATCCCCACGCATCATCGGCTGTTCCTGCAACCAGTCCAGCGCGCGGCTGGCGTCGGTGACGCGATCGACCATCAGATGGACAACATTTTCCTTGCTGCGCTGGACTTCGCCTTCGATCAGCATAAGGCGAGCCGCCATCACCGCGCGCCGCTGCTTCTCCATCTCACGCGCCCATAGCAGGGCGTTGACGATGCCGCTTTCATCCTCGATCGTGATGAAAACCGCATTGCCCTTGCCCGGCCGCTGGCGGATCAGGACCACGCCTGCCACCTTCACTTTCGCACCATCTTTGGCGCTATTGACCGATGCGCAGTCGATGACGCCGCGTCTGTTGAAATGGTCGCGCAGAAACTGCATCGGATGCCCCTTTAACGACAGCCTGTGGGTCTGGTAATCGATGGCGACCTCTTCGGCCAACGGCATGGCTGGCAGCATCGGATCGGCTTCGCTGCCGAGTTCGGGCAAATCCTGCGCGGCGAAGAGGGGCAACTGGGCCGGCGGCACTCGACGCGCGTCCCACCCCGCTTCGCGACGGCTGCGGCCGATCGATTGGAGCGCGTCGGCGTCCGCCAGCAGATGCAGGGCGCGCGCGGGCATCCCGGCGCGGCGAGCAATATCCTCCATGTCGCGCAGGGCGCTTTCATGCCGTGCTGCGATTAGCGCCTTGGCCCATTCTTCGCGGAATCCATCAATCTGCTTGAGGCCAAGGCGCAGCACTCTCTCCCCTTCCAGACTGCTATACCAGTCGCTCGCCTGCACATCGATCGGCCGCACTTCCACGCCATGTTGCTGCGCATCGCGGACCAATTGCGCGGGGGCGTAAAAGCCCATCGGCTGGCTGTTGAGCAGCGCGCAGGTGAAGACGGCGGGGTAATGGCATTTCAGCCAGGAGGAGACATAGGCGAGCCAGCCGAACGCCTGCGCATGGCTTTCGGGGAAACCATATTCGCCGAAGCCCTTGATCTGTTCGAAACAGCGCTCGGCAAACTCGAGCGGATAGCCGCGCGCAGTCATGCCGCCGATGAACTTGTCCTGCCAATAGCCCATCGTCCCGCGATTGCGGAAGGTCGCCATGGATCGGCGAAGGCCGTCCGCTTCCGCCGGCGTGAATTTGGCGGCCACGATCGCCAGCCGCATCGCCTGCTCTTGAAACAGTGGTACGCCCTTGGTCTTTTCCAGCACCTCCTTCAGTTCGAAGGGATTGTCCGCAGGCCCCGGATAGGCTTCTGCCTCCTCCCCCGCTCGCCGTCGCAAATACGGATGGACCATGCCACCCTGGATCGGGCCGGGCCGCACGATCGCGACCTGGATGACGAGGTCGTACAACTCCTTGGGCTTCATGCGCGGCAGCATGGAAATCTGGGCACGGCTTTCGACCTGGAAGGTGCCGATGCTGTCGCCCTTTTGCAGCATGGCGTAGGTTGCGGGGTCTTCAAGCGGCACCGTCTCCAACTTCAGGTCGCCCAGGCCATGCAGGCGCATCAGGTCGAAACTCTTGCGGATCGCAGTCAACATGCCGAGCGCCAGCACATCGACCTTCATCAGTTTCAGCGTGTTGAGATCATCCTTGTCCCATTCGATGAAGGTGCGGTCGGGCATGGCGGCATTGTGGATCGGCACCAGTTCGTCCAAGCGCCCCTGGCTCAGCACGAAGCCGCCGACATGCTGCGACAGGTGGCGGGGATATTCGAGCAATCGGCTAGCCATGTCGCGCAGACGGGCGAGTTCGGGATTGGCGGGATCGAAGCCGGCTTGGGCCAGTCGGGCTTCAGGCACTTCCTGATCCCCGCTCCAACTGCCCCAGACGGTGCCGGAAAGGCGCGCCGTCACATCCTCGGTCAGGCCAAGCGCCTTGCCGACCTCGCGCAGAGCGCTGCGCTGGCGGTAACGGATGACGGTCGCGGCGATGCCGGCGCGATCACGTCCGTATCGGCGGTAGATATATTGCATCACCTCCTCGCGCCGCTCATGTTCGAAATCGACATCGATGTCGGGCGGCTCGTCGCGCGCTTCGGTCAGGAAGCGGGAAAAGAGCAGCTTCTGCTCGACCGGGTCGATTGGGGTAACGCCCAGCAGATAGCAGACCAGGGAGTTGGCGGCAGACCCCCGCCCCTGACACAGGATCGGCGGATCGAGGCTGCGGGCATAGGC
Source organism: Sphingobium psychrophilum (assembly GCF_012927105.1). GTDB lineage: Bacteria > Pseudomonadota > Alphaproteobacteria > Sphingomonadales > Sphingomonadaceae > Sphingobium > Sphingobium psychrophilum. Next base: position 6,466 of record NZ_JABBFV010000009.1, on the reverse strand, counting down.
TACGATGTCGTGGACAGTCAGGAAATAATAAGCGTAGTTTTTGAGGCGGATCAGGCGGAACTCGTCATTCAGCACGTTCCGATAGGCGGGCGGCAATTCGTCGGGAAAGCGCGCCTTCGCCTTTTCCTCAACCAGATGTTCGAGCCAGTCCTGCGGTGCCCAGCCCTCCGGCACCGGCTCATGCGGATATTCATAGACCAGTTGGTCCAGGTTGAAATCGATGCAGCCGAGCAAGTCCTGCGTCGCGGCGATCGCCTGCGGGCAGGCGGCGAACAGCCGTGCCATTTCGGCGGGGGTTTTCAGGTGGCGCTCGGCATTGGGAGCAAGGCGGCGGCCCGCCGTCTGGATCGTCAGCCCTTCGCGGATGCAGGTCAGCACATCCTGCATCGGCCGGTCCTCCGCCTCCGCATAGAGGGCGTCATTGGTGGCGATCAACGGCACGCCGCATTGTGCGCCAAGCATCCTGCGCCGGGCCAGCATCCGTGCGTCGCGCCCGGATCGCCCCATCGTGGCGGCGAGCCAGAGATACGGGGTAAGCGCCCGCAATTGCGCCAGCAGCGCTGCGTCATCGTCCATCGCGATCAACGCCATGTCCTGCGCATGATCGATCAGGTCCGACAGATTGAGTTCACATGTCCCCTTGATCGCGCGGAGATTGCCCAGTGTCAGCAACCGGGTCAGCCGGCCCCAGCCGAAACGGGTGCGGGGATAGGCCACGATGTCCGGCGTGCCATCGGCAAAGACCAGCCGTGCCCCGACGATCAGGCGCATGGTGACGCCCAACGGCCGCAAATCCTTGAGCGCCTGATGCGCCCGGACCACGCCCGCCACCGTATTGCGGTCGGCGATGCCGATGCCGGTCATGCCCAGATGCGCGGCCTGCTGCACCATGGCGGCGGGATGGGACGCACCCCGCAGGAAGCTGAAATTGGTGGCGGCCACCACCTCCGCAAAGTCGCTCATGCGAACAGGCCGTGCAGATACCAGCGTATCTCCGTCTCTTCGCCGAACAGGCCATGGCGGAACATCCAGTAGCGTCGCCCGTCACTATCCTCGATCCGATAATAATCGCGCGTCTTGCCTGCCCCGCCCGGCTGATGCCCGGCCCGTCTGCGCCACCATTCCGCCGCGATCCGTTCCGGTCCTTCGGCCAGCCGCACTTCATGCAGGCGGTCACGCCAGCGAAAGCGCTGCGGCGGGCCATCGGGCACGCCGGCGATCACCGCAACCGGTTGGGGCGGGTCGAACAGCAGCAACGGACGAGGCGGACGATCCTCTTCTGTCGGCCAGAGCTGTTGCCGGGACTGCGTCGCCGGGAGCAGCCGTTGCGCGCCTTCGGGCAGGTGCCGGTCGCAGGGCTGGAGACGGCGCACATTATCCGGGCCAAGGCGGATGCCGAGCCGATCGACGAGCGCGACGATGCCCTCCTCCGCCGCCTGCGCCTCCCCGTCCATCGCCTGTTGCCGTTCGGCCAGCGGCTCGACCCGCGGCACCGCCAGCAACACAGCGTCGAAGCCGAAGCCGGGATCGAGCGGGTCCGCCATCGTGTCGATCCGCTCACGCAACAGGCGCAGCACGGCGGCGGGATCGCGCACCGGCTGTCCGGTTTCGATCGCCAGCCCCTGCCGCGCGCCATCGCTGCGCAACAAACGGATGACGAAACGCCGGCCGCCCAGCTTGCGCGCTTCCATCTGCCGGGCGGCCTGATCCAGCAGATCCTCGATCACGTCCATGACATCCTCGGTCCGGGCGATCGGTTCGGGGAAGCGCGCCTCGGCCCGGATCGGGGCGGAGGGACGGCGCGGCGCGATCGGACTGGGCGCTTCGCCCAATATCTGGCGCAGCCGGGTGACCGCCTGTTCGCCAAAGCGGGCGGCGATCATACCCATCGGGCGCTGCGCCAGATCGCCGATACTGCGCAGGCCGGCCCGGCGCAGCGCAGCCAGTCCGCCATCGTCCAGTTCAAGCGCCGCGACCGGCAATGCTGCCACATCGCCGCCACTCCCGCCATGTCGGGCGAGCGCACGGGCCGCCATGGCGTTGGGACCAAAGGCATGGCGACTGGCATAGCCGGCTATGGCCCGCGCCTGTTGCGCAAGGGCCTTGGGACCGCCGAACAGATGGCTGCAACCGCTGATATCAAGGATGAGGCCATTCGGCGCATCCAGCGCGACCATGGGGGTAAAATGCCGCATCGCCTCCAGCAAATGGTCCAACGCCTGCGCATCGGCGACCGGATCGGCCGGGCGCGTGACGAGTGTCGGACAGCGCGCCCGCGCATCGGCCAGCGTCATGCCCGCAGCCAGCCCCTGTTCGACGGCCTGCCTGTCCACCGCCGCCAACCGCAGCGCACTGCCGACCCGCGCCACGAGTGCCAGAGGTTCGGGCGCTACGCCATCAAGCGACCTGTCGCTGCTCGTCCCCATCGTCGCCCGCATCCGTTCGCAGGCGAGAAAAGGGAACCACAGCGCCAGGCAAAGGCGCTTGTCCGTCTGCATCCCTGAAACATCCACCTTCATTATCCCATGTCAGCCGCCAGCGTCCGCCCGCAAGGCCACCACGACAGCGGAGCAATTCGGCCTCGATCGCCGGCCATCCGGGGGCATCCGCCTCCAATGCGACGGAGGGCGCGCTTTTGATGGTCCAGCGGGTCTGCGCGCCGCTCGATCGCGGTTCTGCATCGCCTCGCAGCAATAATATGCACGCGCCGGAGGCTTCCGCCGCCAGCACCAGCCGGCGGCTGGCGGTCAGGTCATAGTCGACAAACCGCCCCTCGCTTTCCATCAGCACCGCCACCACGCCCGGACAGCGCGCCGCCTCCAGCCCGGCGCGCAGCATATCGACCTCAGTCCTTGTCTCCACGATCGTCAGGCGACCGGGCTGGATACCCAGCAACGCCAGTCCGTCGCCCGAAAAGAGCGTCGGCAGGCGTTGCCGACGCGGTGTACGCAGGGCAAAGATCGCACCTGCGCCGGCCAGCGGCCCTTGCGTCAGGGCAAAGGCCAAGGCGGCAGCCCGGTCCTCAGCCTGGCTGTGAATTTCATGCAAATGTCCCTGCTCAAGCGCCGGACAGGACGCTTGCGCTTCGGGCGCATGCCGTCCTGCCGGACGCGCGCTGCTGATGGGACCATTGGCTGTCATATCTAGAATCACTCGCTATGTTCTCTTTATGTTCCATATGCGAGCGTTCGTCCAGCATCGAAAGAGTGCGAGGAAAGGACGATTTTCCAACCGCCCGACAATGATAGATAGATAGTATCAATTTGAAACATGATGAAATTATCGTAATATTACGACATTGATAGTAATATTACGAAATTCTTGTTTCTAAAAAGACACATTGCCTGAAAAGCCGCTGTTTAACAAAAGCGCAATATTGACGATATGCGCCACGCCAAGGCACATTCATCCCATCAACTCGATGCAGCCACGATAAAACTGCACGGGTCGCATAGAGTGCATCGAAGGGAGCATATCATGACATCGGCTGAATTTTGCAGGCGCCTCCTGGCGTCGACGGTCCTGCTCGGCCTGTCGACCCCGGCCCTGGCCCAGAGCGGCGCACCGGAAGACAGCGCCGCGCCCGCCGAGACGATCGTCGTCACCGGATCGCGCATCGCCCGTCCCGACCTGCAACAAGCGTCGCCCATCGCGGTCATCGGCAGCCAGGAACTTAAGCTGAGCGGCAAGGTGAATGTTGAGGCGATCATCAACGATCTGCCGCAACTGATCCCCAGCACAACGGCCGCATCCAACAATCCGGGTGGCGGCGTATCGACGGCCGACCTGCGTGGCCTTGGCTCCACCCGGACGCTCGTGCTGGTCAATGGCCGCCGCTATGTCTACTATGATTCGAACCAGGTCGTCGACCTCAACACCATTCCGGCTGGCCTAATCGATCAGGTGCAGGTCGTTACCGGTGGCCGGTCGGCGGTCTATGGGTCCGATGCGATCGCCGGCGTCATCAACTTCGTCATGAAGCAGAATTTCGAAGGCGTGGAAGCCAACGCCAATTACCGCATCAATCAGGCGGGCGATGGCGGCACGTTCAACACCAACCTGCTGCTGGGCGGCAATTTCGCGGACGGCCGGGGCAATGCGACCTTCTATATCGACTATACCAAGCGCGGCGGCGTGTTGCAGGCCGGGCGAAGCTATACCAAACAAGCCTACACCGACGATGGCGACGGCGGCTTGGCGGCCGGCGGCTCCGGCTCCATCCCCGGCACCCGCTTTGCAATCGGCGGCGTTCAGCGCAAGTTCGAGAGCGACGGCAGCTATTCGGCCTATAATTCCGGCACCGACGCCTACAATTATGCGCCCGACAATTATCTGCAGGTGCCCCAGAAGCGCATCCTGCTGAGCGCCCAGACCCATTATGAAGTCAGCGATCACCTGACCGTCTATGCCGAGGGGCAGTTCATCAACAACCGCGTCAAGAACCGGCTTGCCTCCACGCCCTTCACCGGCACGGTGGAACTGGACAATGACAGCAGTTTCCTGTCCGCGTCATCCCAGGCGCTGCTCCAGGGGCTGGACAGTGATGGCGACGGCTATACCACCGCATCCATCTATCGCCGCATGAACGAGGTCGGGCCGCGCCTTTCGTCCGTCGACAACACCGCCTATCGCACGGTCATCGGCGCGCGCGGGGAGGTTGCGGGCGACTGGAATTATGACGGCTATTACAGCTATGCGCGCACCAAGTCCGTCGAAACCCAAACCGGTAACGTATCGCGCAGCCGGGTGGAGCAAGCGCTGGCCACCACCTATGACAGCGACGGAAACCTGGTCTGTTCCGACACCAGCAACGGCTGCGTCCCGCTCAACATCTTCGGCGCGGGCAATATCAGCGACGAAGCCGCGGCGTTCATCGCCATTCCGGTGAAGAATGTCAGCACCATCACCGAGCAGGTTGCCAACCTGGCGATCACCAACGGCAATCTGTTCGACCTGGGCGCTGGCCCTGCGGGAATCGCGTTCGGCGCGGAATATCGCAGCGAACATGGCAGCTACGATCCCGACTATGCGCTCTCGTCAGGCGACGTCGTCGGCTTCAACGCGGGCGAAGGGCTGTCGGGCGGCTATAATGTGAAGGAGCTGTTCGCCGAAATCGACGTGCCGCTGCTGGCGGACATGCCGCTGGTCCACAAGCTGGCGTTCAACGGCGCCTATCGCTTCTCACGCTATTCCACCGCCGCCAAATCGGTCAGCACCTATTCGGCGGGCCTGATCTATGCGCCGGTGCAGGACATCACGCTGCGCGGCCAATATAGCCGTGCGGTGCGCGCGCCCACGGTCGCGGATCTCTATTCGGGCCAGTCGGAGGATTATCCGACTGCGAACGACCCGTGCGAAAACGCCGCCGCACTGACCAACGCCAATCTGACGTCAAGCTGCGTTGCGGCCGGTGTGCCGTCCGCGCTGCTGGGCACGTCGCTCAACGGCGGCAGCACGCAGATCCAGTCCTATAGCGGCGGCAATAGCGACCTGGGCGTCGAAACGTCAGACACCTGGACGGCGGGCGTGATCCTGCAACCCCGCTTCCTGCCGCGCTTCACGATGACGATCGATTATTACCAGATCAAGATCGCCGACTATATCTCCACCCCCGGCACCGCGAACCTGATCGCCGCCTGCTATGGCACGGCGGCCAATGGCTGGACGCCCTATGACAGCAGCGCCTGTTCGCTGCTGCCGCGCAACGCCAACAGCTATGCGATCGAGGGGGCTGTCAACCTGCTGGCCAATACCGGCGGGCTCAAGACGCGGGGCGTCGATTTCGAGGCGCGCTACAGCGTGCCGCTCAATTTCGGGATATTGGGCGCCAAGACGGGCAAGCTGGATTTCCGCATTTCCGGCACGCGGCTGATCCAATATGATCTCAACCCGCTGGCGGCGATCCCGGAACTGACCCAGAAATGCGCGGGCAAGTTCGGCATCTATTGCGGCAATCCCTATTCCAAACTGCGCCTGAGCAACCGCGTCACCTATAGCAGCGGGCCGCTGACCTTGTCGCTGACCCACCGCCACCTGTCGAGCGTCAAGGATGACGACGATACGACCGAATATAGCGTGGAGAAGATCAATGCCTATAATCTGTTCGACCTGGGCGCGCAGATAGAAGTGACGAAGAATTTCGGCTGGACCATCGGCATGAACAATATGTTCAACAAGAAGCCGCCGATCCTGGGCGACAACCAGGAACAGTCCAACACCTATCCGTCGACCTATGACGTCTATGGCCGCGCTTTCTTCGTCAATGCGTCGGTGAAATTCTGATCCCGCTGGCCGGGCGCGGATGCGCCCGGCCAAAAGCATGACAGGTGTCGAAAAATCGGTTAGAGCCTGATTCATAATTATCCGATGAAATTTCATAGTCTTGCGATGCGACGCGCGAATAGCTGGATGGAAGCTATGAACAGCCACGCAGTTGCCGATGCGATGGTCTGTTCAAAGTCCTTGG
>NZ_JABBFV010000083.1 GCF_012927105.1 Sphingobium psychrophilum | reverse complement strand
CAATCTCGCAGCCAAGAAGCATGACTTAAGCCCCTTTCGCATTTGTACAGGTCAAACTTTGGATCTCATTTCCCTTGAAGTACAAGCTTTGCCTGGATCAACCGGAATATCTCCGCCTGATAGCGAGCATCGGCCAAGGCATCGTGGGTGCCGGTGAGGGTCGGCGATACTTTCTGCGCGATCCGGCTCGACCGGGTGTCCGCCCAGGAACAGCCCGTAGCTCCCATATACATCGCTTTGATATCGAGCGCAGTGAAGCCGAACGGGTTCTCCCCGAGGAAGCGATGGAAATAGTAATTGATAAACGACCAGTCGAAGGGAGCGTTGAACCCGACGAATATGACGGTCGCATCATCGCCGCCCAGATCACCCAGCCATTGCGCGAATTTCTTCATGGCTAGGCGGGGATCATCCCCGGTCTGCGCCAGCGTCTCCAGCGAGAGCCCGGTCACTTCGAGAGCCTTGGGATCGAACTTATCGCCGACCGGCTTCAGTTCACAGGCAAACGCCTCTTCCGGTGCAAAGACCGAGCAGGCGCCGATCGAAAGCAGGCTGTATTCGCCGGGGATCGGTCCCGCCGTTTCCACGTCCACCGATACGAATATCTCGCGCTTGTCGCTCATGAGATCAGTGGCTCCGTCGGCACGAGAGAGGGACGATTGCGGATCGCATTCCAATGCTCGCGAAAAGCACGCTTGCGATCCTCTGCGCTACCGCTGACCTTCCAGTGGAGACCGGAGAAGGTTGTGATGTCGAACGGCAGGCTGGCACCTTCACGCACCATGACCATGGTGGGCAGGCAGCGACCAAGGGCATAGCCCAGTTCCAGGAAGCAGTTGGGCCGCGCTCCAGTGATGTCGGCCAGGACGATGCTGCTGCGGTGCAGCTTGGCGAATATCTCCTGATCGATGCGGGCATGCTCATAGGCTTGCCGTCCGTCGATGACGACCAGGCGATAGCCCAGTTCATCCTCGATAACCGGCTTTACAACCAGATCGAAAAAGGTCTGCACATCTTCATAATCGTCGAGATCAGGATTAAGCAGTCGGACCGCGAACGCTTTTGG
>NZ_JABBFV010000082.1 GCF_012927105.1 Sphingobium psychrophilum | reverse complement strand
ATGATCGCGCCATTGGCCCGGTCCTCGCGGCCTTCATGCCGAAAACGACCGCCGTAATATGGATGCCAGCGATAATGAAACTCTACCATCTGCCCGACATGGGCAGAATGACCCTGCGATGGCCCTTGGCAGAAAATCATGGCTCTTCGCTGGTTCAGATCGTGGTGGCCAGCGCACCGCCTTCATGCTGAGCCTTATCGCCACGGCAAAGCTCAACGACATCGATCCGCAGGCCTGGCTCGCCGATGTGCTCAGCCGCATCGCCGACATCCCCCAGAACCGTCTCCACGAACTGCTGCCATGGAAGTGGCGCGCAGCCGAAGATCAACGCGAAGCCGCCTGATCCGCGGCCTTCACCGAATGCCTACAGTTTATCCGCCGGTTCCTCGTGCACGTTCTTCCGCGCGGCTTTCACCGTATCCGCCACTACGGCCTGCTGGCCAGTTCGTCCCGCAAAGCCAACCTCGCTCGCGCACGAGCCTTGCTCGAGGTCGCTGCGCCGCCCGATGATGCTGTACTTGAAAAGCCCGTCGATCTGCGACCACCGTGCCCTTGCTGCGGAGGTCATATGATCATCATCGAGACCTTCGAACGCTGGCGACAACCGCGGGCACCGCCAAACATCCCGATCCGTATCCCGGAGTTCGCGCCATGATCCGGCATGGCCCGCCCTATATGCATCCTGCACAAGCACCGTGGCGGGAGGCGGTGACGCTCGCGCCCCGCATCGCCGATGCCACATCACATTACCAAAACGATGCGCACTGCCGCCGGCTAAATCGTTTGAAACGGGCAAAAGGTAGTCCGCCTGGTCCACACGGATCTCACCAAACCAGCAATAGCGCCAGTGCGCTTAACGGCCCAGATCCGAAATCCCCATAGCCCAGCGCCTGAGGCCCCGCGGGTCGTACATGTAAGACTTTCGTACGCCTACCGGCGCCCGAAACCCTTCGACATTCGCGACAGTCAGGTTCCGAGCACTGATAATGGGATAACGGACATTCCGGCTCGGAAATACCGATCGCCGCTGCCGCCAACAAAGCCGCCATTCAATCCGCTAGAACACGATCCCTGATAGCGGCCTTTCGTTCACCTCAGGATTGAGCGGGAAAGTTCAGCCAATCCGTCAGGGT
>NZ_JABBFV010000081.1 GCF_012927105.1 Sphingobium psychrophilum | reverse complement strand
ATACCAAAGCTTGTGGGATCTGACTCGTTGGGCCTTTCCCGAGACGCTATAACGTGATTCAACATCGCAAACTGGAGGAGGTTTGCGATGTCTGTTCCGATCAAGCTCCGTGGAGATTTCAGCGCAGGCGATGTTCGTGCCGTTGCGCGGCGCTGCAAGGACGGGGCGCAAGTACGTCGATTATTGGCAATCGCGACGATCCTGGACGGGCACAGCCGCAGCGATGCAGCCCTTGTCGGCGGGGTGACGCGTCAGATCGTGCGGGATTGGGTCGTTCGCTTCAACGCTGAGGGCCCCGACGGGTTGATGACCCGCAAGGCGCCAGGGCCGACAACGATCCTCAATGACAGGCACCGCCGCGCATTGGAGGAGATCATTGATACGGGGCCGACCCCTGCCATCCATGGCGTTGTGCGTTGGCGCATTATTGATTTGGGCCAGTGGCTATGGGACGAGTTCAATATCTCGATCAGCAAGCAGGCGCTGGGGCATGAACTGCGGACCATGGGCTACCGAAAGCTCTCGGCTCGCCCGCGCCATCACGCGCAGAACCTCGCGAATATTGCCATTTTTAAAAAGAGTTCCCCGCCCGTCTGGCGCAAATCCGCAAAACCCTCCCCAAAGGCACGCCCGTAGAGCTGTGGTGGCAGGACGAAGCCCGGATTGGCCAGCAGACCAAACTCACCCGACGCTGGGCCAAACGGGGAACCAGACCAATAGCACCCCGCGATCTGCGTCGGGCATCAGCCTGGATCTTTGGTGCCATCTGTCCTGCTGAAGGGAAAGGCGCGGGCCTCGTCATGCCCCATTGCAATAGTGAGGCGATGGGCATGCATCTGGCTGAGATCAGCAGCCAGGTAGCGCCGGGGGCCCATGCCGTCCTCATGCTCGATCAGGCCGGTTGGCATATCTCCGGCGCACTGACGATCCCCGCCAATATCACATTGCTGCCGTTGCCGCCCAAATGCCCGGAGTTGAATCCTGTCGAAAATCTATGGCAATTTATGCGGGACAACTGGCTATCGAACCGCATCTTCTCCTCCTACGAAAATATCGTCGACCATTGCTGCTTCGCCTGGAACCTCCTCATTGATCAGCCCTGGCGCATCATGACAATCGGACTTCGCCAATGGGCGCACAGGTTCTGATCAGAGAGTCTTGGTATAA
>NZ_JABBFV010000080.1 GCF_012927105.1 Sphingobium psychrophilum | reverse complement strand
ATACCAAGCTGCATTGATTACGACCCACGTGCCCATTTGCGGCGTCCGATAGTCATGATGCGCCACGGCTGATCGATCAGTCTATTCCAGGCGTCGCAGCATAGGTCGATGATGTTGTCGTGGGATGTGAAGATGCGGTTGGATAGCCAATTATCGCGCATGAACTGCCAGATATTTTCTACTGGGTTGAGCTCAGGACATTTCGGCGGCAGCGGAACGATGCTGATATTCTCGGGCACTTCCAACTTCCCGGTCATGTGCCATCCGGCCTGATCCATCAGCAGCACGCCGCGGGCGCCAGGCTCGATAGCGAGCGATATTTCCGCCAGGTGCAGCGACATGGTCTGGGTATTGCAGACCGGAAGGATCAGGCCAGCCCCTTTGCCCAGTTCGGGGCAGATAGCACCAAAGATATAGGCTGATTTCGTCCTCTGATCCTTGGGTGCCGACGGCCGAGTACCGCGCCTGGCCCAGCGGCGGGTGATCTTGTTCTTCTGGCCGATGCGGGCTTCGTCCTGGAACCAGACCTCTATCGGCGTGCCGTGCGGGAGGGCGCCTTTGATCTTTGCCAGCTCGGCTGCAAAGCCCCCCTTTTGAAGTCCTCCATAGCATATTCATTCTGGGCATGGTGGCGCGGGCGCGCTGTCAGTTTGACATAGCCCTGCTTCTTCAACTCCCGCCCCACGGTCGTTTCGGTCAGCGATACGCCAAATTCATCATGGAGCCACCGCGCCAGGTCGATCAGCCGCCACCGGACAACTCCATGGATCGCCGGGATCGGGCCGCTTTCCACGATCTCTGCAAGCGCCATGCGCTGGGCATCATTCAACAAGGAAGGCTTGCCCGGTGCCTTGCCATCGAGGAGCCCGTCTGGTCCTCGGGCATTGAACCGCACGACCCAGTCCCGCACGATCTGCCGCGTTACCCCACCGATACGCGCCGCATCGCTGCGGCTCCCGCCATCATAAATTTCCGCCAATGCAAGCAGCCGGCGCCCCTGGTTCGCGCTCCTCGTCGCGCGCGCCAGTCGCCTCAACCTCGCCGCGTCAAAGTCGTCCCGCAGTCCAATCGCTGCACCCATGGCCATGCCCTCCAATCGGCGCCCATAGATTCAGAAATTTGCCGCTTTGGGAATCCCCTACATGAGTCAGCATCATGGAAGGTTGGTAT
>NZ_JABBFV010000008.1 GCF_012927105.1 Sphingobium psychrophilum | reverse complement strand
ACGAAAATATCGTCGACCATTGCTGCTTCGCCTGGAACCTCCTCATTGATCAGCCCTGGCGCATCATGACAATCGGACTTCGCCAATGGGCGCACAGGTTCTGATCAGAGAGTCTTGGTATAAGTCCCGCGCAAGTCTGATAGGCAGGTGGGACTTGCAATGGTAGGAAACTCAAGTCGGATAGCTAAATTCGATATTAATTGTCGTGGCTGCCGCGTGCACGTATGGGATTAACTGTATCAAATTGCTAATTTCAGCGAGTTACAACAAAGGTGGTCCCGCGAAGGCGGGAGAGGGCTATTATGGGCATGGGCCGGCGCAGGCCCATCCTGTGCTTGACCCTTCCCCTGTTGCAATGCAGCATCCCACCCATGGCGACTCTCTCTCCCGCAGACGCACCTGCGATCACGCAAAATCCCGATATCCGCTATCTGGGGCGGCTGCTGGGCGACGTCATTCGCGCTTATGGGGGGGAGAAGCTCTATAAGCAGACCGAATATATCCGCTCCGCGTCGGTCGATCGGGCGCGGGGGTTGCAGGGGGCGGACCTGACGGACACGGGGCTGGACGCGCTCGATCTGGACGATACGCTCAATTTCACCCGCGGTTTCATGCTGTTTTCGATGCTCGCCAATCTGGCCGAGGACCGGCAGGGGGTGGCGGCCGAGCCGGGGGCGGATGTCGCGTCCGCCGTCGCGCGGCTGGACTCGCATGGCATCGGCAAGGATGCGGTGCTGGGTCTGCTGGCGCACAGCCTGATGGTGCCGGTGCTGACCGCCCATCCGACCGAGGTTCGGCGCAAGAGCATGATCGACCACAAGAATCGCATCGCCGACCTGATGCTGCTCAAGGACGCCGGGCGGATCGAGACGGCCGAGGGCGAGAATCTGGACGAGGCGATTTTCCGCCAGATCGCTTTGCTGTGGCAGACGCGGCCGTTGCGGCGCGAGAAATTGTTCGTGGCCGACGAGATCGACAATGTGCTGGCCTATTTCCGCGACACTTTCCTGCCGGTGCTGCCTGCGCTTTATGCGCGGTGGGAGCGGGTGCTGGGCGCGCGGCCGCCAAGTTTCCTGCGGGTGGGGTCGTGGATCGGCGGCGATCGCGACGGCAATCCCTTCGTCCAGGCGCCGCAGCTGGAGTTCGCGCTGAAACGCGGCTGCCAGGCGGCGATCGCTTATTATCTCGACGCGCTGCACGCGCTCGGCGCCGAATTGTCGCTCTCGACCGAACTCGCCCATGTGCCCCAAGCTGTGCTGGACCTGGCGGAGGCGAGCGGCGACGCATCGCCCAGCCGCAAGGATGAACCCTATCGCCGTGCGCTGAGCGGCATTTATGCGCGGCTGGCCGCCACCTGCACCGCGCTGACCGGCGGGCAACCGGCGCGGCCGTCCAGCCTGAAGGGCGAGGCCTATGCCACGCCCCAGGATTTCCGCCGCGATCTGGTGACAGTGGCGCAAGGGTTGGCAAGCGAGGGCGACGGCGCGTTGTCGACCGGCGGGGCGCTGGGGCGGCTGATCCGCGCGGTGGAGACGTTCGGCTTTCACCTCGCCACGCTCGACATGCGGCAGAACAGCGCCGTGCATGAACGGGTGGTGGCGGAGCTACTCAAGACCGCCGGGGTGGAGGCGGACTATCTGGCGCTCGACGAATATGCGCGGATTGCGCTGCTGCGGCGGGAACTGGCCAGCAATCGCCCGCTGGGATCGCGCTTTTCGGCCTATGGCGAGGAGACGACGTCGGAACTGGCGATCGTCCAGGCCGCCGCGACTGCGCACCGGCTCTATGGGCCGGCCTGCATCACCCATTATATCATTTCCAAGGCCGAAAGCGTGTCCGACATGCTGGAGGTCAACATCCTGCTGAAGGAAGCGGGGCTGTGGCAGGCGGGCGTTGATGGCGCGCCGCCGCAGACCGCGATCATGGCGATCCCGCTGTTCGAGACGATCGCCGATCTGGAGGCCGCGCCCGCCATCATGACCGCCTATTTCGGCCTGCCGGAAATCGCCGGCGTCGTGAAGGCGCGGGGCCATCAGGAAGTGATGATCGGCTATTCCGACAGCAACAAGGATGGCGGTTACATCACATCGACCTGGAGCCTGTACAAGGCGAGCCAGGCGCTGGAGCCGGTGTTCGCCGATGCGGGCGCGGCGATGCAACTGTTCCACGGTCGCGGCGGCGCGGTGGGGCGCGGGGGCGGGTCGGCCTTTGCCGCGATCCAGGCGCAGCCGCGCGGCAGCGTGCAGGGGCGCATCCGCATCACCGAACAGGGGGAGATGATCGCCGCCAAATTCGGATCGCGCGACGTCGCCATGACCAATTTGGAGGCGATGACCAGCGCGACCCTGCTCGCCAGCCTGGAGCCGGAAGGGGTGTCGGACCGCGACGCCGCGCGCTTTTCCGCGGCGATGGACGAGCTATCGAAAAACGCTTTCGCCGCCTATCGCGACCTGGTTTACGGTACGGAGGGGTTCAAGGAATTTTTCCGCCAGCTGACCCCGATTCAGGAGATTTCGGGCTTGAAGATCGGGTCGCGCCCGGCCAGCCGGACCAAGAGCAACGCGATCGAGGATCTGCGCGCCATCCCCTGGGTGTTCAGCTGGGCGCAGGCGCGGGTGATGCTGCCGGGCTGGTATGGCGTGGGGCAGGCGCTGGAACAGTTTGAGGACAAGGCGTTGCTGGCCGACATGGGGCAGCATTGGTCGTTCCTGAAATCCGCGCTCGCCAATCTGGAGATGGTGCTGGCGAAGTCCGACCTGGGCATCGCTGCGCGCTACCTGCCGCTGGTGGAGGATCAGGCCGCGGGCGAGGCGATGTTCGGGCGCATCCGCGAGGGGTGGCAACAGGCGCATGACGGGCTGCTCGCCGCCACCGGCCAGTCGCGGCTGCTGGAAAAGAACCCGGCGCTGGATGAATCCATCCGGTTGCGTTTGCCCTATATCGAGCCGCTGAACCTGCTCCAGGTCGAATTGTTGAAGCGTCATCGCGCCGGCGAGGATGATCCGCGGATCAAGGAAGGGATCGAACTGTCGATCAACGCGATCGCGACCGCGCTAAGGAATAGCGGGTAAGCAAAGAAAGCTCACCCTCCCTCCGTTCACCCTGAGCCTGTCGAAGGGCTTTACTTTTCTTCGAAAGAAGGACGGGGCTTCGACAGGCTCAGCCCGAACGGAATTTGGGGCGGACGGTGTGCGATCTGAGGCTCGCTACACCAGCCCCAGCTTGCTCAATTCCCCCAGCAGCGCGGCGGGCATGGTGTCCAGGTCGTCGGCCTCGTCCCCGTTCAGGTCGGGCGGGGCGTCCGCATCCTCCAGATAGCGCCAGCCCTGATGCGCGCGCTTGGGTTTGCCGCGCACCGGGATCAGGCGCGGTTCAAGCCTGATCCATTGGCGGCCCTGCCCGGTTTCCTCGAAGCCCAGGATCGGGCTGCGGCCGACCAGCATATGGCCGTGAATCCAATAGAGCGACCCGCCCGCCATCTCCTCCACCCGCTTGGGCAGGTAGCGGGTCGTGATCCGCGCTTCGCCATCATGGCTTTCCAGCCAGGCGCGTAAGGATGCGGGGCTTTCGCTGCGAAAGGCGATCTTGGTCATGTGGAGCGGCATAGGCGGCCTAGATGGGCGGCGACGGGCACGGGATCAATATGGCGTCATTTGAGAATCACGTCGCACAATCTGCCGCATTGGCCCGCTCCCCCCACACGGCCATCCAACGCTAGTAATATATGGGTGGCCGGGTAGGGGAGCGAGCCGGTGCCGTCCCGACACCATTAAGTCAGGAAAATCGTCGCCAGCCCCAAAAAGGTGAAGAAACCGAGCGAATCGGTCATCATCGTCACGAACACGGCGGAGGAGACTGCCGGATCGATATTGCGCCGGTCGAGCGTCACCGGGATCAGTACGCCCGCCAGACCCGCGACCATATTGTTGATGAGGATCGCGGTCGCGAACACCAGCGATAGGCCCAATTGCCCGTAGATCAGATAGGAACCGATGCCGATCAGCACGCCCAGCACCGATCCATTGGTCGCGGCGATGCGAAATTCCCGCACGATCATGCGCAGCGTGTTGGAACTGGTGACCTGATTGGTCGCGATGGCGCGGACCATGACCGCCAGCGTCTGCGTCCCGGCATTGCCGCCCATGCCCGACACGATGCCCATCAGCGCGGCCAGCATCGCCAGACGTTCGATCGTATGTTCGAACAGGCCGACCACCGATGCGGCGATCATGGCGGTGCCCAGATTGACGACCAGCCATACGAGGCGCGTGCGCACCGTCATCAGGATCGGCTGGTTGATGTCGCCTTCGCCCGCGCCCGACAGGCGGAGTATGTCCTCGCCCGCTTCCTCGGCGATGATGTGGACGACGTCATCGACCGTGATCATGCCGACCAGACGGCCTGCCGAATCGACCACGGCGGCGGAAATCAGCGCATATTTCTGGAAGCGCAGCGCGACTTCCTCCTGGTCCATGTCGACCGGGATCAGCGTCTGTTCGCGCTTCATCAGGTCCGCCATGGCGATGCCGCGCGGACAGGTGAGAATCCAGCTGAGCTGGCAATAGCCGACCGGCCGATGCATCGCATCGACGACATAGATTTCCCAGAAATCGCGGGTCAGGTCGCCATTGTCGCGCAGATAGTCGATCACCTGGCCCACGGTCATATGCTGGGGCACCGCCACCAGATCGCGCTGCATCAGGCGACCGGCGGATTCTTCCGGATAGGATAGCGCACTTTGGATCGCCGCGCGGTCTTCGGGGTCCAGCGCGTCGAGAACGGCCTGCTGGTCGGCCTCCTCCATATCCTCGATCATGGCGACGGCGTCGTCGGTGTCGAGTTCGGCGGCAAATTCCGCCACCTGTTCGGGCGCCAGCGCGCCGATCAGGTCGTCGCGGACATAGTCGTTGAGTTCCGACAGCACTTCCGCGCCGACCAGGTCGCCCAGCGCCGCGGCGACGTCTGCGCGCCGTTCCGACGGCGTCAGTTCCAGAAGGTCGGCGATGTCGGCCGGGTGGAGCGGCGACACCAGGTCGCGCGCCTTTTCGCTGTCGCCATCCTCCACCGCGTCAAGCACGGAGGACAGGAATGCAGGCTTCAGCCGATCATCCTCGTCCAGGCCCGTTTCGGCCTGTTCGAGGATCGTTTCATCGTCCGTGTCGTCCCCACGCAACAGGGGTTCGGCTGGATCGCCGCGCTCGCTCATGGCGCCCCCTACTGTCCGGTTCCTGTAACATGGGGATGCTTTCGCCCATGCAACATGGAATTGCAATGGGGGGACGGGCGGTCGACGCCTTCGCCACAAGAAACTTCCATCCCCTTTTGAAGCCTCTATATGGGGGCATCACCCCTTCCCATATTGAGAGGATGCTTCATGGCCGACGAAACCCTTACCCTTACCCTCGACAGCGGCGGCGACGTCGTTATCAAGTTGCGCCCTGACCTCGCCCCCGGCCATGTCGAGCGCATCGCCACGCTGGCCAAGGACGGCTTTTATGATGGCGTAGTCTTCCACCGCGTCATCCCCGGCTTCATGGCGCAGGGCGGCGATCCGACCGGCACCGGCATGGGCGGATCGAAGCTGCCCGACATCAAGGCCGAATTCAGCCGTGAAAAGCATGTCCGCGGCATATGTTCGATGGCCCGTTCATCCAACCCGAACAGCGCCAACAGCCAGTTCTTCATCTGCTTCGACGACGCCACCTTCCTGGATGGCCAATATACCGTCTGGGGCGAAGTGACGTCGGGCATGGAACATGTCGATGCCCTGCCCAAGGGCGAGCCGCCGCGCACGCCGGGCAAGATCGTCACGGCGACCGTCGCGTAAGAGCGACAAGATATCGGACGGAAAAGCGGCGCCCGGTCGGGGAGATCGGGCGCCTATTTTTCTGTCTAGAGCATGGGGCCATCCGGCCATCGACTTGTGATTCGTCGGCTGTTCCCCGGCGAAGGCCGGGGTCCAGTCCCATGGTCGGATCTGGACCCCGGCCTTCGCCGGGGAACGCTAGTCTGGTCTACTCAGGACGAACGGATGCAACCAATTTAATTGCCCTGCCGTCGTTTCGCCATCCCATCCGTCATCGAAATGGCCTGGGCCGTTTCCGCGCCGTTAGCCGCATCGGGCGTAGCTGCCGGCGGCTGCCAGGGGCCGATCGCTTCGATATGCCAGCGGCGCTGTTCCGGCGTCGATCCGGGGACGTCATCGACCCGGCGCAACACGACCTGCCGCAGCACATGCCAGGGATGGCCGTTGGCGGCGATGCGGCCATAGACCTGCACCGGCACCGTCACATAGGTCGATCCCGCCGTCCCTTCCGGTTCGGACGGCGCACCGACATTGGCATGGATTTCGCCAAAGCCGCGGAAGCGCGCGGCAAAATGCGCGTCATCCTGCGATCCGATCGCGCCGGCCGGATTCCACAGATCCTGCGCATCCTCGAACCGCTTTTCTTCCAGCAGACCATAATAGCCCTGCACCACCTGCGCCGCGCCCTGCGCGCTGTCGGGATCGATCGATCCTTCTGCGATCGGGGCGGGATCGACGGGCAGACCACCCGGCGTGCCGGGGGCGGGGGGATTAAGCGGCTCCATCACCGCCATCGCTTCGCTGCGGACGTTATTTTCCACCTGCGCCGCATTGGCACCATTGGCGATATTGTCGATCGCGCTTTCCTCCCGCCCGTCGCAGGCCGCGACGAGCAGGAGGCAGAGCAGGGCGGCGGTCTTCGTCGCTGTCCGCATCAGTTCGGGCGGACCCGTGCTGCCGGTTCACGTCCACGTCCGCCACCACCCCAATCGCGCTGCGGGCGCGGCTGGCTCACCTGCGGCCGGGTCTGGGGCTGGCGCAGGCCCGGTTGGGGCGTGGGCCGTGCGCCGTCGGGCCGGTTGCCGCCATTGCCGCGCCACTGGTTACGGTCGCGACCCTGGCCGTCATTCTGACCCCGGCCCCAATTGCCGCCATTTTCGTTCCCTTGGGGCGGACGCGGCGGCCGGGTGGCGTTGCCATTGCCCGGACGAGGATCGCGATCGCGCCAATTGCCGTGGCGGTTGCCGTCCCGATCCCGATCCCGGCCATCGCGATCCCGGCCGCGCCAGCGACCATCGTCGCCGCGCTCGGCCCGGCGGCCTTCCCAATAGCGGCGCTGGCCGTCATTCCAGCGATGGCGTCGGCCGCCACGGTCATAGATATAATAGCCGCTGCCCGGATAGTAGAAATTGTCGTACCAGCCGCCATAGCCGCCAGGCTGGTAATAGCCCGACTGCCCATAATAGCCGTCGTCATAATAGCCGCCATTGCCATAATAGCCGCTACCCACGCTTACGCCGCCATAGCCATAGCCGTCATCATAGGCGCAACCACCCAGGGCCAGTGCGCTTGCAAGTCCGATTACTGCCAGGAACCGATGTCGGATGCCCGTCATCGCCTTTCTCCTCATCTCCATCTGATACCTTGCGTAACGCGGCCCGGTTGAATTGGTTGTGAATGGATTATCCTTTCTGAGCCAGCGTTTATCGCAGGTTCAGAAAAGTCGGCTTTCGTTCATCGGGGCGACAGAAAGCGTGTTCTTTCCGCCACATAATCGCCTTTCGACCGGCTTTTGTAGATTATGCAGGAAACCTTCCGGCCGGTCCGGTCATTCTTCCCGTGTCGATCGCAGCCGCTTTGAGCGCCGCGTCGGCCCGGCGGGTCCACACCGCCGCTCAACAAATCCACAATAGACAAAGGGTCACTCCCATGAAGACACTGCTTTTTTCGGCAGCCGCCGCCGCGTTCCTGTTGCCCGCCGCCGCCATCGCGCAGGATGACGCCGGTTCGTCCACCCGCCGCATCGAACCTTATGTCGGCGTGATGGGCGGCGTGCATAATTATGACAGCGAAACCAGCAAGGAAGGCATCCCGCCGGTCGGCTATAAGGGCCGCATGGTCGAAGGCGTGGCGGGCGTGAACGTCAATGTCGCAGGGCCGCTGGTCCTGGGTGTCGAGGGCACCGCGTCCAAGGGCGTGTCGGGCGATATCGACTGGGAATATGGCGCGGCAGGCCGCGTCGGCGTGAAAGCGGGCAAGGACAGCATGATCTTCACCAAGGTCGGATATCAGTGGACCAATTTCGACGCCCTGGGCAAGGATAGCCGCGACTATCACGGCATGACCTATGGCGCGGGCGTTGAACTGTCGCCCGCTGACATGGGCGGTTCGGCCCAGAGCAGCAATATCCGCCTGCGCGTGCAGGCCGACACGACCGGCGATTTCCATTCGATCCGCCCGATGGCGGGCGTCGTCGCGAAATTCTAATCGCCACTATTCAAGCATAGGCGGGGCGGGCCGATACGGCTCGCCCCGTCTTAAACTCAGCTTCCGAACGGAAGTTGGGGTGCGGAACGGCTTCCTTGGACTGTAGCCGTTCCGCATTCCTGCCTGTCAGGCCAGCGCATTCAGGTCAGCGCGTTCAGGCCAGTGCCTTCAGCCGCGTCCCGATAGCGCGCAGGTCTTCGACAAAGCGAGCCTGTTCCTCCGCCCGGCGATCCTTGTCCGGCAGGCGCAGCAAATAGCTCGGATGCACCGTCACCCAACCTTCCGCACCGCCCGCCAGCGCAATCGCCTGACCCCTCGTCCGGCTGATCGTCACCGCATTGCCCAGCATCGCGCGAGCCGCCGACGCGCCCAGCGCAACGATGACGCGCGGTCGGACCAGGTCGATCTCCTGGCTCAGCCACCATCGACACGCCTCGATCTCGCCCGCATCAGGCGATTGATGCAGGCGGCGCTTCCCGCGCCGCTCGAACTTGAAATGCTTCACCGCATTGGTGACGTAAGCGCGCGATCGGTCGACGCCCGCATCCGCCAGCGCCTGGTCGAACAACTGCCCCGCCGGTCCGACGAACGGCCGCCCGGCCAGATCCTCCTGATCGCCCGGCTGTTCGCCGATGAAGAGCAGGGGCGCGTCGAGCGGGCCTTCGCCAAAGACCGTCTGGGTGGCGTCCCGGTGCAGCGGGCAGCGGGTGCAGGTCATCGCCTCGTTGCGGATGGCTGCCCAGACGGTCGCGCTATTGCCCTGTCTTTTGGGCGGCGCCTTTTCCGGCAGCGGCGCGGTCGCGATCATGGCTGCTTCGCGCGCCTGCGCGCCGGCGACAAGCGCGGGGATGAGCGCGGCTTCGGGCAGGTTGCGCCAATATTTCTTGGGCATTTCGGACAGCATGGCCCCGGTCTTGAGCCGGGCCGGGTTGAAGATCGCGGCATAATAGCCCTTCCACATCTCCTCGACCGGGTCGTCGGCGGGCGCGTCACCGCGACTGGCGCCCGGCCCTTCGGCCAGGACGTCGCCATCCCAGTGGATGCTGACCTCCGGCGTCAGGATCGACCAGCGCATCGACGCGAAGCGGCGCAGGAAAAAGCCCGCGTTGGCGCGGACGATATGATGATCGGGTTCGAACCAGGCGATAAAGCGCGGGCCTGCGTCGTCTTCCAGCGCGCGAAACCGCACGAAGGCGCGCATCTTGTGGATGTCGCGGCGTACAGCCTTGGCCAGCATATCGACCCGGCGCAGTAGTGGATCGGCCTTGTCCTCCATCAGCCCCGGTCGATCGCGCAACCGGCGCAGCAGCGCATAGAGCAGGGCGAAGCGTTCGGGATCGCTGTGCAGGATCGCGCTTTGGGCCAGATCG
Source organism: Sphingobium psychrophilum (assembly GCF_012927105.1). GTDB lineage: Bacteria > Pseudomonadota > Alphaproteobacteria > Sphingomonadales > Sphingomonadaceae > Sphingobium > Sphingobium psychrophilum. The sequence continues at coordinate 195,816 of NZ_JABBFV010000008.1, read as the reverse complement.
ACAAAGGCGCGGGCCACGGAAAAGCCTGAGCTGGGTCGGTCAGGGGGCAGGGGCGCGTCGCCGAACAGATCGCCCCCTGCATCCCCCACCTGCCAGACGATATTGGCGGTATCGACGCCCTGCATCGCCAGCCGCCGCGCCGCCGCCCGCCAGCCGTCGAAATCGTCCGGGGTGGTCAGCGCGACCCGGTATATGGTCGGCGACCTCATCGGCTGTTTCCATCCGACAAGGTGATGGCACCGCTCATACCAAGGTGCATTGATTTAAGATGCGTTGATAGCAACCGATAGCGTGTTGGACCCCGGCCCTCGCCGGGGAACCCGTTATGAACCAGCATCATCGCGTTCTGATATCAATCTTCGGCTTGCGCGCGCTCCAGCTCGGCGGGCTTGCGCTTGGCGAACAGCTTGCCCAGCTTGTCCTCTTCGTCCGCCGTCAGTTCCTTGGCGGCGTCGGGGAACATCTCCTCCTCTTCCTCCTCGATATGGTGGAGGTAGCGTTTCTTCATTTCGGCGAATTTCTTGCGCCACGCCTCGCCATTGAATTTCAGCTCGTCCAGCTCTTCGAGATAATCGTCGATTTCCTTGTGCTCGGATACGCTGTGCTGCGCATCCTCGCGCAGGTCCGGGCGGGCCAGCATGGTGGCGTAGAGGGTTTCCTCCTCCGCGGCGGCATGGGCAGACACTTCCACCTTGAACTGGTCGAACAGCTTTTCCAGCTGCTTTTCGTCCTTCGCGGCGTCCGCTATCTTGGCGAACAGCGCGCGATGGGTGTCGTGATCCTGCTTCAGGCGGTCGAAAATATTGGCGTCGGCCATGGTTGGTCCTCCTCTTCCGAGGACAGACAACGACAGGCGGAGCAATTGGCTCCCGCCAAAAAGCCGACCGATATTTAGCCGAACAGAAAGCGGAAGATGATTGCGACCGGAACCCAGAGCAAGGCACCCAGCAGGCTGGCGGCCCAGAGTTGCACCACATCGCGGCGGAAGCGCACGGCAAGGCCGCTGTCCGGCAGGCCGCCCCGTTCCAGCATCTGCCAGCGCCGTTCCAGCCCGCGCGCGGCCACGGCATAGCCGCCGATCGCAACGATGACGCCCAGATGCAGGACGAGCGAGCCGCCCGTTTTGGCGACGATGCCGATCTGGAGCAGGCAGAAGACCACCAGCGCCGCGGCCAGATGCGTGCTGATCCGCTTCGCAAAACCCTTGCGCTGATGTGTATGATTGCCGAGCGTCGTCGCCAAAGCCCAGAACTCCTTGCTTGACCCTGACGACAGAATTTCACGAGTCGCAGCCTCAATCAACCCGAAATCCGCGTTCAGGCGAACAAATCGAGCTGCCGTGCGGGCGGGGCGACCCGCGCGCGAAGGTCGGCGCTGTCGATCAGCGCCAAGGGCCGCCAGTCGGACGCGATCAGGAACGGGCGCAATTTCTTGATCGATGTCGTCAGGCGCGCGACATCGTCCAGCCGCAGGCGGCGATGGCGGCGGCTCATCAGGATGCGGTCCACCGCCTTCACCCCCAGTCCCGGCACCCGCAGCAATGCCTCGCGCGGGGCGCGGTTGACGTCGACGGGAAAGGTGGCGCGATGGTTGAGCGCCCAGGCCAGCTTGGGATCGATATCGAGCGGCAGGCAACCCGTCGCCGCATCGGTCGCCGCGGCGATTTCGCTGGCATCATAGCCATAGAAACGGATCATCCAGTCGGACTGATAGAGCCGATGTTCGCGCAGCAATGGCGGGCGCTTGAGCGGCAGCACCGCGCTGGGCGAAGGAATGGGGGAGAAGGCGCTGTAATAGACGCGGCGCAGCTTGTGCCGGTCATAGAGGCTGCTGGCCCGCGCGATGATCGCCCGGTCGTCGGCCGCGTCCGCGCCGACGATCATCTGGGTCGATTGACCCGCGGGCGCAAAGCGCGGCGCGCTCTTATATTTGCGGCGGGCGTCCTGCCCATCCTCCATGTCGCTGCGCAGCCGGCTCATCGCCCCTTCGATCCGCACCCCGTCCTTTTCCGGGGCGAGGCGCTTGAGCCCGCTTTCGGTCGGCAGCTCGACATTGATCGACAGCCGGTCGGCATGAAGCCCCGCCTGGTGGATCAGCGCCGGGTCGGCGTCGGGTATCGTCTTCAAATGGATATAGCCGCGGAAATGATGATCTTCACGCAGGGACCGCGCCACTTCGACCATCTGTTCCATCGTATAGTCGGACGAGCGGATGATGCCCGACGAGAGGAACAGCCCCTCGATATAATTGCGGCGATAGAAGCTCAATGTCAGGTCCACCACCTCCTGCGCGGTGAAGCGCGCGCGGCGGACATCGCTCGACCGGCGGTTGATGCAATAATGGCAGTCGAAGATGCAACTGTTAGTCAGCAAAATCTTGAGCAGCGAAATACAGCGGCCGTCGGGCGCATAGGCGTGGCAGATGCCCATGCCCTCGGTCGATCCAATCCCCTTGCCCCCGCGGCTGTCGCGCTTGGTGGTGCCGGACGAGGCGCAGGACGCATCATATTTGGCCGCATCGGCGAGGATTTCGAGTTTCGAACGGGTGGAAAGCTGGGCCATATCGTTCCTGATATGTTCGCGTGATGCGCTTGTCCATGATTTCGATCAACTCTGGTCCAAGGGACAGGGGCGGCAGGGGATGGGGCAACAGGGGTGGCGCGGGGAGCCAACCATGCTATGCGCGTCGCCATGCAAAGCACCGGTTCCGTCGACGTCGACGGCTTCACATATGAATGGGAATTGCGGCGCGAGCCGCAGTGGAGTGATATCGACGGCTGGAAGGGCATGGCCATCGCGCTGTTGCAGAAGGATATGCAGCGCGGGGCGTTGCTGGAATTTCCCCCGCCCAAGCGCCTGCTCAAGGGGTTGCAGCGCGGCCGGCTACAAATCAACGATGCGATGATCGCGCGGGGCATCCGCGCCGCGTTGGAGGCGGGCTGGGAACCCGGATCGCGTGGCAAGCCGATGGTGTTCACGGTCGACGCCGAAGGCAACTGATCGCCAACCGGCGCTATCTGCCATTGCTTGCGGCTCGGCCTGCATCGTTCGTTATACGAAATGGCGAAGCGAACAGGGAGACAGGCGAATGGACAGGCGCGCATTTCTGGGCCGAGGCATGGGCGGCATGGCGGCGCTGTCGCTGGCGAGCGCGGGCCGCACGGCCAGTCTCGATACCCTGCCGCCGCCGATCCGGGCGACCCCCGATCGCCTGTTTCGCGTCACCGCCTGCCTGCGCCCCTTTCGCGCCGCCGGGCCGCGGATCGAGGTGGAGCGGGTCGGGTCCAAGCGGGTCGTCCATAATTACGGCCATGGCGGCAGCGGCTGGTCGCTGTCCTGGGGATCGGCGCAGGTCGCGGTCGGCATGGCGCTGGCGGACGGGGTGCGCGACGTCGCGGTGATAGGTGCGGGCGCGCTGGGCCTGACCGCCGCGCTGACCGCCCAGCGCGCCGGGGCGGATGTCACCATCTACGCCAAGGAGCAATTCCCCTATGTCCGCTCCGCCCGCGCGACCGGCAGCTGGACGCCTGACAGCCGCATCGCCATGCAAAACGCGGTCGATCCGGGCTTCGGCGACAGGTGGGAAGCGATGGCCCGCGCGGCCTTCACCATGCACCAGAGCTATCTCGGCCTGCCCGGCGACCCGGTCGAATGGACCGACCGCTACATGCTGTCGGACACGCCTTTCGGGGCAGCGGAGCCGAAAGCGCCGACGACCGATCATCCCGACGATTTCCTCCGCCTCGAACAGCGGCTGGCCGACATCACCCCGCGCTCGGTCGAGCTGGCCCCCGGCACCCATCCCTTCCGCCCGACTTATGCCCGGCGCGGTAGCGGCCTGACCTTCAACGTCGCCGACCTTGCGCATCAGCTGATGGCCGATTTCCGGCTGGCGGGGGGCAAGGTCGTGCCGATGGAACTGCACGAACCCCAGGACGTCATGAAGCTGCGCCAGAAATCGATCATCAACTGCACCGGCTATGGTGCCCGCGCGTTGTGGCGGGACGAGAGCATCGTGCCAGTGCGCGGCCAGATCGCCTGGCTGATCCCGCAGGCGGGCGCGACCTACGGCGTCTATTACGGCACGCTGTCGATGCTCGCCCGGCGCGATGGCATCGTCGTGCAGGAGGTCGGGGTGGACGAATGGTTCGGCTATAATGACGCCAACGAGGAGCCGGATTACCCCGCAGCGCACGCGTCGGTGCGGCAACTCGCGCAATTCTGGGCGGACGGCAAAGGCGCGTAGGGCCACAAGAAATCCCTTCCCGCTTGCGTTCACCTGAGGCACGCGACTCTGGTCAAGGGCAGCGAGACTTGCGCGCGTAGCGCGGTAGTCGCAGCCGGGTGGGTTGTCGCAGCCCCAAGCCCCTCTCTTGCCATTCCACCCTCGCGCCGCCATCACCGCCTCATGACATGGCAATTCTGGATCGACCGCGGCGGCACCTTTACCGATGTGGTGGCGCGCGCGCCGGATGGGCGGCTGCACACCGCCAAATTGCTGTCGAGCGATCCGGAACGCTATGCAGACGCGGCGGTCGAAGCCGTGCGCCGGCTGACTGGCGCGCATGATGGGCCGATCCCGCCCTGTGCCCTGCGCATCGGCACCACCATCGCCACCAATGCGCTGCTGGAGCGCAAGGGCGAGCCGGTGCTGCTGGCGATCACGCGCGGTTTTCGCGACGCGATCCGCATCGGTACGCAGGAACGGCCGGACCTGTTCGCGCGCCGCATCCGCCTGCCCGATCCGCTCCATGCCGATGTGATCGAGATTGACGAGCGGCTGATGGCCGACGGCACGGTGCGCGTGGCGCTGGACGAAGGCGCGGCGCGGGCCGCGTTGCAGGGGGGCTATGACCGGGGGCTGCGCGCTGTCGCGATCGTGCTGATGCATGGCTATCGCTATCCTGCGCACGAAGCGGCGCTGGCGCGGATCGCGGCCGATATCGGTTTCACCCAGATCAGCGCCGGCCATGACGTCGCCCCGCTCATCAAGCTGATCGGGCGCGGCGACACGACGCTGGCCGACGCCTATCTCTCGCCGGTGCTGCGCACCTATGTCGATGGCTTGCGCGATGCGCTGGGGGCAAGCGCCGACATGCTCTTCATGCAGTCGAGCGGTGGCCTAACCGACGGGGCGCTGTTCCGGGGCAAGGATGCGGTGTTGTCCGGCCCGGCCGGCGGCATCGTCGGCCTGGCGCGGACGGCGGAGCAGGCGGGCTTCGCGCAAGTCATCGGCTTCGACATGGGCGGCACATCGACCGATGTGTCGCATTATGCGGGGACATATGAGCGCGACAATGAGGCGCGGGTGGCTGGCGTTCGCCTGCGCGCGCCGATGATGCGCATCCACACCATAGCGGCGGGCGGCGGCTCCATCTGTTCCTTCGTGGACGGCCGTTTCCGCGTCGGCCCGGAAAGCGCGGGCGCGGTGCCCGGCCCGGCCTGCTACCGGCGCGGCGGGCCGCTGACGATCACCGACTGCAACGTCATGCTGGGCAAGATCCAGCCCGATCATTTCCCCGCCCTGTTCGGCCCGAATGGCGACCAGCCGCTCGACGTGGAGGCGGTGGAGGCGCGCTTCGCCACCCTCTGCGCGCAGGTAGAGGCCGAAAGCGGCCGCGCCATGACCCCCCGCGACGCCGCGCAGGGCTTCATCGCCGTTGCCGTCGCCAGCATGGCCAATGCGATCAAGCGCATATCGGTCGCGCGCGGTCATGATGTCGCGCGCTATACGCTGGCGAGCTTCGGCGGGGCGGGCGGGCAACATGCCTGCCTGGTCGCCGACGCGCTGGGGATGGACCGGGTGATGATCCATCCGCTGGGCGGCGTGCTGTCCGCCTATGGCATGGGACTGGCCGATCGGCGCGCGGTGCGGGAGCGGACGATCGCGCTGCCCTTAAGGGAAAATGGACCAGGCGACGATGGGCTGGAGGTGGCGATCGCCGATCTGGCCGCCGACGCCCGCGCCGATCTGCCGCAGGCCGACCGGATCGAAACGCTGCTGCGGCTGCGCTATGACGGCACCGACAGCCTGTTCGACGTGCCGCTGGGGGAGGTGAACGCCATGCGCGCCGATTTCCTGGCCCAGCATAAGGCGCGTTTCGGCTTTGCGGGCAAGGGCCGCATCCTGGTCGACATGGCGCGGGTGGAGGCGATCGCGTCGGCTAACGAAGCGATGGACGGCATCGCGGCCATCGCGGCGCAGGCCGCGCCGCCGCTGGCCCATGTCGACTATGCCGGCGACACAGCGCCCGTCCACGACCGCGCCGGCCTGTCCGCCGATAGCGTCATCGACGGCCCGGCGCTCATCATCGATCCCGTCTCCACCACCGCGGTCGAACCTGGCTGGCGCGCGCAGGTCGACCGCCATGGCAACCTCATCCTCACCCGCCACATCCCGCGCGTCCGGCCGGACAGCGATGACGCTGGCGTGGTCGATCCGGTCCGGCTGGAGGTGATGGGCGGGCTGTTCATGGCGATAGCGGAGGAAATGGGCGCCGCGCTCCAGCATAGCGCCTCCTCGGTCAATATCCGCGAGCGGCTCGATTTTTCCTGCGCGCTGTTCGACGCGGCGGGCAATCTGGTCGCCAACGCCCCGCATATGCCGGTGCATCTGGGCAGCATGGGCGACAGCATCCGCACGATCATGCGCCGCCGCGGTTTGGGCGCGGACGGCGCGGCCATCGACGGGCGCGGGATGCAGCCGGGCGACGTCTATGCCCTCAACGCGCCCTATGATGGCGGCACGCATCTGCCCGATGTTACCGTCGTCATGCCGGTGTTCGTGCATGGCGACGCGCCCAGCTTCTGCGTCGCGGCGCGCGGTCATCATGCCGATATTGGCGGCATCACCCCCGGATCGATGCCGCCCGGCAGCACATCCGTCGAGGAGGAGGGCGTCGTCCTCGACAATATCCTGCTGGTCGATCGCGGCGTGTTTCGGGAAGCGGTGATCCGTGATTTGCTGGCATCGGGTCGATGGCCGGCCCGCAACATCGACCAGAATATCGCCGACCTCTCCGCCCAGATCGCCGCCTGCGCCAAGGGGGCGAACGAGCTGCGCCACATCAGTGATAGTTACGGTATCGAAACGATATCGGCCTATATGGGCCATGTACAGGACCAGGCTGAAGCCGCCGTCCGCCGCCTGATCGATCGCCTGTCCGACGGCTATTTCACCTATGCCATGGATAGCGGTGCAACTGTCCATGTCGCTGTCCATGTCGATCGCGCCGCCCGCGCCGCGACCATCGATTTCGCTGGTTCCTCCGCGCAATTGCCGGGCAATTTCAACGCCCCCGTCTCGGTCGTGCGCGCCGCCGTGCTCTATGTCGTGCGCACCCTGATCGATGAGGCGGTGCCGATGAATGACGGCTGCCTGAAGCCCATCACCATCCTCGTCCCCGAAGGATCGATGCTGCGCCCCCGCTATCCCGCCGCCGTGGTCGCGGGCAATGTCGAAACCAGCCAGGTAGTGACCGACGCGCTGTTCGGGGCGCTGGGCGTCATGGCAGGCGCGCAGGGGACGATGAACAATTTCACCTTCGGCAATGATCGCCACCAATATTATGAGACGATCGCTGGTGGCTCCGGCGCCGGTCCGAATTTCGACGGTGCCGACGTGGTGCAGACGCATATGACCAACAGCCGCCTGACCGATCCCGAAATATTGGAAACCCGCTTCCCGGTGCTGCTGGAGGCATTTTCGATCCGCGCCGGATCGGGCGGGGCGGGGCGTCACCATGGCGGCAATGGCGCGCTGCGCCGGGTGCGCTTTCTGGAGGACATGACGGCCGGTATATTGTCGAACCGCCGCATCGTGCCGCCTTTCGGCCTGGATGGCGGCGCGCCGGGGGACGTCGGGCGTAACCGGGTGGAGCGGGCCGATGGCAGCATCGAGCCGCTCGGCCCCACCGCTACGGCATCGCTGCGCGCGGGGGACGCCTTCGTCATCGAAACGCCGGGCGGCGGCGGTTTCGGAGGGGCCTGATCGCTGCTTGACAAGCGCCCCGCGCAGGTCTGTTCTGTCACAGGGGGAGTGGGGCATGACGCCGGACTCGACGACGCAGATCAGATGGGGGTTGGGGGCCGCGCTGCTCGCCTTGGGCGTGGTCGCGATCCTGGCGCTCGTGCCCGATCCCCTCTTCCGCCAGCGGGTGATCGCCACGACCTTGGACGATGTCGAAGGGGTGTCGCCGGGCGTCCAGGTCTATTTCCGCGGCGCGCCGATCGGGGCGGTGCGGTCGATCGACCTCAACCGCCAAAGCCGCACCTTCGCCGTCGCCATGGGCATCGACCGCAAATGGCAGCCGTCACCCTGTTCCTTCGCCACCGTCGCCTCGGCCAATCCGCTCACCGCGCCGCGCATCGAACTGGTGGCGCTGGAAACCGGCAGCGCCCAATGTGCCGCCGCGCGCCGCGCCTATGGCTGCGATCCGGTGCCGGGCCGGGACGCCGCCGGTGCGTTGCCCGGCTGTCGTCGCCCCGTCGACCTTTTCGAAACCGCCGCGCTCGCGATTGGGGAGGCGGCCAATGTCGCCCGCACCGCCAACGCCATGGCGCAGAAATTGTCGGGCATGTTGCAGGGTGACGGATCGGCGGTCGACATGGCGCAGGTCGCCCGCAACGCCACGCAAACGCTCGCCGCGCTCAATAGCCTGAGCACCCAGCTCGACCGCAGCTTTACGCCGGGCCGGGGCGACATCGCCCTGACCCTGTCGCATGTGCGGCAGGCGACCGGACGTGCGTCCGAAATCGACGTCGCGGCGCTGAACGGCATCTTGCGCGAAACCCGGTCGCTGGTGGCGCAGAATCAGGCCAGCATCGCCGGGTTGCTGGCGGAGGGCAAAAGCAGCGCCGGGGAAGTGCGCGGGATATTGGAGGGCGCGTCGGCCTCCCTAGTGGCGACCAGCGCCAATCTGGAACGCACCAGCAGCAGCCTGGGGGCGCTCAGCGAACGATTGGCGGGCGATCCCACCTATGCGATCCGCGGCCAGCGCTACGCCGATCCGCCGCCGCCGGGAGGAGAGAAATGAAGCCGATCGTCCTGTTGCTGCTCTGTGCGCTGCCCGCCTGCGCTGCGCTCAAGGCGGGCGATGCGCCGGTCACCATGCGGCTATCCCCGACCTTTGCGCCCAATCAGCCGATCGCCGCCCCCAGCTTCACGGTCGCGGCGGTGCAGGCGCGGGGCCTGTCGGGGGGCATGCGCTACGCCTATGTCGATGCCACAGCGCCCGGCGAAATCCATCAGGCGGCCACCTATTTCTGGGAAGAGCCGCCCGCCGACAGCCTGGCCCGTGCGCTGGTCGCCGGGCTGCGCAGCCGGTTTGCGACCGTCACCGGCCCGTCGCTGGCGCTCGCCGCCGACCGGCGCGTGGTGGCGACGCTCGACCGGTTCGAGGAAGTGAGCGCGGCGCATGGCGCGCAGGCGGTCGTTTCGTTCGACGTGACGCAGGTCGCGCAAAATCAGGCGGGAGGGGGTAAGGCGATCTGGGCCGGCCGCTATTGCGCGACCCGGCCAATTGGGTCGGCCGCCGGCACCGTCCGCGCCGCCGCCTTCCAGGGCGCGATCGAACAGGCGGTCGCCGCTTTCGTTCAGGATGTGGCGTCGGGTACCGTGACCGCCGCATCCTGCTGAATCAGGCGACCACGCTCCAGCCGATAGACTCGCTCGCACAGCTGCCCGGCGAGCGCGCGATCCTGCGTCAGCAGTAGCAGCGCCCGGCCCTGCGGCACGATCCGCCGCCGCACCTGCGCCTCCAGCATGTCGGCGCGCGCAAAGGCCCCCTCGAACGGCTCGTCCAGCACCAGTAATTCGGGATCGCGGACGAAGGCGCGGGCCAGTTCCGCGCGCCGCCGTTCGCCGATCGACAGCGCATCGGCGCGGGTCGCCGCCGACTGCTCCAGCCCATAGTCCAGCAGCAGCCGGTCGATCCGGCGCCCCGCGCGCCGATCGCTGCTGCCGATCGCCAGCCGCATATTCTCCTCGACGCTGAGGTCGCCCAGCAGCGAGCCGCCCTGCATCGCCACGCCGCAACGGGCGCGCAGCAGGCGGCGGGTGTCCGGCGCGGCGTCCTCCATCGCCGTTCCCATCAAGCGTACCGTGCCGCTGCCGGGACGGGCCAGCCCGATCGCCAGCCGCAGCAGCCAACTCTTGCCCGCGCCGCTGTCCGCCAGGATCGCGACCCGATCGCTGGCTTCGATGGCAAGGTCGACCTGATCCAAAAGCCGCGTGCCGCCCAACACCAGGCTCACCCCCTCGAACGCCAGCAGCGCGCTCATAGCAAAGCCGTCCACAGCGCCGCCGCGCTGAAGATGCCGAGCAATCCGGCGGTGAAGGCGGTGGTGGCGCGGCGGCCGATATCGGCGGGGGACCGCACCGGCTTTGCCCCCACCGCGCTGCCCACGCCAAAGGCGATCAGCGCATAGACCAGCAGCTTGGCCATGCCGGTCAGCATCGCGCCCGCCGCATCATGGGAGAAAGCGAAGCCGGACCAGAGCGGCCAGCCGACATTGGCGATCAGCGCCAGCGGGACGCCGCAGCCGATCACCGCGGCGATGCCGCCCAGCAGCATATGGATCGGCGCGGACAGCAGTACCGCGGCCAGTGCCGGCCCCAGCGCATGGGCGACCGGATCGCGCCCCAGCGCCTCCAGCGCATCGATCTCCCGGTTGAGCGCCATCGCGCCGAGCCGCGACGACAGCGCCACCGACACGCTGCCGCAGGCGAACAGGCCGACCAGCAGCGGCACGATGTCGCGCAGCAAAATCTCCGCCAGCGCGCCCAGCACCGGAATCTGGGCATTATAAAGCGCCAGCAGCCGCGCCGCGCCGATGCCCGCGATGATCCCGGCCAGCGCGGCCAGCGGCAGCAGGGTGCGCAGCGGCCGCCAGACATGCAGCGGCAGGCCGTCCGCCAATTGCCGCTGGGCCAGCGCGTCGCCCGCAATGATACGGCGGCCCATGCCGGTCGCTGCGCGCACGGTCAGCCACGCCCCCGCGCCGATCGCGGCGATCAGCTTGGGTCCGCCTTTCAGCGCGTCCATGGCGCGCGGCCGATCGCACCGTCCGGGCCGATGCGAATGGCGCGCGGATCGGGGCTGGGATCGGTCGCCAGCAGCAGATCGGTGCGCACCACGAGCGCCGTCGTGCCGCCCGCATAGATCGCGTCTGCGCCTTGGACCAGCGCCGCCGCCGCGGTCGCTTCGCCGGTCGGCAGCGGATCGAGGATCGCCTGCACATGGCCGGCCAACGCCAGTTGCACCAATTCTCCCTGCGCCTGTAGCGCGGTGAGCACATGACGCGACCAGCGATCGGCCAGATCGCCGACAAAGATAGGCGCGCGGTCGGGATATTGGGCACGCAATGCCGCCACCAAGGCGGCCGGATCGGGCGCGGCATCCTCGCCGCCCGGCAACAGCGCCACCGTCAGCGTGCGCAGCGCCCGCCGGCCCGATGCGCTGAGCAGCCGCGCCATGATCCGCACCTGCTCCCGGTCCAGATCCTTGATCGCTTCGCTGAGGTCATCATAAGGCACGATGTCGGGATGCAGCCGCCGCGCATCGTCGCGCACCGCGCCATGGGTCCACCCCTGCACCAGCTTGGCCGCCATCCAGCGATCATGTTCGGCGCGCGACAATTCCTCCAGTTCGTCGGGGGAAAGGCTGAGCGATGGGCCGCCGCCCTCCACCAGCCGCGCACCGATGTCGCGCAGTTTCAATTGATAGCAGTCGGCGACCAGCCGGTTATCGTCGCGGAAGCTTTCGGGCAGATCCTCCCATTCCTGCATCGACGCGCGCACGCCGATCCGCTCGCCTTCGGCAAAGCGACCTTCCAGATAAAAATCATGGATCGACCGGGCGAGCGCATCATGCCGGTCCTGCAACAGCATGTCGGGATCGGCGAGGTCGGCCAAGCCGCCGAACGGGAAAATCCCTGCGCCGACGCGATGGTCGTGCGCGCCCGCCATCCGCACATGGATCGGCGGGGCGGGCAGGGCGGCGGCGCGATAGCGGGCATCTACCGCCAATGCGACGGCCAGCGCGCGGTCGTCGTCGTCCAGGTCGATCAGGATCGCTACCGGCTCGCCAAGCGTCGCGACATGGGCGTCGATCAGCGGGGCGATCCGCGCCGGGTCGGGCCGCGCCTCGACAAAGCGCAGCGGCGACAGCGCGTCTGCGCCGGGACTGCGCGCGCGAAACGCCGCCTCGCCCTGCGCGGCGTCGGCCATATGGATCGCGAAGACGGGCTTGCCGCCATCACGATAATGGCCGCCCGCCAGCGTGCGCAGCACATAGCGTTCGATCAGCGGGGTAAAGCCGATCACCAGCACCCCGCGCCCCGCCTGCCCTTCGCGGCTGAATCCGTCGATCGGCCGGGCCAGCGCCAGCTGCCGCGCGGCAATGTCGGGTAGCGCCGCCAGCCGCACGCGCGCCGTCCGCCGGTCGCCATGCTCGAACCGCTGCTCGACGCTGCGCCGCAGGTCGAGGTCATCGACACGCAGGATGATGTCGATCGGGTCGCCCGCCGGGCGCACCGCCGCCGCCTGCGCCAATAGGGCGGAGGCGAGCGCGATATTGCCGCGTGCCTCGCGCGACAGCAGCAGCACCGCGCGCGCCTTGTCCAGCGCCAGCGCGGCGGCGCTCTCCTGCGCCACGCCCTGTTCCACCTCCGCCGCGCCTGCCTCCAGCGCGTCGGCGATCCAGGTCGTGCGCCGGTCCTGCGGCCACAGCAGCACGCGCCGTCCGTCGGCCAGCGCGCCGCGCGCCGCCTGTGCGGCCAGCCCGCCGCTTTCGTCGCCCGCAATCACCAGATGTTCGCCCCGCGCCCGGATCAGCGCCAGCCGCAGCGGGTTGCGCAATTGCTCCCAGGCCAAAGCCGCCGTCGACCAGAAGGTCAGCAGCGGCAGCGCCCAGCGCGCGATGTTGAGCGCCAGCGGCAGGTCGCGCCCCTCCAGCACCTGCGGAAAGCTGCCGACGATCAGCCGCATCGCGCGCATAGCGTCCTGCATGACGGTCGAGGCGATGCGGGCCTCTGCATAGGCCTGCGCGAAACCCCATGTGCCCAGCAGGAAGGCCAGGAACATCGCGCCGAAGCGCACGACCGGTGCCACCGGCGGCAAGCGCAGGCCCCCGCGGGCCTTGGGCTTACCCTTGTTCGGTTGGCCCGCCATGGCCGGGGTCAGTTGCTGGTCTGGAGCCGGACGAAGGCGGCGGCCACGCCTGCACCCTGACTGCTGTTCAGCTTGGCGCGCAACCTGGTCAGGAACTGCCGCTCGGTGCCGTTCACCACTTCGTCATCGCCGAACAGCGGCTTGGCAGAGGCGAGCGCGACGATCAGTTCGGGGCCGAAGGGCGGCGCGACCTGATAGCGTTGCGCCGCCTGGGACAGGCCGATGGTGACGCGGCGCACGCCCTTGCGGTCGGGTTCGGGATGGCCGCGATGCAACTCGACCGCGCTGCCGTCGGCCTGAAGGTAGATGATGCTGAGATAGGGCCGCGCCGCGCTCGTCGTCGCGCTGACGCCGAAAATCTCATTCTCCTTCATCACCACGGGGTCGCCGTCCCGATCCTGGCCGTCCGCAGTCAGCGCAACGATGCTGGTGCCATCGCGCGCCATCGCCGCGGCCAGGGTCAGCGCGGCCTCGCATTGCGGCCAGGGCAGGTGGCGGACGGCGACCTTCATCGCCGGATCGGCATTGGCCGCCGCCTCGCGCAATGCGGCGATGGCGTTCAGATCGCCGGAAAAGCCGGAGACGCTTTTGCCCTGCACCGACACCGCGCCGCAGGGGATTGCCGCTGCCTGATCGGCGAAGATCTGGGCATTGCTGCGCTGGGGCGGCGGTGGCGCGCCGGGCGCGGCCGGGGCGACCGGCGCTTCGAGCGAATAGGCTTCCCCGGTCAGCAGCCGGAAGGTGGCATAGTCGATCCAGGCATAGCCCTTGTCGCCCCAGATCGGCCCCCAGCTATTCATGATGCGCAGCGCCTGACGATCCTCGTCATAGCCCACGATCGCCATGGCGTGATAATTGGCCTTGTCCGGCTTTGCCACGCGGCTATAGACGCCGTCGCCGCGAAACGCCTTGAAATCGGCGGGCGCGGGCATGGCAAAGATCACCGGCGCGCCGCGGGCGAGCGCGCCCTTGACGTCGTCCAATATGATCGGCGTGCGCCAGTCGTCCTTGACCTCGCGATCGACCGCGCGCCAGTCGAGCAGGCGGAAATTGCCCGCCTTGGTTTTCAGCCCATCGGGCGCGGGGATCGCGCATTTGGTCATGTCATCGGGAAATTCGGCCAGGCTGACCGTGCCTTCATTTTTCAGCAGGGTCAGCGCCTGAACGATGCTGATCGTGCCGGTGCAGGGCGATCCTGCGGGGCGCAGCCGGTTATAGACATAGGCCGGGCTCATCTGGTCGGCCGGATTGTCCGGCTGCACAGTCTTGTCGCGAAAGTTCAGGAAGGTGCGCGCGGCATAGGTGGTCGCCCAGGCGACGCAATTGGGCTGCGGCCCCTGCGATCCGGGCGGGGGATAGGCGTTGGACAGGTCGACCTGCTTGGGCAGATAGGCGCGGAAACGTCCCTGTTTGGGCAGCTTGGCATAGTCTTCGGGAGAAACGGGCTCCGCCCCGGTCATGAACAGCGCGTCGTCGCTCTGCTGGGCCGAAATGCCTGCGCCCGAAAGCGCCAGCAGCGCAACGCTGCCCCATGTAACGAGACGACGTGTCATCACCCGTTCCTCCCGAATAGCTGTTTTAGAAACGATAGCCGATGGTCAGCGTCGCCGCGTCAAAATCGAAATCATGCGAAAAGCTGCTGGTGCCATGGGTGTAGATCAGGCCGATGCGCAGCTGTTCGGCGCGACTCTTCTGTTCCGCCTCGCGGGTGCGGATGCCCACGCTCAGCGCGGCTTCATGCACATTTTCATAGGATTGCGGATCGCCGGTCAGCTTGGTCCAGGTGTAGCTGGCGCGCATCGAACCCTGCCGCCCGCCGAACATCCGCCCCTTGAACGGCAATTGATAGGCGATGCCGTTGCGGAACGACCAGACATCCTCCTTGAAATAGAAGGGCAGCTTCTTGCCGATGCCGATGTCCGTGGTGGTGGTCCACCCGACCATATTACCGATGGTCAGGTCGCCGCGGCCGACCTGCGCGATCTTGTAGCGGCTGGTGGCCGACAGGGTCAGCACTTCGCTGCTGGCGCCGAAATAGCCATCATTGTCAGTCGCGCCGAACGCCACGCGCGGAGTGATGAGCCAGTTAGGCTGGACCGGAATTTCGACGCCGGTGGACAGCGTGCCCAGGATTGCGGTCTGGCCGTCATTGACGTGCAGGACGTTGAGGATCGGGTCGATCAGTATGCGGGCGCGGCTGCCTTCTGAAGGACGAAACGCCTTTTGATAGCGTAGTTCGTAGCGCTGGCCCTCCGTCCCCGCCGAACCCCAATAGCTGAACGCGCCGCCGATCGTGTCCGCGTCGCCCTCCATGTCGAAACCCGGCGTATCGGGATCATCGTCATAGTCGAGATCGTTGAGATTGAGCGCGGTCGTGACCGCTGTATGCTGTAGGCTGTTCGGACTGCCGATGGTCGAATAGTAAGGCGACGCCAAAGCCGCGCCCGGCACCAGCGCCGCCACCGTGGCCGCGATCAGAAACTTGTTCATCGATATTCCCCTCTTCATGCGCCGAAGTCCCACCCCCGGCGCAAACCCTCATGAAATTGTCGTCAGGACGATCCCCCGATTTCGTCCGGTTCCAGGTCGCGCACGACGCGCAAACCGGCGTCCTGCCGGCGTTTGCCGGGCGGTACGGTAAAACGATTGGCCGATCGCAGCGCATCGGGCGCGCTTTCGAACGATCCGCCACGTATGATCCGCGCGCGGCAGGATGTGTCGGTGCAACCCGACGTCCATTCCCACACATTGCCCTGCATCTGGTTCAGGCCGAAACTGTTGGCGGGATAGCTGTTCACCGCTTCGGGATAGCCGCGATAGGGCGCGGTATCCGACCCGTGATAGCGGGCGGTATGATCATAATTGGCCATCGATGGCCCGATGTCGTCGCCCCAGGGGAAGGCCGACGGCGCGCCGCCGCGGCTGGCATATTCCCATTCCTGTTCGGTCGGCAGGCGATAGGGGCGGCCCGATTGGACGGTCAGCCAGGCGACGAAGGCCTGCGCGTCCTCATAACTGATGTCGGTCGCCGGGATCAGCGGATTGGGATTGTCCTTCGACCAATTGCCCAGCTTCGTGCAGGCATTATCGCGCACGCAGGCATTCCATTCGGCGATCGTCACCTCATAGACGCCGATGGCGAAGGGCCGGTCGATCTTCATGTCGGCCTGCACCGCCTCGTCCCCGCCGCGTCCCGGTTCCGACGCAGGCGATCCGAATGGTGTCAGCCCGGCCGGGATCGCCCGCATCCAGGGGCAGTTGGCGCAATCGTAGAAACGATCGCTCGCCGCCCGGTCGCAGGAAATGAAGCAGGGCGGCGCGCCTTGCAGGCCATAGTCGAAGGTCGGCTTCTGGAAATTCTTGCCCGACGACAGCGCCACACGGTCCGACACGCGCTTGAGCGCATCGGCGATATTTTGCTGCGGGCGGCGGATTTCCTCGGCCAGCACCTTGGAAAAGATGCCGTCGTCGAAGGCGACCTGGTCGGCGCTGGTGGAAAAGGCCACCAGATAGCCCTGATCCGGCCGGATCGCGGCGGCGGGCGCGCGGACCATGCGGCGCAGTCCTTTGCTGCCTGCCAATTCGCCCACCGCGCTGGCTTCGGTGCCGGTTTCCGCGGCGATCATCTGGGTCAGCGACGGCGGCGGCGCAGGCAGGACGTTGCGACACATGTCGAGCACGATCAGTACCGTCTTCGCGCCCGATCCCAGCAGATTATGGGTCAGCGCCGCACGGGTCAGCGTCGCACTTTCGGGCGTGAGGTCGCGGCCGGCATCGACCGGCAGCAGCATGACGTCGCCATAGCTGCCCAGCGCCGCGCCATGGCCGGAAAAATAGAGGGTGCCGAACGCCTTGGGACCGGCGGCGGCCAGCTTCGCCCGGAAATCGGCGACCGCCTGCAACATCGCGTCGCGCGAAAGGTCGCGCCGCACCTGCACCGGGCCGTCCCCGCTGGCGTCGGTGAAGCCGGTGGCGTTGAGCGCGGTCGCGACCTTGTCGCCGTCCGCATAGGTGGAACCGAGCTTGTCGAAGGCCTGATAGGCGCCGTTGACGATCACCAGCGCCAGTCGGGGTTCTTCCGCCGCGCGCGCGGGACCGGCCAACGCCAACAACGTCAGCGCCCAGACGGCGGCCAGCGCGCGGATCAGGCCGCGCCCGCCCTCTCGCCCGCGCCCCGGATGTGGACGGCTCATTTTGTCGCCTTGCGCGGCGCGAACTCGACCTGGGTCACAACCTGGTCGACCGCGTCGACATGCAGCACCGCGTCGTAGCGGCGCGCGGCCTTATAGGGTTCGGCCGGGCCGCCGCCGAACAGCTTGGCGAAGAAGCCGCCAAAGCCGCGCCCCTTCTGGCAATAGGGCGCGACGCTGACCGTGCCGCCGCTTTGCTTGACCTCATTGAGCCAAGCGCCCAGCGGCAACGGCGCTTCATTGTCGGCGGGATAGGGCGTGTCGAGATCGACCACCACCGGGCGGCCACGGCGCAGCTTGCCCTTCAACGCACCATCGAAGCGCGCGGGATCGGTAAAGCGCAGCGTCGGCTTGGCCACGGGACGGTCGCAGGCCTTGAGTACGGGCGCGGAGACCGGTGCAGCGGCGACGGGCGCAGCGGCGACCGGCACCTTCCGGCCGGGGGCGGCGACGGGGGCGGGAGGGATGGCATGGACTGCCTGTTGTTGTGGTGCTTGTGGCTCTTGTGCAACAGGCTTGGGCGCGGGCGGTTCCGGCGGCAATATGCGTACGCCACGGCCCGCTGCGCCTTCCGTAGGGGCCTCTTCGGGCGGCGGACCGTTATCCGCCTGCGCCAGAGCGTTTGCTGCTCCGCCTGCAAAAAGCATAAAGGAAGCAACCACTATAGTGCAACGCAACACGGCCATTTGTCCGCTCCGAGTCAAGATATAGTTATTGCCCCAATTACCTTTCTAAGACTATGGGTATATATCTGTCGAGGCAACAAAAAAGCGCGGGGGAATCCCAATGTCGAAGGGGCGGCGTGGACTCTGGGCAACAGTACTGGTAGGCTTTGTCACAATATTGACTAGTCCCGGTCATGCTCATGCAGAAACGCGGGCCTTGTTGGTGGGGGCGTGGCAGTTCCAGTCCAAGTTGATCATGGACCTTGTCGGGCCGGAAAATGATCTGGCGGCGATGGAGGCGCTGATTCGGGGACAGGGCGCGAGCGACGTCACCGTGCTGCGCAACGACGGCGTCAGCCGCACCACGGTCGAAACCGCGCTACACGCGCTGGGCCTGCGCTCCAGGCTGGGCGACTGGATATTCCTTTATTATACCGGCCATGGCGCGCTGGCCGAGGCCGCGGTCAAGGGCACGCGCGACGGCGACACCGACCAGTTCCTGCCGCTGCCCGGCTTCGATCCCGATGTGAAGGACGCAGAGCGCTTCATCGTCGACAAGGATTTCTACACCTGGCTGTCCCTGTATGTGCCAAAGGGCGTGCAGGTGCTGATGATGGCCGACACCTGCCATTCCGGCACGCTGCACCGTTCGGTCGATCCGCGCGTCATGGGCATGACCCCGCGGCTGACGCTGGGCGCGCGTAATGTCGAACTGGGATCGCGCCCGGCGCCGCGCTTCGCCAGCGTGCTGGCGTCCGCCGATGCGGCCCCGGTCAGCGCCACGCGCGACGACCTGCCCAACCTCTATTATATCAGCGCGGCGCTTGACGATCAGATCGCCTGGGAAAATGCGCTGCCGGTGGAGGGCGCGCCGACTCGCGGCTTCCTGACCTGGTCTTTCGAGCAGGGCATGTCCACGCCGCGCGCCGACGGCAAGGGCATGGCCGCCGACCAGGATGGCGACGGCACGCTGTCGATCGGCGAACTGGGCGCCTATCTCAACGTCCAGGTGCGGATGCTGAGCGGCCAGCGGCAGGAAAGCAGCACGATCATCCCGCCGGGGCGGGAGGGGCAGCCTTTGTTCGCCACCGTGCCGCCGCCGCCCGCGCCGCCGGTGCCGCCGCCGCTGCCTGGTCTCTATGTCGCGGATGTGAAGGCGCGTGCCAGCGTCAGCGGCGATCATCCCTGGCGCATCCTGACCGACGGGCAGGGGGCCGATTTCGTGTGGGACGCGCGGGCGCAGGCAATGCTGCGCCGCACCGGCGACATCGTCGCCCAGAATGTGAAGACCCCGGCGCAGGTGCGGGGCGTGATCGATAAATGGGCGGCGCTGGAGGCGCTGCGCCCGCTCCTGTCGGAACGCGGCGCGCGGTTGATGGTCGGCCCGCTCGACAATGGCGCGCGCTATCCGTCCGGCGCGCCGGTCACGCTGGCGCTGGCGCAAACGGGTGATGGCTCGGTCGCGCCTGGCCCGCGTTATGCGACCGTGTTCAACATCGCGTCGGACGGCACGGTGCAGCGGCTGTTCCCGGTCGCCGCATCGGACGGCAAGGGCGAACTGGCCGCCGGCCAATCGCTGCCCGTCCTTGAAAGCCAGGTCATTCCGCCGTTCGGCGCGGACCATGTCGTCGCGCTGGTGACGGCGCAGCCGCCCGACGATTTCCGCCTGCTGCTGCGCATGGTCGAGAACCAGCGCGCCGCGGCCCGACTGGTCGCCCCGATCCGCGACCTGATGGTCAAGGCCGGGGCGCAGGCCAGCCTGTCGGTCGGCGAACTCTATACCGGCAACTGACCATGCCGCCGCGCGTCTTAGGACCGATCGACATTCAGAAGATGACGAGCCGAAAATGGTGGTTTTTCGTGACCCGGAGCGCAGCGTACTTAAAGTACGTGAGCACCGGAAGCGCGGAAAATCGCCATTTGCAGGCCGTCAGGGCTGAATGTCGATTGGTCCTAGTTGCTCAGGATCACGGTCCGGCTTTTGGCGGCGCTTTTATTGCCGATATCGACCCGATATTGGCCCGACGCGCGCGGCGTGACGGCGCAGACCGGGGCATAATCGGCATTGTCGTCCAGGCAGATCTGCCGGCCCGACGCATCGAGCAGGCGGATATACATGTTGGTGCCGATATCGCCGATCGCGCCGATGCGCAGCGGCTCGCCGCCCTTGGCGGTGACGTTGAAGCGATAGGCGTTGCGCGGATTGACGTCCTGCACGCGCCGCACCAGCCCCTTGCCAAAGGCGGAGGCGAGCACGCCGCGCCCCGCCGCCGACTGCGCCAGCCGAATTTGCAAGAGCAGCGCCTGGTCGTCACGCGCCAGCGCCTTTGCCTCGGTAAACAGCGCGTCGGGGGAGAAAGCGGCGTCGCCCTGCGCCGGGGTCGCGCCATCGGCCATCGGCACCTGTTGCAGCATCCGGGCGGCGGTCAGCATCGCATGGGGATCACGCTCGCGCCGGGCGAAGTCGGCGACCTGACGCGCGGCGATCGCCTGGGCGAAGGGATCGGCGGGCGGGCCGGGGGGCGTGACTGGAGAAGCGACCGGCGGAGGAGTGGCTGGCGTCGGAACCGTCTCCTGCGCAGCGACGGGACTATAAAGCGCCATCATCGCCACACCCGCGATCAGGAATTTCCCCATCATGTCCAACCCTTTCGGTAAGATATTCTCGTCCCCTGTGGATACTGCCGCAGCGGTGGGAAAGCCAGTGCTTGCGGGCGGCGCGGAACTGGCGGGTTATGCCCACAAGCAATTGTCGGCGCTGGTCGGTGCGGTCGGGGGCGAGGGACGCTATGCCGCCTTCATCAGCTACAGCCATGCCGACATGAAGGTCGCGCGCTGGCTGCACCGCGCAATCGAAAATTATCGCGTGCCCGGCGCGCTGGTGGGGACGGCGGGCGATCGCGGCCCGATCCCCGCGCGGTTGCGCCCGATCTTCCGCGATGAGGATGAACTGGCGGGGGCCGCCGAACTTGGCCCCAAATTGCAGGGAGCGCTCGCCCGGTCCGACGCGCTGATCGTCATCTGCTCGCCCAGCGCGGCCCGATCGGTCTGGGTCGACAAGGAAATCCGATCGTTCAAGCGCTGCAATCCGGGTGCCCCGGTCTTTGCGCTGATCGCCGCTGGCGTGCCCGGCGATCCGGAAACCGACTGTTTTCCCGCGCCCTTGCTCTTCGCGCTGGACGCAGCGGGTGAACTGGATCGCAGCCAGCCGCTCGAACCGTTGGCGCCCGACCTGCAAAAGAATGAGCGCCATATCGTCAAGCTCAAGCTGATCGCGGGCCTGCTCGGCGCGCCCTATGCCGCGCTCTATCGCCGCGACCAGCGCCGCAGCCGGCGAATCGCCGCCGCCCTCTCCGCAGCCGCCCTGCTGCTGATCGTCGTGCTGAGCGGCCTGTCTATCGCTGCCTTCACCTATGCCCGCATGGCGGTGCAGCAGCGCAACGCGGCGCAGGCCGCGCGCGCGCTGGCGGAGCGGAACGCCGACAAGGCGGAGCGCCGCGCCTGGCTGGCCCAGGTCGCCGCGCAGGAGGTGCGGCGCATGGTGGCGGAAGGCGAAAGCTGCCCGCGGCCGTGAAAATCGAGTTCACCCTCCTCCGTTCGGGCTGAGCCTGTCGAAGCCCCGTCCTTCTTCCAGCGTGAGAAGGAAAGAACAGCCCTTCGACAGGCTCATGGCGAACGGGCCTGTTACAGGTTTATTGCCTCAGTCCCTCCAACTCGGATCGATCCGGTCGATTCGCCGCACCATCGTCTGGAAATCGGGCACGCCCGGCCCGACCGGCAATTGCACGGCGCTCAGGTCGCGCTGATGCACTGCGATCACATCCGCGGGAATGTCGATCGGCGTGCCCGCCGCGCCCGCCGCGACCTGGATCTCGCAGGCGCGTTGCAACAGCCAGTGGGTCAGGAAGGCTTCGGGCAGGCTGCCCGCCATCACCAGCGTTCCATGATTGCGCAACAGCATGACGCGACGGTCGCCCAGATTGGCGATCAGCCGCTCGCCTTCGTCGGCGCGAATCGTGATGCCTTCAAAGTCATGATAGGCGATTCGCCCGATGAAGGCGGCGGCGTAGAAGCTGATCGGTTTCAGCCCCTCTGCGCAGGCGCTGACCGCCATGCCCGCGGTCGTGTGCGTATGAATGATGCAATGCGCGTCGGGCAAATGCCGATGAAACACGCTATGCTGGGTGAAGCCCGCACGGTTGACGGGATAGGGACTGCCGTCCAGCACCTGACCGTCTATGTCGATCTTGACGAGGTTGGAGGCGGTCACCTCATCATAGCCCAGGCCAAAGGGATTGATGAGAAAAGCGCCGTTTTCGTCCGGTACGCGCAGCGTAATATGGTTGTAGATCAGTTCCGACCAGCCCATATGATCGAAGATACGGTAGCAGGCGGCAAGCTGCTGGCGCGCCGCCCATTCGGCGGCGGGCATATCGGGGTGTTTGGCGGCTGTAGCCATGGCGATCCTCCACTATTTTTATGCCGCCACTATCCGCCCGCATGCTCGGCTTGTCGAGTATGAAGGCTTTAGGGTTGAGTTTACGCGACTCTGCTGATAGGGCGCCGCCCACATGGCGTAGGGCGACCTGCGACGACTCATTGGCTTTGCTATTCGGTCGGCCCGTCGGGAAAGACGTGAAAATCCCGGCGAACCGCTCGTTTTCGATTGGAGATTAACGGACTTATGCAGATCATCGTTCGCGACAATAATGTCGACCAGGCTCTTCGCGCACTCAAGAAGAAGTTGCAGCGTGAAGGCGTGTATCGCGAAATGAAGCTGCGTCGTCACTACGAGAAGCCCTCGGAAAAGCGCGCCCGCGAAAAGGCTGCCGCTGTGCGTCGCGCCCGCAAGATGGATCGCAAGCGCGCCGAGCGCGACGGCGCGAAGTAAGCGCTATCGGGGCGGTCCCCGGCCTATGCGCCATCGCCGCCCCGTGTCCTGCCGAACACCCTGCCCTTAATTTGCGAGAGCATGCGCCATGTCCACGACGGCCGTACCCCTTCGTTCTATCGCCAAGGGGTCGTTGACGCGCCTCTGGATCGGTGTCGCCGCGATCGCGCTGGCGGCTGGTGGCCTCGCCTGGGCGGGCCAGCAGGGCGTCGAAGCCTCGCCGTCGGCGTTCCTGACGCAGAACACGCATGCGGACGGCGTTGTGACCACCGAATCGGGCCTGCAATATAAGGTTCTGTCGGAAGGCACCGGCGCCAACCCGACCCCCGCCGACGTGGCGCTGGTCGGTTATAAGGGCACGCTGCTCGACGGCACGGTGTTCGACGAGAATCCGCAGGCGCCGATGCCGATCGACGGCGTCGTGCCGGGCTTCTCCGAAGGGCTGCAAAAGATGAAGAAGGGCGGCAAGTATCGCCTCTGGATTCCGCCGCAGTTGGGCTATGGCGACCAGGCGGCCGGCCCGATCCCGGCCGGTTCGGTGCTGGTGTTCGACGTCGAACTGTACGACTTCAAGTCGAAGGCCGAACTGATGAAGTTGCAGCAGCAAATGCAGCAACAGCAAGGTGGGATGCCCCAGGGCGCGATGCCTCCGGGCGTGCTGCCGCAGCGGGGTAACTGAGCCGGATCATCGGCTTGATCCGCCAGTTGTGAGCCGCCGTTGAGATTGTCGGAATGGCGTATCGATGCGCATCGCTTGATGGTTCGATACGCTATTCGACTTCGCTTCGCCTCTACTCAACAAACGGACTGAGACAGGCTCAAGCCGTCTCGCTCTAGCTATCGATGCTCGCGAGTCGCAACCCGAACGTCGACCGATTTGTCGGCGGCAGCGTTCGCGTTCGCGGCATGGTGCGCCTGACCTGTGCTGGTCCCGGCGTCAGGCCTGATGTTAGCGCCTTGGCATAAACCGGTCTGTCGGGGGACTTCGGGGTGGCGGCTTTCAACACCGCCTCCACATCGGCCGGTTCATCGAATGCGACGCCGAA
Organism: Sphingobium psychrophilum; assembly: GCF_012927105.1. Taxonomy (GTDB): domain Bacteria; phylum Pseudomonadota; class Alphaproteobacteria; order Sphingomonadales; family Sphingomonadaceae; genus Sphingobium; species Sphingobium psychrophilum. Next base: position 171,854 of record NZ_JABBFV010000008.1, on the reverse strand, counting down.
ATGCTGGCCTGTGGTCCAGACGACCCGTGCCGGGATTTCCGTCGCGCCCCGCATGATGGTGACGCGCGCCCCCACGCCGGGTGACCGGCCCTGAACTTTTGCGCCGCCTTCGGAAATATCGCGGATGCGAACCAGTTGGCGGGCGGCAAGCGACTCGCCCAGATGGACATGGGCGTCCATGAAAACGGTAGAGCGCTTTGCGCGCGGGGGCAGGTCCATGATCCTTCTCGCATGATGTTGCACCACGGATGAGGAATCCCGAAACGGTCGATGGTTGCAGGACGCAGGCGTCCCCCGCGCCGATCCGGGCAGGGAATGGGACGGCTGCCATGGCAGTCGCTCAGCGTTGTGGGCCGATCCCCTTTTCCACCAATGCGTTGGCTATCGCTGCGATCTCTTCGGCCGGGCGGCTGTCGTCCCAGACGCCGAAGCGCAGCCCCAGGAACACGTTCATGCCCATGATCGCCCAGGCATGAACCTCCTCCACATCGGCGCGCACGTCGCCCTTGTCCGCGGCCGCGCGGAGCCGTCCGGCCATGCGGGTGGCGGTATTTTCATAATGGGCGCGATAGGCGGCCGCATCGACAAATTCCGATTCGTCGATGATGCGGTAGATTTCCTTATGTTCGCGCGCGAACTCCAGAAAGCTGAGCAGGCCGATCCGTTCGGCGTCGATGCCGTCGCGCGCGGTGGCGATGCGGGGGGACACATAGTCGCGCACCTGGCCCGACATGTCGTTCACCAGCGCGCGGAAGATATCGTCCTTGGTATCGAAATAGGTGTAGAAACTGCCCAGCGCGCAGCCCGCCCGGCGGGTGATGCCGCTGATCGAGCCGTCATGGAAACCCTTTTCGCCAAATTCCTGCGCCGCCGCCGACAATAGCGCGCGGCGGGTGCGTTCGCCGCGCGCGGTGCGCGGTGTCTTGTCGTCCTTGGCGGCCTCTTCCCCGGTCATCACCACTCCTGCCATCTGTGTTCTTTTTGCCGCAGCGACGGTCGCTCGTCAGCGCCTCTCTATTTCAAGTTGAAAGTTGGTTCAACTTTCATTATCGAATCGGTCAAGACGCATCGCGACCCGCCAACCGGGCGCACCGATCAGGAGAGGAACCGCCCATGAAGGCCCATCACAGCATTCGCGCCATCGCCCTTGCCTCCGCCGCGTGGAGCGGCGTGGCCGCGCTGCCGGCGCTGGCCCAGCAGGTGCCGCAGGGCGCCACCGTCGAGCAGGATGAGGGGGCGATCATCGTGACCGCCCGGCGGCGGGAGGAGACGCTGGTGAGCGTGCCGATCGCGGTCAGCGCCTTTTCCGGCGAAGCGCTGGAGCGCGGCGGGGCGATCGATATCACCGATCTGGCGAATGTGACGCCCAACACCACGCTGGAAGCGTCGCGCGGCACCAATTCGACGCTGACCGCCTTCATCCGCGGCGTGGGGCAGCAGGACCCGGTGTCCGGCTTCGAACAGGGCGTGGGCATCTATCTGGACGATGTGTATCTGAACCGGCCGCAGGGCGCGATTCTGGACATTTACGATGTCGAGCGGATCGAGGTGCTGCGCGGGCCGCAGGGGACGCTCTATGGCCGCAATACGATCGGCGGCGCAGTGAAATATGTGACCAAGATGCTGCCGCAGGACTTCGCGCTGAAGATCAAGGGCAGCTATGGCACCTATGACCAAGCCGATGGCATCATCAGCGCCTCTGCCCCGATCGGCGACCTGATCCGCGTCGGCGGCGCGTTCGCCCGGCTGTCGCGTGGCGGCTTTGGCGACAACCTCACCACCGGGGACGAGAATTACAACAAGGATGTCTGGGCCGGGCGGGCCACGTTCGAAATGGGCGGCTATGGCCAGCCGGTGCTGATGCGCATCACCGGCGACTATACCAAGGATGATAGCAGCGCGCGCGGCGGCCATCGCCTGATCCCCGGCCAACTATCCGGCGCGCCGGTGCTGGACGACGTTTTCGACACACGCGGCGGGCTGTCCGACCCCAAGCAATATGTGAAATCCTACGGGCTTTCGATGAATATCACGGCGGAACTGTCCGACGCGGTGACGCTGCGGTCGATCAGCGCGTGGCGCAAGGATGACAGCGCGTCGCCGATCGATTTCGACGCGCTGCCCGCGGTCGATGTCGATGTGCCGGCCTTCTACTTCAACGAGCAGTTGAGCCAGGAATTTCAGCTGCTTTACGACCAGGGGCCGCTGCACGGCATGGTCGGCTTCTACTATCTGGATGCCAAGGCCGACACGGCGTTCGACGTGCGGCTGTTCACCACCGTTCCCGGCCTAACCGCCTATACCCAGGCCGATGTCGATACCGAAACCTATGCGGTGTTCGGCGACTTCACCTTCGACATTTCGCAGCAATTGAGCATTTCCGCGGGCGGTCGTTATACCTGGGACAAGCGGCGGGCCGACATATTGCGGCAAAATTATCTGGGTGGCGGGTCGCCCTTGTTTGGCGGCGCTGGGGTGGCGTTCGGCGCGCCCGGCACCAATTTCAACGGGGAGCGCGAATATAGGAAATTCACCCCGCGCGTGTCGGTCAGCTACAAGCCGACGCCCGACCATAATCTCTATGCCAGCTATGCGCAGGGCTTCAAGGGCGGCGGTTTCGACCCGCGCGGCGTGGGCGTCAACGCCCCCGACCTCAACAGCGACGGCATCCGCCAGGACAGCGAGATCGCCGCGTTCCTGAGCTTCCGTCCGGAAAGCGTCGACAGCTATGAAGTCGGCTATAAGGGCAATTTCATGGACGGCGCGCTGTATGTGGCGGTCGCGGGCTTCTATGCCAATTATAAGGATGTGCAGATCCCCGGATCGGTCGCCTGCTCGGTCGGCGGCATCCCCTCCTTCTGCGGCGTCGTGTCCAATGCGGGCAAGGCGCGGTTCAAGGGGCTGGAGTTCGAGAGCAATGCGCGGCTGGGCCGTGACATGCTGACCGGTGGTGACCGGCTGAACCTGTCCACCGCGATCGGCTATATCGACGCGGAATATCGCGAATATATCAGCAATATCGGTGGCGTGCCGACCGATGTGGCAGCCAATCGCGAGGTGCAGAATACGCCCAAATGGACCGCGAGCGGCACGCTGGGCTATACCGCGCCGGTGGGGGCGGGCAGCCTGTATCTGGGCAGCACGGTGTCGTGGCGTAGCAAAGTCTATCAGTTCGAAATTCCCAACCCCTATATCGACCAGAAGGGCTTTGCGCTGTGGGACGCGAGCATCGTCTATACCGCGCCCGACGATCGCTGGACGCTGGGGCTGCATGGCAAGAACCTGCTGGACAAGGAATATAAGACGTCGGGCTATACCTTCGTCGCGGCCAATGCGACGACAGGTGCGATCGTCAACAATGCCGCGGGTTTCCCGACGCCTACGCTGGGCAGGGAGGGGACGCTGACGGCCTTTTATGGCAATCCGCGGCAGGTGTTTGTAACGGGGACGGTGAAGTTTTAGGTTCGGTATTCCCGCGCAGGCGGGAATCCAGTTCGACGGCGGGACTGGGTTCCCGCCTTCGCGGGAACACGCTTTTGCTTTGCGGCGAGGGGCGTAAGGAGCAAGCATGACCGACCTACCTACCCCTTCCGCCTCTGCTACTTCCCCCGCCTATCGTGGCGTCGTGCTGGCGATGCTGCTGCTGGTCTATACGTTCAACTTTCTCGATCGGCAGATTCTGGGCATCCTCGCTGGACCCATAAAGGCGGAGCTGGGGTTGAGCGATACGCAGCTTGGGGCGCTGGGCGGGATCGCCTTTGCTTTGCTCTATTCGACGCTGGCGATACCGTTGGCGCTGCTGGCGGACCGGACCAGCCGGACATGGGTCATCACCGTCAGTCTCGCCATCTGGAGTGGCTTTACCGCGCTCTGTGGCGTCGCGACCAGCTTCGCCCAGATGTTCCTGTTCCGCATCGGGGTGGGCGTGGGGGAGGCGGGCGGCGTCGCGCCATCCTATGCGGTGATTTCCGACACGTTCCCGCAGCATCAGCGAGCGCGGGCGCTGTCCATTTACTCGCTTGGCATCCCGCTGGGGTCGGCGGGCGGCGTGCTGCTGGGCGGCTATATCGCGCAGGCGGTGGAGTGGCGGACGGCCTTCATCGCGGTGGGCATCATGGGCATCATGATCGCGCCGATTTTCCGGCTGGTGGTGCGCGAACCGGCGCGGCCGGTGCAGGCGGCCGATGCGGTGCCGGTGTCGGCGGTGTTCGGCATATTGGCGGCCAAGCGTAGTTTCTGGATGCTGGCGCTGGGCGCGGCGTGCAGTTCGATGTGCGGCTATGGCGTCGCCTTCTGGTTGCCCAGCCTGCTGATGCGCAGCTTTGGCCTGGACCTGATGGGAGCGGGGCAGTTTCTGGGCGGTTTGCTGCTGATCGGCGGGGTGGCGGGTGTGCTGCTGGGCGGATGGCTGGGCGACGCGATGGGGGGCAAGGACAAGGCCTATTATGCCTGGGTGCCGGCGGTCAGCTATGTGGTGGGGATGCCCTTGTTCGTGGTCGGCGTGCTGTCGGGCAGCGTCACCGCCGCCTTCGCGCTGTTCCTGATCCCGCAGGCTTTGGTCTATGTCTGGCTGGGGCCGGTGCTGACCGCCGTGCAGCATCTGGTCCCCGCCCATATGCGGGCGAGTGCGGCGGCGAGTTTCCTGCTGATTAACAATCTGGTCGGGCTGGGGCTGGGATCGTGGAGCGTCGGGGCGTTGTCCGATGCGTTGACGCCGACCTATGGGGTGGAGGCGTTGCGCTATGCGATCGTGGCGGCGCTGGGCTTTTATCTGCTCGCGGGGCTGTTCATGGCGCTGGCGGGGCGGGCGTTGCGCAAGGATTGGGTCGCGGCGTGAGACAGCGAGTGCGACAATTGTAGCGATGTCGCCATTTCATGAATGGACGGAAGCAATGGCTTCATTCGTGATTTTGGTGCATCAATAGGCGGCGTGTTCCCGCGAAGGCGGGAACCCAGCTCAGCCATTGGAACTGGGCTCCCGCCTTCGCGGGAGCACGTTGTTTTTTAACGCTCTTTCGTGGCGCTGAATTTCACCTGCGGGTGGCGTTCCTGCTGGTAGCCGATGTCCCAGGCGCTGCGGGCCATGAATACGAGGGCACCGTCGCGGTCCTTGGCCATGTTGCTGACATTATGGGTGACCAGTTCCTTGACCGCGGCATCGTCGCCGCTGATCCAGCGGGCGGTGTCGAAGGGTGACTGTTCGAGGCCCGCCGCGACCTTATATTCGGCCTCAAGGCGGGAGATCAGCACTTCCAGCTGAAGCTGGCCGACGACGCCGACGATCCAGTTGCTGCCGATTTCGGGGTAGAAGACCTGGATGACGCCCTCTTCGGAGAGGTCGTCCAGCGCCTTGCGCAGCTGCTTGGTCTTGGTCGGGTCTTTCAGCTGGACGCGGCGGAGGATTTCCGGCGCGAAATTGGGCAGGCCGGTGAAGCGCAGGCCGGGCTTTTCGGACAGCGTATCGCCCACGCGCAGCGCGCCATGATTGGGGATGCCGATGATGTCGCCTGGATAGGCCTCGTCCGCCAGTTCGCGGTCCTGCGCGAAGAAAAGGATGGGCGAGTGGACGGCGAGCGGCTTGCCCGATCCCGACGGCGTCAGCTTCATGCCGCGTTTGAACTTGCCGGAGACGAGGCGCATGAAGGCGATGCGGTCGCGGTGCATCGGGTCCATATTGGCCTGCACCTTGAAGATGAAGCCGGTGACTTCGCTATTGTCCGGTTCGATCGCGGCGGGTTCGGCGGGCTGGGCGCGGGGCGGCGGGGCGTGGGCGGCCAGCGCGTCGATCAGTTCGGTGACGCCGAACAATTTCAGCGCCGATCCGAAATAGACCGGGGTCAGGTCGCCCGCACGATAGCGGTCGAGGTCGAAGCTGGCATAGCCGCCCTGCGACAGTTCGGCCTCTTCGCGCAGCTTTCCCAGCGCGTGCGGGGTGAGGAAATCGGCCAGTTTCGGGTCGTCGAGGCCGGTGAACTGGTGGCGGGTGCCGTCGAACTCCTTGGACGGGCCGGTAGGTTGCATCAGGCGGTTGGTGGCGAAGTCGTAAATGCCCTCAAACTCGCCACCCATGCCGGCGGGCCAGCTCATCGGGCAGACGTCGAGCTGCAACTGGTCGGCGACTTCATCGAGCAGGCCGAAGGTTTCGCGGCCCTCGCGATCGACCTTGTTGACGAAGGTGATGATGGGGACGTTGCGCAGGCGGCAGACTTCGAACAGCTTGCGAGTCTGCGGCTCAATGCCCTTGGCCGCGTCGATCACCATGACGGCGGAATCGACCGCGGTCAGGGTGCGGTAGGTGTCTTCGCTGAAATCTTCATGGCCCGGCGTGTCGAGCAGGTTGAAGGTGATGGTTTCGCCGTCACGGGTGCGTTCGAACGTCATGACCGAGGAGGTGACGGAAATGCCGCGCTGCTGCTCGATCTTCATCCAGTCGGAGCGGGCGCGACGGTTCTGGCCGCGCGCCTTGACCTCACCGGCGAGGTGGATGGCGCCGCCTTCCAGCAGCAGCTTTTCGGTCAGCGTGGTCTTGCCGGCGTCCGGGTGGGAAATGATCGCGAAGGTGCGGCGGGATGGGATGGTCATCTATCAGTCATTCTGGTTCGTCATTCCCGCGCAGGCGGGAATCCATCTCCAGACCTTGCGTCAGGAGGTGGGGTTGGGAGATAGATTCCCGCCTACGCGGGAATGACAAGAAAAAATAGGGGTCAGTCCTGAACCAAAGTCACGTCCATGCGGAAGGATCGGCTGTCGCCGGGGAGCAGGCATAGGATGCCCTGCTTGTCCCAGACGTCGCCGTCGAACCCGACCAGGTCCGCCATCCCAGCCCAGGGTTCGACGCACAGATAATGGGCGCCGGGCTTTTGCCAGAGGCCGAGCCAGGGGGTGTCGGGGAAAGCGATCTTGAGATGCGGTTGGCCGGGGACGCCCCAGGTGAGCGAGCGGCTGGCGAGATCGTCCCAGATCAGGGCGTCGCCTTCGAACATTGCATGGGTGGGGACGAGCGTGTCGCCGTCGATCGGGGAGGGGAAGGGTTCGCGCGCGATCAGGCCGGGTTCGGCGCCGACCTTGCGGATCGGGGCGGGTTCGGGTTTTTCGAAGATGATGCGATGATCCTCTGCCGCGCCGCCATAGGGGAGCGGCCAGGCGAAGGCGGGGTGGTAGCCGAAGCTGAAGGGCATGGCCGTTTCACCCCGGTTGGAGACGGTGGCGGTCATGCGCAAGGTTGCGCCTTCGCACGCGAAGGCCATGTCGAGGCGGAAGTCGAAAGGGTATGCGGCGCGCGTCTCATCATCCGCCTCCAGCCGCAGGAGCAGGTTCTCGTCATTCTGTTCGACGGTCAGGAAGGCGCTGTGGCGGGCGAAGCCGTGCTGGGGCATCGGATATTCCTGTCCGTCCAGCCGATAGACGTCGCCGCGCGACCGGCCGACGAAGGGAAAGAGCAGCGGCGCATGGCCGGTCCACCAGCGCGGATCAGCATCGGTCATCAGCTCGCGCCCGGCAACGTCCTTGAGCGACCAGAGTTCGGCGCCCAGCGGATCGATGGCAACGGACAAAGCGGGCGAGGCGATGGTGAGGCGCGCGTGGGATCGGGACAAGACACTACTCCTGCATGAGCGACATGGTCGCATAGCGGGCGGGTGGCGGCTTGTCTTGCGCCGCGATCGTTTCGTTCGGGAACCGACAAGGCCATCGGTGGTTTGACCGACCGGGAGGACGACGATGAAACTGACTATGACCGCCATTGCCCTGATGCTGATGCTGCCGGGCGCTGCCCTGGCGCAGGACCAGGCCAAGCAGGCACCCGAAAAGCAGGAAAAGCGCCGGGACGACACGCTGGACAAGGCGGGCACGATCGCCAGCCAGCCCGTGCGCGACGTCGGCCTGGACAAGGACGAGATCCCGCCGATTTTGCTCAAGGCCATGGATAATCCCTATGCGCCGCCGCCTTCGCGCACCTGCAAGGGGCTGAACACATCGCTGGGGGAATTGAACGCGGTGTTGGGCGAGGATTTCACGGCCGGTGCCGCCGCCAACGAAAATCGCACCGGCAAGATCGCCGAGGCGGTGGGCAAGACGATCGTCAACTCGCTGATCCCGTTCCGCGGGCTGGTGCGCGAAATCAGCGGCGCGGCGCCAGCGCAGCGGCGCTTGCAGGCGGCCGTGACGGCCGGCATCGCGCGCCGCGGCTATCTGCGCGGCCAGGCGGCGGCCAAGGGGTGCAAGGTCACGAGCTGACGGCGCGAAGCAAGGCTGAGGTGTTCCCGCGCAGGCGGGAACCCAGTTCAGACGGCCGGACTGGGTTCCCGCCTGCGCGGGAACACGGTGCGCCGTGATGCAAAGCGGGTTCCGCTTTTGCCATTTGCGCCTATATGGCGGGCATGACCGACCTACCCAATCTCGCCGATCTTCAGGAAGAGTATGAATTTCTCGATGCGGACGACCGCTATAGGCTGCTGATCGACCTGGGGCGCGGGCTGGAGGACATGCCCGATGCGCTCAAGACCGACGCGACCCTGGTGCGTGGCTGTTCGGCGGCGGTGTGGGTCTATCCGACGGTGCTGGATGCCGATACGCCGGATGGGGGCCGGCTGCATTTCCTGGCGGATAGCAATGCCGCGATCACCAAGGGGATCATCGCGCTGGTGCTGCTGACCGTGCAGGATCGCGCGCCGGCCGAGATCAACGCGACCGATATCGAGGGGGCGTTGGCACCGTTTGACCTCAAGAACCAGCTCAGTTCCAACCGGACCCAGGGCATCCCCAACATGATCGCGCTGATCCGCGATACGGCGGCCCGCTACGCCGCATAGGAAACCGCAGGCCGGTTCAGACATTATCCTTCCGTAACTATATGGAAGGAAGAAGGCGATGCGCACCATTTTGATGATTGCAGCGGTCGCGACGCTGGCCGCCTGTTCGGACAAAACCAAGGAACCGAGCCAGCGCGAGCAGATCGGCCAGGTTTGGAAATATGAAGGCGGAGAGGCCGGGAAGGCCAAGGTCGCCTATATCGGCAGCGCCAATGCCGTCGCGACGATGACCGCGCCCGACACATTTTCCGTGTTGCTGGTCCAGCCGCTCGACAAGGGGATGGCGGACGTGACGGTCAAGCTGGTGGGCGCGCCCTTCACCTGCGACCTGTCCGACTGCCGCGTCACCGCGACCACCGACGATGGCAAGCGCCATGCGTGGCAAGGGCGGATGACGCAGGCGAAGGACGGCATCACCATAGCCCCGTCGCAGGGGGCTTATGAGGCGATAAAAGACGCCAAGAGCGTGAAGATCGACCTGGTGGTGGGTCCGAAGGACGCGACCGCGCCGTTCGATTTCAACGTCGCGGGGCTGGATTTGAAGGGGTAATTTGAGAATGTGGCGTGCTTCCGCGCAGGCGGGAGCCCAGATCATATGGCGGTACTGGACTCCCGCCTGCGCGGGAGCACGCTGCGCTTTTATTCCTGCAACGACACGCCTGGACTGCGCGGGTCGGCGGCACCCTGCCAGTGGCCGTCGGGCAGGCGCTCGGCGGCGTTGGCTTTCAGGCCCATTTTGTTGATGCTGACGCGGTGGCCGAGTTTTTCCAGCGGCGCTTTCATCGCCTCCAGCGAGGTGCCCTGTTCCACGACCAGCCCTTCGCCGTTGAAGAAGAGGAGGCCGTGGGCGATCGATTCCTGCGCCGACAGGCCCCAGTCGAAATGGGCGATCAGCGCCTTGGCGACCTGCATGATGATGGTCTTGCCGCCCGCCGCGCCGATGGTGAAGATCGGCGTGCCGCTGGCGTCATAGACGATGGTGGGAGACATGGAGGAGAGGGGGCGCTTGCCCGGTTCCACCCGGTTGGCGACGGGCTTGCCGTCCTTTTGCGGCGTGAAGCTGAAATCGGTCAGTTCGTTGTTGAGGATGACGCCGTTGGCGATCAGCTGGCTGCCGAAGAAGCTTTCGATGGTGGAGGTCCAGGCGGCAATGTCGCCATTGCGGTCGACCGCAACGAAATGGCTGGTGCCGCTTTCGGGTTGGGGTAGCGAGGCGGTGCGGGGTTGCGCGCCGGGCGGGGTGCCGGGTTTATAGACATTCAGCGCCTTGTTGAGCCGGATCAGCGAGGAGCGCTGTTTCAAATAGGCGGGGTCGATCATGCCGCTGACCGGCACCGACACAAAGTCCGGGTCGCCCAGCCAAGTTTCGCGATCGGCATAGGCAAGCTGCATCGCTTCGCCGATGACATGCCAGCTGCGCGGATCGTCCTTGCCCCATTGCGCCAGCGGGAAGCGTTCCACCATGCCGAGAATTTCCAGCACGGTGACGCCGCCGGCCGAGGCCGGTCCCATGCCGCAGATGGTGTAGATGCGGTAATGGCCACAGACGGGTTTGCGCGGTTGCGCCTTGTAGCCCGCGAGGTCGGCCTCCGTCATCGGCACCGGGTTTTTCGGCGCGTTGGTGACAGCCTGGCTGATGAGACGGGCGTTTTCGCCGGTGTAGAAGGCGTCAGGGCCTTCGGCGGCGATGCGTTTGAACAGGGCGGCGAGCGGCGGGTTTTTGAGTGTCGTGCCGACCGGGGGCGGGGCACCGTTCACCCAGAAGAGCTTCTGGATTTCGGGGAAGTCGGCCCAGATGCCCTGGGTCGCGCGCAGCGCGGTGGCGGTGCGTTCGCCCAGCACGAAGCCGTCCTGCGCATAGCGGATCGCGGGAGCGAACAGGTCGGCCCAGGGCAGCTTGCCCCATTTTTTATGCGCGTCCCACGCCAGGCGCAGATTGCCCGGCACGCCGGCGGAATAGCCGCCCGGCCAGGCCTGAATGAAGGGGAGGGGCTTGCCGTCTACGCCCATGAAGCGGTCGGGCCGAGCGGCGGCGGGCGCGGTTTCACGGCCGTCGATCGATTCGAGCAGGCCGGTCGCGCCGTCATGATGCATCAGGAAGCCGCCGCCGCCGATGCCGCTATTATGCGGCTCCACGACGTTGAGCGTCAGCATCATCGCGATCGCCGCGTCGGTGGCGCTGCCGCCCTGGCGCAATATCTCCTGCCCCGCCTGCGCCGCGCGCGGGTCGGCCGCGGACACGGTGGCGTTGGTCGACACCGGCGCGCGGGCGGCGGCGGGTGCGGGGATGAGGGCAAGGAGGGCGAGCGGGGCCAACAGGCGCGAAAGGCGGGGAAGCATGGCATCCACCCTAGCCATTGCGTTGCGCGCCGCAACCCTTTGTCTGGTGCGATGAATCTTAGGGTCGCCTATGCCGTACGTCAGGGGCCGCTTTGATCGCCATCGGTGATAGCGATGCGATAGGGACCGGCTCGGCTTGTGAGCCGCTCCCCTTTCCAGCTCAGCCGCACAAGTCCCTGCGCCACCAAACCGTCGACCGCGGCATGGACCGTCGGCATCGCCCCTCGCCAATCTCCATCGGCGGCCATCGCCCGAGCAACCTCGCTGGGGCATATCGTCGCGCCTTCATGGCGAGCGCCAAGCAGCGTCAGCCTCATTTCGCGTGCAATGTCCGTCATTTTCGCGGCTTGCCCCGCATGCTGCGCCCGGATGTCATCGGGTCTGGCTTTGCAGGCGGCGTCCAGCCTGGCGGCGGCGCAACGCACTGTCGACTGGTGCCGAGGCCCATGGCTCCGGGCTGCTGGCGATGAAGCCCATCCAAATCAGCCTTCGCCGCGTCTTGTGCCGAAGCGCCGCCCCGCATCAGGCTTATCCTGTCCCGATATCGTTTCGCTTCTTCGAAATCGAGAGCACGGGCCGCCGCGTCCATTTTGCGTTGGAGGGTTTCGATCGTGTCGCTGATGTCCGATCAACGCGCAACGACGATAACAGGGTGCAGGGACCAGGCCGGCTGATCCTATTGTGCGTCGACGCCCACCAGTTCGGCGATCGTCTTCACCCCGTCGCGGGCCATCAGTGCCTTCAGCCCGGCGTTGATCCGCTTCGCCAGATAGGGGCCTTCATAGACCAGCGCGCTGTAGAGCTGGACCAGCGACGCGCCGGCGCGGATGCGGGTATAGGCTTGTTCCGCATTGGCGATGCCGCCTACGCCGATCAGCGGCAGGCGCGTGCCGGCGAGGCGGCGGAAGTCCCGAAGCCGCGCCAGCGACAGGTCGGTCAGCGGCGCGCCGGACAAGCCGCCCGTTTCACCCGCATGGGGCGAGCGCAGCGCCGGGCGCGAGAGGGTGGTGTTGGACACGATCAGCGCATCGACGCGATGGTCGATGCAGGCGGCGGTGATATCCTCCACATCGGCCGGTTCCAGATCGGGCGCGACCTTCAGAAAGATCGGCGTCGTTCCCGCGCCGCGCGCCGCCATCACCGCCGAGAGCAGATCATCCAGTGCGGCGCGGCCTTGCAGCGCGCGCAGGCCCGGCGTGTTGGGGGAGGAGATGTTGACGGTGAGATAGTCGGCCAGCGGGGCCATGCAGGTGATGCCGGTCACATAGTCGGCGATGCCGCGCCCGGCCGCCGTCGCATCCTTGTTCGCGCCGATATTGATGCCGATCACCGGGCCGCCGCTGTTTACGGGCTGGCGATAGCGGGCGATCCGGTCCGCCGCCGCGCCCTGGCCGCCATTGTTGAAGCCGAAGCGGTTGATGACGGCGCGGTCCTGAACCAGGCGGAACAGGCGCGGCTGGGGGTTGCCCGGCTGGGCCAGCGGGGTCAGCGTGCCGAGTTCGGCAAAGCCGAAGCCCAAGCCGTGCATTTTATGCGCGATCCGGCCGTCCTTGTCATAGCCTGCGGCGAGGCCGACCGGGTTGGGGAAGCGGATTCCCGCCACTATCGTTTCCAGCATCGGGTCGACGCCAAGCGGGGCGGGGGTGGGCATGAACCGCAGCGCGGCGATCGAGAGATGGTGGGCGCGTTCGGCATCCAGGGCGAACAGCAGCGGGCGGATCAGGCGATAGGACATGGCCATAGCCTATGCCAGCGGACCATCGGTCCGTCGAGTCACTGTGGCTATGCAGCAACAGCGCGGCAACAAGGTTATTTCATGACAAGAAACGTCATGAATGGGACCGTTTGCGCGCGAAAAATGTCCGTTTCATCCAATAAAGTTGCTGCGATTCGGGGGTAAAGCCGCCTTGCGACCCGAAGGCTCTCTGGCCTATGGCCAATGAGACCTTTTACTGACCCGGCGGTGCAAACCGCCGGGTCATTTTTTGGCGCATTTCAAAGCTAGGTGTCGAAAAACTTTACCATATTTCCAAGCGGCCGCTTGCGCTGCGCCTGCGTTGGCGCATATTGATCGGCAGGGGTGAAAACATGGGGTCGCATCACAGCGATAATATGGCGCGCGCCGTCGCGTTGCCGGATGACCGCGGGCCGCTGTCCTATACAGTCGATGCCGCACAGGGGCCTGTCCGGCTGCGCTATTTTGCGCCGCCCGCGCATCTGCGTGCCTATTTCGGATCGCTCTATTATTTTACCGTGTCGGCTGACCGCTATGCCGACGTCACCCGCGCCGATGTGCCGCAGTTGCGGTTGATGCTGAACGGGGGCGGCGATTATCATTTTCAGGACGGGGTGATGATGGCCACGCCCGACGTCTGCCTGTTGGGGCCGACCATGGGCGCGACCCGGTTCGAGCTGGACAGGCCCGCACGGGTGGTCGGCATTTCGCTGCTGCCCGCCGGCTGGCTGGCGCTGCATGGCGGCGACGCCAGCGGATTGGCGGACCGGCTGTGCGACCTGGCGGCGGAGCGGGGCGACGCCTATGCCCGGTTGCTGGACGGGTTGCGCGGGTTGGGCGACGACGCGGATGCGATGGCGGCGCTGTGCTGGAGCGAATTGGGGCGGCTGACGCGGTCGCTCCGCCCGGCGACCTGGGAATTGCTGGCGGCGATCGACGCCTGGCTGATGGACGAAGGGTCGCCGCGGATCGAGATACTGGCCGAAACCACGGGCCTGTCGCCGCGCCAGCTCGCCCGCCTGGCCAATAAATATTATGGCGCGCCGCCCAAATTGCTGGCGCGCAAATATCGCGCGCTGCGCTGTTCGGCGCGGATCGCGCTGGACGGGGAAAGCTGGCAGCAATTGTGCGAGGAGGGCGGCTTTTACGACCAGTCGCACTTCATTCGGGAGATCAAGCATTTCATCGGCCTGACCCCGCACCAGTTGCAGACCGAGCCGTCGGCGGTCGCGCAATTGACGTTGCTGCGGCGATCGCTGGGCGGCGACGTGGCGGTGCTCAACCGGTTGAGTTAGAACCAATCGCCATGCAGCCCAGGCGGGCCTGCAAACCGCGCTTTCCTGCGTTCCGGTGCTCACCTACTTTGAGTACGCTGCGCTCCGTTACTCGGAAATCACGCTTTTCGGCTCCGCCTGAACTAAATGTCGATCGGTTCTAAAGGTTGCTGGCATCAGAAATGCCTTGATTAACCGCGCCTGCGGGACCACATGCGCCCAATCGGATGGAATCAGTCCGATTTGAGAATGGTTCGCAATTGATATGAAATTATCGAGCTTTGCCGACTATGCGGTCGTATTGATGTCCGCAGCGGCGCGCCATTGTGGCGCGGCGAAGATGAACGCGACCACGCTTTCGGCCGAAACCGGTATCCCGTTGCCCACCGCGCAGAAGCTGGTGAGCCGGCTGTCGGCCGCGGGCCTGCTCGAATCGAGCCGGGGCACCGGCGGCGGTGTGCGGCTGTCGCGCCCGCCCGCCACGATCACGCTGGCCGATGTGGTGGAGGCGGTCGAAGGGCCGATCGCCATGACCGCCTGCAACGAATTGGGAGCGCATGACTGCAATCTGGAAACCGACTGCCGCATCCGTCCGCACATGAACGTGGCCAATGAAGCAATCCGATCCGCCCTGGCCGGCGTGACGATCGCCAGCCTTAGCAGAGAAATGGCATGACCGAGCAAATCACCACCGTTCGCAACCAGGAAGCGCAGGAGGCCGCGGATCGCGCGTCCACCTATGAATATGGCTGGGCGAGCGACATCGAGCAGGATTTCGCGCCCAAGGGGCTGAACGAGGATACGGTCCGCTTCATTTCCGCCAAGAAGAAGGAGCCGCAATGGCTGCTCGACTGGCGGCTGAAGGCGTTTGCGATGTGGAAGACGATGACGCCGCCGGACTGGGCGAAGCTGAACGTACCGCCGATCGACTATCAGGACGCCTATTATTACGCCGAGCCGAAGAAGAAGGTGGAGCTGGATTCGCTCGACGAGGTCGACCCTGAAATCCTGGCCACCTACAAGAAGCTGGGGATTCCGATCGCCGAGCAGGAGATGCTGGCAGGCGTCAAAGGCAGCCGCCGGGTTGCGGTGGACGCGGTGTTCGACAGCGTGTCGGTCGCCACCACCTTCCGCAAGGAGCTGGAGGAAGCGGGCGTCATCTTCCGATCGATCAGCGAAGCGGTGCGCGAATATCCCGAGCTGGTGAAGAAGTGGATGGGCAAGATCGTGCCAATGCACGACAATTATTTCGCGACGCTCAACTGCGCGGTCTTTTCCGACGGGACGTTCGTGTACATCCCCAAGGGGGTGCGTTGCCCGATGGAATTGTCCACCTATTTCCGCATCAACGCGGAAAATACCGGGCAGTTCGAGCGGACGTTGATCGTCGCGGATGAGGGGTCTTACGTCTCCTATCTCGAAGGCTGCACCGCGCCGATGCGCGACGAGAATCAGCTGCACGCCGCGGTGGTGGAACTGGTCGCGCTGGACGATGCGGAGATCAAATATTCGACCGTCCAGAACTGGTATCCTGGTGATGCGGACGGCAAGGGCGGCATCTATAATTTCGTGACCAAGCGCGCGCTGTGCCAGGGGCGGAACAGCAAGGTGTCGTGGACGCAGGTGGAAACTGGGTCCGCGATTACGTGGAAATATCCGTCCTGCGTGCTGAATGGCGAGAATAGCGTGGGCGAATTTTATTCGGTCGCGCTGACGAACAACATGCAGCAGGCCGATACCGGGACCAAGATGATCCACAATGGGAAAAACACCCGATCGACCATCGTGTCGAAGGGGATTTCGGCGGGGCGGAGCAACAACACCTATCGGGGCCTCGTGCGCGTGGCGCCCGGCGCGGAGGGCGTGCGGAATTTCACCCAGTGCGACAGCCTGCTGCTGGGCGACCAGTGTGGGGCGCATACCGTGCCCTATATCGAGGTGCGCAATCCCAGCGCGCAGATCGAGCATGAGGCGACGACCAGCAAGATTTCCGACGACCAGCTATTTTACGCGATGCAGCGCGGGCTGGATGCGGAGAGTGCGGTATCATTGATCGTGAATGGGTTCGCGCGGGAGGTGTTGCAGCAACTGCCGATGGAGTTTGCGGTTGAGGCGCAGAAGCTGCTGGGGATTTCGCTGGAGGGGAGCGTGGGGTGATGACGCGCGCGCCCACCCCAACCCCTCCCCTGAAGGGGAGGGGCTTTAGCAGTCGCGAGACATCCGCACGCATTGACTCCCCTCCCCTTCAGGGGAGGGGCCGGGGGTGGGGGCTATCGGCTGAGCGCCTAGCTCAGTTGGATGGCTTCGCGCGCGACATGCGCCGCGATCCTACAGAAGCGGAAAAGCGTCTGTGGACCCGTCTGTCCCACTCGCAATTGGGCGGTCACAAATTCCGTCGTCAGTCCGTGATAGGTCCATTCATTGCGGACTTTTTTTGCCCGCAAAAGGGTCTGGTCGTCGAAGTGGATGGCGACACGCATGATATTCTTGCCGATCTCAAGCGCGATGCTGCGCTGAACAGGCTGGAATTAACAGTGCTGCACGTCGGGAACGCAGACGTGATCCGCAATCTTGACGGCGTGTGTGAGACGATCCTGCTCGCGCTCGAACGGGCGCCTGATCGTTGGGCACGCCCCCACCCCAACCCCTCCCCTGAAGGGGAGGGGCTTACCCACTCTCAAGGAACAGAATTTTGAGCGACGAAGACGATATTCAGGATGCCCTCGCGGATTTCGCGGAGGATGTCGGCAATGGCCAGTCATGGACCGCCGCTGTTCGTATCCTGACCGAGGATTATGAGCTGGAAGAAGGCGAACTGGAGCCGCGCGCGCGCGCGGAGTTCGGCGATCTCGATGCCTATCAGGCGACCAGCCGCGAGACGCTGCAAAAGGCGGACGCGGCGATGACCGAGAAGCTGCGCAAGGACAAGGCGTTCCATAAGGCGAAGGCGCCCAACCTGGCCCGCATGGGTCCGGTCAGCGAATTCGTCGTCGGCTTGTTGGAAAAGGGACCGCCGGAGGGCGAGGCCGACTGGTGGCCCTATATGCCGGTGAAGCGCTATATCGACACGCTGTTCCCCGCGCCGGGCGACGTGCGCGACATGGCGTTCTGGACCGCGCGGACGCTTCAGCGCGCGCATGAGGGATAAGCGATGCCGATAACGACACTGGCGTTCATGGCGGCGGCGCTTCTGGCGCAGGGCGACGCTGTGGCACCGGTGGACGAGGCGGCGATCGTGGTGGTCGCCCGGCGCTTCGATGAGACGCACGGCAAGTTGAGCCGCAGCCTCTTTTCGAAAAAAATGACCTGCACGGTGTCGCAGTCCAGCGGCGATACCGTGATCGACGACGCCGTATGCAATGTCGCGATGACCTGCATCGGCAAAACCAAGAAGCGCCCGGCCTTCCTCGACTGTGTCGCGGCCGGCCGCCAGACCTTCCTTGACAACTACCGCCTTGCGGAACGGGATGACGATGCTCAAAATTGATGACCTTCACGCCACCGTCGCGGACAAGCCGATCCTCAAAGGGCTGACGCTGGCGCTCAATCCGGGCGAAATCCACGCGATCATGGGGCCGAACGGCGCGGGCAAATCGACGCTGGCCTATACGCTGGGCGGACGGCCGGGTTATGAAGTGACCGGCGGCACCGCGACGCTGGACGGCGCGGACCTGCTGGACATGGAGCCGCATGAGCGCGCGGCGGCCGGGTTGTTCCTGGGCTTTCAATATCCGGTCGAAATCCCCGGCGTGTCCAACCTGCAATTCCTGCGCGAAAGCCTGAACAGCCAGAAGCGGGCGCGGGGCGAGAAGGAATTGAACGGCGGCGAGTTCATCCGCCTGGCCAAGGAGAAGGCGGCGCTGCTGGGTCTCGACATGGAGATGCTCAAGCGGCCGGTGAATGTCGGTTTTTCGGGTGGCGAGAAGAAGCGAGCCGAAATGGTGCAGATGGGTATTCTCGACCCCAAGCTGGCGATACTGGACGAGACGGATAGCGGCCTGGACATCGACGCCCTGAAAGTCGTGGGTGCGGGGATCAACGCGATCATGCGCAAGAGCGACAAGGCCGTGCTGCTGATCACCCATTATCAGCGGCTGCTCGATTATGTGAAGCCGGACTTTGTGCATGTGCTGGCAGGGGGCCGGATCGTGAAGTCGGGCGGAGCGGAACTGGCGCTGGAGCTGGAGCGTGAAGGTTATGCCGAGGTGGTGGCAGCGTGAACGCTCTCGCTCTCCCGACCCGCAAGGACGAAGACTGGCGCTATAGCGATGTGGAGGCTGTCGCCTCGATCTGGCCGACGCCCGCGCCGACGCGGATCGACGTGGCGGCAGGCGAAGCCGCGCGCCATCATCTGTTGCAGGACGCAGCGGATGGGGCGGCGGCGGTGCATGACTATGTCATCACCATCGCCGATGGCGCGCGGTGCGATTTTCATGTGCTCAATATCGGCGGCAAGCTGGGGCGGGTGACCTTTCATGTGACGATCGGAAGCCATGCGCATTTCGAGCTGAACGGCGCGATATTGGGTGGCGGTGACCAGACGTTGGAGATCATCACCAGCGTCACCCACGCCAAGCCCGATTCGACCAGCGGCCAGACGATCCGGTCGATACTGGGTGGTCGCGCGACCGGCAGTTACCTGGGCAGCATCAATGTCGCGCGCGATGCGCAGCGGACCGATGCGTTCCAGTCGGTCAAGGCGATGCTGCTGGACCGGACGGCGACGGCCAACGCCAAGCCGGAACTGGAAATCTTCGCCGACGACGTGAAATGTGCGCATGGCGCGACCGTGGGCGAACTGGACAAGGCGGCGCTGTTCTACATGGCGTCGCGGGGCATGGACCCGGCGACGGCCAAGACGCTGCTGCTGCGATCCTTCGTCGCGGGCGTGTTCGACGATGTGGCGGATGATGCGGTCAGGCAAGCGCTGGAAGCGGCCGCGATCGCCAAGCTGGAGGCGCTGGTATGAGTGATCTCGCCCAGACTTTGCGGTTGCGGGACGATTTCCCCGGTGTGGGGAACTGGCATTATCTGGATAGCGCGGCGACCGCGCAGAAGCCCAATGCCGTGATCGACGCGATCGCGCGCGCCTATGGCCCCGATTATGCGACGGTGCATCGCGGCGTTTATGAGCGGTCGGCGAACATGACGCTCGCCTATGAAGCGGCGCGGCGGAAGGTTGCCGGATTCATTGGCGCGGCGAGCGACAGCGAGATCGTCTATGTCCGCGGCGCGACCGAGGGGATCAACCTGGTCGCGCAATGCTGGGCGGGGACGCAGTTGCAGGCGGGCGACCGCATCCTGCTGTCCACGCTGGAGCATCACAGCAATATCGTGCCGTGGCAGATGGTGGCGGAAAAGATCGGCGCGCATATCGACGTCGTGCCGCTGACGCAGGACGGCAAGATCGACCTGGACGCGATGCGCGCGATGATGACGCCGCGGCACCGGATGGTGGCGCTGGCCCATGTGTCGAACGTGCTGGGCAGCGTGCTGGACGTGCGCCGCGCCGCGGATATCGCGCATATGGTGGGCGCCAAGATATTGATCGACGGGTGCCAGGCGGTGCCGCGGCTGACGGTCGATGTGGCGGCGATGGACTGCGATTTCTACGTCTTTTCCGCGCACAAATTATACGGCCCGACCGGCATCGGCGTGTTGTGGGGCCGGGCCGAATTGCTCGACGCCATGCCGCCCTATCAGGGGGGCGGGTCGATGATCGACAAGGTGACGTTCGAGAAGACGACCTACGCCCCCGCGCCCACCCGGTTCGAGGCGGGAACGCCGCATATCACCGGGGTCGTCGGTCTTTCCGCCGCGATCGATTATGTGCAGGCGATCGGGCTGGACCGGGTCCATGCGCATGAATGCGGGTTGGTGGCCAAGGCACGGGCGGCATTGGATGGTATGAACAGCATCCGCCTGTTCGGGCCGGACGATAGCGCGGGCATTCTGTCTTTCGCGGTGGAGGGGGTGCATCCGCACGATGTCGGCACCATATTGGACGAAACGGGCGTCGCGATCCGGGCCGGCCATCATTGCGCACAGCCGCTGATGCGCCATCTGGGCGTCGAGGCGACCGCACGGGCCAGTTTCGGCATCTATAGCGACGATAGCGATGTCGATGCGCTGGTCGTGGGACTAGAACGGGTAAGGAAAATCTTCGGATGACCGAGGAACGCAAGATCATGGTGGAAGAAGTGGATGCGGTGGAAACCCCGCCCAAGGCGCGTGTCGAAGAGGCACCGCGCCAGCGCGACTATCTGGACGGTTTCCTGAGCGCCAAGCCCAGCGCCGTGCCGGCCGGGGAACCGGGCGGCAACCTCTATGACGGGATCATCGAGGCGCTGAAGGAGATTTTCGACCCGGAAATTCCGGTCAATATCTATGATCTGGGCCTGATCTACGGCGTGGATGTGACGGACGATGGCCATGCCGTCGTCACCATGACGTTGACCACGCCGCATTGCCCGGTCGCCGAATCCATGCCGGGCGAGGTCGAACTGCGCGTCGGCGCGGTGCCGGGCGTGGGCGATGCGCAGGTCAATCTGGTCTGGGACCCGCCATGGGACCCGCAGAAGATGAGCGACGAAGCCAAGCTTGAACTGGGGATGCTGTGATGACCGAGGTGCAGACCAAGACCCGCGCCCGCCCCGCCGCCGTCATCCTGACGCCGACGTCGCAGGCGCGTATCGCCGACCTGATGCGCCAAGCGCCTGAGGGCGCGATCGGCGTCAAGCTGTCCACCCCCAAGCGCGGCTGTTCGGGCCTGGCCTATTCGGTCGATTATGTAACGGAAGAGACGAAGTTCGACGAGAAGATCGAAACGCCGGGCGGGGTGCTGTATATCGATGGCGCGTCGGTGCTGTATCTGATCGGATCGACGATGGACTGGGTGGAAGATGATTTCACAGCCGGCTTCGTGTTCAACAATCCCAATGCCAAGGGCAGCTGCGGCTGCGGCGAGAGCTTTACGGTCTAGAATCGTCCATCCGACCGGGGGTAAGTCATGCCACACATGCTCATTTTCGGCATGGGCTATACCGCTTCCCGCCTAGCGATGCGTTTACGTGAAGCGGGCTGGCAGGTGACCGGCACGCGCCGCACCGCCGATGGGCATAGCATCGCCTTCGATGACGAGCGCGCCGTCCGTGCCGCCATCGCTGGCGCGAATCACATCCTTTCCTCCGTCCCGCCAGAAGGGGACGCAGACCCCGTCCTCACCCGTTATGGCGCCGCGATCGCCGCCGCGCCAGCGGTCTGGACCGGCTATTTGTCGTCCACCGGCGTCTATGGCGATGCGGCGGGGGCGTGGGTGGATGAGGCCAGCCCGGTGGGACAGGGACGGCGCACCGCGCGCGCCGCAGCCGATGCCGACTGGGGGGCGTTGCGACCCGACATGCGGCGTTTTCGCTTGCCGGGCATCTATGGGCCGGGGCGATCGGCGTTGGACCGGGTGCGCGCGGGCAAGGCGCATCGCATCGCGCTGGCGGGGCAGTTGTTCAGCCGGGCGCATGTGGACGACATCGTCGCCGGGGTGATCGCGTCTATCCGCGCAGGGCCGCCCGGCGTCTATAATCTGGCGGATGACCTGCCCTGCGCCCAGAATGATGTGATAGAGGCCGCCTGTGACCTGCTGGGCCAGTCCTGGCCGCCGCTACAGACCATGGAGGAGGCCGCCCTGTCGCCGATGGCGCGGGGTTTTTACGCCGAAAATCGCCGCGTTGCCAATGGCCGGGCGAAGCGGCTGCTGGGCTGGGTGCCGCGCTATCCGACCTATCGGGAGGGGTTGCGCGCTTGCCTGTGAGGCAGCTTGGCGCATGGTTTACGGGTTGTTAACCAGCGGCAGCGAAAGCGGGATCATCACGTCGCAAGGATGATCCCATGACCCGTATCGACAAGGCTTTTTCCGCGCTCAGCGACCGGATGCAGCATCTGTCCGCGCCCGGCCGTGCCGTTGCCTCGTCCGAATCGATCTCCAGCCTGCTCGCGAAGGTCGATGCCGCCAAGCGGCGTTACCAGCCAGGCGCGCGTTAAGTCGTTTTCGAGCGCAGGGCGATGGCCATGCCTGTCATCGCCAGCAGCGCGCCGAGGATGGCCAGCGCGCTCCAGCGATAGCCCTCCGCCAGGGTCGAGATCAGCATCGCGATGACCGGGATCAGCACGCTGGTATAGGCGGCGCGGCCCGCGCCCATTCGCTGGATCAGGGTGAAATAGAGCGGGAAGGTCACGACCGATCCGGCGATCCCCAGCCAGCCTATGCCCAATATATAGCCCAGCCGCGGCTCGAATTGCGGCGGGCCGACGGTGGCCCAGGCGAAGGCGGCGTCCACCCCCGCGCCGATCAGCATCGCCCAGGCCAGCACCGCCACCATCGGCAGGCGGCGGGCGATGTCCATCCCCTGCATGACATTGGCGGCAGAGGCGCTTAGCAGCCCGGCGAGCGAGAAGGCCGCGCCGAGCAGTACCATATCCGGCCGGACGGTAGCGGCATGATATTCGTGCAGTAGCATCAGGACGATGCCTGTCATCGCCACCAGCGACCCGCCGATAAAGGCGCGGCTGACCGGTTGGCGGAAGATCAGCCAGGCGAGGATCGAATTGGGGATCAGCAGCATCGCATAGACCACCGCGACCACGCCGGAGGTCAGATAATGTTCCGCCCGATAGACGAAGTTGAAGTTCAGGACGAACTGCGCCACGCCCAGCAGCGTGGCGTAGAGCAGGCCCGTGCCGCCGATGCGGAGCGACACGCCGCGCAGCCGCGCGAAGGCGGCCATGGCGATCCCGGCGAGCAGGAAGCGGTAGCAGACCGACCAACTGGCCGGCACCGAGCCGATCTGGTCGCGAATGACGATCCAGGTCGAACTCCAGATCAGGGTGACGAGGATGAAAGGGGCTATGACGCCGCCCGATTTGCTTTCAGCCATCGGGAAGCGCCCGCAGCGCCTGCGCCAGTGGCGCGACGCTGGCGGCGTCCTGGGACCAGTTGGTGACCAGCCGCGCCGCATCGTCGCCCCAGTCGTAGAAATCGAAGCCCTGCGCGCGCAATATGGCGGCTTCGTCGGCGGACAGGCGGATGAACAGCTCGTTTGCCTGCACGGGATGGAGCAGGCGGCCGGTCGCGCCACCGGCCAGCGCCTGCGCCGCCGCATTGGCCGCGCGGGCATTGGCCAACCACAGGTCGCCTTCGACCATCGCCAGGATCTGGGCGGCGAGATAGCGGCCCTTGGAAAAGAGATGGCCCGACCGTTTGCGCCAGCGTTGCGCTTCGGCCGCGCGCGCCGCGGCCTGTTCGCCGAAGAAGAGCAGCGCTTCGCCGATCATGCCGCCATTTTTGACGCAGCCGAAGGACAGCGCATCCACCCCGGCGCGCCATGTGACGTCGGCGGGCGCGCAGCCCAGATGGGCGACCGCATTGGCGAAGCGCGCGCCGTCCATGTGGAAGCCCAGGCCATGAGTCCTGGCCAAATCGCCCAGCGCCGCGACATCGTCCGGGCTGTAGGCCAGTCCATATTCGGTGGCGTTGGTGATGCTGATCGCGCGGGCAGGCACCTGATGCACGTCGGGGCGGATCGTCTTCAGCCGGTCGGCGACGACGTCTGGCGTCAGTTTTGCGCCTTCGCCGGGCAGCGGCATCAGGGTGGCGCCGTGGGTGAAGAAGCCGGGCGCGCCACATTCGTCGACGACGATATGCGCGTCCTCATGGCAGATCACGCCGCCATAGGGCGGGCAGAGGCAGGCCAGCGCGATGCTGTTCGCCGCCGTGCCGGTGGCGATCCACAGCGCGTGGACCGAGGTGTCGAACAAGGCGCTGAACGCGCCGTCCAGTCGGGCGCTCCAGGCGTCGCCGTCATAGCCATGATCGGCGCAGTCGGCGGCGGCGATGGCCGCCATTACGGCGGGGCTGACGGGCGTGGCGTTGTCGGAAAAATAATGCATGGCCGCAGCGATACCCTTGGCGTCCGGCGGCGGGAAGAGGCCGGCGCGGCATCGCTGGCCCTTTTTTGGCAAAATGGGTCAGCATATATGACCCATTGTTTCGTGCGCCGCTCTGTGACATAGGCGGGCGCCTTCCACGCCAGAACAGGAGACTCACCATGGCCGCCGAGCAGACATCGCGTTTCACCGTTACCCCCAGCACCAAGGCTGTGGCGGCTGACGCGCGCGCGCTGCTGCTGGAAGATCCGGGCTTTGGCCGGCTCTTCACCGACCATATGGTGACGATTCGCTATACCGAGGGGGAGGGCTGGCACAGCCACGCGATCGGCCCGCGCGAACCCTTCCAGCTCGATCCGGCCTGCGCGGTGCTGCATTATGCGCAGGAAATTTTCGAAGGGATGAAGGCGTATCGGCTGGAAGATGGCAGCATCGCCATGTTCCGCCCGGAGGAAAATGCCCGCCGCTTCGCCGCATCGGCCGAGCGGCTGGCGATGCCGGCGCTGCCCGAAGAGCTGTTTCTGGAAGCGGTCGAGCAATTGGTGAAGATCGACGCCGATTGGATTCCGACCGGCGAGGGGAGCCTCTATCTGCGCCCCTTCCTGTTCGCGAGCGAGACGTTCCTGGGAGTTCGTCCGTCCAACGAATATATTTTCTGCGTCATAGCGTCCCCTGCCGGTGCCTATTTCAAGGGCGGCAAGAAGGCCGTAACCCTGTGGGTGTCGGAACATTATACTCGCGCGGCGCGTGGCGGCACGGGCGCGGCGAAATGCGGTGGCAACTATGCCGCGTCGCTGGTCGCGCAGAAGGAAGCGATCGGCCATGGCTGCGACCAGGTCGTCTTCCTCGACGCCGCCGAGAATAAGTGGGTCGAGGAATTGGGCGGCATGAACGTCTTTTTCGTGATGGACGACGGGTCGATCGTCACCCCGCCGCTGGGCGGCACGATCCTGCCCGGCATCACCCGCAATTCGATCATCGACCTGGCCCGAGCCAAGGGCCATGATGTGCGCGAGGAACCCTATAGCTTCGCCCAATGGCGCGCGGATGCGGCCAGCGGCACGCTGCGCGAGGCCTTTGCCTGTGGCACCGCGGCGGTCGTCACCGCGATCGGCACGGTCAAGAGCAGCCATGGCGACTTTACCATCGGCAATGGCGATGGCGGGTTGGTGACGGAGACGCTGCGGGCCGAGCTGACGGGTATCCAGCGCGGGATCGTGGCCGATCCGGCGGGATGGGTACGGACGGTTTAACGGGAGTCGACCAACCTCCGTTTGCCCTCAGCCTGTCGAATGGGTCTGCTGAGCAAAGCTGCTTCGACTTCGCTCAGCCCGAACGGTATTTTTTACGCGGGCTACCCCTGTCCTTTCTGGCCCTGTCCTTTCGGGCGTAGGGTGCCTGGCGGCGCTTCCCAATTCTTGGCCAAGCGCCTAGATAGCGTCGCATGGAACGCTTCGATGTCGTCATATTGGGGGGCGGGCTGGTCGGCCTGACCCTGGGGATCGCTCTTTCGGGCCATGGCGTGCGCTGCGCCGTGGTCGATCCGGCTGACCCGGTTTCAACCACGGCCGCGGGGTTCGATGGCCGGGTGTCGGCGATCAGCTCGACCAGTTACGCCATGATGAACGCCATCGGTGTAGGGAAGCATCTGGCGGGCAAGGGCTGTCCGATCGACCGGATCTGGGTGAGCGACGGGCTGGAGCCGGGGGCACTCGATTTTGCGCCGGACGCCGACGATAGCGTGATGGGCACGATGGTCCCCAATCGCGACCTGCGCGTCGCGCTGGCGCTTGCGGCGGCCGAAGCGGTCAATCTGACCCGCTATCAGCCCGACCGGGCGTTGCAGGTCGATCGTAATGCCGATGGCGTCACGCTGACGCTGGCGAGCGGGGCGACGATCCATGGCGCATTGCTGGTCGCGGCGGAGGGGCGCAACAGCCCGACGCGCGATGCAGCGGGGATCAACACCACGCGCTGGCAGTATAAGCACACCGCCATGGTCACGGCGATCGACCATGAGCTGCCGCACGCCAATACGGCTTACGAAATTTTCTATGTCGGCGGCCCCTTCGCGCTGTTGCCGATGCAGCCGGGCACCCGTTCCGCCGTGGTGTGGACCGTGCCGACCGAGCAGGCACCCGCGATGATGAAGCTGGGCGAGCGCGCCTGGCTGGCCGAGGCGCAGAAGCGGATCGGCGGCTTTCTGGGCGAGATCAGGCTCGCGGGGCCGCGATCCTCCTATCCTTTGGGCTTCCACCATGCCGCGCGCGTCACCGATACGCGGCTGGCGCTGGTGGGCGACAGCGCGCACGCCATCCACCCGATCGCCGGGCAGGGGGTCAATCTGGGCTTCCGCGATGTCGCGGCGCTGGTCGAGGTGCTGGTGGAGGGTATGCGTCTGGGCCTCGATCCGGGCGATGCGCAATTGCTGGCGCGCTATCAGCGCTGGCGCGGGCTGGATTCGATGATGACCAGCGTGGCGATGGACGGACTGGTGCGGCTGTTCGACGTGCCGGGGAAATTGCCGTCGATGATCCGGCGCGCGGGGCTGGCGACGGTGCAGCGCAGCGGGGCGCTGAAAGGGCGCTTCATGGCGGAAGCGCGGGGGCAATCGGGTGCGCTGCCGCGGTTGTTGTCGGGCGAGATGGTTTAGGGGCGGTTCACGACCAGAGGCGGACGCTCAGCAATCGGCAATCTGATGCCGCATTACCGTCACCCCAGCGAAGGCTGGGGTCTCGTGCGGAGGCACGCGGCGGTTCGGCTGGGCACTTACTCAACTGCATTGGATCGTCGCCTGAGACCCCCGCGTTGGCCTTCGGCCGCCCTTCGGGTCGCTGGGGTGACGGGATTTTTACGTCGCCTTTCGCGTGAAGTCTCGCGCAAATCGGACTGACGTCTAACCATCCAATCCCGTCACAGCATCCGCCGCAGCACGTCGTCCTTCAGCACGAGATGGTGGCGCAGCGCGGCGCCGATGTGGATCGCGATCAGCGCGGCCCAGAGCCAAGGCAGCAGTTCATGCGCGCCGCGGGACAGGGTGACGATGGCGTCTTCCTTGCCCACGCCGAATTTGGGGACGTCGAACAGGAAGAACCAGTTGAGCGGGCGCGTGCCCGCCGACGACATGATCCAGCCCGACAGCGGCAGGACCAGCATCAGCGCGTAGAAAATAAAGTGGGTCGCCTGGGCCGCGCCCTTTTCCCAGAGCGGCATGGCCGCGGGCAGGCGCGGGGCGGGATGGGTGAGCCGCCAAACGATCCGTAGCAGCGTCAGCGCCAATATGGTCAGGCCGATTGATTTATGCACCGACATCACCGCCCAATCCTTGGGCAGGGCGTCATGGGCGAAGCCCAGCGCCAGGTTGAGGAGGATCAGGACGGCGATCGCCCAGTGCAGGGCGCGGGCGACGGCGGTATAACGGGCCATGTACGGCTCCTTTTTGCGGATGTCTGCCGGGAGCCAGGACCATTCTGTCCGATGACCCTGGCTTCATTCTGAACGGGATGCCGTGCGGCGACCCATTCAAGACTGACGATTGGCGACCAGATTGTCCACCACCGACGGGTCGGCCAGCGTGCTGGTGTCGCCTAGCGCCTGCGTCGATACCTCGCCCTCCGCGATCTTGCGCAGGATGCGGCGCATGATCTTGCCGGACCGGGTCTTGGGCAGGCCGGGGGCGAACTGTACGACGTCGGGCGTGGCGATCGGGCCGATTTCGGTGCGGACCCATTTGACCAGCGTCTTGCGCAACTCGTCGGTCGCTTCCTCGCCGCTGTTGAGCGTGACATAGGCGTAGATGCCCTGGCCCTTGATGTCGTGCGGGAAGCCGACGACGGCGGCTTCGGCGACGCTTTCATGCAGCACCAGCGCGCTTTCGACTTCCGCCGTGCCCATGCGGTGGCCCGACACGTTGATGACGTCGTCCACGCGGCCGGTGATCCAATAATAGCCGTCGGCGTCGCGCCGCGCGCCGTCACCTGTGGTGTATTTGCCGGGGAAGGTGGTGAAATAGGTCTGGAAGAAGCGATCATGATCGCCCCAGACGGTACGCATCTGGCCGGGCCAGCTTTGCGCGATGACGAGGTTGCCTTCGGCCGCGCCGTCCAGCACTGTCCCCTCCGCATCCACGATCTGCGGCACCACGCCGGGCATGGGGAAGGTGGCGGAGCCGGGCTTGAGATCGGTCGCGCCGGGGGTGGGGGCGATCATTGCGGCGCCGGTTTCGGTCTGCCACCAGGTATCGATGATCGGGCAACGGCCTTCGCCGACGACGCCATGATACCAGCGCCAGGCTTCCGGGTTGATCGGTTCGCCGACCGTGCCGAGCAGGCGCAACGAGGCGCGGCTGGTGGAATGGACGAAATCGTCGCCCTCCTTCATCAGCGCGCGCAGCGCGGTGGGGGCGGTGAAGAGGGTCTGGACCTGATGGCGGTCGACCACTTCCCAGATGCGGGCAGGCGTCGGGTAATTGGGCACGCCTTCATACATCAGCGTGGTCGCGCCGTTCGCCAGCGGGCCATAGACGATATAGCTGTGGCCGGTGACCCAGCCGATGTCGGCGGCGCACCAGTAAATGTCGCCGGGGCGATAATCGAAACAGAGTTCGTGCGTGAGGGCCGCCCAGAGCAGATAGCCGCCGGTCGTGTGCAGCACGCCCTTGGGCTTGCCGGTGGAGCCGGAGGTGTAGAGGATGAACAGCGGGTCTTCGGCGTGCATCGGTTCGGGCGGGCAGTCGGGCGACGCTTTGGCGGCTTCGTCATGCAGCCAGAGGTCGCGGCCGTCCTGCATCATCACCGCGCCGCCGGTCGCCTTGACGACGATGACCTTCTTCACGCTGGGGCAATGGGCGAGGGCGGCATCGACATTGACCTTGAGCGGCACCGCCTTGCCGCCGCGGCGACCTTCGTCGGCGGTGATGACGATGTTCGAATCGCAATCCTGGATGCGGCCTGCCAGGGCATCCGGCGAGAAGCCGCCGAACACGACGCTGTGGACCGCGCCGATCCGGGCGCAGGCGAGCAGGGCGAAGGCGGCCTCCGGGATCATCGGCATATAGACGGTGATGCGGTCGCCCTTCTTCGCGCCGGCGGCTTTCAGCACGTTGGCGAAGCGGCACACTTGTTCGTGCAGTTGGCGGTAGCTGTAGCGGCGCGGCTGCGCGTCGGGCGAATCGGGTTCCCACAGGATCGCGGTCTGGTCCGCCCGCTCGGCCAGATGGCGGTCGATGCAGTTGGCGCTGACGTTCAGCACGCCGTCGGCGAACCATTTGACGCCGAAATCCGCTTCGGCAAAGCTGCTTTCATTGCTTTTGGTCGGGGCCGTGATCCAGTCCAGCCGCTGCGCCCGTTCCAGCCAATAGGCGTCTGCGTCCCCGATCGAGCGCGCATAATCGGCGTCGCGCGCCGCCCGGTCCATCAGCGCGTCCTTGGCCCATGCCTCCGGCACCGGGAAGAAATCGTCAGACATCGGGCATCCTTTCCATCACGAAACCATTATTGGCGTCTCTTCTATCGCGCCGCCGCCAGGATCGAAAGGCCGGACCATGCCGTATCGCCCCATCCCTTCGGACAATAGCGCCGCGCCGCGAAGCTACATCTGTCGTATTTTGTCGCTTTCCCCGCGGCGCGGCCGCGCCTAACAGGGGTCGCTTATGTGGTTGCTTTATCAATTCCCGCTCTGCCCCTTTTCCCGCAAGGTCCGGCTTCTCCTAGGCGAGAAGGGCATTGGCTATGACCTGGTGCGGGAATCGCCCTGGGCGATGCGCGACGAGTTTCTGGACCTGAACCCGGCCGGCACGACGCCGGTGATGGCGGATGCGGACAAGGGCGTGACCCTGATCGACAGCCAGGCGATCTGCGAATATTTCGAGGAGACGGTGGAGAAATTCCCGCTGATTTCCGGCACCGCTGCGGGCCGCGCTGAAGTGCGGCGGCTGACCGCCTTTTTCGACCAGAATTTCTACGGCGACGTGGTCGGGCCTTTGTTGCACGAGCGGATGAAGAAGCGACTGATCGAGCGCGCGCCGCCCGACGCGCGCATCCTGCGCGAGGCGATGAAGCGGGCGAACGTCCATATGGACTATATGGACTATCTGCTGGATCATCGCAGCTGGATGGCGGGCGGGACGCTGAGCCTGGCGGATATCGCGGCGGCGGCGCATCTGTCGGTGGCGGACTATCTGGGCGGGATCGACTGGCAGGGGCATGAGCCGGTCAGGCGCTGGTATGCGGGCTTCAAGTCGCGCCCGTCCTTCCGGCCGCTTCTGTCGGAGCGGATGGAGGTCATCACCCCGCCGGCCCATTATGAGAAGCCGGATTTTTAAGAGGATTTAGTCAACCTCCGCCGCGAGATAGACGCGGTTGCGGCCATGTTCCTTGGCCAGATAGAGGGCGCGGTCGGCGGCCTTGAGAGCGGCGCGCGGGTCTTCGTAGATCAGGACGTTGGCAACGCCGGCCGAAAAGCTCACCCGCTCCATGCGTTCGCCATTGGTGCGGTTGACCAGGCTGCGGTTGGCCAGATCCTCGCGCACGCTGTCCACCGCCTCGCAGGCTTCGGCGGCGCTTTTGCCGCGGAACAGCATCACAAATTCCTCGCCGCCGTGCCGCGCGACATGGCAACGGTCGTTGGACGCCTTGGATAGCAGGCCAGCGACGAATTTCAGCACCCGGTCGCCGGTGTCATGGCCATGGGTGTCGTTGATCAGCTTGAAATGGTCGATGTCGCAAAAGGCGACCGACAGCGCTTCGCCATTGGCGATCGCCTGCTGCATCTCTTCGCCTAGCACCCCTTCGAAGGCGCGACGGTTGGGCAGGCCGGTCAGATGGTCATGTTCGGCAGCGCGGCGGGCATTTTCCAGGCTGGACTTGAGCGCCTTGGTCTGGCGCTGGTTATCGCGCAGCTGGGTTTCGACCTGGCGGGTCTTTTCGACCATCGATCGGGTCAGGCCGACCAGGCGGGCCAGTACCGGCTCATTGTCGCGGCCTTCGCCCAGATCCTTGGCCTGTTCCTGTAGCGCGGCGCCATAATCCTTCGCCGAATTGCGCGATTCATGCATCAGGCCGGTGAAGTGGGTGAGGTTTTCCTCCACCTTGTCCAGCATCGTCGCGAGTGATTCGGGCGTCACTTCATCGGCGCGCTGTTCGGCGGCGATCGATTCGATCCAGCCGTTGGTGATCTTGCCCCGCTCCATCATCACGGCCTTGATCGCCTTTTCGACGCCGATATTGGCACCGGTCAGATAATCGAGCGCGACGCTGAAATTGACCGGGGTCAGGTCGAGATCATGGGCGAACAGGAAGTCGCCGATATCGGCATAAAGCTGCCGTCGGCGGTTGATTTCCCGGTTGGAGGCCGTGCCGCCGCGCGGCCGTAGCTCTTCTTCCACGGCCTCCTCCTCGGATTTGCCTGAAAAACCCCTGGCCCAGCGTGCCAGACGATCGGTCAGCCCATGTTGCGGGCTGGCGGAAGATGATTGTGCCCCGTTCATGATCCTTCATAACGGACGGCGTCGAACAAGGTTAAGGCGTCGGCAGGAAAAGTTGTGCGTCAGATATCGGCGCTGACCAACCAGTCGCGGAAGATGCGCACGGCGCGGGTCTGCAACGCGCGGGGGCGGCAGACGAAAAAGTAGCGATAGGGGCTTTCGACATGGATCGGGAACAGCCGCACCAGCCGCGGGTCGCCCGACTGTTCATAATGGCTGGCGTGCATCACCGCGACGCCCAGTCCCTGGGCGGCGGCCTCCAGCATCAACTGGCCCGAATCATAATTGTCGATCGCCAGCGGTTGCAGGTCGGGCAGGCCGGCGGCCTCCTTCCAGGCGTCGAACGACATCGCCATGTCGCGATGGAGCAGGATCGTCTGCTGCGCCAGTTCGGTGGGGGAGGCGAGGGCCTGTGGCCCCTCCAGCAATTCGCGCCGGCCGATCAGATAGACTTCCTCATGATCCAGCTCATGCGCGTACAGCGCGGGATCGATATCCTTCGACAGTACGATCGCCGCATCCAGCCCTTCGCCCAGCCGCGCGACCGCATGGGGAGTCGTTTCGATATCGATATGAAGCTGCGGGTGCTGCTGGCGCAGCTTGCCCAGATGCGGGAATAGGCGTTGCGTCGCGAACAGCGGCATCACCGCCAGGCGCAGGCGCAACTGGTTGCCGCCGCTCTGGATATTTTCCAGCGCCTGGGACAGCGAATCGAGCGCGGGCGCGATATCGTCGAGCAGCCGCTGCCCTTCGGCATTGATTTCCAGCGCCTGGTGCTTGCGGTCGAACAGGGGGCGGCCGATGAAGCGTTCCAGCGCCTGCACGCGGCGGCTGAGCGCCGGAGTCGAGAGGGCGAGTTCCTCCGCCGCCGCCTTGACGGACCCCAGGCGGGCAACCTGAACAAAGGCCTCCAGGGCCGTGAGGGGCGGCAATCTGCGCATATCTCGTCAAATATCTAAGCCGGTGCGCTGCGCCGCGTCATGTCTTATTGTCGGGCGCATCGCGAGCCGGGGTTCAAGCATCCTCTCCACACAGAGCAGGAAAACAGGCAAAATGGCAAGATGCATTTTTTGCAACTCCGCGTTTCTTTTCGCACTTGCAATAAAATGTGCCGCGCCGCACATAGGAGGTGCCTTTCAGGCATCCTCTCCTAAAACTTTCGGGGCTGGCCTTTCGGGCCGGCCCTTTTTTTCGTCGATCGATCCGGCGGCTTGCCCCTTTTCGCGCGTCCTTGCGTTCCCTATCTCGTTACGGAACCAGAAAGACGGGGATGGCCAGTGGCGGATCAGGAAAATAGCGGACGCCGGATTCAGGTCGCCAATGCGCGGCCGGAGGATGCCGGGCGCGGTTTGGCGCGGTTGCCGCTGGCGGTGATGGCGGAATTGCAGCTGGCCGAAGGCGATGTCATCGAAATTGTGGGCAAGCGATCGACATCGGCGCGCGTGGTGCGGCCGTATAAGGAGGATGAAGGGCTGGACGTGCTGCGCCTGGATGGTTTGCAGCGCGCCAATGCCGGGGTCGGCTCCGGCGACTTCGTCGAGATCGGCAAGGCGGAGCCGCGGCCCGCGCAAAGGGTCGTGTTCGCGCCTGCACAAAATAATCTGCGGTTGCAGGGCAATCCCGACGCCTTGAAGCGCGTCTTCTATCAGCGGCCCCTGACCGCGGGCGACGTCGTCGCGACGTCGGGGCAGCAGCAGGTGCCGCCCGGCGACATGCCGCCGCAGCTGCGCCAGATGCTGGCCGCGCCCGCCTATGCCTTGCAGGAAATCCGCCTGGTCGTGGTGTCGACGGTGCCCAAGGGCATCGTCCATATCGACGCCGACACAGAAGTCGAACTGCGCGCCGAATATGAGGAGCCGCGCGAATCGCGCCGCGCCGACGTCACCTATGACGATGTCGGCGGCATGGCCGATGCGATCGACCAGCTGCGCGAGATGGTGGAACTGCCGCTGCGCTACCCCGAATTGTTCACCCGGCTGGGCGTCGATCCGCCCAAGGGGGTGCTGCTGCACGGCCCGCCGGGTACTGGCAAGACGCGGCTGGCGCGGGCGGTCGCCAATGAATCGGACGCCGAATTCTTCCTGATCAACGGGCCGGAGATCATGGGGTCGGCCTATGGCGAGTCCGAAAAGCAATTGCGCGAGATTTTCGAGGCGGCGTCCAAGGCGTCGCCATCGATCCTGTTCATCGACGAGATCGATTCGATCGCGCCCAAACGGGGGCAGGTGACCGGCGAGACGGAAAAACGCCTGGTCGCCCAGTTGCTGACGCTGATGGACGGGTTGGAGCCGCGCACGAACCTGGTCGTGATCGCCGCTACCAATCGGCCCGAAGCGATCGACGAGGCGCTGCGCCGACCCGGCCGGTTCGACCGCGAAATCATCGTCGGCGTCCCCGACGAACGCGGTCGGCGCGAGATATTGGGCATCCATACCCGCGGGATGCCGTTGGGCGACAAGGTGGACCTCGCCGAACTGGCACGCATGACCTATGGCTTTGTCGGCGCGGACCTCGGCGCGCTGACCCGTGAGGCGGCGATCGAGACGGTGCGCCGCTTCATGCCGCGCCTGAACCTGGAGGATGGGACGATCCCGCCCGACGTGCTGGAGGAACTGTGCGTCACGCGGGAGGATTTCCTGTCCGCGATCAAGCGGGTGCAGCCTTCGGCCATGCGCGAAGTGATGGTGCAGGCGCCCAATGTCAGTTGGGAGGAT
Organism: Sphingobium psychrophilum; assembly: GCF_012927105.1. Classification (GTDB taxonomy): domain Bacteria; phylum Pseudomonadota; class Alphaproteobacteria; order Sphingomonadales; family Sphingomonadaceae; genus Sphingobium; species Sphingobium psychrophilum. The sequence continues at coordinate 137,559 of NZ_JABBFV010000008.1, read as the reverse complement.
ATTGGCGGGCTGGACGACGCGCAGATGCGCCTGAAGGAAGGGGTCGAGCTGCCGCTCAAAAATCCCGATGCCTTCCGTCGGCTGGGCATCCGTCCGGCCAAGGGTTTCCTGCTCTACGGCCCGCCCGGCACCGGCAAGACATTGCTGGCCAAGGCGGTGGCGCGCGAGGCGCAGGCCAATTTCATTGCCACCAAATCGAGCGACCTTCTGTCCAAATGGTATGGCGAGAGCGAGCAGCAGATCGCCCGCCTGTTCGCCCGCGCGCGGCAGGTGGCGCCCACGGTCATCTTCATCGACGAACTGGACAGCCTGGTCCCTGCGCGCGGCGGGGGGCTGGGCGAACCGGCGGTGACGGAGCGGGTGGTCAACACCATATTGGCCGAGATGGACGGGCTGGAGGAATTGCAGTCGGTGGTCGTCATCGGTGCCACCAATCGCCCGACGCTGATCGATCCGGCGCTGCTGCGGCCAGGCCGGTTCGACGAGCTGATCTATGTGCCGGTGCCCGACGAGGCGGGCCGCCGCCGCATATTGGGCATCCATACCGGCAAGATGCCGCTGGCCGATGATGTCGATCTGGACGGACTTGCCCGCGAAACCGACCGGTTCACCGGCGCCGACCTGGAAGATCTGGTGCGCCGGGCGGGTCTGTTCGCGCTGCGCCAGTCGCTGTCGGTCGAGAAGGTGACGCAGGCGCATTTCGAGAGCGCGCTGGGCGACACCCGCGCATCGGTCACGCCCGAAATGGAGCGCGAATATGAGCAGATCCAGTCGCAGTTGAAGCAGCGGGCGATGCAGGTCGATCCGATCGGCTTCGTCGCGCCGGGCATGGTCCGATCGCGCACGCAGGCCGATTGAACAAGCGAGGCGGCGGATTGAACCCATCCGCCGCCGCCGCGTTCATGACGTTCGTGTTGCAAAGCCGCTTGCCAGCGAGGCCGGGATTTGCAAGGCGGCAAGCATGATCCATATAGGCGGGTGTTGATGGCCTCCATTCCATTGAAGAAGAACAAGAATAAGACTGGTGCAGGCAAGACTGGTGCAGGCAAGACTGGCGCAGGCAAGACTGGGTCATTTTTCAGCCAATGGGGCATGTTCTTTCGCCAGTTCGTCAAGCATCCGGGGATGATCGGTTCGGTCATCCCTTCGTCCGCGACGGTGGTGAACCGGATGCTGGACCAGGTCGATTGGCGCAATACCCGGCTGTTCGTGGAATATGGCCCCGGCGTCGGCACCTTTACCCGATCGATTCTCGACCGGTTGTCGGCCGACGGCACGCTGCTGGCGATCGACCTCAATCTCGACTTCGTCGCTTATCTGGAGGCGGAGATCGATGATCCGCGGCTGCGCGTGGTCCATGGGTCGGCCGCCGACGTGCGTCGCTTCATCAAGGAAGCGGGCTATTATCAGGCCGATTATGTCCTGTCGGGCATCCCCTTTTCGACCCTGCCTGAAGGCGTGGGCGAGGCGATCTGCGCGGAAACGCGCGCCGCATTGCGGCCGGGCGGGGCGTTCCTGATCTACCAATATTCGCGCTATGTGCTGCGCCTGCTCAACCCGCTGTTCGGTGATGTGAGCGATGCACTGGAATGGCGCAACATCCCGCCATGCCGTATGATTCGCGCAGTCCGGCAGGAGGCGTTGGCGCAGGCCGCCTGATCTGTACTGATTGAGGACAAGTTTCCGGCCTAAACCCGTGGCCCTCCAGAGCGAATTTGACTTCCGCCACGCTTGGGCTAACCCCGTTGCGGGGCTTGGGGGAAGATCATGGCGACGCGCGCCGAAGGTAGCGATCCGTGGGCGGACCTGTTCCTGTCTGCGGCGCTGGAACCGGAAAAATGGGGGGAAGCAATCAAGGCAATGGCCGACGCGACCGGGTCGCGCCATGGGCAGTTGATCGGCTTTGGGCCGGGGGCGTCCGGCTTCAATTGGATCAGCGATATCGACGCCAGCATCGTTTCCAAGACGGCGGCGATCGATCAGTCCGCGCCCGATCTGAATTTCCGGGTGGGAGCGGACCGGCTCGCTGACCGACCGACCATCGTGCATGAAGCCCATTATGACGTCGCCCGGCAATCGCTGCGGTCCGACGCCTATCTGGACCTGTGTTCGGATTTCGATATTTTCGATGGGTGCCAGACGCGGCTGGTGGCCAATGAGGACCAGATGGTCGGGCTGGCCCTGCTGCGCGGCAGCAAGGACGGACGCACGAGCCAGCAGGACCGCGACCTGTTCGGCCAGATTGCGGGCCATGCGCGGAACGCCGTCCGGCTTCAGCAGGCGATCGAGCAGCAGGGCTTCGCCTTGCTGTCCGGCACGTTCGAGGCGATGGATCGGGCCTGCTGGCTGCTCGACGCGAGCGGGCGGGTGGGCGGCATGACCCCGCGCGCCGAAGCCTTGCTGTCGTCCAGCCGAATCAGGGTCAGCGATGGCTGGTTGGCCAGCGATCGGGCGGAGGAAACCCGTGCGATGGTGCGGGCGATGCGCGCGGTGATCGATCCGCCCGGCTTGCCGGCCGATCCGGTCGCGCTGGCGGACGATGCCGGCGGCGTTGCGATCATGCTGGAATTTCACCCGCTGCCCGTGCGCCCTTGGGCGCTGCCCTTTGCCCCGCGCGCGATCGTTATCGCCCGCATTGGCGCGCCGACCGATCGGCATGTGCAGTCGTTGACGCGCGCCTTCCGCCTGACCCCGGCCGAGGCGGACATCGCCATCCGCCTTGCGGCAGGACAGGCGCGCAAGGATATCGCCGTGGCCCGCGGCGTGTCGGTGGAGACGCTCAAGGTGCAGTTGCGCAGCATATACGACAAGACCGGTTGCAGCCGGGAATCGCAGCTGGTGCGCATCGTCGGCCTGATCAGCCACTGATTTTTTTCCGAATTTTTGTTCGCCTACCCCCTTTGGGGTATGTGGCGGCCGCCACGACAGGGTAGAAAATGACGCAGGCGGGTTCGTCCTGCTGGGCCGGCGGCCGGATCATATTGCGACCCATGATCCGGTCGTCGGCACTATTTCTTGCTAAGCTCCGCCGCTTTCGTTTCGGCGTGCTTTCATGTTAAGGCGCGGCCGACCTTTCGGCGAGAGCTTTCCCATGAACGACCTGACCCAAACCCCCGAAATGCTGATCGCCACGATGGGCGCGCGCGCGCGGCGCGCCGCCGCGGCGATCGCGCAGGCCAGTGACGTGCAGAAGGCCGATGCGCTGCGGCGTGCCGCGCAGGCGCTGCGGGATCAGGCGCCGGCGATTATCGCCGCCAATGCGCGCGACATGGCCAATGCCGTCGCGAACGGGCTGTCGGCCGCGCTACTCGATCGGCTGAAGCTGGACGCGGCGCGCGTCGCCGCCACCGCGGAGGGCGTGGAGCAGGTCGCGACGCTCGCCAATCCGCTGGGCAGCGTGATCGACACTGTGGTGCGCCCCAATGGGCTGGAACTCAGCCGGGTGCGCGTGCCTTTGGGGGTGATCGGCATCATCTATGAAAGCCGGCCCAATGTGACGGCGGACGCGGCGGCCTTGTGCCTGCGCGCGGGCAATGCGGTGATCCTGCGCGGCGGCAGCGAGGCGAAGGAGAGCAACCGGGCGATCCACGCCGCCATCGTCGAGGGGATCGTCGCTGCCGGCCTGCCGGCCGACGTGGTGCAACTGGTCCCCACCACCGATCGCGCCGCCGTGGGGGCGCTGCTGAAAGCCGCCGAATATGTCGACCTGATCGTACCGCGCGGCGGCAAGAGCCTGGTCGCGCGGGTGCAGGAAGAGGCGCGGGTGCCGGTGCTGGCCCACCTCGACGGCATCAACCATAGTTATGTCGATGGCGCGGCGGACCCCGCCATGGCGCAGGCTCTGGTCGTCAATGCCAAGATGCGGCGGACCGGCGTATGCGGCGCGACCGAAACGGTGCTGATCGACCGGGCCTATGGCGCGGCGGCGGCGGTGGTGACGGCTTTGCTGGACGCCGAATGCGAAGTGCGCGGGGACATGGACGTGCAGGCAATGGACGCGCGGGTTGTTGCGGCGAGCGATCAGGACTGGGATACCGAATATCTCGACGCGATCGTCTCGGTCCGGCTGGTCGATGGCGTGGACGATGCGATCGCCCATATCGCCGCCCATGCCAGCCATCATACCGATGCGATCATCACGGAGGATGGCGCGACGGCCGAGCGGTTCCTGAATGCCGTGGATAGCGCGATCGTGATGTGGAACGCATCGACCCAGTTTGCCGATGGCGGCGAATTTGGGCTGGGCGCGGAAATCGGTATTTCGACCGGTCGGCTCCATGCGCGCGGGCCGGTGGCACTGGAAGGGTTGACGACCTATAAGTGGATCGTGCGCGGGGCCGGGCAGGTGCGGCCTTAAGCCTCATCCGTTCGGGCTGAGCGAAGTCGAAGCCCTGGCCTGAGCGCAGCGAAGGCTTCGACTGCGCTCAGGCCGGTCCTTCGACTTCGCTCAGCCCGAACGGAAGGGGGTTTTATCTCTTCACTACTTCGTCGATCGCCTTGAGCTTCACCAGCATCGGGCCGACCCAGTCCAGCGGTAGCATCACCGGGCCATCGGAGGGGGCATTGTCGGGGTCTTCATGCGCTTCGGCGAAGATTGCGGCGACGCCGGCCGCAACCGCGCTGCGGGCCAGAAGGGGCGCAAATTCGCGCTGGCCGCCTGACGCTGTGCCCAGGCCGCCGGGCTGCTGCACCGAATGGGTGGCGTCGAAGATTACCGGATAGCCGGTTTGGGCCATGGTCGGCAGTGCGCGCATGTCGCTGACCAGCGTATTGTAGCCGAAGCTGGCACCGCGTTCGGTGAGTAGGATGCGCTCGTTGCCGGTCGATGCGACCTTCTGTGCCACGGCCGCCATGTCCCAGGGGGCGAGGAACTGGCCCTTTTTCACGTTGACGATCGCGCCGGTCCGCCCGGCGGCGAGCAGCAGGTCGGTCTGGCGGCAAAGGAAGGCGGGGATTTGCAGGATGTCGACCGCTTGCGCTGCGGCATCGACCTGACTTGCGTCATGAATGTCGGTCAGCACCGGGCAGCCGAGCGTCGCCTTCACCTCCGCCAGGATCGCCAGCCCCGCGTCGATGCCGACGCCGCGCTGGCCCGACACCGACGTCCGGTTCGCCTTGTCGAAGCTGCTCTTGAAGATGAAGGGCACGCCCGCCTTGCCCGCCGCCTTTGCCAGCGCGTCGGCCATGAACAGCGCATGGTCGCGGCTTTCGATCTGGCAGGGGCCGGATATCAGGACGAAGGGCAGGTCGTTGCCGAAGGTGACCGGGCCTGCGGTCACATGTTTCGGGGGCACGGGCTTGGGATCGGTCATGGCGGTCATTTGGGCGCTTTGGCGAAGCGGCGCAACAGTTGACCGCGCCACGGCCCCTTGCCCTGATGATAGTTCCAGCAGAACCAGCCGAAGGCGAGGCAGGCGAGCAGGGATGGCAGCGCCATGGGATCGCCATTGGATTTCATGTGGCGATAGAAGGTCATATCGGCCCGCCACCGGTCCCGCTCGCTGCCGCCGCCATTGATGCCGTACATATTGTCATGTTTTCGACAGCCGACATTGCGGTTGTATTTGCGGTGATCGATGAAATAGCAGTAGTCGCGTTCGGGCGTGCTCATGCGCGCGATTAGGGCGATGCTGTTGGAAAAGTTCAAGCGTAAAGTCTTCTACCTGGGCGGTTTCGATCCACGCGGCGTGCGTTTCTACCACCAGCTCTATCGCGAGCAGGCGGCGCGCCATGGCGCATTGACGGGGGAGGAACTGGCTGTGGGCGGTCGGCAGGCGGGGGCGGCCGGATCGATCGTGTCGGCGCATTGGACCGTGGATAACCCGGTCGCCGGGGTCGAAACCGACTATGAATATCTCCGCTGGGAAGATCTGATCGGCAAGGTGTGGATTCGCAATCCGCTGAGCCTCGCCCTGCGCGCGGCCCGCGCCTATGCCGGCCATGTGCGCCAGATGGATTTCCTGCGGATGCGCCGGCTACGCAAGGGGCCGGTCATCACCATCCTCTATCCGCCGATATTGGCGGTGCTGATCCCGCTGCTGCTGGCGCTGGTGCCTGCGTTGCTGCTGTCGCTGTTGCTGCCCTTCTGGGCGTCGGCGCTGATCGGCATCGCGCTCAGCGCCTTTCTGTCGGGGCGCATCCTGGCCAAGCTGGTCGTGCCCTGGCTGTTGCGCTTCATGACCTATCATGGCGCGCTGGCGGCGCAGGGGCCGGGCGATGCGCTGGACGATCGGATCGACCAGTTCGCCGTGCGGATCGCACAGGAACTGGACGGCGATTGGGACGAGGTGCAATTGGTCACCCATAGCGCCGGCACGATATTGGGGATGCGGTTGATCCGTCGCCTGATCGCGCTGCGCGGCGGCGCCCTGCCCGATCATTTCGTCATGCTGGGGCTGGGGCAGGTGGTGCCGGTCATCGGCCTGCGCCGCGACGCGACCTGGTATCATGACGATCTGCGCGCGCTGGCGGACAAGCGCTTCCGCTATGTCGACATCAGCTCCCCGCCCGATGGCGCGGCCTATTATAACGTCAATCCGTTCCGGCTGGTCGCCGATGCTCATGCGGCGAGGGTGGACATGCTATCGCCGCGCTTCCATCTCTTCTACGAGCCGGACAATTATCATGGCGGATGGTCGAACAAATATGAGGCGCATTTCGATTATCTGCGCGTCGGCGATCGCCTGTCGCCGCTCGACTTCATCAGCCTGACCGCCGGGCGCCGCACCGTGGACGACGCCGTCGCCGCTTTCAGGACGATCCCGTGACCGACCTTTTCACGCCCCCCTATCCGCAACCGCCCCGGACCAAGCGCGGCCTGATCAAGCGGTTCCTGCGCGGCTGGCACAGCTGGATCCATGTGCTGTTCAACAAAAGCTATACGATGAAGATGGGCGAGATCCGCCTGCCCGGCCGCACCATGTATATCGCCAATGAACTGAGCCTGGTGGACCAGATATTGCGCGGCGGCACCGCCTATCCCAAGCATAGCGAATTGGTGCGCAACCTCGATCCGCTGATCGGCAACAGCGTCTTTTCCGCCAATGGCGCGGATTGGGAAAGCCAGCGGGCGATGGTCAATCCCGCCTTCGCCCATACCGCGCTCACCAAGTCGATGCCGCTGATGGTCGCGGCGGCGGACGACCTGCTCGCCCGGCTCGACGCGGCGGATCGGGGCAGGCCGGTCGATATCGATCCGATGATGACCCATGTCGCGGCCGACATCATCTTCCGCACCCTGTTTTCGCAGGCGCTGGACGCCGAGCGTTCGAACATCATTCATACCGCGTTTGGCAAGTTCCAGCGGCTGGCACATAGCGCGTCGATGCTGCGGCTCTATGGCCTACCGGCCGGCTGGTTCGAGAAGCGGTCCAAAGGCCCGGCGCGGGCCATCCATGACGTGTTCCGGCCGATCGTGGAGGCGCGTTACGAAGGGTGGCACGCGCGGGGCGAAGCACCGCATCGGGATATCCTGCAATCGCTGATCGAGGTGAAGGATGCGCAGACCGGGGACAGCTTCACCTGCCAACAGGTGATGGAGCAGGTGTCGACGATCTTCCTGGCGGGGCATGAAACATCAGCCAGCACGATGACCTGGGCGCTCTATATGCTGGCCGAATGTGCGCATATTCAGGACCGGGTCCGAGCGGAGATTGCTGGCGTCGCAGGCGACGCGCCGCTGACCGCGGCGATGCTCAAGGACATGGGGCAGCTGCGCAATATCTTCAAGGAAACGCTGCGCCTCTATCCGCCGGTGTCGTTTCTGCCGCGCGAAGTCACCTGCCCCATGGACATGCGCGACAAGCATCTGGAGACGGGGTCGATGCTGGTGGTCGCGCCCTGGCTGACCCAGCGCAACAAGGATAATTGGGCCTGTCCGCACGCCTTCGACCCCGATCGGTTCGACGATCCGGCCAATGCGGAGATGGCGAAGCAGGCCTGGTTTCCGTTCGGCCGCGGCCCGCGCGTGTGCGTCGGTGCGGGCTTCGCCCAGCAGGAGGTGATGACGGTGATCGCCAGCGTCGTGCGCCGTTATCGGCTGACCGTGCCTGCCGGGTTCAAGCCCGAACCGATCAGCCGCCTGACGATCCGGCCGAGGACGGGGATGCCGCTGTTGTTCAGCTAAGCGCTACTTCTTCTTCCGGCGCGACATCGACCATGACGCGTAGGCTCTGGCCCGCGCCGCCGACGAATAGCCCGTCCATCGGCGCGACGTCGGCATAGTCGCGGCCCATGGCGACGAAGAGATGCCCGTCATGGGTGATGACGCCATTGGTGGGGTCGAAACCGATCCAGCCGCGCGTCGGGCCGCACCATAGCATGACCCAGGCGTGCATCGCGTCGGCACCGATCAGCCGGGGCCTGCCCGGCGGCGGCAGGGTGCGCAGATAGCCGCTGACATAGGCGGCGGGCAGGCCGGCTAGGCGCAGCGCGACGACCATGACATGGGCGAAATCCTGGCACACGCCATGGCGCGCGGCGAAGGCATCGGCGACCGGGGTGGAGGCGTCTGTCGCGCCGGGTTCATAGGCAAACTCGGCCTGGATGCGCCGGGTCAGGTCGAGCGCGGCGGCGACGATCGGCCGGTCCGGGGCGAGCATAGCGCCCACCCAGTCGCCGATTGGAGCCAGCAGCGGCGCGCGGGGCGAGGCGTAGAGATAATGGGCGGGGGCGGACGGCCCCATGTCGCGATCCAGCAGGGCGGCTTGTGCGACCGCGGCGATGGTGGGGTCGTCGGGCTGCGGGACGATTTGTGGACCATTATCGACCCCGGCGCGGAAGCGGGCTTCAATCGTCAGTTGGCGGATCGGGTTTTCGATCACCAGCCGGGCGACGTTGACCGGCCAGGCGCCGGGGCGCGATTCGATGGCGGAGGGCAAGGGATCGACCGTCAGCGCATAGTCGGACGTCCATTGGCCGGTCCAGGGCGCGGGGCGCAGCCGCAGGTTGAAGCGGGCGAGGCGCACGGGGCTGGCGTAGCGGACAATGGTCTGGTGGCGGACATGGTAGATCATGACAGCAGGTCCGGGGTCTGCGTCTTGCGCAGTTGCAGGAAGTAGCGCTGGCCGATCGCATCGGACAGGCGGAGCAGGCGGGTTTCGATATCGTAGATGTCGTCCATCGTCAGCATGTCGCCGGTCAGCGGGGCGAGCCGGGCAACCAGCGCATCGGCCAGACGGCGCGGTTCTTCGGGCATGCCGTCCGCGCGCAGCGTGGGCAGGGCGGCGACATGGTCCGCAAGGCGCGCTGCCTGATAGGCGATGGCGCGCGGATTATGCGGCTCCAGTGCGACGAGATCGCGCACCGGGGGCAGCGCCGGGCCGGTCAGGTAGCGGGTGCGATAGCTGATCTGGCTGTCTTGCAGGTCCAGCAGCACGGTCAGGTCGTCGGCCGACGCCTGGTCGTTGCCGAACGTCGTCAGCAGGCGGCAGCCGTTGATCGCCCGTTCCATCCGCCGGCCCATATCGTGAAAGCGCCAGCCTTCGGTGCGGCCCATATTTTCCGCGGCCAGGCCCGACAGCGCGGAAATCCGTTCGATCATGCGGGAAGAAGCGTCGAGCAGGGTTTCGGTGACCTGGCCATCGAAAGCGGGCAGGGGCAGGCGGACCAGCCGCCAGAAATCGCTGGCGAGCCGGTCGCGCAGCCCTTCGCCGATATTGGCGACCACGGCCATCAATGCGCGCACGCTGCCCGACCGGCGGGCGTCGCCAAGCGCCGTGGCGCAGAGCGGGCCGATCGCGCCATTGCGTCCGCTGATCGCGCCCCATAGCGCCAACTGATCGACCAGCCGCGCCATCGTGGGCGATGCGAGCGACGGACCCAGATCAGCCTCGATCGATCCGCCGACGATCGCACGGACCAAGCGCAGCGTCATTTCGGTCCGTTCGATATAGCGGCCGAGCCAGAAGAGATTGTCGGCCGCCTTGGCCGGCAGCATCCCGCCGATGCGGCGGATGGCGGGCGCGCCGACGCCCAGCAGGCTGTCGGGCGGCACCGGCTTGCTGTCGATTACGCACATGTCGGCGGACATGTCGCCCCGGCCCATCAGCGCGGCGCGAATGTCGCCATGCGCCGCGAGCCGGGCAAAGCCGCCGGGCATCACCCGCCACTGGCCGGTGGCGTCGCGCGCCACGAAGATGCGCAGGGTGAAGGGCAGGGGGGTCAATTGCCCGTCAATGATCGCGGGCGTGGTCGACAGTTTGACGACTTCCTGCCCGACATAGTCCATCGGCCGCCGGACCATTGCGTCGAGCAGGGTCGTGCGCTGCGTGCCGTCCAGCGCCGATCCGGGCGTGAAATGGGCGTCGGGCAGGCCCGCGACATCCTGATCGAAGGCGGAGCCGACGACCAGATTGTCGAGCCGTGCGCGCACATGGTCGCGCTCAGGGCCTTGGCCGCACCACCAGGTCGCGATATTGGGCAACAACAGTTCCGCGCCCAGCAGTTCGCGCGCCAGTTGCGGCAGGAAGGCGGCGAAGGCGCGCGATTCGATGACGCCCGCACCGGGCCAGTTGCTGACCATCAGCCCGCCGCGGGCGCAGGCATTATAGAGGTCGGGCACGCCGATATGCGAGCGGCCGTCGAAGGCGAGCGGGTCAAGGAAGCGGCTGTCCATCCAGCGCCATAGGCCATCGATGCGTTTCAGCCCTTGGATCGTGCGCACGAACAGCCGCCCGTCCGACACGATCAGGTCGTCGCCTTCCACCAGCAACAGGCCCAGATAACGGGCGAGATGCGCCTGTTCGGCATAGCTCTGGTTGAAGCGGCCGGGGGTCAGCAGGCCGATGCGCGGATCGGTGCGCTCGCAATCGGCGGCGAGGCCGCGGCGCAGTTCGTCGAAAAAGGGGGCGAGCCGCCGCGTGTTCATCGCGCCCAGCAGATCGCCGGTGGCGCGGGACAAAGCGAGGCGGTTTTCCAGCGCATAACCGACGCCGACGGGGGTCCGCACCCGATCAGCCAGCACACGCCATTCGCCGGTTGGACCGCGCCCGATATCGGCGGCGTAGAAATGGAGATGATGGCCGCGCGGCGGCGGCGTGCCGGTCATGACCCGCCAATAATGCGGGCTGCCGGTGACGATGCTGGCGGGCAGCTTGCCGTCGCGAACCAGCGACTGGGTGGAATAGATGTCGCCGATGACCCGTTCGAGCAGGTTGGCGCGCTGCACCAGCCCGCGTTCGATCTGCGCCCATTCGCCTGCATCGATCAGCAGCGGCACCGGGCCGAGCGGCCAGGAGCGTTCATGCTCGTCGCCGGTCAGGCGGAACGCCATGCCCAGATCGATCGCCTGCCGCGATACATGGTCGGCCAGCGTCGCGGGATCGCCCTGCGCCTGGGTCGACAGTCGCCCCAGCATGTCGCGCCAGCGCATCGCCATGGCGGGGGACGCGCCGGCGAACAGGTCGCCCGCGGGTGCAGTGGCGAGATAGGCGTCCGCCCAGGCTTCACCGCTTGCGCGCGGCGCAAGGGCGTCGGCAGCCATCACAGTCCGCTATGTTTGAAGCGCAGGTCGAGGGTCATGGGGAATTCGTTCGCTGGCTCGGCGGCGGGCATGTCGATCTGGCCGGGGGTATGGCCATAATCTTGGAAGCGCGCCTTGCGCCGGGCTTCGGCCTCATAGCCATTGACCGGCAGCGTGTCGTAATTGCGCCCGCCCGGATGCGCGACATGATAGACGCAGCCGCCCAGCGACCGGCCGCTCCAGCTGTCGAGCACATCGAAGGTCAATGGCGCGTTGGCGGGCAGATTGGGGTGGAGGCAATTGGCGGGCGTCCACGCCTTGTAGCGCACGCCACCCACGCCCTCGCCGGGCACGGACGTTGCCGTCATTGGCACCCGGCGGCCGTTGCAGGTTACGATATGCCGCCCGGCGACGAGGCCGGTGGCGCGGACCTGCAACCGTTCGGTCGATGAATCGACATAGCGCACTGTGCCGCCGATCGCGCCGGTTTCGCCCAGCACGTTCCAGGGTTCGAGCGCATGGGTGATTTCAAGGCCCACGCCGCCCGCATCGACCGCGCCATGGATCGGAAAGCGGAACTGGCGCTGCGCTTCGAACCAATTGGGGTCGAAATCATAGCCCGCGCCGCGCAGGTCCGACAGGACTTCCAGAAAATCGGCCCAGACGAAATGGGGCAGCATGAAGCGGTCGTGCAACGTCGTGCCCCAGCGAATGAGGCTACCCTGTTGCGGCTGACGCCAGAACCAGGCGGCGAGCGCGCGGATCAGCAATTGCTGGGCCAGGCTCATCCGCGCTTCGGGGGGCATTTCGAACCCGCGAAACTCCAGCAGGCCAAGACGACCGGTCGGGCCGTCTGGCGAGAACATCTTGTCGATGCAGATTTCGGTGCGGTGGGTGTTGCCGGTGACGTCGACCAGCAGGTTGCGGAACAGGCGATCGACGAGCCAGGGGGGCGGCGCTGCGCCCTCGCCCGCAAACGGGTTGGGCACCTGCGCCAGCGCGATCTCCAACTCGTACAGGCCGTCATGCCGCGCTTCGTCGATGCGCGGCGCCTGGCTCGTCGGGCCGATGCAGAGGCCCGAAAAGAGGTAGGAGAGCGCTGGATGCCGCTGCCAGTAGAGGACGAAGCTTTTCAGCAGGTCCGGGCGGCGGATAAAGGGCGAATCGGTCAGGGTCGCGCCGCCCAGCACGATATGGTTGCCGCCGCCGGTGCCGACCGATCGGCCGTCCACCATGAACTTGTCGGCGGTCAGATCACATTCGCGGGCCAGCGCATAGACGCGTTCGGTGATCGCCACCGTTTCGTCCCAGCTGGACGCGGGCTGGACGTTGACTTCGATCACGCCGGGATCGGGCGTGGCCTTCAATACGTCGATGCGCGGGTCTGGCGGGGGGGCATAGCCCTCGATCCGCACGGGGATGCGCAGCGCTTCGGCGGTCGCCTCCACCTCTGCGATCAATTCCAGATAATCTTCCAGTGCCTGCACCGGGGGCAGGAAGACCGAGAGGTAATGGCCGCGCGGCTCGACAGTAACGGCGGTGCGGACCGCGCCTTCGATGAAGACCTGCTCGACCCGGTCCTGCGCGGCGACGCCGCCGTCCGGGCCGGCGACGCGCTGGGCCTGCTGGGCGCGGACGTCCTCGACGCTGGCCTGTTGCGGCACCTGAGCGCGGAAATCGGGCAGGGGCTCGCGCGGCTCGCTGGTGTCGCGGGGGTGGATATAGGGATAGTCGGACGGCGGCACATAGGGTAGCGAGCCGAGCGGCAGGCGATAGCCCAGCGCCGAATCGCCCGGCACCGCGAACAGCTTGCCGCGGCGCAACTGCCAGATTTCGCTCTGCCAGCGCGGGGTCGCGACCTGGCTCTGCCAACGCTGCACCGGCAGGACATAGCCTACCGGCTGGTCGAGGCCGCGTTCGAACGTCTTGACCATCCGCGCGCGCGCTTCGGGATCGCTGATCTTGGGATCTTCGGGGCTGGCGTTGAGCGGCAGGTCCGCTTCCTTCACCGCCCACACCGCCGGATCTTCATAGACCGCATGGGTATAGTCTTCGGTGAAGCCCATGTTGGTCGCCATATGGGCAAGGAAGGCCTTTGCGTCCGCGGCCGTGACCTGCGCTGCCCCTTCGGGGGCGTTATCGGGCGCGATCAGGCTGTCGTCGCGCCAGATTGGCGTGCCGTCCTTGCGCCAATAGACCGCATAGGCCCAGCGCGGCAGGCTTTCGCCCGGATACCATTTGCCTTGACCATGGTGAAGCAGGCCGCCGGGGGCAAATTCTGCGCGCAGCTTGCGGATCAGCCGGTCGGCATAGGCGGCCTTGGTCGGGCCGACCGCGTCGCCATTCCATTCGCCTTCATCGCCGCCGTCTTCCACCACGAATGTCGGTTCGCCGCCGGTGGTCAGGCGCACGTCCTGGGCGATGAGGTCTGCGTCCACCTTTGCCCCCAGCGCCATCACCGCGTCCCAGCGGCTGTCGGTGAAAGGCTTGGTGATGCGCACCGCTTCGGCGATGCGACTGACGGTCATGGCAAATTCGAAATCGACTTCGGCGGGTTCGGCCATGCCGCTGATCGGTGCGGCGGACTTGTAGTGCGGCGTGGCGCAGAGCGGGATATGCCCTTCGCCCGCGAACATGCCGCTGGTGGCGTCGAGCGCGACCCAGCCCGCGCCGGGCACATAGGCCTCCGCCCAGGCGTGGAGATCGACCACGTCCTGGGTGACGCCCTTTGGCCCTTCGATCGGTTCGACATCGGCGACCAGCTGGATCGAATAGCCCGACACGAAGCGCGCGGCGAAGCCCAGCCGGCGCAGCAGTTGCACCAGCAGCCAGGCCGAATCCCGGCAGGAGCCGGTGCCGACGTCCAGCGTCTCTTCGGGCGTCTGCACGCCCGCCTCCATGCGGATGACATAGCCGACCTGTTGTTGCAGGCGGCGGTTCACCTCGACCAGGAAATCGACCGTGCGGCTTTGATAGCCATCATATTGGGCGACCATCGCCTCGAACCTTGGCCCCTGATCCTCGATATCGAAATAGGCGGCGAGGTCGGTCTTTAGCTGGTCGTCATAGGCGAAGGGGTAATTTTCCGCATAAGGCTCCACGAAGAAGTCGAACGGATTGATGATGTCGAGATCGGCAAGGAGATCGACCTGGATGCGGAAATGATCGACCGGGTCGGGGAACACCACGCGCGCCAGCCAATTGCCGTGCGGGTCCTGCTGCCAGTTCAGGAAATGGTTCGCCGGCTCGATCTTTAGCGCATAATTGGGCACCTTGGTCCGACTATGCGGCGCGGGGCGCAGGCGGATGACCTGCGGACCGAGCCGGATCGGGCGGTTGTAACGATAGGCGGTGAGGTGGTGGAGGGCGGCCTTGAGCATGGCCGGATCAAACGCCACCGCTTGTTGCAATGCAACAGCCAATATGTTGGGGAGTGAAGTTTCTGACCTGTTTCAGCCAGCTTTCCCGGCCTCTCGCCCTGATGGCGATGGCGCGGGATAGTGATGGTGCGGCCAAGAAGACTCGAACTTCCACGGGCTTTCGCCCACAACGACCTCAACGTTGCGCGTCTACCAATTCCGCCATGGCCGCACATCAACAGGGAAACCGGCGGGGCCGGTGCCTTGGTAGGAGGCGGCCCTTAGCAAAGGCTTTTACACCATGCAACAAGTGATCGGCATCCGCGTTATGATTGATCGGAGAAGGTGATGCTGTTGCCCTGCGAGGGGGCGGCCGCCGTGGGAGACACCACATGATGACGGCGCATTTCTGGATGGGTACTGGCGCGACCCTGGGCGTGGCGGCCATGATGGGGCTGGGCCTGGGCGGCTATGTCACCAGCCCGCAGGGTCCGGCGCGCAACGCCAGCGAATATGTGGAGACGGTGATCGCCGATCAGGCGGCGACCGATACGTCCCTTGCAATGCAGAAGGGGCCGGGGGCGATCCATTGCACCGGTTGCGGCCCTACACTGGCCGAGCGGCGCTGGCAGGCGGACATGGCGGGGGTGGACTTGGACGCCATGACCCACGGGAGTAGCGATCCGGTGATTCAGGATTATGAGGCGGAACAGCCGCCCGAAGACATCATGCCCGCCGCCGCGCCTGCGCCGGTCCGTATCGTGCCGCTGCATGCCACGCGATTCGTCGCCGACGACTCGCCGCCGCCCGTGATCTTGACGCGCACCGAGCCAGACGCAGTTCCGCCGCCGACGCTGGTGGCGACGACGGCAGACATGCAACCTTAAATCGCTTTATTCGGCCGCGACCGTTTCCACCGCGCTATCGCTCAGCGGATGGGCGAGGCGGCCCAGCATTTCCTTCGGACACACCTGCCAGATATAGCGGCGCCAGCGATCCCAGTCGTCTAGGATGGTGTTGGACCATTTGCTGTCCGTCGCCACCGCATGTTCGGCGATCAGCGCCTTGACCTGCGCCTCCCAATGGGCGCTGTCCAGCCGCTGCCAGACGATGCCTTCGGGGTTCGCCTGCGCGGGGAAGCTTCCATCCTCGTCCAAAATAAAGGCCATGCCGCCGGTCATGCCCGCGCCGAAATTGGCGCCGGTCTTGCCCAGGATGACCGCGGTTCCGCCGGTCATATATTCGCAGCCATTGGCACCGCAGCCCTCCACGACCACCTGCGCGCCCGAATTGCGGACCGCAAAGCGCTCACCGGCCTGGCCTGCCGCAAACAGCTTGCCGCTGGTCGCGCCGTAGAGGACAGTGTTGCCGATGATCGTGTTGTCCTTCGACGACAGCGGGCTGGATACGGTCGTGCGCACCTTGATGATGCCGCCTGACAGACCCTTGCCGACATAATCGTTGGCGTCGCCGAAGACCTCCAGCGTGATGCCCTTGCACAGGAAGGCACCGAGCGACTGGCCGGCCGACCCGCGCAGGCGCACGGTCAGATGGCCGTCCGCGAGCGTCGACATACCGAACCGGTCGGTTACGGCGGACGACAGCCGGGTGCCGACCGCGCGGTGGGTGTTGCGCACCGTATAGGTCAGCTGCATCTTCTCGCCCCGTTCGAACACGGCCTTGGCGTCGCGCATCATCTGCGCGTCCAGGCTGTCGGGCACTTCGTTGCGCCATTGCGTCAGCGAAAAGCGGCGCTGGTCGTCGGGCGCATCCACCTTGGCCAGGATCGGGTTGAGGTCGAGATCATCGAGATGTTCGGCCCCGCGATTGACCTGCTTAAGTAGCTCGGTGCGCCCGATCACCTCGTCCAGGCTGCGGAAGCCCAGGCGCGCGAGGACTTCACGCACTTCCTCGGCGATGAAGGTCATCAGGTTGATGACCTTCTCCGGCGTGCCGGTGAACTTCTGGCGCAGGGCCTCATCCTGCACGCACACGCCCACGGGGCAGGTGTTGCTGTGGCACTGACGCACCATGATGCAGCCCATGGCGACGAGGCTGAGCGTGCCGATGCCATATTCCTCCGCGCCCAGGATCGCGGCGATGACGATGTCGCGCCCGGTCTTGAGGCCGCCGTCGGTGCGCAGCTTCACCCGATGGCGCAAGCCATTAAGCGTCAGCACCTGGTTGGCTTCGGATAGGCCCATTTCCCAAGGGGTTCCGGCATATTTGATGCTGGTCTGGGGCGATGCGCCGGTGCCGCCGACATGGCCGGCGATCAGGATGACGTCGGCATGGGCCTTCGCCACGCCCGCCGCCACCGTGCCGATGCCCGCCTGGCTGACCAGCTTCACGCAGACGCGGGCGCGCGGGTTGATCATCTTGCAGTCGTAGATGAGCTGCGCCAGATCCTCGATCGAATAGATGTCGTGATGCGGCGGGGGCGAGATGAGCGTCACGCCGGGCGTCGAGTGGCGCAGCTTGGCGATAAATTCGGTCACCTTGAAGCCGGGCAGTTGGCCCCCTTCGCCGGGCTTTGCGCCCTGCGCGACCTTGATCTCGATCTCTTCGGCCGAGGCGAGATATTCGGCATGGACGCCGAAGCGGCCGGACGCGATCTGCTTGATGACCGAGTTGGCGTTGTCGCCATTCTCATAGGGCTTGAAGCGGTTCGCGTCCTCGCCGCCTTCGCCCGACACCGCCTTCGCGCCGATGCGGTTCATCGCGATCGCCAGCGTCTCATGCGCTTCGGGACTGAGCGCACCCAGCGACATGCCCGGCGTCACGAAGCGCTTGCGGATTTCGGTGGTGGCTTCCACCTCGTCGATCGGCACGGCTTCGCGGGCGAAATTGAACTCCATCAGGTCGCGGAGGTAAACCGGTGGCAAATCACGCACGCCGCGCGAAAATTGCAGATAGGTCGAATAGCTGTCGGTCGCGACCGCGGTCTGCAACAGGTGCATCAGTTGGGCGGAATAGGCGTGGCTCTCACCACCCTGGCGCTGGCGGTAAAAGCCGCCGATCGGCAGGCGCACCACCGCCGCGTCGAACGCCTGTTCATGGCGCAGCATCGCGCTGTAGTGCAGCGAGGCGTAGCCTTCGCCCGAAATCTTCGCGGGCATGCCGGGGAAGAGATCGTTCACCAGCGCGCGGGACAGGCCGACCGCTTCGAAATTATAGCCGCCGCGATAGCTGCTGATGACCGCGATGCCCATTTTGGACATGATCTTAAGCAGGCCTTCGTTGATCGCGACGCGATAGCGTTCGAAACAGGCGTCGAGCGACAAGTCGCCGAACAGGCCGCGGGCATGTCGGTCGGCGATGCTGGCTTCGGCCAGATAGGCGTTCACCGTGGTCGCGCCGACGCCGATCAGCACCGCGAAATAATGGGTGTCGAGCGCTTCGGAGGACCGGACGTTGATCGATGCGTAGGAGCGCAGCCCCTTGCGCACCAGATGCGTGTGCACAGCGGCGGCCGCCAATACGCCCGCGATCGCGGCGCGTGTCGCGCTGACGCCCTCATCGGTCAGGAAGATTTCGGTGCGGCCTTCGCGCACCGCCTGTTCGGCCTCCTCACGGATGCGGGAAATGGCAGCGCGCAACTGCTCCTGCCCGCCGCTCGCGGGGAAGGTGCAGTCGATCTCGGCCACGGACGGGCCGAAATAGGCCTTGAGCCGCGCCCATTCCGCGCTGGTCACGACCGGCGATTCCAGCACCAGCACATGGCTGTTCTGCGCGCCTTCCTCCAATATGTTGTGGAGGTTGGAGAAGCGCGTCTTCAGGCTCATCACATGCCGTTCGCGCAAAGGGTCGATCGGCGGGTTGGTGACCTGGCTGAAATTCTGGCGGAAGAAATGGCTGATCGTGCGCGGCTTGTCCGAGATGACGGCCAGCGGCGTGTCGTCGCCCATCGACCCGATCGCTTCCTTGGCGTCCTCCACCATCGGCGAGAGGATCAGTTCCAGATCCTCCAGCGTCAGGTTGGCGGCGACCTGGCGGCGGGTCAGTTCGGCCTTGTCCCAGCCCGGCAGCGCGGTCGGCGCTTCGGCGAGGTCCGCGACAGTCAGGAAATCCTTGATCAGTTCGCCATAGGGGCGTTCGCCCGCGATCCGATCCTTGATCGCGCGGTCGTCATAGATTTCGCCTTCGAGCAGGTCGACGGCGATCATCTGGCCCGGACCCATGCGGCCCTTTTTGACGATGGTGGTTTCGGGCACGACGACCATGCCGGTTTCGGACCCCACGATCAGCAGATTGTCGCCGGTCAGCGTGTAGCGCAGCGGGCGCAGCGCGTTGCGGTCGACGCCAGCCACGACCCAGCGGCCGTCAGTCATGGCGAGCGCAGCCGGGCCGTCCCAAGGCTCCATGACGGAGGCGAGATAGTCGTACATGTCGGCATGGGGCTTGGGCAGGTCGGCGCTCTGCGCCTGCCATGCTTCGGGCACCAGCATCAGCTTGGCCGTTGGCGCGTCGCGGCCCGAGCGGCAGATCGCTTCGAACACGGCGTCGAGTGCGGCGGTATCGGACGCGCCGGCCGGGATGACGGGCTTGATATCCTCCGACTGCTCGCCGAAGGCGAGGCTCGCCATCTTGATCTCGTGGCTCTTCATCCAGTTCTTGTTACCGCGAATCGTGTTGATTTCGCCATTATGGGCGAGGGTGCGGAACGGCTGGGCCAGCCACCATTGCGGGAAGGTGTTGGTCGAATAGCGCTGGTGGAAGATGGCAACGCGGCTTTCGAACCGCTCGTCCTGCAAATCGGGGAAGAAGACCGACAGCGATTCGGCGAGGAACAGCCCCTTGTAGATGATAGAGCGGCAGGACAGCGAGCAGACGTAGAAATCCTGAATCTGCGCGGCGATCACCTGCTTTTCGATCCGGCGGCGGATCAGGTAAAGATCCTTCTCGAACTCGGCCTGATCGCGTTCTTCCGGCATCGGGCCGGCGATCATGATCTGCTCGATTTCGGGGCGCGTGCGCTGCGCCTTTTCGCCGATGACGGATACGTCCACCGGCACTTGTCGCCAGCCATAGATGGTGTAGCCGGCCTCGATGATCTCGGCTTCTACGATGGTGCGGCAGGTTTCCTGGGCGGACAGGTCCGTGCGCGGCAGGAAGATCATGCCGACGGCAAGGCGATTGGGCAGCGGCTTGTGGCCGGAATCCGCAATCGCATCGTCGAAGAATCGCACCGGCAGGTCGACATGGATGCCAGCGCCATCGCCGGTCTTGCCATCGGCATCGACTGCGCCGCGGTGCCATACGGCCTTGAGCGCATCGATCGCGCTGGCGACGACGCGGCGGCTGGGCCGGCCGTCGGTCGCGGCGACCAGCCCCACGCCACAGGCGTCGCCTTCCATGTCGGGATGATACATGCCCTCGGCCGCGATCCGTGCGCGTTCTTCGGGGCTGGCGGTGAACTGTGTCTGCTCAGTCATGATCGGGATATCCTTCCGATGACGATATTCAAAAAGGCGGGGCGATCAGGCTGCGACGGACTGTCGCGCCTTCGCCTTGGCCTTCAGATAGCGGTGCATATGGTCGGTCACGTCGCGGCCGTCGCGGATCGCCCAGACGACCAGGCTTGCGCCGCGCACGATGTCGCCGGCCGCAAACACGCCGTCCACGCTGGTCATCATCGTCTTGTGATCGACGCGCAGCGTGCCCCAACGGGTGACGGACAGGTCTTCGCTGCCGAACAATTTGGGCAGGTCTTCGGGGTCATAGCCCAGCGCCTTGATGACGAGGTCCGCCTCCAGCGTATGTTCGCTGCCCGGATCGGCTTCGGGTGCGCGGCGGCCGGAGGCGTCGGGCTGGCCCAGGCGCATCTTGGTGACCTTGACGCCGGTGACGTGCTCCGTGCCTTCAAACGCGATCGGGGCGGTCAGCCAGACGAATTCGACGCCCTCTTCCTCGGCATTGGCGACTTCGCGCTGCGATCCGGGCATATTTTCCCGGTCGCGACGATAGAGGCACTTCACCGACTTGGCACCCTGGCGGATGGCGGTGCGGACGCAGTCCATCGCGGTGTCGCCGCCGCCGATGACGACGACATTCTTGCCCGTCGCCAGCAGCGACCCGTCGTCATGTTCCGGCACCGCGTCGCCGAAGCCCGCCTTGTTGGAGGCGGTGAGGTAATCAAGCGCCTTGACCACGCCCGCGGCGCCGACGCCCGGCGCCTTGATGTCGCGCGGCTTGTAGACGCCGGTCGCGATCAGGATCGCGTCATGCTTGGCGCGCAGGCCTTCCAGCGTCGCATCGCGGCCGATCTCGAAATTCTCGTGGAAGACGATGCCGCCATCCTTGAGGCGCTGGACCCGGCGCATGACAATGTCTTTCTCCAGCTTGAAGCCGGGGATGCCATAGGTCAGCAGGCCGCCGGCGCGGTCGTGCCGGTCGTAGACATGGACCTCATAGCCCGCGACGCGCAGATATTCCGCCGTCGTAAGCCCCGCCGGACCCGCGCCGATGACGCCGACCGACTGGCCGTTGGGCGCGCCGGGAACCAGCGCTTCGACCCAGCCCTCCTTCCACGCGGTATCGGTGATGTATTTTTCAACCGAGCCGATGGTGACGGCGCCATGGCCGGAAAATTCGATGACGCAATTGCCCTCGCACAGGCGATCCTGCGGGCAGATGCGGCCGCAGATTTCGGGCATGGTGCTGGTCAGGTTCGACAGCTCATAGGCTTCGCGCAAGCGGCCCTCGGCCGTCAGACGCAGCCAGTCGGGAATATGATTGTGCAGCGGGCAATGGGTCGAACAATAGGGCACACCGCATTGCGAGCAACGCGACGCCTGTTCCTCCGCCTTGTCCAGGATGAAGCTGCGGCTGATTTCGAGGAAATCGTCGGCGCGGTCATCCGCCGCGCGCTTTTCCGGATAGGATTGCGCCTTACCCACAAATTTCAGCATCGGATTGTCAGCCATGGATCGCCCCTGAATCTGTTTCAGTAGCGCGCATAGCAGAAAAACCCACGCAGTCACGTGGATTCTGGCATTTAGGTCAGTATAACTTACCAAATAAACGCCATTTTATCGTCTAGTTGCGAACAAATCGCAAAAACTGGACTGATATAAGTACCGTTTCGGACCTACCTCATACCGAGCCAAATGAGTGCGGCGCAGCCCGCAACGATTCGATACCAGGCAAAGGGGGTGAAGCCATGTTTGGACACAAGCCCGACAAACCATTTGATGACCAGTAGCGCGACGAAGAAGGCGACGATGAAGCCCAGCGCGATACTGTCCCAGCCCACCGCCGCGCTGGTGATCTGATCGCCCTTTTTGAGTAGCTCCAATGTGGTGGCGCCCAACATGGTCGGGATGGCGAGGAAGAAGCTGAACTCCGCCGCGGTGCGCCGTTCGACGCCCAGGGTCAGCGCGCCCATGATCGTCGCGCCCGACCGGCTGACGCCGGGAATCATCGAAATGCACTGGATCAGGCCCACGCCCAGCGCGCGGATCGCGGGAATGTCGGCGATGCCGTGGAACCGCTGTTCCTTCACCATGCGTTCGACAGCCAAGATCGCCACGCCGCCCACGATCAGCGCCCAGGCGACGACCTTTGGCGCGCCCAGTAGCATCTCGACATAGTCGTGCAGCGCCAGGCCGACGATGGCGGCGGGCATGAAGGCGAGCAGGAGGTTGCGCAGGAACCGCCAACTTACCGGCTCGCGCCGCAGCAGCCCCATGCCCACCGCCCAGAAGGTGCGCCAGTAAAGTACCACCACCGCCAGGATCGCCCCCAGCTGAATCACCACGTTGAACATCGCCCAGGTGGCAGAATCGTAGCCCAGCAATTCGCTCGCCAGGATGAGGTGGCCGGTCGAGGATACCGGCAGGAACTCGGTCAGTCCCTCCACGATGCCCAGCAGGATGACGGTGAGGTAATGCAGGTCCATGGGCTAACCTTTGGCGCAGCGTGCTCTCGCGAAGGCGATGAAGCGAGAGCACGCACCTCGTTTCAGCCCGGTTCGAACGGTGGGACTGGACTCCCGCCTGCGCGGGAGCACGAGCTTGCGTCAGACGCGCGCCCGGCCGGCGAAACGGCCATGCTTGCGATAGCGCACCATCCACTTGTCGGCGACCGCGCCCAGTGGCGTCGGCGCGACGCCCAGCGCTTCCAGCCCTTCCGAGCCGGGCGCTGCGACATTGTCGCGACCCAGCATGGCAAGCTGGTCGCGGCTGATCGGTCCGCCCGGCAGCATCGCCAGCAGCGACGCCATGCCATGTGGGACGTCGATCAAGGGCTTGTCGCGGCCGATCGCCTTGGCGATCCAGGCGTTGATCTCTTTCATGCTCATCACCTGCGGCCCGGCGACTTCATAGGTCTTGCCACCGTAAAGGCCCGGCTGCGCGGCGGCATGGGTGATCGCGTCGGCCACATCGCCGACATAGACCGGCTGGAATTTGGTCGCAGGCGCGATCACCGGGACGACCGGGAACAGGCTGATGAGGTCGGCGAAACGGTTGAGGAACTGGTCTTCCGGCCCGAAGACGATCGACGGACGGATGATGGTGGCGGTGGGGAAGGCGGCCTTGACCGCCGCTTCGCCCGCCGCCTTCGACCGGCCATAGGCCGACGGGCTTTCCGCGTCCGCGCCGATCGCGGAGATATGGACCAGCGCCTTCACGCCTGCCGCCGTGGCGGCTTTCGCCACATTGGCCGCGCCGACATGGTGGAAGGCGTCGAAATCGCCCGCCAATATGCCGACCAGGTTGATGACGACGTCGGCGCCATGGATGGCGCGCGCGACGCTGTCGGGCTTGCGGATGTCGGCCGCCACGAACTGTGTCTGGCCAAGATTGCCCAGCGTTTTGACCTTCATCGCGGTGGCCAGGTCGCGCTGCGCGATCCGCACCCGCGCGCCACGCGCCATCAGCGCCTGGGCGACCTGTCGGCCCAGAAAGCCGCCGCCGCCGAACACCGTAACCAGACTGTCCTTCATCACGCGCGTCCCATTGCAGAATTTCAGGAGAATGACTCTGCCAAACCCCTTGCAACAGCCGCCGCGCGCTGACAACCGCCTTTAGAGCCTGTCTCGAAATGCGCCTTTGGCGCATCCGCACCGGCCCTCACCCCCACCCGACCTCCCACAGAGTGTATCCTGAATGGGTGGTCGGGTGGGGTTCAAACGAGTCACGTGCCTCGTTTGAGGGCCGGTGCAGCAACCGAAAGGCGCTCTTCCGCGCATTTCATGACGGACTCTTAGCCGAACCAGCCCTGAAGATCGGCCAGCATCCACAGGCCAAGGCCCAGGAACAGCAAGGCCGCGCCAACCTGTAGCGCGCGCATCGGGACTTTCTTGGCCAGTGCTTCGCCGAACAGCACGGCGGGGACGTTGGCGACCATCATGCCCAGCGTCGTGCCCATGGTGACGGCGATCAGGCTGTCGAACCGCGCGCCCAGCGCCACGGTCGCCACCTGCGTCTTGTCGCCCATCTCCACCAGAAAGAAGGCGACCAGCGTGGTCACGAACACGCCCGCCTTGGTCGGGGCCTTCAGCGGCGCATCCTCGTCGAACGTGTCGGGGATCAGGGTCCAGGCGGCCATGGCGATGAAGGAGGCGGCGACGGCATAGCGGAACCAGGTCTGGGTCAGCACGCCCGCGATCGAATGACCGACCAGCGCGGCCAGGAAATGATTGGCGACCGTGGCGGCGAAGATGCCCAGGATGATCGGGACCGGCTTCCTGAAGCGGGTGGCGAGCAGCATGGCGAGCAACTGCGTCTTGTCGCCCATTTCGGCGAGCGCGACGAGGGCCGCGGAGGTAAGGAGGGCTTCCATCGACAATTTCCGGGGCCGGGCGGAGTGAGCAGACGCAATGCCATCGTCGCCTCCCGCCCGGCCGGACAGAAAAGCGCCGATGCCATTGGTCTCGCCTTACGCGGATATCCGCGTCCCATATGCCATGGCCTCTCGGCCAAATATGTTGACATATGGCCCGTTCCTGAAGCGGAACGGCTGGCTACTCCCCAGATGACGCGCTAACCTTTAGGGGAGGGACTGGGGGAAGGCAAGCCATGGCGAAGGACGCGAACAGGACGGTCGAAACGGCGGCGGACGTAGAGGCGTTTCTGGCGGCGGTGGAACCGGAGGAGCGGCGCGAGGACGGTCGCAGCATCGCCGCGCTGATGGCGGCGCTTTCGGGCGAACCCGCCCGCATGTGGGGACCGACCATCATCGGCTTTGGCCGCTATCACTATCGCTATGACAGCGGACGGGAGGGCGAGAGCTGCCGGATCGGCTTTGCGCCGCGCAAGGCGGAGCTGGTTTTCTATCTGGCCGGACTGGAGGAGGATGACTTTGCGAGCCTGGGCAAGCATCGACGTGGCAAAGGCTGCCTCTATGTGAAACGCCTGTCCGGCGTCGACATGGCGGTATTGGAGGCGCTGATCGTCAAGAGCCTTGCCCATATGGACGAGGTCTATCCGCGATGAAGACGCTGCTGCCGATCCTGGCCCTGTCGCTGACCGCAGCGCCCGCGCAGGCGCAGATCGAACAGGCGACCATTACGTCGCTTTCCGCCGATCTGGCGAGCGGTCGCATGACCAGTCAGAAGGCGGTGCGCGCTTATCTCAAGCGCATTGCCGCGATGGATCGCAAAGGGCCGCGGCTCAACAGCATCATCAGCCTCAATCCCCATGCGGTTCAGGAGGCGCGGGCGCTGGATGCCGAGCGCCGGGCGGGCAAGCTGCGCGGGCCGCTCCATGGCGTGCCGATCCTGCTGAAGGACAATGTCGAGGCGGCGGGCATGCCGACAACCGCCGGGTCACTGGCGCTCGCCCGCAACGATCCCGGCCGCGATTCGCCGGTCGCCGCTGCGCTCAAGGCCAAGGGCGCGATTATATTGGGCAAGACGAACCTGTCCGAATGGGCCAATTTCCGGTCCGAACGGTCGATAAGCGGCTGGAGCGCGATTGGCGGCCTCACCCGCAATCCCTATGCGCTCGATCGCACCACCTGCGGTTCGTCGAGCGGATCGGGCGCCGCGGTGGCCGCCGGATTCGCACCCGCCGCGATCGGTAGCGAAACCAACGGGTCGATCATCTGCCCAGCCTCCATGATGGGGCTGGTGGGGTTGAAGCCGACGGTCGGCCTGGTCCCGCGTACCCATATCGTGCCGATCAGCCATAGCCAGGATACGGCCGGCCCGATGGCGCGCAGCGTGCGCGACGTCGCCATCCTGCTGTCGGCGCTGATCGCGAGCGATCCGGCCGATCCCGCGACCGCCGACGCCATGGCCCGTGCGAAGGATTATGCCGCCGCGATCGATCCCACCGCGATCGCCAAGATGCGGATCGGCGTTCTGCGCGGCGGGGCGCAGCCGGAGTTACTGGCGCGTTATGAAGCGGCGCTGGCGCTGCTCAAGGGGCTGGGTGCGACGCTGGTAGAGGTCAAGAAGCGGGCGATGGATGGCATGTCCGCCGCCAGCTACGACGTGCTGCAATATGAGTTCAAGGCAGATGTGAACGCCTATCTGGCCTCCACCCGGCCCGATCAGGTGGAGAGCCGGACGCTCGCCGACCTCATAGCTTTCGACGACGCGCACAAGGCGGCCGAAATGCCGTTGTTCGGGCAGGAGATATTCGCCCTGTCGCAGGCGAAGGCAGGACTGGACGATCCCGCGTACAAGGCGGCGCGCGCGAAATCGCTGCGGCTGGCGGGGGCGGAGGGGATCGACGCGATGCTGGCCGACAATCGCGTCGACCTGCTGGTGACCATCAGCTACGGGCCTGCCTGGCCGTCCGATACGGTGTGGGGCGATCAATATGAGGGGCCGAGCGGCTCCACTAGCCCGGCAGCGATCGCGGGCTATCCGCATTTGACCGTGCCCATGGGGCTGGTGCGCGGCCTGCCGGTGGGGTTGAGCTTCATCGGCGCGGCCTATGCCGAGCAAAGGCTGCTCGATGTGGGCCAAGCCTATGAACAGGCGGCGGGGATCAGGATCAAGCCGGATTTCCGGGCGAGCGTGGATGGCGGGGCGGAACTGGAGGGGCAGCGGCCCTGATATAAATCGGGCCGGCAAGCCGCGTTTTCTCGCGCAGGCGCGAACCTAGTCCTGCGGCCGCAACTAGATTCCCGCCTGCGCGGGAAAACGCTGCCCTTATAGTCAAGGTTCGCCGGCGCTTTCCTGCATCCGCCGTTCGGCGAACCATTGTTGCAGCATCTGCGCGGTGCAACCGGTGAAGCCGTTGCTGCCGATCGCGTTGCAGCTGTTGGGCAGCGTCTGCCGCTGGGTCTGCTCCATCGTCGCCACCTGGCTGCCCCAACCCGGACCGCCGGACACGGCGGGCTTTTCACGCAGCTTCTTGGGGATGCGATAGCGTTCGGCCTCCGGCTTTCGCGCGCACACGACGATATCGTCACCCTGGCTTTGCGGACAGGGATCATCGCCATAGACCAGCAGGTTGATGATCCGTTCGGGCGGTGGCTCCGCCTGCGCGAGCGCCGGAGAGGAAAGCAGGGGGACCAGCATCAGGCCGATCAAGGGAAGCACGACGCGGGGTCGCATAAGATAAATCCTTTACCACCCCTGTTAGGTGCCGGGCGTGCCCAATGCCCGGCGGGTTCATCGATCAGGACGTCATGAACGCCCCGAATCCGTCAGCGTTGCGGCGCTGCGGGAGCCGGCTGGGGCTGCTGCGCCGCCTTTTCCTCCGCCTTCACCCGCGCTTCGATCACGTCGCTGTCGGCATCGATGGTGGACAGGCGCTTGGCGCGTTCGGCCGCGACCAGATCCTTCCAGCTGGCATTGTCGAGCGCCTGCCGCTCCGCCTTGGCCAGGCGGGACAGCTGCGCAAAACAACCGGTCGCGCCGCCGCCGCCGACGGGCGAGCAGCTTTCGGTGCCTTGCCGACCGACATATTCCATCGACCGGACCCGTTCGCCCCACGCCTGCTTGCTGGGCATATTGGGATCGCCGCGCAGCGGTTCGGGGATGCGATAGCGTTCCTCTTCCCCCTTGCGCGCGCAGACCACGATGTCGTCGCCGGCGCTTTGCGGGCAGGCGTCTTCGCCATAGACGATAACGATATTGACCTTCTCCGAAGTCGGATCGGTGGCGGCGGTCGGTGCGGTCGCCGGTTGGGCCAGCGCGGGGACGGCCGCGCCCAGCATCAGCGCGAAGGCTGCGATCATTGGGGTCTTGCTCATATATCCGTCCTTATCAGAAGCGCTTGGAAAGCGCGATGGCGGCTCGGCATCCCAAACGGATGGCGCCCGACAACAGGGGGTAGGCGGGGGCTTGTTCGGCACCATGCGCCAGTGCGGCGTCGCGATGCTCAACCTCCTCCGCCTGGAAATCCGCGATGGCGGTAGAGAGTTCCGGATCGCTGTCGCCCAATTGCGCCAGTTGTTCGGCATAATGACGGTCGA
The DNA here is from genome assembly GCF_012927105.1 of Sphingobium psychrophilum. Lineage (GTDB taxonomy): Bacteria > Pseudomonadota > Alphaproteobacteria > Sphingomonadales > Sphingomonadaceae > Sphingobium > Sphingobium psychrophilum. The sequence goes on along the minus strand of NZ_JABBFV010000008.1, from coordinate 109,362 downwards.
TCTCGGTTTCGATCGCCGCGGTGCAGGCCATCGCCGCCTTCGGCCCCATCGCAGCGGTGACTGCGCCCAAGGCGAAACCGGCCGCGCTCCAGATCGGCGCCAGCGCCGTCGGGCGGACGCCACGCCGCGCGATCATCGCGTCGAAGGTGGCGCGATGCCGTTCCTCCTGCGCGGCCATGCCGGCGATCAGGCGAGCATAGGGATGGCGATCGCCCATGACCGCAAGTTGGCCGGCATAGATGCGCACCGCACCAAATTCGCCAGCCTGGTCGACGCGCACCATGGCGGTGCGATCGGCATCGGACAGGCTTTTGCCCGGTCTGGGGAAATCCTGGGGCGCGGTCATGCTTTCCTCGCTTTGAGCAACAGAGCCAAGATGGCGAGCGCGGCGGCCCCGGACAAGAGGCCGTTATAGCCGGCGAGCGAAATGCCGAACAGATCCCAGGGCGCAACGTCGCAGCGGATAAGCGGGGTCGCCCAGATCTGGTTGAGCAGGTCGGCACCGCCGCCGCCCGGGGTGGTGGAACAGGTGGTCAGCCCTTCCCACCAGCCATATTCGACCCCGGCGTGGAACAGGCCGATCAGGCCGCTGATGCCGATGGCAAGGCCCGCCAGGCCCGCAAACAGCGCGCTGACGCAGGCGCGGCCGCGCAGCGCATAGGCGAGCAGCACTAGCGGGATGGCGGCCATATGCGGGTAACGCTGCCACCAGCACATCTCGCACGGGTGCAGGCCGCCGATATATTGGGACGCATAGGCCCCGCCCAACAACAGGACCGGGGTCAGCAGGGCGATAGCGCGGGCAAGCGGGATGCTCTTCATAACGCCCGCTTAAAGCCTTGGCTTGCTTTCGTCATGCTGAACTTGATTGCCTGGACGTATCGCAGGGTGTTCCCGCGCAGGCGGGAACCCAGATCAGACGGTGGGACTGGGTTCCCGCCTGCGCGGGAACACCCTGTTTAGAAGCGGTTACTTCGCCCCCGGCTTGCGCGCCGCGACCTGCGCCTGGGCGATGGTCGCGCCGGGCGTGCTGGCCAGGCGCGCGATCGTCTTGAGCGCATAGTCGAGCTGGAAGTCCTCGACGCCCTTCTTCTTCAGTTCCTCGGCAGACAGGGCGAAACGCGGATCGTCCTTCGTGTCCTCCTCCAGCGCCTTGTCGTCGGTCTTGATCTCGTTGATCAGATGACGGCGCAGGTCGCTTTCGCGGAATTTTGGGCGATTCTTATAATCGGGATCGGACAGTTGCGGCACGCGGATGTCGGGCTGGATGCCGCCTTCCTGCACGCTGCGGCCCGACGGCGTGTAATAGCGCGCCGTCGTCAGCTTGAGCGCGGTCGTGTTCGACAGCGGCAACATGGTCTGGACTGAGCCCTTGCCAAAGCTGCGTTCGCCCATCACCAGCGCGCGATGCTGGTCCTGCAATGCGCCGGCGACGATTTCGGAGGCCGAGGCGGAACCAGCATCGACCAGCACGATCACCGGCAGGCCCTTCGCATCGTCGCCCGGCTTGGCATAATAGCGTTCGACATCGCCCTTCGCCCGGCCGCGTTGCGACACGATCTCGCCGCGTTCCAGAAAGGCGTCGCTGACCGTCACCGCTTCGTCCAGCAGGCCGCCGGGGTTGGAGCGCAGGTCGAGGACATAGCCGGTAGGCTTGTGGCCCAGCGATTTGTCGATACTGCGGATCGCCGACCGCACGTCCGCCCCGGTATTGGCCGAGAAGCTGACGATGTTGATGACGCCGATATTGTTCTTCACTTCCCATTTTACGGGCTTGAGCTGAATGATCTCGCGCGTCAGGGTCAGGTCGATCGGCTTGTCGCGGCCCGCGCGCACGATCGTCAGCTTGAGCGCGGTGCCCGGCGCGCCGCGCATCTTGTCGACCGCTTCGTCCAGCGTGCCGCCATAGATGAGCTGGCCGTCGATATGGGTGATATAGTCGCCCGCCTTGATCCCGGCGCGCCAGGCCGGGGTATCCTGCGTCGGTGCGATCACCTTGACCGCGCCATCCTCCTGCGTGACCGAGAGGCCGAGCCCGCCATAGCTGCCCTCCGTCTGGGTGCGCAGATTCTGGAAGTCGCGCGCGTCGAGGAAGTTCGAATGGGGATCGAGGCTGGCGAGCATGCCGTCGATCGCGCCCTTGATCAGCTTTTCATCATCGACTTTTTCGACATAATCGCTGCGGACTTTCTGGAACACGTCCATGAATTCATCGAGCGCCTTGTAGCTCGACGCCTCCCCATCGGCGAGCGCCGCGGTGGTGGCGGGAATGAGCGCAAGCGCCCCAAGCGCGACGGCGCCCTGGAGGAAGGTCGATTTCATGGCTGTCCTTGATTCCGGCATCTGCGTCGCACTATAATCCGATTCGCGTCCCGACGCAAAAGCGCGCTTCGATGGAATGTCCCGCAGCATCGATGAGCGTCGGGTTAATGGGGGCGATCGGACTGGAAAGCGATGCCAAGCCGCAGGGCGGCGTCGTGCAATCTGCGATTGTGCGTCCAGAGGGACGAACCTGCGGTCAGTAGCACAGATGACAGAAGGTGCGTATCAACATAACCAATGCCGATATTGAAAAGCGGGACCTGTTCGATCAAGGCATCGACCTCTCGATTTTTCGCCAGCACGGCTTCGGGCAGTTTCCGCAGCATCCCTAGAACGCCCTTCCTGTTTGTCAGACTGCCGAGAGCAATTTCGCCGATGACAAAAGGATGCGCCAATATCCGCCCCGCGTTCAAGTCCGCCGTCAACAGGGGGTTCGACATACGCAGATGATCCATCCAGATCGAACTATCAGCCAATATCATGCAGGGATCGAACGCCTTCGAGGTGGCAGCTCGAAATCAGGTTCGGAGCCGCCCAGCAATGCCAAGCGGCGGGCGGCCTCCCGCTGCACCAAGGCTTTGAGCGCTTCCCTAACCAGGGCGGATTTTTCAGTCAGCCCGGTCAGTTCCTGAGCTTCGGCGACCAATTCGTCATCAAGGGCCAGTGTTGTGCGCATAAGCATACTCCTGAAGCATGATAAATAGCATCAAATGATGCTGCTATCAATGCCTCAACCCAGCCCCACCAACGGTACGATATCAACCGGGCGGCCGTTGCGGCGCAGTTCTACCGTGACATTGGGGCGTTCCGCGCCGGTGATGCCGACGGGATCACCTTGACGCACCGTATCGCCGACCTGCGCCGTGACGCGGTGCAGGCCGGTGATGAGCGTGGTCCAGCCCTGGCCATGGTCGATGATGAGGATCTGGCCATAGTCGCGATAGGGGCCAGCGAAAGCGATACGACCGGCGGTGGGCGCGATCGCTTGTGCGCCGGGTTGCGTGACCAGGGTCAGGCCGCGTGATCGCACGCCGCCGTCATTGACCTCCCCCATGCCGGTGACCAACTGGCCGATCACCGGCAGGCGATAGGGGGGCGGGCCGCCGGCCGAGGCGGTGCGTTCGGGTGCGGCGGCACCGGCCTGGTCGGGGCGTGCGGGGCGGAGCAGCGGGCCGGACAGCGCGGCCAGCGAATCGCGCAGGTCGCCGGCATCTTCCAGCCGGTCCATCAGATCGACGATGTCGCGCGCCCGCTCGCCCAGCGCCAGCGCACGTTCGCCTTCCATGCCGGCATTGGCGCGATAGTCGCGGGCGGCGAGGCGCTTTTGCGCTTCCAGCGCGGCCAGGGCGGTCTGGCGGTCCTTGCGGTCGGCCTGCGCCTGGCCCAGCGCGTCGGCGGCCTGCCCTGCGGTTGCGCGCAGGGCTCGGCTTTTGTCCAGTTCCAGCCGCAGGCCGGCCGTGCGCTGCGCGATCACTGGCAGCACCTGGCCCAGCACAGCGCGCATATGGACCGCGTCGCCCACCGATCCGGGCTGGACAAGCGCCAGCGCCAGCGGACGGCGGGCCATCATCTGGAGCGCGGCGGTGAGGCGGACGACCGGCTCCTGCTTGGCCGCGAGGCGGCTGGCCTGGGCGCGCTGCATCCGGTTGATGATGGCGATGCGGGCCTGCGCGGCCTGAATATCGGCTTCGGCCTGCTGGATGCGGGCGGCGAGCGCGGCGGCGCGGCGGCGGGCCTGTTCGGCTTCGTCGCGGGCGAGGCTGGCCTGCTGTTCCAGCCGGGCGGAGCGATCGCGCGCTTCGTCCGACTGGCGGCGGGCGTTTTTGAGCGATTGCTGTTCCTGCGCCAGCGTCGTGCCGGCGGTGCCGGACAGGATGATCGCGCTGTCGTTGGCGGCAGGCAGGCGCGTGGCGGCCAGGGCCATCAGGCCGGCCAGTCCGCTTGCGATGAGGAGATTGCGCTTCACCCTGGTCCCGATCCGTGGCTCTCGCGGTTATCCTTCGCGATGATAGGGGTGGTTGGCAAGGATGGAACAGGCGCGCCACAATTGTTCGGCCAGCATCGCCCGGGCCATCATGTGCGGCCAAGTCATCGCGCCGAAGGCGATCAGCAGGTCCGCATTCGCCCGGTCCGCGTCATCGAACCCGTCCGCCGCACCGATCAGGAACCGACATTCGCGGGTGCCTGCGTCGCGCCAACCCTCGATCCGGCGAGCGAAATCGAGGGAGCCGAGCTGCTTGCCCTTCTCATCGAGCATGACCGTGACGGTGCCGGGCGCTTGCTGGGGCAGCTTGCCGCCGCGGTCCGGCATTTCGGTGATCTTGTGCGGCATGGTCAGCCGCTTGAGATAGCGGTCGACCAGGTCGGCTTCGGGCGAGCGCCCGATCTTGCCGCGCGCGATGATGTGGAGGAGCACACCCTACTCCGTTCATGCTGAGTAGGGGCGAAGCCCCGTATCGAAGTATCCGCGTGATCCTTCGATATGCCGCTTCGATTTCGCTCAGCGGCTACTCAGGACGAACGGAGACTCCCTAAAAGTTCAGGCGTTGCCCGCGACCGGCGCGTCGACGAAGCCCCACATCCGTTCCAAATTATAGAAGCTGCGCACTTCCGGCTTGAACAGATGGACGATCACGTCGCCGGCATCGATCAACACCCAGTCGGCGACCGGCAGGCCCTCAACCCGCGCGGAGCGGCCGGTTTCTTTCTTGATCCGTTCGGCCAGATGCTGCGCGATCGCCGCGACCTGACGCGATGAACGGCCGCTGGCGATCACCATATAATCGGCGATGCTGCTCTTGCCTTCCAAGGGGATCGAGATGGTTTCCTGCGCCTGGTCGTCGTCGAGCGATTGCATGACGAGGGCGTGCAGGGCGGCCACGGATTCAGCGCCAAGCGCGGTGTCGTTGGCAGGGGCGAGGTTAGACAATGATACTCCAATCTAGATGACATACCGGCGCGTGAGCGGATCGCGCACACACGTTGCTTCATATTCGCGATGCCAGAGGGGGTCCGCCTGCCGCAGCAGGGTTGCCGATCTTGGATCAGGGCGAAAGCGCAATAGCACGAGCGCCGGTGGTCTCCAATTCGTCCAGTCTGCACTCTGGCGCGCGGACCGGACGAAGCGCCGCAGCCAGCTCATGGCCGCAGAGCCACGAGAGGCATCATTATAGCCCGGACGGGCTATAACAGCAATGGGCATTTGTCGGGCGATGCCGCGCCAGTCGCGCCACTGCCCAAATTGCGCCAGATTATCCGCGCCCATCAGCCAGATGAAGCGGTTTTTGGGGTAGCGGCGGGTGAGCGCGCGGAGCGTATCGACGGTGTAGCGCGTGCGTAGCTGGCGCTCGATCGCGGTGGCGCGAATCGGGGCGCGGCGGGCGATTGTGCGGGCATGGGCGAGGCGGGCGGCGAGCGGGGCCATGCCCTTAGCAGGCTTCAAAGGGTTGCCGGGGGAGACGAGCCACCAGATTTCGTCAAGTTCGAGCGCGTCCCTGGCGAAGAGCGAGATGGCGCGATGGCCGCCATGCGCCGGATTGAAGGAGCCGCCAAGCAGGCCGATGCGTGTCATGGACCTGCCATGCCAGCGCGACGGCAGGGTCGCAATGGGGCCGATCGGCTGATCCGGGTCAGCGGCCGCCAAATGCGGGCTTGTGCGTCCGCCGATAGGGAATCTTGTCCAGTTTCGCCATCAGGTCGGCAAAGGGACTGTCCAACGCGGTCCGGCCATCGCGCGGCGGCGGATCAACCTTTGCCTTGTCCGGGCGCCGCAGCGGGCGGCGCGTCAATAAAGTCTTCCACATGATCATCTCCGACCCGCGATCCTGGTTGAGTCTGGTCGCTTATGGGAAAGAGACGCAGGCGAGCCGTGCTTGTTCCTCTATTTGTTCGTTACGCTGCCGGCAGGGCGCGCGCTTCGTCGGTCTGGGCGTCGCGTGCCAGCACGTCGAGTGATTCGAGCGTTTCGATCTCCTTGCCGCCGGTTTCGATGTCGAGGTCGCGGAATTTGCGGCCGGTCGAGAGGACGCGGCTTTCGAAGCTGCCGATGAAGCTGTTATAGTTGGAGACGGCGCTGTTGAGGCCGGAGCCGAGGCGCTTGAGATGGGTGGCGGCGACGGAGAGGCGCTCATAAAGTTCCTTGCCGAGCTGGCCGACCTGCTGCGCCTGTTCCTGCATTTTGGCCTGACGCCAATGGCCTGCAAGTGTGCGCGCGAGGGGGAGGAAGGTGGCGGGGCCGCAGATGATGACGCGGTTCTTCGCCGCGCGTTCCCACAGGTCCATGTCCGCTTCCAGCGCGGCGGTGACGAAATTGTCGCCGGGCACATACATGATGACGAAGTCGGGCGCCTTGTCGAATTGCTCCCAATAGGCCTTGCGCCCCAGCGCGTCGGCGTGGCTGCGCATGGCGCGGGCATGGTCGAGCATATGGGCGTCGCGTAAGCCGGGGTCGATCTGATCGACGGCGTTGAGATAAGCGACGAGCGAGCATTTGACGTCGACCACCATCTGCTGGTCGCCGGGCAGGTTGATGATGAAGTCGGGCCGCATCCGGCCGTCTTCCACCGTGACCGAAACCTCCTCCTTGAAATCGACGAAGGGGGAGAGGCCGGCGGTTTCGATCAGGTTCTTGAACTGTTGTTCGCCCCAGCGGCCGCGGGTCTTGGGTGCGGCGCGCAGGGCATTGACCAGCTTGGCGGTTTCCTCCCGCACCTGGCCTTGGCCCAAATGCACCTGCTGCACCGCCTCGCGCAGTTCGGCATAGCTGCCGACCCGGTCCTTCTCGACGCGGGCCAGCCCTTCCTCATAGCGTTTGAGCGTGGTTTCAACGGGGTTGAGCAGGGTCTTGAGCTGCGCTTCGCTCTTTTCGTTTGCCTGGGCGAAGCGCTGGTCGGCGCGGGTCAGGAACTGGGTCTGAGCCGATTCGAGCAGCTTGCCGCCAATCTCGCTGAACTGGGCGGAGAGTTGCTCCTTGGCATCCCGCAGCGCGGCGATCTGCTGTTCGAAGGCCTGGGTGCGGGCCTGGGTGTCGGACTGGAGCGCGGCCAGTTCGCGCAGCGCGGCTTCGCGTTCGGCCTGGATGGCGTCGATGCGCTGGGCGGCGGCGGCCTGAATGGATTCCAGCCGTTGATCGGCTGCGACCTGCGCCGATTCGAGGCGGGCGATGCGGGTTTCGGCCTGGGCGACGCGCTCCTTTTCCACCGCCAGTTCGGCGATGGCGCCGTTGCGCTGGGTGGTGGCGAGGTCGAGTCTGGTGGCGAGATCAGCCTTTTCTGCCGCGAGCGGGGCGGTGGACCGGGCGCTGAGAAGCCAGCCGACGGCCAGGCCGATCAGCAGGGCGACGAGAATGAAGAGGGCGGCCAGGCTTTCCATGATAATCCTTTGGGAACGAAACAGGAACCTAGCTGGCGAGGGCGGATGCTGCAAGTGTGAGACGGCGAGTGCGACAGTTGAAACGCATCATCGATTTTCAATAGTTAGCTAACTATCGAAATACTCAGGCCGCCTGCGCGCTGGGTGCGGCGAAGCGGGCGCGATAGTCGCCGGGCGACAGGCCGACAAGGCGGTGGAATAATTTGCGGAAAGCGGCGGCGTCTTCATAGCCGACGCTCCAGGCGATCTGGTCCACGGTGCGGCGGGTAAATTCCAGATGTTCGCGCGCCTTGGCGATGCGCAAATGCTGGACATATTCGATCGGGGTCATGGCGGTCGCCGCCTTGAACCGGCGCTGGAAGGTGCGTTCCTCCATGCCGACCTGCGCCGCCATGTCGCGAACGCTGACGGCCTTGGTCTCGCGGGCGGCGAGCCAGTGTTGCGCCTTCAATATCGGTTCGTCGCCATGGGTCATGCGCGGCATGAAGCGGGCGAAATGCTTCTGTTCGCGCCCGGCGCTGTCGATCAGCAGGAATTTGGCGGTATCGAGCATCACCGTCGGACCGAGCAGACGGTCCACCAGCCGCAAGCCAAGGTCCGTCCAGGCCATCAGGCCGCCGGCGGTGATGATGTCGCCATCGTCGATGACGATGCGGTCGCAATCCAGTTTGACGTCGGGAAAGCGGTCGCGGAACGGATCGGCGAACCACCAGTGGGTCGTCGCCGGGCGGCCGCTGAGCAACCCGGTCGCCGCGAGCAGGAACGCGCCGCCGCAGTTGGAGGCGAGGGTGGCGCCGGCGGCGTGGCGATCCAGCAGCCAGCGGGCATAGGGCGCGGCTTCCTGCGCATCGGGAACACCCGACAGGCGGCCGGGGACGAGCCAGATGTCGGGCGTGCCGGGATGGCCTTCATGCGTGTCGTGACTGCGGACGAAGCCGTCATCGGCCTGCATCCGCCAATGGCTGACCCGCAGCATCGGGCCGCCATGCTGGTGCGAAAACTGCCCGGCGATGGCGATCAGGTCGGTCATGCCATGGACCATCGCCTGCTGGCAGTCGCGGTAGAGGAGGATGCCGATTTCGGCCCTGGGGGTCTGCGTTGCGTCCATGGGGCAGCCTTTGTCGCAATCGGCCCGCTTAATGTCGGGACCGCCAATCCCGATCCTCCGTCATTGCCCTTAAAACTGCAAGCACAGGGCGAGAGAGACGCTCCTCCAGACACAGAAGGGATTTTCATCATGCGCAATTTCGTGACCACCAAGGACGGCACCCGCATCTTCTATAAGGATTGGGGGCCGCGCGATGGCCAGCCGATCGTCTTTTCCCATGGCTGGCCGCTGAGCGCCGACGCCTGGGACGCGCAGATGGTGTTTTTCGCCAATCAGGGTTTCCGCACCATCGCCCATGACCGCCGCAGCCATGGCCGGTCGGATCAGGTGTGGGACAATAACAACATGGACCAATATGCCGACGATCTGGCCGATGTGATCGCGGCGCTGGACTTGCACGATGTCGTTCTGGTCGGCCATTCGACCGGCGGCGGCGAAGTCACCCGCTATGTCGGCCGCCATGGCACGAGCCGCGTTGCCAAGCTGGCGCTGATCGGCGCGGTGCCGCCGCTGATGCTGAAGACCGAGGCCAATCCGGGCGGTCTGCCGATCGAGGTCTTCGACGGCATCCGCAAGGGCACGTTCGACAATCGCAGCCAGTTCTTCAAGGATCTGACCATCCCCTTCTACGGCTACAACCGCGAAGGCGCGGCGATCTCCGAAGGGGTTCGTGACGATTTCGTGCGGCAGGGGATTATGGGCGGGTTGAAGGGCCAGCTCGACAGCATCCGCGCCTTTTCCGAGAGCGATTTTCATGCCGACCTGGCCAGGGTCGATGTGCCGACTTTGGTCCTGCATGGCGACGACGACCAGATCGTGCCGATCGGGGCGGCAGCCCTCTCCACTGTCAAGATCGTTACGCAGGCGATGCTGATCGTGTATGAAGGGGCCGATCATGGACTGACGGTCACGCATCAGGATCGGTTTAACGCCGACCTGCTCGATTTCATCAACGGCTGACACTATCGACCCCGTTCGTTTCGAGCGTGTCGAGAAACGAACGGGAGTCTTTCAAAGGAGACTTCCCATGACCAACGAAACCATTCTCATCACCGGCGCGTCGGACGGCATTGGCGCGGTCTATGCCGATCGCTTCGCCAGGCGCGGCGCCAACCTGATCCTGGTCGCCCGGCGGGCGGACAAGCTGGAGGCGCTGGCCGCCAGTTTGCGCGAGCAGACCGGCGTGCGCGTCGAGGTGATCGCCGCCGATCTGGCCAAGGTCGACGATCTGGCCCGGATCGAGGCGCGGTTGCGCGATGACGACGCCATCACCGGCCTGGTCAACAATGCGGGCATTGCGGGCGAACAGGGCTTCGTCGAAACCGACCCGGATTATCTTTCCGGCATGATCGCGCTCAACATCCTGGCAGTGACGCGGCTGTCGCGGGCCATTGCGCCGCGGCTGTCGGCCAAGGGTGCGGGGACGCTGATCAACATCACGTCGGTCACTGCGCTGATGCCCGATGGCTTCACTGCGGTTTATCCCGCGAGCAAGGCCTATGTCCTGGCCTTTACCGAGGCGTTGCAGGTCGAACTGGGTGGCAAGGGCGTGAAGGTGCAGGCGGTGCTGCCGGGGATCACCCGGACGGCGATCTGGACCGCCGCGCAGATCGCGGGCATCCCGGCGGACATGGTAATGGATGTCGAGGTGATGGTCGACGCGGCGCTGGCCGGCCTGGACATGGGCGAGCCGATCACCATTCCCGCGCTGCCGGACCGGGGCGACCTGGACGCCTATCTCGCCGCGCGGGGGGCGTTGCGGCCGGGCCTGTCGCTCAAGGATGCGGCGGCGCGGTATATGATAAAAGCCTGACCCTATTCGTCATTCCCGCGCAGGCGGGAATCCATCCCTGACGTTGCACATGGATGCGCTGTTGGGAGATGGATCCCCGCCTTCGCGGGGATGACGGGAAGGGGAGCAATTTTCCCAAGGAGAAACATCATGATCCTCGGTCTTTCCATTCCGGCCTTTATCGCGCTGCATGTCGCGATCAGCCTGATCGGCATTGTAACGGGACTTGCTGCCCTGTTGGCGCAGGCGAAGGGAATGTTCCTGCCCCGCATCCAGGCCCTTTTCCTCGGCACGACGCTGCTGACCAGCCTGACCGGCTTCCTCTTTCCCTTTCGCGGCTTTACGCCGGCGATCGGGGTCGGGATCGTCTCGACCTTAGTGCTGATCGTCGCTTTTGTCGCGCTTTATGGCCTGAAACTGCGTGGCCGGGCACAAGTCATTTATGCGGTGAGCGCGACCGCGGCGCTGTGGCTCAACCTGTTCGTGCTGGTGGTGCAGAGCTTCCTCAAGGTGCCGGTGCTCAACGCCTTTGCGCCGACAGGGACGGAGCCGCCCTTCCTGGCGGCGCAGGGGTTGCTGCTGATTGCGATGCTGATCCTGGGCGCGGCGATCGTGCGTCAGCCGAGCGTCGCGCGGAAGGCGGCGAGCCGCTCGATCGCCTGATCGAGCGTATCGTCGCTCTTGGAAAAGCAGAGGCGGACCAGATGGGTCACTGGCTTTGCGGGGTAGAAGGCGCTGATCGGGATCGCCGCCACCCCGGCCTCCTCGATGATCCGCTCGCAAAAGGTCACATCGTCCAGCGCGATGCCTGATGCCGGCAGGTCGATCGACAGGAACCAGGTGGCGCCGCTGGGCTGCACGACATAGCCCGCCGCACCAAGGCCCGCCGCCAGCCGGTCGCGTGACGCCTGATAGGCGGCGCGCTGGTCGGAGAACCAGGCGTCGGGATAGGCCAGACCTTCCGCCACTGCCCATTGCAGGCCGGGCGGAGTGGTGAAGGTCAGGAATTGATGGGCGCGCGCCAGCAGCGTGGCGATCGGCGGGGCGGCACACATCCAGCCGACCTTCCACCCGGTGACGGAGAAGATCTTGCCCGCCGACCCGATCTTCACTGTCCGCTCGCGCATACCGGGCAGGGCGATCAATGGGCGGTGGGGGACGCCGTCATAGACGGTCTGTTCCCAGACTTCGTCGCACAGCGCCACCAGATCATGAGTCACGCACAGGTCGGCGAGCAGAGCCAGTTCCGCCTCGCGCAGGACGATGCCGGTCGGGTTCACCGGATTGTTCATCAGCAGGATGCGGGTGCGGGGCGTGATCGCTGCGCTCAGCGCTTCGCGCGTGACGCGCCAGTCGGGCGGGGTCAGCGTCACCACCTTCGCGACGCCGCCGACCCGTTCGACCAGCGGCAGATAGGCGTCATAGAGCGGAGCCAGCATCAGCACTTCGTCGCCCGGTTTTACCAGCGCCAGCAGGCTGGCGGCGATCGCTTCGGTCGCGCCGGAGGTCACGATCACTTCCTGCGGGTTGAGGTCGAGTTGCTGGTGGCGGGCATAATGGTCGGCGATCGCGGCGCGCAGTTCGGGCAGGCCCGCCATGGGCGGATATTGGCTGGACCGGGTCAGCAGCGCGTCGGCGGCGGCTTGCAACACGGCGCGCGGGCCGGGGCCTTCGGGAAAACCCTGTCCCAGGTTGATCGCGCCGGTGTCGCGGGCGCGGGCGGACATATGTTCGAAGATGGTGGTTGGCATGTCCCGATAGACGGGGTGGCCAAGGGAGGGACCGGTCATGTCAGTCTCCACCGCTGCGGCGGCTTGCGCCGCCGAGTAAATCGGATGGCCGTCCCCCGGACGGCCATTTTATCCGATTTACTCCCACTCGATCGTGCCCGGCGGCTTGCTGGTATAGTCATAGACCACGCGGTTGATGCCCTTGACCTCGTTGATGATGCGGGTCGCGACGCGGCTCAAAAAGGCGGCGTCGAAGGGGTAGATGTCGGCGGTCATGCCGTCGGTCGAGGTCACGGCGCGCACGGCGCAGACGCTGTCATAGGTGCGCAGATCGCCCATGACGCCCACGGTGCGGACCGGGAGCAGCACGGCGAACGCCTGCCAGATCGCGTCGTAGAGGCCTGCGTTGCGGATTTCCTCCAGATAGATGAAGTCCGCCTTGCGCAGGATGTCGCAGCGTTCCTTGGTCACTTCGCCGGGGATGCGGATGGCAAGGCCAGGGCCAGGGAAGGGGTGACGGCCGACGAAGATGTCGGGCAGGCCGAGTTCCTTGCCCAGCACGCGCACTTCGTCCTTGAACAGTTCGCGCAAGGGTTCGACCAGCTTCATGTTCATGCGGTCGGGCAGGCCGCCGACATTATGGTGCGACTTGATCGTCACCGAAGGCCCGCCGGTGAAGCTGACCGATTCGATGACGTCGGGATAGAGGGTGCCCTGCGCCAGATAGTCGGCGCCGCCGATCTTCGCGGCTTCTTCCTCGAAAACCTTGATAAATTCGCCGCCGATGAACTTGCGCTTCTTTTCCGGGTCGGTGAGGCCGGCGAGGCCGCCGAGGAAGCGTTCCTCGGCATTCACATGCACCAGTTTGATGCCATAATGTTCGCGGAACAGGCTGACCACCTGTTCGGCTTCGCCCAGGCGCATCAGGCCATGGTCGACGAAGACGCAGGTCAGCTGATCGCCGATCGCTTCGTGGATCAGGACCGCGGCGACCGCGCTGTCGACGCCGCCGGACAGGCCGCAGATGACGCGGCCGGAACCGACCTGCGCGCGGATTTCGGCGATCTTGGTCGCGCGAAATTCGGCCATGGTCCAGTCGCCGGCGAGGCCGCAGACATGGCGGACGAAATTGGCGAGCAGCTTGCCGCCGTCGGGGGTGTGGACGACTTCGGGATGGAATTGGGTGGCGTAGAAGCGCTTGGCCTCGTTCGCGGTGACGGCATAGGGCGCGCCTTCGCTGGTGGCGACGACTTCGAAGCCGGGGGCAAGGGTCGTGACCTTGTCGCCATGGCTCATCCACACCTGATGCTTTTCGCCTTCGCTCCATAGGCCGTCGAACAGGGCGCAGCCCTTCTTCACTTCGATGAAGGCGCGGCCAAATTCGCCGCTCTCGCCGCCTTCGACATTGCCGCCGAGCTGCTGCATCATCGTCTGCTGGCCGTAGCATATGCCCAGGATGGGAATGCCGGCGTCGAAGAGGGCGTGGGGCGCGCGGGGGCTGTCTTCCCACATCACCGAGGAGGGGCCGCCCGACAGGATGACGCCCTTGGGCTGCATCCGTGCGAACGCCTCTGCGGCGGTATTGAAGGGAGCGATTTCGGAATAGACGCCGGCTTCGCGGACGCGCCGGGCGATGAGCTGGGTCACCTGGCTGCCGAAGTCCACGATAAGGATGGAATCCTGAAGGGGCAGCGTCATCGAATCGCCTTTATGTCGAGCGGTGGAAGGGATTCGCGCCCGGTTAGTCGCCCGGCCCCGATATGTCCAGTTGCGGCTTGAACTGCTGGCCGGCGCGCCAGCCGATCAGCGCGGCGAAGGCCAGCACGGCGGCGGCGATCAGGAAGGCGCTGCCGATGAAAGGCAGGGTCGGCCGGGGGCCGACCGACAGCGAATAGATGGCGCCGAAGAAGAGCGGCGAGATGATGCCGGCGATCGCGCCGACGCTGTTGTTCGCACCCTGCAACTGGCCCTGTTCGGATTCGGAGACGTGGCGGGTCATCAGCGACTGGATCGTCGGCATGGCCAGGCCCCAGAGCGCATTGGGGAGCATGGCGGCGATGAACAGCCAGCCGGTCGATGCCAGACCCATGGACGCAATGCCGATCGCGCCGAAGCAGAGGCCCACGACCATGGTGGTGCGGTCGCCCAGCCGTTTCACCACGGGACCGACCAGCAGTCCCTGCACCCCCATGTCCATCAGACCGACCAGCGCCAGCAGCCCGCCCACCTGCCACGCGCCCCAGCCATAGCGGTCGCCGGCATAGAGGACGAAGATAGCGGAGAAGATATGGTGGGCGAAATAGAGGAGGAAATTGCCGAAGGCGAGGCTGGAGAGTTCCGGGTGCGAGCGGAGCAGTTTGAGCGCGCCGAAGGGGTTGGCGCGGCGCCAGCTGAAGGCCATGCGCTTTGCCGGGGCCAGAGATTCGGGCAGGACGAAGAAGCCGTAGACGAAGGCGAGGGCGGACAAGGCGGCAGCGGCCCAGAAGGGCGCACGCACCGAAATTTCGCCCAGCAGGCCGCCGATCAGCGGCCCGGCGACGAAGCCTGCGCTGAAGGCTGCGCCGATCAGGCCATAGCCCCTGGCGCGATCCTGTGGCGGGGTGATGTCGGCCATATAGGCGAAGGTGGAGGTGAAGCTGGACGAGGTGACGCCCGCCAGGATGCGGCCCAATGCCAGCCACCAGAGATTGGGGGCCAGCGCCATCAGCACATAGTCGAGCGCCAGCCCCGCGACCGAGATGAGGATCACCGGGCGGCGGCCGAAGCGGTCGGACAGCGAGCCGATCAGGGGCGAGCAGATGAACTGCATCCCCGCCCAGAGCGCGACGAACAGGCCGTTCCACATGCCGGCCGCCGCGTCGGAGCCGGACAGGGTTTCGATCAGTTGCGGCAGGACCGGGATGACGATGCCCATCGACATGACGTCGAGCAGCGCCGTGATGAGGATGAAGGCGATCGCGGCGGTGCGACGGGGGGAAGCGGGCGGGGCGGTCATGGCAACGGCCTATCCGCGCGCGGCGCTTATGCCAAGGGCAACGGTCCCAGGCGCAGGCTCCATCCCAGCAGCAGCAACGACCAGGCGCAGGCGACCCACAAGGCGTCAAGGCCGATGGCGCCGAACAGGACGGTGCCGACGATCGCGCCCGCAATCAGGCTGAGCCACAGCATCAGCCATAGCAGCCATCCCCAGCGTGGCCCGCCGGCCAGGGCGGCGGCGATCGACTGTCCCATCTTGACGAGGGCGCCGGTCATGTAGGTCACGCCGATGCTGACTTCGCCGTCGCGCTGGAAGACATTGTTGACCGCGCCCATCGCCGCCGCCATCGGCAGGGTGAGCAGGTCGCCATGCCGATCCGCAAGCAGCGCCGCCATGATCAGCAGGACCAGGACCAGCGCCAGCACCACCTGCTTGCGCCAGCGGCCCGCCCGTCGCGCCAAAAGCGCGCCCGCGACGACCCCGGCCAGGAAGGCGGCGATGAGGCCAGCAGCCGTGGCCGCTACCGCGGAGCCGGTCGCGACGCCCACGGCCATGCGGGTCGAATTGCCGCTCATGAAGGATACGAACAGCCCGCCTAGTCTCAGCAGGCCGAGCGCATCGACCATGCCGGCCAGCGCGGCCAGGCCAAAGGCAAGCATATGGTGGGAAAGGGGCTGGCTGCGCATGGGCTATCCCTAGAGCGCGCAGCACTCGCCCGTCTTTATTTTCTTAGCGGGCTGCGATGTCGCGGCTGAGATAGACCTCTGCGACGCGGCCGTTTTTCATGGCGCAGGTGAAGCGGCGCGAGATGCCGTCATTGGCGCGATAGCTGGTGCGGGTTTCGACATAGCCGTCGATATTATAGCCGTCGGCGGTGGCGAGGGGCGTTTCCATGTGGCGGACTTCGGCATAGCCGCCTTCGCGCTGCTGCGCTTCGTCGCGGGCGGCGAGCGCGCAAGTATCGGTCATGCCGGCGTCCTGCGTGGCGATATCGGAAAAGTCGGCGTCGTCGCGCGGCACGTCGTTGCGGACGTCGGTGCCGGTGCTGGGGGGCGGCGCGTCATATTCGCCGCCGGTGTTCGGATCGCGGATCTTTTTGTTCTTGTTCATGGACGAGGCGACGATCGCCACCGCGCCGACGATCGCGGCGACGCCGATCGCGTCGCCCAGACCGAAGCCGTCGCCCCGGCGATGATGCCGGTTCCAGCCGCCATGGCCACCGCCATTCCAGCCGCGGTCATAGCCGTAGCGCGGGCGCGCCTCGGCGGCGGTCACGCTGCCGATCAGCAGCCCTGCGCTTACCAGCGCCCCGGTCATCCAGCGTGTCTTGGTCCCGATCATGCCTGCGTCTCCATGCGATGAGTGGCGGTATAATGAAGGCAGGCTGTCGGAGGGCTGAACAGGGAGAGACTGCTTGTCGAGATGCTAGGCTTGTCTTAGCATGATGGCATGTCCGACGATGCCATTCTGATCCAGGCAAGCATATATTTGCTCACATCTGCGGAAGGGGGCCGTCGCACGCCGTTGCGCGGGGAAAGCAGTTATCGGCCCAATCACAATTTCCGCGGCCCAGACAACAGCCGGATGTGCGTAGGCGCAATTGACCTTGCCGAAGGAGAAGAAATTGCTCCGGGTGAAACGATAGAACGGGATATCATCATGTGGATATGGCCGGAAATAAATGATCTCATACAGCCGGGACGCGAGTGGTTGATTCAAGAAGGCGCGCAGGTCGTTGGACATGGAACGATCCTTGCCGTGCTTGCGCCCGATTGACGGGCCTCACAACGTCTATTCCGGTTTCGCCTTGATCTTCAGGCCGGTGAAATAGGCCGCGAAGCTGTAGCTGTCGGCATATTCGTCGATCAACTTGTCGACCGGCTTGCCTGAGCCATGGCCGGCACGGTTTTCGACGCGGAGCAGGCGGGGGCGGGCGCCCAGGTCGGCAGCCTGGAGCGCGGCGGCATATTTGAAGCTGTGGGCGGGGACGACGCGGTCGTCGGTGTCGGCGGTGGTCACAAGGATGGCGGGGTAATCCTTACCGCCCAATATGTTGTGATAGGGCGAATAGCCGTAGAGCAGCGGGAAATCGGCTGCCTTGTCGGGCGATCCATAATCGTCGATCCAGTAGCGGCCGGCGGTGAAGCGGTCGAAGCGCAGCATGTCCATGACGCCGACGGCGGGCAGCGCGGCGGCGAAGAGGTCGGGGCGCTGGTTGACCACCGCGCCCACCAGCAATCCGCCATTGGATCGCCCCTCGATCGCGAGGCCACCGGGCGGGGTGAAGCCGTTGGCCTTGAGATATTGCGCCGCCGCGATGAAATCGTCGAAGACATTCTGCTTGTTCGCGCCGCGCCCGGCATCGTGCCACGCCTTCCCATATTCGCCGCCGCCACGCAGATTGGCGATGGCATAGGCGCCGCCCTGTTCCAGCCAGGCCATGCGCGTGGCCGAATAGCCGGGCGTCAGGCTGATATTGAAGCCGCCATAGCCGTAGAGGATGGTCGGGGCGGCGATCGCGCGGTCGGCCAGCGCCTTTTTGCGGAGGATCGTCATCGGGATCAGCGTGCCGTCCTTCGACGGGTAGAGGCGCTGTTCGATACCGAAATCAGTGGGGTCGAAGGGGAGGTCGGGCTGGGCGAAGATCTGGCTTTGCAGGCTGGCCGTGTCGAAGCGGTAGATGCTGGACGGGGTGACGAAGCCGGAGAAGCTGAAAAAGGTTTCAGGGTCGCCCTCCCGCCCGCCAAAGCCCGCCGCGGTGCCAAAGCCCGGTAGCGGCACGTCGGTCACCTTGCGCCCGTCCAGTTCGACCAGTTCGGCCACGGTCTGCGCGTCGCTCATATAAGCGAGGATCATGCGGTTGCCGACCAGCGATCCGCCCGCCAGCGTTTCGGGCCGTTCGGGCACCACTTCCCGTGGCCCCCGGCGCGGACGCGTGGCGTCCAGCGTTACCACCCGCATATGGGGGGCACGATCGTCGGTCAGGAAGAAGAGGGTCGTGCCCTTGCTGCCGATCAGGCGCCAGTCCTGCGCCGGTCCATTGACCAGCAGGCGGGGCTTGATCGGGCCGCCGGTGAGTTCGGCGACATGGAGTTCGCGGCGGGGATCGATCCCCTGGAAGGAGCTGATGACCAGCCAGCGGCCATCGCCGGTCACCTGCGCCTGATGGCTGAGCGCGGGCCGATCGGGCGTGGCGTAGATCAGCTGGTCCTGCGCCTGGGCCGTGCCGATGCGGTGATAATAGAGTTGCTGGTCCTGGCTGGCGGAGCGGAAGGCTTGGCCCTCCTGCGGCGCGGCGAAGCGGGAGTAGAAAAAACCCTCGGCCAGTCCATCCCAGGCGATTTGCGAGAATTTCACCCAGTCGACCCGGTCGTCCAGCACTTTGCCGGTATCGACGTCGAGCAGCTTGAGCGTGCGCCAGTCGCTGCCCGCCTCCTGCACCGCGAAGGCGAGGGTGCGGCCGTCGGGGGCGGGGGTCCATTCCGCCAGCGCGCTCGCGCCGTCCTTCGTCCAGTCATTGGGGTCGAGCAGCAGCCGTTGCGCGCCCGTCAGCCCTTCGCGGACATAGAGCGGGGTCTGGTTTTCCAGCCCCTTGTTATAGCCGTAGAAGTAGCGTCCGCCTGCCTTGCGCGGGACGGTGAAGCGGCCGTGCGAGAGCAGCGCCTGCATCCGGCCCTTGAGCGCTTCGCGGCCCGGCAGATCGTCGAGATAGCGGCGGGTGAGGGCGTTTTCCTGGCCCACCCAGTCGCGCACCGCGGGGTCGGCGCGCAGGTCGTTTTCGAGCCAGCGATAGGGGTCGGCGACCTTCACGCCGAAATGATCCTCGATCAGGTCCAGCCGTTTGGCGATCGGATAGCGCAGCGCGTCGGACGCCGTGCGCCCGCCCGCGTCGATGGCCGCGGCTTCCGGGGCCGCGCCCTCCGGTGCCGCCAAGGCGGGCAGCGGCGCCAGCATAGCCGCCAGCAACAGCGGCAGCAGGATCAGGGCAGCGGCGCGCATCCTCTCTTTTCGATTCTTTTCCAAACGACAACAGGCCGTGGCTCCTAGAGAGCCACGGCCTGTTGGTAAAGCGCCAGTCCCTTAATTCGGGACTGGTCGGATCAGGCTTCTTCCAGCTCGTCGTCTGCGCTGAAGACCGGACCGCTGTCCTGACCCTTGGCGCTGACGTCGCGGTCGACCAGTTCGATGATCGCCATCGGCGCCGCGTCAGACGCGCGGAAACCGGCCTTGATCACGCGGGTATAGCCGCCGTTGCGATCCTTGTAACGCTCGGCCAGGATTTCGAACAGCTTGATCAGCTGGGCATCGTCCTTCAGGCGGGCGTCGGCCAGACGACGGTTGGACAGGCCACCCTTCTTGGCGAGGGTGATCAGCTTTTCGACATAGGGACGCAGGGCCTTCGCCTTGACCGCGCCGGTCATGATCTGCTCATGCTTGATGAGCGAGGCGGCCAGGTTGCGCAGCAGCGCATTACGGTGACCGGTGGCGCGTTGCAGCCTACGCTGACCCATTCTATGACGCATATTGCATTCCTTCGTTCGTTAAGGGACCGTGCAAGGTATCCCAGACCAGGCGGTTTTCAGGGGACCGCCCAATAACCCCGTTTCCTCCCCGGAACGGGGAGGGGGACCGCCGCAAAGTGGTGGTGGAGGGGGCTGTCGGCTGAACGCCGCGCCCGGAGGCGAACCCCCTCCACCACGCCCTTCGGGCGCGGTTCCCCTCCCCAGAAGTGGGGAGGATCAGCCCAGCAGCTCTTGTTCGAGCTTCTTGGCCATTTCCTCGATATTTTCCGGCGGCCAGCCGGGGATGTCCATGCCCAGGCGCAGGCCCATGGACGACAGCACTTCCTTGATTTCGTTCAGCGACTTGCGGCCGAAATTGGGGGTACGCAGCATCTCGGCTTCGGTCTTTTGGACCAGATCGCCGATATAGATGATGTTGTCGTTCTTGAGGCAGTTGGCCGAGCGGACCGACAGTTCCAGTTCGTCCACCTTCTTGAGAAGATAGCGGTTGATCTGGTTGGTGTCGCTTTCGCCTTCCGAAGCCGCAGCGGCGGTGTGACCCGCAGCAGGGGCGGCGGCGGGCAGCGCGTCTTCGAAGTGGACGAACAGCTGAAGCTGGTCCTGCAGGATACGGGCGGCATAGGCCACCGCGTCTTCCGGCGTGACGGTGCCATCGGTTTCGATGGTCAGCGACAGCTTGTCATAGTCCAGTTCCTGGCCGACGCGGGTGTTGTCCACCTTGTAGGCGACCTGACGGACCGGCGAGTAGAGCGCGTCGATCGGAATGAGGCCGATCGGTGCGTCCGCCGGGCGGTTGGCGACGGCAGGGACATAGCCCTTGCCGATGTCAGCCGTCAGTTCCATGTTGAGCGTCGCGCCCTGATCCAGATGGCAGATGATCAGATCGGGGTTCATCACTTCGATGTCGCCCACGACGCTGATATCGCCAGCCTTCACCACGGCCGGGCCGGTGGCGGAGAGCTGAAGGCGCTTTGGCCCGTCGCCTTCCATGCGCAGGGCGACCTGCTTGATGTTGAGGACGATGTCGGTCACGTCTTCGCGAACGCCCGCGAGCGACGAGAATTCATGCAGGACGTTCTCGATCTTGATCGAGGTGACCGCCGCGCCCTGGAGCGAGGAAAGAAGAACCCGCCGCAACGCATTGCCGAGCGTCAGACCGAAACCGCGCTCAAGCGGTTCGGCGACGAAGGTCGCTTTCCGCTTGCCGTCGCTGGTCGGCTTGATTTCGAGGGCGTTGGGCTTCTTCAATTCCTGCCAGTTCTTCATGTTGACAGTCATGTAATTCCCCTGGGGATGTGGCCGAAACGCTTATCATCCTGGACCCGACAGGACGTTGCGGCCGATGTAGACGGGAAACGGGCGGCGCGTCCGCCGCCCGCATATCGCTCAGCCGCTGTTAGACGCGGCGACGCTTGGACGGACGCACGCCATTGTGCGGGATCGGCGTCACGTCGCGGATGGAGGTGATGTGGAAGCCGACGGCCTGCAACGCGCGCAGGGCCGATTCACGGCCCGAACCGGGGCCTTTGACTTCGACTTCCAGGGTGCGCACGCCATGTTCGGATGCCTTGCGACCCGCATCTTCGGCGCACACCTGCGCGGCGTATGGGGTCGACTTGCGGCTGCCCTTGAAGCCCATCATGCCGGCCGAGGACCACGAAATCGTGTTACCCTGCGCGTCGGTGATGGTCACCATGGTATTGTTGAAGCTGGCGTTGACGTGGGCCACGCCGGCCGAGATATTTTTGCGTTCGCGGCGCTTAATGCGCTGGGGTTCGCGTGCCATGTTGCTCTAATCCTACTGAAATCGTTCAAAAGCAGAAGTCGCCGGAGGGTCATGCGACGTGCGTGACCCTCAACGATTACTTCTTCTTGCCAGCGATCGCCTTTGCCTTGCCCTTGCGGGTGCGCGCATTGGTGTGCGTGCGCTGGCCGCGGACCGGCAGGCCCTTGCGATGACGCAGGCCGCGATAGCAGGCCAGATCCATCAGGCGCTTGATGTTCATCGCGGTTTCGCGACGCAGGTCGCCCTCGACGGACAGGCCGGCGTCGATGGTTTCACGGATCTGCAACACTTCGGCGTCGGACAGGTCCTGCACGCGGCGGCTGTGATCGATGCCCAGCTTGTCGGCGATGTCGACGGCGGTCTTGCGACCGATGCCGTGAATGTAGGTCAGCGCGATGATCACGCGCTTGTTGGTCGGGATGTTAACACCCGCAATACGTGCCATGGTAATAGTGTCTCCTGCTCCACAGGGCCGACCGGAGTCGTCCCTATCTCAAAGCGTCCGAGCCGATTTTCCCTGGCCAGGAAAAACGGCCAATTACATAACCCAAATACGCAAAAAAGACGGCCAGTGCCAAAAGCACCGCCGCTCGCCACGTTCAGGGGAAGGGGGCCTTTAGCGATTCGGCGGAAAACTGTCAATTGCCGTGCGGTCGGACGCAGCGGGTTGGCGGCTCGACCCTTTTCGGGTTGAGCGGGGGCCAAGCGTCCGGCATGGAAGGCTATGCGTATCCTTCCGTCCTTCACCGCGCTTGCGCCGTTTTTGATCCTGCTCGGTTCCTGCGTCGGCCCCGCCGCGCAGCGGCCGGTGGCGCAGCCCGCACCCGCGCCTGCACGCCCGGCCCCGGCTGCACCGGCGCCAGTGCCACAGGCACAGCCTTCGCCGGTGGCGAAGGAATGGCAATATCGGCCGGTCGCCCCGGGTAGCTGGCGCTACCGCGCCGAGGCGGCAGGGTCTTCCGCGGCGTTCGGGTCCGGCGTCGCCGACGCGCAACTGACGCTGCGGTGTGACCGGGCCAGCCGCCGGGTCAGTCTGGCGCGGGCCGGGGGTATGGCAGGGGCTGGAGCCGGGACTGGGCAGGGCGCGCTGATCGTGCGGACCAGCTATGGCGCGGCGAGTTGGCCGGCGACGGTGTCGGCCGGGGCGGCGGGGCAACTGGTCGCCTTCCGCGCCGCGTCCGACACGGGACTCGACCAACTGGCCTATAGCCGTGGCAAGATTGCGGTGGAGGCGGCGGGGCAACCGATGCTGATCGTTCCGGCCTGGGCCGAGATATCGCGCGTGATCGAGGATTGCCGGGGATAGGCGGCGCGGGCGGTTCGGTCCGAAACGCGGACGGGCAAGTATGATTCGAAAAAAGAAAATTACAAGGCTTGATCATGCCCTGCGTCTGATTCAAAGTCTGTCTCGTGGCCGGTCAGAGGTTACATCGAAGTCGGTCACGCGGGCTTCAACTAGCGAAAGGAGGTGATCCGATGTCTCATGGTTCAGCATTGGGGTCGGTTCAGTCCATTCGGGAAACGCGCCGCTGAGCGACGCCTTAGCGTCGATCCCTCCATCAGAGACTGTGAGCGCCAACAGACAGGCCATGTCTCTGTGCGGGCGATAGCGCGATAATTCGTTTTCCTTGGGCGGTGCTTCCGGCCGCTGACCATGCACATGATGGGCCGTCGGGTTTTATCCCGACGGCCCCTCTCATGCTTTGCGTGGTCTATATCTTATTGCAGGGTGGGGCATGGGCCGGGTTGATCCTTGGCCGGTCAGCGTTCCAGCCCCTTCGCCTTGCCCCAGGCGCGCGCGGCGGTGTAGCCCAGATAGCCGGTGCCAAAGAGCGCATAGAGCGGTTCGGGCAGAGCGCCCAGATAGGCGCGCATGCCGGCGGTAATCGCCGCCGCCGTGGCCGGATGGATGCCCGCGATCAGGCCCATCGGCACCGACCAGAGCAGCAGCGCGTACATGATATAGAGAAAGGCCGGGCGGGCGCGCCTGACCCACGGATCGATCGAGTCGGGTTCGGATTCCTGCTGCATGTTCGCCTCCTTTAACCGATTCGGTTGGCGAGCCAGCCGTAGAGAAAGGCTTCGTTGGCCGGGCGCTGTTCGGCCAGGGCGACATAGCGCTCGCCCTGCATCGCCTCCATCGCTTTGAGCAGCACCTTATCGCCAGCCGCGCCGCGCAGGGAGCGGAAGGCGCGTAAGGCCGCGAGCGTTCGCGCGCCGATCGCCCGGTCCACCTTGATATCGGGATAATCCTGCTGGTTGCGATTGAGCGCGTTGAGCGACCGCTGGAGGAAGCCGGTCGCAGTCGCGACGCCCATATTGACGCCCGTGTCGAACAGTTCGGCGGCGATCGGTCCGCTCATTTCGGCGATAAAGGCATAGCCCGGCCGGTCCCAATAAAGGCGGCGGTAGATGCCCTCGGCCACGCTGCGCGGCATTGCCTTCATGTCGCCGGCATAGCCATTGGCGCAGGCGACGTCCAAGGTGATGCCCATATTAGTCGGGCCGCCGCGATCGGCGGGGTGGTGGCTGTAACCGCCTTCGCGGGCGATGACCTCGTCGATCAGGTCGTGAATGTCCATATGCGCCTCCTAAGTGGAATGAGGCGAATCATTTATCCCATATGGTTCGTTGTAGGACAGGGGGAAAATGTGGAGCGGTGTGGCGTGCCCTACCTTATCGGTTTGAACAGGGCCTTCACGACAAACACCGCGAGCCCGATAATTTGGGCAAAATTTTGAACCAATAATAACGGCAGTAGCCAGTCATACTTGGTGAAATCCCAGTATCCGAAGCCTACCTGAGTGAGCAAAAAACATTGGAAGCTAATCAAGCCTGCCATGACGAGCATCAAGAAATAAGACCAAAGGCCTTTATGTCGGTAGTGAGACGCCACGCCTAGCAGATGCTCGAAGTCTTCCTGCGCTCGAACAGAAGACGAACGAAACTCTGATTGATAGTCCGATTCGTAGTCAATTTGTTGGTAATCCGGCGGAGATACCTGATTGACATAGCGTAAAAGATCTTCCTGACTTGGAAGGTCAATGTCATCTTTATAGTCGTTGCCGCCTTCACGCATGTTTAAGACGATTTTCCATCATTTGCCGAGAAACGCCAAAGATGGATGCCAGTTGGGCGACCGGCGCGTGCCTGACGGATCTCAACAAATGTGACGGAACAAGCAGATTCGCAGCAAATACATTCGCCTCTTGTTCAAAAGGGTCGGTTCGGCTGGGCTTCTGGAACCTTGGCAATACCGTATATTTAGCTGGATCGCCATGGAACAGGTCGCGATGTAGCATCCAATGGCCCAACTCGTGAGCGATCGTAAAAGTCTGCCTATTCAGCGGATCTTCCGCGTTAACATACAGCTTTCCAGTGCGAAAATCGCAGAACCCCGCCACCTTGTCGGCGGCGTCACCAAAGCGGACAAAAACCACGTCTACGCCGTTACTTTCCGCGATTTCATGGACAGGAATCGGGGGCGTCGAAAATGGTTTAGCTAGCTCGTTAGCCTTGCGAATTGCATCGATATAACGGGGGCGGACCAAGTCTTGCAATGCCGACATTTCGGATCTCCCCGTACTCTTAGTGAAGAATGTCAGAATCGCCAATTGCTGGCAAGGTTCCAAATTGCGCAAGCTTGTCGATTGCCATCCCACCAAGTGGGGGTGTGCCGCCCGTAAAACAAGAAAAGCCGCCCTGCGCTTGGCAGTCGGCGGCGGTTTTCCTTGGTCGGGACGAGAGGATTCGAACCTCCGACCCCCACACCCCCAGTGTGATGCGCTACCAGGCTGCGCTACGTCCCGACCGGAGGGCGCCCAATATAAGCACAAATGGGAAGTTGCAAGCGCTCAATCGCATCTCTTTGCGCCGACCGTTCGAATCCCTAATCATATTGCCTCTGCGCCCCCATCTGTGTTAGCCGCCCGCGCTTGATCCGTGGACGCCGAGAGGGCGTGCGCGACCGACAGAGAATAAGGCAGTCCCACCCATGTTCATTACCCCAGCCTTTGCCCAGACCGCGGGCGGGCAAGCCTCCGGTGCCGGAATCCTGGTGCAGATGGCGCCGCTGGTCCTGATCTTCGTCGTCTTCTATTTCCTGCTGATCCGTCCGCAGCAAAAGAAGATGAAGGCGCACAAGGCCAAGATCGACGCCGTGAAGAAGGGCGATCAGGTCATCACCGGTGGCGGCCTGGTCGGCAAGGTCATGCGCGTGGACGAGATTTACGCCGATATCGAACTGGCGCCGGGCCTGAAGGTCAAGGCGGTCAAGTCGACCCTGACCGAGGTGATCGATCCGACCGCCGCCAAGCCCGCGAACGACTGAGCGCCTTCATGCTGAACTTCTCGCGCTGGGCGGTCTTTGCGATCATCCTGCCTCTGGCGATCGGCGTGCTGTGCGCGATTCCCAGCTTCCTGCCGGACGCGACCGTGGCGCAGCTGCCGCGTTTCATGCAGACGCGCGTCAATCTGGGCCTCGACCTGTCGGGCGGCAGCCATCTGCTGCTCGAAGCATCGACGCAGGATGTGGCCAAGCAGCGCCTGACCAACATGGAGGAGCAGGTCCGCACCGAATTGCGTCGCGGCGATCCCCGTATCGCGATCGGCGATATTTCAGGCCGCGACGGCAAGCTCAGCTTCATGGTGCGCGACCCCGCGCAGGTCGATGCTGCCGTCGAGCGCATCCGGCCGCTGACGCAGGGGGCGGGCCTGACCGGCCAGCGTGATTTCAATGTCGAGGTGGTCAACAGCTCCACGATCGTCATCACGCCGACCGATGCGGGCATCAAGAATGCGATCAAGAGCGCGATGGAGGTGTCGACCGAAGTCATCCGTCGCCGGATCGACGAAATGGGCACGCGCGAGCCGACGATCCAGCAGCAGGGCGACAATCGTATCGTCGTGCAGGTGCCGGGGCTGCAAGATCCCAAGGCGTTGAAGGCCCTGCTGGGCCAGACCGCCAAGCTGGAATTCAAGCTGGTCGACACGACCGCCAACCCGTCCGAAGTGGCGCAGGGCCGTGCGCCGGTGGGCAGCGAAGTGCTGCCTTACGTCAACAACCCGTCGGGCGTTCCGTTCATCGCGGTCAAGCGTCAGGTAATGGTGTCGGGCGAAGATTTGACCGACGCGACCCAGGGTTACGACCAGAGCAACCAGGCAATCGTCAACATCCGATTCAACAGTTCAGGTGGCCGCAAGTTCGGGCAGGTGACGTCGCAGAACGTCAACCGCCCCTTCGCGATCATATTGGACGGCAAGGTGCTGTCGGCGCCCAATATCAACGAACCGATCCTGGGCGGCAGCGCGCAGGTGAGCGGCAGCTTCACCGTCGAAAGCGCCAACCAGCTTGCCATCGCGCTGCGATCGGGCAAGCTGCCGGTGAACTTCGTGGTGGTGGAAGAGCGTACCGTGGGACCGGGGCTGGGCGCGGATTCGATCCGGGCGGGCCTGATCGCATCGGTCGTCGCGGTGGTCGCGGTCGCGGTGTTCATGTTCGTCAGCTATGGCCGGTTCGGCATGTATGCCAACCTGGCGGTCGCCATTAACGTGGCGGTCATTTTGGGCGTCATGGGCATATTGGGCGCGACGCTGACGCTGCCGGGCATCGCCGGCTTCGTGCTGACCATCGGCACCGCGGTCGACGCCAACGTGCTGATCTACGAGCGTATCCGCGAGGAACGGCGACGGGGGCGCAATGTCGTGGCGGCGATCGAGCATGGCTATAAGGAAGCCAGCCGCACGATCTTCGAAGCGAACGTGACCCACGCTATTGCCGGCGGTATCATGCTGGCGCTGGGGTCGGGGCCGGTCAAGGGCTTCGCCATCGTGCTGCTGATCGGCATTGCGACCAGCGTGTTCACCGCCGTCACCTTCACCCGCATGGTCGTCGCGAACTGGGTGCGCCGCACCCGTCCGACCGACATTCACATTTAAGAGGGGCGGGAGGACACACCCATGAAACTTCTCAAGCTCGTCCCCGACAATACCAATATCGGCTTCGTCGCGGTGCGGAAATGGGCGTTTGCGCTCACCGCGCTGCTGACCGTGCTGGCCGTGGGCGCGACGGCGCACAAGGGCCTCAACCTGGGCGTCGATTTCGTCGGCGGCCTGATGATCGAGGCGAAATTCCCGCAGGCGGTGGATACCGACAAGGTGCGCTCCACCATCGGTACGCTGGGCGTGGGTGAAAGCTCGCTCCAGCAGTTTGGCGACGCCAATACCGTGCAGATTCGCCTGCCTTTGCCCGAACAGGGCGGGGCCGGTGCGGCGAACGCGGTGGTGGAAAAGACAAGGCTGGCGATGGTTGCGCAATTCCCCGGCGTCACCTTCTCCCGCTACGACACGGTGTCGGGCAAGGTGTCGGGCGAGCTGATCCAGAATGGCGTGCTGGCGGTCGTGCTGGCGATCCTGGGCATCGCGGTGTTCAGCTGGTTCCGTTATGAATGGCAGTTCGGCGTCTCGACCTTCGTCGCGATCGTGCATGACGTGTTGATGACGCTGGGCTTCTTCGCGGTCACGCAGCTGGAGTTCGACCTGAACATCATCGCGGCGGTGCTGACGATCGTGGGTTATTCGATCAACGACAAGATGGTGATCGACGACCGTATCCGCGAAAATATGCGCAAATATCGCAAGATGGACATGAAGTCGCTGATCGACCTGTCGGTCAACGAGACGCTGCCGCGCACGGTCATGACGTCGGTCACGATCCTGCTGGCGCTGGGCGCGCTGCTGTTGCTGGGCGGGCATGTGCTGCGCGGCTTTACCGCGGCCATGATGCTGGGCATTATCGTGGGCACCTATTCGTCGGTCTATGTGTCGTCTTCGCTGCTGATCTCGCTGGGCCTGACCCCGCAGACGTCGGAGAAGAAGGCGGCCAAGAAGGGCGACTATGCCGGGACGGCCGAGCGCGTAGGTCCCAGAGAGACGGGACGCGACGATGGGGCGAAGCCCTGAGCGACCCTATGTCTGGCGATCGGGGCATAAAGGTCCGCCGGGACGATGACGGTCAGGGACCGATCGTCACCGGCTTTCAGGGCCGGGGCTTTCGGGTGCGCGACGACGTGTTTCCCGACGGCCTGCTGCTCAGTCCTGTGCGGGCTCTGGCCTGGGCCGATGCGCCGGGCGTGGACGCGCTGACCGTGGAGTCGCTGGGCGACCTGTTCGATACCGCGCCGAAGCCTGAATTTCTGCTGCTGGGCACCGGTGCGGGGTTGCGCCAGCCGGCGCGCGCGTTCGTCCGCGCGGTCGAGGCGCTGGGGATCGGCGTGGAGGCGATGGATAGCCGCGCTGCGGCCCGCGCCTGGGGCGTGCTGCGCGCCGAGGAGCGGCAGATCGTGGCGGCGTTGCTGCCTTTGTGAAGCGGGGCGTGTTCCCGCGCAGGCGGGAACCCAGTCCCACGCCTGAACTGGGTTCCCGCCTGCGCGGGAACACGCACGCTTTGCCAGAAGCCTTGCCCTTCCATCACCGCTCCGCCAAGCTGCATGCCTCTTCCATCCAGGGGGCTTTTCCATGGCATTTCGTCGTCCCGCCGCCGCGCTGATCGCGGCGCTTCTCGTCACCACCAGCGCCCATGCCGCCACCCCGGATGCGCAGGCGCGCGGGGACGAGGCCGCTTTCCGTGGCCTGTACAAGGAACTGGTCGAAACCGATTCGAGCTGGCCCGATGGTAGCTGCACCGTCGCGGCGGAGCGGATGGGCGCGCGGTTGAAGGCGGCGGGATATGGCGACGGCGATGTGTCGATCATCGTCGATCCGGCGCATCCCAAGGAGGGCAATCTGTCGGCCATCCTGCGCGGCAGCGACGCCAAGCTGCCCGCCATCCTGCTGCTCGCCCATATCGATGTGGTGGCGGCCAAGCGGGCCGACTGGGAGCGCGATCCGTTCAGCCTGATCGAGGAGGGCGGCTATTTTTACGGCCGCGGCACGTCCGATGACAAGGCGATGGCGGCCGCCTTCACGGATCAGATGATTCGTTACAAGGCGGAAGGTTACAGCCCCAAGCGCACGATCAAGCTGGCGCTGACCTGCGGCGAGGAGACGGAGAAGGCGCTGAACGGCGTCGAATATCTGCTGAAGAACAAGCCCGACGCGCTGAAGGCCGGATGGGCGCTGAACGAGGGCGGCGGCGGGTCGCTGGACGAGAGCGGCAAGCCGGTGAGCCAGGGCGTGCAGGCGGGGGAGAAAGTCTATCAGGACTTCACCTTCACCGCGACCGCGCCGGGCGGCCATAGTTCGCGCCAGACCCCGCATGTGAACGCGATCGGCTGGATGGCGGCGGCGCTGGCGCGGGTCAATGATTATGATTTCCCGGTGAACCTGACCCCGGCCGCCAAGGCCTATTTCGGCGCGTCGGCGTCGCTCTATCCGGCCAAGGTGTCGAGCGCGATGGCGGCGATCGGCGCGGGCAAGGCGAGCGAGGCCGATTATGCCGCGGTGTCGGCGGAAAGCGCCAGTTGGAACGCGACGCTGCGCACCACCTGCATCCCGACGCTGATTGCGGGTGGCCATGCCCCCAATGCCCAGCCGCAATCGGTGACCGCCAACGTCAATTGCCGGATCATTCCGGGGGAGGCCGTGGACGCCGTGTTGGCGCGGCTGAGCGAGGTCGCGGCCGATCCGAAGGTCAAGGTGACGCTGGCCGATCCGCCGCAGCCCAAATCCTCCGCGCCCGAATTGACGCCGCAGATCATGGGGCCGATCGAGGCGCTGACCAAGGAGATGTGGCCAGGCGTGCCTGTGATCCCACGCCTGGCGACCGGGGCGACCGACGGGCGTTTCACCAATGCGGCGGGCATCCCGACCTATGGCGTGTCGGGCATGTTCGCCGACCCGGACGGGCAGGGGGTCCATGGCCTGAACGAACGCATCCGCGTCAAGTCGCTGCTGGACGGCCGGGCGTTCCTCTACCGGCTGGTGAAGCTATATACGCAGTGAGAGGCGACGTGGGCGTAAAACCGCTCCGTTCGCTTCGAGCGAAGTCGAGAAGCAGATAGCGCTGTGTCTGAGTTCCTCGACTTCGCTCGAAACGAACGGAGGTGGTGTAAATCCGCTTGAAGTCATCACGCTCTATTGCTTCTCCGCCCCAACGAAAAAGGGCCGCCCGATCGGGCGGCCCTTTCCTTTCGGCTGGGAGCCGGAAATCAGAAGCGGAATTTCACCGCGGCTCGATAGCTCTGATATTTCACATCCTTGCGCCAGAGCGTGGTGTCCGCCGACAGGGACAGATCGACATTGCCGGTGGTGATCGTCAGGCCGCCGCCGACCTCGCCCCAATTCTGGTCCGAACCGCCGAGCGCGAAGGGCGCCAGGCTGCCGGTGCCGCCGACCAGATTGGCCAGGAAGAAGCCCGGCTGGTCGTTGAATTCATGGACGAAGTTGGCGGTCACATAGGGTTTGAACCCGCCATTATTGGCCTTTACCGTGGCACCCAGGCGACCCTGCGCGCTGCGAATGGCACGGCGTTCGATCACCAGCGCCGCGTCGCCGCCATATTCGGCCAGGTTGCCCGAGCTGATATAGGCGCCGCGGATCGAGCCGCGTGGCACGATGCTGAAGGTGTCGCTACCCAGCGCCTTGCTGAGCCCCAATTCGCCCGACAGCGCCAATTCCTGGTCGCTGCCATTAAGGGTGTAGGGGGTGACGCCGACGGCGAAGGAACGGCGCGAGCGGGTGGCGAGGGTGCCGGCGCTGGCGACGCCGTCCAGCTTGACGCCGCCCAGGTCGAAGGCACCATAGACGGTGCCCTGATAGAGCCGCGCGCGCGCCGTGTCATTGGCGCCGGTATTGCCCTTCAGCTCGCTGAACGAGGCAGCCAGGCCGACCACGCCATTGTCGCCGAACGCCTTTTCGACGCCCGCCGCAGCATACCAGCCATCGAACTGGTCACGACCGAGCGGGACGGCGGTGCGCATCGGCGCGCTCTTGCCGTCGAGATAGCCGCCAGCCAGGAAGGCGCTCATATCGTCGGGCAGCACGCCTTCGCGCGTCGTCGTGTCGCCGCCGCCCTGATCCATGCCCAGATCGATATTGTTGAGGCTGGCGGAGGCGAGCTGGATCGGCTGGCCGACCATGGTCAGCGTGCCGCCGAGCGAACCGGCGTCCAGCTTGGTCAGGCGATCGCGATAGAAGCGCGCCATATTGTCGTTGAGCACTTCGGCCATCGACGTCTTAAGCGCTTCGGTGCGCGGCGCCATCGCTTCGAACGTCGCCTGGACCCCGGCGATGCTCAGCAGGTCCGCTTCGCCATAGAGGGTGGCGAAATTGGCGTAGCGCGACCGGTTCTGGTCGAGCAGCTGGGCAAAGCTGGTCTGGTTCTGCGCCGCCGGGTTGACTACGGCGGCATAGAGGCCCGCGTCGATCCGCACGCTGACGCTATAGTCGCCATAGATCAGCACGGGCTTGAGCACCGCCGACAGCTGCGCCGGGGCGGTGAAGGTGCCGTCGATGCCGCCTTCCGCCGTTACGAACGTATATTGGTTGCCAAAGCGGATCTTGGTGCCGGCAGCCTGGCCGAAGGCCACCCGCCCGCCCAGCGCCGCGATGCCGTCGATCGGATCGCCGGCCGCGAGTAGCGACACGTCGCCATCGGCCTGCGCTGCGGTGATCGCAGCCGCGCTGCGCTGCTCCGCCGTGCCACCGCCGCCATCGCCGCCACCGCCGGTGTCGGGGGTTTCGCCGCCATCGTCTTCGCCGCCATCATCCGCGACGAACTCTGTGGCCTTGACCGCCAGCACGTCCGACACGCCGTTGGCGCCCAGGTCGATCTGGAGCGTGCTGCCCGATGTTAGCAGCGCATTGCCCTCTACGGTGAACGTGCCGATGGTGCCGATGCCGCCGGGGGCGATAGTGCCCAGGATGTTGGTGAAGAAGGGCGTGCGCAGCGTGCCGCTGCCCGACAACAGGCCGGTCAGCAGGAAATAGTCGCCCGGCGTTTCGATCGTGCCGTTGACGTTCACCACCCCGGCGAGGTGGGAAATGTCCATCAGGCTGGTCAGCGAGCCATCGGCGGTGACGTCCAACGCTGCGCCGGTGCCGGCGATAGTGAAGCGATCGACGGTGACGTCGGTGTCGAGCGTTGTCTTGCCCGTGGCGCTCAGCGTCACGTCATAATAGCGGCCAATGATCCCCTGCGACGCCAGCGGGTCGATATTATTGGGGACGAAATTGGTGGCGCCGGGCAGGCCATTGGCCAGCGTCGGGCTTGGCAGGACGGCAGCGCTAGCGCCTTCGGCCTGCGCCTCATGCTCGGCACCGTCGAGTAGCGTGACGCTCTGCGCGTTCGGGCTGCGCTCCGCGATCTCGACCTTGCCGATAGAATTGGCGCGGGTGGCTGACCCTGCCGGTGTCGCGGTCGTCCCGCCCTCTTCGGTGACGGGCTGGCCGTTCACGATCAGCGTGTCGGTGCCGACATCGTAGCAGATATCGTCAGGGCTGTAGCAGAGCTGGCCGAATTTCGAGGCGCTGTCTTCGCCAAAGGCGCCCGCGCCCGGCGTTGTGGGTATGCCGTTGACCAGGGCACCGTTGCTGTCGATGATCCGGTAATTGGGATCGAGCGCGGTGATCCAGTGGGAGGCGTCGCTCCACTTGCCATCGCCCGCCTTGGCCGTGGCGTAGCGATAGGGGTTGTTCTGCGCAATCCAGTCCCAGAACAGGTAGAGCGGCTGATAGAAGGACGAGCCGCCGTAGGAACTTTGCGGCTGTTCGAAGAAGTAGCGGCTGCCGCCCGACAGGACGCCCAATATGGTCTTTTCATCGAAGGCCTGGTCCAGGATCAGCGGGCCGCCCGAATCACCGCCAGCGGTGCTGCCTTCGTTGGCCAGGGCGTCATCCTTGAACAGGTTGAAGTCGAAGGGGTTTTCGCGGGTCGGATCGTCGAAATCCGTGTGGTAGAGATTCTGCGTATAGCCGCCCGCTTCGCCGAAGAGGAAGCTGTCGACGTCGTCGAGCGAGCCCAGCATGCCCAGGAAATTTTCGGCCGTTTTGCGGCGGAAGTCGATGCCTAAGCTGCTGCCGGTGGTGCCGCTGCCGGTGCGGCCATAGCCGGTGATGGTGACATGATAGCCGGTGCCGCTCGTCTCGCTGATGGAGGACGGAGCGGGCAGGGCGGAAAACAGCATCGTCCAGGTCGGCACGTCGGATGCGGGCGTGTCCAGCGTCGCCATCGCGACGTCGCCATACAGGAAGCTGAGCGCCGGCGGATCGAGCGAATCGGGGTTATAGGCGATGTTGTTGACGTTGTAGACGCTGAGCGCCGTGTTGGTCTGGAACCCGCTGTTCAGCCAGCTGACGAGCCCCGGCCGGGCGTTGTTCTGGAACGCAAAGGCGACGGGCACGCCGTCGTTGACGGTGCTGTAGTCAGCGGACGTCAGGTCGTTGACGCAATGGGCGGCGAAGATGACGGTGCGCGGGTTGATCAGCGTGCCGGTGCAGACGAAGCCATCGGCGCGATACATGATGCCGACGCCATTGACGTCGCTGCCGTCAATGATGTCCGCGGGGCTTTTGTCGTCGGTAGGGACGACGGCCTGGGCCATCGGTGCGACGGTAAGGGCGGCGATGGCCGCCGACGCCAGCAAGGCAGGACGACTGACGCGCGCCAACAGGCCCGCACCATTCTTGCGAATGTGCATGATATAAACTCCCCAAAGACCGAACGGGAAGCTAATCAACTGTATTGCCCAAGACAATCCGACAATCATGAAATCTTGTGTTATGTATCCAAAACATCACAGCATGTCTGTTTTGTCCTAAAGGGTAATGGTGTCGCCCAGGCGACCTTGTTCTTTGCTGATCCGAAACGAACCTTCCTTTTCAGGCGCGTGCAAGGCGTATCGTTAATCCTTGTTAAGTCTTGCATCGGTGGCCGTGCCGGCCGCGCCTTGCGCGATGCGTCATATCTGCCTAAACATGGTTGCAAGTTCCGGTCCCCCTTTGGTGGCTGGCGAATATAGAAGCGAGTTACGGCATGGTGCAGCAGAGCCGCCCATCGCCGCAGAGTTCCGGCCCGGCCGGCCGTTATGCGGGCAAACGCGCCCGCCCCGGTCCGGGCGATGGGAGCAAGGCTGCGGCCATTCCGCCCCCGTCGACGCAACGGGGTTTTCCGCCCCATGGCGCGCGTGAGCGCCGGTCCTATGCCGCCATCGACCTGGGCACCAATAATTGCCGCCTGCTGATCGCCAAGCCATCCGCCGACGGCTTCATCGTCATCGACGCTTTTTCGCGCATCGTCCGGCTGGGCGAGGGGCTGGCAGCGACCGGCCGGATCAGCGATGCGGCGATCGACCGCGCGATCGCTGCGCTGTCCGTCTGCGCCGACAAGCTGCGTCGCCGCCATGTGACGCTGGCGCGGTCGGTCGCGACTGAAGCCTGCCGCCGGGCGTCCAACGGGGAAGAGTTCATCCAGCGCGTCTATCGCGAAACCGGCATCGCGCTCGACATCATCAGCGCGCAGGAAGAGGCACGGCTGGCGGTGCTGGGGTGCCATGCGCTGTTGGAGCCGGGCGACGGGCCGGCGCTGATTTTCGACATTGGCGGCGGATCGACCGAATTGGTGCTGGTCGATTCCAGCGGATCGGCCGGTGCGCCGCGGATCGTCGACTGGGTCAGCGCGCCCTGGGGCGTCGTGTCGCTGACCGAGAGCGAGGCGTTCGACCATGGCGACAAGGCGGAGCGGCTGGCGGCCTATGACCGGATGCGGGCGCGGGTGAGCGAGGCCTTTTCGCCGCTCGCCCGGCGTTTGCCGCAGGGGGCGGAGGATATCCGCCTGCTCGGCACATCGGGCACGGTGACGACGCTGGCCAGCCTGCACCTCAACCTGCCGCGGTACGACAGGCAGGCGATCGACGGGCTGATCGTGCCGTGCGAATCGATGCGCGCCATTTCGGAGCGGCTGTCGACCATGGCGCTGGCGGAGCGGCAGAAGCTGCCCTGCATCGGCACCGAGCGCGCCGACCTGGTGGTGGCGGGCTGCGCCATATTGGAATCGATCCTCGACATCTGGCCGGCCGCACGACTGGGCGTGGCCGATCGGGGGATTCGCGAAGGCATATTGCGCGGCCTGATGGACCGCGACGGGAGAGTGATGTGAGGGGCGCTGGCGCAGGCAGGGTGCGGGTCAAAACCGCCAAGGGGCGCACGGCGCAGTCGGTGCGCTGGCTGGAGCGCCATCTGAACGATCCCTATGTCAAAAAGGCCAAGGCCGAAGGATGGCGCAGCCGCGCTGCCTTCAAACTGATCGAGCTGGACGAGAAATTCCATTTCGTGAAGGGATCTAAGGCGGTCGTGGACTTAGGCGTCGCGCCGGGCGGTTGGGCGCAGGTGGTGCGCAAGCTGGCGCCCAAGGCGGCCGTGGTGGGCATCGACCTGTTGCCGGTTGATCCGATCGGGGGCGTGACCCTGTTCGAAATGGATTTCATGGACGACAAGGCGCCGCAGATGCTGTGCGATGCGCTGGGCGATGCGCCGGACTTGGTGATTTCCGACATGGCGGCCAATACTGTCGGCCATGCCGCGACCGACCATCTGCGCACCATGGGCCTGGTCGAGGCGGCGGCGTGGTTCGCGGTGGAGAATCTGCGCAAGGGCGGGACGTTCGTGGCGAAGGTGTTTGCGGGTGGGACCGACGGCGAATTGCTGGTCCTGCTCAAGAAGAATTTCACGACGATCAAGCACGCCAAGCCGCCCGCCAGCCGCAAGGGCAGCGTCGAATGGTATGTCGTGGCGCAGGGGTTCAAGGGGCGGCCGGACGAGCCTGCAAGGGGCCGGGCCGGGGAGCCGATCGAGGAATAGTCCAGTGATGGACTGACGGGGCAGCGGGGAAAAGGCAGGGGCATTTGGTCGCAACGGTATCGACGGTCGCTTATCTGGGGCTGGAGGCGCGCGCCGTGGAGGTGCAGTGCCAGCTGGTGCCGGGCCTCCCCAACTTCATCCTGGTCGGCCTGCCCGACAAGGCGGTGGCGGAAAGTCGCGAGCGGGTGCGCAATGCGATCGCCGCGATCGGCCTGTCGCTGCCGCCCAAGCGGATCACAGTGAACCTGTCGCCCGCCGACCTGCCCAAGGAAGGATCGCATTTCGACCTGCCGATCGCGCTCGCCTTGCTGGGCGCGATGGGGGTGATCGATGCCGAGACGCTGGCGGGCTATGTGGTCGTTGGCGAACTGGGGCTGGACGGGCGCACCGCGCCGTCGCCCGGCGTGCTGCTCGCCGCGCTCCATGCGGGCAGTCAGGAGATGGGGCTGGTCTGTCCGGTCGCGCAGGGGGCGGAGGCTGCCTGGGCTGGCGAAGTGGAGGTCGTCGCCGCGCCGGATTTGCTGAGTTTGCTCAATCATTTCAAGGGGAGGTCGGCGCTGTCGGCACCGCAGCCGGGAGTCGTAGAAGCGCCGGTGCGGGGCGCGGACCTGAAACAGGTCAAAGGGCAGGAGGTTGCCAAGCGCGCGCTGGAAATCGCGGCAGCGGGCGGCCACAACCTGCTGATGGTCGGGCCGCCGGGCGCGGGCAAGTCGCTGATGGCCAGTTGCCTGCCGGGGATATTGCCGGACATGACGCCGTCCGAAGCGCTGGAAAGTTCGATGGTGGCGAGCGTCGCCGGCACGCTGGAGGGCGGACGGATCAGCCGGGCGCGGCCGTTCCGGTCGCCCCATCATAGTGCGTCGATGGCGGCGCTGGTTGGCGGTGGCCTCAAGGCGCGACCGGGCGAGGTCAGCATGGCGCATCTGGGCGTGCTGTTTCTGGATGAGCTGCCGGAGTTCCAGCGGACCGTACTCGATTCGCTGCGGCAGCCGCTGGAGACGGGCGAGGTGACGGTGGCGCGGGCCAATGCGCATGTGACTTTCCCCGCGCGGGTGCAGTTGATTGCGGCGATGAATCCGTGCCGCTGCGGGCATCTGGGCGATCCGGCGCTGGCCTGCTCGCGCGCGCCGCGCTGCGCTGCGGATTATCAGGCCAAGGTATCGGGGCCGCTGCTCGACCGCATCGACCTGCATGTCGAGGTGCAGGCGGTGACCGCCGCCGACCTGGTGCTGCCGCCGCCCGCCGAAGGATCGGCCGAGGTCGCGGCGCGGGTCGCGGCGGCGCGCAGCGTCCAGACCGCGCGCTATGCCGGGACCAAGGTGCGCACCAATGCCGAAGTGGATGGCGAGCGGCTGGAGGACGTCGCCGGGCCGGACGAGCCGGGGCGGCAATTATTGGCGCAGGCGGCCGCGGCGATGAAGCTGTCGGCGCGGGGTTATACGCGGGTGCTGCGCGTGGCCCGCACGATCGCCGACCTGGCGGGCGCGGAGCGGGTCGGGCGGGTGCATGTGGCGGAGGCGTTGAGTTACAGGCGAAGGGCGCCGGTGAATTGAGGGGGCGACCAATTAACGAACAGTTATGGCCGATAATCGTGATCGTCGCAGTTCCTGATAGCCGATCTGTATAGGTCACGTTAAATCCAACGCATGGACCAAATTCAGCTAGAGATATGCAAACGCTATGGTGCCAAATTCACACCATCTGAAGAAACATACAAGCTGGGTATTTCGGATCGCGCCCTACGCGGTGAACTCCCGTTAAATGGCCTACGCCATCCGTCGGAAAGTGGGACGACGGGCTGGTTCATCTGGTCAGGTGAATGGTCGGATGATCCCGACTTTTTCAAACCCCTGCACTTATATCATCTGCAAAAGGACTGCCCCGTTGCACTGCCATTCATGGCATTACCGCCCGGATGGAGGTTCTTGATCGCGTTGGGATATGAAGACGTTTGGTCCGATGATACCCTGCTGAATATCTAAACTAGGCGGTCCGCCCTCCACCCAAGCCAGACGGCTGCTCTGTCAAGGCAATGGCTGGATGCTGACCAGCGTGTAGAGGCCGATCAGAAGGCCGCTGCCGGTGAAGGCGAGCAGGAAGCGGCGGATGTCGGGCCAGAAGTCGGGACGTTCCATGGCGCATATCTCCCGTCGGGATGACGATGCGGGGCGTAGGAGCGGGGTGGCGTGGCCAGTGACAAATATGGTTAGGGTGAGGACGCGCCCCGTGCTCCGTTCGCCCTGAGCCTGTCGATGGGCTGTTCCTTTTGGCGCCGTTGCGAGGAAGGAACGGGGCTTCGACAGGCTCAGCCTAAACGGAGGAGGGGTAATGCCCCTTGTTCTTAGCGCAGGCGTTCAACCCGCGCTGTCGTTAGCGATCAGCTTCAATTCGGTGGCGGGGGCGTCGCTGTCCTTGGGGCGGAAGCGGCCTTCGATGCGGCTGCCCGGTTCGATCGTGATGCGTTCATAGACGACGTCGCCGGTGATCCGGGCGCTGCTTTCCACCACCAGTTCGCCCGCCGCGATCGACCCGTCGACCAAACCGGCGAGACGGGCGCTTTGCGCGGTGACGTGGCCGGTGATGCGGCTGTCTGGTCCCTGCACCAGCGCGGCGCAGCTGATGTCGCCCTCTATCACGCCATCGACATGCAGGTCGACCGAAGCGGCGAGGTTGCCGGTGATCGTCACGTCGCTGCCGATCAGCGAGAAGGGCGTGTGCTTAGCTCCGGTCGCGGACATCGGCGAAACGGGCCGTGGCGATTTGCTGGATTTGGAGAACATCTTTGCGGGCCTCCAGAAAGGGGCGGGGATTGACGGCCTGGCCGTTCAGCCGGACTTCGAAATGGAGATGGGTGCCGGTCGAGCGGCCTGTCGATCCCATGCGGCCGACCGTGTCGCCGCGCGCGACCCTTTGTCTCACTTGGGCAGCGAAGCCGGACAGGTGGGCATAGCGGGTCATGATGCCGTTGCCATGTTCAACTTCGACCACATTGCCATAGCCCTGGCGCTGGCCGACATAGCTGACCTTGCCATCGGCCGCGGCGGTGATCGGCTGGCCGTAGCGGCCGGGAAAGTCGAGGCCGGCATGGAAGGCGGCATGGCCGTTGAAAGGATCGCGGCGATAGCCGTAGCTGCTGGTGAGCATCGGTGCGGCGGTGGGCTGACCCGACGGGATGGTGAGCAGGCTGCGTTCCAGAAATTCCATGCGCGACATGGCGTCGGCCAGATTTTCCAGTTCGTCGGTCAGCGCGCCCTTGTCGCCTTTCCACGGCACGAAGGGGCCACCCTGGGCGCGGGCGGCGGTGCGGGCAAGATTGTCGGGGTTGAGGCCGAAGCTACGGATCGCGGCGGCGGCCTTGTCGGCGCGGCGTTCGACCGCGGCGGTCAGCAGGGTGGCGAATTGACGCTGGCGCGCTTCCAGCCGGACCAGCGGCGCGGCTTCGGGTGCCAGGCTGATCTTGGCGGTCAGTGCGTCGGATTTGTCCGCCTTGGTCGGGGCGGCCATGTCGCTGCCGGGCGCTTTGTCGCTCTGATCCCCGAAATGGGTCTTGTAGAGGTCGTCCATGAAGTCCTGGCGGGCTTCCAGATCCTGCGCCAGATCCTCGACCGACTTGCGATAGCCTTCGACCTTGGTGGCGGCGGTGGCGACCGAGCGGCCCTGCTGCGCCAGCGCGGCGCGTTCCTGCGCGACCGAGGCGCTGCCGGCCAGCATCGAGAGGGTCATGCCGCCCCAGCCGAGCAGCGCGACGGACGCCACGCCGATCGCAGCCAGCTGCGCGCGGCGGGAAATGCGGACGAACTTCACCTGGCCACCGGAACGGAGGAAAATCTCCCGTTCAGGACACAGGGCAAGCAGCCGTTCCCGCAGGGGAGCGACCCCCTTCTTTTTATGATGCGACAATGCGACCCCGACTCTTTTATAAGGAGGGGGCCGGTAGCAAAGCTTTGCCTTTTTCGCGAATCCGTCGTTGCGGAGTCGTGACGAGTCGAGCGACGAACGCGCCGAAATGAACGATCGGGCTTTTTGTTCCCGGCTTCTGACGATTATTTGCAGATTTATTTTAACGCTGGCGGGACTGATCCCGCTGGTCGAGCAGGGCTTCCACGTCTGTCGCGGGGATAGCGGCGCTGAAATGATAGCCCTGAGCCATATGGCAGCCGCCCGCGCGCAGATAATCGAGCTGTTGCTGGTTCTCCACCCCCTCCGCCACGGTGCGGATGCCAAGGCTGTAGGCGAGGTTCAGCACGGTGCGCACGATGGCGGCGTCGTCCGGGTCGGTTTCCAGGTCGCGGACGAAGCGCTGGTCGATCTTGATGACGTCGATCGGGAATTGTTTGAGGTGCGAGAGCGACGCATAGCCGGTGCCGAAATCATCGAGGGCGATGGCGACGCCCGCATCGCTGAGCCGCTGGAGCAGGCGGCCGACCCGGTCGGCATTGCGGCCCAGGAACACCGATTCGGTCACTTCCAATTCGATGATCGACGGCGGCAGGTCCACGTCCTTGAGGCGGCCCAGCAGGCGGTCGGCGAAATCATCGTCATTGAGGTCGGCACCCGACACGTTGAAGGCGACATGGCCGAAAGGCAGGCCGGCATCGCGCCAGCGGCGGCAGTCGGCCAGGATGCCGTCGATCATTTGCGCGGTAATGGCGGGGCCGAGGTCGGGATGTTCGAAGGCGGCGGCGATATCGGCCGGCATGATGGTCGCGCCATCGGCTGTGGGGCAGCGGAACAACGCCTCGAACCCGACCAGCGCGCCGGTGGCGAGGTCGATCTTGGGCTGATACCAGGGGCAGGGGCTTTCCTGCGCCAATATGTGGCGCGCGCGGTCGAGCATCGTCGCCTCCCGCTCCCAATTGGCGAGCAGGGCCGGTTCGAACAGGGTCGCGCGCCCGCGGCCGGTATTTTTGGCGTGATACAGGGCGATGTCGGCATGTTTGACCAAGGCAGTGACATCGCCGCCATGG
Source organism: Sphingobium psychrophilum (assembly GCF_012927105.1). Lineage (GTDB taxonomy): Bacteria > Pseudomonadota > Alphaproteobacteria > Sphingomonadales > Sphingomonadaceae > Sphingobium > Sphingobium psychrophilum. The sequence goes on along the minus strand of NZ_JABBFV010000008.1, from coordinate 67,994 downwards.
TCGGGGAACAGTGCCACGCCGATGCTGACCCGCGCTTCGATCGGCCGGCCGCGAAAGCTGAGCGGCGCATGGAGATGTTCGGTGATGCGCGCCAATATGGGCATCAGTGCGTCGACGTCGGGCAGGCGCGTCAGCAGCACCGCAAATTCGTCGCCGCCCATGCGCGCCACCAGGTCGCCGGGCCGCAGCGCATGGCGCAACCGATCCGCCACCGCGCACAGCAAGGCGTCGCCCGCATCATGCCCGGCGGTATCGTTGACCCGCTTAAATTCGTCGAGGTCGATCAGCAGGATGGCCGATTGCGCCGCATCCACCAGCCGGCTGGCCGGACCTGTCGTCGCCTGCGTCACCGCCGCCATGAAATGCGCGCGGTTGGCAAGGCCAGTCAACGCATCGGTCATGGCCAGCCGCTCCAGATGCAGTTCGGCCTCCTTGCGCTCGGTAATATCGACCACGCTGGTCACGATGCAGGGCACGCCATTCACGACGATCGGGCGCGAGGACAGGAGCGTGTCGCGGATATGGCCGTCCGCCCGGCGCATGCGACATTCGAAATTGTCGACCTGCGCCTCCCGCTGCAGCAGCTTGAACAACTGGTTGCGGACCGGCAGGTCGACATAGGTCTGTTCCACATGCGCCAGGGCGACATCGCCAGCGGGGGCAAAGGCGTCCTGCGCCGCGCGGTTCAGGCGCAATATGCTGCCATCATGCCGGGTGACGAGCAGGGGAATCGGCACCGCCATGAACATGCGTTCCATCGCATCCAGGCTGTTGGCCTGCGCCGCCTGCGCCGCCTGCGCCAGCTGGCCGGCCGTCCATTCCTGGCGCTGTAGCCGGTTGTGCCGGGTGATGGCGATCCACATGCCGCAATGCAGGATCAGCATCGCCAGGATCATGCCGATCGCGGTCTGGCTGTGCGGGGCCGGGGCGAGATAGCCCGCCAGCATCGCGATCGCGCAGGCGAGGCCGCCGCCGACATTGCCGCGAAAACTGGTCGGCACCACCAGATAGAAGACCAGCGGCAGCATGACGAGCACGAACAGCGCGATGTCGCTGCGCGAACTGACGAGCAGGGCGACGCCGATGGCGGTGATCGCCTGCCACAGGAAGCAGAGCCGTTCCAAGGCGGGGAAGGTGCGGGCACCGCGCCAGAGCGCGAGGCACAGGAGCGATCCGGCGATCACCGCGAGTCGGGCCGGGATGGCGACCCAGAAATGGGGGGTGCCGACAAAGCGCCAGTCGCTGAGGAGGAAGATGATATTCAGCAGCGCCGACAGGGCAAACAACGTCCGGGCGTGGCGGCGTGTTTCGGGCAGTCGTTCAGCCTGGAACGTCGATTCCCGCTCTGTATCGGGAAATTCGCCGGTATAAGGGGATAATATCGTCACATCGCGTCCAGGCTGAGCGGAGCGTGATAATAGCGTCATTAAGGTTATCAATTTCCTAAGCGGTTGGAAAAGCGCCCGCCTGTGCGGGGCCGCAAACCGCTGCTGCTGCTTGCTTGACCCGCCGAGCGCGCATCGCTATAGGCGCGGCTGCCCAGCGGACTGCCATGCGAAGATTCGTCTTTGCCCGGCATATCTACGGGGCGACACTAGAGCTGAACATTGCCGGGTGCTCTTGCGGCTCCAGGGGGCTTATGCCCACCGGGGCCTTTGCCGTTTGGTCGAATCTTTCGTCCATGGGGTGCGAGACGCGGGGATGCCCAGGTAAAGTAACTGAAAAAGGTGAAGGGCTTCATGCCAACAATCAACCAGCTGGTCCGCAATGGCCGCGATCCGCAGAAGGCCAAGAGCAAGGTCCCTGCGATGGAAGCAAATCCGCAAAAGCGCGGCGTTTGCACCCGTGTTTACACGACGACCCCGAAGAAGCCGAACTCGGCGCTTCGCAAGGTGGCCAAGGTTCGCCTGGTCAACCAGCGCGAAGTCATCACCTACATCCCAGGTGAAGGCCATAATCTTCAGGAACACAGCGTCGTGCTGATCCGTGGCGGTCGTGTCCGCGATCTTCCCGGTGTGCGCTACCACGTTCTTCGCGGCGTTCTGGATACGCAGGGCGTCAAGGATCGCAAGCAGAGCCGTTCCAAATACGGCGCCAAGCGTCCTAAGTAAGGGAGACTAGAATATGTCACGTCGTCGTCGCCCCGAAAAGCGCATCATCCTGCCCGATCCCAAATATGGCGATCAGGTTCTGTCCAAGTTCATGAACAGCATCATGCAGGACGGCAAGAAAGCCGTCGCCGAATCGATCGTTTATGGCGCTCTCGAAACCGTCGAGACTCGCGCCAAGAAAGATCCGATCGGCATGTTCCATGACGCGCTGAACAACATCAAGCCGGGCATCGAAGTGCGCAGCCGCCGCGTTGGCGGTGCGACCTACCAGGTTCCCGTCGAAGTGCGTCCAGAGCGTTCGCAGGCCCTGGCGATCCGCTGGCTGATCACCGCTGCGCGCAATCGCAGCGAGACCACCATGGCGGCCCGCCTGTCCGGCGAGCTGATGGATGCGGCCAATAACCGCGGCAATGCGGTTAAGAAGCGCGAAGATACGCACCGCATGGCGGAAGCGAACCGCGCCTTCTCGCACTATCGCTGGTAAAAAGATCAGCGGGGTGGACGCCGATAGGCGATCACCCCGTTTATCGCCCTAAAAATCCGTCCGTTCGTCGTGGGCTACCCATGGCGAACGGATTGGTTTAGGGGCCACCCCAGATCAAACGAATCCCAACCGCCGGCGCGCCGGCAACGGAGAAGCATCATGGCCCGCAGCCATCCGCTCGCTAAATATCGCAACTTCGGTATCATGGCGCACATCGACGCCGGCAAGACCACCACGACCGAGCGTATCCTCTACTACACCGGCAAGTCCTACAAGATCGGCGAAGTCCATGACGGCGCTGCGACCATGGACTGGATGGAGCAGGAGCAGGAGCGCGGCATCACCATCACGTCGGCTGCGACGACCTGCATCTGGAACGACCACCGCCTGAACATCATCGACACCCCCGGCCACGTCGACTTCACCATCGAAGTCGAGCGTTCGCTGCGCGTCCTTGACGGCGCGGTCGCCGCGTTTGACGGCGTTGCCGGCGTCGAGCCGCAGTCGGAGACGGTGTGGCGCCAGGCGGACAAGTACAAGGTTCCGCGGATGTGCTTCATCAACAAGCTCGACCGCACCGGCGCCAATTTCTATTATTGCGTGCAGACGATCATCGATCGCCTGGGCGCCAAGCCTGCTGTCCTGTATCTGCCCATCGGCGCGGAAGCGGACTTCCGCGGCTTGGTCGACTTGGTCGAAGATCGCGCCATCATCTGGAAGGATGAGAATCTGGGCGCCGAGTTCAGCTATGAAGCGATCCCGGAAGACCTGGCCGACAAGGCCGCCGAATATCGCGAAAAGCTGATCGAACTCGCCGTCGAACAGGACGACGAGGCGATGGAAGCCTATCTCGAAGGCAATCTGCCCGACGTCGCGACGCTGAAGGCGCTGATCCGCAAGGGTACGCTGAACCAGTCGTTCGTGCCGGTGCTGTGCGGTTCGGCGTTCAAGAACAAGGGCGTTCAGCCCCTGCTCGACGCGGTCGTGGATTATCTGCCTTCGCCGCTGGACATCGAAGACGTGCAGGGCATCAACCCCGACACGGACGAGACGGACAGCCGCGAAACGTCGGACGAAGCGCCCTTCTCCGGCCTGGCGTTCAAGATCATGAACGATCCGTTCGTCGGCTCGCTGACCTTCCTGCGCGTCTATTCGGGCACCCTGACCAAGGGCACCTATCTGAACTCGGTCAAGGACAAGAAGGAAAAGATCGGTCGTATGCTGCTGATGCATGCGAACAGCCGTGAAGACATCGATGCGGCCTATGCCGGCGATATCGTCGCGCTGGCCGGTATGAAGGAAACCACCACCGGGGACACGCTGTGCGCCGAGCGCAAGCCGATCATTCTGGAACGGATGGAATTCCCCGAGCCGGTCATCGAGCTGTCGGTGGAACCCAAGACCAAGGCTGACCAGGAAAAGATGGGCGTCGCGCTCAACCGCCTGGCCGCCGAAGATCCGTCCTTCCGCGTTTCGACCGATCACGAATCGGGCCAGACCATCATCAAGGGCATGGGCGAGCTTCACCTCGAGATCCTGGTCGACCGCATGAAGCGCGAGTTCAAGGTCGAGGCGAATGTCGGTGCGCCGCAGGTGGCCTATCGCGAATATCTCAAGAAGGCCGTCGACGTCGACTACACCCACAAGAAGCAGTCGGGCGGCACCGGCCAGTTCGGCCGCATCAAGGTGAAGGTCACGCCGGGCGAGCGCGGCGCGGGCATCATCTTCAAGGATGAGATCAAGGGCGGTAATATTCCCAAGGAATATATCCCGGCGATCGAAAAGGGCATGCGCGAAACCGCAGCGACCGGTTCGCTGATCGGCTTCCCGATCATCGATTTCGAAATCAACCTGTATGACGGCGCCTATCATGACGTCGATTCATCGGCGCTGGCGTTCGAAATCACCGGCCGTGCCGCGATGCGCGAAGTCGCGCAGAAGTCGGGCATCACGCTGCTCGAACCGGTCATGAAGGTCGAAGTCGTCACCCCGGAAGAATATCTGGGCGACGTCATCGGCGACATGAACAGCCGTCGCGGCCAGATCCAGGGCACCGACACGCGCGGCAACGCGCAGGTCGTCGAGGCGATGGTGCCGCTGGCCAACATGTTCGGTTACGTGAACTCGCTGCGTTCGTTCACCCAGGGGCGCGCGAACTATTCGATGACCTTCTCGCATTATGACGAAGTGCCGCAGAATGTGGCGGATGAAGTCAAGGCGAAGATGGCCTGATGACTTTCCCGAGCCGAGCCGTGCGAACGGCTCGGTTAGGGGCTGGTAATCTGTAAATTTGCTGCTATGGACGCGCCTTCGCGAGGCGCGGCCGAGCGGTCAGACCCAAGCTGATTTTGATTAGAAGGTAGGATAAAATGGCTAAGGCTAAGTTTGAGCGGAACAAGCCGCACTGCAACATCGGCACCATCGGTCACGTCGACCATGGCAAGACCTCGCTGACCGCAGCGATCACGAAGGTGCTGGCCGAAAGCGGCGGCGCGACCTTCACGTCGTACGACAACATCGACAAGGCGCCCGAAGAGCGCGAGCGCGGCATCACCATTTCGACCGCCCACGTCGAATATGAAACCGCCGCACGCCACTATGCGCACGTCGATTGCCCGGGTCACGCCGACTACGTGAAGAACATGATCACCGGTGCCGCCCAGATGGACGGCGCGATCCTGGTCGTTTCGGCCACCGACGGCCCGATGCCCCAGACCCGTGAGCACATCCTGCTCGCCCGTCAGGTTGGCGTTCCCCAGCTGGTCGTGTTCATGAACAAGGTCGACCTGGTCGACGACGCTGAAATCCTCGAACTGGTCGAGCTGGAAATCCGCGAGCTGCTCAGCAGCTATGATTTCGACGGCGACAACATCCCCGTCATCCCCGGTTCGGCCGTTATGGCTCTCAAGGACGAGCGTCCTGAGCTTGGCCATGACGCCGTGCTGAAGCTGATGGAAGCTGTCGACAGCTGGATCCCGCAGCCTGAGCGTCCTGTCGACAAGCCCTTCCTGATGCCGATCGAAGACGTGTTCTCGATCTCGGGTCGCGGCACCGTCGTCACCGGCCGTGTCGAAACCGGCATCGTCAAGGTTGGTGAAGAAGTCGAGATCGTCGGCCTCAAGAACACCACCAAGACGACCGTGACCGGCGTGGAAATGTTCCGCAAGCTGCTCGACGAGGGTCGTGCAGGCGACAACATCGGCGCCCTGGTGCGCGGCACGAAGCGTGAAGACGTGGAGCGTGGTCAGGTTCTGGCGAAGCCCGGCACCATCACCCCGCACACCGAATTCGACGCCGAAGTGTACGTCCTGTCGAAGGAAGAAGGCGGCCGTCACACCCCGTTCTTCGCCAACTATCGTCCGCAGTTTTACTTCCGCACGACGGACGTGACCGGCGAAGTGATCCTTCCTGAGGGCACCGAGATGGTCATGCCCGGCGACAATGTGAAGCTGAACATCAAGCTCATCGCCCCGATCGCGATGGACTCGGGTCTGCGCTTCGCCATCCGTGAAGGCGGTCGTACCGTCGGCGCAGGGGTTGTCGGAACGATCTCGAAGTAATATAGGACCGCAGCGGCGCGAATCATCTGATTCGCGCCGCTCGGAATTTTAACCGCCCCGGATCGCCTTTCTCCGGCTCGCAAGAGCTAGAAGGGCAGTTTACGGGGCGGATATTTTTGGTTGGCGCATTTTCACAAATCATCGGCTGCTCCGGCTGATTTTTGAAAATGCTCTGAGTTTTTGGCTCTTTCGCATCGGTACAGGAACTATGGACAGCAACATCCGCATTCGTCTCAAGGCGTTCGATCATCGCGTGCTTGATCAGGCGACCGGCGACATCGCCGACACCGCCCGCCGCACCGGCGCCCTTATCCGCGGTCCGATTCCCCTTCCGACGCGCATCGAAAAGTTCACGGTCAACCGTGGCCCGCACATCGACAAGAAGTCGCGCGAGCAGTTCGAGGTCCGCACCTACAAGCGTATGCTTGACATTGTGCAGCCGACGCCGCAGACGGTCGACGCGCTGATGAAGCTGGACCTGGCTGCCGGCGTGAACGTAGAAATCAAGCTGGCCTAAGCCGGCAAGTCCCTGCTCTCCGAAAGGTGGGCGGGGTATCGGGTATTTCGGCCCCCTATGTTTAAGAGGGTGTCGGAAGCTCAAACGACACAAGGGATACCGCACAGCACTGGGCAACCAGAGGGTCTGTGGTTCTGGTCCCCCGTCGCCGTTCCCGAGAGGGGAAGGCATCCAACCCGGACGGGGTGATCTACACATTGGGTTGGCCGCGAAGCAGAGATGCTGAGCGGTTTTTTCGTTGGATACGCCCGTTGCTAAGACGGGCCTCTATGGGAGTAACAAGTGATGCGCACAGGCGTGATCGCTAAGAAAGTCGGGATGACCCGTCTGTTCCAAGAGGACGGACGTCATGTTCCCGTTACGGTTTTGGCCCTTGAGGGCAATCAGGTCGTGGCGCGCAAGAATGTCGACAGCGACGGCTATATCGCCGTTCAGCTCGGTGCCGGCGTCGCGAAGGTGAAGAACGTCGCCAAGCCGCAGCGTGGCCACTTCGCTAAGGCGCAGGTCGAGCCCAAGGCTCGCCTGGTCGAATTCCGCGTCGCCGAGGATGCGCTCCTCGAAGTCGGCGCTGAAATCGCCGCTGACCATTTCATCGACGGCCAGCTGGTCGACGTGTCGGGTCACACGCAGGGCAAGGGCTTTGCTGGCGCCATGAAGCGCTGGGGCTTCGGCGGTATGCGCGCCACCCACGGCGTGTCCATCAGCCACCGTGCGCATGGTTCGACCGGTAACCGCCAGGATCCGGGCCGCGTCTTCAAGAACAAGAAGATGGCCGGCCACATGGGCGACCGCGAACGGACCCAGCAGAACCTCGAAATCGTCCGCACGGACGTCGAGCGTGGTCTGATCTTCGTCAAGGGCAGCGTGCCGGGGGCCAAGGGCACCTGGTTGACCATCAAGGATTCCGTCAAGGTTCCTCGTCCGGCCGACGTTCCCTATCCCGCCAGCCTGAAGAAGGCTGACAACAGCAACGACGCTCCGGCGAACACCCCGGCGGAAGACGCCGCGGCTCCCGAAGCGACCGAAGGCCAGGAGGGCTAAACCATGAAGGTCAAGGTACAGACCCTCGACGCAGCGGAAGCTGGCGATCTGGAGCTTAACGATGCCGTGTTCGGTGTTGAGCCCCGCGCCGACATTCTGCACCGCGTCGTCACCTGGCAGCTCGAAAAGCGTCGCGGCACCGCCCGCGGCACCCGCGAGCGTAGCGACGTTGCCCGCACCGGCAAGAAGTTCGGCCGCCAGAAGGGCGGCGGCACCGCCCGTCACGGCGATCGCCGCGCGCCGATCTTCATCGGTGGTGGTAAGGCGCACGGCGCCCGCGTCCGCGACTTCAACCCCTCGCTGAACAAGAAGGTTCGCGCGCTGGGTCTGAAGATGGCGCTGTCGTCGAAGGTCAAGAGCGGCACGCTCACGATCATCGACAGCCTGGACGTCGCCGAAGGCAAGACCAAGGCGCTGGTCGCCAGCCTCGCCAAGCTGAACCTGACGAAAGTCCTGTTCATCGACGGCGATGCGGTGAACGTCAGCTTCGCGAAGGCTTCGGCGAACATCATCGGCGTGGACCTGCTCCCTGCCGTTGGCGCCAATGTCTATGACATCCTGAAAGCCGACTCGCTGGTGCTCACCCGCGCCGCGGTCGAAAAGCTGGAGGCCCGTTTCAATGGCTAAAAAGCAAGCCGGGACCGTCGACAACCGTCATTATGACGTGGTTGTCGCCCCGCACATCACCGAGAAGTCGACCCTTCTCAGCGAAAACAACGCCGTGGTCTTCAAGGTGGCGGGCACTGCCTCCAAGCCTGAGATCAAGGCCGCTGTCGAAGCGATCTGGGGTGTGGACGTCAAGAGCGTCAACACGCTGGTCACGAAGGGCAAGACGAAGCGCTGGAAGGGCAAGCCCTACAAGCGTTCGGACGTGAAGAAGGCGATCGTCCGCCTGGCCGAAGGCCAGTCGATCGACATCACCGAGGGAGTCCGCTGAGATGGCTCTGAAGCATTATAACCCGACGAGCCCCGCTCGCCGCGGCCTGATCCTGGTCGACAAGTCCAGCCTGCACAAGGGCAAGCCCGTCAAGGCGCTGACCGAAGGCAAGCGCAAGACGGGTGGTCGCAACAACAAGGGTCATGTGACCTCGCGCGGGATCGGTGGCGGTCACAAGCAGCGCTATCGCATCATCGACTTCAAGCGCCGCTTGTGGGATGTCGAAGGTACGGTCGAGCGTCTGGAATATGACCCCAACCGCACCGCGTTCATCGCGCTGGTCAACTATCCTGACGGCACCCAGAATTATATTCTGGCGCCGCAGCGTCTTGCCCCCGGTGACAAGGTCATCGCGGCCAAGAAGACCGACGTGAAGCCGGGCAATGCGATGGAACTGGGTCAGATGCCGGTCGGCACGATCATCCACAACATCGAGATGAAGCCAGGCAAGGGCGGTCAGCTCTGCCGTTCGGCGGGCACCTACGCCCAGCTGGTCGGTCGCGATCGTGGCATGGTGATGGTGCGTTTGTCCTCGGGCGAGCAGCGCTACATCCGTTCGGACTGCATGGGCACCATCGGCGCCGTCAGCAACCCGGACAATGGCAACACCAACCTCGCCAAGGCAGGCCGCAACCGTTGGAACGGCATCCGCCCGCTGACGCGCGGCGTTGCCAAGAACCCGGTCGATCACCCCCATGGTGGTGGTGAAGGCCGGACCTCGGGCGGCCGTCATCCGGTCACCCCGTGGGGCAAGCCGACCAAGGGTGCTCGCACTCGTCACAACAAGTCGACCGACAAGATGATCATCCGGTCGCGTCACGCCAAGAAGAAGAGGTAATCCGCGATGGCTCGTTCCGTCTGGAAAGGTCCTTTCGTGGACCTCAGCCTTCTAAAGAAGGCAGAAACGGCGCAGGACGCCGGTGGCCGCGCCCCGATCAAAACCTGGTCGCGTCGTTCCACCATCCTGCCGCAGTTCGTTGGCCTGACGTTCAACGTCTATAATGGCCGCAAGCATGTTCCGGTGTCCGTCAACGAGGATATGGTGGGTCATAAGCTGGGCGAATTCGCCCCGACCCGCTTCTTCCCCGGCCACGCCGCCGACAAGAAGGGCAAGCGCTGATGAGCAAGGAAAAAGCTCCCCGTCGCGTCGCCGACAATGAGGCGCTGGCCGTTGGCACGCAGATCCGTGGTTCGGCCCAGAAGCTGAACCTGGTCGCCACGCTGATCCGCGGCCGCAAGGTCGAGGACGCGCTCAACATCCTCGCCTTCTCCAAGAAGGCGATGGCTGTCGACGTGCGCAAGGTGCTGGCTTCGGCCATCGCCAACGCGGAAAACAACCATAATCTCGACGTCGATTCGCTGGTCGTCGCGGAAGCATCGGTGGGCAAGGCGTTCACCCTGAAGCGCTTCCACGCTCGCGGCCGCGGCAAGTCGACCCGTATCCTCAAGCCCTACAGCCGCGTGCGCATCGTCGTGCGTGAAGCTGGCGAAGAAGCGGAGGCGTAAGCACATGGGTCACAAGAGCAATCCGATCGGTCTTCGTCTCCAGATCAACCGTACCTGGGACAGCCGCTGGTTCGCCGAAGGCGCCGACTATGGTCGCCTTCTGCTGGAGGATCTCAAGATCCGCCAGTTCATCTTCAAGACGCTGCCGCAGGCCGCGATCTCCAAGGTCGTGATCGAGCGTCCAGCCAAGCTGTGCCGCGTGTCGATCTATGCCGCCCGTCCGGGCGTCATCATCGGCAAGAAGGGCGCGGACATCGAAAAGCTTCGCAAGAAGCTGGGCGCGCTGACCTCGTCCGACGTGTCGCTGAACATCGTCGAGATCCGCAAGCCGGAAGTCGATTCCAAGCTTGTCGCACAGGGCATCGCCGATCAGCTCGAACGCCGCGTGGCTTTCCGTCGCGCCATGAAGCGTGCGGTGCAGTCGGCCCTGCGTCTGGGTGCCGAAGGCATCAAGATCACCTGCGGCGGCCGTCTGGGCGGCGCAGAGATCGCGCGCGTCGAATGGTATCGCGAAGGCCGCGTTCCGCTGCACACGCTGCGTGCGAACGTCGACTATGCCGAAGCCACGGCGCACACCGCCTATGGCGTTTGCGGCATCAAGGTCTGGATCTTCAAGGGCGAGATTCTCGGCCATGATCCGTTCGCGACCGACCGGCTGATGCTGGAGGCTCAAACCTCCGGCGTGCGCCCGGCGCGTTGAAGATAAGAAGGTAATAGCGTCATGCTGCAACCGAAGAAAATGAAGTTCCGCAAGACCTTCAAGGGTCGGATCAAGGGCGATGCCAAGGGTGGCTCGGCTCTGAACTTCGGTTCCTATGGCCTGAAGGCCATGGAACCAGAGCGCGTCACCGCGCGCCAGATCGAAGCGGCTCGCCGCGCGATCACCCGTCACATCCGCCGTCAGGGCCGGTTGTGGATCCGTATCTTCCCCGACGTTCCGGTGTCGAAGAAGCCTGCCGAAGTCCGTCAGGGCAAGGGCAAGGGTTCGGTCGAATATTGGGCCGCCCGCGTGAAGCCGGGTCGCATCCTGTTCGAACTGGACGGGGTGCCCGGTCCGCTCGCAGCAGAGGCCTTCTCGCGCGCCGCGATGAAGCTGCCCATCAAGACCAAGGTCGTCGCCCGCCTCGGCGACACCTCGCATCTGGAGGGTTAACACATGGCGAATGTTGCAGACCTGAAGACCAAGACGGACGACGAACTGTCGACCGAACTGAACAACCTGAAGCGCGAGCAGTTCAATCTGCGTTTCCAGGCGGCCACCAACCAGCTGGAAAAGCCCAGCCGCGTCAAGGAAGTCCGTCGGTCGATCGCGCAGATCAAGACCCTGCAGACGGAGCGTAACAGCTCCGCTGCCAAGTAAAGGAACCACACGATGCCCAAGCGCGTGCTGACGGGAACTGTGGTTTCCGACAAGACCGACAAGACGGTGGTCGTTCGCGTGGAGCGCAAGGTAAAGCATGCGCTCTACGGCAAGATCATCCGCCGTTCGAAGAAGTACCATGCCCATGACGAGGGCAATGTCTACAAGGAAGGCGAGACGGTCCGAATCGAAGAGACCGCCCCGATTTCCAAGCTCAAGACCTGGAAGGTCATCGAGCGCGTGGACACCCACAAGTCGCCGGAAACGGCGTCCTGAGGGACGGCTCGCTGAGCCTTTGACTCTAAATGCGACGCGGGGCTGGCCTTTTCCTTCGGAAAGGGTTACAGGCCCGCGCTTCGCGTAGAGTCACCGGGCTCTAGGCACGAAATTCGGAACCGCCGGGAATTGCCCCGGTAGGCCAAATGAGAAGGAACCGGATCTATGATCCAGATGCAATCCAATCTTGACGTCGCTGACAACAGCGGCGCCAAGCGCGTCCAGTGCATCAAGGTGCTGGGCGGCTCGAAGCGTCGCTTCGCTGGCGTGGGCGACATCATCGTCGTCTCGATCAAGGAAGCCGCGCCGCGTGGCAAGGTGAAGAAGGGTGACGTGCATCGCGCCGTCATCGTGCGTACCGCCAAGGATATCCGCCGTGCAGACGGTTCGGTCATCCGTTTCGACGGTAACGCCGCTGTGCTGATCAACAAGAACGAGGAGCCGATCGGCACCCGTATCTTTGGCCCGGTCGTTCGCGAGCTGCGCGCCAAGAAGCACATGAAGATCATCAGCCTTGCTCCCGAGGTGCTGTAATGAGCGCTGCTAAGATCAAGAAGGGCGACAAGATCGTCGTCCTGGCTGGCAAGGACAAGGGCCGTACCGGCGCTGTCCTGGCGGTGATGCCCAAGGACGACAAGGTTCTTGTCGAGGGCATCAATGTCCATGCCAAGCATCGCAAGCCCGACCAGGCGAACCCGCAGGGTGGCATCGAGCGCAAGCCTGCGCCGCTGCACATTTCGAACGTCGCTGTCGCCGACAAGGATGGCAAGCCGACCCGCGTCCGTTTCGAGGACCGCGACGGCAAGAAGGTCCGCGTCGCCGTCAAGTCCGGTGAGGTGCTGTAATGAGCGACAAGTATATCCCGCGCTCCAAGGCGCAGTATGATGCGGAAATCGTCAAGGCGATGACCGAAAAGTTCGGTTACACGAACGTCATGCAGATGCCCCGGATCGACAAGATCACGCTCAACATGGGCGTGGGAGAGGCGACCCAGGACAAGAAGAAGGTCACGCAGGCCGCCGAGGAAATGGAACTGATCGCCGGCCAGAAGCCGGTCATCACCAAGGCGAAGAAGTCGATCGCGCAGTTCAAGCTGCGTGAAGGCATGCCGATCGGTGCCAAGGTCACGCTGCGCCGCGAGCGCATGTATGAATTTCTGGACCGCATGATCAACATCGCTCTGCCCCGCGTCCGCGATTTTCGTGGTCTCAACCCGAAGAGCTTCGACGGCCGTGGCAACTATGCCTTCGGCATCAAGGAGCAGATCATCTTCCCAGAGATCAGCTATGACCGTGTCGACAAGGTTCGCGGCATGGACATCATCGTGACCACCACCGCGAAGACGGACGACGAAGCGCGCGAACTGCTGCGCCTCTTCGGCTTCCCCTTCCCGCAGGAAGAAGAGAAGCAGGCGGCCTAATCTAGGCCCCGCTTCTCTCCCAACGCTAAAGCTAAGGAAGAGAACTTAAGTCATGGCGAAACTGAGTTCCATCAACAAGAATGAGCTTCGCAAGAAGCTGGTCAAGAAATATGCCGGCCGTTATGCGAAGCTCAAGGCGATCGCAAATGATAACGCGGCCGATGACAGCGATCGTCTGATCGCGCGTCTGAAGATGGCGGAAATTCCCCGCAACGGTAACCCGACCCGCGTTCGGAACCGCTGCGAGATGACCGGCCGTCCGCGTGCCTATTACCGCAAGTTCCGGCTCTGCCGTATTCAGCTGCGCGATCTGGCCAACAAGGGCCTGATCCCCGGCGTCACCAAGTCGAGCTGGTAAGGATATCATCTCATGGCATTGACCGATCCCTTGGGTGATATGCTCACCCGCATCCGCAACGGGCAGCAGGCGAAGAAGGACAGCGTTATGTCCCCGGCGTCCAAGCTGCGCGCTCGCGTTCTCGACGTGCTTCAGCGTGAAGGCTACATCCGTGGCTATTCCGAAGAAGCCCTTGGCAGCCATCCTGGCCTGCGCATCGAGCTGAAATATTTCGAAGGCCAGCCGGCGATCAAGCATGTCGCCCGCGTGTCCAAGCCTGGCCGTCGCGTCTATTCGGGTTCCAAGGAACTGCCGATCGTGCGCAACGGCCTGGGCATCACCATTGTCTCGACGCCTCGCGGCGTTCTGTCCGACGCCGAAGCGCGCGAACAGAATGTCGGCGGCGAAGTGCTGGCGGAGGTGTTCTAATGAGCCGCATCGGTAAAAAGCCGGTCGCGATCCCCGCAGGGGTGACCGCGACCATCGAAGGCGGGCAGCTGTCGGTCAAGGGCCCCAAGGGCACCCTGGCCCTCCAGATGCGCGACGAGATCAGCTACACGCTGGAAAATGACGGCATCTCCATTCAGCCCGCTAACAAGACCAAGGCGGCGCGCGCCTTCTGGGGCATGCAGCGGACGCTGGTGCAGAACCTGATCACCGGCGTGACGGAGGGCTTCTCCAAGAAGCTGCTGATCACCGGTGTCGGCTACCGCGCCAACTCGCAGGGCAAGAACCTGAAGTTGCAGCTCGGCTATTCGCACGACGTCGATTACGCGATTCCGGAAGGCATCGAGATCAAGACCCCGGATAACACCACGGTCGAGATCAGCGGCATCGACAAGCAGAAGGTCGGTCAGGTAGCGGCCGAGATCCGTCGCTGGCGTAAGCCCGAACCCTATAAGGGCAAGGGCATCAAATACGCCGGCGAATTCATCTTCCGCAAGGAAGGGAAGAAGAAGTAAGATGGCAAAGCTTTCCCTCTTCGCGCGGCGTCGTCGCCGCGTCCGCACCGCGCTCAAGGCTGTTTCGGGTCACAAGCCCCGTCTGAGCGTCCACCGTTCGGGCCGTCACATCTACGCCCAGGTCATCGACGATGCGCAGGGCAAGACCCTGGCCGCCGCGTCGACCCTGGACAAGGATGTCGGCTCCAAGGCTCTGGGCAAGACTGGCGCCAGTGCTGAAGCCGCTGCCGAAGTCGGCAAGCGCGTCGCCGCTGCGGCGACCGCTGCCGGCGTCACCCGCGTCGTGTTCGACCGTGGTGGCTTCCTGTTCCATGGCCGCGTCAAGGCGCTGGCCGACGCGGCTCGTGAAGCCGGGCTGGAGTTCTGATCATGGCTGACGAAAACACCAACGAAGTCGTCGCACCCGTCGAGGGTGCCGAAGCGACTGCACCGACCGAAGGTCGTGGTCCCGCGCGTGGCCGTGGCAACCGCGGCGGCGGTGGCGGCAATCGTAACGATCGTGGAGGCGGCCGTGGCGGTCGTCGCGACGATCGTCGGGGCGGCAACCGTGACGAAGATCAGGGCGAAGAACTGATCGAGAAGCTGGTTCACATCAACCGCGTCTCCAAGACCGTCAAGGGCGGCAAGCGCTTCGGTTTCGCGGCGCTGGTCGTCGTGGGCGATGGCAAGGGCCGTGCAGGCTTTGGCCATGGCAAGGCGCGCGAAGTGCCTGAAGCCATCAGCAAGGCGACCGCCGCTGCCAAGAAGGCGATGGTCCGCGTTCCGCTGAAGGAAGGCCGTACGCTGCATCATGATGGCCTGGGCCATTTCGGTGCTGGCAAGGTGACGGTTCGTTCGGCCCCGGCCGGTACGGGCATCATCGCGGGCGGTCCGATGCGCGCCGTGTTCGAAAGCCTCGGCGTCGCTGACGTCGTGACCAAGTCGAACGGCACGTCCAACCCTTATAACATGATCCGTGCGACCTTCGCGGCGCTGGTCGAACAGACCAGCCCCAAGTCGGTGGCGCAGCGCCGTGGCAAGAAGGTCGCCGACCTTCTGCGTCGTGGTGGTGCGTCCGCTGACGTCGCGCAGGCTGATGCCGAAGCGATTGCGGAGTAACTGATATGGCGAAGATCAAGATCAAGCAGATCGGTTCGCCGATCCGCCGCCCCGCCGACCAGAAGAAGATTCTGATCGGTCTGGGCCTTGGCAAGATGCACCGCGTGGTGGAACTTGAAGACACGGCGGAAGTCCGCGGTGCGATCAAGAAGCTGCCGCATATGGTGGCGGTCGTCGAAGGCTGAGCCTTCCGACCCGATGAAAAGAGGCGAAGGAGGGGGCGACCCCTCTTTCGTTTTTTTCAGAGGCGCGCTAAAGGCGCGCTTCTGAAAATCCCAGCATAGGCTGGGATCTCATGCCGGATGGCGCGTCCTTGCAAGAGGAAACCCCCGGTTCTCACTGGCTGGCAGCATCCGCAAGGGGGCGTCCAGATCAACCCGGCCCCAGCCTCCGCTGGGGCATCGGCATGATTGTCCCAAGGGCAATCATGCCTCGCGCGAACCAAGCGAAAGCGAGTGCACGATATGACTTTCAGATTGAACGACATCCGCGACAATGATGGCGCCCGCAAGGGCCGTATGCGCGTTGGACGCGGCATCGGCTCTGGCAAGGGCAAGACCGCCGGTCGCGGCCAGAAGGGCGCCAAGGCGCGTTCGGGCGTCGCCATCAACGGCTTCGAGGGTGGCCAGATGCCGCTCCACATGCGTATCCCGAAGCGTGGCTTCAACAACATCTTCGCGAACGATTATGCGATCGTGAACCTGGGCGCCATCCAGAAGGCGATCGATGCCGGCAAGCTAGACGCCGCCGCGACCATCGACCAGGCCGCGCTGAACGCCGCCAACCTGACCCGCGGTGGCAAGGACGGCGTCCGTCTGCTCGCCAAGGGTGAACTGACCGCCAAGGTCAGCTTCCTGGTCGCCGGCGCGTCGCAGAGCGCAATCGACGCCGTGGCGAAGGCCGGTGGCAATGTCGACGTGATCGAAGTCGTTCCGGCCGCCGACAAGGCGAAGGCCAAGAAGGGCACCACCCTGGCCGCCAAGAAGGCCGCCCATAAGGGCTGATCTGCCTTTCGCAGGCTTGCAAGCCCAGACTTGCAACAACGGCCCCGCTGCCCGATATGGGTTGGCGGGGTCATGCGTATCGGGGGACATCCATTTGTCGCACTGGCGGCAACTCCCCGTTCGACACGCTGAACCCGTCCCGCTAAGGGATGAGCGATTCCGCTCCGGGGCTTGATGCCTCGGCCAGAGTGATTTGAAGGGCAGCCACCATGGCATCGAGAGCCGACCAGCTCGCATCCAATCTCAGCCTCGCAAAGTTCAGCCAGGCGACCGACCTCAAGAAGCGCCTGTGGTTCACGCTGGGCGCCTTGATCGTGTTCCGTTTCCTCAGTTTCGTGCCGCTGCCCGGCGTCGATCCGACTGCGTTGTCGCAGCTGTATAGCCAGACGAACGGCGGCATCCTCGACATCTTCAACACCTTTTCGGGTGGGTCGCTGTCGCGCATGAGTCTGATCGCGCTGGGCGTCATGCCCTATATCACCGCGTCGATCGTGGTACAGTTGGGCGCCAGCCTCTCGCCGCAACTTGCGGCGATCAAGAAGGAAGGCGAAAGCGGGCGCAAGAAGCTGAACCAGTGGACCCGCTACGGCACGGTCGGCCTGACCGCGGTGCAGGGCTATTTCATTGCCGTTGGGCTTGAAAGCTTTGGTGCCCAGTCGGGCGTCGCGGCGGTGATCGAGCCTGGTGTGCTGTTCCGTCTGACCGCGGTCGTATCGCTGATCGGCGGCACCATGTTCCTGATGTGGCTGGGTGAGCAGATCACCTCGCGCGGGATCGGCAATGGTGTCTCGCTCATCATCATGGCGGGCATCGTCGCCCAGCTGCCGGTGACGCTCAGCAACCTGTTCAAGTCGGGTAGCGAAGGGTCGATTTCCGGCCTGCTCATCATGTTCGTCCTGGTGATGGCCGTCGGCCTTATCCTGTTGATCTGTTTCATGGAGCGCGCGCAGCGTCGGGTGCTGATCCAATATCCCAAGCGCCAGACCCGCCAGGGTTTGATGCAGGCCGATCGCAGCCATCTCCCGCTCAAGGTCAACACCGCCGGCGTCATCCCGCCGATCTTCGCGTCGTCGTTGCTGTTGATGCCGCTGACCATCTCGCAATTTGCGGGGCAGACGGTCGCGGGCGAAAGCAAGTGGGGCGATTTCGTCCTGACGCTGAACCAGTATCTGTCGCATGGCAGCCCGGTCTATATGGGGCTTTACGGCCTGGGCATCGTCTTCTTCTGCTTCTTCTATACCGCCGTGGTGTTCAACCCGGAAGAGACGGCCGATAATCTCAAGCGCAATGGCGGCTTCATTCCGGGCATCCGTCCGGGCAAGAATACCGAACATTATCTGGATTATGTGCTGACGCGCATCACCGTCATCGGCGCGGCCTATCTGGCGTTCATCTGCCTGGTGCCGGAATTTGCCATCGCGCGGGCGGGCATTCCCTTCTACCTTGGTGGGACTAGCTTGTTGATCGTCGTCAATGTTACGGTCGATACCGTGACCCAGATTCAAAGCCATCTGCTGGCTCACCAATATGGCGATCTGATCAAGAAGGCGAAGCTCAAGGGTCGCCTGCGCTAAGGCGACCACCAACAAGGGCGCACAACAGGGGAGTATGCGCGCAATGAACATCATTCTGCTTGGCCCGCCGGGGGCGGGCAAGGGAACGCAGGCGAGTCGACTGGTCGAACAGCGCGGCATGGTGCAGCTGTCCACGGGCGACATGCTGCGCGCCGCGGTGAAGGCGGGAACGCCGGTCGGGCTGCAGGCCAAGGCGCTGATGGAATCGGGCGCGCTGGTCCCCGATGAAGTGGTGTCGGGCATCATCGGCGAAGCGCTCGACGCGCTGGCACCGGAGACGGGCGTCATTTTCGACGGCTATCCGCGGACGGAGGCCCAGGCCCATTCGCTCGACACCATCCTGTCGGACCGCAGCCGCACGCTGGACCATGTGATCGAGCTGGAAGTGGACGAGGACGCGCTGGTCGAGCGCATCACCGGCCGCTTCACCTGCGGCACCTGTGGTGCGGGCTATCATGACCTGTTCCACAAGCCCAAGGTCGAGAATACGTGCGACAAATGCGGCGGTCACGAGTTCAAGCGCCGGCCGGACGATAATGAGGACACCGTGCGCACGCGCATGGCCGAATATCGCGCCAAGACCGCGCCGATCCTGCCGATCTACGAAGCGCGCGCTATCGTGTCGCGGGTCGATGGCATGGCCGACATGGGCGATGTGAGCGCGGCGATCGCGGCCATATTGGACGGCGAGCCGGCTTGAGCTAATCTTCTCCCTTCGAACGAGGGGAGGGGACAGACATGCGCATGATCGGACTATTGGGATGGGCTGGTGCGGCGATGGCCGCGCCGGCCCATTCTGCCGTTACGGCGACCAGCGACGTCGGTTTCGTCACCGAAAGCGAAGTCGAGATCGCAGCGGACGCCGACGCCGTATATGCGCTGTTAGTGACGCCGGGGCGCTGGTGGGCCGAAGCCCAAAGCTATAGCGGCGATACGGCAAATATGACGATCGATGCCCGCGCCGGCTGCTTCTTCTGCGAAACGCTTCCGGGCAAAAGCGAGGCGGCCGGCTCGGTCGAGCATGGGCGCGTCGTCTATGTGGTTCCGGGCCGACAATTGCGCCTATCGGGCGCGCTGGGGCCTTTGCAGGCCGATGCGGCGATCCGCACCCTCGACCTTGTGCTCACGCCGTCTGGGAAGGGGACGAAGGTCCGCATCACCTATGTCGTCGGTGGCTATCTGCGCACCCGGCCCGCCCAGATCGCGCCGCTGGTCGATCAGGTGCTGGACGAACAGTTGCAGGGCCTGAAACGGGCGGCCGAGGCGCCGCCGCCCTGATCCGGCGCGGGTCGGCAGGGTGGCGCATCGAACCGATCACAACCCTCTGGAAAAGAAACAGCAAAGAAAAGCGTATCCGCCGCCGCCATTAACCACGATCTTAACGGATTCATTGCTCCGTTGTTGCTAATAGGCGCCATGGACGGATCGCTGCGCGCTCGTGGCCGCTTGACGGAATTGGATGCCTTGCGCGGGGTCGGGGCACTGTGCGTGCTGATTTTCCATTATTCGACCCGCTTCCACGAACTGTTTCCGCAAGCGTCGCATGTGCCGTTCAGCTTTCCGGGCGGCAATTATCGCGTGCTGCTGTTCTTCACCATTTCCGGTTTCGCGATCTTCTTCACGCTAGATCGCATCCGCACTGTCGCCGACTTCATCGTCAACCGCTTCGCGCGGCTTTATCCCGCCTATCTGGTGGCGATGCTGATGACGCTGGGCATCGAATATCTGGCGCACGCGACGCAATTGCTGGTCGGGCCGGTCGCGATCCTCGCCAATTTCACCATGCTACAGGGCTTCGCCTTCATGCCGGAGGTGGACGGCGCTTATTGGACGCTGACGGTCGAGATCGCCTTTTACGCCTGCATGGTCGCGATCTGGAAGTTTGTCGGTATCCGGCGGCTGGAGCCAGTGCTGGCGCTGTGGCTGGCGGTGCGCTGGCTGTTCTGGCTGTGGCCGGAAATGCCGGAACGGATTATCATGCTGCTGGTGCTGCGCTACACCCCGTTCTTCGTCATCGGGATGCTGGCCTACCGCCTATGGTCGGGGCAGCGCAGCCTGATGCAGCAGGCCCCCTATGCGGCGCTCGCGCTGCTGTCGATCGCGACCATGGAGACATGGGACGTGACGATCGTGGGCGGCGTGCTGATGGCCGCCTTCCTCGCGCTGATCCATGGACGGCTGCGCTTCCTCAGCGTGCAACCGCTGATATGGCTGGGGGGGATCAGCTACAGCTTCTACCTCATTCACCAGCATGTCGGCTTCGTGGTGATGCTGGAATTCGCCAAGGCGGGCTATAGTCCCTGGCTGGGCTTCGCTGCAGCCTTCACCGTGGCGCTGACATTGGGCACGGTCATCAACCGGATGGTGGAACGGCCCGCCGGCGAGGCGATCATCGCCTGGTGGAAGCGCCGCCGCGAGGCCCGATTGGCGATAACGAGCGCGGCGACCAGTCAGGGCTGAATGAGAAGGGCGCCGCCGTCTCCGGCCGCGCCCTTCCCGATAGCTGCACTGTGGCCTTATTGCGCGAGGGGCGCCGCGGCGGCCGCATTTTCGGGCAGGCCGCCCATCTGCGTCACCATCTTGGTATAGGCGTCCAGATAGGCCAGCACGATCACCTGGCCGATATCGGTATTCTGGTAGCCCCCGCCACCGACCGCGGCGAGGCCGCCCATCCAGCCCAAACCGCCGCCGCCGCCGAAGCTGAGATCGGATTTACGGAAATAGCCCTCGGCCATCACCTCTTCTTCGGTGGTGCGGGCGTTGACGACGGAGAGCATGACATTGGCCTCGCTCTTCTTGATCGAGATGCCGCCCAGCAGCGCGCCACCCACGCGACCGCCCAGCATTCCGCCCAGCATCCCGCCAATGGCGTTGCCGCCGCTATTCTTGTTGGTGGTGACGATGTCAGGCTGGATGAAATAATCCGCCGCCTTCACCTGGCCCTTGCCCAGATTCGATCCGGCCTGCAATTCGCCCGAATCCGCCATGGCGCGTTCCAGATTGCGGCTCGCCATGGAGCGGCCACGATTGACCAGGCCAAAGCAGCCCGATTGCTGGACGAACAGCTTGATGATCGCTTCGGGGCTGCCCAGGCTGAGTTCCCGCCACCATTGATTGTCTGGCTCGACGATCGCGACCGTGCCCAACCGCTTGGTGCAGCGGGGAATTTCCATTTGCTTCTTGGTCTGGGCCTGACGGCCGGACGACCCTTTTTTATCTTCCGCCATCGCCTGCGGCATCGCCAGCGTCAGGCACAGCGACGCAGCGGCCAGCATCTTCAATCCACGCATTTCAACAACCCCGTTCCTAGACTGAGAGAATGTCATGCGGCCCCGATTATTTTGTCGATAGCCTATCACAGCCGCCTGCCGCTTCCAAGCAAGGCGGTTGTGGATGACGGCGCTTGTCATCGACGCGCGCGATCCTGCTGACAGCGCAGAGAATCGCTGCTATCGGCGCGCAATGACCGATCTCAGCCATATTCGCAATTTTTCCATCATCGCCCATATCGACCATGGCAAGTCCACGCTCGCCGACCGCCTGATCCAGCGCACGGGCGGCCTCACCGACCGTGAGATGAGCGCGCAAGTCCTTGATAATATGGACATTGAAAAAGAACGCGGGATCACCATCAAAGCGCAGACGGTGCGTCTGGACTATGTCGCGCAGGATGGGCAGCTGTATGAGCTGAACCTGATGGACACGCCGGGCCATGTCGACTTCGCTTATGAAGTGTCGCGGTCGCTCGCCGCGTGCGAAGGCGCTCTGCTGGTCGTGGACGCGGCGCAGGGCGTGGAAGCGCAAACGCTGGCGAACGTCTATCAGTCGATCGAGCATGATCATGAGATCGTGCCGGTGCTCAACAAGATCGACCTGCCCGCCGCCGAACCGGAAAAGGTGCGCAAGGAAATCGAGGACGTCATCGGCCTCGACGCATCCGAAGCGGTCCTGGCCAGCGCCAAGTCGGGCATCGGCATCGACGAAATCCTCGAAGCCATCGTCAAGAAAATCCCGCCGCCCAAGGGGGACCGCGACGCGCCGCTGGAAGCGATGCTGGTCGATAGCTGGTATGACCCCTATCTGGGCGTCGTCATCCTGGTCCGCGTGGTCAATGGCGTCATCAGGAAGGGCCAGGCGATCAAGTTCATGATCGGCGGCACCGAACATCTGATCGACCGGGTGGGCTGCATGCGGCCCAAGATCGAAACGCTGCCCGAACTGGCGGCGGGCGAGATCGGTTTCATCACCGCGCAGATCAAGGACATTACCGAAACCCGCGTCGGCGACACTATCACCACGGTCAAGAATGGCGCGGCCAAGCCGCTGCCGGGCTTCAAGGAAGTGCAGCCGGTGGTCTTTTGCGGACTGTTCCCGGTGGACGCGAATGATTTCGACAAGCTGCGCGATTCGATCAGCAAGCTGCGCCTGAACGACGCCAGCTTTTCGTTTGAGATGGAAAGCAGCGCGGCGCTGGGCTTCGGCTTCCGCTGCGGGTTCTTAGGGTTGCTCCATCTGGAGATCATTCAGGAGCGGCTGACCCGCGAATATGACCTGGACCTTATCACCACCGCGCCGTCGGTGGTGTACAAGATCCAGCTGACCTATGGTGCGGGCGAGATCGAGTTGCACAATCCGGCCGACATGCCCGATCCGACCAAGATCGCTGACATAGAGGAGCCATGGATCGAGGCGATCATCTATTGCCCCGACGAATATCTCGGCTCCATCCTGAAACTGTGTCAGGATCGGCGCGGCATCCAGAAGAACCTGACCTATGTCGGCGGCCGCGCGCAGGTGACCTATGAACTGCCGCTCAACGAAGTGGTGTTCGATTTTTACGATCGGCTCAAATCCATCAGCCGCGGCTATGCCAGCTTCGACTATCACCAGATCGGTTATCGCGAGGGCGACCTGGTCAAGATGAGCATCATGGTCAATTCAGAGCCGGTCGATGCGCTCTCCATGATCGTCCATCGCGGCACCGCCGAATCGCGCGGCCGTGGCATGTGCGAGCGCTTGAAAGACCTGATCCCCCGCCACCTGTTCAAGATCCCGATCCAGGCAGCGATCGGCGGCAAGGTGATCGCGCGCGAAACGATCGCCGCGATGCGCAAGGATGTGACCGCCAAATGCTATGGCGGCGACATCAGCCGCAAGAAGAAGCTGCTCGACAAGCAGAAGGAAGGCAAGAAGCGGATGCGCGAATATGGCTCCGTCCAGATTCCGCAGGAAGCCTTCATCGCCGCGCTGCGCATGGGCGACGAGAACTGATAGACCCGCACGCCGCCATCGCCGGGCAAGTCGCCCGGATCGAACGGGCGGCGGCGTTTCTGGCCAATGGCATGTCATTGGGCGTGTGTCCGCAAGCGGCTGGGCGACGGCGTGACGCCATGCCCGCCAAGCTGATCGGCAATGGCTTGCGCGAACTCGACCTGTTCCTGACCGACCTGATCGTGGAGGCGGGACGGGTGCACCGGCTGGGCGCGGCCGCGGGGCGCGATCCGGGCATTCATCCGGGCCGCCGCATCTACAGCGCGGCCGAAGCCTGGCGTCGCACCGGGCCGCAACTGGGGCTGGGGGAGGACGCGCAGGCGCGGTTGCGCCAAATGCGCGCGGCGCAGAACCGCCATTGTTTTGGACGCCTGCGCGGCGAAGGGGCCGAGGCCGCGATGCAGCGCGCCTGCGCCGACTATGCGCGGCTGGCGGGCGATGTGCTGGCGGCGATCAGGGCGCGTGGGGGGTAGGACCTTATATGCGGACCGGCGACATTTCCCGGTCCGTGCGGCGATCAGCCGGCGCACCAGTCGATAGGCTTGCGCGACCAGGCTTTGGCCTGGCCCTTGAGGATCATCAACTGACCGATCGACACGCCGTCGCGGAGCAGCAGCCGGGCGGACGGGTCGGTATCAGCGGTATCGGGCCGGGCCTCGAACGCGCCGCCGTTCAGCATGGCGGCCAGCACGGCGCGACCCTTTTGCGCGCGGTCGGCTTCGGCCGGGCAGCGGGCGTCGGTTGCGCTGGGAACGCTGATGTCGGCGATATGATAGCGGCGGCCGCGCCAGGCATAGGCGTTGGCGGACAGGACGCAGGCGTCGCCCGTAGCATCGTCGCACAGCGCGAACTGGTCGTTGATGGTCATGGGCGCGGCGGATGCCTTCATGGGGTCGCCGGGGGCGGGCAGGATCTTGGCGAGCAGCAACGCCACGGCCGCGGCGAGCCCCAGTGCGACCAGCAGCATGCCAAGCGGCACGACGCGCGTGCGCGTTTCCTGCTTGTCGTTCAGCCAGGCGCCGCTCTCGTCCGGGTGGCGATCGCCGACGTCGTACAGATTGCGTGCCATGATTCGTCCCAAATGGAGCAGCCGCTTTACCATCGCTTATGGAAAATTTCGGTTAACCAGTTGCAGCGTCGATTGGGGGCCGCGTGCGCCTTTGTCGGACTGGCCGGTTGACTGGCCAGTTGACGGAACCGCCGGGCCATGGTCAAGTCGCGGGCTGTAGCGACGGAGGCGGCGTGAGCGATACCTGGTTGTATGACGAGCATCCCGCGATGTTCCGGGCGCATCCTTTCCTGTTCCTGCTGCTGCTGGTTTCGGTGGTCGGCATCGTCGCGATCGCGATCTGGTGGGTGCTGCACAAGGGCGAGCGGCTGGCGCTGAGCGAGCGGGACGTGCTGCTGGAGCGCGGGTTGCTGGCCAAGCAGCGGACCGAGATTGCGCTGTCCTCCATCCGGTCGGTGCGCATCACCCAAAGCCTGGGCCAGCGCCTCTTCGGCGTCGGCCATGTCGAGTTGTTCAGCGCCGGGGACATGGCGGAAATCGCGATCAAGAACATGCCGCGGCCCGACCGTATCCGCGCGATCGCGGCCGCGCGCAACGTCGATCTGCTGCCGCAAAGATAGACTATTTCGTCCAGCCCCTTGACTTGAGCCGATTTATTTCAACGATAGGGTAATAAAAGAGGGGCCGCAGAGCCTCAATTCGCAAGAGGACGCCATGTCAGGAACGTCCGTTCACAAAGGGGTGAACGGCGGGATAAGGGGTCGTCTTCCATGGTTGGCTTGCGAGTGATGCCGTCTTTGCCGGATCTTACGGCCGAGCAGCGCGCCGAAATCCGCCACGCTTGCGGCTTCGCCTGCGTGCGGTGCGGCGTCACCATCTATCGCTATTTGGGGCTGCCGGACGGGCCTGGGGCGACGTTGCTGTGCCCGACCTGCCATGGGCTAGTGGAGGAGGGGCGCTTGACCGCGACCCAGGTGCAAAGCTTCCACGCCAATCCGGTCGTGCGCCAGCGGCATTTCGCGCGCGATCGACTGCCCTTTTCCGCGGAACTGCCGCAACTGATAGTGGGCGGATCGCGGTTGCTGCGCGACACGCCGATCCCGATCACGCTGGAGGGCGAACCGATCCTGATCTTCGCGCCGCCGCGCCGGACCAATGGCGCGACGCGGATCAGCGTGCGGCTGGGGTCGCCCGAGGGCGTGGCGACGCAGATCATCGACGGCAATGAATGGAAGCCGACCGATGGCAGCTGGCATTTCCTGCTGCGCGGCGACCGATACAGCATGATGGCGGCGCGGGGCGACGGGCTGGCGGTGCTGCGGATCGTGGCGCGCAATCGGATCGCGGTGGAACATCTGCGCACCACGATCAAAGGCCGCCGGCTGGAGGTGACGCCCGACTGGCTGGAGATTGACGGCAAGCGCCATGTCGACCGGATCGGCAGCGGGACGCTGATCGGGCTGGAGCTTTAGGGCGCAGCCTGCGCTTTCGGGCGCGGGCGGAAGTCCAGTGCGACCGGCCGCATGACGCCGTCGGCGCGGACCCGGACGCGGACCAGCCCTTGCAGGCGCGGGTCGGCCAGCTTGCGGGAAAGGGCGATCGCCTGGGCCTGCGAGGCGTAGAAGATGCCGCTCTCCAGGCCGCGGACTTCCTGTCGCGTGCCCAATGTCGCGCGCAGGATGATGGCGCAGCCCTTCGTCTCGCTGGGCAGGAATCGGTCCGCTATGTGCGTCAAAGGCCGCACCGATTGGATATGCGGGGTAGCGCCGATTACGCACAGCGCGTCCATCATGCGCGGATAGGATTGGTCAGGCTCCAGCGCCATCGGCCAAGCATAGCGATATTGCACATAATGGCCGCGCAGCAGGTCGCGTGGGTCATAGCCCTCGATCGGGATCAGCCAGTCCTGCCCCTGCTGCGCCTGCTGGTGGGTCACGGCCCAGCTGGCGGCCAGGGCGGCGAGCGGCAGCAGCAGCGCGGCGGCGAGGATAAGGTGGTGGCGGGTTGGCGTCATGGATCCTCTCCGCGCGTCGGGGCGTAGCGGCGAGAAAGGCGGATCGTGGCCCAGGCGACGGCCATGGCGAACAGGCCCGACAGGATCAGCCCCACGCCGCTGCCCAGCAAATCGTCATTCAGTTCGAAGCTGAGGATGATGATGCGCAGCGCGACCAGCGCGACGGCCGCCTGGAAGATGCGCCGCCAGCGGGCATGGATCGCGCCGGCGGCGACCGCGCCCCAGAGCGCGAGGAAGAACAGGCTGGCGATCCAGGCGCGGGCGGTGCCGTGCAGGTCGGGCAGCAGCGCCTGGCCCAGATGCAGCACGGCCGCGACCACCAGCAGCCCTGCGGTCGCCCGGCCCGACGCAGTGCGCCGCGCATAAGCGATCGCCGCACCGGCGCAGAGCAGGGCGAGGCTTTGGATCGCGGCGCTGCCGGGCAGGACCGCGCTGTCGCTGTCCCAGCCACGCAGCAGCAGGACGATGCTGATGCCCGCGAAGATCGTCGCGACGGCCATCTGTTCGATCAGCCGCCAGAAAGGGGGGCGATCGCTCCTGTTGCGGATCAGTGCGGCTGCGCCAGCGACCAGGATCGGTGGGCAGGCGATCAGCCCCCAATAGAGCGACGGATAGGGTGGATCGGTCCGCCAGAATAGCCACCCAAGACGCCCATGATCGTCGGCGTGCGCCCATAGCGTGCCGAGCAGCCCCGCCATCCACAGGCCCGCAACCGGCCAGCCGCGCCCGAACAATAGTAGCAGCGGCGAGAAGAGTAGCAGCCAGGCGAGCAGCGGCTGCCATAGCGGCGAACTGGTCTGGTAGACCTGCCCCAGATGGCCGAAAAAGGTGAGGCCCAGCATCGAAGCGACGAAGAGCAGCGCGTCGCTGACCATGGCGTTCATGCCGCCATTGGGCAATCGCCAGCCGATCCATGCGGCGAGTGCGGCCAGGATCGCGCCGTGGATCGCCAGCCGCGCCGTGCCGGGGATGGCATCCCAATTGGCGGCGACGATCGACACCAGCCCCAGCCCGATCGTCAATGCCCCCAGCCCGACGATCGCCCAGACGCCGATCGGCCGGCTATGCGCGGTTTCCCACGCGCCGATCGCGCTGGCGGTATCGGCATCGATCAGCCCCGCCGCCTGCCATGCCCTGAGTTTCCGTTCCGACATGGCGGGGAGAGTAGGGCCGCTGGCGCGGAGGGCAATGGGGTTGTTGGGGGCGGGGAGCGACAACGAGGCGGTTGCTTATGGGGCCAGTCTGTGAGCCGCCAGAAGCGGGCGCTCAGCAGACGGTTTGCATGACTGACAGGCGGGTGCCCCCTACCGGCACCCCAGCGACGGCTGGGGTCTCAGGCGACGATGCGATGCGGTTGGGTCAGTACCAAGCCGAGCCGCCGCGTGCCCCCGCACGAGACCCCAGCGTTGGCCTACGGCCGCCCTTCGGGTCGCTGGGGTGACGGGATTTTTACGTCGCCTTTCGCTTGAAGTCGCGCGAAGCGGAATGCCAGTAAACCAATCTCGATCGTCATACGCTCGACCAATTTGCGCCCCAAACTCACCTCTCACGGTATCACCAACTCCATCCCCGCCTTCACCCGATCAAGCGCCAGGAAGCTGTGGAAGCTGGCGACAAAGTCCGTGTCTGACAGCAGGCGGCGGGTGGTCGCGTCGTAATGGCGCATGTCGGGCGACACGATCAGCAGGATGAAACTGCAACCGCCCGTCACATAATAGCATTGTTGCACCGCCGGATCGGCGCGGAACAGGGCCTTGGCGCGGTCGACCGTGGCGGAGCGTTCGTCGGTCAGATGGACCTCCACGATCGCGGTGATGTCCAGGCTTACCGCGTCGGGATCGACGATCGCGGCGTTGCGGGCGATGATCCCGGCCTTTTCCATGGCGGCGATGCGGCGCTGGACCGCTGCGGTGGACAGGTTCACCGCTTGCGCAATGGCGCGCTGGGGCGTGCGATTGTCCCGCTGGATGATTCGCAGGATCGCGCGGTCGAACGGGTCGGGTGAGCGAGTATCGGGCATCAGCGAGTAATTGTTGCATTTGCAGGGTCAATCAAGAGCATTTTTCCCGCAGCCATGATGATAATATTCGGGACGGACTAATAGTAGGGCGGCAAAGACGGAAGATGATGACCAGGGGATCAGGCGGGATGCTGGCGGGCATTGCGTGCGGCGTGGGCGCGGGCGCGCTGTGGGGGCTGGTGTTCCTGGCACCCGAAGTGGTGCGCGGCTTCACCCCGTTGCAGCAGGCGGTCGGCCGCTATCTGGCCTATGGCGCGCTGTCGCTGATCCTGATCGCGCCGCGCTGGCGGATGTTGGCCGCGCGGATGACGCCGCGCATCCTGTGGGCGCTGGCCTGGCTCGCGCTGGCGGGCAACCTTTTCTACTATGTGCTGCTGGCGAGTGCGGTGCAGATGGGCGGCATCGCCATGACCTCGCTGGTGGTCGGCTTCCTGCCGGTGGCAGTGACGATCATCGGCAGCCGGGAGGCGGGCGCGGTGCCGCTGCGCCAGCTCGGGCCCTCTCTGCTGCTATGCGTCGCGGGCGCGCTGTGCATCGGCTGGCAGGCGGTGGTGATGCCCGGACCGGGGCCGGTCGCGACGCGGCTGGTGGGCTTTGCCTGCGCGGTCGGAGCGCTGGTGTCGTGGACCGCCTTTGCCATCGGCAATAATCACTGGCTGCGGCGGCAGGGCGATATGCCGGCGCAGGACTGGAACCTGCTGATCGGCCTGGCGACGGGATGCCAGGCGCTGCTGTTCCTGCCCGTCGTGCTGTGGCTGGGCCTGGGGCGGCATGACGCGGCTGCCTGGACGCAGTTTTTAACTGTCTCGGTCGCTGTCGCTTTGTTGGCCTCGATCGTCGGCAATGCGCTGTGGAACCGGGCGAGCCGGTTGTTGCCGCTGACCATGGTGGGGCAGATGATCCTGTTCGAAACAGCCTTTGCGTTGCTCTACGGCTTTGCGTGGGAAGGGCGCTGGCCGACCGGGCTGGAGAGCGCGGCGTTCCTGCTGGTGGTGCTGAGCGTCGTCAGTTGCATCGCGGCGCATCGGCGGCCATTGGCAAAGCTTGTCACAACCGCCTGATTGCGCGCTTTCCCCTTTGACGGATTCGCTATAGGGCGCTTTCCATGACCAATATGTTTCTTGTGATGGGCGGGGGTGCCGTGGGCGCCGCCTTGCGCTATCAGTTGGGGCGCTTTGCCGGGCAGATGGCGCCCGGTACGGCCTGGCCCTGGGGTACTTTTTCCGCCAATCTGATCGGCGGGTTCGCCATGGGGCTACTCGCGGGATGGCTGGCGCGTGGCGGCGGCGTGTCGGGCGAACCGATCCGCCTGTTGCTGGGCGTGGGCGTGCTGGGCGGCTTCACCACCTTTTCCGCGTTCAGCCTGGAAACCATGCTGATGATCCAGCGCGGCGATATCGTGCTGGCGAGCGGCTATGCGCTGGCGTCGGTGATCGGCGCGATCGTGGCGCTGGGTGTGGGCCTGGCCGTGATGCGGAGTGCCCTGGCATGAAGGGGCGTCCTCCCGCCAAGCCGGGCGCTGGCGCGACCGGTGGCAAAGGACCGCGCGACGGCAAGCCTGCGGGCCGATCCGCCAGCGGCAAGCCTTCCGACAAGCGCTTCGGCGACAAGAAGCCCGGTGACAAGAAGACCGGTGACCGCAAGTTCGACCGGAAATCCGCCGACGGCAAGCCCGGCGCGCTCGGTCGCGCCCGCGGCGGCGCAAAAGCGGCGACCGCACGCAAGGGGGAGGGCGGCAAGCCCCCGTTCAAGCCCCGCGCGAAATCCGCCGCCCCCGCCGCGGCCAAGGCTGCGCCAGCCGTGGCCAAGCCCGTCGCCGCCAAGAGCAGCGCCGGCAAGGGCGTCTCGCTCGACGTGCGCCAGTTCCGCGTGGCGGCCGACGATGACGGCATCCGTCTCGATCGCTGGTTCCAGCGGCATCTGCCCGATGTTGGCTTCAATATCGTGTCGCGCTGGTCGCGCACCGGCCAGTTGCGGGTCGATGGCGCGCGCGCCGCGCCGGGCGACCGCGTCGTCGAGGGGCAGACGATCCGCGTCCCCCCCGCCGAAGCCCGCCCGGATCTGCCTGAAAAGGTGAAGCGCGTGCGCGTCATCGATCTGACGCCCGACGAGATCGCCTATGCGCAGGAGATGGTGATCCATCGCGACGCCCAAGCGATCGTCATCAACAAGCCGCCGGGCCTGGCCACGCAGGGCGGCACCAAGACCGACGAGCATGTCGACAAGCTGCTCGACGCGCTGCTGTTCGATTCCGAGCAGCGGCCCAAGCTGGTCCACCGGCTGGACAAGGACACGTCGGGCGCGCTGCTGCTGGCGCGCACCAGCCGGTCCGCCGCGCATTTCGCCAAGGCCTTTTCCAGCCGCACCGCGCGCAAAGTCTATTGGGCGCTGGTGATCGGCGTGCCGTCGATCAATGACGGCATGATCGAACTGCCGCTCGCCAAGCAGCCAGGCACCGGCGGCGAAAAGATGCATGTGGACGAGGAAGAGGGGATGCCCGCCCGGACACGCTATCGCGTGATCGAACGCGCCGGCAACCGCGCCGCCTGGGTCGAGCTGCAACCCTATACCGGGCGCACGCATCAGTTGCGCGTTCATCTGGCGGCGATCGGCCATCCGATCGTGGGCGACGGCAAATATGGCGGCAAGGATAGCTTCCTGACCGGATCGATCAGCCGCAAGATGCATCTGCATGCGCGGCGCATCCGGGTGGATCATCCCGATGGCGGGCGGGTGGACGTGATGGCGGAATTGCCGACCCACTTCGCCAACAGCCTGGAGGATATGGGTTTCGACCTGGCCCTGGGCGACATGCCGCTGGACGACGAGATCGATCGCACCCCGACGCGCGAGGACGAGAAGAAGTTTGCGCGCCAGCACGCCAAGCAGGTGCGCAAGGATCGCAAGGGCGAGCGCCGGTCGCGGGGTGGCGGCCGGGGCGAATGACGCCGGGGGCGCCCTATCGCTGGACGGACGAGGCGGCGATGCGCGACTTCGTGGGGCAGGCGGGCTTTGGCCTGCTCTTCGTCGCTGCGCCAGACCGAGTGCATGTGGTGCATCTGCCTGTCGTCTGGCTGGACGATCGGCGGATCGGCCTGCACATCCATCGCGCCAATCCGATCGTGCGGCATCTGGACGGCAGCGATGCGCTGATCGTCGTCACGGGACCACATGGCTATGTCAGCCCGGACTGGTATGGCCTGCCCGACAAGGTGCCGACCTGGAATTATCAGTCGGTCGAACTGCGCGGGACTATCGCGCGGCTGGACCGGGACGCGACCATCGCGCAGATCGATGCGCTGAGCCATGAACAGGAGCGGCGGCTGGCCCCCAAGCCGGTCTGGACTCGCGACAAGATGGGGGCGGGCCAGTTCGACCGGCTGCTGACGGGCCTTGTCGGATTCGAAATGCGCGTGGACTCTCAGCACGGCACCGCCAAACTGGGGCAGGATAAGCCGGCGGCGGCGCGGATCGGCGTGGCCGATGCGCTGGACGCCGGTGGCAATGCTGCGCTGGCCGCACTGATGCGGGCGACCCTCGACGGACCGGGGGCGGCATGAGCAATCGCCTGGTCGTCTTCGATTGCGACGGCACGCTGGTCGATAGCCAGCACAGCATCTGCACCGCCATGACCCGTGCCTTCGAGGATGTTAAGCTGACGCCGCCCGATCGGCTCGCGATCCTGTCGGCGGTCGGCCTGTCGCTGCCTGTCGCGATGGCGCGGCTGCTGCCGGATGCGGAGGCGGACTTCCACGATCATCTGGCGGGTCGCTACAAGCTGGCGTTCCAGGCGATGCGCCGCGAACAGGGGGTACAGGAACCGCTCTATCCCGGCATGGCAGATCTGGTGGCGGATCTGGACGCGGCGGGATGGCTGTTGGGCGTGGCGACCGGCAAGTCGGACCGCGGCCTTAACCTCTGCCTCACCCATCATGGCATAATCGATCGGTTCGTGACGCTGCAAACCGCCGATCGCCATCCGTCCAAGCCGCACCCCTCGATGCTGCTGACCGCAATGGCGGACGCAGGGGCGTCGCCCGCAACCACGGTGATGATCGGCGACACTAGTTTCGACATCGCGATGGGGCTGGCCGCAGGCGTGCGCAGCATCGGCGTGGCGTGGGGCTATCATCTGCCGGGTGAACTGATCGCCGCGGGCGCCCATGTGGTGGCGATGGACAGCGCGGAATTACGCGGCCATATCGGCGCGCCATGACCGATCTTCCTCCAGCGACCCCGCCCCCACCACCGCCTTCTCCGGCCAACGCCGATTCTGTCGCGCGCCAGCGCCATTTCGCCATCGGCCTGTTCCGCCTGTCGGGCGCGTTCATCGTCATGTTCGGCTTCGTCGCGATCATGCAGCGCTTTTCTTGGGTGCAGGGCAACAGTGCCAAGGCGTTCGGCGCGATCATGGTCGTCACCGGCCTGTTTCAGTTCATCGTCGTGCCGCGCCTGCTGCTGGCGCTGTTCCGGCAGAAGCCACCGCAATGAAGCGTTTCTACAAGGATGTAACCGTCGTGGCGGACGATGGCGGTTTCGCAATCCGGCTGGATGGCCGCGCGGTCCGCACCCCGGCCCGCGCGCTTCTGGCGCTGCCCACGCCCGCGCTGGCCGATGCGGTCGCGCAGGAATGGCGGGCGCAGGGGGAGACGGTCGATCCCGCGTCCATGCCGATGACCGGCCTAGCCAACGCAGCGATCGACCATGTCGCGCCCAAGCCTGCGGTCTTTGCCGACGGGATCGCGCATTATGCGCAAACCGACCTGCTCTGCTATCGCGCCGAAGCGCCCGCGCCGCTGGTCGCGCGGCAGGCGGCGGCGTGGGAGCCGCTGCTCGACTGGGCGCGCGCGCGCTATGATGTGACATTTGCGGTGACGCAGGGGATCATCCCGGTGCCGCAGCCGCCCGAAACGCTCGCCCGGCTGGGCGCGGCGGTTGTGGCTTGCGATCCCTTCATGCTGGTTGGCCTGTCGACCCTGGTGTCGCTCAGCGGATCACTCATCTGCGGCCTGGCCATCGTGGAGGGCGGACATAACATCGACCGGGTGTGGCAGGCGGCGGAAATCGATGAGGCCTGGCAAGTCGAACTATGGGGCGAAGATACGCTGGCCGCCGCAGCCAGCGCACGCCGTACCGCCGATTTTTCCATGGCCGGCGCCTTCTGCGCGATGAGCCGTCGCTGAATTTGGCGGAACCGGGACGCAGTTTCGTTCATTCTGCCGCTATCACCGGTCCTGTATGACCGGCCGCTCATCCAACGCCCCGACCAAGGAGATTATAGCTTGGCCCCGACGTTCAAGAAACCTGTCCTGACCGCGTTGCTGGCGCTTTCCGCTGCTTTGGCATCTCCGGCGCTGGCGCAGCAGGCACCCGACGCCGCTCCGCCCGAAGCACCGCCGGAAGAGGCTGCGCCTGCCGTTGCCGAGGCACCCGTGGCACGCGATCTGACTCCGGCCGAAATCGCCGCCTTCAACAAGGCCGTGAGCGACTTCACCGCCGGGCAATCGGCCCAGCAAAAGGGCGACAATGCCACCGCCGTTGCCAAATATGACGCTGCGATCCCGGCGATCCGTACCGCGGTGGAGGCTGACCCGGCGAAGGGCGACAATGTCAATTTCCTTGCCAACGCGCTCTATGCCGATGCCGCCGCCTATGGCGCGCTGGGTCAGATGGACAAGGTGATCGCGCTGTACGGCGAATCGCTGCCGTACTGGCGCAAGGTGGTGGAGGCCAAGCCCGCCGACGCCGCGAGCCGCAACATCCTGGCCGGTATCCTGGTCCAGATGGGTAACCAGCAATTGCGCGATCATGACCGGGGCGCGGCGGACAGCTATTTTGAGGAAGCGCTGACCCTGGCCCGCCAGACCGTGACGGACCAGCCAAGCGACGCGGTGAGCAGAAATGTGCTGCTGTCCGCCTTGGTCGGTGCGAGCCAGACCTCAACCGAAGAAGGGCTGCGCGACGAAGCCATCAGCATGGGCAAGGCGATGATAGCCGACGGATCGATCGACGCGATGAACAAGCCATCGATCGAGACGATGACCGGGCCTGCATCGACGGTGGGGTGACAGTCGCACGGCTGGATTGTGGGAAAGGGCCGGGGCCATGCTCCGGCTTTTTTCGTGGTCGATTGGTCAGGGCAGGGTGTCGGACTTTTTCAAACGTCATGCCAGCCTTCGCCAGGATGATGGTGGCTCGGCCGCGACCGCGCCGTCAGCCATTCCCGATCTTGTCAGCGTAGAGCATCCGCCCCGGTCCCAACATGCCCAGTACGTGCGGCACGATATGCGGGGCGACGGCGAAGCAGCCTTCGGAACGGCCGCATTTGCCCCAGGCGGCAACATGGTCCTCGCTCACATAATCCGCGCCATGGATGACGATGGCGCGCGGTTCGGCATTGTTGTTCTGCGGGTCGAGGCCCAGCAGGCGCATCGACCGGCCATGCTGGCCGAAATACATGTCGCCCGTCTTGAACGCGCCGGACGAACTGGCGAGCGAGTTAAATTCGTTCGAGAAGCTGCGCAGCCAGCCGGAATGTTCGGGGTCCGATCCCCGACCGTGCGACACCAGATAGCTGCTGGTCTGCCCGCCGATCAGGTCGACGATATGCATCCGCGGATTTTTCGACGGGGCGTCGAAATCGACGATCGCCAGACGGTCGCGCAAAGCGAAGGCGTCAGCATGATGGTCGAGCGCTGCCCTGGCGCGTTCCAGCAGGGCGGCATAGGGCTTCTGCGCCACTGCACGCGGCGTTGCAGGTACGGTGGGGGGTGGTGGAACCGGAGCCGGACTCAGCGGTTCAGGCCCTGACGAGTACAGCGCGGCGCGACCCATGCTGTCCGACAGAAACGAAAAGGCGAGTCCGCTTAAAGCGAACTTCGTAAAATTGCGGCGATCCATATGTCGCTATATAGCAAAGCCGACGCCCCGGTCCAAGACCGGGGCGCGGCGCTTTACTCGCCCGTCTTGCTCGCTTCGTCCGCGGGCTGGCTCTGTTCGCCGCCTTCGGGCAGGCGCGACGTCATGCCGGTCGCTTCCGCATCATCCTGAATCTGCTGCAATTCCGACACCGAAGGCGGCGGTGCGGCCGGAGTCGCGACGGCATTGTTTTGCGGTTCGGGCAGGGGTGCCTCTGGCTCCTCCACGATCACATTTTCGACCGGCGGTTCGACCAGGTTATTGGTGACGCTGGCGTCGTCCTCTTCCTTCTTGCCGCAGGCGGAGAGGAGAAGGGCGCCGGCGAGGGCGGCTAAAGCAAGTTTGCGCATGGATCAGTCCTTCGATGCGATAGCAGGAGAGGGGGCAGCGGTGGGATCGGCGCGGCGGCTGGACGCTTCGATTTTCTGCGCGAGCAGCTTGTCCCAGCCATAGGGGTCGGTGCGGAAGCTGACAGTGCCGTTATTGCCGGCGAACGCGGTCCAGTAGAGCAGATAGACCGCAACCTGACTGGGCAGCGACACGCGCTGGGTCTTGCCTTCGTCGATCAGCGTCTGGATCTGGCCGTTCAAATTGGGGTCGGCCGCGACCATCAGTTCGGCCAGCGCCACCGGCTTTTCCAGGCGGATGCAGCCATGGCTGGCCAGCCGGTCATAGCTGGAGAATTTGCCCCGCGAGGGGGTGTCGTGCAGATAGACGGCGAAGGGATTGTTGAAGTCGAACTTCAGGCGGCCCAGCGCGCTGTTCGGCCCGGCGGGCTGGACGATGCGCTCGCCGCCTTCGGGCGTCTTTACGATCTTGTAACCCTGCCGCGCCAGCGCCGCCCGTCCCTTGGGGAACAACTCCCGCTTGGCGATCGACATCGGCACGTTCCACGGCGGATTGACGACGATCGAATGGATGCTGGAGGTCAGCATCGGCGTCTGGTTGGTCGGGCTGCCGGTGACGGCGCGCATCGAACTGACCGGCTGGTCGCCTTCGAACACGGTCAGCACGGCGGCGGCGATGTTCACCTGCACGCGGTTGACCGGCAGGCTGCGCGGCATCCAGCGCCAGCGTTCCATATTCGCCATGATCGCGGCGATGCGGTCATCGACGCCAACATTGAGCGCTTCCAGCGTGCGCGCGCCAAGATTGCCTGTGGGTTCCAGGCCATAGCGGCGCTGGGCGCGCTGAATCACGTCGACCAGTTTCTCGTTCGGCGTGACGGCGGGGTCTTCCAGCGCGATGCGCGCGCGCACTACATCGGGCGCT
Source organism: Sphingobium psychrophilum (assembly GCF_012927105.1). Taxonomy (GTDB): domain Bacteria; phylum Pseudomonadota; class Alphaproteobacteria; order Sphingomonadales; family Sphingomonadaceae; genus Sphingobium; species Sphingobium psychrophilum. Next base: position 31,303 of record NZ_JABBFV010000008.1, on the reverse strand, counting down.
GTGGAGGCGGTCAGCGTCGGCCAGCCGCCCTTGTCGCGGATCGCCTCATATCGGGCGAGCCCCTTGCGCAGCGTGTCATAGCCCGACCATGGCGGGGTCAGGCCGGTGGACCATTGGGCCAGCCGATCCTCGCCCACCGCCTTGGCAAGGCCAGGGCGCGGATCGAAGGCGGCCGGGCGCAGCGCCCAGATTTGCAGGAAGTCTGCGGTATCGACCCGGCCGGTGCTGAGCGCCTTGGCCCGGTCAAGCAGGGCGCTGACCAGCGCATCGCCGCGTAGCGGGCCGCTCGCCTTCTGCCGGGCCATCAGGCCCTGCGCCGCGCCATTCTTCAGCCAGTCATTGGCCCATGCCTCCTGCGCCGGGGACAGCGCCGGGATCAGCACCGGGGGCGGTGGAACCGGGATGGGCTGGACAGTCGGGGCGGAGAGCGTGGGCGCGATGGCGGGGGGTGGCGTTTGCGCAACGGCGGGGAAAGCGGCAGCGCCAAGCAGCGCCAGCAGCGGGATACGGATCAGATCGGGACGGTTCATGCTGGACCAGATAGCGCAAAGCCGTCACGGTTCAAATCGCGATAGCGGAAAAGATCATGCTGCACGTTGTTCACCATCCTGCCTATGTCTCCCCTGCAACAGATGGCGGTCGCTTTCGTTTCGACAAATATGGCCTGGTGATGGACGCGCTGCGCGAAAGTGGCGTCGATTTCCAGACGGTTGAGCCTGTGCCCATGCCGCGCGCCTGGATCGAGGCGGTGCATGACCCCGCTTATGTTGCGGAGGTGATGACCCTGACGGTGCCGCCCGAAAAGGCGCGGCGGATCGGCTTTCCGGTGACGGAGCGAGTGATGCGCCGGTCGGTGCTCTCGCCTGGCGGCACTTGGGCGGCGGCGAAGCTGGCGATGGTGCATGGTTATGCCGCCAATGCCGCGGGGGGCAGTCATCATGCGCTGCACGATACCGGGGCCGGTTATTGCGTGTTCAACGATCTGGCCATCGCCGCCAACCGGTTGATTGCGGAGGGGGATGCGGCGCGCATCCTGATCCTCGACCTCGACGTGCATCAGGGGGATGGCACCGCGTCGCTGATGGCGGGGCGCGGCGACATCTTCACTCTGTCGATCCACGCCGAAAAGAATTTCCCGGTCAGGAAGGCGCGATCGACGCTCGATATCGGTCTGGACGATGGAACGGACGACGCCGCTTATCTGGCGGTGCTGGCTGATGTGCTGCCGCGCGTGCTGGACGATTTCGTACCGGACCTGATTCTCTATCAGGCGGGCGTCGATCCGCATACAGAGGACCGGTTGGGCCGGCTGGCGCTGACCGACGCGGGACTGGATGCGCGTGACCGCTATGTCATGCAGCAGGCGCGGGCACGGGGCGTGCCGATCGCCAGCACCATGGGCGGCGGCTATGGCGAAGATCGCATGGCGATCGCCCGTCGCCACGCCGCCTGCATGATCCGGCTGGCGGCGGAAGCGGCTTAGTGGAAGGTGCCGGGGTCGGCCGCGACCGCCGCGGCCTCGGCTTTCGTCTCCATCAGTTTCGCAGCGATCAGTCCGGCAAGCGCCAGCGCCACGAAGTCGCTGAAGGCGAGGTAGAGGATGTAGCCCCAGGGCGCATGATTGAACACGGCTTGGCCGATATGCAGCCATAACACGGCCGCCAGCGCGAACAGGATGGTCGCGCGCGCGCGGTCCGCAAAACCGGTCGTCACGAACCGCAGCGCCAGCGCAATCACCACGCCCACGATCAGCGCCAGGATCAGCCCGCCGATCAGCGCGCCACTGTCCATCACCGGGAAGCCGCTTTCGTTGTAAAAGATCTGCGCCACCGGCCCCTTGCCATAGAGAATGGTGCCTTGCGCGGTTGCGGGGTCGGGGATGACATAGACGCCGGTTCCGGTGGACGTCAGCGCCTGTGCCATTGCGGCCTGCAAATTGGCGCTGGCCTGTTCGTCGGTGCGGCTGAGCGCCAACGCGGACAAAGGCGTGCCCCAGAAGATGAAGCCGGTGATGAACATGGCAAGGCCGCCCAAAAGGCCGCCGATCAGAGCGCGAACCATAATGCCTCCCCCTTTTCCTGATATGAAGCTGACGCATCAACGCAGGGCGAGCAACATCTTTCCCGTTAGTCTTTCGGCCGCGCGGCCTTTTCGGCGATGCCTGACAGCCCTTCGCGGCGATCGAGTTCGTCCAGCACCGCGTCGAGCGGTATGTCGAGATCGGCCAGCAGCATAAGCAAGTGAAAGAACAAGTCGGCGCTTTCGCCGATCACCTCGCCGCGATCGCCCGCCATGGCGGCGATCACCGTCTCGACCGCTTCCTCGCCGACTTTCTGGGCGATCTTGGCGCGGCCTTTGCCACTGAGTTTGGCCACATAGGAGACCGACGGGTCGGCGCTACGCCGCCGACGGATGGTCTGTTCGAGGGTGTGAAGGGTCGCGCGCATGGCCTGCATGAAGCGGTCCGCGCGCGACCCGTCAATCGATTATTTGCGCTTGCGGCTCGCAAGGAACATGCGGCCGGCCAGGACTGCGGCGCCCATGCCGAACAGCGCCATCTGTTCCGGCTCCGGCACCGGCGTCGGCGTGCCGCCGCCCGACGAGCTGGTGGTGCCGCCCGTGCTGCTGGTCGTGGTGCCGCCACTGGACGATCCGCCGCACTTGCCGAACCAGCACCAGAAGCTGGCGTTGGCGGGCGCCGGTACGGCAGCGCCCATGAGGCCGGCAGCGCCGGCCATGAGAAGTATTTTAGGAAGTTTCATATTTCTGCACCCCGTTTGCGTTGAACCTGTGATGGTTGAACGCGACCCGCATATGGTTAAGCAGGGTTCATGCCATGGGGCGAAAATCTCAGCATTTTTGGGAATATCATGGTTAACGCCGAGGGCTGATACAGGCTTAATGTAAAGTGGATCGACGCTTCAGGCCGACCGAACCGCCACACCCGCAGCCGCAAGCGCGCGATGGGCTTCACCGATCGTGTGCTGGCCGAAATGGAAGATGGAGGCGGCCAGGACTGCGCTGGCATGGCCCCGCACCACGCCTTCGACCAAATGGTCGAGCGTGCCGACGCCGCCGCTGGCGATGACGGGAATCGATACCGCGTCGGCGATGGCGCGGGTCAGCGCCAGGTCATAGCCCTGCTTTGTGCCGTCGCCGTCCATCGATGTGACGAGCAGTTCGCCCGCGCCCAGCTCGGCCAGGCGCAGCGCATGTTCCAACGCGTCGATGCCGGTGGGCTGGCGGCCGCCATGGGTGAAGATTTCCCAGCGGCCTTCGCCTGTTTTGCGGGCATCGACCGATCCGACGATGCACTGGCTGCCGAAACGGTCGGCAATGTCGGCCACCAGTTCAGGCCGGGCCACCGCCGCGCTGTTGACCGCGACCTTGTCCGCGCCCGCAAGCAGCAGCGCGCGCGCATCGTCCGGCGTGCGCACCCCGCCGCCCACGGTGACGGGCATGAAGCAGACTTCGGCGGTGCGGCGCACGACGTCGAGGATGGTGCCGCGCGCTTCATGGGTGGCGGTGATGTCGAGGAAGCAGAGTTCGTCCGCCCCGGCCGCATCATAAAGTTTCGCTTGTTCGACCGGATCGCCGGCATCCTTCAGATCGACGAAATTGACGCCCTTGACCACGCGCCCATTGGCGACGTCCAGGCAGGGAATGACGCGGGTGCGGACGGTCATGAGACTGGTTTCCAATATCCGTTCGTTTCGAGCGAAGTCGAGAAACGCAGACGCAGCGCCAGCCGCTTCTCGACTTCGCTGGAAGCGAACGGATGGGGTTTCATGTTACTCAAGCCGCCGCCTTGGCGACCGCCAGGGCGGACTTGAGGTCCAGCCGCCCGTCATAGAGTGCGCGGCCGGTGATTACGCCCTCTATCCCTTCGTCGGCATGCAGGCTCAAGATACGGATGTCCGCGATGCCCGCCACGCCGCCGCTGGCGATCACGGGAATCGCGGTGGCGCGGGCGAGTTCGACGGTCGCGTCGATATTGCAGCCCTTCAGCATCCCATCGCGCCCGACATCGGTGAAGAGCAGGCTGGCGACGCCCGCATCCTCGAACCGGCGGGCCAGGTCGATCACCGGCATGTCGGACTTTTCCGCCCAGCCATCGGTCGCGACGAAGCCGTCGCGCGCATCTACGGCGACGACGATGCCGCCAGGAAAGTCGCGCGCCGCGGCCTTGACGAAAGCGGGGTCTTTCAGAGCCGCGGTGCCGATGACGATGCGCGAGACGCCGAGGTCGAACCAGCGCTCCACCGACTCGCGGTTGCGGATGCCGCCGCCCAACTGGACATGGCCGGGAAAGGCCTCGACGATCTTCTCGACCGCATCGGCATTGACCGCATGGCCCGCAAAGCTGCCGTCGAGGTCCACGACATGCAGATGCTGCGCGCCTGCGCCTGCGAACAACAGCGCCTGCGCGGCGGGATCGTCGCCATAAACGGTGGCGCGGTCCATGTCGCCTTCGGCCAGGCGCACGACCTGCCCGTTCTTCAGGTCGATGGCAGGAAAGACGATCAGGGACATGCAATCACCTTTGCGCGTGGGTCAGGGACGCCATGCGAGGAAACGGGACAGGAAGGAAAGGCCGTAACGCTGGCTCTTTTCCGGGTGGAACTGGCAACCGATGATGGTGTCGCGCGCGACCGCGGCCACGAGAGGTCCGCCATGGTCGGTCGTCGCGGCGATATGGGCCGGGTCGGTGGCTTCGTAATGATAGCTGTGCAGGAAATAGGCCTCGCCTGATTCCAGCAGGGGCGGTGCGCCATTCAGCACGACATCGTTCCAGCCCATATGCGGCACTTTCACGGCGGCGTCGGCTGGCTCGATCCGGCGGACGGTGCCGGGAATCCAGCCCAGCCCCGCATGTCGGCCGAACTCTTCGCCCGCATCAGCCAGCAACTGCATGCCCACGCACACGCCCAGGAAAGGCGCACCGCGCCCGTTCACGGCCTCTGTCATGGCGTCCACCATGCCGGGAATCGCCACCAGCGCGTCGCGGCAGGCCCGAAACGCGCCCACGCCCGGCAGCACGATGCGATCGGCCCTGGCCACGACATCGGCGTCGGCGGTGATGGTGACATCGTCCGCGCCTGCCTTGCGCAGCGCATTATGGACCGAATGGAGATTGCCCGCGCCATAGTCGATCAGGGCGATCATGCGAGCAGGCTATCCAGATCGACGCCCGCCGCCGCGCGCACCGGATGGAATTCGATGACTTCGGCCCTGGCGGCGCCGTTGACGACGAATGGATCGGTCGCGGCCTTCGCCTCGATCGCCGCCCGATCGCCCCGCGCCAGCAATATCCCGCCAGTGCGCGGCTCGCGGCGGCCGGCCAGCAGCAGCCAGCCATCGGCTATGCCCTGATCCAGCCAAGCCCGATGATCCGCCAGATGGCCGTCCAGCACATCGACCGGCGCCGTATAGGTCAGCGATATGATGAACATGGGTCCGGCCTTTCGTGACGCTGTTAAAGCATGCCCTTGGTCGAAGGGATCGCGTCCGCCTTGCGCGGGTCGATCTCCACCGCCTGGCGCAACGCGCGGGCCAGGCCCTTGAACGCGCTTTCGACGATATGATGATTGTTGCTGCCATAGAGCAGCTCGATATGCAGCGTGATGCCGGCGGCCTGGGCAAAGCTGTGGAAGAAATGCTCCACCATCTCCGTATCCCATTCGCCGACCTTGGTGACGGTGAAGGGCAGCTTGCACACTAGCCAGGGGCGACCCGAAATGTCGAGCGCGACGCGGCTCAGCGTCTCGTCCATCGGCGAATAGACGCTGCCGTACCGGCTGATGCCCCGCTTGTCGCCCAGCGCCTTGCCCAGCGCTTCGCCGATCGCGATCGCCGTGTCCTCGGTCGTGTGATGCTGGTCGATATGCAGGTCGCCGACCGTCTTGACGGTCATGTCGATCAGCGAATGGCGCGACAGCTGCTCGATCATATGGTCGAGGAAGCCGATGCCTGTCGATACCGTATAGAGGCCAGTCCCGTCGAGGTTGACGGTGACGTCGATTTGGGTTTCCGCCGTGTGGCGATGAATCTCGGCCGTGCGCATGGCCGCCCTATAGCGTGTAGCGCCAGCCTTGCAATCTGCTCATGCAATCTGCCGATGCAGGGTTGACCGCATGTTTCGGGCCGTTAGGACATTGCGCCATGAGTGAAGATCTGCCCGACAGCCTGATTCCCTATGACGAAATCGTGCAGGAGGCCCTGCGCGCGGTCGTCGGCCGCGTGCTGGGCGAGGTGCAGCAGTCCGGCGGCCTGCCGGGCGCGCATCATTTCTACATCACTTTCAAGACGAACGCGCCGGGCGTCGACATCCCCAAACATCTGGTCGAGCGCTTTCCGGACGAGATGACGATCGTGCTCCAGAATAAATATTGGGACTTGAAGGTCAGCGACCATCATTTCGAAGTCAGCCTGACCTTCAACCAGGTCGCGGCCCATCTCAACATCCCCTTCAGCGCGATCACCGCCTTCGTCGATCCCGCGGTCAATTTCGCGCTCCAGTTCCAGGTCGCGGCGGACGAACTGCCCGAACTGCACGAGGAAGCCGAAAATGACGGGCCTCAGGTGACGGCCGAGGATGGCTCCAACGTCGTCACGGTGGACTTCGGGAAGAAGAAATAAGGCGGCCCGTCGGCGGGGCATGCTGCGTCGTCGGCCATTGGAATTTTGCAGCCCTGCCTTACATGACAGTCTCTTGAGATTCCTTCTCAAAAGGAGACTGTCTGCATGCCCGCCACCCGCACCGAGACTGACAGCATTGGCGCTATAGAAGTTCCGGCCGACGCTTATTGGGGCGCGCAGACGCAGCGGAGCATCGAGAATTTTCCCTTCGGAGAACCTGAACGGATGCCGATCGGCATCGTCCATGCGCAGGCGATCGTGAAGCAGGCGGCGGCGCGGGTGAACGGCAAGCATGGGCTGGACGCCAGCCTCGTCGCCGGAATCGAAGATGCGGCGCAGCAGATCGTGTCAGGCGCGCTGGACGACCAGTTCCCGCTCGTCATCTGGCAGACCGGGTCGGGCACCCAGACCAACATGAATGTCAACGAGGTGATCGCCGGTTTTGCCAATGAGAAGCTGGCGGGGACGCGCGGCGGCAAGAACCCGGTCCATCCCAACGATCATGTGAATATGAGCCAGTCGTCCAACGACAGCTTCCCAACCGCGCTGCATGTCGCGACCGTGATCGCGACGCGCGACCGGCTGATCCCCGCGATCGAGAAGCTGACCGGCGCGCTGACCGCCAAGGCGCAGGCCTGGCGCCATATCGTCAAGATCGGCCGCACCCATACGCAGGATGCGACGCCGCTGACGCTGGGGCAGGAATTTTCCGGCTATGCCGCGCAATTGATCAGCGGACGGGCACGGATCGAAGGGGCGCTTAATGGCAATATCCGCAAGCTGGCGATCGGTGGCACGGCGGTCGGCACCGGCCTCAATGCGCCCGAAGGCTGGGCGGAGGACATGGTCGCGGCGATCAGCGACATTGCCGGCACGTCGTTCGAAAGCGCGCCCAATAAGTTTGAACAACTCGCCGCCAAGGATGGGCTGGTTTTCTTCGCGGGCGCTCTCAGCACGCTGGCGGTGTCGCTGACCAAGATCGCCAACGATATCCGCTTTCTGGGGTCGGGGCCGCGATCGGGGCTGGGCGAACTGGACCTGCCCGCCAACGAACCGGGCAGTTCGATCATGCCGGGCAAGGTCAACCCGACCCAGTGCGAATCGCTGACGATGGTGGCCGCGCAGGTCATCGGCAACGCGCAGGCGGTAACGATCGGGGGCATGCAGGGGCATTTCGAACTCAATGTCTTCATGCCGCTGATCGGTGCCAATGTGTTGCGCACCATCCATTTGTTGAGCGTTGGCATGGAGAGTTTTGCTGAGCGCTGCGTCGAGGGTCTGGTAGCGAACGAGACGCGGATCGCCGAGCTGGTCGATCGCTCGCTGATGCTGGTGACCGCGCTGGCACCGGAGATCGGCTATGATAGCGCTGCCGCCATCGCCAAACACGCCCACAAGACGGGGCAGACGCTGAAAGAGGCGGGGCTGGAATTGGGGCTGGTGGACGAGGCGACGTTCGACCGCCTGGTGCGGCCGGAAAATATGGTCTGATCCAGATCAACATGGCGGAACCGGCGGGCGTTCGATACATTAACCCTCTATGAAGAAAAAAGCCCTCACCCCCTCCGCCCCGCTGGTGACGATCCGTCCGCCGAAAAAGGCGGGCCTGCTGCGAAAAGCGGCGCGGGTCGGGGCCACGGTGGTCGCCGCGCGAGTGGCGGCGGGAACGGGCAAGAAGGGCGTGTTCGGCCTGATCGCGGGCGCGGGTGCCAAGCGGATCATCATGCGCTATCCCGCGGGCGCGCTGTTCGTGACCGGTGCCTATATGGTGGGCAAGCTGTATGAGGCCAAGCGCGAGGCCGAGCGCAAGAAGAACCTCAAACTGCTGCCCGACAAGAGCGGCGAGCCGATTCCGATCGAAAGCGCGCGCAAAGTCGGCCAAGCCTAAGGCCCCGCCTGCCAGTCGCGCACCGCGTCGATCGGCCAGGTGAGCATCAGGACGTTGAGCGTCAGATTGTCGCGAATGACCGACAACGCCAGCAATTCCATCGTAATGGCGAGCGCGACCGTCACCCGTACCGGCGCGCGGGCGGCGAACAGGAAGCCCAGCGTCATCATGCCGATATCGCTCATCGAATTGAGAATCGTGTCGCCCGAATAGCCGAGCGCGATCGTTGCGGTGCGATAGCGGTCGATGATGATTGGCGAATTTTCCAATAGCTCCCACGCCGATTCGATCAGCACGGAGAGGGCCAGCCGCGGTCCCAGCGGGCGATGGCGCAGTATCACGCGCGCGCCTGCATAAAAGAGGAAGCCGTGGATGATATGGCTGAGGCTGTACCAGTCGGCGATATGCTGGCTGTTGCCGCTGTCGAGCGCGGCGTGCCACAGTTCGATCCGACCGCAGGTGCAGATGGGCGGGCGGTGCATCAGGAACAGGATGATGCAGGCGGCCAGTGCGATCAGGGCGGCGGCAATGAAGCCGCGCCGGTTGGTCCTTTGTCTATGTCGCATCGTCTCTCCCCACCGCCCCCTTGCAAAATCGCGTCTCAGGCGTCACTAGCGGCCATGGCCGACACCCTTCCTTCAGAGACTCCCGATTTCAAGCGGCGGGGCGTCCTTTTCGTCCTTTCCTCCCCTTCGGGCGCGGGCAAATCCACCATCGCGCGCAAGCTGCTTGCCGCCGAACCGGACCTGTCCATGTCGGTATCCGCGACGACGCGGCCGATGCGGCCGGGGGAGGTCGATGGAAAGGATTATCATTTCGTCGATCTGGAAGAGTTTCGCCGGATGACGAGCGACCATGAATTTCTGGAATGGGCGCATGTGTTCGGCCAGCGTTACGGCACGCCGCGCGGCCCGGTCGAGGCAATGCTGAAGGCTGGCCAGGACGTGTTGTTCGACATCGACTGGCAGGGCGCGCAGCAGTTGCACCAGATTGCCGGTGGCGACGTCGTCCGCATCTTCATCCTGCCGCCCTCCATGGAGGAACTGGAGCGTCGCCTGCGTGGGCGGGCGACCGACAGCGAGGCGGTGATCGAGGGCCGCATGGCGCGCGCCGCTGGGGAGATCGCGCATTGGGACGGCTATGATTATGTGCTGTGCAATGTCGATGCCGATGATTGCTTCGCGCGGGTGCAGACCATATTGCACGCCGAACGTATGAAGCGCAGTCGGCAGACCGGGCTGATCGGGTTCATCCGCAAGCTGGGCCGTTACCACCAGGACGATTAAGCCCGATCGAACCCGGCCGGGTCCGCCCAGTCGGGATGGGTCCAGGCCATCGTCTTGAACAATGTGCCCATCTCCGCCTCGTCGGTCAGGCGGTGGCGGGCAGCCTCCACCTCCGCCACGCGGGCGGGGGCGGTGCGGGCAAGTTGGTCGGCGCGGGCGTCGATGCCCAGCTGGCGCAGATAATCGCCCTGGCCAACCGGGCCATGGACCCGCAGGCCTGCCTGGCGCGCCATATTGCCCAGCACGGTGAAATCGACATGGGTGGTGAGGTCGACTTCGCCCGGATCGGTGAAGGGATCGGCGAACTGATGCGCCTTCACCGCCTGCAATGTGTCGCCCAGCGCCGGGCCTTCATAGCCATAGTCGATGAGGATGACGGCACCGCCCTGCTTGGCGATGCGGTGGGCCAGGGCATAGGCGATGCCCGCGCCGACGATGGGCGATTCCAGGATTGCGCCTTCTGGCGCTTCGACGGCCAGCGGGGGCAGGCCCGATTCGATGCGGCGATAGCCGGGGACGGGGAGGAAGCGGCCCTCCGCCTCCCGGCTGACGACGACGCGTTCGCGCCATTCGTCCCCCACGCGGATGCACTGGCGGACCGGCAGCGCATCGAAAAATTCATTGGCGACCACCAGCAGCGGGCCGGTGTCGGGCAGGCTGTCGATGCTGTCATGATGGACGGCGTGGGGCAGCAGCGCCAACTGGCGGCCGCGCAGCGCAGGGCTGGTTTCGACCAGATGCACTTTGGGGGCGAGCGCCGCGCGCTCCATCGCCCGCAGCGCGTCGGCCGCCAGCGTGCCGCGGCCTGGACCCAGTTCGGCATAGGTGGCGTCCGGGCGGCGGCCCGACCGCATCCAGACATCGGCCAGCGCCAGGCCGACCAGTTCGCCGAACATCTGGCTGATTTCCGGCGCGGTGGTGAAATCGCCATCCGCGCCCAGGGGATCGCGGGTGGCGTAATAATGCTGGTTCGCTTCGGCGATATAATGGGCGACCGAGATCGGTCCGCCCGATGCGATCTGCCGCGCCAACCGATTCGCCAGCGGCAGATCGGTTGGCATGGAGGGTTCAGGCGACACTGTTCGCCCCGGCGATCGGTTCCACCCGCACGCGGCGGCGGCCCGAAGTGACGATGAGGTAGAGGCCGCCCAGGATCATCGGCACGCACAGCCATTGGCCCATATGCAGGCCGGTGCGGTCCGCAAATTCCATCAGCTGCGCGTCGGCCTCGCGGAAATATTCCACGCCGAAGCGGAAGCAGCCATAGCCCAGGATGAAGATGCCGACGAGCATGCCCGGCTTGTAGCGGGCGCGGGTCTTCCAGAAGGCGAAGGCAAGGATGAGGAAGAGTAGGACGCCCTCCAGCCCGGCTTCGTAGAGCTGGCTGGGATGGCGCGGCAGGTCGCCGCCGGTGGGGAAAATCATGCCCCAAGGGACGTCGGTTTCCTTGCCCCACAATTCCCCGTTCACGAAATTGGCGAGTCGGCCGAAGAACAGGCCGAAGGGCACGACGCAGGCGACATAATCATGGATGCGCAGCCAGCTGAGCTTTTCCTTCCATGCCATGTAGAGGATGCCGAGCGACACGCCGACCGCCCCGCCATGAAAGGACATGCCGCCATTCCACAGCTTGAAGATGTCGAGCGGGTGGAGAAGGATTTCGGGCTGGTAGAAGATCACATAAGCCAGCCGCCCGCCGATGATGATGCCCAGCGTCGCATAGAAGATCATGTCGTCGGCATGGCGGCGGCCCATTGGCGACCCCGGCTGCGCGACCAGTTTGAGCAGATACCAATAGCCGATCAGGATGCCCGACAGATAGGCGAGACTGTACCATTTGAGCGTAAAGAAGCCCAAGTTCAGGGCGACGGGGTCCAGCCCCAGATCTTCAAAGCGAATGGCGCCCGAAGCGGCGGCGGCAAGGTCCAGGATCAAAACGACGTCCCCTTGGGAATTGGATTGCGGGCATAGAACAAGCGGCGGCCAAGATGAAGGGGGAAGGCGGATTTGATGGCGTCGGTGCGTCGCGAAGGCGTGAGCTGGGCGTCGCGGCCGAAGTTCACACCGTTGTCGGGCTTTTGTGGGCAAAAGTACCGGCGAGGCCATCGCGACGCTATCGTGAAGCCACAGGCGGGTAACGGGGACGTCATGATCGGGGCACGCCGACGCGACGGGGACGCGCCGGGTTCGCGCCATCCGCGCGCCACGGACGCGATGGCAACGCGGCTGGCAGGCGTGGGGGGTGCCGAGGGGAAGGACTGGTCCATCGGTGAGGGTAAACCAGAGAATGGGCGAATAGGAAAGAGCGTGGCACCGACAGCGAATCTAAAGCCGCTCCATGACAGGGGGATGGTCGGAAAGCGACCCATAAGCGGCGATGTTCCCCCTCCCGCTGGCGGGCTAGGGGGTGGGCTGGACGGCGCGAAAGCCCACCCCGCTGCGACTGCGCGCGCAAGTCTCGCTGCCCCTCCCGCAAGCGGGCGGGGAAGAGAGTATTCAGTCCCCTCCCCACCCAAATCAGTCGCTCGCGCCTGCATCCTCCAGCCCCTTCGCCGCGCGCACACCCTGCCGGCCGCGCTCGGCCAGTGTGCGTTTCAGCGTATTGGGGTGCGGGGCGATCAGGAAGCCGAAGCTGACGGTGCCGGCCTTCGTTTCGACCGCGTGGTGCAGGCGGTGGGCCTGGACGATGCGCTTCATATAGGTCGAGCGGGCGACGTAGCGGTGCTTGACCCGCTGATGCACGATGATGTCGTGGAAGCCGAGATAGATGGCACCATAGGCGGCGATCCCGGCACCCATCGCGGTAGCCCAATGGCCCCAGTCCCATTGCACCCCGCCCAGCAGCAGCAGGATGGAAGGCAGGGCGAAGATCACGAAATAAAGGTCATTGGCTTCCCACAGGCCGTTGCGCGGGCGGTGGTGGCTGGCGTGGAGGAACCAGCCGGGGCCGTGCATCACCCAGCGGTGCATGACATAGGCGAACCCCTCCATCACAGCGACGGTGGCGAGGAAGATGAGGAGGAGGGCGAGGGGGGACATGGCGGCAATATAGGGGCGGCGAAGGGCGGTGGCGACCCCGTAATGATGCGGATAGTTGCCCGTTGGTGCACGGGATAAGCCGAGGAAGGCCGGCACCCGGCTTAACCGGCGGGACGGGCGCTCAGGACTGCCGCATGTCCGGGGCGTAGTGGATGACGCGCTGCGGGTAGGGAATGGCGATATTGTTGTCGCGGAACAACTGCCACACGCGGCCCAATACGTCCGACTTCACATTGCCGACGCCCCCTTCGGGATCGCTGATCCAGACGAGGATTTCATGGTCGACGCGGCTGTCGCCAAAGGCGGTGAGCCAGACATTGGGCTGGGGATTGCGCAAGACGCGGGGGCTGTCGAGGGCGGCCTGGAGCATCAGTTGCTGGGCGAGTTGCAGATCGCTGTCAAAGGCGATGCCGACGGGGATGCGCACGCGGACGTTGCGATCGGAATAGGACCAGTTCTCCACCTCCTGCGTCATCAGATTTTCGTTGGGGATCAGATGTTCCTTGCCCTCGCGCGTGATGACGGAGACGGCGCGCACGCCGATCTTGTTCACCCAGCCGAAACTGTCGCCCACGACGATGACGTCGCCCGGCTTGATCGATCGGTCCATCAGCAGGATGATGCCCGCGATCAGATTGCCGACCGTCTTTTGTAGGCCAAAGCCGATCGCGAGGCCGAACGCGCCGGAAAAGACGGCGAAGGCGGTCAGGTCGATCGCCAGCATGTCGACGCCCACGAAGAAGGCGGCGACCACGACGGCGATGGTGGCGAGTTTTTGCGCCAGCAATTTCTGGGTCGGATCGAATCCGTCGGTCTTCTGGATCGAGCGGCCGATGAGCCGGTTGGCGAGGCGGACTGCGGCGAAGAGCGCGACGCAGGTGGCCGCAATCGACAGCAGGCCGAGCAGGGTGATGCGCCGTTTGCCCAGGTCCACGCCGACCCGGTCGAGCATGTCGCCGACAGGGGCAATGCCCCCGCCGCTGCCCGACACGATGAGGATGAAGAGGATCAGGGCGAGCGGCGCGACCGCCCAGCGCGGGATGGCGAGGCCACGCAGGATGTGGATGGCGAGCAGGGCGACGGCCGCCCCCAGCACGATGCCGACGACAAGATGGGCGATCGTGCCGACCGGGAAGAGGACGAAGGCCAGCGGCAGCAGCAGCGCCGCGACGCCATGGCGCAATATGGCCCTGACATGGCCCGCTAATATATCGTTGAGCGGGGGCAGGCGCTGGCGCAGTTGCGGGGCCAGGGTGCGGCCGATGGCCCAGGCGGCGACGTAGAGAATGATGGCGATCGCCAGCGCTACGACGGGCTGGACGATGTCCGGGTCGCCCGGCAGGCGTGCGAGCAGGTGGGACAGGTCCGGGGTCATCCCCTCAGCCACCGTCGCGCACGGCGCGGAAGCGGGCAAGGCCGGCGGCGATGTCCGCGATCAGATCGGCCGGGTCTTCCAGGCCGATATGGAGGCGGATGGCGGGGCCTTGGGCGCTCCATTGCGTCGCGCTGCGATAGCGGGCGGGATCGACGGGCAGGGCCAGGCTTTCGAAGCCGCCCCAGCTATAGCCGATGCCGAAATGGGCGAGGCCGTCGATCAGGGCGGCGCGGGCCGTGTCGTCTCCGCCGTTCAGGACGAAGGTGAAGAGGCCGGTCGAGCCTGAAAAATCCCGCTGCCACAGGGCGTGGCCGGGGCAGTCGGGCAGCGCCGGGTGGAGGACGCGGGCGACGTCTGGCTGGTCTTTCAGCCATTGGGCGATGGCGATGGCGCTGTCCTGATGCTGTTGCAGCCGCAGCCCCAGCGTGCGCAGGCCGCGGCTGGCGAGCCAGGCGTCGTCGGGGCTGACCATCTGGCCGAAGACATAGGCGGTCTGGCGGATCTTCGCGAACCAGTCGGGGGTGGCGGTGACGCTGCCCATCATCACGTCGCTATGGCCGACGATATATTTGGTGCAGGCGAGGATGGATATGTCGACGCCATGGCTGAGCGCCGGGAAGTAGAGCGGCGTCGCCCAGGTATTGTCGAGCAGGGTGACGATGCCGTTCGCCTTTGCCCAGGCGGTCAGGGCGGGGACGTCCTGCACCTCGAAGGTCAGGCTGCCGGGGCTTTCAAGGAATAGGGCGCGGATCGGGCCGCCTTCAAGATAGACATCGAGTGAGACGGCTGTGGGATCATAATAGATCGTTTCGATACCGTAATTATCGAGCAATTGGGTGCAGAAATTACGGGTCGGGTCATATGCGCTGTCCACCATCAGCAGCCGGTCGCCGGGCTTCAATACCGCCATCAGCGCGCAGGCGATCGCCGCGACGCCCGACGGGTAGAGCATCGTGCCTTCCGCGCCCGGTTCCATTTCGGTGAGTGCGTCGGCGAGGCTCCAAGCCGTCGGCGTGCCCTTGCGCCCGTAGAAGAGGCGTTCGTGGGTGCTGCTGCCCGCGGCTTTGCGCAGATGGGCGACATCGTCATAGAGGATGGTCGAAGCGCGCCAGACCGGCGGGCTGACGATCGCGCCGGGCTGGCCGGGCATGCCGGTCCATTCCGGCTTGCGGCCCGCTTGCGCGAGTTTGGTCAGGGGCTTGCGTCCATCCTGCTCCGAAGCGTCGTCGCTCATGCTGCGCCGGTCGCCTTGGGCGTGGCGGGGTCGAATCCCCATTCCGACCAGCTGCCGTCATAGAGGGTGACGTCTGTGTTGCCGAGCGTTTCGAGGCCCGCGAGCAGGATGGCGGCGGTGACGCCGCTGCCGCAGGTGGTGATGACGGGGGCGGCCGGGTCGATGCCTGCGCTTTCAACCAATGTTCGCAATTCTTCGCCCGATTTCATGCTGTTGTCCGGGTTGAACAGGGCGGAGGAGGGGAGGTTGCGCGATCCGGGGATATGGCCTGACGCCATGCCGGGGCGCGGTTCGGCCTCTTGCCCGGTGAAGCGGCCCGCGCCGCGCGCGTCCAGCACCTGTTCCGCGCCGCTGGCGACATTGGCGATCAGGTCGGCCTTGGTGCGGACCTGGCCTGCGGCACGGCGCGCGACGGCGGTGCCGGGGGCCGGGGTTGCCACGCCGCTCTCCGTCGGGCGTTCCTCCGCCAGCCATTTGGGGAGGCCGCCGTCGAGGATCGCGACGGATGCCCCCAGGCCGTAGAGGCGCATCATCCACCAGCCGCGCGCGGCGCTGTGGACCGGGCTGTTGTCGTAGACGATGATGCGGCTGTCGGGATTGATCCCGAGCGCCTGGGCACGCTGCGTCATGACATCGTCGGGGGGCAACATGCCAGGGGTCGGGTCCGCCGGATCGTTCAGCGTCGGCAGGTCGAGAAAGACCGCGCCGGGGATGTGGGCGGCTTCAAACTCGGCGCGGGGGTCGCGCGGGGTGCCGGGCAGAAACAGGCTGGCGTCGAGGATGACGAGGTCGGGCTGGCCCAGCTGCGCGGCGAGCTGTGCGGTGGACAGGAAAATGGTCATGCGGCGTCCTTGCCTTCTCTTATTTTACCCATGCAATCACAGACCGTTCGCTTCGAGCGAAGTCGAGAAGCGGCTGGCGCTGTGTCGGCGTTCAGCTTCGCGGGACTTGGCCCTGCCATGTTTCTCGACTTCGTTCGAAACGAACGGGTTGCTGTTCTTTTAGGCACGGTTGCCTAAGCTGGGAAGAGGCATCAGGCCGGGGTGAGTTCCGCCGCGGCGCGGGCGGCGGGGCGGCGATATTGGCGCGGCCCCTGATCCAGGCGGAGCGGGGCGAGGCGCTGCGCGGGCGGTTCCTGTTCCTGCCCGACGATGAAGGCGCGCGCGGTGCGGCCCTGCGCCGTCGCCTCATCCTCATCCGGCCCCCAGCGATAGGCGGCGTCGAAGGCGGCGAGCGGGATCAGCAGGCTGCGCTGGCCCATCGTCACCGGTACGATCTGGTCGGGCGGCAGGCGCAATTCGCCCGCCAGCTGGAGCGTTTCGCCCGATGCGATCGATACCGCGCTATGCAGCGGCAGGCCATCCTCGCCGGTGAAGAAGCCGTTGAGCAACGCCTGCTGCTGCGCCCCGCCGGTGCCCAACAGGCCGCGCACCAGCACGTCGCGCGCCGGGCGATCGCCGCGATTGTGCAGGATCAGGCTGTAGCTGATCGTCACGCCCATCAGCGAATAGCGCGCCTGGGACACGATCAGGTCCATGGCGAGCCAGGGGCGATCGGACGCCTGCGGTGCCGGGGTGCGCGCGGTGGCCGGCGCGGCGGGCGTGACGCGGACAGTGTCGGCGGGCGCAGCAGGCGCAGCGGAAGCTTTGGGCGTGGCGACTGGCGCGGGTTCTGACGCTGGTTCGGCCAGCGGCGTTGCGGTCAGGCGGCGACGACGCAGCAGGAAGGCGGCGGCCAACACGGCCAGGGCAAGCGCGCCGCCGACGATCCATGGCCAGGACAGGGGGCTGGCGTCTTCTGTCGTGGGGGCGGTGGGGGCGGCCGGTTCCGGGTTTTCCACGGCATTGGCGGCGGGCGCGGGGAGCGGCTGCGGCGTCGGTGCAACCGGGGCACTGGCGTTGGCGGGTGCGTCGTTGGTCGCAGGCTGCGTTGGCGTGGTCGCGGCGGGCGCGGTTTCAGGCGCGCGGGCTGGTTGCGCGGGCGGCGGCGTCGCGCGGTCGGTCCGGCGTGGCGAGCGCGGCGTTTCGGCGGGCGTCGCGGACGGCGCGGGGCGCGGACGGCTGGGCTGTGGCGTCGGCTGCACAGTGGCGGGTGGCCGCGTCACCGTGGGCGCGATGACTGGGGGCGTGACCGGCTGGGTCGCGCTGGGCGTGACGGGATCGCGATAGACGTTGAGTTCCGGTCCCTGCCGGTTCGTGTTGGGCGCGGGCGTGCTGTTGGCGGGCGGCAGCTGGAAGCCGGGGGTGGTTTCCTGCGCCTGCTGCGCATGGACGGGCACGGCGGACAGTGCGGCAATGGCCAGCATGGGCGCCAGCAGCGGCGCGGCGAACGACAACGGACGAATAGGATACCCCATGGCCCTGCCAAGGCACAAGAATCGCTGAACCGCAAGTGAACAATGCGGGACGATGACATCAGGCGTGCAATCGCGTAGATGGCCGGGCATGACAGACCTTCCCACCGCGCCCCTGCATCTGGGGCAGAGCAGCGCCCTTCCCGCCAGCCCGGAAGCGGCCGTGCTGGATTATGTGGCCAATCCGCGCCCCGGCAAACCCTATCTGGTGCGATTCACCGCGCCGGAATTCACATCGCTCTGCCCGGTGACCGGCCAGCCCGACTTCGCCCATCTGGTGATCGATTATGCGCCGGGCGCGACGATCGTCGAATCGAAATCGCTCAAGCTGTTCCTGGGCGCGTTCCGCAACCATGCCGCCTTCCATGAGGATTGCACCGTGGGGATTGGCGAGCGGCTGTTCGCCGAAATGGACCCGATCTGGCTGCGCATCGGCGGATACTGGTATCCGCGCGGCGGCATCCCGATCGACGTCTTCTGGCAGTCGGGCGAGCCGCCGGCGGGGATGTGGCTGCCGGCGCAGGATGTGCCGGGGTATCGGGGGCGCGGGTAAACCTGACCTCCGTTCGTTTCGAGCGAAGTCGAGAAACGCGGCAAAGCTGCGTTCAGCGACGCTAAACGCCAGAACAGCGCTATTCGCTTCTCGACTTCGCTCGAAGCGAACGGCTGTGGCTGGGTTGGTCCTGTTTGACGAACGGGCAACAGGGTTCGACCAACGACAGTGCGACCGCGCGCCATCGCTTGACCGATGCAGCGAAACGGGTGATCCCGCGTTTATCGCGCGCGTGATAGGATATCATGCGCCCCAAGACGTGTCGGAGTCTGTTAGTCCTATGTCGCTCAAGAAAGTCCTGCCGCTGCTGATCGCGGCCGCCCCCGTCGCCCTGTTGTCGCCTGCGCTGGCCCAGACCGCGCCGACCGGCCCCGCCGCGGGCATCACCACCCAGTTGCCGCGCGGCGCTGCGCCCAGCCATTATGCGATTGAGGTGACGCCCGATGCGGCGAAGCTGACATTCACAGGCAAGGTGACGATCGACGTCAACGTCGCGACCGCGCTGCCGGCGCTGGTGCTGAATGCGGCGGACCTAACCGTCTCCACTGTCACGCTGACGCCCGTAAAGGGCAAGGCGATCAAGGGCGTGGCGAAGGTAGATGCGGATGCGCAGACCGTGAGCCTGGATTTTGGCAAGCCGATCCAGCCTGGCAGCTACAAGGTCGATATCGTTTATGCCGGCATCATCAACCAACAGGCCAACGGCCTGTTCGCGCTCGATTATACCGACAATGCAGGGGCGGCGAAGCGCGCGCTCTTCACCCAGTTCGAGGCGCCCGACGCCCGCCGGTTCGTGCCGAGCTGGGACGAGCCGAGCTATAAGGCGACGTTCGATCTGTCGGCGGTCATCCCGACGGGACAGTTGGCAGTCGGCAACATGCCGGTCAAAGCGACCAGGGATCTGGGCGGCGGCAAGAGCCTGGTGACGTTCGGCACCAGCCCGAAAATGTCCTCCTACCTGCTGTTCTTCGGCCTGGGCGAACTGGACCGCGCGACCAAGATGGCGGGCAATACCGAAGTCGGCGTGATCGTCGGCAAGGGCAATACCGGCAAGGCGCAACTGGCGCTTGATGCGTCGGCCAGCATCCTGCCCTATTTCAACGATTATTTCGGCGTCCCCTATCCGCTGCCCAAGCTGGATAATGTCGCTGGGCCGGGCCAGAGCCAGTTTTTCAGCGCGATGGAGAATTGGGGCGCGATCTTCACCTTCGAGCGCGCTTTGCTGGTCGATCCGCGCTTCACGTCGGAAGCGACCAAGCGCCGCATCTATGAAACCGTCGCGCATGAAATGGCGCATCAATGGTTCGGCGACCTCGTCACCATGGCCTGGTGGGACGATCTGTGGCTGAATGAGGGCTTCGCAAGCTGGATGGCGACCAAGGTGACCGACAAGCTGCAACCCGACTGGGAAATGCTGCTGACCCGCGTGGACGGGCGTGAGGCGGCGATGAGCCTCGATTCGCTCGCGACGACTCATGCCGTCGTGCAGAAGATCACCACCGTCGATCAGGTGAACCAGGCGTTCGACGCCATCACCTATCAAAAGGGCGAAGCGGTCATCACCATGCTGGAAGGCTATGCCGGCGAAGATGCGTGGAAGGCGGGCATCCAATCCTATATGAAGGCCCATGCTTATGGGAACACCGTGACCGACGACCTGTGGAAGGCGGTCGAGGGCGCGGGGGCCAAGGGGCTGGTGTCGATCGCGCATGATTTCACGTCGAAGCCCGGCATCCCGCTGGTCACGGTGGACAGCGCGGTCTGCAAGGGCGGATCGACCGTCCTGACACTGAGCCAGGGAGAATTTAGCCGCGACCAGAAGGGCAAGACGCCGCTGAGCTGGAACGTGCCGGTCAAGGCGCAGACCGTCGGTGGCGAAGCGCAGCGGCTGATTTTGCAGGGCAAGGGGACGGTGACGCTGCCGGGCTGCGGTGCCTATGTCGTCAATGCGGGGCAGACGGGCTATTATCGCTCGCTCTATCCGGCGGCCAATGTGAAGGCGCTGGCGAAGGATTTCACCAAGCTGGCGAGCATCGACCAGACCGGGCTGCTCGCCGACAATTTCCAGCTGGGGATGGGCGGCTATCAGCCGATCGGATTGGCGCTGGACCTGGTGGACGCTGTGCCCGCGACCGCCAGCCCCGCCGTGCTGGCGGAGGTGCCGGACTATATCAGCAGCGCCCATGCGATGCTGGAAAGCGACAAGGCGGCGCAGGCGCGGGTTGCCGCCTATGGATCGGCCAAGCTGGGACCAGTGCTGGCGGGGATCGGCTATGACGCCAAGCCGGGCGAGGCGGCGCAGGCGCCGGTGCTGCGTCAGGCGCTGGTATCCACGCTGGGCGACATGGGCGACAAGGCGGTGGTGGCGGAAGCCAATCGCCGCTTCGCCCAGCCAGCTTTGCTCGACGGGCCGCTGCGCAACACATGGCTGTCGATCATAGCGAAGAACGCCGATCAGGCGACCTGGGACAAGCTGCGCGCCATGGCCAAGGGCGCGAAGACCGACCTGGAGAAGAGCAGCACCTATGCGCTGCTGGGCGGGGCGAAGGACGAGAAGCTGGCCGCGCAGGCGCTGGACCTCGCCATGACCGACGAGCCGGGCAAGACGACGAGCGCGGCGATCATCAGCGCGGTCGGTTATGAGCATCCGATGATGGCGGTCGATTATGTGCTGGCGCACCGGACGCAATATGAGGCGATGATCGACGTGTCGGCGCGCAGCCAGGCGCTCGCCCGGTTGGGCGGCGGATCGGCCGATCCGGCGATGGCGACCAAGCTGGACGCCTATGCCACCCAATATCTGACGCCCGAATCGCGCAAGGTGGTGGATCGTTCCATCTCCGCGATCAAGACGCGGATCGAGACGCGGAGCCGGTTGCAGGCGCCGCTGACCGCCTGGTTCGCGGCCAGGAAATAAGCAGGAGGGGCGGTGGCGCGATCCACCGCCCTTTTTGACTCAGAGGATGCGGCGTTCCCGCGCGGCGCGTTCCAGATCGTCGCGGAAGGCGGGGTGGGCGATGGCGATGAGCGCGCGGGCGCGATCGGCCAGGCTCTTGCCCTTCATGTCGGCAGAGCCAAATTCGGTGACGACGATATGGGTGTCGGTGCGCGGCGTCGTGACCGGGCCGTCGAGCCAGGGGACGATGCGCGATACCGTGCCCTTGGCGGCGGTGGAGTGGCAGGCGATGATCGACCGGCCGCCCCTTGACGCATAGGCACCGCGCACGAAATCGAGCTGGCCGCCGGTGCCGCTATATTGGCGGCCGTTGACGAATTCCGAATTACAGGCGCCCGCCAGGTCCAGCTGCAGCGTAGCGTTGACCGAGAGCATGGCGTCGTTCTGCGCGATGATGTGGGGCGCATTCACATAATCGACCGGGCGGGCTTCGAGCGTCACATTGTCGTGCAGGAAATCATAGAGCGGCTGGTCGCCCATGGCGAAGGCGAAGACCGACTTGCCGGGGTGGAGGCTCTTGGCGCTGTTGTCGACCACCCCGGCCTGGATCAGGCTGACGAGGCCGGGCGAAAGAAGTTCGGTATGGATGCCAAGGCGGCGATGGCCCATCAACGCGGCGCAGACCGCGTCGGGCACCGCGCCGATGCCCATTTGCAGGCAGGCACCGTCCTCCACCATGGCGGCGATGATCGCACCGATCGCTTCGTCGGTGGCGTTGCGGGGGAGGGACGGGATCTGACAGAGCGGGACATGATGTTCGACCAGCGCCGCGACGTCCGACACATGGACCAGACAGTCGCCATGGACATAGGGCATGGCGGGATTGACCTCCACGATCAGCCGCGCGCCGCTGCGCGCTACCGCCAGCGCATAATCGGTGTCGGTGCCGAGGCTGAAATAGCCGTTGGCGTCCATCGGCGAGACGGTTGTGATGAAGCTGTCCACGCCGATATGCTCGGTCAGGGCGCGGGGTATCTGGTGGAAGGGGACCGGCAGCAATTCGGTGAGAGGTTCAACGCCGCTTGCCAACAGCGCGTCGTTGGCGCGCTCCACGCCGCCATGGAACAGGCTGATTCGGCGGATCCGGTCAGTGAGGTCGGGGGCGAGGATGGCGGCAGCGGACGCGGCGGGCGCGAGCATGGCGTAGAGGGTGGCGTCGCGCAGCGCGCCGGCGCGGACCCGGTCGGCCAGCGCCGCCGCCAGCGCTGGCGGGAAGCTGACGGCCAGGCCCGCGACGATCTTTGCGCCGTGCGGGATCAGCGCGACGGCCTGGTCCGCCGTCATCCGCTTGCCGTCATATATGCCCTTGATCGTCATGCCCTCTCCCCGGATCGTTGTGGCCTTGTCGGCTGGAGCGGGGGAGAGAGCAATCCACCATTAGTGGGAGGTCAGCGCGGCAACCCCAGCGCCTTGACGATATCGTCCCAGGCGACCAGCTTGAAATTCTGGGCCGCGGCCGCATTATGGCCGTCCTGCGCGATGAACAGCCCGCCGGGATAGGCCGGCCCGAAATCGCCCAGCATCAGTTCAATGCCGTCGGTTTCCTCCGACCCGCCAATGGTTCCATCGACCACGCGAAAGCGGCCGACATAGGAGTCGTCGCTCAGCTTGTAGACGACATAGGCATTGTCGCCCTGGCTGGAGACGAGGACATAGCCGTCCTTGTCGCCCACGGGCGCGATGGCGACGCCTTCGGCATCCATGACCAGATTCTTGCCGTCCGCTGCGGCGATTTTGGTCGGGGTGGTCGATCCGGTTGCGCGCGCGTCGAAGCGCCAGAGGCCGACATCCTCCTCCGCCACATAGAGGATGCCGGTGCGGTCATCGACAGCGCAGCCCTCCGACTGGGTGCCCAGTTTCATGGTGCGGACGATCTTGCTACTGGGCGTCGCGCCTGATGCGTCGATCGCCACCTGGTTGATCGTGCCGTCCTTCAGCACGATGAAGGCGGACAGGACGCCCGCGTCACGGCCAAGGCAGATGCCATAGGCTTCGCCCGCGCCGCCATCGGCCTTGCCCAGCGCGGTCAGCTTGGCGGTGGCGGGGTCGAGGCGGAAGAGCGCGATCCTGGCATGGGCGATGTCGTTGCGGTCGCTGGCGGCGACCAGGATGCCCGGCGCGCCGCCGATCGCCACGCCGTCCTTCAGATCGACATTATTGACTCGGCCGGCGTCGATGAAGCTGCGGGTCTTGCCGTCCAGGCCATAGACATACAGCCCGGCCTTCTTGTCGGTGCCCACGATCAGGCTTTGCGCGGGGTCGGCGGCGTTGCGCCAGATCGCCGGATCGTCGGCCGCGTCGGCGTTCGCGGTGCCGACCGGGGTGGTTTCGCCGCGCGCGGTGACCGACACGGCAGGGGTTGCATTGGCGATGCGAACGGCGACCGGGACTTCGACTTCGGCGGTAGTGCAAGCGGACAATGTAATAAAAGTGAAACAGGAAATCATTGAACTGTAATATTTATTACGCGATCCGGTCATGTTTAACTCCTAGCGGCCCAATGCGACGGGCCAATACAAGAAAGCGCCCGATGGTCAATTAAACTCTTTAAGACATAGGGGGCACATATGGTCGCGAATAAGTGGCTGATGCTTGGTTGCGCATCTTTGGCGATGATTTCTTCTCAGGCTTTTGCTCAGGCGCCCGCCGCGGCGGACGACGTCGCCAGGACCGATGGGCCGATCACCCAGGCGAGCGACATCGTCGTCATCGCCGGCATCGGCTATCGCGACCGTACCGACACCCCCGAACCGGTGCTGAAATATGGCACCGACTATTTCCAGCGTTTCGAGCCGCTGACCGCCGGTGATGCGCTCAAGCGCGTGCCGTCCGTCACCTTCCTGTCCGACGTGCTGGAAAGCGACGCGCCGCAGATGCGCGGCCTGCCGCCCGGCTATACCCAGATCCTGATCAACGGCGAGCGCGTCCCCGGCGCGGCCGCCGATCGCAGCTTCTTCATGGACCGCATCCCGGCCGAGCTGATTTCCAGCGTCGAAATCGTCCGCTCCTCGTCCGCGCGCCGGACCGGCGACGCGATCGCGGGCACGCTCAACATCAACCTGCGCGACGGCTATGAACTGAACGGCGGCTATGTCCGCGCCGGTGGCCTGGTCTATGACGATAATGAGCTGGAACCGAGCCTGGGCCTGGTCTGGGGCGGCGCAGTCGGTCCCGGCCGTTTGCTGTTGGGCGCGAACCTTCAGGGTCGTCACAATCCCAAGCAGAAGAAGAGCCTGCGCTACGGCGATTCGCCGGAGAATAACCCGGATTACGCCAGCGACGATTTCGACAATCGCGAGGACCAGACCGACACGCGCGACGGCAAGGATTACAGCTTCAACGGCACCTATGAGATCGACGCGGGCGACACCAATTTCAAGCTGAACGGCTTCTATGTAAAGACCGACCGGACCGAGACGGAGCGCAGCTTCGAATATGACGACGCCACCGCCGTCACCGGCCCGGTGCCGACCGGCAATTTGCTGAGCGATAATGCCAATGTCGCCAAGATCGACCAGGAGAATTTCTCGATCGACGGCAAGCTGACCCAGAATTGGTCGGCGGGCAAGACGTCGCTGCGCGTGGGCTATGCCAAGTTCATCGAGGATCGCCGTGAAACCGAATATGAAATCGGCTTCGACGTGGACGAGGGCGACGCGCCGGAGTTCGAGGGCGCGCTGACCCAGACCGACATCAAGGACCAGGAATTTTCGGTCAAGCTGGAGCATGAAGTGCCACTCGGCGAGACGATGAAGTTCGTGTTCGGCGGCTTTTATCAGGACAAGACCCGCCGCACCGGCATTTTCGAGGCCGAATCAGACGATAATGGCACGGCCGGGTTCGACTGGAACCAGTTCGATCGCAATCCGACCGAACTGGCCGGTCCGTTCGGCGATCTGGAAGCGACCGACGGCGGCGACAACCGTATCAAGGAAAAGCGTCGCGACGCCTTCGCCCTGATCGAAGGCGATATGGGCGGCCTGAAGTGGGAAGCGGGCGTGCGGTACGAACATACCAAGGTGCGCGTGACCGATTATACGGTCGATGCGGACATCGCCAGCCAGAGCAACAGCTATGGCAAGCTGCTGCCGTCGGCGTCGTTCAAATATGCGCTGACCGACCATGACCGGATCATCGGTTCGGTCGCCCGCACACTGCGCCGGCCGCAGTTCGACTATATCACGCCCGCCACGTTGCAGGAGGAAGTGGGCGACAGCGACCTGCTGGGCAATCCGGCGATCGATCCCGAAACCGCCTGGGGCTTCGACGTCGGCTATGAACATCGCATGGGCAGCCGCGGCATCGTGGGCGTCAATGTCTTCTATCGCAAGGTGAAGGATCTGATCGAACTGACCAACACCGGGGCCGAAGGGTCCGAAGGCGAAGGGACGTTCGTCTATCAGCCGATGAACATCGGCAACGGCAAGGTCTATGGCGTCGAATTCGACCTGTCGACCGACCTGGGCTTTATCGGCCTGCCCAATACCGGCCTGTTCGGCAACGCATCCTGGCTGGACAGCGAAGTCACCGACGAGATGGGCCAGCGCCGGTTCAACAACCAGTCGAAATATGTCTATAATTTCGGGTTCATTCAGGATTTCCCGACGTTCGGCGCGGCGTTCGGCGCGACCTATCGCAAGCAGGGCAGCGCCTATAGCCGGGTGATCTCCGAAGAGGTAACCACCACCTATGGCGCGGACTTGGAAATATTCGTGGAGAAGCGGTTCGGCAAGACGTTCACCATTCGCGCGGTCGGCTCCAACCTGCTGAATGGCGCCAAGCGCGAAGTGTTCAACAAGTTCGATAATCTGGCCGACCAGATGGATCGCGACTTCGACGAATATGAGCTGGAAAGCGAAAAGGCGGGGCCGGTGTTTCAGATCATGGCGCGCATGGCGTTCTGATCCGGCGGCAGGAGCATGAGGAAAGGGCCGCGCGATGCGCGGCCCCTTTTCGTTTAGCGGCCGGTATTGAGGTAAGCGGCGACGGCATCGACGCTGTCGCCGACGACATCGACGGCCTCCGCCAACTCTTCGGGCGATACGTCGAAGCGATAGGTCCAGTAGAGGATCGCCGCCTCATTATCCAACGTGACGCGGTCTGCATCCATATAGGGATCGCTGGTCTTTGGTGCCTGTCTCATACGACCGGTACAAACGCATAAATGGCGACGCTTTTCCGCTTCCCTTTAGGACAGGTTGCTTATGCCGGTGGTCCGATTCTGACATTCGATACCGTTTGAAGCCAAACCGCGCCCGAATGTCAGAATCCTTTCGGACCAATGGAAGGCCCTAAATCAATCCACTAACGGGCTGCTCGCCCAGTTTTTGAGCTTGGCGTAGAGCGCGGCGATCCCGCCTGCGAAGACCAGGATGGCGAGCGGCACAGCCCAGGGATTTTCCGCCACCAGCGCGAGCGGCGCGTCGCTGTCGGTGCTGGCGACGATGCCGGCGAAGGCGACGCCGAACAGGCTTTCGCCGACGATGAAGCCGGTCGCCATCAGCACGCCCATGCGTTCGGCAAATTCCGGGTTCGCCTGACGCAGCGACCAGCGATTATAGATATGGCCGATCACCGCGCCGACCGGGATCAGCAGGGTGAGCGCCATCGGCAGGTAGATGCCCATGCCGACCGCGAGCGGCGGCAGGCGCAGCTTGCCCGACTTGCCCAGCAGTTCATCGACCAGCACCACGACCGCGCCGATGCCCGCGCCGATGCCGATCAGCCCCCAGTCGAGATCGCCGCCCAGCACGCCCTTGGCCAGGGCAGAGATGAGCGCGGCCTGCGGCGCAGGCAGGGCGTTTGGCCCGGCGCCGGGCGCGCCAGCGAAACCGAAGGCGCTGTTCAGGAGGTCGAGCACCGGCGGGATCACCAGCGCGCCGAACAGCACGCCCAGGATCAGGGCGATCTGCTGCTTCCACGGCGTCGCGCCGACCAGCTGGCCGGTCTTGAGGTCTTGCAGATTATCGTTGGAGATGGTGGCGATGCCGAAGACGATGGCGGTGGTGAACAGGGCATAGGCGATCAGCGCCTGCGTTTGTTGGGGGTTGTCGCCGCCCGATCCGTAGATGGCGGCGAGCATCAGCGACGCGCCCAGCACGGCGAGGATGCCGACACCCGAAATCGGGCTGTTCGACGCGCCGATCAGGCCCGCCATATAGCCGCAGACCGAGGCGATGATGATGCCCGCGACCAGAACATAGGCCAGCGTCAGGCCGATGATCGGCACCGGATTATCGGCGATCGGCCCACCCTGGGCGAAGACCCATAGCAGGAAGCCGATCGGCACCAGCGCGGCAAGGATGGTGCCGCCGACGATGGAGATGGGCAGGTCGCGCTCGGTAATGTCGAGGTCGGCAGCATTGCCCGCCTTGCGCTTGGCGTTGGCGACCAGGGCGGATCGGATGCCGCTGACGATCGGGCCGAGGATCTTGAGCAGGGTCCAGATCGCCGCGACGCCGATCGTGCCCGCGCCGATGAAGCGCGCCTTCATGCGGAAGGTGGTGCCGACCAGGTCGGCCAGGTCAGCGCCGGCGGGGACGGGGGTGGTCAGATAAGGCACGATGCCGACCCAGCTGATGAGCAGGCCGATGAACATGGCGACGCCTACGGAAAGCCCGACGAGATGGCCGACGCCTATCAGCGCCATCGAAAAGCTGGTGGAGACAGAGGTCGCGCCCGCGCCGAATGTGAAGAAGGTGGCGGCTTCTTCGGCCAGGATTTTCGTCTTGGCGATGATCGAGAAGCTGGCGGCGGCAATCGCGCTGGCGACGATGGCGGCCAGGCCCCGGCGGTTTTCCTCCAGCCCCTCGCGCGAGCCCGCGCCGACTTTCAGCACTTCGGCGGCCGCGACCCCTTCGGGATAGGGCAGGTCGGAGCCGGTGACGAGCGCGCGGCGCAGCGGCACCGAATACATGACGCCCAATATGCCGCCCAGCGCGATGGTGCAGGCGCTCAGCCAATAGGGGAAGCCCTGCCACCAGCCGATAATGACCAGGCCCGGCAGCACGAAGATGATCGCCGAGAGCGTACCGGCGGCGGACGCGATCGTCTGGACGATGTTGTTTTCCAGAATGGTGCCGGTCGAAAACAGCCGCAGCACCGCCATGGAGATGACCGCCGCGGGGATGGAGGTGGCGAAGGTCAGGCCGATCTTGAGGCCCAGATAGACGTTCGCGGCGGTGAAGATGAGGGTGATGAGCGCGCCCAGGATCACGCCCCTGATCGTCAGCTCCGCCATCGGCGTTGCCTTGCTATCCGTCGTCACCCGCATGTCCCCTTGGCTTTTCTGGCATCCTTGATCTGGCTGGTAATAATGTTGCTTGGCCGTGGATCAATCGGAAAGTGATATGCGGGGGACTATGGACCCGCGCTGCGTATGAGGACAGCGCAAAAAAGCGGCGCTGTTTATGAACTTTTGCCGCTGCCTGTACCGACCGGCACGGACTGATCGAGCCAGGCGTCGACCAGCCCCGTCCAGCGCTGATAGCCGCGCGCATTCATGTGCAACCCGTCGGGGCGGAAGAGCGAGGCGTCGGGCAGGCCGTCGCGCGCCAGCAGCACGGTGCCGACGTCGAGATAGTCGAACTTTTCCGCCTTGGCGCGCGCGGCGACAGTGGCGTTGACCTGCGCCATTTTGGGCCAGAGCGTCCAGCGGATCGGGCTGGGCTTGAGCGAGAGCCAGACGATGGCGGCGCGGGGATAATCGGCGCGCAGCCGCTTGAGCAGGGCGAGGATGTCCCGCGACACGGCGTCGGGCGTCGTCCCGGCGGCCAGGTCGTTTTCCCCCACATAGACGACCACCGAGCGGGGCGGGACGGGCGGCAGCAGCCGCTTGTAATAATGGAGGACATGGGCGGTGGTCGCGCCGCCGAAACCGCGATTCACGGTGCCGATATCGGTGAAGCTGCCCGCTATGTCCCACAGCCGGATGCTGGAACTGCCCAGGAAGAGGGTGGCGTCGCGTACTGGAGGGCCAGCGCTGTTGGCCTTGGCGAAGGCCTCCACTTCATTGGAGAAGGGGAAGGTCGGGTCGGCATTGGGCGCGGGGTTGGCGCGGCCAGGCGCGGGCGGCGGCACCGCGGCGGCGGGGGCCGCCAGCGCGCAGGCGAGCAGGGCCAGCAACGCCGCCCGGCGGAGGCCCGCGCCCGGCATTGCGCCCTTAATGGCGGTGGAGCGGACGCAGGCGATATTTGCCGTCCGCATAGGGGCCGAACATGCCGGTGATGGCGGGGTGATCGACCGGCTCGTCGCTGTCGTCATTGACCAGATTTTGCTGGCTGACATAGGCGACATAGCTGGATTCGCCATTTTCGGCGAGCAGATGATAGAAGGGCTGGTCCTTGTCGGGCCGCGCGGTTTCAGGGATAGCCTCATACCATTCCTCGCTATTGGCGAAGACCGGATCAATATCGAACACGACGCCGCGAAAGCCGAACATGCGATGCTTGAGCACATCGCCGATATTGAAGCGGGCATGGACGATCGGCGGGGCGGTGACGCCAGCGCCGAAAATCTGAATCGTGTCTTTCATACCTCCAATTTAGGATGCTGCTGCGCGGACACAAGAAAAATACCGGAAAGGCTGCTTGGCAAGGACGATTTCATTCGCTAATGGCCGCCCCTCGACCGGGACGGCGCAAGTCGGACCATCTGCGGAGAGGTGGCAGAGTGGTCGAATGCACCGCACTCGAAATGCGGCGTGCCCGAGAGGGTACCGTGGGTTCGAATCCCACCCTCTCCGCCATTTACCCAGCCCGATCGATACCAATCAGTCCCTGAGGGGCTGATTTCTGCCGTTTATTGCGCTATGGCAAATCCCGAATGGTCCCGATTTGTTCTAATTGAGCAGGGGACGGAAGGGGGTATCGAGTGGGGTATCAGTTTCGGGGAGGGGTATCGTACCCCACTTGCCCATGCTGACGGTCGCAGCAGTCGAGAAAGCGGTGAAGCGCGATAAGCCATACAAGATGGCGGACTCGGGCGGGCTGTTCCTGTACGTCTCAACCACCGGGCAGCGCTCATGGCGCATGAAGTTTAAGCTGCACGGTAAAGAGAAGCTGCTGACGTTCGGGCCCTATCCCGACGTGAAGCTGTCCGAGGCGCGCGATCGACGCGACGAAGCCCGGCGCCAGATCCGCGACAACGTCGACCCGTCGGGCGCGCGCAAGCGAGCGCAGGAGGCGACCGTTCAGGCGGCGGCCGAAGAGGCTAAGCTGATGACGTTCGAGACGGCGGCGCGGATCTGGCTTGATCAGCAGAAGGGCCGGTGGGTTTCCGAATGCCACCGGCGTCGATGGCGCATTCATTCGGAATACAACTTACAGCAGTATCAAAATTATCGCGGATAGTTTCCATTCTGCTGATCCCGTACCGTTTCTTCAGGCGCGGCCCTTAGTCATTGCGGCCGACGCTGGACAATCTCTGGTCGGCCTCAACGTCGAAGTGATATGGCATAATCAAACTGCCGGGCTGACCTACCAGATCGACGCTGCGGCATCGGTCGACGGCATGAATGTTAATGATAATGGAACGGTGCGGGCTTTCGGCTCCGCAAACGTGAGCGTCCGACAGCTCGTGCCGGGCGGAGCTGCGTTCACGGATAAGCTTCGCGGAACCGGTCCAGACCGCGCATTCGATGTAAGCAGCCCGGGTGGTCAACATAACATGTTGAACTGGCGAGATAGCATAAAGCCAGGTGGCGGCGGCTTTGCCGAAATTTGGTACAAAGGAGACGGTACAAATACGAAGAGCCATCAGCTTGACGCGGGCGGAAACGCGCAATTTGCGCTCGGTGGGATGTCTTGGGACGGCGAGCACCTTGTCCTCGGTTCATCCCATTTTTGGTTTGACGCATTGTAACCGTCCGATTGTTACCGCGGCTTATGGGCCTTGAAGCGCGCGGCGAGTTCGGGATCGTCGATAAAGTCATCGAGGAATTGGTGCCAGGCCTTGGTCGTGAGACGTCCATCGCTGAGCAT
>NZ_JABBFV010000079.1 GCF_012927105.1 Sphingobium psychrophilum | reverse complement strand
CTGACCTGCCCCCCGTCAGTCCCTCGATCATAACGAGAGTCTTGCGGTTAAATACGATGGCCCCTGCGCCTGCACAAGCGCGTCGGGCGTGATGCTCTCGTCCTGCTCGAACGCCCGACGCGCTTGTGCAGGCGTTCGATTTCCCAACGACGAGTGGGGCCGGACATTGTTGTAATCATAGCGCCAGATGGCCAGCTTCCGGCGGGCATCGGCCAGGCTGTCGAACAACTCCTCGTTGAGCAGTTCATCGCGCAGCGATCCGTTGAAGGACTCGATGAACCCGTTCTGCTGGGGCTTGCCCGGATCGATGTAATGCCACTCGACCTTGTTCTTGCCAGCCCATTCCAGGATCGCCCGACTGGTGAACTCGGTGCCGTTATCGCTGACAATGCAAGCCGGTTTGCCATAGAGCCGCACCAGCGTATCAAGTTCACGCGCCACTCGGGCACCCGAGATGCTGGTATCGCCGACCAGGCACAGGTTCTCCCGGCAGCAATCGTCATTGATGGCCAATATCCGGAATTTGCGCGACGCACCGAAGGTGTCCGACACAAAGTCCATCGACCAGCGTGCGCCCGGGATCAACGGCACGGGCATGGGGGTGCGACTACCACGCGCCCGTTTCCGACCGCGACGGCGACGAACCGACAGACCTTCCTCCCTGTAAATCCGATAGAGCTTCTTGTGATTCATGATCAGCCCCTGGCGTTCGAGCATGACGCCGATCCGGCGATAGCCAAAGCGGCGGCGCTTGCCCGCGACCTCACGCATGGCAACACGGATGGCACCATGGTCTGGCGGGCGTTCGCGCCGGACCGTCTTGGGATCGACACCAATCAGCACGCAGGCCCGGCGCTGGGAGATCTGAAAACCTCCCAGCACTTTGAGCACAGCATCACGCCGCTGGCTTGGCGTCGTCAGGCTTTTCCCAGCAGGTCCTTCAGGATGACGTTGTCGAGCATACTGTCCGCCAGCAAGCGTTTCAGCTTGCCGTTCTCGTCCTCAAGCTGACGCAGTCGGCGGGCATCGGACACCTCCATGCCGCCATACTTGCCCTTCAACTTGTAAAACGTCGCCGTGCTCAGCCCGTGCTTCCGGCAAATCTCGACCGTCGGCAGCCCGGCCTCCTGTTCCTTGATCATCCCGATAATCTGCGCTTCGGTAAAACGGCTCTTCCTCATACGTCTGCTCCTCTGTCGGCAGACTCTACATTAGAATGAGGGAACTCTCGGGGGGCAGGTCA
>NZ_JABBFV010000078.1 GCF_012927105.1 Sphingobium psychrophilum | reverse complement strand
CACCCCGATCATCGTATCTTTTGTCACGGTTGCCGTCCTTTCCGCTCAGTGGTCTCAACACCACTTCTTTGGCACATTGCGATGCCGTCTGGGGAGGGCGGCAACCACCCCATCTGATTCAGAGTCTGTGCTGGTGAAGGAGGCCAGCATGGATGGGCCAACCTCTATCGATGGATTTACGTAAGGGGCTTCTGGCGGCGATCGATGCCGGGATGAGTTGTCGTGCTGCGGCGGCTCGGTTTGGTGTAGCGCCCTCGACAGCGATCCGTTGGCAGGATCAGCGGCGTACGACCGGCAGCTTTGCTCCCAAGCCTCAGGGTGGCGATATGCGATCGCGCCGGATCGAGGAGCGGCAGGCTGAAATCCTCGCCATATGGGAAGCGCGCAAGGACATCTCGCTTGAAGAACTGCGGGCGGCGTTGATCGATCTGGGCCTGCACGTCTCGGTGGCCGGGCTTCACCGCTTCTTCGTTCGTCACGGTATGACGCGCAAAAAAAGACTGGCCATGCGATCGAGCAGGACCGCCCCGATGTCCTGAGCCAACGACATGACTGGTTCGATGGCCAGCTCGATCTTGACCCCGAACGGCTCGTGTTCATCGACGAGACCTGGACCGCGACCAACATGACCCGCAGCCATGGCCGCTGCGCCAGGGGCGAGCGCCTGCGGATGGGCTTCCCGCACGGCCACCGCAAGACGACCACGCTGGTTGCCGGATTGCGCATGACCGGAATGGTCGCGCCAATGGTGCTCGATGGCCCGATCAACGGCGACTGGTTCGAAGCCTATGTCACCCATGTTCTCGTGCCCGAACTGCGGCTCGGCGACGTTGTCATCATGGACAACCTGTCGAGCCACAAGCGCGCATCGGTGCGCGAGCGGATCGAAGCGGCAGGCGCAACCTTGCGCTTCCTTCCGCCCTACAGCCCAAACTTCAATCCCATCGAGAAAGCCTTCTCCAAGCTCAAGGCCATGCTCAGGAAGATCGGCGAGCGCACGGTGAGCAGCCTCTGGGACCTCATCGGCAGGCTCGTGGATATCTTCCAGCCCAGAGAATGCGCCAACTACTTCAGCTCGTGCGGATATGATCCGGACTGATCGAAAAGCGCTCTAGTGCGGAAGAAGACAGCAGTATCGCGCAATCTCGCAGCCAAGAAGCATGACTTAAGCCCCTTTCGCATTTGTACAGGTCAAACTTTGGATCTCATTTCCCTTGAAGTACAAGCTTTGCCTGGATCAACCGGAATATCTCCGCCTGATAG
>NZ_JABBFV010000077.1 GCF_012927105.1 Sphingobium psychrophilum | reverse complement strand
CGGATGTAAAGGAGATCAGGCACCGCGAACTCAAACGGCAGCAGGAACATCTCATCGAGAAGGTCCGCCCGTTCGAGGTCGATGATGACCGAAGTGTCGGAAACCAGAACCGTCACGGATCAGGCCGCCACCTGATCCAGTCGTCGATCGAGTTCGCGCACGGAAATGCCGAGTAGCTCGGCGGCCCGCGACTCTCCGATCACGCCTTCGGCCAAGGCCCGAAAGCATAGGCGCTCGAAACGACGAGGTTCTTCCAGTTCCGGCTTCATGCTTTCCGGTTCCTCGAATGGTGAGGTCCGCCAGCCACGCTCCGCAAAAACCTTGAACAGACGGGCGCAGGCCGCCTGGTTGATGATGCCAAGATCCTTGCAGCGATACGCCAGGGCCTGGATGCTGACACCGAACAGTCGCTTGAGCGCCACCAGTTCGCCGATGCTGATCGAGGATCGATGGGCGCCCACTTCGGCACGGAGCACGTCCGCCGGCATCAGAAACGCGCCAGCGAAGCGATGTGCGGCCTTCTCCTCGTCGACACCGCCAGAGGGAGCGATGACCATATGACCAAGCTCATGCGCCAGATTGAAGCGCTTGCGTTCCGACCAGGAGCTCTGCTTGATGACAATGACGCGCGCCGCATCGCTGCCCTTGCGCCGGACCTTGGCGGCAAGCCCGTCCACATCATCAAGATCGAGTGAGAGCACCTTGATGCCGCGTTCCTCGAGCAGCTCCGCGAGTTGCGGGATGGGGTCGTTACCCAGCCCCCAATCGTCCCGAACGGAACGGGCCGCATCTTCCGCATCCCGAATATCTGACACGGGATGCGGCGCGCTTCGCGGCTGTTCCCATTCGACGCTGCGCATCTGGAGCATGTCCTCGACCGCGAGATAGCGTTCAAGCATGTGAATGGCGCGCGCTTCGAGCGTGGCTTCCTCACGGGACGACGTGCCGACCTTCTTACGAAAATCCACGCCTTCCAGCGACAGCTCGTCCTCGTTCAGTAGATATTCCTCGGAGACAGAGAGCGCTTTCGCAAGGGCGATCAGTACGCGAGAACTCGGCATATCTTCGTTGCGTTCATACTTGCCGACGGCCTGAGCGGAGACGATGCTGCCCATGGCATCGGCAAGCGCCCGTAGCGACATGCCGGATGCCGACCTCGCGACCTTTAGCTTGTTTCCGATCATGATGGCCTCCTTGACGACCGCAACAGGTCGGTTTCCATAAATGCGATATAGGAACACTTTTGTAAACCAAAACCTCTTGAAAAGCGGTAAACAGCAC
>NZ_JABBFV010000076.1 GCF_012927105.1 Sphingobium psychrophilum | reverse complement strand
TCTGTGGTTGCCGCCCGTGAGGCAAGAAGTTTTTGAACCGGTGAACAGGTGATCGAGCGCGGTCTTCTGTCAGGCCTTTGATTGCAGCGTTTTCCAGAAGCCGCTGGCCGGTATGGTGATCCGCGGATCAGGTCCAAATCTGATTCACGAGCTCGAAACTCGGGACTCTTAACTGGTTTTCCTGATCCAGATCTGTTCGATCATTTTGCCCATTCGGGTCGTCGCCTTCTCACTCCCCCTTACCAGCTTGGGCCTTGCGCAGCCTATCTATCAGGCGGCGATTGCCGTTGCCGGGGTTCGATAATCTTCCTGTTTCGTCAACATCGCCCAGATCATCCGGGCCATCTTGTTGGCCAATGCGATTGCCACCAGCATCCGTGGCTTGCGCGCCAGCATGCGGGCTAGCCACGATGTTTCTGAGATCGATTTTCGGCCCATCCAGTTCAATCGCGACATGGCGCCCATGATAAGCAGCTGGCGAATGTCGCTTTGCCCGGCTTTGGAGACGCGGCCATGACGGGTCTTGCCTCCGCTCGAATGCTGTTTCGGCACCAATCCCAGCCAAGCGGCAAAGTCCCTGCCGCATTTGAAGCTCTCCATTGGCGGGGCAAACGCTTCGACTGCCAGAGCCGTCATCGGCCCCACTCCAGGCATGGTCTGTAGCCTTCGAGCCATGTCTGCTTGCCCTGCCAGATCCTTGATCCGGCGGTCGCTTGTCGCAATCCGCACGGTCATTGCTTCGATCTGCTCCAGCAAATCGCGGCATTCAATCCGGGCAATCTCAGGCAGATCGCTGTTGGGCTCGGTGATGATCGCGGCGATCCGGGACACGTTATTGATGCCTTGCGGCACCACATGACCGAGCTCGTAAAGAAAAGCGCGCAGCATGTTGACCAGTTCGGTGCGCTGCTGAACTAGCCGGGTCCGCGCCCGGAACAGCATTGCGCGACCTTGCTGCTCGGCTGATTTTGGCTCGACGAAGCGCATTTCCGGTCTCTGGGCGGCGATCACGATCGCCTCGGCGTCTGCCGCATCATTCTTCTGCCGCTTCACAAACGGCTTCACGTATTGCGGCGCAATCAGCTTCACCTCGTGGCCCAGGCTGGTCATCTCGCGGGCCCAGTAATGCGCGCTGCCACAAGCCTCCATCACAACCACCGCACGAGGCTGCTCGGCCATAAACTTGAGGAAACTCTGCCGCGACAGCTTTTTACAAAACCGAAGCTGACCTGTCATCGACGCGGCATGCAGCTGAAAAACAGATTTTGCCAAATCAACCCCGATCATCATATCCTTTGTCACGGTTGCCGTCCTTTCCGCTCAGTGGCCTTTCAACACCACTATCTTGGCACATTGCGATGCCGTCTGGGGAGGGCGGCAACCACCCCATCTG
>NZ_JABBFV010000075.1 GCF_012927105.1 Sphingobium psychrophilum | reverse complement strand
TCTGAATCAGATGGGGTGGTTGCCGCCCTCCCCAGACGGCATCGCAATGTGCCAAAGAAGTGGTGTTGAGACCACTGAGCGGAAAGGACGGCAACCGTGACAAAAGATACGATGATCGGGGTGGATTTGGCAAAGAATGTCTTTCAGCTGCACGGCGCGTCGATGACGGGGCAGATGCAGTTCCGTAAGAAGCTATCACGACAAGGTTTTTTCAAGTTCATGGCCGAGCAGCCTCCAGCGGTGGTCGTAATGGAGGCCTGTGGCAGCGCGCATTACTGGGCCCGCGAGATGACCCGACTTGGCCACGAGGTGAAGCTGATTGCGCCGCATTACGTGAAGCCGTTTGTGAAACGGCAGAAGAACGATGCGGCAGATGCCGAGGCCATCGTGATCGCGGCCCAACGGCCTGAAATGCGCTTCGTCGATCCGAAGTCTGCAGAGCAGCAAAGCCGGGCTATTTTGTTTCGGGCTCGAGAACGGCTCGTCCACCAGCGCACCGAACTGGTCAACGCCCTCCGGGCTTGCCTCTATGAATACGGCCACGTTGTTCCTCAAGGGATCCATCAGATCAGGCGGATCGCAGAGATCCTGGACGCACCGAACAGCGACTTGCCCGATTTGATGCGCGAGGAATGCCGAGATT
Organism: Sphingobium psychrophilum; assembly: GCF_012927105.1. Taxonomy (GTDB): domain Bacteria; phylum Pseudomonadota; class Alphaproteobacteria; order Sphingomonadales; family Sphingomonadaceae; genus Sphingobium; species Sphingobium psychrophilum. The sequence goes on along the minus strand of NZ_JABBFV010000075.1, from coordinate 768 downwards.
TGCTGGAACAGATTGCCGAAAAGACAGTCCGCATCGATGCCCGGACTGGCAAGATCAAGGCACAGACGGCTGAAGCCGACATGGCGCGGCGCTTGCAGACAATCCCCGGTGTTGGACCTTTGACGGCCTTGGCCGTCGAAGCCTTCGCTCCGCCGATGGAAAACTTCCGGTGTGGCCGCGACTTCGCTGCCTGGCTCGGTCTCGTTCCCCGTCAGTTCTCATCCGGCGGCAAGGAGCGGCTCGGGCGCATTTCGAAGGCAGGACAGCCCGATATCCGCAGGCTGCTGATTATCGGGGCGATGTCGCGCCTGAACTGGCTGGGCCGCAAATCGATCCCGGAAGGTTCGTGGCTGGCGCGCATAGCTGCGCGAAAGCCAAGGATGATCGTGGCGATCGCTTTGGCCAACAAGATGGCGCGGACGATCTGGGCCATGCTGACGAAGAATGAGGATTATCGAGTTCCGGCGCAGGTGCCAGCAGCATGATCAACATGCCGCAAAATCTGCCTGACGTCGGATAATGGGGGGTGAAAGAAGGCGACGACCCGAATGGGCAAAATGATCGAACAGATCTGGAGCAGGAAAACCAGTTGATTTCTATGAGCCCTGGAGCTCGAGAATCAGATTTGGACCTGGTCCGCAGATCACCATACCGGCCAGCGGCTTCTGGAATGCCGCATTATACAGGCCTTACAGAAGACCGCACTCGATCACGCGCGCATCGGACCAGAAACTTCTTGCACCGCGGGCGGCAACCACAGAAGAAATC
>NZ_JABBFV010000074.1 GCF_012927105.1 Sphingobium psychrophilum | reverse complement strand
ACCCGCAAGCCTCAACATACCCGACCTTCGGCTCATCCCCGGGAGTGATGCACCGCGCCTGCCTCCAACCAAAAACCGAAATCCTGACGCCCGATCAACAACGCGATGAATTATACGGGCTAGTAGGTGAACTGCGCATTGCCTCACCTGATTTGCTCCTCATGACCATGCCGTTGCCTCATCTCAACAGGAATCTCAGATTACCCTTCTGCGACCGGGCTAGCCCTGCCAGCCGAGCGCCCTGCTTGCGCCTTGCGCTGCCTCGATAATTTTTGCCATCTTGGCCTCGCTGAAAACCGCTTTATGTTGAGAGCGGGCTAGGACACTTACCGTCGCAACCAAGCGATTTTGCGAGTCTAGGATCGGCGCTGACACGGCTGATAGTCCCGGCACGAAAGTTCCGAAAGTACGCGCGAAACCAAGTTGCCTCGCCTCGTCAATCAGGGCCTCAAGCCTGAGGTCATCAACAATAATGCCTTCCGCCCGTTCCAGTTTGACCCGTTCCCAAGTCTGTGCTCGGGGACAATACGCCAAGAAGAGGATGCCGGTCGATGACGTCTGCAACGGAAGGACTGACCCCGTGTGCAGCGATGTAGACAGCGGCATTCCTCCATCGACCCACCGAATGACCGTCGGACCGTAGTCGCCCCAAACGCAGAGCAAGCCCGTGGCCTTCAATTCTGCCAGCACATTCTCCAAATGCATGTTAGCTATCCGTACGGTGTCCAGTCGGGCCATCGCCGCCAAGCCCAGACGTACTGCGAAGCTCCCTAGCGAATATCGTCCGCTCTTTTGGTCCTGCTCGACCACTTCGGTATTGACAAAAGACAGCAAATAACGATGAGCTTGGCTACGAGATAGGCCGGAATTCTCAGCGACTTCTCGGAGATACGCCCCCTCCCCCTTCTTCATCAAAGCCAGGAGGACTCTTACTCCAATTTCAACCGATTGAATCGACTTTCTCGGACTATCATTGTCTTCGAATTTATCTTCAGTCGAATCTATTACTTTTTTTTGGTGGTCCATGATAATCCGATTTGAGTTATGTAGCGATCTGAACATCATCTGACATGGCTCCAGCATACCCAAGCTGGAATTACAGCAGGGCCGTATTATTGCGCATGATCGCGGGTGAAGCAACACGCATACTCATCCGCTCGGTCCCCGCTTGGTCAACGAGTTGAAAGACCAGTCTTATGAGACCTGTGCGCGGGTGGGTGTAGAAGACCGAAAAGCCATCGGTTTTGGTCTTTAGTGCGGGTTGCGCCGCTTCGCGACCATTCAGGCGACAGGCTGTAGTTTCCATTATGAGTTTGTCGCAACGGATGTTATCTGAATTGCGCTTGACCTGCCCCCCGAGAGTTCCCTCATTCTAATGTAGAGTCTGCCGACAGAGGAGCAGACGTATGAGGAAGAGCCGTTTTACCGAAGCGCAGATTATCGGGATGATCAAGGAACAGGAGGCCG
>NZ_JABBFV010000073.1 GCF_012927105.1 Sphingobium psychrophilum | reverse complement strand
CCCGTATAATTCATCGGGGGTTGGCGGATGTAGCGTAAGCATCTGATTTAACGTATGATTTGGTTGTCTAATCCGATCAACGTCATTTCAAGAAAGCTACACCCGCCATGGACGATCCTACGCTGCCGCTACCTGGTCTGTCACCTGTTTCGGGCAAGCGGTTGGACGTCAGATTTGACGGCGGTCTGCTATCGTCAGACGGCGGGATTTTGCTGTTGCGCGAGGTGGAGCAGCGCCTTGGCGTTGCGGATCGCATGGCGGCCTGCATCAAAGATCCCCGCGCGCCGGATCTGATCACCCACAGCCTTACCGACATTATCCGCTTCCGGCTGATGATGATTGCGGCGGGTTACGAGGATGGCAATGACGCCTCCAGTCTGCGCGTCGACCCGATGTTCAAGCTGGCCCTTGATCTGGCACCTTCGGATCGCGCGCTATGTTCGCAGCCGACGATCTCGCGACTGGAGAACCTGCCTGATACGCGTGCGTTGCTGGGCATGGGCCGGGCGATGGTTGATCTGTATTGCGATTCCTTCCGCACCGTGCCCAAGCGTATTGTCCTCGACATTGATGACACATTCGATGCCGTGCATGGCGGCCAGCAGTTGCGATTATTCAATGCCCATCATGACGAATATGGCTTCCAACCCATCGTCGTGTTCGATGGCGAGGGCCGCTTCATCACTGCCGTGCTACGCCCGGCCAAACGACCCGGCGGCAAGGAAATCAGGGCTTTCCTGCGCCGCCTGATGCGTGCAATCCGCGCCAACTGGCCAAGAACGCAGATCATGCTGCGCGGCGACAGTCATTATTGCTGTCCCGAGGTCATCGACTGGTGCCGGGCGGGCGGACACGACTTCATCCTGGGCGTCGCGCCGACCTCGACATTGCGCCGCCATGTCACCGATCTCGAAACCAGCACCAAAGCGCGCTTCGAGGCCGCAACCGACGATGGCAAGGTGCGCCGCTTCAAGGCATTCCACGACGGCGCTAAAAGCTGGAGCCGCGTCGAGCGGATCATCGCCCGCGTCGAAGTCGGCGATCAGGGGGCCGACACCCGCTTCGTCGTCACCAATCTCAAAAAGGGCTCGCCCCGCTGGCTCTACGAGCAGGTCTATTGCCGGCGGGGGCAGGCGGAAAATCACATCAAGTCGTGGAAAACCCATCTCGCCGCAGACCGTACATCCTGCACAAAGGCCACGGCCAACCAGTTGCGGCTGTTCCTTCATGCCGGTGCCTACTGGCTTATGTGGGGTCTGCGCACCGCCATGCCGAAACGCTCAATATGGCGCACTGTCCAGTTCGATACCTTGCGCCTGCACCTCATCAAGATCGCTGCCCGTGTCGTCGAAATGAAGACCTTGATCCGCGTCCAATGGCCCACCGCCTGTCCCAACCAGCAGATCGTCCGGGTCGCCCTCGATCGTATCCCTCGCCTCGTTACCTGAACAACGGGCCTGGCCCCAAAAACCAAACCCGTCCCTTCAACCCGCAAGCCTCAACATACCCGACCTTCGGCTCATCCCCGGGAGTGATGCACCGCGCCTGCCTCCAACCAAAAACCGAAATCCTGACGCCCGATCAACAACGCGATGAATTATACGGGCTA
>NZ_JABBFV010000072.1 GCF_012927105.1 Sphingobium psychrophilum | reverse complement strand
CGCATTGCCTCACCCTTTTTGCTCCTGAGTGACAGGCCGTTGCCTCATCTAGAATGCTCCCGGCAACGGTCGGGAGGGAACGATGAGGAAGATGAGCATGGCAACGCGGAAAGAATTGATCGAGGCGGTCGGCGCGCGATACCGGGCATGCGATCGGTCGAGTAAGGGCAAGGTGCTCGATGAGTTCGTTGCGGTCACGGGGTTCCATCGCAAACATGCGATGAGGGTTCTCCGGCAGGAGGCATCGGACCGAACTCCTGGGCGTGTCGGGCGCAGGGTCTACGATGAGGCTGTGCGCACTGCACTAGTGGTGTTGTGGGAGGCGAGCGACCGTTTATGCGGCAAGCGGCTTAAGCCGCTCATTCCGATCCTTGTCGAAGCGATGGAAGGTCATGGTCACCTCGATCTGGCGCCGCAGGTCAAGGCCAGTCTGTTCCGGATGAGCGCGGCGACGATCGACCGCTCACTGCGCGCCATACGCGAGGCAGGCCAGACGAAAAAGCGGCGGCGTGGCGTATCTGGAACCGAGCTCCGGCGCAGCGTACCGATCCGTACATTCGACGACTGGGGTGATCCGGCGCCGGGGCACATGGAGGTCGATCTGGTTTCGCACAGCGGACCGGCAGCAAAAGGTAGCTGGGCCTGGACGTTCACTTTAACCGACATCGCAACGGGCTGGACTGAATGCGCACCGTTGCTGGTGCGCGAGCAGACGCTGCTGGTGGCTGTGCTTACCGAACTGCGCAGGCTGATGCCTTTCCCCTTGCTGGGATTCGACTCTGACAACGACAGCGTATTTATTAACGAGACGGTGCGCGATTATTGCGTGGCTCATGGGATCGCGTTCACCCGCTGCCGTCCTTATCGCAAGAATGATCAGGCCTGGGTTGAGCAGAAAAACGGTTCCGTCGTTCGGCGCCTGACGGGCTATCGCCGGTTCGAGGGCCTGGCAGCCACCGGCGCGTTAGCGGAATTGTACACGGCTGCCCGCCTGTTCGTGAACTTTTTCCAGCCATCGTTCAAGCTTGCCGAGAAGCAACGCGATGGCGCCAAGGTCTACAAGCGATACCATGCTCCCGCGACACCGTTCCAGCGGTTGCTGGCCGACCCACGGACCTCCGAGGAGACGCGCCGAAACCTCCGCGAGGCGTTCGCCGATCTCGATCCGGTCCGGCTGTTGCGGGACATCCGAACGGCGCAAGAAAAGTTGGTGGGACTGGCCGACGGGGCAGTCGTAATGAATCCGTCGGAACCCTCGCCGCCAACGCTGGATGCGTTCATGACGAGCCTGCGGACCTTGTGGCACGAAGGCGAGGCAAGGCCGACAGCAACCGCAAAGGCCCCGCAGAAGCGTTGGCGCCGCCGTCCTGATCCGCTTGCGACGGTGACTGAACAGTTGAAGGCGTGGTTCGAGGAGGAGCCATGGCGCACCGGTCGGGAGTTGCTCGAGAAGCTACAGGCTGAGCAGCCTGGCGATTATCCGGATGGTCTGCTGCGGACCGTGCAGCGCCGGTTGAAGGTGTGGCGATCAGAACAGGCGCGTGCCTTGGTATTCAACCCGTCAGCTGCCCCCGCTGGCAGGCGCTTGGGGGCAGAGACCGTCTCTTCGTTGCCGCGCGACTGGGTACCGCTCCGCGTCGCCTCCGGCTCCGCTGCGCGGCCCCCAGTCGCGCAAGGAATAGTCCGTGAGGGTGATCTCCTGTAGGGAGCATTTACGTGAGGCAATGGCTATGCCGCTCGGGAACATCGCTT
>NZ_JABBFV010000071.1 GCF_012927105.1 Sphingobium psychrophilum | reverse complement strand
GAATGTTCGAATATCCGGGCCAGTATGACATACCATCGCCATTGCTGTCGGACCCGGATGATGCGACCGATAGGGACGGATCGATATAAGCGCGGCATTTCTCGCCATAGCCATGCGCGTTGAACTTGGGCGACGCGCCCACATAGACCATGCCGTCGATCTCGCGTCCGGCGATGGTCACGAGTTGCCCCTTGCGCAGCCATCCCTGGATTTTGACTGAAGAACTCTGGCGAGTGACCGGACGCTGTTCAGCAGGCCTTGCGGGCCTTGGCGGTGTATGGACAGCGGGATCGCTCCCGAAAAGCTTCTGGCGCAGTTCTTCGATCCGTGACGGACGGTGGGCCGCTGGAACAGTTCCTGCGCGCGCGATCGGGCCGTTAATGGAGGGAGCAACCTGCTGCGGCGGGACGGCGCTCTCCTTCGTCGCACGCCTCAGCGACGCGGCCTCGAGGGCTTCCCGCGCTGCCTTGCCGACACGGACAAGTTCGGCATTATCCTGTTGCGGTCGGTACGCAGGCAAGGCTGCGGGCGTGACGGTAGCTTCCGGAGCCGCTTCAACCGGTGATGATCGCGCGGCAATCGCCTGAACGCGGTCGGCGTTCTTCGGATCAAATATCGAGGAATCGTCGCCGAACAGCCGCTGCCGGAGTTCTTGCGTCCTGGATTGGCCGTCAGGCCATCGCGACTGGGACATGGTTATGCTTGCGGTTGGAGCACCGGCTTCTCCGACGCCCGAACCCACAAGCGGAGGATAATCCGCCGCGTCCTCCGGTATCGCTGGACGCACGAAAGGGACAACGCGTTGATTTTCCGAACGTGAGCTTGGCCTCGAATTTTCTGCGTCCCTTTCGTCGAACGCCAACTGGCGCCGGCGTGCGGGATTGGTTCTCGCGGTGGCATTCCTCAAGGCCATCTTCGCGGCTCGGCGCTTTTCATACCAGATTATGAACAAGACCGGCGCGAACAGCATGAAGAGCGCTTCGAGTGCGTCGGAAAGGCTGTCCAGTACTACCGCCGATAATATTGCGCTGGCAATAAAGAAGCCGACGTAGAGTCCGATGATACGGAATATTGTCCAGAGGATCGCCATACTTCGAGACGTGCCATTTAACCGACGGGACGTCACGCGGATTTCGATAGCCAGGTCTAAGAATTGCTGGCGCGATGGCATTGCGAAATTCGCGTTACGGGGTGCCATCGCTGTTTAGCTGGCTCTATCAAGTGCCTGATCGGATGAGGCTTTTGGCTGGCGCTCGTTCTCCTGCCGATCCAAGTCAACCGGCAAACCGGGTCAAGCGATGTTTCACTTCGTTCGCAGGAAGGCGGCAGCGGGGATGAGCAAAGAGCTGGGTCAGGCCACCATGCAGCCGATCGAACTGCACATGGTCGCCATCAGCCATCTGGTCGAAAAGCCATAGGACGCCATGCATGGCGATCTGTTCGATAGCGGCCAGCTCGCGCAGGATCCCGTCGCCGGTCAGCAGCGTCCATGTTCGGGACTCCGCAAGGGCGAAGGCAAAGGTATCGGGTACGGAGAGTTTCTGGTGCTGTCGATTGACGCCGGTCGCGCGCCGCAGTTCGGAAACTGTAAGTTCCTCGACGCGCAGCCCGAGCGCCATCAGCCTGTCTCCGAGTTCCCCTTCCAGTTCGCGGATGTAAAGGAGATCAGGCACCGCGAACTCAAACGGCAGCAGGAACATCTCATCGAGAAGGTCCGCCCGTTCGAGGTCGATGATGACCGAAGTGTCGGAAACCAGAACCGTCACGGATCAG
>NZ_JABBFV010000070.1 GCF_012927105.1 Sphingobium psychrophilum | reverse complement strand
AGCTCGACTTTGTACGATTAGGTGGCGAAGCATAGTGCTTGAGCCATACGTACGAGGCGGGTTGTCGGAATATAGTGCGGTTCTCGGTGCGGCGGGGATTGTTGATTAATGTCGCCGACCCAGAGCTGGAGGCGGACGGCGCCGATGGCGTCACTGAAGGTCAGGCTGGTTTTTCGATACCAGGCGGCGGAATAAGGGTTGCTTTTATTGGTTAGCAGATCGCCGGCCCATAGCGATATAAGAGAGTAGAGACCCAACAGCGCCGGAGTGGTTCGCGCTATGGCTTTGTTGGTCCACTGGCGCTGTGTCTCGACACCCAGGTGAGCGCGGGTTTCGGCAAATGTGACCTCGATCTGCCACCGCCGGACGTAGAGGGCGATGATGTCGGCGGGCTCGAGGGTGATGTCGGTACTGAAGAAGGCTTGCGGCTCGCGCTTTCCGTCAGGGTCGCGAACCAGGACCCAGCGAACCGGCAAGACCGGGGTGCCCGGCCTGTACCATAAGGCGATGTCGGATGTGATCTCGAGCGTCTTGCCGTTGACATGGCCATACCAGGCAGAGACGAGGACGCTTGTCCAGCGCGTCGCCGGATTGGCGAGCAGGGTCTTGAGCTTGGGCAGTGCTGGCCCTTTCTGTGCCGGCCGTCCCATCGTGCGTGATGTTCGCCTCGCAGGCGGCGCAAACAGGCTGGCATCCAGCCGCAGCCGGCTGATGAGCGTTGCCCGAGGCGTAATGGCATGGGCCAGTTCGTGGACGGCAAAGCTGCTGTCGCCGATGAAGACGATCCGACGACCTGGCAGCCAGCGAGACAGCTGCAGCGCGCCCTGGCGGGCCCAGTCCGTCAGCAGTTTGTGACGACAGCCGCGTTGACGGTTGGATCGTTCTGAAGGGGCAAGCAACGTCAGGATCGGCAGCGCCTTGATCAAGTTGGTCCACGACACCGGGGTGAGCACCATAAAGCTGAGCCAGCGCAGTCCGCTGGCTTTGACGAAATGGCCGTGACTGGAGCGGACCGGGTCTCGGTATATACCCCGGGCAGTGATCCTGCGCCCCCATCGCCGCTCAATGGTGTCGTCCATGCCAATGACAACGGGACCATCTGGCACGAGCCGTTCGACCACAATGCCGAGCAGTCGCCTGGCAACCGCACGGGAGCTCCAACGGGCGCGGTTGAGGACCTGGTGATAGGTGGCAAAGTTGGCAGCATGGGATCGGCCGGTCACACGCAGGCAGGACGTAACGGTCCGTTTGCCCGTGGCCAGCAGGCCGCCCATCACAAGAACAAGTACATGCTCCCAACTGGGGGCAGTGAAGCAGGGGCGCCATACCTGCATCCATTGGCGCAGGATCTGGGGGACGGCATCGCCGATAACGGCCTTGTTCTGGTCCAACATCCCATGCTTCGAATCCTAACTGAAGCACGTTGCAACGCTTGGGCTGTTGCCATGCGGCAAGTTGAATCGGATACGCTGTGACCTGAAGGCAGCTATGGATGCTCCATGAAAGACGACGAAATCATTCTACGCATCGAAACGTTTGACGCAGCCAACGGCGGTGGCGTGGGCTGGTACGAGGACAAAGGCGCTTACCATCTCTATCTGCTGGAAACCGACGCGCCGATCGCCCGCCTCAAGCCTGTCGGCACGCGCGACGAAGTCAGGCTCGGCTACTGGTCACACCGGCGAAAATGGGAAGATATTGACGATATGGGCGGATGCGTCTTGCCACTCGATCAGGCCCTCGACCACATCGCTGAAAACAGCATCTTCTGGACTTGGACCTGACCAAAAACGTACAAAGTCGAGCT
>NZ_JABBFV010000007.1 GCF_012927105.1 Sphingobium psychrophilum | reverse complement strand
GATCAATGACGACAACGATATGAAGAGGGCCCCGATCGGGGCCCTCTTCATATCGTCAGGCCCGCATCACAGTGGCCTACTTTTACTCCGCCCCGATGGCCTGGAATCTGACCGCCGTTGACACGCTAACGCTGAACTCAGCCGATTGGCCGACTGCGATGCGCTCACGGGCGCGCCAAACCGCCGACGGATCGTGTATGATGTGGAAGCCCAGTTGGCGCTGCGGAACCCTCGCCGACTGTACATGCTTGTGATCGATATTGATCATTTCAAGCGCGTGAACGACACCTATGGGCATCTCGTTGGTGATCGGCTCTTGATCGACGTAGCCCACGACGCGCGATCGCTTTTGAGAGATACTGACTTGTTCGGGCGGATCGGCGGTGAGGAGTTCATGGCGCTGATCGAGGCCAGCGGTCCAGAAGAAGCAATTATCGTGGCTGAGCGGCTTCGCTCTGGCATCGGCACGACGACACGAATGTTCGCAGACGGTGCCGTTGGACAAGTGACCGTCAGCATCGGTGTCGCTAATGCTCACAGCACATCGTCGTTCGCGGAATTATATGCAGCCGCGGATGCGGCGCTGTACAAGGCAAAGCACCGAGGACGCGATCTATGTGTGCTTGAAGATGCAGGCAGCGCAAATTAAGCGTCGAGCAGTTAAACTGCTTCGAACATTTCTGGGCTACGGTTGGCATAGTGGAATGACAACTATACCAAGACCCTTGCTCCAAACCGGATATTCGCCTTTCGGCCAATCCCATCCCTCAAAACCCTTCCAATGTAGGATTTTTCCTGATCTATCCTGTCGGATGGACCCGCTCGTTGAGCCACTTCATCCACGCGTCACGCTACCCCGGCGGACCTGTCGTCGCGTCGCCGCCGCCCAACCGTCGCGTACCCGCCGCGCGCCTGTCGCGTCGGTGTCGCGTATCTGTCGCGTCGCCATGACCCTGGCGTCGCGCCGCTGTGACCCTGGCGTGACCTCGGCGTTACTTCCCAGTGGCTTCCCACTAGCTTCGCCGGGGCTTTCAGGCCAAAAAGCCCGACGACGCTGTATACTTCGGCCTGTCGCATCCCGGCACGCCACCACCACAGCCCCGCTTCCAAGCCCCCAAGCAAATCCTTCGCTTGCGCCCCGGCGCGCGCCGCCTATCTCTGTCGCCCACCCGAATCGCAGTTGAAAGCCTGATATGACCGCCACCCACAGCACCCGCATGTTGATCCTCGGTTCCGGCCCTGCGGGCCTGTCCGCCGCCATTTACGGCGCGCGCGCGGGTCTGGCGCCGATCGTGGTGCAGGGGATGCAGCCGGGCGGGCAGCTCACCATCACCACCGACGTCGAAAATTATCCGGGGTTCAAGGATGTGATCCAGGGACCGTGGCTGATGGAGCAGATGCAGGCGCAGGCCGAACATGTCGGTGCGCAGATGATGTACGACCAGATCGTCGACGTCGACCTCTCCGAACGTCCCTTCCGCCTGCGCGGCGACGGCGGCACGCTCTATGTCGCCGACACATTGGTCATCTGCACCGGTGCGCAGGCCAAATGGCTGGGCGTGGAGGGCGAGGAGCATTTGCAGGGCAAGGGCGTGTCGGCCTGCGCGACCTGCGACGGCTTTTTCTATCGCGGCAAGAAGGTGGTGGTGATCGGCGGCGGCAATACCGCGGTCGAAGAAGCGCTCTACCTCACCAACCACAGCCATGACGTCACCCTGATCCACCGCCGCGATTCGCTGCGCGCGGAAAAGATCCTGCAACAGCGGCTCCACGCCCATCCAAACATCAAGGTGCTGTGGAACAAGGCGGTCGATCGCTTCGTGGGCGGCGGCACCCCCGAAGGACTGGTCGGCGTCGACCTGATCGACACGGTGACCGGCGAAAGGTCGCACGAGCCGACCGACGGCGGTTTCGTCGCGATCGGCCATCATCCCGCGACCGAATTGTTCACCGGCAAACTGCCGACCGACGAAGGCTATCTGCTGGTGGAAAAGGGCACGACCCACACGGCGATCCCCGGCGTCTTCGCGGCGGGCGACGTCACCGACAAAATCTACCGCCAGGCCGTGACCGCGGCGGGCATGGGCTGCATGGCCGCGCTCGACGTCGAGAAATTCCTGGCGGAACAGGATTTCGAGGCAATGGTGGAGGCGTAAGCCTTCGCCGCGGGCGGGGTGGGCTTTTAGCCGACCTTCGCCCGCGCAAAGGCGACCAGCGACCCGAACGTCTCGAACGTGTCGCCGTCGATATCGTCATCCTCGATCAGGATGTCGAAGCGATCCTCGATCTCGGTCAGCAGGCCCGCGACCGCCATGGAGTCCAGTTCCGGCAGCGCGCCGAACAGGGGGGTATCCACGTCGAAGCTATCGACCTGGGTTTGCGGCAGGCTGAGCACGTCGCGCAGCAGCGCCCGCATCAGCCTGTCCACATCGAGGGTCCGGTCGTCCGGCTGAGAATTTTGCACCCGCATGATGCGCGATAAATAGGGGCTTAAAGTCTAGCCGACAAGCGCGGAAATGGCAGTCCTTGCCGCGGGCAGCCAGGCAGAGGCGAAGCGCGGGTTGAACGCATCGATTTGGTGGAGCGGGATGCGCCTGTCCATCCAGTCGGTCTTGTAGCCATTGTCGCCGGTGCCATAGTCGATCATGCGCACGCGATCATGGTCGATCGCCTGCGCAAACATCGCATGGCTCAGCAACGTGCCGGGGGAAGCATGGTCGAAACTCCTGTCATGGCTCAGCTTATGGATCAGGGCGACGTCCTGCTCCACGGTCCAAAGCTGCGTAGCCACCGCGCGCGCGCCCAGCCGCGCAAAGCCCAGCCGCAACGTCCCCGCCGCGCTTTCCCGCTCGGCCAGGTCGCGAAGGAAATCCAGACCCGGCTCGGCCTCCTTCCAGCTGCGGTCATGCACATCGACATAGTCCTGCCACAGATCGTCGGTCAGCCGCGTGGCGATAGGCAGGACAAACGGGTCGCCGCGTCCCTTGCGCTTGATCAGATTGCGCAGCCGCCCAGGCCGCGCCGCCCAATAATCGGCAAAGCTGCGCCCTTCGACCTGCAGCAGATAGCGCCCCCCCATCGTCCGCTGCACCGCGAACCAGCCGGCGCGCCGCAACGCGGCAAGCAGGGGTGCGGCATCCTCCAGCGGATAAAGATCGATCTGCGCGCTGGTCGCCAGCAGATGCCGGGCCAGGCTTTCCAGCAGCCGCTGCCGGGTCGCCGCATCGGGTTCGCCGATAAAGACGGGTGCCCAGGCAAAACTATACCAGTTTGCGAGCGCGCTGGCGCGGCGGGCGGCGGGGGCCAGCAGGAACAGCCAGGCCTGCGCATCGCCCTCTTGCGCCTGCACGATGCGGATGGGCTGGTCAGGGAAGCAGCGATCGTGCAGAGCTTCGAACCAGTCGATCCGGTCGAACATGGCCAATCCAGGCGCGCGGTCAAGCTGGCCGGCCAAAGCCTGCCGCGCTTCATCGAGCGTCTGATATTCCCTTGCCGCCAGCAACCGACTATCCCCGCCCCAACCGCGATCCAAAACCACCATGCGGCATAGGAGAAAAGTCTGGAAATGGAGTTAAGCCCGCCTGTGCCCACGGACTTCCCAGTAATCGACGGCGCGCATGTGCGGCCGATCGACCATCTGCTGTTGCGCGGCGATCCGGCGCGAGCCGCGCTGGACGGTCGTTCGGGCAGCTACAGCTATGCCGAACTGGAAGAAACGCTGGGGCGGCTGGCGGGCTGGCTGGCGGGATTCGGACTGGAAAAGGGCGCGCGAGTCGCCAGCTGGATCGCCAAGGGGCCGGTCGCCGCGCTGATGCCGCTGGCCGCGCCCCGCGCTGGCCTGGTCCATGTGCCGGTAAACCCGCTGCTCAAACATGCCCAGGTCGCGCACATCCTGGCCGATAGCGGCGCGCTGCTGCTGATCGGGACGGCGCCGCGACTCGACAGCCTTTCGCCCGATGAGTTGCCGGCCGGTTGCCATCTGCACCGCGAGGATGACGCCGCCTGCGCGATGAGCGGCGGCCAGGCGATCGGCCCGTCAGCGGCAGCGCCCGATGATCTGGCGGCGATTCTCTATACCAGCGGCTCCACCGGACGGCCCAAGGGCGTGATGCTCAGCCACGCCAATCTGTGGCTGGGCGCGGTGGCGGTGGCCGATTATCTGAAATTGACGGAGGGGGATCGCACCGCCTGCGTCCTGCCTTTCAGTTTCGACTATGGCCAAAATCAACTGCTTTCGACCTGGTATGGTGGTGGCTGCGTCTATCCGCTCGACTATCTGACGCCGCGCGACGTGATGAAGCTGGTGGATCGGCGCGACATCACCACGCTGGCCGGGGTGCCGCCGCTCTGGGTGCAACTGACCGAACTGGACTGGCCGGTGGATGTGGCCGCCAAGCTCAAGCGGCTGACCAATAGCGGTGGAGCCTTGACCCGGCCATTGGTGACGAAGCTGCGCGCGCTGTTTCCGCAAGCCGACCTCTATCCGATGTATGGGCTGACCGAGGCATTTCGCTCCACCTATCTGCCGCCGGCGCTGGTTGACAGTCATCCCGATTCGATGGGCCGGGCGATCCCCCTTGCGGAGATATTGGCGGTGCGCCCGGATGGCGGCATCACCGACGATGAGGAGCCGGGCGAACTGGTCCATTGCGGCCCGCTGGTGGCGCAGGGCTATTGGCGCGACCCGGTGCGCACCGCCGAGCGGTTCAAACTCGCACCCGCGGCGTCGGTCTATGGCGGTATGGCGGTCTGGTCGGGCGACACAGTGCGGCGCGATGCCGAGGGCCTGCTTTATTTCGTAGGTCGCGACGATGCGATGATCAAGTCGGCGGGCAACCGGATCAGCCCGACCGAGATAGAGGAGGCCGCCGTCGCTGTGCCGGGAGTCGCCGAAGCGGTGGCGCTGGGGGTGAAAGACGACCGGCTGGGGCAGGCGGTGCGGCTGCTGATCCGCGCCAGTGATGCGGCGGTGGCGCAAGCCGTCGCCGTGCATCTCAAAAGCGAACTGCCCAATTTCATGCAGCCCAAGGATATCATCGTGCGCCCAGATTTTCCCCGCAACCCCAACGGCAAAGTCGACCGGGTCGCGCTCACTCTGGAGCATGGCGCATGAAGCCGATGGGGCCGATTCCCGCCTGGTTCACGCAGGAAGAAGGCATGTTGATCGTCGGCGGCTGCGGCGCAGCGAGCCTGGTGGACGAGGCGGGGGATACGCCACTCTTCGCCTATGACATGGACATCGTGAAGGCACAGGTGCGCCGTTTTCGCGCCGCCATGCCCGATGCGCTGCACCTCCACTATGCGATCAAGGCCAACCCCTATGCGCCGCTGCTGGCGCGCATGGCGGGGCAGGTCGATGGATTCGACATCGCGTCGGGCGGCGAACTGGAGATGGCACTGGCGGCCGGAATGGCGCCGGATCGGATCAGTTTTGCCGGACCGGGCAAGCGCACTGACGAACTGGAAGCAGCGATCTTCGCGGGCGTGACCATCAACCTGGAGTCGGAAGGGGAAGGCCGCCGCGCCCTGGCCGTGGCCGACAAGTTGGGCAAGGTGCCGCGCCTGGCCGTGCGGGTGAACCCGGACTTCGACCTCAAAGGATCGGGGATGCGCATGGGCGGCGGAGCCAAGCCGTTCGGCGTCGATGCCGATCGCGCAGCGGCGCTGGCGCGGGCGATGATCGACGCGGGGGCGGATTGGCGGGGCTGGCATATTTTCGCCGGCAGCCAGAATCTCGACCCGCTGGCGATCATCGAAACGCAGGCGGCGACCATCGCACTGGCGGCGCGGCTGTCGGACGATGTCGGCGCCTCGCCGCCGCTGGTCAATCTGGGCGGCGGCTTTGGCCTTGCCTATTTCCCCGGCGACGAACGGCTGGATATTCGGCCGATCGGCGTGGCTTTGGACAGCGCGTTGGAGAATTTGCCGAGCATTTTGCAGGGCAGCGCCTTCGCCATCGAACTGGGCCGATGGCTGGTGGGGGAGGCGGGCGTCTACCTGACCCGTGTGGTCGATGTGAAGGTCAGCCAGGGCGAAACCTTCGTCGTGGTCGACGGCGGCCTGCATCATCAACTCGCCGCCAGCGGCAATTTCGGGACGGTCGTGCGGCGCAACTATCCGATCGCGGTCGCCAACCGCTTCGGTGCGGCCCCGGCGGAGGTGCCGGTGACGGTGGTCGGGTGCCTGTGCACCCCCATCGACCGGCTGGGCGACAAGGTGGCGTTGCCCCCGGTGCAGGAAGGCGACCTGATCGCCATCTTCCTCGCCGGGGCCTATGGCGCGTCGGCAAGTCCCGGTGCTTTTCTTGGACACCCAAGTCCTCGCGAACTTTTACTTGGCTGATTTGCTCAGGACTTAACTCCTAACGGTATCTTTACCCTTTCCCGGCAAGAAGAAGCCCGAAGCCATGTGCTGACCGGTTGCCTTGTCCTCTTTGGCCGCCGCCGGTGCATGGCCGCACAAAGAGGTGAGAATATGCGTTTTGTGTCGGTTTCCAGGCTTTTGATCGGCGTATCGCTACCCGCTATCGCCTTGTCGGGCTGCGCCTCCGCGCCGTCCGGGCCGCAATTGCCACCCGCCTCTTTCGTGTCGACGCAGGAAGGGCCGGGTGAAGAATATATCATCGGCCCGCTCGACGACCTCACCATCTTCGTGTGGCGCAATCCCGAACTGGGGGCCAAGGTGCAGGTGCGCCCCGATGGCCGCATCACCACGCCGCTGATCACGGACATGCCGGCGGTGGGCAAGACGCCCAAGATGCTGTCCGACGATATCAAGCTGGCGCTTACCCAATATATCGAAAATCCGCTTGTGTCGGTGATCGTCAACAATTTCAGTGGCACGTTCAGCCAGCAGGTTCGGATCGTGGGCGCGACGGAAAAGCCGGCGTCCATTCCCTACCGCGCGAACATGACCCTGCTCGACGCGATGATCTCCGTCGGCGGCCTGTCCGAATATGCGGCGGGCAACCGCGCGCGACTTGTCCGCTTCGACAAGAATACGGGCAAGCAGAAGGAATATCAGGTCCGCCTGGGCGATCTTCTGAAGAAGGGGGACACGCGCGCCAATGTGCTGCTGTCGCCCGGTGACGTCATCATCATTCCTGAAAGCATGTTCTGATCATGGCCGGTCTCTACGACGAACTGTTGGTCCTGCTCCATGGCATATGGAGCCGCCGCTGGGTGGCGCTTGGCGTCGCCTGGGGCATTTGCATGCTGGGGTGGCTGGGCGTAGCGCTCATCCCCAACAGCTACCAGTCCAAGGCGCGGGTCTATGTGAACACCCAGTCGCTGCTTGAGGACAAGGTGGGCATCACCCAGGTCCAGTCGCAGCAGGATCTGGACCGGGTACGCAGCACGCTGGCGAGCGCCGAGAATCTGGAGAAGGTGGTGCGCGACACCGACCTCTCCCAGTCGGTGTCCGGCCCGCGCGATATCGCTGCGAAGATAACGACGCTGCGCGAGAATATCACCGTCATGGCGCAGGCCGATCCCAGCATGATCGACATCAGCGCGATCTCCGCCGATTCGGCTCTGTCGGACGGCGCCAATGCGCGCATCGCGCAGCAGGTCGTGCAGAAGCTGATCGACATCTTCCAGGAAGAGAACCTCTCGGGCGATCGTAACCAGACCAAGCAGAGCCTGGCTTTCCTCGACCAGCAGATCGCCGCGCGCGGCAAGCAGCTGGAAGCGGCAGACCAACGCCGCGTCGCTTTCGCCCAGCGCTATGTCGGGCTGTTGCCCGGCGCGGGGTCGATCAGCCAGCGCATGGATGCCGCGCGGGTCGAAATCAACACCATCGATTCGCAACTCGTCCAGGCGCAGAGCGCCTTGAGCGCGATGAACGGTCAACTGATTGGCACCCCGGCGACGCTGCCGGGCATCAGCGCCTCTGGTGGCGCGTCGCCGCTGGCGCAGGCGCAATCCAATCTGGCGTCGATGCGCGCGCGCGGCTGGACCGCCAATCATCCCGACGTGATCGCCGCCCAGCGGGAGGTCGACGCCCTGCGCAAAAGTGGTGGCGGCGGCGGCGCGGGTGGCACGGGCAGCACGCCCAATCCCGCCTATCTGTCGATCAGGTCGATGCAGGCCGAACGGGCCGCCACGGTGCAGGCGCTTCAGACGCGCCGGGCGCAGTTGCAGGGCGACCTCAACACCATGACGTCGCGCCAGGTCGATGAACCCGGCGTCGCATCCGAACAGGAAAAGCTCGACAGCGATTATGTTGCGGTCAAAGCGCAATATGACAAGCTGATGAGCGACCGCGAGGAAATCCGGCTACGCGGCGAAGTGAAAACCGAAACCGGCTCCGTCCAGTTCCGCGTCATCCAGCCGCCCAGCACCCCGACTGCGCCATCAGCCCCCAACCGGCCGCTGTTGCTGCTCGGCGTGCTGATCCTGGGCATCGGTGCGGGCATCGGCGTCGCCTTCGCGCTCGGCCAGCTCAAGGGCACCTTCCCGACTGCCGCACGGCTGGAAAAGGCGCTTGGCCTGCCGGTCGCAGGATCGATCAGCCAGACCATCAGCGCGGCGCAGGTCGCGGTCGAAAAGCATCGCATGAAGTGGTTCGCCGGGGCGAGCGGAGGGCTGGTGGCCGTCTACCTGCTCTTGGTCGTCGTCGAATTCGTCCAGCGCGGTATGGCGTGAAGGAGCCAGGGAACATGAACCAGCACAGCTCCATCAAGGGCCGGGGATCGCTGATCGAGCGGGCCACCGAGATCTATGATTTCAACGCCGCGCTGCGTGGCCGCGCCGCGCCTGCGGTCGATGTGCCCGCCGACCTGCCGCCCGTGCCGGTCGCACAGCCGGCACCTGCGGCCTTCATGGCCGATGCGCCCGCTGCACCGACCTTCCGCGCGCCAGCGTGGACCGGGCCGGCGCAGGCGATCGACCGGATCAAGCTGGTCGAGGACGGCTTCCTGCGTCCCGACAGCGCGGTCACGACGATGAGCGAGGAGTTTCGCCTGCTCAAGCGCGACCTGCTGTCGCAACTGCACAATAACCCGCGCGGTAACCGCATCCTCGTCTGCTCCGCCCATAGCGGGGAGGGCAAGACCTTCTGCGCGATCAACCTGGCATTGAGCCTCGCGGCGGAGAAGGATCGCGAAATCCTGCTGGTCGACGCCGATTTCGGCAAGCCCGGCATCCCCGCGCAACTGGGGCTGGAGGCTGGCCCCGGCCTGATGGACGCGCTGGCCGATCCCATGGTCGCGATCGAGGATTGCGTGATCCGCACTGACATTCCCTCGCTCGCCGTCCTGCCCGCCGGGCATCGCAGCCATAACGACACCGAATATCTCGCCTCCGCCCGCACCGAACAGCTGCTCAAGCGGCTGACTGACGGCCGGCCCGAACGGATCGTGATCTTCGATTCGCCGCCATTGCTGGCGGCGTCGCCCGCCGCCGTGCTCGCCAGCCATGCCGCTATCGCGCTGCTGGTCGTGCGCGCCGACAAGACGCCCGAAAGCGCGCTGCGCGACGCGGTGGGCCTGTTGAAGGGCGGCGCGCAGGTGCAGCTTTTGCTCAATGCCGTCCGCTTCAACAGCGGCGGCCGCCGTTTCGGCAGCTATTACGCCAAGGGGGAAGCCCAGTGAAAACCGTTCGGCTCTGGATCGCAGGCGCATCGTGCGTTGCGCTGGCCGCAGCAATGCCCGCCCATGCGCAATCGTCTTCGGACGACAAGCGCCTGGACGTGATCCCCTATATCGGCGTGGATCAGGTCGTGATGGGTCCGCTCAAGGGTGGCGGCGACGTGCTGACCTATTCCAACGTCACGGCCGGCCTGACCGCCGAAGTGCAGAACAGGCGCGTCGAAGCGGCGGTCGACCTGCAATATAATCACAGCTTCGGCTGGAGCAGCCAGGCGGTCGATCAGGATGTGCTGAGCGGCTTTGGCCATGCGACCATCAATGTCGCGCGCGGTCTGGGCATCCAGGCAGGCGGCCTTGCGACGCGGGTCCGCACCGACGGTCTGTCGGGCGCGTCGACGCAGCGGGACGCCTATACCAGCCAGGTCTGGTCCGGCTATGTCGGGCCGTCCTATACGACGCAGCTGGGCGACTTCAACGTCAACGCAGGCTATCGCCTGGGCTATGCGCGCGTCGATGATAGCGTCGGCCAGAATAGCGTTCAGGGACAGTCCGGCGGCTCCTTCGCCGACAGCTGGACCCATAGCCTCAACGGATCGGTCGGCTTTTCGCCCGACACGGTGCTGCCGGGGATCGGCCTGACCGCCAGCGGAGGCTATGATCGGGAAGATGCCAGCCAGCTCGACCAGCGGTTCGAGGATCTGTGGGGCCGGGTCGATGCGACCGTGCCCATCACGCCGACCATCGCCGCCGTCGGTGGCGTGGGCTATGAAAAGATCGAGATCAGCCAGCGTTCGCCCGAAGTGGGTGCGGACGGCCTGCCGTTGATCCGCAACGGGCGCTATGTCACCGACAAAAGCTCGCCGCGTGCGCTGGTCTATAATTTTGACGATATCATCTGGGATGCGGGCGTCTTGTGGCGGCCCAGCCGTCGTACCACGCTCCAGGCGCGGGTCGGCGAACGCTATGGCGGCATGACCTATCAGGGCAGCTTCCTGTGGCAGGGCCGCGACAGCAGCGTCTCCATCGTCGTGTTCGATGGCATCGACAGCTTCGGTCGCATGATCACCGCCGACGTGGCCGCCCTGTCGGGTAGCAATTTCGACGTCGCGCGCAATCCGTTCACCGGCGACATCACCGGCTGCGCCTTCTCCACCACCGGCGGCGGGCAGTGTTTCAACGATGCGCTGTCGGGCATCACCGACGCCAATTTCCGCTATCGCGGCGTGTCGACGCAATATTCGCTGCGGCGCGGGCCGTGGGGCTGGGGCGTGGGCGCTGGCTATTCGCAGCGCAAGTTCATCACGCCCAGCGGCCAGACCGTGCTGATCCGCGGATCGCGGGACGAGAACTGGTATGGCAATGGCTCAGTCAGCTATATGTTCAACGATCGAGACAGCATCGATCTGGTTGGCTACGTCAATTATTTCGACGCCAGCGGCGATCGGCCGGATGTGTTGAACTACGGATCATTCGCCAGCTATTACAAGGGGTTGTCGCGCCGCCTGTCTGCTTCGGCCTCGCTTGGTCTGGACGGGGTGCAGGCAGACGATTTCGACACCATCATCAGCGCGATGGGGCAGGTCGGCCTGCGCTACAGCTTCTAACCGGTCGCCTTGGAGACGAAGAGATGTACGATCAATTCTACGGATTGCAGGGCCGTCCGTTCCAGCTGACGCCGGACCCGCATTATTATTTCGAAAGCGCGACGCATCGCAAGGCGCTGTCTTATCTCGGCTATGGTCTGGCGCAGGGCGAAGGCTTCATCGTTATCACCGGAGATATCGGCGCGGGCAAGACGACGCTGGTCGGCCATCTGATGCAGACGATCGATCCGGCGCGCCTGACCGCGGTCAAGATCGTGTCGACCCAGGTCGAGGGCGACGACATGCTGCGCCTTGCTGCGCAGAGCTTCGGCCTGTCCACCGATGGCCTATCAAAGGCGGCGATCCTGCAACAGGTCGAATCCATGCTCCACGCCCAGGCGCGTGCCGGGCGGCGCAGCCTGCTGATCGTGGACGAGGCGCAGAACCTGCCCGTTTCCGCGATCGAGGAATTGCGGATGTTGTCCAACTTCCAACTGGGCGGCCAGTCCTTGCTCCAGATTTTCCTGCTGGGCCAGCCGGAGTTTCGCGATCTTCTCAAATCCCCGCAGCTGGAGCAGTTGCGCCAGCGCGTGATCGCGACCCATCATCTGGAACCGATGATGGCCAATGAGGTCGAACCCTATATGCTTCATCGCCTGGCGATTGCGGGCTGGAGCGGCAATCCCGCCTTTACGCCCGGCGCCTTTGTCGCTCTCTATGCGGCGACCGGTGGCGTGCCGCGCCGCCTGAACGCGCTGGCCAGCCGGGTGCTGCTGCTGGGCGCGATCGAGCAATTGCATGTGATCGATGAAGAGGTCGTGGACGCCGTCGTGGCGGATATGGGATTGGACGTCGATGTCGCACCGGCAGCGATCGCGCCGTCGCTGCTGGATGTCGCTGAAGAGCCGCTGGCGTTCGAGCCGGAACCGGTCGAGCTTGCGGTCGTGAACGAGAGCATCAAGGAGGAGCAGATCGAAGATCAGCCCTTCGGCTACTATCCGGCCGAGGATCAGATAGTAGCGGATGCGCCGGTCGAGGACGACACCATCGAATTGGATGCCGCCTGGGCACAGCCGGACTGGACGACGGCAGAGATCGAACCAGTCGCTGCGGCGACCCCCGATCCGGTCGAGCCGGAAAAGGATTATGCGGTCGAAGAGCCTGTGACGCCCAGCGTCGTGGCGCCTTTCGCCCGCCCGGCCTTCGCCGCCTTTGCGCCGCCACGGGCAGTTGAGACTGTGTTCGAACCGGAAGCCGAACTTGACCCCGTCGAGGATGAAGCCGAGCCAGAGGAATCCGCCGATTTTGCGGCGCCGTTCGCGCTGGAGCAGGACGAAGCGGAAAGCGTCACGGAGGCCGAACCGTCGATCGCGGTCGAGGCTTTCGACGAGGTCGAGACGTTGGTCGAAGCCGAGTCTGTCGTTGAAGCCGAGCCCTTTGTCGAAGCAGCGGCCGAGCCATTCGCCACGGTCGATGCAGTCGATATCGACGCGCTGCGCGCCGACATGCTGGGTGAGATCGAGGCGTTGCGCGCCGAGATCGCGTCGCTGCGTGCGGTGCAGTCGCATATTCCCTTCGGCCAGCCGGTGCAGCCGGAAATCGATCCCGAAGCGCTCAAAGGCTGTTTCACCCTGATCGAGGAACGGCTGTCGGCGCTGGAGTTCCGCGCAGAGGAGCAGGATACGGCGCTGCGCCGCGTGCTAACCCTGCTGGTCGACTGGGTCGAGCGCGAGGAGCGGATGGCGGATGTGCAGGCCGGCGTCGCCGCCTGACGCCTATATGACGGATAAGGTTGGAGAATCATGCAGAACGCCCTGTCTGTCGATGTCGAGGACTGGTTCCAGGTCGGCGCGTTCGAGCGTACGCTGCGGCGTGCCGACTGGGACGGCCTGACCCACCGGGTCGAAGCCAATAGCGACGCCGTGCTGGACCTGTTCGCGCAGGCCGACGTCAAGGCGACCTTCTTCACCCTGGGCTGGGTGGCGGAGCGCTATCCCGCGTTGATGCGCCGCATCGCGGACGCCGGCCATGAAGTCGCCAGCCATGGATATGACCATGCGCGCGTCTTCACCTTCACCCCCGAACAGTTCCGCGCCGATTTGCGCAAGTCGCGTGCGATATTGGAGGATGCGAGCGGGCAGGCGGTCACCGGCTATCGCGCGCCCAGCTTCTCCATCGATCCGCGCACGCCCTGGGCGCATTCGATATTGGCCGAAGAAGGCTATCGCTATTCGTCCAGCGTCGCGCCGATCCGGCACGATCATTATGGCTGGCCGGATTCGCCGCGCTTCGCCTGGAAACCAGTGGCGGGGTCGGATCTGGTCGAATTGCCTGTCACCACCGCCAAATGGGGCAACCGCACATTGGCGGCGGGGGGCGGGGGCTTTTTCCGCCTGCTGCCCTACGCCTTTTCGCGCTGGGCGATCCGGCAGGTCAATGAACAGGCCGGCCGCCCTGCGATCATCTACTTCCATCCCTGGGAAATCGACCCGGACCAACCACGCGTGGCGGACGCGCCGTTGCGGTCGCGCCTGCGCCATTACAGCAACCTGTCGGTGATGGCGGCCAAGCTGCGTCGCCTGACCCGCGATTTCGCCTGGACCCGCGTCGATGCGCTGGCGGACGCGGAAGCGGCGCGCGCGTCATGATGATCGGCAATGCCGCCGGCATGGCGGTGACGATGCTGGACATCGATGATCCGGCCCAGGCCCAAGCCGCCGATGATTTCGTCGTGACGCATGCCGACGGTACACCCTTTCATCGTACCGCCTGGCTGCGCGCGATCACGCAGGCGACGGGGCATCGCGCGCTGCTGCTCGCTGCCTTTGCGCCCTCTGGCCAGATCCGGGGGTTGTTGCCGCTGCATCACGTCAAGAGCCGGTTGTTCGGCGATGCGCTGGTATCATCGGCTTTTGCGGTCGATGGCGGCCTGCTGGTTGCGGATGACCGGGCAGCAGCGCCGCTCGCCGCGGCGGCGCAGGGATTGGCGCGCGACAAAGGCGGTCCGCCGCTGGAATTGCGCGGCGGGCCTGCGCCGGGGGGCGACTGGCAGCGACGTGAAGGCGAATATGTCGGCTTCGTCCGGCCGCTGGCCGTAGATGACGAGGCGGAACTGCGCGCCATCCCGCGCAAGCATCGCGCCGAACTGCGCAAGGCGCTCGCGAACCCGTCGCTCAGCGTCGAAACCGGGCGTAACACGCGGCTGCTACGCGAGCATTATCGCGTCTATGCGGCCAGCGTCCGCAATCTGGGCACGCCGGTTTTCCCTAAACAGCTGTTTTACTCGGTGTTGCAGCAATTTGGTGAGGATGCCGACATTTTGGTGGTCCGCGAAGGCGATCGCCCGGTATCGGCGGTGCTGACGCTTTATCATCGGGGACAGGTGATGCCCTATTGGGGCGGCGGCGTGGCCGATGCGCGGCAGTTGCGATCCAACGAACTCATGTACTATCGGCTGATGGGCCATGGCCGGGCGCGTGGCATGAGCCAGTTCGATTTCGGTCGATCCAAGGCCGGCAGCGGGCAGGCGGCGTGGAAGAAGAGCTTCGGTTTCGATCCAGTGCCGCGCGTCTATCATGGCTGGTCGGTCGATGGTGCCAGGCGCGACGTCAATCCGACCAGCGCCAAATATCAACGGCGGATCGAACTGTGGAAGCGTCTGCCGCTGCCCGTCGCCAATCTGCTGGGACCGATGATATCACGCGGCCTTGGTTGATACGCATACGAAATATTCAACCCTGACCATTAGGTTCGGGCGGGGGTGACGAGGGAAATGACGTCCATGAATGCAATCACCGGTCTGGGGGTCATCGTCGATGAAGCACGCCTGTCCGATGCCACGACCCTTGCCGAGATCGACGCCTGGGTCTGCGCCCAGCCGGATTCGACGCCCTTTCATCGGCCTGGCTGGATCATGGGGGTCGAAGCAGGGACCAGGCAGAAGGCGAAGATGCTGGTGGCGCGCCAGATCGATGGCGCGATCGTCGGCTTGTTGCCGCTGACCTATATCAAATCGGCGCTATTCGGACGCGCGTTGGTGGGCAGCGGCTTTGCCGTCGATGGTGGCATATTGACCAGCCATCGCAAGGCGGGACCGGCGCTGGCCGACGCCGCCTGGACGTTGGCGGAACAACTGGGCTGCGACACGCTGGAGCTGCGCGGCGGGCAAGCGCCCGGCGGTCCGCTATGGCAGGAGAAGGCGGACGCCTATCTGGGTTTCGCGCGGACGCTGGCGGCCGATGACGAGGCGGAACTGAAGGCCGTGCCCAAGCGGCACCGCGCGGAAATCCGCAAGGGGATGGCGAACGACCTGCATTTCGAGACGGGTCGCGACAAGCGGCTGCGCGACATTCATTACCGGCTCTACGCCCATAGCGTCCATAATCTTGGCACACCGGTATTCCCGCGCGCCTTGTTCGACAAGATCATGGACCGGTTCGGCGACGACGCCGACATCGCCCTGGTGTCCAAGGATGGCGTGCCGCTGTCGGCGGTCATCAGCTTTTACCATCGCGGTGCCTGCATGCCCTATTGGCATGGCGCGGCCCATGGCGCGCGGGCGATGCGATCGAACGAATTTCTCTATTTCAGCCTGATGCGGGCCGCGCGCGAGCGGGGCTGCGCTGTCTTCGATTTCGGCCGGTCGAAGGTCGGCACCGGGCCTGCCGCCTGGAAGAAGACATGGGGGTTCGACGGCGAACCGCTTGGCTATCACCTGCGCACGGCGCCGGGCAAGGAGACGCGCGACGTCAATCCGCTGTCCCCGCAATATCGGCGCAAGGTCGAATATTGGAAGAAGCTGCCCGAATCGATCGCCAATTTAATCGGGCCGCATATCGCGCGAGGGCTGGGATGACCGGCGACATCCTCTTCCTCTGCCACCGCATCCCCTTTCCGCCGGATCGGGGCGACAAGATCCGGTCCTATCATCTGCTCCAACGGTTGGCACAGGTCGCGCCCGTCCATGTCGGCTGCTTTGCCGACGATTATCGCGACATGGGGTTTGCGAACGACATGGCGCAGGTGACGGCCAGTCAGTGCGTGCTGATGCGCGACCGGTCGAAGCTGGTGGCCGGGCTGACCGGCCTGGCCAGACGCCAGTCGTTGCTGGTATCGCTGTTCGACCATCCCGGCCTGCATCGCTGGGTCGCGCAGACGTTGGCGAAGCGGCCGATCCGCGCCGTCGTCGCCTATTCGGCGCAGATGGCGCATTTCGTGCCGGTGCTCCCTGCGGACGTGCGCTTCCTGATGGATTTCGTCGATTTCGATTCCGCCAAATATGCGATCTATGGCGCAGAGGGTTCGGGACCGATGGGCTGGATCAACCGGCGCGAGGGGCGGGTGCTGCTCGACTTCGAACGGCGAACGGCGGCGCGGGCGGACGTCAGCAGCTTCGTCAGTGAGGCGGAAGCCGCCTTGTTCCGTGACGCCTGCGGCCTTGGACCCGACCGGATAGTCGAACTCGAAAATGGCGTAGCGCTCGACTATTTCGATCCAGCGGCGGACTTCCCTGCGATCGATCGGGGGGCGGGACCGCTGCTCGTCTTCACCGGCCAGATGGATTATCGCCCCAATGTCGAGGCTGTCGAAAGCTTCGCGCGCCAGAGCCTGCCCGCCATCCGCACTGTTCATCCCGATGCGCGCTTCGCCATCGTCGGGCGCAATCCCGCCAGGGCGGTGCAGGCGCTGGCGCAACTGCCTGGCGTGATCGTGACCGGCGGCGTGCCCGATGTACGCGGCTGGCTGGCGGCGGCGGACGTCGTCGTCGCGCCGCTGCGAATCGCGCGCGGCATTCAGAACAAGGTGCTGGAGGCGATGGCCATGGCGCGGCCGGTCGTCGCCTCGCCGCAAGCGGCCGAAGGCATCGACGCCAGCGATGAGGTGCATTTCCTGGTCGCCGCCAATCCAGCCGAAGAAGCGGCGAAGATCGTCGCGCTGCTGGCCGACCCCGCGCGCGCGCAGCAACTGGGCCTCGCCGCGCGGAAGCGGACGGAAGAACGCTATCGCTGGTCCGCGACATTGGCGGCGCTGCCCGACCTGCTGCTGGGCACGCCCGTCAAAGGCGCGTGCGCGGCGTGAACGAACGGGCGATCCCGATGGACCGGATGCCGCTTACGGACCTCACCGGCTGGCGCGGGCATCTGATCGCGCTGGGCGTGGTCGCTTTTGCGATCATCGCGCTGTTCTTCGCCGACGTTCGCACCATGGTGTCGATCTGGTGGCACGCCTCCACCTTCGGCCATTGCCTTTTCATTCCCTTCCTCATCGCCTGGCTGGTGCAGCAGCGCCTGCCCGGATTGCGGCAGTTGGCGCCGGTCGCCTGGGTGCCAGGGCTGCTCTGGCTCGCCGCGGGCGCGCTGGCCTGGCTGCTGGGCGCGGCGGCGGGGGTGGCGATGGTGCGTCACGGCGCGTTGATCGTCATGTTGCAGGGCGCGACCATCGCGCTGCTTGGCCCGGCGGTGGCGCGGGCGCTGATCTTCCCGCTGTTCTACGCTTTCTTCATGGTGCCCTTCGGTGAGGAGATCGTGCCGCCGCTGCAATTGGTGACGGCGCGGCTGGCTATGCTGCTGCTCGACCTGTCGGGCGTGCCCGCGCATATGGAGGGCATCTTCATCACCACGCCGACCGGCTATTTCGAGGTGGCGGAGGCCTGTTCGGGCGCGAAATTCCTGATCGCCATGACCGCCTATGGCGCATTGGTCTGCAATGTCTGTTTCAAGAGCTGGTCGCGCCGGGCGGTGTTCATCGCCGGTGCGCTCAGTCTGTCGGTGCTGGCCAATGGCGTGCGCGCCTTCGCCACCATATTGGTCGCGCATCTCACCACCGTCGATGCCGCCGTCGGCTTCGACCATGTCGTCTATGGCTGGGTCTTCTTCGCGATCGTCATGGCGATCGTGATGGCGACCGCATGGCCCTTTTTCGATCGAAAGCCGGGCGATCCCTGGTTCGATCCGCGCGCCCTGCAAGGCGCGGTGCGCGGATCGTCGCACACCGGCGGGGTCGCGGGCGGGGCGCTGGCGATGATTGTCGCCGCGCCGCTATGGCTTGCCGCCACCGCTGCAACCGCCGATCCGCTGCCGCCGGTCCTGACCCTGCCCCAAGTGCAGGGCTGGACCCGGACCGACGCGCGTCAGGCCTACCCGTGGACGCCGCGGTTCGATGGCGCGGATCATTTCGTCATCGGGCGTTATCAGGGCGCGCAGGGGCAGGTCGTCGATCTCGCCATCGCCGCTTATGCACGGCAGGATGAAGGTCGCGAGCTTGTAGGCTTTGGCCAAGGAGCCGCTGATCCCGACAGCGAATGGGTCTGGTCGTCGCCAGCCCGCGCACCCGCTTATGGCCGGGGCGAGCAGATCACTGCGCCCGGCCCCGTCGTGCGCCATGTCGTCAGCTTCTATGGCATAGGCGGCGGCGCGCCATCGGGCAGCAAACCCGCGGTCAAGCTGGCGACGATGAAAGCCCGATTGCTGGGGCAGGACCAGCGCGCCGTCGCCCTATTGGTGTCGGCGGAAGACGCCGAAGGACGCCCGTCCGACGCGGCGATCGCGGCGTTCCTGAACGATTTGGGCGACGTGCGGGTTTTGGCTGACCGTAGCGTCGGCATCCGATGAACGTCTTTTCCGCATTCTGCGAGCCGTTGGCTGTTCCAGCCGACTTCAGAATACTCTAGGGCTTATTCGCATGTGCGGCATAGCAGGCATTTTCCACCTCGAAACGGCCAAGCCCGTGGACCCGGCGCGGGTGCGCGCGATGCTCGACGTCATGCCGCATCGCGGGCCGGACGGCAGCGGCATCTGGACCGCGCCGGGCGTGGGCCTAGGCCATCTGCGCCTGTCGATCATCGACCTGGAAGCCGGCGCGCAGCCGATGCTGACCGAGGACGAGAGCATGGCCGTGGTCTTCAACGGCGAAATCTATAATTTCGCCGAGGTGCGCGCCGAACTGGAGGCGAAGGGCCATGTCTTTCGCACCCATAGCGACACCGAAGTCATTCTGCACGGCTATCGCCAATGGGGCGAGGAGTGCGTGCAGCGCTTCAATGGCATGTTCGCCTTCGCCCTCTTCGATGCGCGCGCGCAATCGCTCTGGCTGGTGCGCGACCGGCTGGGGGTCAAGCCGCTCCACTATGCGCTGCTGTCGGACGGTAGCCTGATCTTCGGGTCGGAATTGAAGAGCCTTCTCGCGCATCCCCTGCTCCGCCGTGCGCCGGATCTGAGCGCAGTCGAGGATTATATGGCCTATGGCTATGTCCCCGACGACGCCTGCATGGTCGCGGGCGTGCGCAAGCTGGGCGCAGGCGAGACGCTGCGGCTGGTCCGCGGCCGGCCCTTGCCCCAGCCGCAGCGCTATTGGGACGTCAGCTTCGCCGACCGTACCAAAGCGAAACCGCAGGAACTGGAAGAAGAACTGGTCGCTCTGATGCGGCAGGCTGTGCGATCGCGCATGGTGGCCGACGTGCCGCTGGGCGCTTTCCTGTCCGGCGGGGTCGACAGCAGCAGCGTCGTGGCGCTGATGGCCGAGGCGTCGTCGCAGGCGGTCAAGACCTGCACCATCGGTTTTGACGTCGCGGCGCTGGACGAGACAGCCTTTGCCGATCGCATCGCCCGCCGTTTCGCCACCGACCATCGCAGCCGGATCGTGTCGCCCGACGATTATGGACTGATCGACACGTTGGCGTTTCATTTCGACGAACCCTTCGCCGATGCGTCGGCGCTGCCGACCTTCCGCGTGTGCGAACTGGCGCGCGAGCAGGTGACGGTCGCGCTGTCGGGCGACGGCGCGGACGAGGCGTTTGCGGGCTATCGCCGCCATCGCTTCCAGATGCAGGGCGAGCGGATTCGCGGCCTGATCCCCGCATCGGTGCGACAGCCTTTGTTCGGGACGCTGGGCAAATATTATCCCAAGGCCGACTGGGCACCGCGCGCGCTGCGCGCCAAATCGACATTCCTCGAACTAGCGGGGGAGGGCGGCGAGGCCTATGCCGCGTCGGTCGGCGTCACGCCGCGGGATCTGCGCCAGCGCTTGTTCAGCCAGGAGATGAAGGGCCGGCTGGGCGCTTATCGGGCCGAAGATCGTTACATCAAGGCGATGGCGGACGCCCCCGCGCGCGATCCGCTCGACCGGGCGCAATATGCCGATATCCGCATCTGGCTGCCCGGCGACATTCTGACCAAGACCGACCGGATGAGCATGGCCGTCAGCCTGGAGGCTCGCGAACCGCTGCTCGACCATCGGCTGGTGGAATTTGCCGCGCGCCTGCCGGTGGCGCAGCGGATTCGCGGCAACAGCGGCAAATATATCATGAAGAAGGCGATGGAGCCGTTCCTGCCGCAGGATATTCTCTATCGCCAGAAAATGGGGTTCGTCACCCCGATCAGCGCCTGGTTCCGCGGCGCGCTGGCGGGGGAGGCGACGGCGATCGCAGGCGGATCGGCGCTGGCGCGGACCGACTGGTTCGATACCAAGATGCTGGCGAAGGTCGCTGCCGACCATCGGTCGGGCGTGTCGGATCATGGACGGTTGTTGTGGCAGTTGCTGATGCTGGACAAATCGCTGACGCGGTTGTTTGGAGTGTGAGCAACAAAATCTGTTCGTTTCGAGCGTGTCGAGAAACGCGGGCGCAACGCTAACCGCTTCTCGACTGCGCTCGCTGTGAACGGATGTGGGGACGCGAACCCCTTGCAACCCGCGCGCGCCAGTGCCAACGGAACGCATGACGATAATCAGGGCGCATCGGTGACAGTCTCCAAGGAAGTCGTACGGCTGCGCCTCTATGCGCTGTGCCTGGCGGGGGACATGGCCGGGCTGTTCTGCGCCTTCCTGGCCGCCAACTGGTTCGTGCTGGGCGCGCTTTGGGGCGAGCCTGGGAAACCCCATGGCCTCGTCATGTTCGCGATGATCGCGCCGCTCTACGCGCTGCTGGCGGTGCAGGGCGGCGCCTATGGCATCAACACGCTGGACCGGGTGCGGCGGGGGATCGTGCGGGCGCTCTGGGCGTTGGCGCAGGCGGCGCTGCTGATGCTGCTGATCGTCTATCTGGGCAAGATCGCCGAGCAATTGTCGCGCCTGACCTTCATCACTGGATTAGGGCTGAGCGCCGTTGCGGTGACTCTTGTCCGGCTCGCGCTCGTGCGACTGGCGGTGCGGGTGCTGGGCGACGTGCCGCATCTGACCGCAGTCATCCTGGATGGCGTGGCGATCGAAACGGGACCGCATATGGACGTGATCGACGCCGATGCCGCCAACCTCCATCCCGAACGGCATGATGCCGACATGGCGGCGCGGCTGGCGGCGGCGGTCGGCATGGCGGAACGGGTGATCGTCGCCTGTCCACTCGATCGCATGACAGACTGGTCGGCGGCGCTCAAATCGCTGTCGGCGCGCGGAGAGATCGTCGTGCCCGAACTGCTGCGTTTCGCCCCCGCGCGGATCGATGAACTGGACGGCCAGCCGACGATCATCGTGGCGGGCGGTCCGCTGCACTTCCGCGATCGCCTCATCAAGCGGCTGTTCGACCTGATCGTCGCTACGGTCGCGACCATCCTGCTGTCGCCCATCCTGATCGGCGCGGCGCTGGCGGTGCGGTTGACCAGTCCCGGCCCGGCGCTGTTCCGTCAACCGCGTATCGGCAAGGACGCCCGGCCTTTCGCCATCTACAAATTTCGTTCGATGCGGACCGAGGCGAGCGACCACAAGGCTGCAACCCTGACCCGGCGCGACGACGTCCGGGTGACGAAGGTCGGCACCTTCCTGCGCAAGACCAGCATCGACGAATTGCCGCAGCTGTTCAACGTGTTGAAGGGCGACATGAGCATCGTCGGCCCGCGCCCCCACGCCGCCGCCGCCAAGGCAGGCGACAGCCTCTATTGGGAGGTGGATGCGCGCTATTGGGAACGGCATTGCATCAAGCCGGGCATGACCGGGCTGGCGCAGGTGCGTGGCCATCGCGGCTCTACCGATCATCATCAGGATCTCATCGATCGACTTCAGTCGGACCTGGAATATGTCAGCGACTGGTCGGTTTGGCGCGACCTACGGATCATATTCGCGACGTTGGGCGTACTGGTCCATCACAAGGCCTATTGAGCGGTGGCGACGAACCTGATCCTTGGCACCGTCCTACTGCTTTGCCTGATCGCGGTGGCGTGGCCGTTCCTGTTCTACCCGCTGCTCCTGCGCGCGCTGCCGACCGTGCCGGAAGCGCCGGTCGATGGCCCGCCTCCCACCGCCTCCCTGCTGTTCTGCGCCTATAATGAGGCGGGGGCGATGCCGGAGAAACTCGCCAATCTGGCGATGCTCAAACAGCGTCATCCGGCGCTTGAAATCCTCGCCTTCGATGATGGTTCGTCCGACGGCACCGGCGACCTGATTGCTGCGCAAGGCGATCTGGTGACGTTGCTGCGCGGGCCGGGGCGCAGCGGCAAGGCGTATGGCATGAAGCAACTGGCCGCCCGCGCGCGGGGCGAGGTACTGATCTTCACCGACGCCAATGTTCTGCTGGACGGCGAAGCGGTGGAGCGCCTGCTCGCCCGCTATGCCGACAGCGAAGTCGGCGGCGTGCTGGGGTCGCTATATTATATCGGCGCGGAAGACAGCGCGACCGCCTCGGTCGGCTCGCTCTACTGGCGGATCGAGGAGCGGTTGAAGGACGAGGAATCGCGCACCGGCAATGTGCTGGGCGCGGATGGCTCCATCTTCTCGATCCGGCGTAGCCTCTATCCCGATTTCCCCGACAGCGTGCTGGATGACCTGACCGTGTCGATGGCGGTGGTGTTCGCGGGCAAGCGCCTGGTCAAGGCGAAGGATGTGATCGCCCGCGAACGCCTAGTGACCGCACGCAAAGACGAATATCGGCGCAAGGTGCGGATCGCCGCGCGCGCCTGGCATACCCACGCCCATCTGCGCCCGCAGTTGCAGCGGATGGCGGCGGTCGACCGCTTCAAATATGCGTCGCGCAAGATCGTGCGCTGGTTCGGTGGGCTGTTCATCCTGGTCGGCGCGGTTGCGGCCGGCGCGCTGGCGATGCGGATGTCGCCGTCGCTGTATCTGGCGGGGGCGCTGTGTGTCGCGCTGCTGCTGTGGATCGGCGTGCGGGCGAAGAGCGGTCCCTTCGCCGCGCTGGTCGATGTGCTGATCGCCTATGCCGCGACCCTGCAAGGCGTGGCCAAGGCGATGACGGGGCGCACCGTCACCGTCTGGAACCCCGCCCAGTCTCGTTAAGCGGCGCGACGCTAGAGCGGTCGATCCGATTGCATCGGATCGACCGCTCTAGATTATTGGTTTTACGCGATTTCCGAGTCATCAGATGATTCCATCTGATTAGAAATCGCTCTAGCTCAACTCCGTTCATCCTGAGTAGCCATTGAGCGAAGTCGAAATGGCGTATCGAAGGATCGCGCTCAGCGTCTGATGCTTCGATACGGGTCTTCGACTTCGCTCAGACCCTACTCAGCACGAACGGATCTAGATCAGAGCGGCACAGAGCGCCGCGCTATTGCCCCTTCACATAGACCCGCTTGCCGCCGATCCAGGTTTCCAGCACCTGGGTCTGGCGGATGTCTGCGGGGCGCGCCGCCGAAATGTCGCGGTCGATCAGCAGGAAGTCGGCGCGCTGGCCGGGGACCAGGCTGCCGAATTTCTTGTCGGCGAAACCGGCATAGGCGGCCTGGCGCGTGAAACCGTCCAGCGCGGCGTCGAAGCCGATGCGCTGATCGGGTATCCAGCCGCCCGCCGGTTCGCTCTTGCCATCCTCGCGGCTCATGGCCACGGCGATGCCGGCGAAAGGGTTGGGGCTTTCCACCGGCACGTCGGAGCCGAAGGCGAGTGGCACCTTGTTGTCCAGCATGGCTTTCCACGCATAGGCACCGTTCAGCCGGGCTTCGCCCAGCCGCGCCGTCGCCATGCGCCAGTCCGACGCTTCATGGACCGGCTGCATCGACGCGATCGCGCCTAGCTGCCCGAAGCGCGGCAGGTCGCTGGGCGTCACGATCTGCGCATGTTCGACGCGCCAACGCCGGTCGCCCTTATAGGTGTCGTTCAGTTCCTCGATCGCGTTCAGTACTTCATGATTGGCCGCGTCGCCGATGGCATGGACGGCGACCTGGAAATTATCCATCGCCGCGCGGCTCATGAAATTGCGCAACTGCGTGTCGGGGATCATCGGCAGACCGCGCTGGCCCGGCGCATCGGCGTAATCGGCGCGCAGCCATGCCCCGCGCGATCCCAGCGCGCCGTCGAGCAGCAGCTTCACGCCGCCCATGCGGAGATGATCGTCATAGAGCCAGGGCGTCGGTTCCGGCCCGGCGATCAGCACCATATTGTCGATGCCATAGGCGTAGGACATGATCCGCACGCGCAGCGCGCCGCGATCGGCGGAGCGGCGAAACGCCTGCCAGTCGTCGATGCTGGTGCCCATGTCGGCAATGCCGGTGATGCCCACGGCCAGCAGCGCGCGCTGCGCCTTTTCCAGCGCGATGTCGCGGTCCTTGGGCGCGGGCGGCGGGGTGATTTTCTGGATCAGGTCCATCGCCTTGTCGACAAAGACGCCGGCCGGTTTGCCGCCCGCCATCTCGATCCGGCCGCCCATCGGCGCCTTGGTCGCGGGCGTAATGCCCGCCGCGCGGATCGCCGCGCTGTTGGCCCAGCCGGCATGGCCGTCGATCCGTTCCAGCCAGACCGGAATATCGCCGACCGCCGCGTCCAGTTCGGCGGCGGTGGGAAAACGGCCCAGGCCCCATTGTTCCTGGTTCCAGCCAGTGCCGATGATCCATTTGCGGCCCACATTGGCCTGCGCATAAGCACGAATCTTCGCCTGCGCTTCCGCCAGCGACCGCGTGTCCGACAGGTCGAGGGTGATGAGCGACAGGCCATAGCCCATCACATGCCCATGCGCATCGATCAGGCCGGGGATCAGCGTCTTGCCGCCGCCATCCAGCTTGAAACTGGGCGCTTTGGGGCGTTCGGGCCAGGGTTGGCCTTTTTTCGGCTTCTTGGGCTTATATTCCGGTTCCTGATAGCGGCCGGGCAGCAGCTTTTCGACCTTGCCGTCATCGTCGATCAGCAGCGCGCCAAAGCGCACCACCTTTCCGCTGGGGTCGAGCGCGATGCCGTTGACGTTATCGACCACGCCGCTGGCATAAGCGGGGAGGGGAAGAGCGAGAGCGGCGATGGCCGCAAGATATATCGCCTTCATGCGCGGGTAATCCGGCGCACCAGCGCGCTGGTGTCCTGACGGTTGCCGCCCAACGCCTGCACGTCGGCGTAGAATTGATCGACCATCGCCGTCACCGGAAGGGTCGCGCCGTTCGCGCGCGCCTCCTCCAACGCCAGGCCCAGATCCTTGCGCATCCAGTCAACCGCAAAGCCGAAGTCGAAACTGTCTTGCGCCATCGTCTTCCACCGATTGTCCATCTGCCAGCTTTGCGCCGCACCGCCCGAAATCGCCTCGAACACCATGTCCAGGTCGAGTTCGGCCGCCTGGGCGAAGCGCAGCGCTTCCGACAGGCCCTGCAACACGCCGCCGATGCAGATTTGGTTCACCATCTTGGTGGTCTGGCCCGCGCCTGCGCCGCCGACATGCACGATGCGCGCGGCATAGGCCTGCATCACCAGCTTCGCCGCCGCCACCGCCGGCTCGCTGCCGCCGCACATGATGGACAGCTTGCCGTTTTCGGCCCCCGCCTGACCACCCGACACCGGCGCATCGACGCTGTGGATGCCGCGACTCTCGCCCTCGACGAACAACTGCCGCGCGATCCGTGCCGACACGGTGGTATGGTCGATGAACAGGCTGCCTTCCTTCATCGAGCGGAAAGCGCCGTCGCGCCCCAGCGTGATTTGTGACAGATCATCGTCATTGCCGACGCAACTGATGACGATGTCCGCGTCCTCCGCGGCCTTGGCCGGGCTGATGGCGACAGCGCCGCCATAGGCTTCCGCCCAGCTCTTCGCCTTGCCGATGGAGCGATTGTAAACGGTGAGGCTGTGCCCCGCCTTGGCCAGGTGCCCTGCAACAGGGCCGCCCATGACGCCCAGGCCGATAAACGCGATATTAGCCATATGCCTCGTACAATTTATGCGTGCGCCCTGCCATAGGGCCAGTTTTGCGACAGTGCCAGTTTCTTAACCCGCAATTTTCGTTTAGGGGCCAGCCCATGAACACGCTCGCCAAGATCGAAAGCGCCCTGCCGCTGCCCGTCACCGTCGATGACATACTTGCCGCTCGCACCCGGATTGCCGGTTCGATCGTCAAGACGCCGACGCTGATCAGCCAGACGCTGTCGAATATGCTGGGCTGCAACGTCTATCTGAAGTTCGAAAACCTCCAGTTCACCGCCGCCTATAAGGAGCGCGGCGCCCTCAATCGCCTGATCCAGCTGGATGATGCGGCCAAGGCGAAGGGCGTGATCGCGGCGTCCGCGGGCAATCATGCCCAGGGCCTGGCCTATCATGGCAAGCGGCTGGGCGTGCCCGTCACCATCGTCATGCCCACGACCACGCCCACGGTGAAGGTGACCCAGACCAAGGGCCATGGCGCGACCGTGGTGCAATATGGCGAGAAATTCGACGACGCCTACGCCCATGCGCGGTTGCTGGAGGTGGAGCAGGGGCTGACTTTCGTCCACCCCTTTGACGAACCCGACATCATGGCTGGGCAGGGCACGGTCGCACTGGAAATGCTGGAGGATGCGCCACAGATCGACACGCTGATCATCCCGATCGGCGGCGGCGGCCTGTTTTCGGGCATGGCGACCGCGGCGCGGGCAATGAAGCCGGACATCCAGCTTTATGGCGTGCAGGCGGAGCTGTATCCGTCGATGTACGACTTCATCAAGGGCGCGGACTTGGCCTGTGATGGCGATACGCTGGCGGAGGGCATTGCCGTCAAGCAGCCCGGCGAACTGACCCGCCGCTTCGTGGAGCGGCTGGCCGACGATGTGCTGCTGGTGACCGAGCGGCGGCTCGAAGAGGCGCTCAGCCTGTTATTGCAGATCGAAAAGACCGTGGTGGAGGGCGCGGGCGCCGCAGGCCTCGCTGCGCTGCTGACCTATCGCGAGAAATTTGCGGGGCGCAATGTCGGGCTGGTGCTGACCGGCGGCAATATCGACACGCGCCTGCTCGCCAATGTGCTGCTGCGCGACCTGGCCCGGTCTGGTCGTTTGGCGCGCTTGCGGATCATCCTGCAAGACCGTCCCGGCGCGCTGTTCCATGTCGCCCGCATCTTCGATCAGGAAGCGGTCAACATCCTCGAACTGGCGCATCAGCGCATCTTCACCAACCTGCCGGCCAAGGGGCTGAGCCTGGACGTTGAGTGCGAAACGCGCGATCGCGCGCACCTGCAACGCCTGATCGCGGCGCTGGGCGAGGCCGGTTATGAGGTCGCGCCGATCGAGGTGGCGTGACGGCGGGAAGAGGCCGCAATTTTTCGTGGTAAACGCCCTTTTCAGAGCGGCAAGGTGGCGGCATAGTCAAAAACATGACTGACGTCCGCCGCCGCCATGAAAGGAAGCCTGGAGCGTGACTGCCGCCTTCCGTTTCCCTCGTTTCTTCGTCACCAATCCCAGCCCTTGCCCTTATCTGCCGGGCAAGAGCGAGCGGAAGGTGTTCACCGAGCTGAACGGGGACAATGCGACGGAGCTGAACGACGCGCTGGGCCGAATCGGCTTTCGCCGCAGCCAGAATGTCGCTTACCGGCCAAGCTGCGCGGATTGCTCCGCTTGCGTATCGGTGCGCGTCTGCGCCCATGAATTTCAGCCCAATGCGACTCAGCGCAAGCTGATCCGTCGTAACAGCGACCTACAGGTCACCGCCTGCAAGCCCTGGTCCACCGAGGAGCAGTTCGCGCTGCTCCAGCGCTATCTGGTCGATCGTCATCCCGGCGGCGGCATGACCGAGATGGACGAGATGGACTTCTCCGACATGGTTGAGCAGACGCCGGTCGACAGCTATATCATCGAATATCGCGAACCGAGCGTCGATGGCCGCCCCGGCAAGCTGATCGGTGCCTGCCTGACCGACCGACAGGGTGACGGCCTGTCGATGATCTACAGCTTCTTCGACACGCAGCTGGAGCATCGGCCGGGCCTGGGCAATTATATCATTCTGGATCACATCACGCGCGCGGCAAGCGCCGGGCTGCCCTATGTCTATCTCGGCTATTGGGTCGATGGGTCGCAGCGGATGCAATATAAGATCCGCTATCGCCCGCTGGAAAAACTCAGCCGAAGCGGCTGGGTGCGTTTTGACCCGCATGAGCAGGCGCAGGCCATTCGTGGCGCGCAGCAGCGTGACGAGCCGCCGCTGCCTGTCGAACTGGTGGGCATGTTCCGCAAATAAGCGGTAAGATCGGCTGAAATTCGATAAAGTCGATAATGGTTGGGATATCGCCCGGCTTTAGCGAATTTGTTTAATCTTCTGCGCTAAATTGTTGCGATGCGCGGGAAGAGCACCATCGCATCGGGGTCGGCTTGTGGACCGTTTCGCTGATCGCCGGTTTCATGACGCCTGGTTGATACCTGGCGACGACAGGCTCGCGCACGGATCATTCCTGCAGCGCAATGACCTTTTGTTTTCGCCGGTTTTCGATCGGGTTTCGCCGCCGCTGCTGCGCTGGGTGGCCGATCATCGCGGGCGGTTGATGGCGGTCGAGCGGGAGAGCAGCCGCTTTCTTCCCCGATTCGCGGCGGACCCGACCGGCCTTGGCTGGCGCGCGTTGCTGGCGGCAAAAGACCGGCGTACCCTGCTGGACGCGGCCCGCGCCAGCGAACGGCCCCAGCCACTGACCCTGCCATTACGCTGTACGGATGGGCAGGATCGCTGGTGCATGATCCGCATGATGCGGGTGCCGCTGCCCGGACGGCAGGCGCAATGGTATGGCACGGTCGAGGATGTGCATGAACGGCATGATCGCGATTCGCGTGCGCTGGCCGCAGCGCTGGCCGAAAGTCGCGAACATTATCGGTCCTCGGTCGAACTCAGCCCGCAGGTGCCATGGACGGCCGGGCCGGATGGCGACATTCAGGAAGTGGGGCCGCGCTGGTTCGATCTGACGGGGATGGCGCCGCATCGCGCGCTGGGCACCGGCTGGCTGGGTGCGTTGCACCCCGACGACATGGAACGAGTGGTGGCGATCTGGCGCGGTCATTTGGCCAGTGGCGCGCCGGTCGATGTCGATTATCGCATCCGCCTGCGCTGCGGGGACTATCGCTGGATGCGCGCACGCGCATCGGCGCGCCGCGATGCCCGAGGATCGGTGCTACGCTGGTACGGGACGTTGGAAGACGTCCATGCCGAACGCATGGCGCAAAATGCGTTGAGCGACAGCGAGGAACGATTCCGCCTAGCCGTGCAGTCAGCGCGTCTTGGCATATGGGATTTTGATTGCGTCACCGGCATTCGCACCTGGTCTGATGAATTTCGCAGCATGCTGGGGCTGGATGAAGATCACCCCGCAACCACCGACATCGCGCTGAGACTGGTCCACCCGGACGATCGCGAACGGCTGCGGGTGATGCTGGACGCCGTCGCGGCCGGCGCGGTTCCGCCGCATTTCGAATCGACGTTGCGCGTCCACCGCGCCGATAATGGCGCGCTCCGCTGGTTTCGCAGCACGGGTTGGACGACGCGATCGGCCGCCGGGCGGGCGTTGCGCATCGTCGTCACCTTCCGGGATATAACCGAAGAGCATGACGCCGAAGAGCGTATCCGCTGGGCCGCCACCCATGATCCGATGACCCGTCTGCCCAACCGGGCGCTGTGGCAGGCGACGCTGGAGGAAATGGCGGCGCGAGCGCAGGTTGATGGCAAGAATTTTGGTCTGCTGCTGTTCGATATCGATGACCTCAAGCGCACCAACGACTCGATGGGGCATGATGCGGGCGACGCATTATTGTGCGCCTTTGCCGAGCGATTGGCGTCGGTTGCGCCGCCCGATGCCGTGCTGGGCCGGTTGGGCGGCGATGAATTTGGCCTCGCTGCGGCGTCATTGAGCGATAGCGCGGCGTTGGAGCGGTTCAGCGCTGCCTTGATCGACAATATGCGCATGCCCCATGTCCACCAGGGGCGTTCGCTCGATTGCGGCGTCAGCATTGGCGGGGCGGTGCTCGGCGAACATGCCGAGCGGGCCGACGATCTGCTCAAGGCGGCCGACCTGGCGCTTTATGCGTCGAAGGGGGCAGGGCGCGGGCGGCTGACGCTCTTCCAGTCGAGCCTGCGATCCGAGGCGCAGCAGCGCGGCTCGATGATCCGCATGGCGCGACAGGTGGTCGCCGATCGCCTTGCCACACCCTATTATCAGCCGCGTATCGATATGCGCAGCGGGCATGTGCTCGGCTATGAGGCGTTGCTGCGCTGGCATCATCCACGCATGGGCGTGCAACTGCCTGGCACCATCGCCGCGGCCTTCGACCATGCCGAGATTGCGGTGGCCCTGACCGGGCAGATGCTCGACGCCGTGCTGGGCGACGTCCAGCGCTGGCTACAGGCCGGGTTCGATCCGGGGCGGGTCGCGATCAACGCATCGGCGGCCGATTTCGCCAGCGGCGATTTCGCCAATCGGGTGCTGGGCCTGTTGGACCAGTCCGCCATCCCCACCGCCCATTTCGAGATCGAAGTGACCGAAAGCGTGTTTCTGGGCCGTGGTGCAGGACAGGTCGCCCATGCCTTGCGGCAATTCGCGGACGCGGGCGTCAGGGTGGCGCTCGATGATTTCGGCACCGGCTTCGCCTCACTCACCCATTTGAAGCAATATCCGGTCGATGTGCTGAAGATCGATCGTAGCTTCGTCAGCAATATCGAACAGGATGCAGGCGATGCGGCGATTGTCGACGCCATCGTCAAACTGGGCGGCAGTTTCGGCATGGAGGTGGTCGCCGAAGGGGTCGAAACAGCGTCCCAAGTCGATTTTCTGCTCAACCAGGGCTGCGTCGTGGGGCAAGGTTTCCATCTTGGCCGGCCGCAACCGGTCGATATGTTCAGCCCCCCGCAGTTCGGCGGACATAAGTAGGGGCCGGGCCTGCGCGGCCCGGCCCCGGTCCGGCGTCGTGACTCGCCGGACGAACGCTTATTTGCAGCGGCAGCTGCGCACGGCCCTGCGGCGTACCGGCTGGCGCACCCGTTCGGTGACATAGCTGGTCGTCGTGGTCGTCGTCGTGACGGCAGGGTTGATCGTCACGGTGGTTACTACCGGCGCGGGATAATAATATCCGCCCGCAATATAGCCGCCGCCCTGCTGCACTATTGGACCCTGACCCGTCGACCAATGGGGCGCGCCGGCATAGGTCGGCGCATCATAATCTACGCCAGCGCCGCGCACTTCGCCCTCGAACCGACCATCATAGGAGCCGCTCACCTGCCGCCCGTCGTCAGTGGTCCAGGTGCCGGTCCAGCGGCCTTCATAGTCATTCTGGCCATAGTCATTCCGAACAGTGACGCTGTCGTCGGAATAGCCATAGCCATCGTCGTAGCCCACGCCCGGACGACGCGGCGGGGGCGGCGCGTTGCGGCGCGGCCCGTCTTCCGCCTTGTCGATCGCCAGGCCCGCGACGGCGCCAACGCCGGCGCCGATCAGCGTGCCTGCGGTGCGGTTGCCGCGTCCCGCGATGCGGTTACCCGCTACGCCGCCCACGACCGCGCCGATCGCAGCGCCGCCCACGCCATTGTCGCGGCGCGGTTCGTCATAATAGCCGTCATCATCGGGACCATAGCCGCCTTCGTAGCGACCCCAGTCGACACCGCTGCGATGGTCGTAGACACGGCCATAACGGTCGGTCATCACCGCATCGTCATAATAGCGCGACCAGCCATAGCCATAGGCCGGCGCAGGCAGGCCATAGGCACCGTAATTGCCGATATAATAGCTGGGGCTGACCCAATAACGCGGCAGGACATAGCCATAGGCGGGACGCTGATAGCCGCCCCAGCCGCCCGGCGCGCGCCAACCGGCAGACCAGCGGCCGTTATGACGCTGTCCCCAGCGATGGCCGCCCTTATTCCAGTTGCCGTTCCAGCCCCCGCCAGGACGCGGCATGTGCATGCCGGGACGGGGTCCGGTGTGCGGCATCGACCCGCCGGGGCGTGGCGCGTTCGCGCCGCCCGCGATCGCCGGCGTCGCTACGCCGGCCAGCGCAATGCTCGCCCCCAGAAGCCATAGGGTTGGAGTCCGCATGGTTAACACTCCCTGTTTTGCACGGCGCGCCAACCGGATGCGCAGCCTAAAATACTAACACGCGGTTTAGCATGCTGATCCGCCGCTATCCATGATCCAGGCCATCAAATCCTGTCCCGAAACGGGGCGGAAAGGGGCGCTGCTGCGCGGTGCCGTCAAGAAACAGGGTTAACCGATCAGGAAATGCGCGCCGCGATCCGCGCTGCCAGCGCCTCCAGCCCCTTGGCATCATCCGAGTCGAAGCGTGCGGGCAGCGGGCTGTCGAGATCGATCACGCCGATCAGCCGCCCATCATGCAGGACCGGAACCACGATTTCGGACGCGCTGGCCGCGTCGCAGGCGATGTGGCCGGGAAAGGCGTGGACATCCTCCACCAGCTGGGTTTCGCGGGTCGCCGCCGCCGCCCCGCATACGCCGCGGCCGACCGGGATGCGGATACAGGCGGGCTTGCCCTGGAAGGGGCCAAGGACCAGTTCATCCTCCACCATGCGGTAGAAGCCCGCCCAGTTGAGATCAGGCAGGAATTGCCAGAGCAGGGCCGACAGGTTGGCCATGTTGGCGATCGGGTCCGGCTCCGACGCGGTCAGCGCATCGGCGGCGGAAAGCAGGTCGGCATAGAGGGTGGGCTTGTCGGCGGCGCTGGCGGAAAAATCATACATGGTGCCGATATAGGCGTGCCGTTCGGTCGCGACCAGTCTGGATCAGGCCGCTCCGATGGCGCTGGACAAAAAGTGTTTGCACAACTGCGGGCCGGCGCGGCCATGGGCATGGCGCACCTGCACGATCAAGCCGGCGAGCAGCGATATCGGCGCGATCGGATTATAGGCCATGACCAGCAGGGGCGAAGCAAAAGCGAACCATGTCGCGATCC
This sequence comes from Sphingobium psychrophilum, assembly GCF_012927105.1. Classification (GTDB taxonomy): domain Bacteria; phylum Pseudomonadota; class Alphaproteobacteria; order Sphingomonadales; family Sphingomonadaceae; genus Sphingobium; species Sphingobium psychrophilum. The sequence continues at coordinate 214,349 of NZ_JABBFV010000007.1, read as the reverse complement.
GCTCCCATCGCGCTAATTCCGCCCAACGGCCGTATAACAATATCGCAAAGCCCAGGCTGGCGACCGTTAGATCATAGTTGAAAATATAGGGCATCATGATGGCGGTCGCCGATGCGCTGATGAAGGCCAGTTGTTTGGGATGGGCGTTTCGCGCCTGCCACGCCAGCCCCATGGCAGCAGCCGCAAAGGCGCATTGCACACCGGTCGCCAGCATGATCGGGAACCCGCGAAGGGCGACATAAGCTGATGGCATCATGAAGAAATAGAATTTTTCGCCGCTTGCATTCATGATGCGCGCTTGCAGGGCGGATGTTTCGACCAGCCATTGACGCCACAGGTCGAATCCGAAGGCAAGCCCGCTCAGCACGGCTAGCGCACCGGCGACAGCAAGCGCGATCAGAATGGCTGGGAGAGTTCGCCGGTGGAGCAGGGTCAACGCGATAAACAGGCCAAGATGTGGTTTAACCGTGAGCAGGCCGGCGATGATCCCCGCCTTGCGCGGCGCGGGATCGATATGCCGGAAGAAGAGCAGCCATAAGCCGCCGATGATGAAGCCATAATGTCCCCACCATAGGTTGATGATGGCTGCGGGCGTAGCAATGGCGGCCGCCAGGGGAAGCTGCGCAGGCATGTAGCTACGCGCGGCCCAGAGGAAAAAGCCAGCGCCCGCCAAGGTCCATAGGATCAATGCCGGGAGATAGGGCAACGCGCCGAACGGGATGGCAAGGAACAGGCTTTGCGGCGGATAGGAGTAATTATAGGAATCGAGCGGACCGAATATCGCCGTCTGCCAGGACATATAGGCGGCATAGTCGTAGAGGCGGTCCAGCTGGCCGGTCAGGGCCAGTCGGCCGCCGCTCCAGACGTTGAGGAAATCCCGCCCAATGACGAGCCGCGATTCCGTCAGCCTGACCCCGTCCAGTTGCAGGATGTCGGACCCGATGATCACCACGCCCAGAAGGGTGGCGCTAAGCCATAACGCCCAATTCAGCGGTCTACGAAGGGATGAAGCTGGCGAATGCGTGGGCATGTCATCCTCTAAATCGGGCCTTTGACGGCAATGCGACTGATAAGGGACAAATATGGTTAATTGGTAAAGGCTTGACGATGCGCGCGCTTCGATAGTCTCAAGGAATTCGTCTGGCAGGCTGTGACGGGCCTATCAGTCCAGCTGAACCTTCCCACGGCCCTGCTTGATCGTGCCGCGCGCTTTCTTGGCGTCGGTGCGCCGCGCCTTGGCGGCCTTGCCCGGCTTGGTAGCGATGCGGCGGGCGTCGCGGACTAGCGCCTTGGCGATCATTTCGTTCAGCCGATCGCGCGCGTCCTGCCGGTTCGCCTCCTGCGTGCGAAAGCGGGACGCCTGGATGACGATCTCGTTGCCGGAGGTCAGGCGTGATCCGGCCAGTTCCTTCAGCTTGCGATAGGCGTAGGGGGGCAGGGCCAGCTTGAACAGGTCCACGCGCAACTGAACGCTCGTCGCCACCTTGTTGACATTCTGCCCGCCCGGCCCGCCGCCGGTGATGAAGCGCTCCTCCAGCGCGTCGCCGGGAATCTCAAAGTCCGGCATCGTCCAGCAAATCCTGGCCGAAGCCCGCTGCAGCGAAGGTCGCGGGCAGGGCGGCCGTGGCTTCCGCCGCAGGCTTGTCCCCGCGCGGCATGCTCAGGAAACGGCTGTGCAGCAGCATGGCGGTGTTTTGGGCGCCCTCTCCGTTGCCATAGACCGGATCGCCGACAATGCCGAAGCCAAGGCCGTGAAGCGCATGGACGCGGATCTGGTGGGTGCGCCCGGTCTGGGGGGAGAAGGCGATCAGCGATCGGCCATCCTGTTCCGCCACCTTGCGCCAATGAGTGATGGCGTTCTTCCCCGCCTTGGCCGGGATCATGCGCCAGCCCTCTTCAGCGGTGCTGACCTTCGAAAGCGCCAGTTCGATCGTGCCTTCATCCTCCGTGGGCACCCCTTCGATCACGGCGACATAGCGTTTGACCACCGTCCCCGCCTCAAATGCGGCGGCGAAGCGCTTGTGCGCCTTGGGATTGCGGGCCAGCAGCAGGCAGCCGCTGGTGTCTCGATCCAGCCGGTGAACCGGCAGCGGCCAGCGCTGGAAACCGAATGTCAGCGAGGCGAGATGATTTTCGAGCGCCATGGAGCCGTCACGCGGCGCATCCACCGGCAGGCCCGCGGGCTTGTCGAGGATGAGGGCTTCGCCATCGATGAACAGCACATGGTCGGTAAGCAGGGCCAAGGAAGAGAATCCGATCGGAACAAGAAGGGTAGGGGAATTGACGCGCGCGCGGCTTCCTATAGGCGGTGGAGGCGATGGAATACAGGGGGCATGATCGGCGTCAGGCGCAATTTCGGCTGGACTGGGTCGATGTCGCACGCGGATTGGGCATGTTGGCGGTGGTGGTCGGCCATGTCTGGACCCGCGGGCCGCTTCGCGACGCCCTGTATAGTTTCCATATGCCGCTCTTCTTCCTGCTGTCGGGGATGCTGTCGCGGCCCCATGATGTCGGCGCGTTCACGCGGCGGCAACTGGTCGGCCAGATGCGGCCCTATGTCCTCTTCCTGGCGTTGCTGATCCTGATCGACCAGATCATCGAGCCGCTGAAAGGCGGTCGGCCCATCTTTCACCAATGGCCGCAGGATCTTGCGCCGATCCTGCTGGGCGGCTTCTGGTTGCGCGGGCCTTATACCATCTTCTGGTTCGTGCCCTGCCTGATGATGGCGCGCATCCTGTTCAACGTCGCGCTCCGCCGCTGGCCCGATGTGCTGGACCGGCGCTGGGCCTTTCTCCTGCCTCCCGTTCTGGTTCTGGCCTACGCGCTGGGCTGGTGGACGCAGGCGTCGCCGCTGGGGCTGCTGAGCGTGCCGATGGCGTTCGTCCTGCTGTGGGTGGGGGCGGTCTGGCTGCGGGTGCGGTGGCGGGGCTGGATGGTCGCGCCGCTGGGGGCATTGGCCTTGGTCGGGCTGGCGGGCGTGGCGCCGACGCTTAACATGAAGGTCGCCGACTATGGCTGGCCGCTGCTTTCAATCGCCTCGGCCATCGCCACCGCGCTGCTGCTGTTCCGTCTCTCGGCCCTGGTCGTGCCCTTTGCCGGACCAGTCGCGGCGGTTGGGCGGGCGTCGCTGGTCATTATGTACTGCCATGTCGCCGTCATCCACTATCTCGCCCCCTATATGGGCAAGCTATGGCTGTTGCTGGCAGCGCTGCTGATCCCGTTCGCGATAGACCGGCTGATCCGTCTGTCGCCGACCGTCAGCCGCTGGCTGAATTAGCCGTCCTGAATCAAAGACATGCGATCGTCGGCACCCGCGCGGGCAACGATGGCGTAGGCGGCCTGGGCAATGAGTTGCGCCTGGGTCAGCGATGCCTTGTCCTCCGTCGATGCCTGCGCGGTGGCGACCGGATCGGCGACGGCGGCCGCTTGGGGGGAGGCGTAATAGCCCGCGTCGCTCAGCCGATCGGTCAGGGTCGCGTCGGGGGTGGGGGCGGCTGTCGCGGCGGTCACCTGGCGCGGGCCGGAGGATGGCGCGCTGTAGGTCAGGGGTTCAGATGCGGTCGGGGTCGCAACAACGGGCTGCGGCGTGGGCGTCGATGCGACGGGTTCGACCGGAGCCGGCGTTGGGGTTGGGGTTGGAACAGGTGTCGGAGTGGTGCTCGTCGCAGGCGGAATGACCGTCTGGACGACGGTGTCCAGCGTCTTCTTGATCTGTCCCCACGCCGAGCTTGCGCCCGTCGCATTGATGATGCCGACCATTAAATAATCTCCCGTCCCCTCCGTTCTTATCCGTCATGGGGCCTGCCATGCCGTCAACGAAAAGGGTTGGCACGGCGTTAAGCGTCAATGCTGACGCCGCCGCTTGCCGTGCTGCGCACGACGTAGACGGCGCAACCGTCGATTTCGTCGGAATTTTTCGTCGCGAAGCGCTGGACAGGAGGGCGCATCGCCCGCTAGCGGGCGGCCCCTATGTCAGTCATTGCCACAATCATGAACACGGCCACGGGCCAGCCCATCCAGAAAATGAAGTTTGAGCGTATGCCCAAGCCATGGGTGTCGCTGAATCTTGAAAATGGCGAATTGGTCACGGCGGACCGCGTCGTCGTCGGCAAGCCCGCGCCGGGCAAGTTCATCACGCCCGTTGAGGTCTGGGTGACGCCCAAGACGCCGGGATAGGCGGGCCGCCCGATCTCACGAAAAGGGGCTGGCGCATAGTCCCGATGCGCCAGCCCCTTACGGTGTAATTCAAGCCTTGATGCGACCCAAGGGCTCTTGCTACGCCGCCTCTACAGACGGCGTGAAAGGCGATCAGCCGTGCAGTTTGATCGCGGTTTCCGCGATGCGGCGGCCCTGGTAGCGGGCACCGTCCAGTTCCTCTTCGCTGGGCTGGCGGCTGCCGTCGCCATCGGCCAGCGTGGTCGCGCCATAGGGCGATCCGCCGCGTACCTTGTCCACGCCGCTTTGACCGGCAAATCCATAGTCCAGGCCCACGATGGTCATGCCGAAATGCAGCAGGTTGGTGATGATCGAAAAGAGCGTCACTTCCTGCCCACCATGCTGGCTGGCGGTCGAGGTGAAGGCACCGCCGACCTTGCCGTTCAATGCGCCGCGCGCCCACAGGCCACCGGCCTGGTCAAGGAACGCCGCCATCTGGCTGGACATGCGGCCAAAGCGCGTGCCGGTGCCCACGATGATCGCGTCGTAATCGGCCAGTTCGGCGACGGTCGCGATCGGCGCGTCCTGGTCCAGCTTGAAATGGGCGTTCTTGGCGACTTCGAGCGGCGCGGTTTCGGGCACGCGGCGGATGTCGACCTGCGCCCCGGCGGCGGTGGCGCCTTCGGCCATGGCCTTCGCCATCGTCTCGATATGACCGTAGGAGGAATAATAGAGAACCAATACCTTAGCCATGATGTATCTCCTTGAAAGGGTGGGGAAAAGGGTGGCCGCCTGCATGAGGGGGATGCAGGCGACCCGGCCCGTCCGAGGGGGAGCGGACGGGCCGAAGGGGTCAGATGCTGTCCACAAGGACGATTTCGGCGTCCTCGATCGCGGTGATGGTGATCGGCGCGCCGCCCAGGATTGCCGCGCCGTCGCGGGCTTCGAAGGGCTGGCCGTCAATCTCGATCCGGCCCGTTGCGGGAACCAGATAAAGGTGGCGGCCCTCCGCGGCATCATAGGTCACGCTGTCGCCGGCCCGGACCGTGCCGCCCAGCAAGCGGGCATCGGCGCGGATGCGCAGCGCTTCCTTGTCATCGTCATAGCCGCTGGCCAAAACCACCAGCTTGCCGGAGCGATCGTCCTTCGGGAAAGGCTTCGCCCCCCAACTGGGCTGCCCGCCGCGGGTGCGGGGGATGACCCAGATCTGGAACAGGGTGGTGGTTTCATCCTCCAGATTATATTCGGCGTGGCGGATGCCGGTACCCGCCGACATGACCTGCACGTCGCCAGCTTCGGTGCGACCCTGGTTGCCGAGGCTGTCCTTATGCGTGATCGCGCCGGTGCGGACATAGGTGATGATTTCCATGTCGGCATGCGGATGCGGCGGGAAACCGGAGCGGGGGCCGATTTCGTCATCGTTCCACACCCTGATCGCGCCCCAGTGCATGCGGTCTTCGGCATGATAATCGGCGAAGGAAAAATGATGGCGCGCGTTCAGCCAGCCATGGTCGGCATGGCCGAGCGACGCGAACGGGCGGCGCTCTATGCGGCTCGTTGTGGTGGTGCTCATCTGCATGTGCCTTTCGTTGCGGAGGCGGAGGCTTCCGCTTGCTTTCCGACAATCTAGCTATCAGGATCGTTTCTTAAACCGGCAGCTTTGAAACGGATTGTTTCCCGATGCGACTACCTGATTTCGAGGCATGGGCCATGTTCGCCGCCGTGGTCGAACATCGCAGCTTCACCGATGCGGCCAAGGCGCTCAGCGTATCGAAGGCGACCGTGTCCAAGGCGGTGACGCGGCTGGAGGAGCATCTGGACACCAGCCTGTTCAACCGCACCAGCCGTCGCCTGGCGTTGACCGAGAGCGGCAAGCGGCTGGCCGACCATGCGCATCGGATTCTGGCGGAGGGGCAGGCGGCGGAGGAAGCCGCGCGCGATGAAACCGCGGAACTGTCCGGCGTGGTGCGGCTGGGCGCGCCGATGACCTTCGGCCTGCTCCGCGTCGCGCCGCTGGTGGCGCAATTCACCAAGGAACATCCCTTGGTCGATGTCGACCTGCATCTGTCCGATGCGCAGATCGACATCGTCGACATGGGGCTGGACGCGACCATCCGCATCGCCGACATGCCCGACAGTTCGCTGCGCGCGCGTCGGTTGGCGGACGTGACAATGCATGTCATTGCCTCGCCCGCCTATCTGGACGAACGGGGGCGGCCGCAACATCCCACCGACCTGGGCAGCCACGACTGCCTCTGCTACTCCAACGTCGCGGCGCCCGATGTGTGGCGCTTTTCCGGGCCGGGACAGCAAAATGTGGTGGTGCAGGTGCGCAGCCGCATCACCGTGAACAGCGGGGAGGCGATGCTGCCTGCGCTGCGCATGGGCGTGGGCATCGCGCGGCTGCCGGACTTCATCATCGGCGACGCGCTGGCGAAGGGCGAGGTGGAGGAAATATTGGTCGATTGGCGGCCGGCGCCCTTCGGCCTGCATCTCGTTACGCCGCCGTCGCGCCTGCGCCCGGCACGGGTCGAGGCGCTGCTGGACTATCTGACGAAGCATCACGGCTGTTAACCCGACGCGCAAGGCCCGGCCGAAAATTTCCCGTCATGGATTCATGGCGATGGGCGTTTGGACGCATATATGCGTCGTTTCGCAGGTGAATCCATATTGACTCCGGGCGCACCGTTTCGGCCTCAACCCTTTGTAAAGAGATTCGTTTTGGCGCGACTCGCGGATTCCTGCCGGTTAGCGAAAAATTAACCTTTGTCCTTCAGAAGTTTTTTGGTTAATGATTTGGAGCAGAAGCCGTTCTGGTGGGTGAACGGGACTGCGATCCATCGGCGGGATTGGCCGAAAGGTGACAACAAGGGGCTTCACATGCGCGTGCTGCTGATCGAGGACGAACCGACCACCGCCAAGGCGATCGAGCTTATGCTCACGACCGAAGGCTTCAATGTCTACACGACCGACCTGGGCGAAGAGGGCCTCGATCTGGGCAAGCTGTATGATTACGATATCATCTGCCTGGACCTGAACCTGCCCGATATGCATGGCTATGACGTGCTGAAAAAGTTGCGGGCGGCTAAGGTGCAGACCCCGGTGCTGATCCTGTCGGGCATTGCGGAGATGGACAGCAAGGTCCGTTCCTTCGGCTTCGGCGCCGACGATTATGTGACCAAGCCCTTCCATCGCGAAGAGCTGATCGCCCGCATCCATGCCGTTGTGCGCCGGTCAAAGGGGCATAGCCAGTCGGTCATCCGCACCGGCAAGCTGGCCGTCAACCTGGACGCCAAGACGGTGGAAGTGGACGGCAACCGCGTTCACCTGACGGGCAAGGAATATGCGATGCTGGAGCTGCTCTCGCTCCGCAAGGGCACGACGCTGACCAAGGAAATGTTCCTGAACCACCTGTATGGCGGCATGGACGAACCTGAACTCAAGATCATCGACGTGTTCATCTGCAAGCTGCGCAAGAAGCTGGCGCTGGCGTGCAGCGGCGACAATTATATCGAAACGGTGTGGGGCCGCGGCTATGTGCTGCGCGATCCTGATGAGATTGTCGAGGAGCAGGCCAAGGTCGCCTGATCCGATAAAGGTTAACGGGGGTGGAAAGGCCGGGGTTCGAAAGGACGCCGGCCTTTTCCGTGCCCGGCGCTGCTTGCAGGGCGATGTTCTCTTTTTGATCGCATTTTTATCGTTGCACCGTGGATCATCCTGCCGCTTGCGGTTAAGGCGGGGTCATGGATGACCTGTTTGCCGATCGATCCTTGAGTGAACAGACGCTGGGCCGGGCCGACATAGCGCCGCTGGCGAAAAAGGGCTTGCCGCATCACCTGATCGATTGCGACCTGGACGAGGCCGATCTATCGGGGCTGGACCTGTCGCGCTGGATCTTCGAACGCTGCCAGGTGCGCCGCACCGATTTCACCGGCGCGAAACTGGACGGGACGCGCTGGCAATCCTGTCGCGGCGGCTTCGTGCAATTGACCGGCGCGGACCTGCGCGAGGCGGAATTTCTTGCCTGCGATCTCAACAATGGCGTGCTGCGGCGGGCGAAGCTGTTCGGCGCCAAGTTAGAACGGTGCAAGCTGACCGGCGCGGACCTGTCCGAAGCGAGCGCGCTGGACGTGCAATTTGCCGAGACATTGCTGGTCAACGCGCGTCTGCCGGGCTTTTCCTTTCGCAAGCAGGTGCTGACCGCGGTCGATTTCAGCCAGGCGGATCTCGCCAAATGCGATTTTCGCGGCACGTTGTTCGATGGATGCAGCCTGCGCGACGCGGCGCTGGACGGGTGCCGCTTCGACGGCGCGGATTTGCGCGGCGCGGATATCGGCGGACTGCGACTGATCAATGCCGGGCTGTTTCGCGGCGCGACGATTTCGCGGGAGCAAGCGGGCCAACTGCTGGGCGAATTGGGCTTGAACGTGCGCTGAATCAGCAAAGTTGAACGGGCCAGCGGCCTTAAAGGCTGCCGGCCCGTTCGTCAGGCGGTGGGGCGTCGGGCGGCGGCGTGGAACTTGACCGCCGTCCATATCACGCCCCGTGCGGGGTCAATCGTCCGCCTGATCCGGTGTGGTGGTGGTGCTACGGCTCGCCGATCCCTGGCCGCTCGCCTGACCTGAAAGCTGGCCGCTGGCATCGATCGACGCGGCGTTGTCGATTGCGCCTGTCGCCTGGCCCGCTGCGTTGCCAGCCGCCGATCCCGCGCCGCTGGCCACGCCGGATGCGCGGTCGCGGGTCGCGTTTACCGCTGCGCCGGCCCGATCGCGGCTGTTGGCGACGGTCGTAGCGGCTCGATCACGCGCGGCGGTGGTGGTGTCGGTCGCCCGATCCCGCACGCTGCCGACGGCGTTGCGCGCGTCGCTGGTGCCGAGCGTATCGACCGCCAGGCCGCCGCTGGCCGATCCACCGGCCGAGCCCGATGCGCTGCCGCTGCGGCTCTTGCCTTTGCGGGTCGCCGATCCGGTCGCCGAGCCATCGGCGCGGCTGCGGCTTGATCCGCTGGCGCCGACGCGGCCATTGTCGAGATCGACGCTACGATCCAGGCTGCCTGCGCCATCAAGTGTGCCACCCAGCGAACCGCCGACCCCGCTGCCTGCGCCACCCAGGGCACCGCCCAGCGATCCGCCCAGGCCGCCGCCGCCCAGAAGCTGGGCCGAGGCAGGGGCCGCCGTCAAGGCGGCCAGGCAGGCGGTCGCGATCAGGAACTTGGTTTTCATCACTCGTCTCCTTCATGTGCATATCGATGCGATGAAAGGAGAACGGGAGCGGCGTCCGCTTTAATCCCTGCGGCCCAAGAAAAATAACAAGTTACTGAAAATCATTCATTATTTCTGCAATCCGCGCAGATGACCGGCGTCTTGCCTTTAGCAGGTGGGGTCGCTTCGGCGCGCAGCGCGGCGATCCCGCCGCGCATTAGCAACCGGCCCGCGACCAGCGGCGCGGCGAAGCTGGTGCCGCGCACCGCGCCCTTGCCGCCCTGCGTCGTCGCCGCCTGCATGTCCGCGCCGGGTGCAGCAAAATCGACATGAAGCGCCCGGCCCGCTTCGGGCAGGGGCCGGCCGCGCCCGTCGATCCCGGTGACGGCGATGACGCCTGGGTAGGAGGCGGGATAGGCGGGCGGAGCGGCCGGGCCGTCATTGCCGACTGCCGAGACCAGGGTTACGCCCTTGTCCCGCGCCAGTCGAACCGCGCCGTCGAGCAGCGGATTGGCCGGGCCGACCAGGCTGACGGTCACCACGCGCACGCCACGCGCCGCCATCCATCCCAGCGCGCGGACGATGGCGAAAGCGCCACCCCCTGCCGGATCGTCGCCATAAACGTCGGCGATCAGCAGCGCCGCGCCGGGCGCTCCGCCCTGCACCACCCCGTCGCCGCTGATGAGCGAGGCAACGGCGGTGCCATGGCCGCTGGCGCGCGGCGCGCCCTGCGCGAAGCCGCGCTGTTCGATCGGCCCGCTAAGCGCGGGATGCCGCGCCACGCCGCCGTCGATCAGCCCGGCGATGCGCCCATCGATCCGCCCCCCGCTCGCCAATGCGGTGGCGGCCAGTGGCAGCGCCGCACCGCTGGGGAAATAGAGATTGTCCGCGCTGGCCTGCGCGCGCGGGGCGATCCGGCGCACGTCGCGGATCGCCCTGGCCAGGCTGCGGCCCCTGGGCGGCGTCAGGCGGGCGACGGCTAGGTCGATGCCTTCCACGCTCTCGCCGTCCACGCCATAGCCGGCCGCGCGCAACGCATCGAGCGTGGCGTCGTCCGGGTCGGTGAGGAGAATGACGCCGCGCCGCGCCGGTTCGCGCCGGTCGTCCAGCTCGATCCGGTCGCCATGGCGGCGCAACAGGTCGGTGATCCGGGCGGCGCGCGCCGCGGCCAGCCGGTCGGCTAGGCGCGCGGGCGACAGCCGGTCAAGGTCGGCCGCATCGACCGCGCCGCCGACGCGATCCAGCACATCGGGCACCACCTGACCCACTGCGCCCAGCCCGCCGCCACCGGGCAGCAACTGCGCCTGGGTAGCGGATGGCGCGATCAGGATCATCCCCGCGATCATCCAGGGGCGCGTCAGTTTCATGTCCGTGTCACCGATCCTCTCACCTGCAAAATCAACCATTGCGAAAAAATGTCCATCGGCCTTCTGTCTGCGGGATGAAACGGATGGGCTGGCGCGTTTCATCCTTCGAACCAGTGACGGAGTGCTGATGTCGTTCGAACGCGACCTGCTGGCGATCCTGCCCCGGCTGCGGCGTTTTGCCGCCAGCCTGTCGCGGGACCGCGCCGATGGCGACGACCTGTGCCAGGCGGCGCTGGAGCGTGGCTTGAAGGCGCGCGACCAGTGGCAGCCAGGCACCCGTCTGGACAGCTGGATGTATCGGATCATGCGCAACCTGTGGATCGACGAGGCCCGCGCCCGCCAGCGCGCGGCCCATACCTTCGCCCCCGAAGAGGCGGGCGCGCATGTCGGCCATGCAGGCGACCGTGATGTGGAGGCGCATATGATGCTGTCTGACGTCGATCGGGCGATGCAGGCCTTGCCGCAGGAGCAGCGCGAGGCGATCGCGCTCGTGCTGGTAGAGGGGCTGTCCTACAAGGAAGCCGCGGCGGTGCTAGGCGTGCCGATGGGCACATTGACCTCGCGGCTGGTGCGCGGGCGCGGCGCATTGTTGGAACTGATGGGAGAGGCGGCATGACGGACATAGACGAAGCCATGCTGATCGCGCTGGTCGATGGCGAACTGGACGAGGTAAACCGGCGTCGGGTGGAACGGGCCGTGGCCGCCGATCCGGCCCTGGCCGCGCGGCTGACGCAGCATCGCTCGCTGCGCGCTCGGCTGGCGGGCCATTATGCACCGGTGGCGCAGGAGCCGGTGCCCGACCGCTTGCGCGCGGTACTGGAGGAAAGCGCGACGGTGACGCCGCTGGTGCGAACAGCGCCCCGCTGGCGAAACTGGGCGATGGGCGGCGCGATTGCGGCCAGCCTGGTGCTGGGGCTGGGCCTCGGCCGCCTGTCGGGCACGGAGCCGGGATCGATCGGGACGCGGGACGGCGTGATGGTGGCGCAGGGCGCGCTCGCGACCGCGCTCGATGGCCAGTTGGCGTCAACGCAGGCCGACGGACCGATCCGCATCGGCCTCACCTTCCAGCGCAAGGGCGGCGGATGGTGCCGCAGCTTCGATGGCGCCATCGCGGGCGTCGCCTGCCACGAGGGCGAAGGCTGGCAGGTGCAGCAGGCTTTGCCAGGGGCAGGCCAAAACACCGCCTATCGCCAGGCGTCCTCCGCCGACGCGCGCGTCATGGCGACAGTGGACGCGCTGATCGACGGCGCGCTGGCAGATGCCGACCGAGAGAAGGCGGCGCAGGCAAAGGGGTGGCGATAACATTGCGGCGTGCTCCCGCACAGTCGCGAGCACGCCGCAATGTTACCTACGCATGCGCCACCGCATGACCCGCGCAGCAGGCCGCACGGCTGCTTTCGACATATTCGGCGTCATGCCACCAATAATGTTGATGGACGTCCGCCAGCATCGGCAGCATCTTGCTCGCCGCCGCCTGCGGTTTGGCGTTGACGAAGGGCGCCATCAGCGCTTCGGGCGTATGGACGACGCCGTTCGCGATCACCTGTTTCACGTTGGCGACGGCGGCGACGTCTTTCAGTGGATCGCCTTCGACCAGGATCAGGTCGGCCAGCATCCCGCGCTCGATCCGACCGACTGGCTCGCCCAGAAACTCGCCGCTCCAGCGGGTCGTCATCAACAGCGCCTCATAGGGGGAGATGCCGAACTTCACCATGCCGCGCATGTTGAGGTGCAGGCTGATCGCGGTGAGGTCGATCGGCGCGTCGGTGCCGGAAAAGGGATGCCATCCCGCCGCCAGCGTCATCTTGATCTGCGCAACCTGCCGTTCCAGCGACGCGAGCATCGGCTTGCCGCCGTCGCCCGCCATCGCCTTCACCCGCGCGAGCAGCTTGTCATATTCCCATTGCGGATAGAGCGTCGTGATGCGCGGATCGCGCGTAAAGCCGTCGTCCAGCCCCAACAGGGACGTAGCCGCAAACAGGGTCGGTGTGCGCCCCGCCTTGGCTGCCGCGAACAGGTCGTTGACGTCATGATAGCCGCCGCCCAGCGAGGTGATGGTGCGCGAATAGCCATAGCGGTTGGTCGCGCCGGTATGCTCCATGCAATCCATGCCGCTGTGCAGGGCGGGATAATGATAATGGGACGACAGGTGCATCCCCATCTTGTGAGAGGCGTCGACCACCTCCTTCTGCGTGTCGTGGCGCAGACGGACATAGGTTTTGACCATGTCATAATCGAGCGCCTGGGCGCGCTCCAGTTCCAGCGCCATCTGCCCCTTTTCAGTCACGGGGCGCATGAAATTATAGAAGATGCGCCCGCCGTCGATCGCCTCACCGGTAGCATAGTGGCGCGCGGCGATGCGCTTGCCGCTCTGGATCGCCTCCCGGTCCTCGACCATATGATAGGCGGGGCAACCGGGCGATCGGGTCGCGGTGATCCCCATCGTCAGCCAAAGCCGGCCCATCCGGTCGCCATAGCCATAACCCGCCATCTGCCGGTGGGTATGCATGTCGATCAGGCCCGGCATCAGGGTAAGGTCGGGCGCATCGATAATCTTGGCGTTGGCGTCGGATGCACCCGCGCCGCGCGGCGTGACGGCGCTGATGACATTGCCGTCCAGCACGACATCGACTTGCGTCTTATAATCGGCGGAGAGGGCGTCCCAGACCTTGCCAGCCCGTATGATGGTGCGACCCGCAGGCTTGGCATTGGCCCAACTGAGCCGACAGGGCACGGTCTGCGCCGCGTCGCCGTTGGCGGCTACGATGCGCAGCTTGCCGTTGCTGAGATAGAGCAATTTGCTGCCATCGCCGCTCCAGCTTGGCGCGTCGGTGACTTCGGTGCTGATCTGCTTGGGCGCGGCGGTAAAGCTGCCGTCCGGCGCGACCGGCGCGACCCAGAGCGTGCTGGCGAAGACGAACGCCATACTTTTGCCGTCGGGCGACCAGATCGGGCCATCATGCCCGCGGGTGCCAAGCGACTTGCCCTCGAACACTGGGCGGTAAGTGCCCTTGCCGGTAGCCAGATCGACGGTCAGTATCTGGCTGGCACCTTCGCGATAGCGGCCGGTGACGGGCTTGAAGGCGGCATAGGCGATGGTCTTGCCATCGGGACCGAAGCTGGGACGGCCCGGCTCCCAGAGCGCATCGAACCGCTTGGTGACGGTGCCGGTCGCGACATCGACCGTGTGCAGTGCGCCGTCCTGGTCGAGGAATGCGATCATCTTGCCGTCCTGCGACCAACTGCCCCAGGCGACCGCCTTGTCGGGGATGTTGGTGAGCTGGCGCTCCTTGCCTGTGACGACGTCATGCAGCCACAGGTCGAGCGTGCCGCCGCGGTCGGACGAATAAGCGATGGTCTTGCCATCGGGCGACCAGGCGGGATCGCATTTATGGAAGCCGTCGCCGACGATCCTTTTGGGCGCACCGCCGACTACCATGACATAAAGGTCGTTGAGCGCGGCGAACACGATGCTCCTGCCATCGGGCGAGAGCATGGGCGCAGCGATGCCGACCACCGGCTTTGGCGCGGTGGAGGTGAAGTCGCGGGTCTTCTTGCGATAGCTGGGCGTGGTGACCGGGACTTGCGTCTGGAAGGGGATGACGCTCGCCTTGCCAGCCTTCAGACTGCGCAGCTTGCCATCGGACCCATAAAGGATCGCGCCGTCCTTGGCGAAGGCGGGGCGGAAGGGATAGAGATCCTCGCCCACCACCGCATCCTTGCCGTCCATGACCAGCGTCATCGATCCGGGCTGGACGCGGGTATAGGCGATGGCACCATTGGGCGCGAAGGCGGGGGCCATGATGGCCGACGGGTTGAACCGGTCTGCCGATGGCGTGACGGACGCCACCTCCGTCACCGCCCCGCTGGCGATATCGACCGCGACCAGCTTCGTTCCGCCCGCGACATAGGCGACGCGCTTGCCGTCGGGCGACCAGGCCGGTTCGCTGTCGTTGGTCGTGCCCTTCGACAAAGGCGTGACCTGGCCGCTGGCAACGTCGAGCAGGTAGATCGCGTAGCGGCCGTCCGCCCGGTCGCTGGAAAAGGCGATCGTCTTGCCATCGGGCGACCAGCGCGGTTCGCGATCGTCCAGCAGGCCGTCCGTGTGCTGGCGCAGCTCGCCACCGTCCGCCGCGATCGACCAGATGTGGAAATGGCCGGTGCGATAGGATTGGAAGGCGATGCGGCTTCCGTCGGGCGACCAGTCGGGCTGGGCCAGATCGTCGAAGTCGCCGGTGAGCCGCTTCAACGGCCCGCCCCCGACCGGCAGGGTCCACAATATGCCCAGCAGGTCGAAGGCTATGCGCTTGCCATCGGGCGACAGCGCCAGGGCGACGTTGGTACAGTCTTCGACCGTCACCATCGTCTCCTTGCCGGCGGCGGGGGCGCCGGGGCTTTGCGTCCCCCCCGATTGCGCTATCGACCCTGCGCTGCCCGCCGCGAGCAAACCGATCCCGCCCGTCGCAATCGCCTCGCGCCGGTTCAATCCTGCTGTCTTCGTCATATTAGAACTCCAGGTTGAACCGGCCATAATAGAAGCCGCCGCTGATGCCATAGGGGGCGTAGCCATTGTAAAGGCTGCCGGCGAGCTGGTTCACCGGCTTGAGCTTATTAGGATAGGTGTTGAGCAGATTGTTCGCGCCGATGGACAGCTTGACGCCCTTGGCCAGCTTGTGGCCGAGTTCAAGATCGAGGATCGTCTTGGGCTTCAGCTCCTCGTCGGCAAAGCCCGACGTGCAGGTCGCCGACACTGCCGAGCAGGACATCCAGTCGGCGGTATGCAGCACCGGCAACGCCGCGCGCTGCGTGACCTTGCCAAAGCGGGTAGCGCGCAGATTGGCGTTGAATGCGCCGGTTTCCCAGAGGAAGTTGGCGATGAACTTGTTGCGCGGCGTACCTTCGCTGAGGTCCCCTTGGCGGTCGCGCGCGACGAAGGAGACGCCGCTGCCACCCGTTGGCGGGGGATCGATATGGGTGAAGATGGTCTTGTTGAAATTGGCCGACAGCGAACTGGTCAGATTGCCAAGGCCGCCCAGATTGGCGCGATGGGTGGCGACGATATCCAGGCCGCGGGTCCGCGTGTCCGCTGCGTTGGAGAAGATGAGCGCGCCGAAATTGCCGGCATAGCCATTGGCGTTCAGGATATTGACGACGGCTGCGCCCGACAGGGTGCCGCTGAGCAATATGCGGTCCTTCACCTTGATCTGGTAGGCGTCGACGGTGAGGTTGAAGTTGGGCAGGGGCGTCAGCACCAGACCCGCCGAGAAACTGGTCGATTTTTCGGGCTTGAGCGCCACGGCGCCGAGCGCCTGCGCCGCGGCGCTATCGACCGGCAGCGCGACCACCGGGCGCAACTGACTGACCCCGTCGATGACCACGCCGATCGTGCTGGACGAATTATAATGCTGCTGCTGGAGCGTGGGCGCGCGGAAGCCGGTGCTGGCCGTGCCACGGATGGCGATGCCCCTGACGGGTTCGATGCGCAGCGACGCCTTGCCCGTATCGGTGGTGCCGAAGTCGGAATAATCCTCATGCCGCCCGGCCAGACCGAATTCGACGCCTTCGATGATCTTGCCTTCGATATTGGCGTAGGCGCTCCAATTGTCGCGGCTCCAGCTGCCCGATCCTTCGGGCGTGAAGCCGATGACCCCCTGCGATCCGATGCCGCTGGCAAAGGTGCCGCCACGCCAGCCGCCAGCCGGGAAGATATAGCCGCCATTGATGTAGGACACCGGATCGCCGGGGCTGATGACGAACTTGTTCTTCTTATATTCGCCACCCACCGCGACCGAGAGCGGCCCCGCCAGGCCGATGTCGAATTCCTTGCTGAGGTCCAGGTTGCTGACCCATTCGTCGGAGCGCAGCTTGCCGAGGTAGAAACGGGTCGGGCTTGCCGGTCCAAGCGAGGGATTGAGCGAGGTGGTCTGAGAATATTTGACCTCATCCTGCCCGTAGCTGGTGCTGAGGTCGAAATGGACGCCGCCGCCCACTTCGCCGCGGAGGCCGCCTGCGACCTGAAAATCCTCGTCATAAACGTGGATGCGCGGGATATAGCCTTCAGGATAGATTTCCAGAATATTATTGGCAGCCTGCGGCGTGCGATAGGTCAGCCAACCGGCGGCATGACGCTTGGAATAGGTGCCGAAACTGTAGAGTTCGAGGCTGTCGCCCACCGGCATCATCGCATCATAGCCCAGATTGCCGCCGATCACCTGTGGCTGGCCATATTTGGCGCGGATGCGATTGGGATTGGCGTTGCGCGGGTCGCCGGTCGGATAAAATTGCCCGGTGATCGGGCTGCTCTTCGTGATCGTATTGTCCTGAAGCACGCCATCGGCCGACAGGTGGATGTAACCACCGTCCTGACCCAGGGCGAAGCCCTTGTCGACCTGCCAGCGCCCCTGCCAGCCGCCATTGTCGGCCGTGCTGCCCAGGGTCAGCGCCGCGCCACCCGATGTGTCGTTCTTCAGGATAATATTGACGACGCCCGCGATCGCATCCGATCCATATTGCGCCGACGCGCCATCGCGCAGCACTTCGATTCGCTGGATCGCGTTACCGGCGATCAGGTCCAGGTCCGGCGGCGACTGGCCGTTCTGGACCGATCCGTTGATGAACAGCGTCGCAGTATTGTGGCGACGCTTGCCGTTCACCAGCACCAGCAACTGGTCGCCGCCCAGCCCGCGCAGCGACAGGGTGCGCACCGCCCAGCTGGCGCCCGCGCCATTGTTGGACACGTTGATCGAGGGGACCAGCGTGCCGAGCAGATCGCGCACCGACTGTTTGCCGCTCGTTTCCAGATCCTTCGCGCCCAACACGTCGATCGGTGCCAGGCTTTCGGCGACGGTGCGGTTGGTCGTGCGCGTGCCGGTGACGATGATCGGCGTCGCATCCTCGATCGGTTCGGGGGCGGGGGCCATCGCCATGGCCTGCGCGCCGGTGCCCGGCAGGCTGGCCTGCGCATATTGCAGCGCCAGTGGATTACGGCGCGCGGCGCTGCGATTGGCGGGGGCGGCCAGTGCGATCACGCCTGCGCCCGCTGGGGTGGATGTCAATTCGGTGCCGGCCAGCAACCGGGCCAGCGCATCCTGGGTCGACAGCCAGCCCTGGATGCGGCGGCTACGGATCGCGGCGACCTCGTCATAAGGGAAGAGAATGCGCACGCCCGATTGGGCTGACAATTCGCGTAGCGCGCTGCTGAGCGGCTGGACATGGATGTCGAATTTGTGGCGCTGGATCAGCGTGGCATCCGGCGTAGCGGCCGCCAGGATTTGCGTAGGCGAGACGAGGCAGATGGCGAGGGCTATCCCCGCCACGGCATGGCGAATATGCATTGTCTGTTCCCCTGAATGTAGCGGCATTCCCTGCCGTTCCACCCCCTTCCAACGAAGGATGACGGCTGCACCGCTATCGAATTTTCACAAAATGTGACGTCCGTCCAATATTGTCGCCTGGACAGCACAGGTCATGGCCCGGTCTGGAGTGTCCAGCGGCTTGTCCCTTCCAGCCCCAGCGCGGTCAGGCGGCCGGACAGAAAGGCGCCCGTGTCGATGCCGATCCGGCCGGCCTGTTCGTCCACATCCTCGCTGATGCTGTGGCCATGGACGATCATGCTGGGATGACGGCCGCGATGCGCCAGAAATTCCTGCCTGATCCAGCGCAGGTCAGCCGGCATCTGATCGTCGATCGGCACGCCAGGGCGGATGCCGGCATGGACGAACAGATAGTCGCCGATCGCGATACTGTCGGGCAGGGCATCCAAAAAATCGACATGGGCGCGCGGCACATGGCTTTCCATCCAGTCTGCCAGTTCGGCATCGGTCATGACGCGGAACAGGGCAGGGTCCAGGCCATAGCTGGCCAGGGTCGCCTCGCCCTCCATGCGCCGGAACAGGGGCAGGGCGCGCAGGTCGCCGCGCGCGGCGAGGATAAAGGCTTCCTCATGATTGCCCTTGAGGCAGCGGACATCGCCGCCCGACCCCGTCAGCGCCATCACCGTTTCCACCACAGCGCGGGATTGCGGGCCGCGATCCACCAGGTCGCCCAGCAGGATCAGACTGATCGGCTTGCGCAGACGGTCCTTGTCGTCCTGCGCGATCATCGTCAGCAGCGCGTCGAGCAGGTCGGCGCAGCCATGCACGTCACCGATCGCATAGACGCGCCGGTCGCCGATATCGGGCGGCGGCGTGCCGCGCTTTGCCCTGCGCCAAAAGTTCATGGCGTGGAGTGTCGCATCACAGGCGGGGCAATGTCACGCCCTGCTGGCCCATATATTTGCCCGCGCGGTCGGCATAGCTGACCTCGCACGGTTCGTTGCCCTGGAGGAACAGGAACTGGCAGGCGCCTTCATTGGCATAGATTTTCGCGGGCAGCGGTGTGGTGTTGGAAAATTCCAGCGTCACATGCCCCTCCCAGCCCGGTTCGAGCGGCGTGACGTTCACGATGATGCCGCACCGCGCATAGGTCGATTTGCCCAGGCAAATGACCAGCACGTCGCGCGGCACGCGGAAATATTCGACCGTGCGGGCCAGCGCAAAGCTGTTGGGCGGGATAATGCAGCAGTCGGTCTGGCGATCGACGAAATTCTTGGGGTCGAAATCCTTCGGGTCGACGATCGTGCTGTCGACATTGGTGAAGATCTTGAACTCGTCCGCCACCCGCGCGTCATAGCCATAGGAGGACAGGCCATAGCTGATGCAGCCTTCGCGCCGCTGGCTCTCCACAAACGGCTCGATCATGTTGGTCGCCAATGCCTGTTCGCGAATCCATTTGTCGGAAAGAATGGCCATATCGTGTCAGCTCTTTTTCGTAGGGCCGATGCCAAGGTCCGCCGGACCGAAAGCATGGGGGAGGAGGTCTGCGACCGTGAGGTCGAGGATGCGGTCGCCGCTGGGCGTGGCGCAGTAGATGGCGAGCGTGCGGCCCGCCATCTGTTCGGCCTCGTTCATGATCTGGCGGCACCGGCCGCAGGGGGTGACGAGCGCCTCTTCCCCTCCATCCATCGCGCCGCCGACCACGGCGATTTCCGTTACGTCAGCGAAACGACCCTGCGCGTTGACGGTGGCCAGCGCGACCGTTTCGGCGCAGAGCGAAAGGCCGTAGCTCGCATTTTCGAAGTTGCAGCCGGTGACGATGCTGCCATCGGTCAGCCGCACCGCCGCGCCCACGGCAAAGCGGCTATAGGGCGCATGAGCATGGGCCATCGCATTCCGCGCAGCCTCGATCAACTGTCCAACTCGCTGTTCATCGTGCATCAGGGCGCCACCACATTCCACCGGACCGGACCATCGACGCCGTCGATATGTCGCATGTCGCTGGCTGTCCACATCACCCATGGTTTGGTCGCATAGTCTGGCGGGAAGAAATTACCGTCCAGCCACAAAGTCCGGTTGATGCCGGACCCTATGTCATAGGCCTTGTCGAAATCCTCGGTCACGTTGAGCAGGACCGTCTTGCCGGCATGACCCTCGATCAGGTTCACCAGCGTATTGAGTTCCGACAATAGCAGGTCGCGGTTTGGCCGCGCCGTGCAGGCGGGGGAGAAGGCAAGGCGGATGACCGGCGGCAGCGCGGCATTGTCGCGCGGCACGGTGGTCATATAGCGGGTCGCCTGGTCCATCGCGAGGCGGCAGGGCGTGAACTCCAGCAGCGCGCCATAGCGTAGCCCGGCGATACGCGCGGCGCGCCAGTTGGCGGCAAAGCCGGGGTCGCGCCGGTCGGCCGCATCGGCGGCGCGGATATAGGCGAAGTCCGCGCCCTGCGCCGCCAGCGTGCCCCAATCGACAGGACCATTGTCGGCGCTGATGCTAACCCCTTGAACGGGATATTGGTCGCGACTGGGTGCCCAGGCGCGGGCATAAAGCCATAGCCCCAGCGCCAGCGCCGCGACCACCGCCAGCCCCGCACCGATGCGGACCAGCAGGCCCCCCAAAGTCACAACCCTGATCGTCCTACCCCTTGATATGCAGCACGCAGATCAGCGTGAACAGCCGGCGCGCGGTATCGAAATCGACTTCGATCTTGCCCTCCAGCCGCTCCTTCAGCATCTCCGCTGCGTCATTGTGGATGGCGCGCCGGGCCATGTCCACCGTCTCGATCTGCTGCGGGGATGCGTTGCTGATCGCCTGATAATAGCTGTCGCAAATGGCGAAATATTCGCGGATCGGGCGGCGGAACCGGCCCAGGCCCAGGATGATCGCCTCCAGCGGCGTATCGTCCTTCCGGTTGATCTCTATCACCAGCCGTCCGTCCTCGACCCGCAGCACGACCTTGTAGGGGCCGGCATAGCCATCGGCATGAACCCGCTGCGGCGCGAAGTGATTATCCTCCAGCAGGTCGAAGATCGCGATGCGCCGTTCCTGCTCCACGTCGGCGTTGCGCCACAGGATCGTGCGCTGGTCCAGCTGGATGTCTATGATGCGCGGATCGGCCATGGTGAAGCGGATAGTCAGTGCGGCGGCGCGCGGCGAAAAGCAAGCGCGACTTATCCACAGATGGTTTCCGCCTTGGCCCTTGCGCCGTGCGCGCGCGCAGAGGAAAGAGAGGCCATGGTCGAACTGCTGAAAATCAATCCCGCCGAAAATGCCGGCAACGAATTGCCGCGCAATGTGGAGGCCGAAGCCGCTCTGCTGGGCGCGATCATGATCGACAACCGCATTGCCGAGGATGTGCAGCTCAAGATCAAGGCTGAACATTTTTTCGAACCGCTGCACGGCCGCATCTACGACGCGATCATGCGCCTGCTGGACAAGGACATGATCGCCAATCCGGTGACGCTCAAGCCCATGCTGGACATGGACCCGGCCTTGAAGGAGCTGGGCGGGGCGGGCTATCTGGCGCAACTGACCGGCAATGGCGCGGCGCTGATCGGCGCGCGCGATTTCGCGACCCAGATCTATGACCTGGCGCTGCTGCGGGAACTAGTCGCTGTCGGCCGCGAACTGGTTGAAAATGCGCTGGATACTAGCGAGTCGGTCAACCCGCGCGAGCAGATCGAGGCGGCCGAAGTCGCACTCTACAAAGTGTCGGAGGGCGAGGGTGAGGGCGGTTCGGTCAAGAGCTTCCTCATGGCCTCCACCGCGGCGGTGCAGGTGGCGGAACGCGCGCTCAACAGCGGCGGCCATGTGTCAGGGATCACCACCGGCATCAACAGCCTGAACGCCAAGATCGGTGGTCTGCACAATTCCGATTTGATGATCCTGGCCGGGCGACCGGGCATGGGCAAGACCTCTTTGGCGACCAACATCGCGTACAACGCCGCGTCCCGCTGGCTGCGCGACAATGCCGACGGTATTCCGGCCGAAAAGAATATGGGGGCCAAGACCGCCTTCTTCAGCCTCGAAATGTCGGCGGACCAGCTCGCCACCCGCGTATTGGCCGAACAGTCGGGCATCAGCGGTGAAGCGCTGCGCATGGGCAAGATCAGCCGGGCGGACTTCCAGAACCTGTCGCGCGCCGCACGGGAGTTGCAGGAATTGCCGCTGTTCATTGATGACACGCCGGGCCTGACCATCGCCGCGCTGCGTACCCGCGCGCGGCGTTTGAAGCGTCGCCACGATATCGGCTTCATAGTCGTCGATTATCTCCAACTGCTCCAGGGCACTGGCCGCGGCAACGAAAATCGCGTCAACGAAATTTCGGAAATTTCGCGTGGTTTGAAGACGTTGGCGAAGGAATTGCATGTCCCGGTGCTGGCGCTCTCGCAGCTCAGCCGTGCGGTCGAACAGCGTGAGGACAAGCGCCCGCAACTGTCCGACTTGCGTGAATCCGGCTCGATCGAGCAGGACGCGGACATGGTGTGGTTCGTGTTCCGCGAGGATTACTACGAAGCCGCCAAGGAGCCCAAGCCCGACGACGAGGCGGCTTATGCGACATGGAAAGAAAATATGGAGCGGATCTACGGCCTCGCCGAAGTGATTATCGCCAAGCAGCGCCACGGCTCCACCGGCCGCATCCGCATGAAGTTCGATGCGAAGATCACGCGATTCTCGGACGTTGCGGACGATAGTTATCAGGATTTGGATTACGAATCCCGCTAACTAGGTCCGTTCGCTTCGAGCGAAGTCGAGAAGCGAACGACACCGCGCTTCCCGTTTCTCACCTTCGCTCGAAACAAACGGAATATGCTATCCCCTCGCCCGCGCGGCGACCCGTTTCTCCAGCATCGACAGTGGCATCGCGCCTTCCTCAAGGATGGCGTGGAACTGCTTGAGATCGAACGCCTTACCCTGCGTTGCCTGGGCATCGGCGCGGGCCTTGGTCCAGACGCCATGACCGACCTTGTAGCTGGTCGCCTGGCCCGGCTGGGTGCAATAGCGCTCGACCTCCCGCTGGCAACGCGGGCGGGCGAAGCCAGTCTTCTCCACCATATAATCGGTTGCCTGCTTCACATCCCATTTCTTCGCATGGATACCGGTATCGACCACCAACCGCGCCGCGCGGAACAGGAAAGACTGGAGATAACCGGCGCGATCGAGCGGCGTCGCATAACCGCCCAGTTCGTCCGCCAACTGCTCGGCATAGAGCGCCCAACCCTCGCTATAGGCGCTCATGAACGCGGTCTTGCGCAGCATCGGGATATCGCCCGCCGTCTGCGCGGTCGAGATCTGGAGATGATGGCCCGGCACGCCTTCATGATAGGTCAGTGCCGGCAGGCCATATTTCGGCCAGTCGCCGACGTCTTTCAGGTTGATGAAATAAATGGCAGGGCGCGACCCGTCGAGCGCGGCGCGGTTATAATAGCCGTTGGACGCGCCATCCTGAATCTCAACCGGCACCGCGCGAATTTCCAGCGCGGTGTCAGGAATGGTGGTGAAGGCCTTGGGAAGTTTGGCTTTCATCGCGTCGACATCGCGGTTGAGCTGGGCCAGCAGCGCCAAACGCCCCTCGGCGCTATCGGCATAAAGCTGCGACGGTTCGGCATTCAGCGCGGCCAGCCGCTCGCCGATCATGCCCTTGGCATAGCCCGCACCCTTCAGAATGGCGTCGAGCTGCGCGCTGATATCGGCCACTTGTTCCCGCCCCATGGCGTGGATCTGGTCGGCGGACAGGTCGGTCGTGGTCGCGCTCTTGAGCGCAGCGGCGTAGATTTCGTCACCGCGCGGGGTGCGCCACACGCCGTCGCCGGCCGCGGTCTTGTTCTTCAAAGCCTCGATCGCGGCGATCTGATCGTCCAGTGCGGGATAGATGGATTTTTCCACCACCGCTGCCGCCTGCGCGTGCCAGTCGCCCACAATGCCCTTGGCCGCGGCGCGCTTGACCAGCGACTGCACCATGGAACTGTCAGCGGCCGGTTGCGCGCGCAATTTCTTCATCTGACCCAGCGTCAGGTCCAGCGACCAGCCCGGTGCCAGATAGCCGCGCGCCGCCTCGTCCCGCTGGAGCGCCGTGTCAGTGCGCAGGTTGCGGGCGAAGGCGTCCAGCCGCGCGACATAGGCATCGCCATCGGAGGCTGCGTTGATGGTGTGGGCGGTGTTGAGGAAATCGGGCGTCGAGAAATAACTGCCGCCCTGCTGGAATATCCGATAGGGGCGCACCGCGCTGTTGAAGCCGAATTTGGCCGGGGCGACGGTCTGCTGGTCCAGCGCATAGAGGATGACGTCAAGGTTGAGCCGCTGCGCATCGGACAGGCTGGCGGTCTTATAGCTGTCCAGTTCCTTGATCGCGGCCTGGGTAGCGGCCAGCTTTTTCAGCATCGCCGACTTGCTATTGTCGTCGAGCTGGCTCTTGGCCCCCGCACGCGCGCCCTTGTCGAGGCCCAGGCTCGTGACGAAGCTGGGTGACAGGTCCAGTTGCCGCTCGAAAATGGCGGAGAAGGCGGCGGAGAGGCGCGCGTCGTCGCTACCCTGCGCCAGAGCGCGCGGGGCAGCGGCGGCGAGCGCGACGGCACCAGTGGAAAACAGGAAAGCGCGACGGTCCATGGGTTACTCCCTTATCTCTCGATAAAGGAGACTCTTAAGCCGGCGAGGCGATCCGTCCAGAGGCTTGTAACAATGTTGCGTGGGGTTCGCCGGGCGCAGGCAGCGTATTGGCGGCGGGCGTCAAGAGATGCGCTTCGAGCAGGTCGAGGATATGGCTGTCCTCCTGCGCATCGAATTTGCGCGCGAACAGGTCGGGGCTGAGCGTCAGTCGCAGCGCGTCGCGGGTGACGAAGGTGCGGGGGCGCAGCTTGATGTCGCCATCAGGAATCCAGTCGATCGTGCGCAGGTCGTCATTGACCACCTTGCCGCCGGGAAAGGCGTTCATCATCAGCGTCTGGAAAAAGCCTTCATCGGCGATGAGCGTCCGGCGATAAAATTGCTTGAAGCGCCGCGCGGCAGGATTGTGACAGGCAAAGGCGCAAAATTCGCGCGTGACCGCCTTCCATTGCGTACCGATATAGGGGGTGATCCCGCTCATCGCACGGCGTCGCACGCCGGTCCGCACGATGCGGTTGAAGGCTTCGACGAAATAATGGCTGAGGCGATTCATCGTGTCGGGGCGGACAGCCTGCTGGGGGACGTTGCGGATGAACTCCGTGCCGTCATGGCTGGCCAGGTAGTCGGCGATATAGGCCTGCGATTTTAGCGGAAAATCCTGGCCGCTCAGGTTGATGAAATAGCGCCAGTCCGCATTCATCTCCAACAGCTTGGCCATGCCGCGCAATTCAGCGTCGACCAGACTGTAGCCGCCCCACAGCATCTTGCGCGAAGGCAACATGGCGACATTGATATAGGGGTTGAGGAAGGCGGCGATATCGGCCGTCATATCTGGCCCTGACCGCTGATCGACATGGATCAGATATTGGTTGCCCGGCACATAGATGGCCTGGAACATGCGCTTGAATTGCTCGGGAAAGCGATGGACGAGGATGAGATAGGCGATCATGCAGGGCGTACTCCATCGGACGCGCATCGGGTCGATCGACCGATGCGGTGCAGGTGTTTCCAGCCTTTTGGAAAATCATCGAACCCAGGTTCGACCGACATAAGGGTTCAGGTCGAAGCGAGGCCGCCCCGGTCCTATGCCGTTATAGGCATATGGGGATGGCGCGCGACGATTGTTAGGGGGCAAAATGCGGCGGAGGGAGAGTACGCCATCATGCAAGGCGCACGCTCCCGACCTATGTTTGGACGGGGTCGATCAGAAGACCGGCTGGTTGGCCGGATCTTCGGGATCGATAACCGGGATCGGAGTGACCGGCGAATGGATGCCGCATTCCACCTTGTCCCAGCCGCGCCAGCGGCCCGCGCGCGGGTCTTCGCCCGGCATCACCTTGGACGTGCAGGGTTCGCAGCCGATCGACAGATAGCCCTGCGCTTCCAGCGGATGGCGGGGCAGATTCTCGGCCTCGAAATAGGCCTCCAACTCGGCCTTGTTCCAGTCGCCCAGCGGGTTGAGCTTCAGGCGGCAGTCCTCTACCTCGAACCGGGGCAGGTTCTGGCGCGTGACAGATTGGAACGCCTTGCGGCCCGAAATCCAGGCGTCCAGGCCGTCCTTGGCGCGCTTCATCGGCTCGACCTTGCGGATTTCGCAGCAGCCGTCGGGGTCGTAGGACCAGCGCAGCCCCGTCTCATCCTTCTTTGCGATGACGTCTGCGATCGGCGCGACCGTGCGGCTGTCGGTAAAGCCCATCCGCTTGATGAGCGTGTCGCGATAGTTGAGCGTCTCGGCGAACATTTTGAGCGTATCGACAAAGATCACCGGGACGGTCGGGTCAGCCTTCGCCACCAGATCGAGCAGCACCGCGCTTTCCGTGCCGAAGGAAGAAACGACGGCGACGTTGCCGGCAAGCCCTTCTGCAAACACGGTCTTGAGCATGGTGATCGTGTCGACGCCCTCGAACCGCGCGTTGAGCGCGTCGGCCTGTGCCTGGGTAAAGGCGGGGCGGGCGTCGATCAGGTCGATCTGACGGGCAGGTTCAGCCATTGGTCGTCTCCGGGTGCCGTTTCGCCCAAACCGGGGTACGGCCATCGATCGCCTTTTGATAGACGTCGGCATAGCGATTGAGCGCGCGATCGACGGCGTCGTCGTCCAGCGGCTTGGCGGGATGGAAACTGTCGAAACCGCAGCGGCGCATGGCGACGATCTGGTCGACCAGCACGTCGCCCACCGCGCGCAATTCACCCTGATAGCCCGATTCCCGCAGGATACGTGCCGCGGAATAGCCGCGCCCGTCGCCATAAGCCGGGAAATTCACCTCAACCAGCGACAGCCGATCAAGATGCGGCAGCAATTCACGCGCATCCTCACCCGCCTCGATCCGAACGGCGGTCGAGTTGGTCTGGCCGGTGAAGGCTTCGACCGTGACGGAGGGTTCCTGCGTGGCTTCTCCATCGCGGAAGGACAGGAACTCAACCATAGATAGCCTCCTTGAAGGGCTTCATGCCGAGACGGCGATAGGTGTCGAGGAAGCGTTCTCCGCTCTCCCGCTCTGCCAGATAGAGGTCGGTGACCTTTTCGATCGCGTCGACCACGCCGTCCTCCGAGAAACCGGGGCCGGTGATCTGGCCCAGCGACGTATCCTCCGCGCCCGATCCGCCTAGCGATAACTGGAAATTCTCCACCCCGCGCCGGTCGACGCCCAATATGCCGATATGGCCGGCATGATGATGGCCGCAGGCATTGATGCAGCCCGAAATCTTGACCTTCAGTTCGCCCAGTTCCGCCTGACGCTCCGCTGCGGCGAACCGCTGCGCGATCTTTTGCGCCAGCGGGATCGAGCGGGCGTTGGCGAGCGCGCAATAGTCCAGGCCGGGGCAGGCGATGATATCAGTGATGAGGTCGAGATTGGCCTCGGCCAGCCCGGCCTCTTCCAGCTTTTGCCAGATGGCGTAGAGGTCCGCCTTCTTCACATGGGGCAGGACCAGATTCTGCGCATGGGTGACGCGCAGTTCGTCGAGCGAATATTGCTCGGCCAGTGTCGCGACCAGTTCGATCTGCTCTGCCGACGCGTCACCGGGGATGCCGGTCAGCGGCTTCAGGCTGATATTGACGATCGCATAGCCGGGCACCTTGTGCGCGGCGACCTGACGATCGACCCACAAAGCGAAAGCCGGGTCGGCGCGGTCGATATCTTCGGACAGGCCGGTGTCGTAGGCGGGCGGCGCGAAGAAGGCGCGGATGCGGTCCAGTTCCTCGACCGGCGGGTTGAGGCCAAGCGTCCGCATATGCGCAAACTCTTCCTCGACTTGGCGCTTATATTCTTCGACGCCGATCTCATGAACCAGGATCTTGATCCGCGCCTTATACTTGTTGTCGCGGCGGCCATAGCGGTTGTACACGCGCAGGCAGGCCTCCAGATAAGAAATAATCTCATCTTCGGGCATGAAGTCATTGATAAGCGGCGCAACCATCGGCGTGCGCCCCATGCCACCACCGGCATAGACTTCCGCGCCGATCTTGCCGTCGCGCTCGACCAGCTTTAGGCCGATATCGTGCAGCTTCATCGCGGCGCGATCATCGTCGCCGGCGATCACGCAAATCTTGAACTTGCGCGGCAGATAGGTGAATTCGGGGTGGAAGCTGGACCATTGGCGCAGCAATTCGGCCCAGGGGCGGGGGTCCGCCACCTCGTCGGCGGAAACGCCGGCATATTGGTCGGAACTGATGTTGCGGATGCAATTGCCGCTGGTCTGGATCGCGTGCATTTCGACGGTCGCCAGTTCGGCCAGGATGTCGGGCGCATCGGCCAGCTTGATCCAGTTATATTGCAGGTTCTGGCGCGTGGTGAAATGGCCATAGCCCTTGTCATACTTGGCCGCGATCTCGCCCAGCTTGCGCATCTGCTTGCCGCTCAGTGTGCCATAGGGGATGGCGACGCGCAGCATATAGGCATGGAGTTGCAGATAGAGGCCGTTCATAAGCCGCAATGGCTTGAACTGGTCCTCAGTCAGTGCGCCAGTCAGGCGGCGTTGTACCTGGTCACGAAATTCCTCGACGCGGGCGTCGACGATGGACTGGTCGTAGCTGTCGTAGCGATACATGGTTCAGATCACCCAGTTGCCGGCATCGGCGTCGTTCGGTTTCAGCATCAGGTCGGGACGCACGGTGGGACCCAGCGCGCGGATGCGGTCCTTGATATGGGCCGGGCGCACGCCATCGTCAGAGACGGTCGCGTCGATGACATAGGCGCCGACCACGCGCAGCGCGGCTTCCTCGGTCCGGGCAAGGTCGTCGCCGCGTTCGCCCACATCGGCGCTGTCGCCGACCTGGCGCGACCAGCCGTCGCCTGCCCACCAGATGACGTCGCCGCTCACAAGATCGTTGCCGGTCAATATCTTCACGAACGCATCTCCGAAATAATCTCCCCTTTGGCGGTCCAGTCCGCCAGCACATCTTGCGCCAGCGCATTGGCCGCCACGTCGCCGACCACGATCAGGGCCGGGCTGACCACATTCTCGCGCGCCACCATGTCGCCCAGATCGGCAAGCAAGGTGCGCAGCGTCCGCA
Source organism: Sphingobium psychrophilum (assembly GCF_012927105.1). GTDB lineage: Bacteria > Pseudomonadota > Alphaproteobacteria > Sphingomonadales > Sphingomonadaceae > Sphingobium > Sphingobium psychrophilum. Next base: position 185,197 of record NZ_JABBFV010000007.1, on the reverse strand, counting down.
TATCGGTGCGCGTGCCATTTTCCAGCACCGCGACCGGGATCGCAGGGGACACACCGTCAGCCATCAGTTTGTCGGCGATGGCGTTGGCCGTGGCCACGCCCATGTAAATGACGAGCGTGCGCCCCTGGCCCGCCAGGCCCGACCAATCCTGGTCGGTCAGCCCCTTGCACTGACCTGCGACGAAGCTGACCGCGCTCGACGCATCGCGATGGGTGAGCGGCAATTGCGCCATAGCCGCGCTGCCGATCGCGGCGCTGATGCCCGGCACGACTTCGACCGGCACGCCAGCGGCGCGGCAGGCATCGACTTCCTCGCCGCCGCGGCCGAAGATGAACGGATCGCCACCCTTCAGGCGCACGACGTTGCGGCCTTCGCGCGCCAGGTCCACCAACAGGGCGTTGATCGCCTCCTGCGGCATGGAATGGCGGCTGCGCTGCTTGGCGACGGAAATCAGATCGGCATGGGGGGAAGCGAGCGCCAGTATCGCGTCCGACACCAGTCCGTCATGTACGATAACGTCTGCTTGCGCGATCAGGCGCGCTGCCTTGATGGTCAACAGATCCGGGTCGCCCGGTCCCGCGCCCACCAACTGGACTGTCGAAGTTGCTTTGTCAGCCATGTTGGCCAGATGGCGAAAGCGCCGCCAAAGTTCAATTCAGAATGGGTATGGCGGGGACTAGGAAATGTTTTGGGGAAATATTTGGCCGCTCAATCGCCCATGACGCTGACGTCAATGTCCTTGAGGCCGACGCCGATCGAGGCGCGGGGCGTTTCGATTTCCGCCGACACCACCGGATAGGCGCAATAATCCGCGGCATAATAGGCGCTGGGGCGGTGGTTGCCCGATATGCCGGTGCCGCCGAACGGCGCGGAGGAGGACGCGCCATTGGTCGGCCGGTTCCAGTTGACCACGCCGGCGCGGATATTGGCCCAGAACTGATTATATTGTTCCGGCGACCCGCCGATCAGCGATGCGGAAAGGCCATAGCGGGTGTTGTTGGCCTCCGCGATCGCGTCGCCGAAGTCGGCCACACGGATAACCTGCAATAGCGGGCCGAACAGTTCGACATCGGGCCGCTCCTTCATCGCGGTGACGTCTATGATCGCGGGGCTAAGGAACGGCAAGCCCTTGTGCGGCCGGACCATATGCTTGATCGGTCGGCCGCCATTGCTCATCAGATAGAGGAAGCTTTCGGTCAGTCCGTCGGCGGTCGGATTGTCGATCACCGGCCCCATATAGGGGGTGGGATCGGCATGAGGATGATCGACGATCAGCCGGTCGGCCAGCTTCTTGACCTCCGCGATCAGCCGGTCGGCGATGCTGTCGCGCACGATCAGGCGGCTGGCGGCGGTGCAGCGCTGACCGCTGCTCATGAAAGCCGACTGTACCACCAGTGTCGCGGCGGCGTTGATTTCGGGCGTGTCCCAGACGATGATCGGGTTGTTGCCGCCCATTTCCAGCGCCAATATCTTGGACGGCTGCGCAGCATATTGGCGGTTGATCGCGATGCCGGTCTGGGCCGATCCGGTGAAGAGGATGCCGCCGACATCGGGATGGGCGCCGAGCGCCTTGCCCGCGTCCGGGCCGCCGAGCAACAGCCGGATCGCATCCACGGGCACGCCTGCCTCATGATAGAGCCTGACCATCATCTCGCCCACCGCAGGCGTCTTTTCCGACGGCTTGAACACCACCGCGTTGCCCGCCAGCAGCGCGGGGATGATATGGCCGTTGGGCAAATGCGCGGGGAAATTATAGGGGCCAAGCACCGCCATGACGCCGTGGGGCTTATGCCGCACCGACTGGCGCGCGCCCAAGGCCGCTTCCAGTCGACGCTGTCCGGTGCATTCGGAATAGGCGGCGACGCTGACGTCGACCTTGCCCATTACCGCCTGAACTTCATTGCGCGCGTCCCACAATGGCTTGCCGGTTTCGCGCGCGATCAGGTCCGCCAGCGCGTCTTCCTGCCGCCGCACTACATTGACGAAGCGGCGCAGCGTTTCGATGCGATAGGCGATGGGCTGCGCCGCCCATTTCGGCCAGGCGGCGCGGGCGCGGGCGACCTCCGCATCGACGTCGCCCGTCTCGCCCTGCCAGAGCAGAGCGCCGGTGGCGGGTTCATGGGATGTAAGCGGCGCGACCATTTGGCAAATGCTATGGCGGAAATTGGTTAAGGAAAGAAGAGGGGTGCGCGCTCGACTTGTCGTACTTATGCGATGGGGCCGGGCGGTGTGCCATGCGCTTCCCCCATCCGCCGGATCGCCGCGACTTTGGCGTGCAGCGGTGCCCAGTCGTCATCCTGGTCAATAGCGGTCCATATGGCCTCAACCTCCTCGATATGCATGGAGCAGGGCGCCTCGTCCGACCAATAGGGATGGTCCTTTGCGCCGGCCACGGCGCTAAAGCCCGTGATCGCCTCGCGAAACGGTGCCCAGACGGCATCGCCATAGTGTGCGCCATCCCGCGGTACGCCGCCGCGCCAGTCGTGGAAGAAACGATCGATCGGCGTGCTGGTCGTTATCATGCCGCGCACGGCCGCCTCGATCATCGCGCCCGGCTCTGCGCCCTCGACGCCCAGCCGCCAGCAGAAGCGCCGTTGCATGGCCTCGCCATAGAGCGCCGGGAACCGCTCCAGTTGCTCGATCAGCGCCGGTGCCTCCACCAGCGGACGGAGCGACACCGCCAGTTGCGCGACATCCCAATGGATCGCCTCGGCCTGCCGTCCGAAGGCATAAAGCCCCTGATGGTCGAAATAGGCGGCAGTGAAATTGGTGTCCCACAGCGGGGTGAAGCGCCAAGGTCCATAGTCGAAACTCTCGCCGGTGACGTTGATATTGTCGCTGTTGAGCACGCCATGGACGAAGCCTGCCACCATATAGCTGGCGGCGAGGTCGGCGGTGCGTTCGACCACCCGACCCAGCAGTTGCGCCGGCGGATTATCGCCCGGCGTCTCGCCATAAAGGCGGGTGAGAGCATAGTCGGTCAGCTTCGCCAGCAGCGCCTTGTCGTCGTGAAAGGCTGCGCGCTGGAACGATCCGATGCGGATATGCGAATGGCTCAGCCGCACCATCGCCGCGCCGCGGGTGGGGGATGGTTCGTCGTTGCGCTCCAGTGCTTCGCCCGTCTCGATGATGGAAAAAGTCTTGGACGTGGTGACGCCCAACGCTTCCAGCATCTCGGTCGCCAAAATCTCGCGCACCCCGCCCTTCAGCGTCAGGCGGCCATCGCCCGATCGGCTATGGGGCGTGCGGCCCGTTCCCTTGGTGCCCAGGTCGAGCAGGCGGCCCGCGTCGTCGCGCAGCTGCGCGAACACGAAACCGCGGCCGTCGCCGATATCGGGATTATAATGGCGGAACTGATGGCCATGATAGCGCAGCGCCAGCGGCCGGGGCAGGCTGCCCTCTAACGGTGCAAAACGACCGAAATGCGCGATCCACTCCGCGTCGCTCAAGCCGTCCAGCCCCACCGAGGCGGCGGCCCGGTCGTTGCGGTAGCGCAGGATCGTCTGCGGAAAGTCCGCCGCCGCGACCGGATCGGCGATGTCGGGCATCAGCGTGTCGATTTCGGTGGCGGGGCGATAAATGGCGGCTTGCGGCGTCTGGTTCATAAGGCGATATGGGGGAAGGTCACCAGAAGGATCAAGCTTGAGCGGCTATAGCGATGGATATTGGTGGTCACCCGACGGGCTGCGGCTCCATTATCGGGACTATGCCAGGAACGGGGGCGCGGGCGATGATGGCCGCCCGCCGTTGCTCTGCCTGCCGGGGCTGACCCGCAATGCCCGCGATTTCGAACCGCTGGCCGGACGGCTGGCCGGCGAGTGGCGGCTGATCTGCCCGGACATGCGCGGCCGCGCCGAAAGCGCCTATGCCAAGGACGCGATGACCTATGTCCCGCTGACCTATTTGCAGGATATCAGCCGGTTGCTGGCCGACTTGGCCATCACCCGCTTCGTTGCGGTCGGCACATCGCTGGGCGGCGTTATCACCATGTTGATCGCTGCCACGCACAAGGAATGGCTGGCCGGCGCGCTGCTTAACGATGTCGGGCCGGTGCTGGACGAAGGTGGGCTGGCGCGCATCCGATCCTATGTCGGCGTGGGCCAGTCGCATCCGACGTGGGTTCATGCCGCCCGCGCGCTGGCTGACGCCAATGGCGACGTCTATCCTGGCTATGATCTGGAACAATGGCTGGCCATGGCCAAGCGCCTCTATCGCCTGAACAGCGGCGGGCGCGTCGTGCTCGATTATGACATGAAGATCGCCGAACCGATCCGCGCCATGGGCAGCGAGGCGGGCGTCGACATGTGGCCTGTCATGCAGGCGTTCCAGGGCGTCCCTACCCTGTTGCTGCGCGGCGAGCGATCCGACCTGCTGTCCGCCGCCACGGCGCAGCGCATGGCGGAGGGAATCGGCGACAGCGTCGAACTGACGACGGTGCCGGGCGTCGGCCATGCTCCGGCGCTGGACGAGCCGGAAAGCGTCGCCGCGATCGACCGGTTGCTGGACCGCGTCCTGCATGGTTGAGCGGCCGCATATTCTCCACGTCCATGGCAGCTTCACCCTGGGCGGCAAGGAAGCGCGCGCCGTGCGGCTTATGAACATCTGGGGCGACAAGGCGCGGCACAGCATCGTCAGCGCCGACCCCGCGGCCATGGGCGCGCGGAACGCAATCGATCCGGGTATCGACGTCGACTTTCCCGATGGACCGTCTTTCGCGGGCAAGCCGGGGGTGGCCCGCTACAAGGTCATCACCGCCTTCCTCAAGGGGTTCGACCTGGTCCTGACCTATAATTGGGGATCGATGGACGCGGTCATGGCCCATCGGTTGGCGGGGGCTTCGGCCGGCCTTCCGCCGCTCATCCATCATGAGGACGGGTTCAACGCCGATGAAACCGATGGGTTGAAAATCAAACGCAACCTCTTCCGTCGCCTCGGGCTGCAACGCGCGCATGGCATGGTGGTGCCGTCGGTGCGGCTGGAAACCATTGCGCGGTCGGTATGGAAGCAGCCGTTGGGCAAGGTTCACCTGATTCGCAACGGCATCGACGTCGCCCGCTATGCCGCTCCGCCATCGGCGGATGCCATTCCCGGCCTCGTCCGCACGCCGGGCAAGCTGCTGGTCGGCACGCTGGCGGGGTTGCGGCCGGTCAAGAATATCCCGCGCCTCGTCCGCGCCGTCGCGGCGCACAAGGACCGGCTGCAACTGGTGGTGGTGGGCGAGGGGCCGGAGCGCGACGCGATCCTGGCGCAGGCCGCCGCGCTTGGGCTGGACGATATCCATATGGCCGGGTTCATGGACCGCCCCTGGCGCTTCGTCGGCCTGTTCGACATTTTCGCTTTGTCCTCCGACAGCGAGCAATTCCCGATTTCGCTGGTGGAGGCGATGGCGGCCGGCGTCCCGGCGGCGTCCATGGATGTCGGCGACGTCGCGAATATGGTCGCGCCGGAAAACCGGCCTTTTGTCGTGGCCGATGAGGAGGGGCTAGCGGCCGCGCTGGGGACGCTGGCGGGCGACGATGACCTGCGCGCCCGGCTCGGTGCCGCCAACCGTGCACGCGCCACGCGCGACTATGCCGAAAACGACATGGTAAACGCTTATGCACGCCTTTATGGGGAGGCACTGGCCAGCCCCATGGTTTTGCGCTAGGGCGCGCCAAATTCGTCATAGACAGCCAAAGCTGCTATAGGGTCGCTTTTTACCCGGCCGAGGGGCCGGGCCGTTTGTGCAGGAGATGTCGTTGTTCAAGGGGTTGAAGCCTATCGTCTATGGCGGCCGAGAGGTCTGGCCACTGGTCGAAGGTGGCAAGGGCGTTGCCGTGTCCAACCATGCCAGTTCGGGCGCCTGGGCGGCCGCAGGCGGCATCGGCACGGTATCGGCGGTCAATGCCGACAGCTATGACAGTTTCGGTAACGTCATCCCCCAAATCTACCATGGCCGCACCCGCCGCGATCGCCATGAGGAACTGGTCGCCTACGCTATCGATGGCGCGGTCGAGCAGGTGAAGCGCGCCTATGAGATCGCCGGGGGCAAGGGCGCGATCAACATCAACGTGCTGTGGGAAATGGGCGGCGCGCAGCGTATCCTGCACGGCGTTCTGGAAAAGACCAAGGGCATGGTGGCGGGCGTCACTTGCGGCGCGGGCATGCCTTATAAGTTGTCGGAGATCGCGGCCTCCTACAATGTCAGCTACCTGCCCATCGTATCCTCCGGTCGCGCGTTCCGCGCGCTGTGGAAACGCGCCTATTCCAAGGCGTCCGAATGGCTGGCGGCGGTGGTCTATGAAGACCCCTGGCTGGCGGGCGGCCATAACGGCCTGTCCAATGCCGAAGATCCCAAGGTGCCCCAGGACCCCTATCCCCGCGTCAAGGCGCTGCGCGACACGATGCGCGAAGGCGGCATTTCGGACGATGTGCCGATCGTGATGGCGGGCGGCGTCTGGGCGCTCAAGGACTGGAACGACTGGATCGACAACCCCGAACTGGGGGCGATCATGTTCCAGTTCGGCACCCGCCCGCTGCTGACGCAGGAAAGCCCGATCCCCCAGGGATGGAAGGACCGGCTGACCCAGCTCAATCCCGGCGATGTCCTGCTCCATAAATTTTCCCCGACCGGCTTTTATAGCTCGGCGGTACGCAATCCCTTCCTGCGTCAGCTTGAGGCGCGGTCGGAACGGCAGATACCGTTCAGCACCGAACAGGCGGGCGACCATACCCACCAGCTTGACGTGGGCGTGAAGGGCAAGAATTTCTGGGTCACGCTGGGCGACCTCAATCGTGCTCGCGAATGGGTGGGGCAGGGCTTCACCGCCGCGCTCAAGACGCCGGACAATACGCTGGTATTCGTGGGCGAGGAGGAAAAGGGCGTCATCCGCAAGGATCAGACGGATTGCATGGGGTGCCTCAGCCAATGTTCCTTCTCCAGCTGGATGGACAGCGAGACCAACTCGACCGGCCGCCTTGCCGACCCGCGCAGCTTCTGCATCCAGAAGGCGTTGCAGGAAGCGGTGCATGGCGGCGACCTCGATCAGAATTTGATCTTCGCGGGCCATGGCGCATATAAGTTCAAGCAGGACCCCTTCTACTCCAACGGGTTTGTGCCGACCGTGAAGCAACTGGTCGATCGCATCCTGACGGGCGATTGATGGTGACGGATATTCCGGGCTTGGCTGTGCTGCGTTATGACACGCCGCATTTCGATATCGTGCAGCCGGGGCAGTTCGTGCTCTGCGCTGTATCCGGCGCGCGAATCGATCTGGAAGACCTGAAATATTGGAGCGCCGAGTTTCAGGAAGCCTATCGCGGGCCGGAGGAAGCGACTCGGTCCTTCCTCCAGCATCGTGGCTCGGATTTCCGTTAAATAACGGCCGTTAAAGTAACGTCTGGCCGCCTGTAAGAAGGGGTGGGTTGACTGAAATCGCTTTCAAGAGGCGCTGAACGTCGGTTCAGCGGTTCAATAAGGCGATTGGTCGCAACTTTGCTATTCCGATGTGGTGAAAACTGATGTAATCTTCCCTTCGAAGCGACGTAGAGCGCTGCATGTGGAAGGATGTTTTTCTGATGTCTCGTATCGACGTCTTTGGTGATCGTATTTGCATCGTGTCGAGCCTGCTGATCGTGGGCTGGTTCTTGTACAGCACGATCTTTTGATCCCGGCGGCGGGATTTCCCGCCTGACCGCGGCTTGGCTGGCGGTCACTCGTCCGAATTGATCGCCCTTATCACGTTGTTGGGTGCCAACGCATGGCATCCATGCGTCCTTTGATCCCGCATATTTGGAGATGCTGATGTTCAGCCACATCATGGTGGGCGCTAACGATATGGAGGCGTCCAAGGCATTCTATGACGCCACATTCGGCGCGCTCGGCGCGAAGCCTGGCTTTTTCGACGACATGGGCCGTGCCATTTATATGCATGACGATGCCCTGTTCCTGGTCACCAAGCCGATCGATGGTGCATCGGCCTGTCACGCCAATGGCGGGACCATCGGTTTCACCATGGCCTCGCCCGAACAGGCGGACGCCTGGCATGCGGCAGGCGTAGCGGCAGGCGGCGCAACCTGTGAAGATCCGCCCGGCGTGCGCGAAGGCGGCTTCGGTAAGCTCTATCTCGCCTATCTGCGCGATCCGGCCGGCAATAAGCTATGCGGGCTGCACCGGATCGGTTGATCCGGCATAAGCTGCGATGGCCAAGCAGGACTGGCCACACCCCAAGCAAAGCTATTTCGACTTTCTCAACCAGATCGATAGATAGAGTCGCGAGCGTCATGCTCCGCGGCTTTTGAAGGATGTCAGCTTGCTCCGCGTCACCAACGGCTAAAGCGCACGGTGCCGAAGCGACGACGCCAGGTTTCGTGTTCCCTTGCTTTGAGGAGAAGACGATGACTCGCAAAACCACACGCCCCCGCCAGCCCCATCGCGTCCAGCCTGACAGCCATGTCTATCTGCCCCATTCGTCTTGGTCCCGCGTCGAGCGCAAATCCGTAGCTGGCGGGGCGATTGCGCCCGATGAATTCTGGGCGCGGCTGGGGCTTTGAACCCAGGCCCGCGCCATTTGGCCATCCCGCCAACGGCGCGGGCGAGCGTCTTAGCTGCCCAAACCGTTGACTGGCACCGCCGTCACACCGTCGGCTTCGAAACTGGCGATGGGATAGGCGCAATAGTCGGCGGCATAATAGGCGCTGGGACGATGATTGCCTGACGCGCCGAGGCCGCCAAAGGGCATGTTGCCCGCCGCGCCCGTGGTCGGCCGGTTGCGGTTGACCACGCCGGCGCGGCTTTCCTCGACAACCCGCTGCCATAGCGACTCGTCCTGCGAGATGAGGCCAGCGGACAGGCCGAAGCTGGTCGCGTTGGCGGCGGCGATCGCGGCGTCGAAATCAGGGACACGAATGACCGACAGCACCGGTGCGAAAATCTCCGCATCGGGCGCGTCTACGCCGGTCAGGTCGAGCAGGGCGGGCGTGACGAAGGCGGCGCTGCGGCCCTGCGCCCCGTCGAAGGCGCGTATGACCCGCGCGCCGCGCGCGATCAGGTCGCTGACAGCGCGATGCGATGCCGCGGCGGCCTGATCCGACACCAGTGGTCCCATGAAGGCGTCGCCCGGTTCGTTCCAGGCGGCGATCGGGAGTTGTGCGGCGAGCACGGCGGTCGCTTCCACGATCGCGTCGCCGACCCTGCCTTCCGGCACAATCAGGCGGCGGGCGCAGGAACAACGCTGGCCGGTGGTGATAAAGGCGGAACTGACGATGATCGAGGCTGCGGCTTCCGGGCTGTCCCAGGCGATCAGCGGGTTATTGCCCCCCAGTTCCAGCGCCATGACGACATGGGGCCGGTCGACCAACGCCCGGCGCAGCGCAGCGCCTGCGCCCGCCGATCCGGTGAACAGCAGCCCGTCGATGTCGCCCGCGACCAGCGCTTCGCCGGTGGCGCGGCCGCCCTGGACCACGGTCAACAGCCCATCGGGCAGGCCCGCCGCCGCCCAGGCGTCGGCCATCGCTGCGCCGGTGGCCGGGGTGATCTCCGAGGGCTTGAACACAACCGCATTGCCCGCGATCAGGGCGGGGACGATATGGCCGTTGGGCAGGTGGCCGGGGAAATTATAGGGGCCAAGCACCGCCATCACGCCATGACCGCGATGGCGCAGCACGGCGCGGCCGAAGGGCATGTCGGCGGCGCGCTCGCCGGTGCGTTCGGCATGGGCCTTGATCGACACATCGACCTTGGCGATCATCGACCCGATTTCCGCGTCGCTTTCCCAAAGCAGTTTGCCCGTTTCGCGGGAAATGAGCTGCGCCAGCGCCGCGCGCCTTTCCCCCAACACCTGCGCATAGCGGTGGGCGATAGCGATGCGGTCGGCCACCGGCAGGGCGCGCCAGCCGGGCAGGGCGGCATGGGCGGTGGCGATGGCGCGGTGGCAATCATCGGCGCTCGCGACCGGGCCCTCCCAGACCAGTTCGCGTGACGCCGGATCGAAGGATTGCAGCATCAGGCTCACCGTGCAGGACTTTCTTGCGCGCCCGATTGCGCACTCGTCATGGCGAAGATGCCGGTGGCGTTACCGGTGTCGAAGGCAAGGTCGAGCCTGCCCGTCGCCGGGTCGATATCGCGGCTGATAAATTCGTAGAAGGAGCCGGGCACCTGCCGCAATTCCCCGTCGGCGAAAAGCCGTTCGACACTGTCGGCGCGGAAGGCGGTCTGACGGACGCGGCCCGTCGCGGAGACTTCCAGCTTTGCCTTCATCGGTCGATCCTCCGCTTTGAGCCGTTCGGCGAGGGCGGCGACATCGGCCACCCGATCGGTCGCATGGTTGAAGCCATTGCCCTCGGTCGCGATCCAGGCGGCCTCGTTGGACCGGGACAGAAGTAGCTGATAATCGGCGAAACCCGGCGCTTCATGCTGCCGGTCGAAGGCGGAGAGGATCACGGGCAGCGCGGCGATTGCGTCAACGAGTTGGACAGGTGAATCGCCTTCATAGCGCGCCAGCACGTCCTTCGCCTGATCGTTCAGCGGATCGCGCGACGTGCCGAAGACGCGCGCTGCGGCCTCGGCAAATTCCGCGTCGAACCGATCGACATGCAGTTCGGACAGGAAGAATTGCGGGATGGCTTCGGGGAAGTCGATATGGCGGTAGGCGCGGCCCGTCATCTTCAGCCGGTCGAGCGGATAGATGGCCGCCATTGCGTAACCCAGCGGCAGGAAGATGCGGGTGAAGGCGTCCTCGCCGCCTGGCAGCGCGCCGGTCGTGCCATTGGGGAAGCGGATGGAGCGCAGCGCGCCATGGTCGAACACCACCTTGCCGCCGCGCGCCAATGTGTCGGTGACATAGGCGTCGCCGCTCGGCACCCGGCGCAACAGGTCGGCAAACAGGGCGACGTTCAGCGCCATGGCGAAGGCCGCGCGCGACACGGTGTCGCCGCGCTGCGCCAGTAGGGCAGGATCGATCGCCAGCCTGTCCAGCGTCTGGCGGCCCGCCTCTTCGCCCAGGGTCGCAACGACCAATGTCTCTATGCTGCCTATATTCTCAATCGACATGAAATGCTCCGAGATGACAACGCCCTTATGCCAAGATAGGCAGGATATTCAAAATGGCGACCTGTCATCTGTTGATGCGAGTTTGGAATGAACGGATCACGCAAATATTTGCCGCCGATGCAGGCGCTGACCGCGTTCGAGGCGGCGGTGCGCCATGGCGGTTTTTCGCGGGCGGGCGAAGAAATCGGCCTGACGCAGAGTGCGGTCAGCCGGCAGATCGCGCAACTGGAGGATTGGTTGCAGACGCCCCTGTTCGACCGCATCGGGCGACGGGTGCGGCTGAACGAAGCGGGGCGGGCCTATGCCGATGATCTGTTACCCGCGCTCGACGCCCTTCGCCGCGCGACAGCCCGGGCCTCGGCGCGGCCGTCGCAGACCGCGCTGCGGGTCGCCACCCTGCCCAGCTTCGGGATGCGCTGGCTCGCGCCGCGCCTGCCGCAACTGACGGCGCGCCATCCCGATCTGGTGATCGACTTCGCCGCCCGCTCCCAACCCTTCGACTTCGGGCATGAAGAGTTCGATGCAGCTGTCCATTTCGGTGTCGCGGCGGATTGGCCCGGCGTCGCGATGGACTTTCTGTTCCGCGAAGAAGCGGTGCCGGTCTGCGCGCCGGCCTGGCTCGCCGCGCATCCGCTGCGCGAACCGGCGGACTTGTTGCGCGCACCGCTGCTCAGCCAGACGTCTCGGCGCGATGCCTGGGCGCGTTGGCTGACGGCGGCGGGGGTGGATGCGTCGGGGCTGGCGCCAGGGCCGGCCTATGAGCATTTCCTGATGCTGGCGCAGGCCTGCGCGGCTGGCGGCGGCGTGGCGCTGATCCCCAGTTTCCTGATCCAGCCGGAACTGGAGGCGGGCACGCTGGTCATCCCCTTCGCCCGGCCACTGTCGAGCGAGCAGGCCTATTATCTGGTCTATCCGACCGGCGCGTTGGGGGCGGGGCCGCTGAGCCAGTTTCGCGACTGGATGGTGGAGCAGGCGCGGGGGGCCTGAGGCCTCACATCTTCTTGGGCATGCAGTCCGCGCCGGCGGCTTTGATCGCGCCGCACAGTCGCGCGGCGTCGATGCTGCTGGCAAGCGGTCCGGCCTGGAGCCGGGTTACGGCACCGGCCTTCACCAGATAGGGTTGATAGGCGGACAGGCCGCTGACCTTGCGGCTGAGTTGGCTCCAGAGCGCGCGGGCGCGGCCTTCCTCGCCAAATGCGCCGAGCTGCACGCGCCAGCCGCCCGAAGCGGCGGGAGCGGGGGCCGTGGCGGCCGGCCGCGTAGGCGCAGGTGCTGGCTTGGGCTTGGCGACGGCAACCTGCTGGGGTGCGGGCCTGGGCGGCGCGGGCGCTGGTGTCGGCTGGCTGGGCGTGGAAGGCGGCAATTGCGTCGTGCGAACAGCCGACGGGTTGCTGCGCGGCGGTGGCGGAGCCGCTTGCGCCAGCGTCACGCTCTTGTCGCCCTTTTCCAGGCTGGCGGCCAGGGCCAGGCCCTGCTTGCGCTGGTCTTCAGGGATATATTTGTCCATCTGCTCCAGGCTGGTCGATGCCTGCGGCAGGCCGGATGCGGAGGCGCGTGTCATCAGCGCATAGGCGCGCACCCAATCCTTGGCCAGCGTGTCGCCGTTGAACAGGGCGGTGCCGACGATATATTGCGCGCGCGGTTCGCCGCGCATCGATGCGCGTTGCAGATAGGGCATGGCGTCGGTGCGGTCGCCATGCTGGAACAGCAACAGGCCCAGATTATCTTCAGCGCGCAAATGCCCCTGCACCGCTGCCTTGCGATACCAGTCTATGGCGGTGTTGAGGTCGGGCTGGACGCCGCGGCCCAGCTTATAGGCCTGGGCCAGGTTGAACTGTGCATCGGGATCGCCCGATTGCGCCAGCGGCCGCCACTCGGCGATCGCCTTGGCATAATCGCCCTGCTGCCAGGCGTCGACGCCGGTCTTTACGTCCGCCAGCGCGGGCAGGGCGACGCCCAACATCGCGACCAGCGCCGCCGTTCCCCAGATATGCTTCATGTGCACAGGCTCCAGTGCGAAAATCGTCATGGGCAACCGCATTGGCCAAACAAGGTTAAAGTCTTGTTAGCGCAACGCCAAGATGCTGGACAGTAGCTTAACCACGGCATCGCGGGGCCATCAAGTTTCGCGGGCAGTTAACCAAATTTTAGCGCCGCCTGTGGCAATCCGACCCGGAACTGGATTTTCGGGGGGTATGCGTGCGAATATTGGCAATGGCATCGCAAAAGGGCGGATCGGGCAAGACCACCTTGTCGGGCCATCTGGCCGTGCAGGCGCAACGTGCCGGTGCCGGCCCGGTCGTGCTGATCGACATCGATCCGCAAGGGTCGCTGTCCGATTGGTGGAACGAGCGCGAGGCGGAATTTCCCGCTTTCGCCCAGACCACGGTCGCGCGGCTCGCGGCCGACCTGGAAATCCTGCGCCAGCAGGGGTTCAAGCTGGCCGTCATCGATACGCCGCCTGCCATTACCATGGCGATCCAGAGCGTCATTTCGGTCGCCGAACTGATCGTCGTGCCGACCCGGCCCAGCCCGCATGACCTGCGCGCCGTTGGCGCTACGGTCGACCTGTGCGAACGCGCCGGCAAGCCGCTGATCTTCGTCGTCAACGCCGCGACGCCCAAGGCGCGCATCACGTCCGAAGCCGCCGTGGCCCTGTCGCAGCATGGTACGGTCGCGCCGGTGACGTTGCATCACCGCACCGATTTTGCCGCATCGATGATCGACGGCCGCACCGTGATGGAGGTCGATCCCAAAGGGCGCTCCGCCGGGGAGGTAGAGGCGCTCTGGTCCTATGTGTCGGACCGGCTGGAGAAAAATTTCCGCCGCACGGTCTTTTCCGTGCCCCAAGGCAGCGTCGGTACGATCGCCAGCCGTCCATCCAGCGGGGGCTTCGGCCGCCGCGTGATCGGCCAGTAAGGGGAGCCAGGACCATGGCAGAACCCAAGCCGCTCGCTTCGCTGACATCTGGCCTGCTCGCCCGCAAGGGCGCGGCCCAGCCTGCGATGCGTCGTCCGATGCTGGGCTTTGCCCGTCCGTCCGGCGTGGCGTTGCAACAGGATGACCTGGGGCAACAGGATGATCTGGGCTGGAACGACATGGGTTTCGATGTCGAGCCGGTGCATGAAGCCATGGAGGAACCGGCCGCGCCGATCGGCCTGACGCCGATGGCGCCGGTCGTTCCCGTCCCGCCGGTGGTGGCGGAGCGCAAGGTGCTGGCCAAGCGGCTGGCGGGCAAGGCGCCGGTTACCGCCGTCGCCCGCAATCGCAAGGCGGCCTTTACGCTGCGCCTCGATGCCGACCGACATCTCAAACTGCGGCTGGCCTGCGCGATTACGGGCCGGTCGGCCCAGCAGATCGTGACGCAGGCGCTGGACGATCTTCTTAATGACCTGCCGGAAATCGACCGGCTGACTCAGCAGCTGCCGCATATGCGCGACGGCCAGTGAATGAAGGGTGGGTAATTTTATGAAACGCACGACATTCGGAAAGGCGGCGCTGTCTTCTTTGCTCGTCGCCACGACCATGGTGGGTTGCACCGGCGCGGCCTTCCGCCCGTCGGCTTCGGCCGTCCAGCAGAAGGGCGATCCGGGCAAACTCGCCATCGCCGCCGAAAAGGCGCTGGCCGACCGGGACGGTGCCAAGGCGGTGGAAGCCGCCGAAGCTGCGGTGCAGATCGCCCCGCAAAACGCCACCTATCGCCATATTTTGGGCCGCGCCTATGTGCTGGCCGGCCGCTTCGCCTCGGCCGAAACGGCGCTGAGCGACGCGATGACACTGGGCAATAACGACGCCAGCACGATCGTCAGCCTGGCGCTGGTGCAGGTAGCGCAGGGCCGTGCCGACGCCGCGCGCAGCCTGCTGGTCGCCAATGCCGCTACAGTGCCGGCGGGCGACTATGGCCTGGCGATGGCGATGGCGGGCGATCCGTCCGAAGGCGTCCGTATTCTTTCCGAAGCCATTCATGACCAGTCCGCTACCGTGCGCACGCGCCAGAATCTCGCCTATGCCTATGCGCTGGCCGGTCGCTGGAAGGATGCGCGCATGATCGTGGGCATGGACATGGCGCCGCTGGCCGCGAACAAGCGTATTTCCGACTGGGCGCAGATCGCCGAGCCTTCTTTGGCGCCGATGCGCGTCGCCGCGCTGATGGGCGTGACGATCGATCAGGGCGATATCGGCCAGCCGGTCGCGCTGGCGCTGGCACCTGCCGCCGCTGCGCCGATCGAAATGGCGCAGGCCACGCCGGACATCGCGCCCGTGCAAGAAGCCCAGCCGGAAGCGCCGGTGCAAGTGGCGGAAGCCACGCCCGCGCCTGAGCCGGTCGTAGAGGCCGCGCCCGCACCTGTCATCAAGGCCGCCCGCGCGCCTGTGCGCGTCGCCGCCCGCGATTTCATCATTGAGGATCGCAACGCCAAGCCGGTTCAGCCCAAGAGCCGTGCCGCCAAGGCACAGCCAGCCATCGCCATGCCGGTCGCACGGATGCAGCAGGCCGCCTTCATCAAGCCGGTCGCCAATGGCGCCAGCAACTGGGTGGTGCAGCTGGGCGCTTATGACAATGCCGCGATCGCCAAGGAAAAATGGATGAGCATGGCCGGGCGCAGCAATGCTCTGGCCGCCTTCCCGGTGCTGACCAGCCAGGCGACCGTCAAGGGCAAGCCCTATTATCGCCTTGCCATCAGTGGCTTTGGCAGCCGGGCGGACGCCATGACGGCGTGCCGGACGATCCGCGCAAAGAGCGGCCAGTGTTTTGTGCGCGAAGGCGCGCCGGGCGCGACGCCGCAGCGTTGGGCGATCGCCACTAAGGGCCGCCAATACGCATCGCGCTGAACCGTTTCTTCCCCCAAGCGTGACCTTGAACGCGCGAAGCTTACCGGCTTCGCGCGTTTTTTCCTGGGCGAAGCAGGGCGCGGCGCGACGGAGCATCGAGCTGGACGAAGGTGCTGAAGATGTTGGTAAAAATGGCTCCCCGAGTAGGATTCGAACCTACGGCCATTCGATTAACAGTCGAATGCTCTACCGCTGAGCTATCGGGGAACGACCGGCTTTCGCCAGGCAGGCCGCGCCTATGCATCGGCGAAATGGAAATGGCAAGAGCGTCGATCGCCTGACAACCGAAAAATCAGGTCAATTCATGTCAGACATTCGCGACTAGGCAGGAGGCCTGTGAGGCGGCGCGAAAACGCTATTTCTGAGAAAATTCCGGGCCTGCCGGCCTGAAAATGTGGCTCCCCGAGTAGGATTCGAACCTACGGCCATTCGATTAACAGTCGAATGCTCTACCGCTGAGCTATCGGGGAGCAACCCGCTTTCGCTGGGCAGGACGCGCCTATAGCAGCGGCTTTCACGCCATGGCAAGCGCCAAATGACGGAAATTTATGCGATGAATTGTTCGGCGGCGATGCGGTCGTCCAGCGTATGTTCGGGGTCGAACAACAATGTCAGTGGGGTCGCACGGTCGATGCCGATCTCCACCTGCGCAATGTCGCGGACTTCGCGCTGATCGGCGACGGCGCTGACCGGGCGCTTGACGGGATCGAGGACGATGAAACGGATGACCGTGTTTTCAGGCAGGATGGCGCCGCGCCAGCGCCGGGGACGGAATGGACTGATCGGGGTCAGGGCGACGAGCGCGGACCCCAGCGGCAGGATGGGACCATGGGCGGACAGATTATAGGCGGTCGAGCCGGCCGGGGTCGCCACCAGTACGCCATCGCACACCAGTTCGGGCAGCACGGTGCGGCCGTTCACCTGCACCTCCAGCTTGGCGGTCTGGCGGGTTTCGCGCAGCAGCGAGACTTCGTTGATGGCGGGGATGGAGAAACGCTCGCCATCGACCGTGTCCACCGTCATGCGCAACGGATTGACCTTGAAGCTCTTGGCCTTCTCCAGCCGCTGGTCGAGCCGTTCCAGCCGCCATTCGTTCATCAGGAAACCGACCGTGCCCAGGTTCATCCCGAAGATCGGGACGATCCGGCGCGCTTCCAGCATGGAATGGAGCGTCTGAAGCATGAAGCCGTCGCCGCCCAGCGCGATGATCATGTCGGCCTGCTCGACGGGCACGAAGTCATAAGCGGCGCGCAGCCGCTCCTCAGCCGCTCGCGCGGCTTGGGTGGGGGACGCGACCAGAGCGCGCCGCGGCTCGCTGCTCATCCGCCGGTGACGCTCATATGGCGGCGTGTGGCCGCGCCTTCGCCCGCGCCGATACGGAAGTCGTGGGCGGCAGGCTTAAGCCGCAGCGCCTGGTCTATCAGCGGCTCAACGGCGGGCAGGCCGCCTTCGCGCAGGGCCGACTTGAAATCGACATGATCCTCATGGCCCAGGCACATGAAAATCTTGCCCTCGCACGTCATGCGGATGCGGTTGCAGTCGGCGCAGAAATTTTGCGTGAGCGGCGTGATGAGGCCCAGCTTGATCCCCATCCCCTCGACCGCATGATAGCGGGCCGGGCCGCCGGTCCGGTGCGAGAGTGGAGTGAGCGCATGATCGGCGCGAATCAGGTCGGCGACATGGGTCAGCGGCAGATAATGATCTGTGCGATCCTCGCCGGTGTCGCCCAGCGGCATGGTTTCGATCAGGGTAAGGTCGAAACCCTCCTCCCCGCACCAGCGCAGCATCGACAGGATTTCATCGTCATTGACGCCCTTGAGCGCCACCATGTTGATCTTGACCGCAAGGCCCGCAGCACGGGCGGTGTCCAGTCCGGCGAAAACCTGCTCGATCTTGCCGCCGCGGGTCACATGGGCGAAGCGTTCGGGATCGCGGCTGTCCAGGCTGACATTGATCCGCCGCACGCCCGCATCCGCCAGCATCTCCGCATGGTCGGCGAGGCGAGTGCCGTTGGTGGTGAGGGTCAGTTCCTCCAGGCCCGCGCCGATATGCCGTCCGATGCGGCGAACCAGATCGCCGATATCGCGCCGCACCAATGGCTCGCCACCGGTCAGGCGGATTTTACGGATGCCGCGGGCAATGAACAGATCGGCCAGCAGGGCGATCTCTTCCAGCGTCAGCACCTGATTTTTGGGCAGGAACTGCATCTTTTCCGCCATGCAATAGCGGCAGCGCAGGTCGCAGCGGTCGGTCACCGAAATGCGCAGATAGCTGATCCGGCGGCCAAGACCGTCGGTCATCAAAGGGCGTGAGGGATCGGCCATGGCCATGCCGACTAGCTAGGCGATGGACATGGCCCGCGCAAGCGAAGTTGCAGGCGGGGCAACAGGTCGGTAACGGCTTGATGCTAAGGCGTGGTAACAGGACGGGGCGATGCGCCATGCCGGGGGACAGATATACGTGAGCGGGGATCATACCGCAGTCGGCCATCGCAGCCTTTTCATCCTGTCGCCGGGCGATCGCGACGGGCTGTGCCATGCCGCGCAAAGGATCGGCTGGCGCGCGATCGGCGCACGGCGGGCCAAGGACGCCCCGCAGCGCTATCTGCATAGCGAGGCGCAGGTCGCGCTGGTCGACCTTCGGGCGGGCGGGCAGGCGCAGCGGTTGCTGTCGCCGCTGGTGCCGCCGATGGAGGCGGGTGGCGGCGCGTTGCTGGTGCTGGTCGATCCGCAGGACCAGGGGCAGTTGCCCGCCCTGATGGCTGCGGGGGCGACCCATTATCTGGTGGGGCCGGTGACCGACGCTGCGCTCAATGCCGCGCTGGCGTCTGCGCACCGACTGGTGGAGCGTGTGGGCGGCGGCGTGGCGCATAACCAGCGCGCCCAGCGGATCAGGCGGGGCGACGCGCTCTATTGGGAACTGGCGCGTGCCGGGTCGCTGCTGCGGTTGAGCGACAGCCTGGCGCAGCATCTGGACCTGGCCGATTCGCATATCGCCCCTTCGGCATTGCTGCGCCGGTTGCCGCGGTCGGAACGACGCGCGGTGCTGGTCGCGTTGAAGGCGATGATCCGCGCCGGACGCCCCGCTGCGCTGGCGCATAGCTTGCCCGGACGCCCTGGCCAGCGGCTGGTGCATCATCTGCGGCTGTCGGACGGCGGGCTGGCCGCCGACGTCGAATGGCTGTCCGAAGGGCATGAACGGGAAGGCGAGATGCGCGATTTCCTGACCGGCCTGCGATCGCGGCAGGCGGCGCTGGACTGGCTGGACCGGCGGGCGGGCTTGGCCACCAGTATCTTGTTACTGTCGATCAGCCAGTTCGACCGCATGAACGCCGCCTATGGTCAGGTGGTCGGCGACGCGCTGTTGGGCCGCATCGCCCGGCGGATCGAGCGGATGGTGGACGATGTTGCGCCCGGCGCAATGGTCGCGCGCATTGCGGGCACCGAATTTCTGGTCGGTCTGACCGGCGAGGCGGCGGGGAGCGACCGGGCGACCTTCCTGGCGCGCCAATTGATCGGTGCGGTCGGGCAACCGTTCAGCGCGGGCGATCACCTGATCCGCCTGACGGCGCGGTGCGGCATTGCGCAGGCGCGGGCGGAGGATGACGTGACCCATCTGCTGCGCCGCGCGGGCACGGCGCTGGCCGATGCGCGGCAGGGGGGCGGTGAGGGCATCCGCATCCTTTCGGCCGAAAAGCACAGCCGCCAGGTGGATGCCGACCGGTTGGAGACGGACCTGCGCCTGGCGCTGGACCGGGGCGAGATCGGCATTGTGTTCCAGCCGCAATATCCGGTCGACAGCGACAAGATCAGCGGCGTGGAGGCGCTGGCGCGGTGGAATCACCCCCATTATGGCCCGCTGGGCGCGGGCATATTGTTCGCCACGGCGGAGCGATCCGACTATATGCTGCCGCTGTCGGCGCATATCCAGGCAGAGGCGTTGCGGCAGGCGGCTGCCTGGCCGCGGGCCTTGTCCGACTTGCGCCTGTCGATCAACGTCACCGCGGCGGACATCGCCCAACCCGGTTTCATGCCCGGCCTGCTGGGGCTGGTCGATCGCAGCGGCTTTCCGCGGTCCCGGCTGACGGTGGAGATCACCGAGAGCGGCTTGATCGAGGATGTGGACGCCGCCGCCGCGCTGTTGACGGCGCTGCGGACCGAAGGACTGGCGGTCGCGATCGACGATTTCGGCACGGGCTATTCCAGCCTCGCCTATCTCAAGAGCCTGCCGCTCGATTTCCTGAAGATCGACAGTGGTCTGGCACAGGATATTGCGGGCACGGCGCGGGACCGGATCATCGTGCGTGGGGTCATCCACATGGCCAAGTCGCTGGGGTTGAAGGTCATCGCCGAGGGGGTAGAGACGGAGGAGCAACTGGGCCTGCTCGCTCGTGAGGGCTGCGATTATTATCAGGGCTTCCTGCGGTCGGCGGGAGTGTCGTCCGCCGACCTTATCAATCTGGTGCTGAAGGGTTAAACAGTCAGCAGCGGCCAGAGGACGATCAATATGCCAACCAGGCTGGCCAGGAAGATGATGGTGCGGACCACCGGGATGCCGGCCGCATAGAGCGGCAGATAGACGATCCGCGCGCCCAGCCAAATCCAGCCGCCCATGGCGGTCCATTCGCTGGTCTTCCCCGCCACGACCACGCCGATCAGCGCGACGATGGCGATGGGCAGAGTTTCCTTGAAATTGGCCTCCGCCCGGACCAGGCGCCCGGCGAGCGGATGGAGCGGCGGCAGTTTTTCGTCGCGCGCGCCCATATTCCATTTGGGGCCATATTGCTTCGTCTTCACATGCGCCGCGGCAAAGATGTGGACCAGCAGCAGGACCATGGACCAGGCGAGGATCGTGATTTCGACGGGCATGATAATATTCTCCCCTTTTGTCGGACCGTTTTAGCGCATCTGGATCAGGTAGGACAGAGTGCGCATGGGTCACAGCAACGCGCCACAGCGAAGTTCACACCGTCATGGCAAAAATTATCGCCCGATTTCGGGGCTTTTGTGTGGGCAAAGTGCGTCTTAGGTAACAACTGCGTATCTTTGACGCGACACCAGGGTCATCGTGACGCGCCGGTTACGCGCCATCCGGGTCACTAGAGCGGTTTGCGATCCGATTGTATCGGATCGACCGCTCTAGATTATTGGCTTTACGCGATTTCCGAGTCATCAGATGATTCCATCTGATTAGAAATCGCTCTCGTGACGGATTGCGGGCGGCGCGTCGGTCGGGCTGTTCCATCCCGCAGGATAGACCAGAAATGCGCCGAGTAGGAAAGGGCGAGCATATGTTCTCCCATCGTCACCCCGGCCTTGAGCCGGGGTCCCGCTGTTGTTTCAAGCCAGCGCGCCGAACATGTCTCGCCATTCGGGATTGTCATTCTCGATCAGTTCGAATTTCCATTGCCGCCGCCAACGCTTGAGCCGCTTTTCGCGCTCGATGCAGGTGACGATGTCGTCACCGCGTTCGGCCCAGACGAGGCGGTGGAGTTGATAAAGCGCGCAAAAATCAGAGCCTTCATTTGAACGATGCTAATGGACGCGCTGGGTCAGGTTTGACGTAACGCCGACATAGAGCGTGCCGCGATAGCGATCCGCCATGATGTAGACCCATCCGCCTTGTCGCGCTTTTTCCGTCGAGGGAGGATCGAAAAAGCGGGACCCCGGGTCAAGCCCGGGGTGACGATCATGTAATGCCTCCTACCCCGCCGCCTTCGCCAGGCCTTTCGACAATTGCAGCGCGCCGTTCAGGCGGGCCTGGGGATCGGGCCAGGCGCGGTTGACGACGATCTTGCTGTCGGGGCGCAGGCGGGCGACGCCATCCAGGCGCTGGACATAGGCGATGAGGCCCGCGGGATTGGGGAAGCTGTCTTCGAAGAAGCTGACCAATGCGCCTTTCGCGCCCATGTCGATTTTCGAGATATTCGCGGTCACGCAATTTTGCTTGATCTCGATGATCTTGAGCAGGTTTTGCGTGGGGAGCGGCAGCTTGCCGAAACGGTCGATCAGTTCGGCGGCGAAGGATTCCAGGCCATTGCGGTCCTCCAACTCATTGATGCGGCGATAGAGGCCCATGCGGAGGTCAAGGTCGAGCACATAGTCGTCGGGGATGAGGATGGGCGCATCGACGCTGATCTGGGGGGAGAAGCTGTCGCTGCGCTTTTCGATGCCGACCCCGCCCGCCTTGGCGTCCATGATCGCCTCTTCCAGCATCGACTGGTAGAGTTCGAAGCCGACTTCCTTGATATGGCCCGACTGTTCGTCGCCGACCAGATTGCCCGCGCCGCGAATGTCGAGATCGTGGGAGGCGAGCTGGAAGCCTGCGCCCAGCGTGTCGAGGTCGGACAAGACCTTCAATCGCTTTTCCGCCGTTTCAGTGATGATGCGGTTGGCGGGCGTCGTCATATAGGCATAAGCGCGCGTCTTGGATCGGCCGACGCGGCCGCGTAGCTGGTAGAGTTGCGCGAGGCCGAAACGGTCGGCGCGGTGGATGATGAGCGTGTTTGCGCTGGGGATGTCGAGGCCCGATTCCACGATGGTCGTGGAGAGCAGCACGTCGTAGCGCTTGTCGTAGAAGGCGGACATGCGTTCCTCGACATCGGTGGCGCTCATCTGGCCATGGGCGACGATGGCCTTGATTTCCGGCACTTCGTTGCGCAGGAACTCCTCGATTTCGGTCAGGTCCGCGATGCGGGGCACGACGAAGAAGCTCTGGCCGCCGCGATAATGTTCGCGCAGCAGGGCTTCGCGGATGACGACGCCGTCCCAGGGCATGATGTAGGTGCGGACCGCCAGGCGATCGACCGGCGGCGTCTGGATGACCGACAGTTCGCGCAGGCCCGACATCGCCATTTGCAGCGTGCGCGGGATCGGCGTGGCGGTGAGCGTCAGGACATGGACGTCGGTCTTGAGCGACTTCAGCCGTTCCTTGTGGGTGACGCCGAACCGCTGTTCCTCATCCACGATGACGAGGCCGAGGCGCTTGAATTCCAGCCCCTTGGCCAGCAGCGCATGAGTGCCCACGACGATGTCGATCGTGCCGTCGGCCAGGCCCGCCTTGGTCGCCTTCGCCTCCTTGTCGGGGACCAGCCGGGACAGGCGGCCGATATTGACGGGGAAGCCGCGGAAGCGTTCCTCGAACTGCATGTGGTGCTGGCGCGCAAGGAGCGTGGTGGGGCAGATCACGACAACCTGCATGCCCGCCATCGCCGCGACGAAGGCGGCGCGCAGGGCCACTTCGGTCTTGCCGAAGCCGACGTCGCCGCAGACGAGGCGGTCCATCGGCTTGCCCGACCCCAAATCCTCGACCACATCGCTGATCGCGCGATCCTGATCCTCTGTTTCCTGATAGGGGAAGCGGTCGACGAAGGCGGGGTAGCCGGCCTGATCCGGTTCGGCCACGGTGGCCGTCCGCAACGCTCGCACGGCAGCGGTCTTGAGCAGTTCGCCCGCGATTTCGCGGATGCGATCCTTCATCTTGGCCTTGCGCCGCTGCCACGCTTCGCCGCCCAGCCTGTCGAGGCTGACGCCTTCATTCTCGCTGCCGTAGCGGGAGAGGACTTCGAGATTTTCGACGGGGACATAAAGCTTGTCGCCGCCTGCATAGGTCAGCGCGACGCAATCATGCGCGGCCTTGCTGACCGGGATTTGCGTCAACCCTTCGTAGCGGCCGATGCCATGGTCCATATGGACGACGAGATCGCCGGGGGAGAGGGTGGCGAGTTCCTGAAGGAAGGCGTCGGCGCTCTTCTTGCGCTTGGCCCGGCGGACGAGGCGGTCGCCCAGCATATCCTGTTCGGTGAGGACGGCGACGTCGGGCGCGGTGAAGCCGTGGTCTAGCGGCAGGACGGTGAGCGTGACGCTGCCATTGGCGGCGGTGCCCAGCGCTTCCTGCCAGTTGTCGGCGGTAGCGAGGCGGGTGACGTCATGATCGGCGAGCAGGCCCGACAGGCGCTCGCGCGCGCCGACCGAATAGCTGGCGATGATGACTTTCTTTTTCTCACGGCGCAGGGCGGCGATGTGCTTGCCGACGGCTTCGTAGATGTTGCTATTCTGCGCGCGTTCGGGGGCGAAATCGCGCGGGCCATCGACCGCGAAGTCGAGGACGGTCGCGCTTGCCGGTTCATGGAAAGGCGTGGTGCCGTGCATCGGCATCGTCGCGACGGCGGCGTCCCATTCGGCCGTGTCAAGATAGAGGGATTCGGGTTTGAGCGGGCGGTAGGCGCCGGGGTCGGACGTCTTCGCCTGGATGCGGTTGGCGTGATAGTCACGGATCGATTCGAACCGGCTTTCCGCCGCGCCTGCGACGCCGGGGTCGCGGATCAGGACGGCATCGTCGCCAAGGTGATCGGCGAGGGGGACCAGCTTCTCCTCGAACAGCGGGAGCCAATGTTCCATGCCGGCGAGGCGGCGACCGTCGCTGACCGCCTGATAGAGCGGGTCGCCGGTCGCGGTCGCGCCGAAGGTTTCGCGGTAGCGGCCGCGGAAGCGCTTGATCGTTTCCTCATCCAGCAAGGCTTCGGACGCGGGGAGAAGGGTGAAGCCATCGACATTTTCGATCGTGCGCTGGTCGGACGGATCGAAGCGGCGGACCGTCTCGATCTCGTCGCCGAAAAAGTCGAGGCGTAGCGGCATATCCTCACCGCCGGGGAAGAGATCGACGATACCGCCGCGGATCGCAAATTCGCCGCGGTCGTGGACCGTGTCGGTGCGGACATAGCCGTTCGCCTGGAGCATGGCGGCCAGCGCCTGGATCGCAATCCGTTCCTTGGGCGCGAGTTTGGCGACCAGCTGCCGGACGCGGAAGGGCGTGAGCGTGCGCTGGGTCATGGCGGCCAGCGTGGTGAGGACCAGTTGCGGGCCTTTGGGCTTGGCTTGCAGCGCGTAGAGGCCGGCAAGGCGAGCCGATGCTGCGCGCAGCGAGGGGCTTGCCCGGTCGTAGGGCAGGCAGTCCCAGGCGGGGATTTCGATGATCTCAATCTCTGGCGCGAAATAATGCGCCGTGTCCGCGACCGCGCGCATCAACTGCTCGTCGGAGGCGATGAAGACGGCGCGGCCCCCCGCAGCCCCGGCGGCGCGCGCGATGTCGGCCAGCAGCCAGGGCTGGAACCCCGCAGGGACGCCCGACAGGGTGAGCGGCGCCTTGGCGTTCAGGATTTTTTGGAGATCGGTCATTGTCGTTGTCGTTATCCAATGATCCTCCCCGGTACGGGGAGGTGGCAGGGCGAAGCCCTGACGGAGGGGGGGATCGTCCGGGCGTGGTGCGGGAGGTGCTCCCCCTCCACCACTCGCTTCGCGAACGGTCCCACTCCTCGTGCCGGGAAGGATTTAGTTTTCGATCTTCACGAAATCGAGCTTCAGGAACTTGTCCATCATCGGGCCTTTCCATTCGTCCGGCACGGGGATGGTGCCGAGCGCCCAGCCGATGATGTCAGCGTCCTGCTCGTCCATGAAGCGTTCGAACCAGGCGATCTCTTCGGCATTCCATGTCTCATGATAGCGTTCGAAAAAGCCGCCGACCGTGTAATCCGATTCGCGGGTGCCGCGGTGCCAGGCCCGGAATTTCAGGCGGCGCATCAGGGGATCGTCGTTCACAATTTGTTCCTTTTGCGGGCATGGCAAAAACACCGATAGGGCATTTGTATGGCCGTCGCGGCTGGAGCGTTTTTTGTTCGTCGCATTTTCCAAGCCGCTGGCCGTTCCGGCCGCCTCGAAAATGCTCTAGAGCGCGTCAGATAGACATGCGACCCGATATTCTCAATCCGCTCTTTGCCGAAATATCCCTGTTCAAGGGAATCGGTCCCGCTCTGGCCCGTCCGCTGGAGCGGCTGGGGCTGGCGCGCGCGGTCGATGTGGCCTTTCATCTGCCGGTCAGTTGGGTGGACCGGCATCTGACCGACAGGCTCGACATGGCGGACGCCGGGCGGGTGGTGGGCATCGAACTGACGCCGGTGGACTATCGCGCCAGCGGCAGCGCGCGTGCGCCGTTTCGCGTGGATATGGTGGATCGTTACGGCAATCATGTGGCGCTGGTCTATTTCGGGAAGAATAGCGGATGGCCGCGCAAGCTGCTGCCACTGAACGAGCCGAAATATATCTCCGGCAAGCTGGAGGCCTATGGCGACACGCTCCAGATCGTTCATCCCGACGTGCTGGCTCCCGACGAGGCGAACACGCTACCGGCGCGCGAATCGGTCTATGGCCTGTCCGAAGGGCTGACCAACAACCGGATGCGCGACATCGTGGCGCAGGCGCTGAGCCGCGCGCCGGAGTTGCCGGAGTGGATCGAGCCGAGCCTGCTGGCGCGCAAGGATTGGCCCGCGTGGCGCGAGGCCTTGGCGCGGGTTCATGCCGATCCGTCCGACGCGATGGCCCGCGCGCGGCTGGCCTATGACGAGATTTTTGCAGGGCAGCTGGCGCTGATGCTGGTGCGGCAATCGTCGCGGCGGCGGCGGGGCGTGCCGATCCAGGGGGACGGGCGGCTGCGCGCCATGCTGAAACTGCCCTTTGCCCCTACTGGCGCGCAGCGGCGGGCCTTTGGCGAGATTGAGGGCGACATGGCGCAGGGGACGCCGATGCTGCGGCTGCTCCAGGGCGATGTGGGGTCGGGCAAGACGCTGGTGGCACTGATGGCGCTGCTCAATGCGGTCGAGGCGGGGATGCAGGGCGCGATGCTGGCGCCGACCGAGATATTGGCGCGGCAACATTATGAGACGCTGCGCAAGATGGCGTCGGGCCTGCCCGTCGAAATCGCGATCCTGACCGGGCGCGACAAGGGCAAGGTGCGCGAAGCCACGCTGATGGGGCTGGCGGATGGGAGCATCGACATATTGGTCGGCACCCACGCGATCTTTCAGGAGGCGGTGCAGTATAAGGCGCTGGGGCTGGCGGTGATCGACGAGCAGCATCGCTTCGGCGTGGCGCAGCGGATGATGCTGGCGAGCAAGGCGGAGCGGTCGCCGCATCTGCTGGTGATGACGGCGACGCCGATCCCGCGCACGCTGACTTTGACCTATTATGGCGAAATGGAAGTGTCCCGCCTGGACGAGATGCCGCCGGGGCGTCAGCCGATCCAGACTTTAGTGATGGCGGCGAGCCGGCTGGACGAGGTGGTGGAGGCGCTGGCCCGCCATGTCGAGGGGGGAGGCCAAGCCTATTGGGTGTGCCCGCTGGTCGAGGAAAGCGAGACGAGCGACCAGGCGGCGGCGGAAATGCGGGCGGAGACGCTGCGCGAACGGTTCGGGAACCGGGTGGGGCTGGTCCATGGCCGGATGAAGGGACCGGACAAGGACGCCGCGATGGCAGCCTTTGCCGCCAATCGCACGCAGATATTGGTGGCGACCACGGTGATCGAAGTGGGGGTGGATGTGCCCAACTCCAGCCTCATCATCATCGAGGGGGCGGATCGGTTCGGGTTGGCGCAGTTGCACCAGTTGCGCGGGCGTGTGGGGCGCGGGGACAAGCCGTCGACCTGCCTGCTGCTGCGCGGTAATGCGCTGGGCGAAACGTCGCGGGCGCGGCTGGCGCTGATGCGGGAGACGAATGACGGGTTTCGGATCGCGGAAGAGGATTTGAAGCTAAGGGGGGCGGGCGAAGTGCTGGGCACGCGCCAGTCGGGCGAGGCGGCGTTGAAGGTCGCTAGCCCTGAGCATGTGGCGGCGCTGGTGGACAGCGCGCGGGACGACGCGCATCTGCTGATCGAGCGGGACGGCGGGCTGGATAGCGCGCGCGGGCAGGCAGCGCGGGTGTGCCTGTACCTGTTCGAGAAGGATGCGGCTGTGGGGTTGCTCAGGGGGGGGTAGGTGGAAGCGGATGGTGTCGGGAAACGACCATTTGCACACGTTAACCCGTTTTGATGGGCACCTATTATCTGCCGCCCGCATGTCGGCAAGCTTGAAAAGTGGGAGCACTATGTCTTGAGCATGCCATCGAACAGGTTGCAGTCGTTAGCCACCACTCTTAATTTAAGCCTCTCTGTTAACTGGATCGCATTGCCAATAATTGTTGCGCTTTTCAACGCCGTTATTGCTCCGCAAACCGATGATGCAAATATATATTATATTATAAAAGATACTTCGACGTTCAATGTCCGAGGAACGCTAAATGCCAAGGGATTTAAGCAATATTCACTTGTGATTGCTAATCAGACACAAAAATATGGCGTTGCTTGCAACTTATTCCGGCGCAATTATTCCTGCGTTACAAATAACTTGAAACTTCCTGCGAACGTCGAAGTAGGACTATATCATTATAAATCTCGATACATAGTTGCCTATGTCAAGGATATTTCAGGCAATATATTGATATCTAAAGATAAAAGACTAAGTGAAATAAAATATCACGGCGAAGCTTTAAAGAGAATGGATGCTCTATACTGGGCTAAATATGGTTTGGCGGTTGGATTTTTGATATCATTCATCAGGTGGGCGTTTTACCTTCGTAGGATTAGGAACAAAGAGCGGCACTATCATCAGTCGTAACCGTGACAGCTTTTTTGCAAAGTTCTGCCCAAACGTGACAGTCCCCTTCCCACCCTTTTCTGTCATTCCCGCGAAGGTGGGAATCCATCTCCTGATCTCGCGCCAATCACCAAGCTGGTGAGATGGATCCCCGCCTGCGCGGGGATGACGGTGCGGAGGGGGAGGCGCTAAGCGCCTTACAAGACCTTCAGATCATCTCGCACCTGCGAAACAAATGCCCGCGCCGTCGCGTTGCCCCCGCATGACTGACATCAGCCTGACCCATATCACATCGACCGCCGCGTTCTCGATCATCGCGGCGGTGCTGTCCGCGTTCCTGATCCACTGGGCGCTCTATGCCATTGCGCTGCGGGTCGTGCGGCGGCGGATGGACCCGGTTTTGCTGCCGGCGATCTTTCAGCCGACGCGGTGGCTGGTGGTGTTGCTGGCGCTGGGGGCGGGGTTGCAGCCGCTGGATATGGGGGCGCGGATCGAAGGTCTTTGGTCGATCGGGTCGAAGATGGTCTTTGCGCTGCTGTTCGGCTGG
Organism: Sphingobium psychrophilum; assembly: GCF_012927105.1. Lineage (GTDB taxonomy): Bacteria > Pseudomonadota > Alphaproteobacteria > Sphingomonadales > Sphingomonadaceae > Sphingobium > Sphingobium psychrophilum. Next base: position 156,331 of record NZ_JABBFV010000007.1, on the reverse strand, counting down.
CTGTTGCTGCGGCTGATGCGCGCGACGCGGGTGATGATCGAGCGCGGCGCGGACATCAGTGCGGAAGATAATCTCAAGGCGCGCAAACGGCATACGCGGGTGCGCATCCTTTATCGCATCGCGCAGAGCATCGTCGCGGTGCTGGTGATCGCGATGATGCTGATGGCGATTCCTGGCGTGCGGGCGATCGGCGTGACGCTGGCGGCGTCGGCGGGTCTGGTCGGCCTGGCGGTCGGTGCGGCGGCGCAACCGGCGCTCAAAAATCTGATCGCGGGCATCCAGATGGCCTTTTCCGAGCCGATCCGGCTGGACGATGTGGTGATCGTGGAGGGGGAATGGGGGCGTATCGAGGATATCACGCTGACCTATGTGATCGTGCGGATCTGGGACGACCGGCGGATGGTGGTGCCGGTATCCTATTTTCTGGAAAAGCCGTTCCAGAACTGGACCACCAAAACGTCCGACCTGCTGGGCACGGTGTTCCTCTATGTCGATCCGACCGCCGACGTGACGCGCATCCGTGAGAGACTGGTCGAGGTGACGACCGCGAACGCGCGTTGGGATGGGCGGGTGGTGCTGTTGCAGGTGACCGATCATCGCGCCGATGCGTTGGAATTGCGGTGCCTCTTGTCGGCGCGTAATGCGGGCGTGGCGTTCGACCTGCGGTGCGACGTGCGGGAGGCTATGCTGGATTTCCTGCGCACGGAGATGCCTGAAGCGCTGGTGCGCGGGCGTCAGCGGGTGGAGGCGGGGGAGGGTTTTACCCCGATGCGGGTCACCGGGCTGGACGTTACCACGCCGTCCGGCGCGGCGGGATGATCGACAGCATCGCGTCGTAGATTTTTGGGGAAATCGGCTCGTAAAATTCCATGCCGACCCGGCCATCCTCCACCCAGCGGATTTCCGCGGGATAGTCTTTCAGGATCGGCAGCCAGATGCTGACCCGTTCGCCCTGCGACAAGGGGCTGTCGCTGCGGCACATGAGGCCCAGCGCGGAGATGTTGATGATCCGCGCGCCATGGCTGCGGCCGTGCGCCGTGATATGGCTGACCATGTCGACCAGTTCGCGTTGCGCACGGCGTTGATCGACCGAAGGGTCGCGTGAGCGCAGCACATGGCCAAGATTGGCGAAGACCGAGGTGGACATGGTCCGCAGCCTAAGCGGCTGAAAATGTACGAGTCGATAGGAAGGAGCGTTAATGATGGGCTAACGCTGTTTTGATTCGCGTAGATGGTGCGTGTTCCCGCGCAGGCGGGAACCCAGTCCCGCCGTTTGAACTGGGTTCCCGCCTGCGCGGGAACACATGGGTATGACCTACACGACGACCAGCCCGTGCTTTTTCGCGCCGAAGCTCAGCTTGTCGCCGGGCGCGAGCGTGACGGCGGGGTCGGTAACGACGTCGCCATTCACCCGGATCGCACCTTCGGTCAGCTTGCGGCGCACTTCCTTGTTGGAGGTGGCGAAGCCGAGGCCGGTTATGGCCTGCACGACGGTCAGGCCGTCCGCGCCGAGGCGGACGGTCGGCAGGTTGGCGTCCGACGCGCCTTCCTCGAAAGTTTTGCGCGCAGTTTCGGCGGCAGCGGTCGCAGCCTCCTCGCCATGGGCCATGGCGGTGGCGGCATGGGCCAGGATCTTCTTCGCCTCGTTGATCTCCGCGCCTTCCAGCGCTTCCAGCCGGGCGATCTCGTCCAGCGGCAGGTCGGTGAACAGCGCCAAGAAGCGGCCGACATCGGCATCCTGCGTGTTGCGCCAGAATTGCCAATAATCATAGGGCGGCAGCGCGTCGGCGTTCAGCCATACCGCGCCGTTCATGGTCTTGCCCATCTTGCCGCCATCGGCGGTGGTGATGAGGGGGCTGGTCAGGCCGAAGACCTGCGTGCCGTCCACGCGCCGCGAGAGTTCGATGCCGTTGACGATATTGCCCCACTGGTCGGAGCCGCCCATTTGCAGGCGACAGGCCGATCGGCGCGACAGTTCGAGAAAGTCGTAGGCCTGCAAGATCATGTAATTAAATTCGAGGAAGCTGAGCGACTGTTCGCGGTCGAGGCGGGTCTTCACCGAATCGAAGCTGAGCATCCGGTTGACCGAAAAATGCTGGCCGATGTCGCGCAGGAACGGGATATATTCCAGAGCGTCGAGCCAATCGGCATTATCGACCATCACCGCGTCGGTCGGGCCGTCCCCGAAGGTCAGGAAGCGTTCGAACACCCGCTTGATGCTGGCGACGTTGGACGCGATCGTGTCGCCGGTCATCAGCTTGCGGGCTTCATCCTTGAAGCTGGGGTCGCCGATCTTGCCGGTGCCCCCGCCCATCAGCACGATCGGCTTGTGGCCCGCCTGCTGCATCCGGCGTAGCATCATGATCTGCACCAGGCTGCCGACGTGGAGCGACGGGGCGGTCGGATCGAACCCGATATAGCCGGGCACCACCTGGCTTTTGGCCAAGGCGTCCAGCCCCTCCGCATCGGTCAGCTGGTGGATGTAGCCGCGCGTGTCGAGCAGGCGCAAGAGATCGGACTGATAGTTGCTCATGGCGCGCGCCTGTAGCATTGCGGGTGCGACTGTTAAAGAGGCGGAGTTTTCGATCATGTTGGCAATCGGCCTGATGTCCGGCACATCGCGCGACGGAATCGACGCGGCGCTGATCGAAACGGACGGCGAGGGGCTGAGCCAGCCGATCGAATTTCACGCCATGGCCTATGATGACGGCTTTCGGGTGCGGCTCGCCGAAGCGTGCCAGCGGGCGATGGCGATGGAGAAGCCTGGCTTCGAACCGTTGATCGCATCGGTCGAGGCGGAATTGACCGAGCGGCATGTGCAGGCGATCGCTGACATGCTGGGGCGCAGCGGGCATATCGCCGAGGATGTGGCGGTGATCGGATTTCACGGCCATACCGTCGCGCATCAGCCCGACCGGGGCTGGACCTGGCAGATTGGCGACGGCGCGGGTCTGGCGGGGGCGTTCGGCATAGCGGTGGTCGCCGACCTGCGCCAAGCCGATGTGGCGGCGGGCGGGCAAGGCGCGCCGCTGATGCCGGTCTATCACCGGGCGCTGGCCGCGGGGCTGGACAAGCCGGCGGCGGTGCTGAACCTGGGCGGGGTGGCGAACATCACCTTCATCGGGTCGGACGGGACGTTGATCGCGTTTGACACCGGCATGGCGAGCGGGCTGATCGACAATTGGATGCAGACACATGAAGACGCCGCCTATGATGCGGGCGGGGCCTGCGCCGCGCGCGGGCGGGTGGATGACGCGCGGCTGGCGGCGATGATGGCCGACCCCTGGTTCGACGCGCCGCCGCCCAAGAGCATCGATCGCGAGCAGTTCAGCATCGATGCGGTGCGGGGGCTTTCATTGGAGGATGGCGCGGCGACGCTGACGGCGTTCACGGCGGCGGCGGTCGCGCGCGCGGTCGATCATCTGCCGGAGCGGCCGACGGCGATCCATGTCGCGGGCGGCGGACGGCATAATGATACATTGATGGCGATGCTGGCCGAGCGGACCGGCGCGACTGTGTTGTCGGTCGATGGATTGGGATGGGATGGCGACGCGCTGGAGGCGCAGGGTTTCGCCTATATGGCGGTGCGGCACCTGAAAGGGCTGCCGATCAGCTTTCCGGGTACGACGGGAGTGGCGGAGGCGATGACGGGCGGGGTGTTGTTCCAAGTGTGAGGGGCGCATTTACGGGAATGGGGAAGAGGGGGGAATTGGGGACCAGCCGCTTCCAAGCAATGAGGCACCATATTCTGAGAGCAAGTTCTGCTGGATTCCAGATCATGATCCGGCTCCCCGCAAAACTGCGACCGATGGATCACCGCTTGCGCGTCAGTTCGCGCATCGCCGTATCAATGCCCTGGATCGTCAGTGGGTACATGCGATCGTTCATCAGGTCGCGGATCATCTTGGTCGATTGGCTATAGCCCCAATGGGCTTCCGCCGCCGGATTGAGCCACACGCAGGCGGGATAGGTATGGGCGACGCGGTGGAGCCAGACGGCACCGGCTTCCGCATTCATATGTTCGACCGACCCGCCCGGCTGGGCGATCTCATAAGGGCTCATCGCCGCGTCGCCGACGAAGATGACCTTATAATCATGGCCATATTTGTGGAGGATATCCCAGGTCGGAATCCGCTCGGCAAAGCGGCGGCGATTATCCTTCCACACGCCTTCGTAGAGGCAGTTATGGAAGTAGAAAAATTCCATATTCTTAAATTCGCCGGTCGCGGCGGAGAACAGCTCCTCGCACAGCGTCACGAACGGGTCCATCGATCCGCCCACGTCCAGAAACAGCAGCAGCTTGACCGCATTATGCCGTTCGGGCCGCATCCGAATGTCGAGCCAACCCTGGCGCGCGGTGCCGCGGATGGTTTCATCCAGGTCCAGTTCGTCTGCCGCCCCTTCCCGCGCGAAGCGGCGCAGGCGGCGCAGCGCGACCTTGATATTGCGGGTACCCAATTGCTTGGCGTTATCGAGATTGGCGAATTCGCGCTTTTCCCACACCTTGATCGCGCGCTTGTGCCGGGATTCGCCGCCGATGCGCACGCCTTCCGGGTTATAGCCGCCATTGCCGAAGGGGGATGTGCCGCCGGTGCCGATCCACTTGCTGCCGCCCTGATGCCGGCCCTGCTGTTCCTCCAGCCGCTCTTTCAGCGTCTTCATGATGGCGTCCCAGTCGCCCAGGGATTTGATCTTCTCCATCTCCTCGGCACTAAGATATTTTTCGGCGACCAAGCGCAGCCAGTCCTCCGGTATCTCCGCTTCGACCCCGTCCTGCCCCAACACACCCTTGAAGACCTTGGCGAACACCTGGTCGAACCGGTCGAGCAGCCCTTCGTCCTTCACATAGGTCGCGCGGGCGAGATAATAGAAATCCTCCGGCCGCCGCGCGATGACGTCGCGGTCGAGCGCTTCGAGCAGCAGAAGATGCTCCTTGATGCTGGCCTTGATGCCGGCGGCGCGGAGTGCGTCGAGAAAGTTGAGCAACATGGCCATGCTTGTCGGCCAGTGCGCGCGACGATGCAAGCTGCCGTCACCACCCGGATTGTCCGAATATTAAGTGTTGCGGTGCATGGTTAATCCGTCACTATCCACAACACATATTGGACGCGGGGCGCGCTTGGAAAACAGGGATTTGTTGGCTGACCTGGGGGAACGGTCGGGCGACATTGCATTGCAGTGCAGCGAGACGGCTGGATATTTGAGCGAGTTGAACCGCCGTATCCAGGGCGATTCAGCGCATCTGGCGAACCTGCAGGCCAATATGGAAACACTGGCCGCCAGTCAGAATGAGAGCGTCGCTGCGGCGCAGGAATTGAGCCTGACCGCACGACGCGCCGGCCGGATCATCGCCGACGGGCATGAGGTGATCGGCCTGTCGCTGGGCGAGGTGGCGGCGCTGGTGGAGCATGTCACCGGGCTGGAGGGGCATTTGCGCCAGTTCCTGACCGTGATCGAGGCGGTAGGCGATATCAGCGAGGAATTGGGCGCGATCGCGCGCCAGACCCGGATGCTGGGGATCAATGCCGCGATCGAGGCGGCGCGCGGCGGCGCGGCGACCCAGGGCTTTGCCGTGGTCGCGGACGAGATCAGACGGTTGGCAGGGCAGGCGGGGGAATCCGCCGCGTCGGCCGGCGACAAGCTGACCCAGTTGGACCGTGACGCGCGCCACCTGATCGGTGGGGTGGAAGCCAACATCGTGCGCGGCCGGGGGGCGGGCGCGCATATCGACCGGCTGCGGTTGAGCATGGCGGAGATCGCTTCGCTGGTCACTCAGTTTGGCGAACGGTCGGGCGCCATCGTCACCTGCACCGACGCGGCCGATGGCGACGTCAATGCGCTGCGTCATGGGCTGGCGGCGTTCAGCCGGTCGGCGAGCGACAGCGCGGCGCGGGTCGATGTCGCGCGCGAGCAGTTGGAAGGGTTGGAGGGCATGGCCAACGCCATGCTTAATACCGCGGCGCATGGGCCGCAGAAGACGCGCAACAGCCGCTATATCGCTTTGGCCGAGGATGGTGCGGAAGAGGTCGGCGCGCTGATCGAGCGGGCGCTGGAGAAGGGGGATATCAGCCTGTCCCAACTGTTCGACACCGATTACCGCCCGATCGGCGGCTCCGCGCCAGTCCAATATCTCAACGGCTTCACCAATTTTGCGGACGGCATATTGCGGCCGGTGCTGGACCGCCGCACCAGCGAAGACAGCGCGATCGTCGGCTGTTGCCTGCTCGACATGAATGGCTATCTTCCGACCCATATCAGCGCGCGTTGCCAGCTGCAGCGGCGCGGCGCGCATGATTGGAACATGGAGAACGCCCGCAACCGGCAGATTTTCATGGATAGCCAGACCCGTCGCGCCTTGCAGGAGGAAGGCGATTTCTTCCTCTACACCTATCGGCAGGATCTGGGCGAGGGTCGCTATCGCGCGCTGCGCAGCGTGTTCGTGCCGCTGGTGTTCGGCGGGCGGCGCTGGGGGCTATATGAGGTGGGTTATCTGATCTGAGGATTGAACAGCGTGTCCCCGCGTGGGCGGGAGCCCAGTTCATATGGCGGGACTAGGCTCCCGCCTTCGCGGGAGCACGTGACGTTTTAGTCGATAGGGTGCGCCTTCAGCGCCCCTTTTGCGCCAGACGGCTGACCGTCACCTCGCCATTGGCGGCATAGGTGGCGACGGCCTGTGCTTCGGCGGTCTGGGTGTCCTTGCCGTCGATAATCGCGGCTATCTGATGCGGGCTTGGCACTTTGTCATAGACCCCATAGAGGTCGGTTTGACCGACCATGTGGATCGACAACTTATAGCCTGCGCCGTTGGCGGCGGGATCGAAGGCCAGCACGGTGCCGCTGTCGTCCACCGGCACGATGATCGCGCCGTCGCTGCGCCCAGCCTGTTGCAGCATGTCGTAGTGGCCCTCGGCGGTGGCCACGGTGCCGCGGATGCAAAGTGCATCCTTGCCATCGCGCGGGATGCGAACATCCTGCGGCGCGGCTTCCTGTGCGGGTTTGGCCGGGGTCAGCCGGGCGTCGGCGGTCGGCGCGGCGGGACAGGCGGCGAAGCTGGCGGGAGCGGTGGCGTGCAGGCTGGCGGTATCATCGACCGACAGGTTGGCGAGCATGCCGTCCAGGCCGGCCAGCACTTCGCCGCGACGCTCGGTCGGGCCGGTCACGCGGATCTTGACGATCCAGCGCCCGGCATGGACGAACCCGGCGGCCGTGGTCAGCGCGCCGTCGGCGGCATCGTCATAGACGGCGCGGATCGCGCTGTCCGCTCGGCCGGCGACGGGGGCGCTGGCATAGGCGGTGCGGCGGGTCTTCGCGCCGAACCGCTCCATCACCGCCTTGTCGGTCATATAGGCGGCGAGCGAGGCGTCGGCATAGGTCGGCAGATAGACGTAGAGGGTCGCCTGGATGGCGCCATCTTCCGACAGATATTGCGCATAATTATCGACTGCGCGGCCACCATTGGAGGCTTCGCCGCTCTTGCTGAGCGAAAGACCGGCGACGGTCTGGGGCAGGGCGATGCCTGCGGATACGGCGCGGATGGCGCTGTCGGTCGGGGTCCAGGCTTCGGCGTCGGCGGCGTGGGCGATCGACGGGATGGCAATGCACAGCGCCGCGGCAGAAAGAAGCGCCGTGGCGGAGGCTATGGTGGCCATGAGTCCTTGGGCGCGCTTCGGCATCGTCATCACTCTCCAGGTCGATACCGTCTTTGCGCGGCATTGAACTATGACAGGGAGGCTACAGACTAAACCGGGGTACGCAAGCGCCGATTTCAGGCAATAGGCGGGATTTGCGCCGGATAGTGGGGCAGATCGGGATCATGATGCGCCCAGTCGGGTGCGGCATCGGTCCAGATCACCGCCTGCGGGCCGATCAGCGAAGGATCGTCAAGCGCGCCGGCACGGATGAAGGTCAGATGCGGGCGCGATTCGGCCAGGCTGAACAGCGGCGTGCCGCAGTTCGGGCAGAAGCCGCGCTTCATCGCGTTGCCGCTGTCGGCGACGCTGTCATGCCAACGGACGTCGCCGGTCGTGACAATATGGTCGGTCGGGAAGCAGACGTTCACGGTCGCCGATCCGCCGCCCAGATATTGGCACAGGCGGCACCAGCACATGCGCGCGGCGATGGGGTCTGCGTCGATGGTAATGCGGACAGCGCCGCAGAGGCATCCGGCGGAATGGGGCATAGATATTCCTTAGAACAAGATCCGTTCGTTTCGAGCGACGTCGAGAAACGCTGGCAACGCTCTGCCCGCTTCTCGACACGCTCGAAGCGAACGGATGTAGGGTTATCCTGCCCTACCGCCCCTGTCGCCGCGCCATGAAGGCGAGGCGTTCGAACATCATGATGTCCTGCTCGTTTTTGAGCAGCGCGCCGTGGAGCGGCGGGATCGCCTTTGTCGGGTCGCTATTCTGGAGCACATCAAGCGGCATATCCTCGTTCAGCAGCAGCTTGAGCCAGTCGAGCAGTTCGGAGGTCGAAGGCTTTTTCTTGAGGCCGGGCACGTCGCGTATCTCGTAAAAGATATCCATTGCCTTGCTGACCAGGATTTTCTGGATGCCGGGAAAATGTACATCAACGATTTTCGCCAGTGTGTCGCGGTCGGGGAATTTAATATAGTGGAAGAAACAACGGCGCAGGAAGGCGTCGGGCAGTTCCTTCTCGTTGTTGGACGTGATGATGACGACCGGGCGATCGACCGCAGCGACGGTTTGCCCCGTTTCATAGACGTGGAAAGCCATGCGATCGAGTTCCTGCAACAGGTCGTTGGGAAATTCGATGTCGGCCTTGTCGATCTCGTCGATCAGCAGGACGGGCAGCTTGGGCGAGGTGAAGGCCTCCCACAGCTTGCCCTTGCGGATATAATTGGCGATGTCGTGGACGCGCTCATCGCCCAACTGGCCATCGCGCAGGCGGGCGACGGCGTCATATTCATACAGGCCCTGATGTGCCTTGGTCGTGGACTTGACGTTCCATTCGATGAGTGGCGCGTCCAGCGCCTTGGCGATTTCCTGGGCCAGGACGGTCTTGCCGGTGCCCGGTTCGCCCTTCACCAGCAGCGGACGGCGCAGCAATACGGCGGCGTTGACCGCGACCTTCAGGTCGTCGGTGGCGACATAATCCTGCGTGCCTTCAAAGCGCATCTTGCTGGTCCATTCCGTTGCCTATGGCAACCGGACTAGGCAAAGCCGCGTGCAGGCGCAATCTCGAAAGGGGAATTAGGCGTTAAAGGGCTGGTCAGGCTTGCCGCGCGCGCACGTCGGCGCGGGCGGCGAGCAGATCCCACAGGCCGCGATGCTGGTTCAGTAACTGGCGCGCGCCGAATTGAATCGCCCGGTCGATGCCATCGTCGCCGCCAATGGCGCGGGCAACGTCCAGCGTCACATTGCGATCGGGCAGGGTGCAGGCATGGGGTTCCAGCCCTGCGCGCAGCGCCGCCATGTCGAGCACATGACGCACGGCGCGCCAGTCGAGCACCAGCGCCATCGCCGCGCCCATGGCGCAGCCGCGCCGGTCGGACTGGGCCAGCATGTCGAGTGCGTGGCGTTGCTGGCTGACGGCGGTTTCGCAATCGGCCTGGCCCGCCGTGCTGGGGGCGGGGCCGACGGCGACCGTGACCTGGGCGAGGTAGGCGCGTTCGCGGGCGAAGGCGTCGCCGGTTTCGATCAACCACTGGCGTGCCGCATTGTCGGCGGAGCGGGTCGCGGCATGATCGATCACGCCGGGATGACGGCCGTGGAGCATGCAGAGATAATAGGCAGCGTCGGCGAGGTCGGAGAGCGAGGGCAGGGCATCGCGCGCGACGCCGGTGCTGGCGCGGTGGGCATAGGCGTGAGCGGCCGTTCCATCGGCGGCGACCAGCGCCTCCAGGACTCGCGCTATGTCGCCAAATTGATAGCGCGGTGCCGCTTCGCTCATGCCCAAATCCCTGTGATGCCCCGCATGCGCAGGCTGTAATCCCAAGGCATAGTGCGCCGGAGTAAACGTCCGGTTTACGGAATCAGAAAGGGCGACCGTGAAAGCCGCCCTTTTCCGTCAACGATGGTTAATTTACATTTACCGATGCGTTTTAATTTACTGGTCCAGGAACGACCGCATTTTGCGCGAGCGCGATGGATGCTTGAGCTTGCGCAGCGCCTTCGCCTCGATCTGGCGGATGCGTTCGCGGGTCACGCTGAACTGCTGGCCCACTTCCTCCAGCGTATGATCGGTGTTCATGCCGATGCCAAAGCGCATGCGCAGCACGCGCTCCTCACGCGGGGTGAGCGAGGCAAGGACGCGGGTGACCGTTTCCTTGAGGTTCGCTTGGATCGCGGCGTCGACCGGGATGATCGCATTCTTGTCCTCGATGAAGTCGCCCAGATGGCTGTCTTCCTCGTCGCCGATCGGCGTTTCAAGGGAGATCGGCTCCTTGGCGATCTTCATCACCTTGCGGACCTTTTCGAGCGGCATCGACAGACGCTCGGCCATTTCTTCCGGCGTGGGCTCGCGGCCCTGCTCGTGCAGGAACTGGCGGCTGGTGCGGACCAGCTTGTTGATCGTTTCGATCATGTGGACCGGAATACGGATGGTCCGCGCCTGATCCGCGATCGAACGGGTGATCGCCTGCCTGATCCACCAAGTCGCATAGGTGCTGAACTTGTAGCCGCGGCGATATTCGAACTTATCGACCGCCTTCATCAAGCCGATATTGCCTTCCTGAATAAGATCAAGGAATTGCAGGCCACGGTTCGTATATTTTTTAGCGATGGAGATGACGAGGCGAAGATTCGCCTCGACCATTTCCTTCTTGGCGAGGCGCGCTTCGCGTTCGCCCTTTTGCACCATGTTGACGATGCGGCGGAACTCGCTGAGCGACATGCCGGTCGCCTGGGCGATTTCGCCGACCTCGTTACGGATGCGGTCGACCGCGCGCCCTTCGGCGGCGACGAAGGCGGTCCATTTCTTGTCCAGACCGCCGACCTTGTCGAGCCAGCCATCGTCCAACTCATGATTCACATAACGGTCGAGGAAATCCTTGCGCGGAACCTTGTGCCGTTCGGCCAGGCGCAGCATCTGGCCGCCCAGCGCGGTCAGCCGCCGGTTATAGGCATAGAGCTGATCGACCAGATATTCGATCTTCTGCTGGTGGAACTGCACGCTTTCGACCTGCGCGGTGAGTTGTTCGCGCAGATCATGATAATCATCCTCGGCCTTCTGGCTCAGCACTTCGCCGACCGCCATGGCGACCATGCGAGCTGACTGGGCAGCGGAGAAGGCGCGGAAGATTTCGGTGATGGTCGCAAACTTCTCAAGCGCCATTGGCTTGAGCGTTTCCTCCATCTGGGCGAGGGACAGGGTGTTGTCCTCTTCCTCTTCTTCCTCAACGCGGCGAGCGCGGGGCGCGCCGTCCTCATCCTCGTCGGCGTCGGCGGATTCCTCCTCCGGCTCTTCTTCTTCCTTGAAGCTGGGGCCAGCGGTCTTCTCGCTGATCTCGCCATCGTCATCCTCGGCGCCTTCCTCCAGGCTTTCCGGAGCAGGGTCTTTCGAGAGCATGGCGTCGAGATCGAGAATCTCGCGCAGCTGCATTTCGCCGTTGTTGAGCGCGGTCGACCATTCGATGATCGCGTTGAAGGTCGTCGGGCTTTCGCACAGGCCTAGGATCATCGTGTCGCGGCCAGCCTCGATCCGTTTGGCGATGGCGATTTCGCCCTCACGGCTGAGCAGTTCCACTGCGCCCATTTCGCGCAGGTACATGCGAACGGGATCGTCGGTGCGATCGACCGTTTCCTTCTTCTTTTCGGTGATGAGCTTTGGGCCGCCATCGTCGTCGCCCGAATCATCTTCGGCGTCGTCGGCATCCTCGCGCTCGCGCTGCTCGTCGCCGTCTTCGCTGGCTTCTTCGTTTTCGACGATGTTGACGCCCATGTCGTTGAGCGCGGACATGACGTCCTCGATCTGCTCGGAGGACATCTGGTCCTGCGGCAGGGCGTTGTTCAACTCGTCATAGGTGATGTAGCCGCGCTTCTTCGCGCGAGCGAGCAGCTTCTTGACCGAGGCTTCGTTGAGGTCGAGCAGAGGGGCATCGCCGCCTTCATCCCCACCATCACCTGCACCCGCCGCACTTTTGCTGTTCGCCTTGGTCGCCATGTATTCGCCTTAACTCCGCCGCCCTCGCAAGGGCGATCTCATCAAACAATGTCTTCGGACTGGCCTAGTTCCGCCAAGCGGATAAGATGGTTGCGATGAGCCACCAGCGCATGATTTTGCGCCAGCAAATTCTCTTCGCTTACATCTGCCTTCACCCGCTCGGTCGCCACGGCCAAATTCCGCTCAAGCTCTGGTCCCTGCGTCATCACCCGAACGGCCTCCTCAAGATCGCGTGCGACGCGATCAGGATCGGTGGTCGTCCTGTCGGGAGTGAGTTTGAACGCATCGGCCCGGAGCATCCCCTTAGCCATATTATACAACTCACCTTGCCCCAATATGGTAAGGAGGGCCTGCGTTTCAACTGTTTCTTTGCGGAAGGACGCGCCGATCATCACGTCCAGCAGCTGCGCCAGCAGCGAATCGGCGATTTGCAGCGCCGACAGCATCTCGCGATGGGGCAGAATCTGTTCGGGATGGCGCAGCAGGCTGGCCAGGACGGCGCGCAGCAGCCGCTGTTCCAGGCCATTTGTGCCGATGGCACGGGCTTCGAAGCCGGCCGCGGGAATCGGCGCTTTCCAATTGCCGCGCTTGTCGCGCTGCCAACGGCCGCCATCGCCGCCGCCACGCGCCTGCCTTTGCGCCGGGGCGTTATCGCGCCGGGCGAAGAAGCGCGCATCATAGCGTTCGCGAAATTCATGGGCATAATGGGCGCGGACGTCGGGATGGGTGATCGCATCCGTTATGGCGCGCAGCCGCTGCTTGAGCGCGGCCTTCTGTTCGGGTGTGTCGAGCGGCATGGCGCTCAGTTCATGGCTCCACAGCCGTTCGATCAGCGGCTCGGCAGCCTTGAGCACCGCTTCCATCGCCTGCGGGCCGCTCTCGCGGATCAGATCGTCGGGGTCTTTGCCCGGCGGCAGGGTGGCAAAACACAGGCTATGGCCGGGGCGCAGCAGGGGCAGGGCGCGGTTGGCGGCGCGGATCGCGGCCTTCTGCCCCGCCGAATCGCCGTCGAAGCAGAGGATCGGCACTTCGACCATTTTCCACAGCCGTTCGATCTGATGTTCGGTCAGGGCGGTGCCGAGCGGGGCGACGGCGTCGCCGAACCCGGCCTGCGCCAGCGCGATCACGTCCATATAGCCTTCGACCACGATCACGCGCTCGGTCTGGCGGCTGGCGGGGGAAGCGCGGTCGATATTGTAGAGGGTGCGGCCTTTGTCGAACAGCGGCGTGTCGGGCGAGTTCAGATATTTAGGCTCGCCAGCGCCCAATATGCGACCGCCAAAGGCGATCACCCTCCCGCGAATATCGCGAATGGGCAGCATCAGTCGGCCGCGGAAACGATCATAGCTTTCGCGCTTCTTGGCATTGCCCTGTTCCAGCGCTTCGGGATCGATCAGCAGCCCGGCCTCGACCAGCATCGGTTCGCCGAAATCCTTGAGCGCGGTCTTGAGGCGGCCGCGTCCGTCGGGGGAAAAGCCGAAGCCGAAGGTGCGGCGGGTCGTGTCGCTGATGCCGCGCTTTTGCAGATAGGCGCGCGCTTCGCCGCCGTCGATGCCGCCCAACTGCTCCTCGAAAAAGCCCTGCGCCGCGGCCATGGCGTCATGCAGTCCCTTGGCCTGCTCGGCGCGCTTGGCGGCGCGCGGGTCGGGGGCGGGCACGTCCATGCTGGCCGCCTGCGCCAGTTCCTTCACCGCCTCCATGAAGGGCAGGCCGCGCTGGTCCGTCATCCAGCGGATCGCATCGCCATGCGCGCCGCAGCCGAAACAATGGTAGAAGCCCTTTTCATCGTTAATCGTGAAGCTGGGCGTCTTTTCATTATGGAAGGGGCAGCAGGCCTTATATTCGCGGCCGGCCTTGGTAACCTTGATCGTGCGGCCGATCAGGGTGGACAACGACGTGCGCATCCGCAGTTCGTCGAGAAAGGCGGGGGAGAGGCTCAATCTCTCCCCTCCCGCTTGCGGGAGGGGTCGGGGGAGGGCATGTTTGCAATCACCCGTTCGATTTCCTCAATCACGCCTTCGATATTGCCCAGAACATCATTGTTCCAGAAACGGATCACGCGAAAGCCCTGTGCTTCGATATAGCGCGTCCGTTCCGCATCAACCTCATCATTATGCTGTCCGCCGTCGACTTCGATCACCAGGCCGATGGATCGCGCCACGAAATCGCAGATGAATTGGCCGATGGGAACCTGACGGTTGAAACGGATGCCGGAGATTTTTCGAGCGCTGATCGCGCGCCACAGGATGCGTTCGGCTTCCGTGGCATTGTTGCGCAGTGCGCGCGCTTTCGCGGTGGGGCGGGCGTAACCTTTGTCCATTGATGTGGAACATGCCCTCCCCTAACCCCTCCCGCAAGCGGGAGGGGAACTATCAATGATAGCTTAGCCCAGCGCCGCTTTCACAAGCCCGCTCGCCTTGCTCATGTCGATCACGCTGCCATGGCGTTCCTTCAGCACGGCCATCACCTTGCCCATGTCCTTGACGCTCTCCGCGCCGACCTCCGCCTTGATCCCCTCGATCGCCGCCTTCGTTTCGTCTTCGCTGAGCTGCGCGGGCAGGAAGCCTTCGATCACGGCCAGTTCGGCCTGTTCCTTGGCGGCCAGTTCGTCGCGCCCACCCTTGGTGAACATATCGATCGATTCGCGGCGCTGCTTGACCATCTTTTGCAACACTTCGACCACCACGGCGTCGTCGTCCGGCACGGTGGAGGCGGTGCGCAGTTCGATGTCGCGGTCCTTCAGCTTCGCCAGGATCAGGCGCACGGCCGCCAGCTTTTCCTTCTCGCCGGCCTTCATGGCGGTGATCTGGGCGCTCTTGATGGTATCGCGAATCATCGACGAATGAATCCTGTTTCTTGCGGAAAGGAGCAGATATAGCGGCAAAAGAGATTTTTAACAGACGTTGACCTTGCGGGCGTGGGGGCATAGGTGACCGGCCGTTTAACCCGCTGTAGACGGGTTCTTAGCAAAAGCATAAAGGACGCTGACACCATGGCTGACGCCAAGACCCTCATTGTGCCCAAAGGAGCGACAGGGGTCGTGGTTTTTGCCGATGGCAGCGCGGTGTTCGGCCGTGGTTTCGGTGCGGTCGGCGATGCGGTAGGCGAACTCTGCTTCAACACCTCCATCACCGGTTATCAGGAGATCATGACCGATCCCTCTTACGCCGGGCAGATCGTCAACTTCACCTTCCCCCACATCGGTAACGTCGGCACCAACCTGGACGATGTCGAGGCGACATCGCCTCACACGCTGGGCTGCATCGTGCGCGAAAACGTCACCGCGCCGAGCAATTTCCGCAATGTCGAACCGTTCGATCAGTGGATGGCGGAAAACGGCCGTATTGGCCTCGCCGGTGTCGATACCCGCGCGCTGACCCGGCTGATCCGGGTGAAGGGCGCGCCCAATGTCGTCATCGCGCATGATCCCGATGGCGGGTTCGACATCGCCGCGCTGGCCGCCAAGGCGGCGGGCTGGCCGGGGCTGGAGGGCATGGACCTGGCCATCGAAGTCACGGGCAAGGAAACGCGCCTGTGGAAGGATGGCGGCTGGACGCTGGGCAAGGGCTATGACGTCGACGCCACCGACGCGCTGGTCACGGTTGCTGCTGGCTATCCGGCGGTGGGCGAGGATGGCGAGCCGCTGTTGTTTGCGGAAAAGGATCTGCCGACCCCCGCGCCGCGCCCGCATGTCGTGGCGATCGATTATGGCGCGAAGAACAATATCTTCCGCAATCTGGTGCAGGCCGGCGCGCGCGTCACCGTGCTGCCCGCGACCGCGACGTTCGAACAGGTGATGGACTTGCAGCCCGACGGCGTGTTTCTGTCCAACGGTCCGGGCGATCCGGCGGCGACCGGCGCCTATGCCGTGCCGGTGATCGCCGCGCTGCTGACCGAGAATGTGCCGATCTTCGGCATTTGCCTGGGCCATCAGCTGCTGGGGTTGGCCGTGGGCGCGAAAACGATCAAGATGCATCAGGGCCATCGCGGCGCGAACCATCCGGTCAAGCGGCTGGACGATGGCCTGGTCGAGATCACCAGCATGAACCATGGCTTTGCGGTGGATGCCGCCACGCTGCCCGCCAATGTCCGCGCGACCCATGTGTCGCTGTTCGACGGCAGTAATTGCGGGATCGAACTGACCGACAGGAACGCCTTTTCCGTGCAATATCACCCCGAAGCATCGCCGGGGCCGCAGGACAGCTTCTACCTGTTCAAGCGCTTCGTGGCGGGCCTGAAAGGGCCGGTCGCGGCATGAGCATCAACCTCCCTCCCGTCGATGAAGCCCGCCTCGCCGCCGAGTGGGAGGCGGACAAGGACGTTCTCGCCAACCTCGCCGCCAATGGCGACGTGGCCCGGATCGCGCGGCCGGTGGACGTGTCATTCCGCGGCAGCGAAAAGGATTTCGATCGGCTGCTCACCATCGCCAGCCAGTTCGGCATGGTCGAACTGGACCGGGAAGAGGATGAAGAGGGCGACCTGTTCCTGTTCCTGGAATGTGTGCAGCCGGTCGATGAAGCGTCGATCCGCGCGCTGACCCGCAAATGCCTCCAGATCGAAATCCTCTGCGGCGTCGAATATGACGGCTGGGGGTGCGAGGCGCAGGCGGGGGCGGTGCATTGATGAGCTTTGCGATTTTTGGGCTGATGGTAGCTGGGGCAAATGGTTTGTCTGAATCTTTGTCCGATATGCGTATTCTTGACCAAGCTGCGGTCAAATGCGGGGTAGCCGATGTGCGATTCCAAGCCATATCTGCTCAGAAAAGGCATTATCGTTTCTGGGAAACGAGAGTGAACGGGTCAACTTTTGGCCCACGCTCACTTTCAGATATTGAGGCCGAAAAGCGTCAGAGGAAGATGGAAAAAGCCTTGCCATGTGTGCAAGCTGAGGTTCGAGCATTCGGGCTGACCGTCTCCTATCCCATCACCATACACGCGAATTGATCGAGACTTATGCCCAAACGCACCGACATCACCTCCATCCTCATCATCGGCGCTGGCCCGATCATCATCGGGCAGGCGTGCGAGTTCGATTATTCGGGCACGCAGGCGGTAAAGGCGCTCAAGGAAGAGGGCTATCGCATCGTTCTGGTCAATTCCAACCCGGCCACGATCATGACCGACCCGGAATTTGCCGACGCGACCTATGTCGAGCCGATCACGCCAGAGATCGTGGCGAAGATCATCGAGAAGGAGCGGCCGGACGCGGTGTTGCCGACCATGGGCGGGCAGACGGCGCTGAACACGGCGCTGGCGTTGTTCAATGACGGCACGCTGGAGAAATATGGCGTCCAGATGATCGGCGCGGATGCCGAGGCGATCGACAAGGCGGAGGACCGGATCAAGTTCCGCGACGCGATGGACAAGATCGGGCTGGAAAGCGCCCGCTCGCGCATCGCGCATACGATGGAAGAGGCGCTGGAGGGGCTGGAGTTTACCGGCCTGCCATCGATCATCCGGCCTAGCTTCACCATGGGCGGCACCGGCGGCGGCATCGCCTATAATCGCGACGAGTTCATGACCATCGTGCGCGGCGGGCTGGATGCGTCGCCCACGACCGAGGTGCTTATCGAGGAGTCCCTTCTCGGCTGGAAAGAATATGAGATGGAAGTCGTGCGCGACCGCAACGACAATTGCATCATCATCTGTTCGATCGAGAATGTCGACCCGATGGGCGTCCATACCGGCGACAGCATCACCGTTGCCCCGGCGCTGACGCTGACCGACAAGGAATATCAGATCATGCGCAACGCATCGATCGCGGTATTGCGGGAAATCGGCGTCGAAACAGGCGGTTCCAACGTACAATTCGCAGTCAATCCGAAGGACGGCCGCCTGGTCGTGATCGAGATGAACCCGCGCGTGTCGCGCTCGTCCGCGCTGGCGTCCAAGGCGACCGGCTTCCCGATCGCCAAGGTCGCGGCGAAACTGGCGGTGGGTTACACGCTGGACGAGATCACCAACGACATCACCGGCGCGACGCCCGCGTCGTTCGAACCGACGATCGACTATGTCGTGACGAAGATTCCGCGCTTCGCCTTCGAGAAGTTCAAGGGCGCAGAGCCGCTGCTGGGCACCGCGATGAAGTCCGTCGGCGAAGTCATGGCGATCGGCCGCAACATCCATGAATCGATGCAGAAGGCGCTGCGCGGGCTGGAAACGGGCCTGTCGGGCTTCAACACGGTCGATCATCTGGTCGGCGCTCCCAAGGACGACATCATCGCCGCGCTCGCCCAGCCGACGCCGGACCGGCTGCTGGTCGCCGCGCAGGCTTTGCGCGAAGGGTTGAGCGTTCAGGAAATCCATAACATCGCCAAATTCGATCCCTGGTTTCTGGACCGGATCAAGGAAATCGTGGACGCGGAAGGCGAAGTGCTGGCCAATGGCCTGCCGCGCGATGCGGACGGGATGCGGCGTCTGAAATCCATGGGTTTTTCCGACAAGCGGCTCGCCTATCTGGCGCTCAAGTCGGCCAATCTGGCGGGCAATGAGCGCGGCATTGCGCGGGGATCGGGCCTGATCCACGAGGCGGTCGTCGCCATGACCGGCGGCGTGACGGAGGATGAAGTCCGCAAGCTGCGTCATAAACTGGGCGTGCGTCCGGTGTTCAAGCGCATCGACACCTGCGCGGCCGAGTTCGAGGCGAAGACGCCGTACATGTATTCGACCTATGAAGCGCCGATCTTTGGCGAGGCCGAGAATGAATCCGCGCCGACGGACCGGGAGAAGGTCGTGATCCTGGGCGGCGGGCCGAACCGGATCGGGCAGGGTATCGAGTTCGACTATTGCTGCGTCCATGCCTGCTTCGCGCTCAGCGAAGTCGGCTATGAAACCATCATGATAAACTGCAATCCTGAGACGGTTTCGACCGACTATGACACGTCGGACCGGCTCTATTTCGAGCCATTGACGGCCGAGGATGTGCTGGAAATCCTGCATGTCGAAATGTCTAACGGGACGCTGAAGGGCGTGATCGTTCAATTTGGCGGCCAGACGCCGCTCAAGCTGGCGCAGGCGCTGGAGGATGCGGGCATCCCGATCCTGGGCACTAGCCCGGACGCGATCGACCTAGCCGAAGATCGCGAGCGGTTCGCCGCGCTGATCGATAAGCTGAAACTGCGCCAGCCCGCCAACGGCATCGCCCGCAGCCGGGAGGAAGCGATCGCGGTCGCCAACCGAATCGGCTATCCCGTGCTGATGCGCCCCAGCTACGTGCTGGGTGGCCGCGCGATGGAGATCGTCGACGGCCAGGCGCAGTTGGAGGAATATATTACCACGGCCGTCAAGGTGTCGGGCGACTCGCCGGTGCTGATCGACCAATATCTGCGCGACGCGATCGAGGTGGATGTCGATGCGCTGTGCGATGGCGAGGATGTCGTGGTCGCGGGCGTATTGCAGCATATCGAGGAGGCCGGCGTCCATTCGGGCGACAGCGCCTGTTCGCTGCCGCCCTACAGCCTGTCGGACGACATCATTGCGGAGATCGAACGCCAGACCGAAGTGCTGGCCCATGCGCTGTCCGTGCGCGGCCTGATGAACATCCAGTTCGCGGTCAAGGACGGGGTGGTTTACCTGATAGAGGTCAATCCGCGCGCCAGCCGGACCGTGCCCTTCGTCGCCAAGGCGATCGGCACCCCCATCGCCAAGATCGCGTCCCGCGTAATGGCGGGGGAAAAGATCAAGGATCTGCCCAAGATTGACCGCAACGCGATCAACCATGTCGCGGTCAAGGAAGCGGTCTTCCCCTTCGGCCGCTTCCCCGGCGTCGATCCCGTCCTTTCGCCGGAAATGAAAAGCACTGGCGAAGTCATGGGAATCGATAGCAATTTCGCGACCGCCTTCGCCAAGGCGCAGATCGGCGCGGGCACCATGTTGCCGACGCAGGGCATGGTGTTCATCTCGCTCAAGGACAGCGACAAGCCGGTCATCCTGCCTGCCGCGCGCAAGCTGGTGGACATGGGCTTCAAACTGATCGCGACCGGCGGCACCGCCCAATATCTGGAAGAACAGGGTATCGCCGTACAGCGGGTCAACAAGGTAGCCGAGGGCCGGCCGCATATCGTGGACAAGATCACCGATGGCGATGTGCAACTGATCTTCAACACCACCGAAGGCTGGCAGTCCCTGAAAGACAGCAAGGCGATCCGTATCAGCGCGCTGCGCCACAAGGTCGCCAGCTTCACTACGGCCGCCGCCAGCGTCGCTGCGGCCGATGCGATCGAGGCTTTACGGGGTCATGCCCTTGAAGTGCGCTCGCTCCAGTCCTATTATCCCCTGTCGCAAGCCTGATCCCCTGCATAAGGAAGCATGCTGCGGGCGGCCCGACGTTCGGGTCGCCAAAGGGAAGTTTTGACGAAGGATTTGCAAATGGCGACCGTCGAGAAGATGCCGATGCTGCAGATGGGCTATGACAAGCTCAATACGCAGCTCCGCGAACTGAAGGCCGAACGGCCGCTGATCGTGGACGCCATCGAAGAAGCGCGCGCACACGGCGATTTGTCCGAAAACGCCGAATATCACGCCGCCAAGGAGCGGCAGGGCCAGGTCGAGGCAACGATCAACGACCTGGAGGACAAGCTGTCCCGCGCCCAGGTGATCGACCCCAAGACGCTGTCGGGTAACAAGATCGTATTCGGTGCGACCGTGACGTTGCTGGACGAAGACGACAAGCCGGTGAAATATCAGATTGTCGGCCAGGCCGAAGCGGACGCCAAGCAGGGCATGATCAGCTATAACAGCCCGCTGGGCCGCGCGCTGATCGGCCGCACGGTGGGCGAGGATGTGGAAGTGTCCGTGCCGTCGGGCGACAAATTCTATTCGGTCGACAAGATCGAATTCATCTGACCGTGAAGCTGCCGGCTGGCCGACTGACCAATGGGATTGGGGCGATTACGGTCGCCGCTTTCCTGCTGATCTATCTGACCGGACAGGTCGATAACGCCGCGATCGTCGGCGGCTTCATTCCTGCGCGCCTTAGCGATCCGGCGTTGCTCGACGGCATGGCCGCGGTGCCGGCCTGGCTGACGCCGCTCAGTTGCACTTTCATCCATGCCGGATGGCTGCATATCGGCTTCAACATGTTGATGCTGCTCTTTTGCGGGCGGCAGGTGGAGCATGTGTTGGGTTGGGCCGGGACGCTCGCTCTCTATGTCGTTGGCGCATATGGCGCGTGCCTGGCGCAATGGGCGATCGATCCGGGGTCCACCAACCCGATGGTCGGGGCCAGCGGTGCCATTTCCGCCATCATCGCGCCCTATGCCCTGCTGTATAGCCAGCAACAGGTCCGCGCCATCGGGCCGCTATCGGCCAATCTGGTGCGCGTGTTGTGGCTGGCGGGCGCGTGGATCGCGGTGCAATTGATGATCGGGCTGGCAAGCGGCGCGGGGATGAGCGAACTCGGCCAGATCGCGATCGCCGCCCATATCGGCGGCTTCCTGGTGGGGCTGGCACTGACCCGGCCGCTCCTGCGCTGGCGCTTCAGGAAGAAGCCGCGCGCGGCGCATTAAGGCCAAAAAATTTGGCCGTTCGGGCTGAGCCTGTCGAAGCCCTGCTCTTCTTCCTGAGAAAGAAAGGCCCTCCGACAATCTCAGGGCGAACGGAGGCGCGGCTTAGGCGCCCGGCAGTTCCGGTTCCAGTAGGCGATGCAGATGCACGATGACATAACGCATCTCGGCGTCGTCAACCGTGCGCTGCGCCGCGCTGCGCCAGGCCTTTTCGGCTGACGCATAGTCGGGGAACACGCCGACGAGATCGACCTTGCTGAGATCCTGAAATTCGAGGGTCTGCGGATTCGTCACGCGACCACCCAGCACCAGATGCATTTTGCTCATGGCGTTATCTATTCTCCTTATGCGTATCGCGATGCCTTAGCATCGTCACCGCGATACGCCAAGAAGAGCAGGGGATTGGTCCGATTGCGTTTGCCGCAATCGCGATTAGCTTTTGGGCAATCGCGCCTTGATCGCGTCGCTCAGCGCATCGACCTTCGCGGCGACCAGGGCGGTCACCTCGTCGGCGAGTTTCGACGCCCTGGCCGGCAGGTCGGCCGATGCCACGCTGTCGCGCGCATCCGATGCCACATCGCCAGCCGCGTGGAGGGCCTGAGTCGCGCCCTGCTTCACCGTTTCGGCACCCTCGGCAGCGGCGGCGCGTGCGGCGACGGCAGCCTCCAGAAAGCGCGAGCCGGCGGTAACCGCCAGGCCCGGCAGCGCCTTCATGGCGGCGCGGCTCTTGGGGAACATCCAGGCGACTACCGCGCCCACAGCGACAGCGCCGGCGACGGCGACGATCGGATGTTCCTGCACGATCTCATTGGCGCGGGAGGCGACCCGCTGGGTCTTGTCGCGCGCCTCGCCATAGGCTTCGCTCGCCTTGTCGCGGCTCGTCTGGATCAGTTCGCCTGCACTTTCGCGCGCCTTTTCGCCGGTATCCTTGATCCGGTCGGTGGCGGTCGTTGCGGCGTCGTTCGCCGCTTCGCGAACGCGGGTCAGTTGAGCGCGGATATCAGCCATCGTCAGTCTCCGAATTGTCTAACTGGGTGTCTTGGAAGCGAACGTATAGCCGCCGGAAAAGTGCCGCCAGCGGACGCCGCGCCAGAAAAAGTCCGAAGGCGGTGGCGGCTGCGGCGATCGCGGCGGGGCGCTGTTGCGCCTGCGCGGCGGCATTGGCCACGCCATTCAGCAGGGCGTTGCTCGCCTTGTCCTTCACATCCTTTTTGAGCCGGGCGGGCGCGACACGGGCCTTGGCTTCCGCCGCCGTGAGGGACAGGCGTCCGCGCGCGGCATCCGCACGCTCGCAGGCCTGGCGATATCGGGCTTCCAGGTTCATGGCGCGATCGCCTTCTTCATCCGCGTGATGCTGCCCTTGGCTGCCAGCAGCAGCAACACGACCAGCATCAATGCACCGCCAACGACGATCAGGGTGGCCCAGATTGGCGCGATGACCTGCGCCAAAGCGATGGTCAGGCCAACGACCAGTGCGACGATGCTGGCGAAGGCGAGCATCAGCGCCACGACGCCGAACAGTGCGGCGTTGCGCATCCCAACGCCGATGATGCCGGCGCGCAGTTTCTGCTTGTCCGCTTCGGCCGCAGCAAAGGCGCGGCCATCGGCATAGAGCCGCGCGAGGACGTCGCGCACGCTTTCTTCGGGCGCGCCTTCGGGCTGCCCATCGGTGTGCGGCGTCACCGCCGTATCCGCTGGCTCGTCAATCAATTGGGCCTCCGTCCCGCCGTGCAGGATCGTGCGTCGGTCAGGAAATGCGTGGCTGCATCAGGCCTTGTCGTCCGATCCCTTGGCCAGGCGCATCAGCACGAAGCCGACCACGGCGGCCGCGCCGATTGCAACCGCCGGGCTTTTGCGCACGAAATCGCGCGCTTCACCCAGCAACTGATCGACATCCTTGGCATCAAGCGTGTCGGCGGCACCCGCGACCGATTCCGCCGCCTGGCGGGCATAATCACCATATTGGGGACCAAGCTTTGCATCGACCGTGCCGGCGGTGTCGGAAATCAGCTTGGCCAGGCTCTGCATGGCGGTGCCAGTTTTCTCCTTGGCGACGCCGGCGGCCGACTTAGCGGTCTTGCCAGCCTGATCCTTGATGGGGTCGATATGCGCCTTCCAATCGACCGAATTGAATTTGTCGGTTGCGACCTTGGCCGCTTTTTCCGCCTGCGCCTTGATCGGGGCGATTTGCGCGGTCCAGCCATGCGCGGCGGCACCATTGCCTGGCTTTTTCGCGGCAGGCCCCTTGCGCGTGGCGGCCTTCTTGACCGGCGCGGCCTTCACCGCGGGGGCGGAAGGCGTCGCGATCGCCGACTTGGCGGGCTTCGCCTTGACCGGCTTGACGGCTACCGTCTTCTTCACGCGCTTGATGGGCGGGGTTCCCGGTGTGTCGGCCATGGTCCTCTAGTCTCCCTTTCGAATACGGCATCGCGGCCCTGAAAGGCCGTGGCATCACACAACAAATGCATCGCGGCGGAATACAGTTCCGTTGCCGTTACATTTTCGACCATCGGCATTTTTTGCGTCCGCGCAAGCCCTGCATTGCCAATGGCAGAGGCGCTGGCTAAGCGGAGCGCACATTCCCGGCCACCGGCCGCCCGTTACGACGCTAAGTGCAGGAGCGATCATGACCGCTATTCTCGATATTCACGCCCGCCAGATTCTCGACAGCCGTGGCAATCCCACCGTCGAAGTCGACGTCATGCTGGAAGACGGCAGCTTCGGCCGCGCCGCCGTGCCTTCGGGCGCATCGACCGGCGCCTATGAAGCGGTGGAAAAGCGTGACGGCGACATGAGCAAATATCTGGGCAAGGGCGTGCTGGCCGCCGTCGCAGCCGTCAACGACGAGATTGCCGGCGAACTGATCGGCCTGGACGCCGAGGACCAGGGCGAAGTCGATGCTGCGATGATCGCGCTGGACGGCACGGAAAACAAGTCGCGCTTGGGTGCCAACGCGATCCTGGGCGTGTCGCTCGCCGCGGCGAAGGCCGCAGCGGACGCGCGCGGCCTGCCGCTCTATCGCTATGTCGGCGGCGTGTCGGCCCATGTGTTGCCGGTGCCGATGATGAACATCATCAACGGTGGCGAACATGCCGACAACCCGATCGATTTTCAGGAATTCATGATCATGCCGGTCGGTGCGGAAAGCATCGCCGACGCCGTGCGCATCGGTTCGGAAATCTTCCACACGCTCAAAAAGGGTCTGCATGACAAGGGGCTGGCGACGTCTGTAGGCGATGAAGGCGGCTTTGCGCCCAACATCGCGTCCACCCGCGACGCGCTCGACTTCATCATGCTGTCGATCGAAAAGGCCGGCTACAAGCCGGGCGACGACGTCGTGCTGGCGCTGGATTGCGCCGCGACCGAATTTTTCAAGAACGGCAAATATGAGATTTCGGGCGAGGGCTTGTCCCTGTCGCCGGTCGAAATGGCCGATTATCTCGCCGCGCTGTGCGCCGACTATCCGATCAAGTCGATCGAGGACGGCATGAGCGAGGATGATTTCGAAGGCTGGAAGGCGCTGACCGACAAGATCGGGCATCAGGTGCAGTTGGTCGGCGACGACCTGTTCGTCACCAACCCGGCGCGCCTGTCGATGGGCATCGGCAAGGGGCTGGCGAACTCGCTGCTGGTGAAGGTCAACCAGATCGGCACGCTGACCGAGACGCTGGCCGCCGTCGATATGGCTCACCGCGCCCGCTACACCGCCGTCATGTCGCACCGGTCGGGCGAGACCGAGGACGCGACCATCGCCGACCTCGCCGTCGCCACCAATTGCGGACAGATCAAGACCGGGTCGCTGGCCCGTTCGGACCGGCTCGCCAAATATAACCAGCTCATCCGCATCGAGGAAGAACTGGGCGATATCGCGGTTTATGCCGGGCGTTCGATCTTCCGCTAAGCATTGGGAGACTCGGCTGGCCGCAAGCGACGCATTTTTCGCTTGCGGCCAGCCTTTTCCTGTGATTCTTCTGGTCCATGGCGCACATCGCTAAACTTCGTCTTCTCCTCTGGTCGGCCATCGGCCCCGCGATCGCGCTGCTCCTGCTGCTGTTTTTCGCGGGCTATGTCGTGCTGGGGTCTAACGGCGTGCTGGCCTGGGGCGATTATTCGCGTCAGTTGCATGAAGCGAAGACGGAATTGAAGCATGTGCAGGAAGCGCGCGCAGAATTGCGCAATCGGGTCGACCTGCTCAACCCGCGCCGCGTCGATCCCGATCTGTCGGATGAACTCATCCGCCGCCAGCTAGGCGTGATCCACCATGATGAAGTGGTCGTGCCGCTGAATTGAGCCGCATCATCCTATGCCGGCTTTTGAAATGATTTTGCGTTGAAAATGCCGTCTCGGTAATTTTGCTGCGAGGCGTTGCAAGCCGCCTTCGGATGCATTCCCTCCCGCCATCAATTTTCGGCCGCAGCTATTGGTTATGCCCGGATTCCGTGGGGTCCGCCGTTGCAATATATGCAACTCTGCCGCTATATCGGCCTTCCTTCCATCCTACCCCCACGCAAAAGGATAAGAGCCTTGGCGAAACCAACGACGCCGCGTGCTTCGACTGCAAAGGCGAAAGCGGCTGCACCCGCTGCCGGCGCGGACCACAATCGGCCTCGCCCGCAAACTCCGACCGATTACAAGGCCAGCAAGGAAGAATTGCTGGAATTTTATCGGCAGATGGTCCTCATCCGCCGCTTCGAGGAAAAGGCCGGGCAGCTTTATGGCCTGGGCCTGATCGGCGGCTTCTGCCATCTCTATATCGGCCAGGAAGCAGTCGCAGTCGGCATCCAGTCCGCGCTCGTACCCGGCAAGGACAGCGTTATCACCGGCTATCGCGACCATGGCCACATGCTCGCTTATGGTATCGACCCCAACCTGATCATGGCCGAACTGACCGGCCGCGAAGCCGGCATTTCGCGCGGCAAGGGCGGTTCGATGCACATGTTCAGCGTCGAACATAAATTCTTCGGCGGCCATGGCATCGTCGGTGCACAGGTGTCGCTGGGCGCGGGTCTGGGCTTTGCACATAAATATAATGGCGATGGCGGCGTGTGCGTCGCCTATTTTGGCGACGGCGCGGCCAACCAGGGCCAGGTCTATGAATCCTTCAACATGGCCGAACTGTGGAAGCTGCCGATCATCTTCGTGATCGAGAATAACCAGTACGCCATGGGCACCAGCGTCAACCGCGCTTCGTCGGAAGATCAGTTGTATCGCCGTGGCGAAAGCTTCCGCATCCCCGGCCTCCAGGTCGATGGCATGGACGTGCTGGCCGTGCGTGGCGCGATTGAGGAAGCGCTGAAATGGGTTCATGATGGCAATGGCCCGATCCTGCTGGAAATGAAGACCTATCGCTATCGCGGCCATTCCATGTCCGACCCGGCCAAATACCGGTCGCGCGAGGAAGTGCAGGCGATGCGCGACAAGTCCGATCCGATCGAAGGCGTGAAGAAATATCTGATCGAGGCCGGCGTCAGCGAGGAAGACATCAAGGGTATCGACCAGGCCATCCGCAAGACCGTCGCCGAGGCGGCCGATTTTGCGGAATCATCGCCCGAGCCGGAACTGCATGAACTCTATACCGACGTGCTGGTGGAGCAATATTGATGGGTATCGTAATCAAGATGCCGGCACTCTCGCCGACGATGGAAGAGGGCACGCTGGCCAAATGGCTTGTGAAGGAAGGCGATGAGGTCAAGTCCGGCGATATCCTGGCCGAGATCGAAACCGACAAGGCGACGATGGAATTTGAAGCCGTAGACGAGGGCAAGATCGGCAAGATCATGATCGCCGAAGGCACCGAAGGCGTAAAGGTCGGCACCGTGATCGCCGAGATGGCGGGCGAAGGCGGCGAAGAAGCGGTGCCCGCACCTAAGGCCGAAGCCCCGAAGGCGGACGCTGAACCCGCGCCGAAGAAGGCGGAGAGCGGCACGTCTAAGCTCGCCTCGGAAGCCAAGGCGACCGTCGCCGACCCGGATCTGCCCGAAGGCACCGAATATGTGAAGACGACGGTGCGCGAAGCGTTGCGCGACGCGATGGCCGAAGAAATGCGCAAGGACGAACGCGTCTTTGTAATGGGTGAGGAAGTTGCCGAATATCAGGGCGCGTACAAGGTCACCCAAGGCCTGCTCGACGAATTTGGCGACAAGCGCGTCATCGACACGCCGATCACCGAATATGGCTTTGCCGGAATCGGCACGGGCGCCGCCATGGGTGGTCTGCGTCCGATCATCGAGTTCATGACGTTCAACTTCGCCATGCAGGCGATCGACCACATCATCAACTCGGCGGCCAAGACCAATTACATGTCCGGCGGCCAGATGCGCTGCCCGATCGTGTTCCGTGGTCCCAATGGCGCCGCCAGCCGCGTGGGCGCGCAGCACAGCCAGAATTACGGTCCCTGGTATGCCGCCGTCCCCGGCCTGATCGTCATCGCGCCCTATGACGCGGCCGACGCGAAGGGCCTGCTGAAGGCTGCGATCCGTTCGACCGATCCGGTCGTATTTCTGGAGAATGAACTTCTCTACGGCCGCAGCTTCGACGTGCCGAAGGTCGATGATTATGTCCTGCCGATCGGCAAGGCCCGCATCATGCGGCCGGGCAAGGATGTAACGCTGGTCAGCTACTCGATCGGCGTCGGCCTGGCGCTCGACGCGGCAGAGACGCTGGCGGCCGAGGGCATCGACGCCGAAGTGATCGATCTGCGCACGCTGCGCCCGCTCGACACCGCGACGGTGCTGGCAAGCCTGAAGAAGACCAACCGCCTGGTGGTGGTGGAAGAAGGTTGGCCGACCTGCTCGATCGCGTCGGAAATCGCCGCTGTGGTCATGGAACAGGGCTTCGACGATCTCGACGCTCCGGTGCTGCGCGTCACCAACGAAGATGTGCCGCTGCCCTATGCCGCGAACCTGGAAAAGGCGGCACTGATCGATGCCAGCCGCGTGGTCGCTGCTGCCAAGAAGGTGTGCTACAGATGAAAAGGAAGGGCGGCTCGAAAGGCCGCCCTTTTTCTATCAGCTACAGGCGGCGGTGGCCGATGTCGCCAGGCCGCCGGCATTCTTGATCGCCTGATCGGTCCGTTCGCGCACGTTGAAGGCGCTGGTGTAGCGGATCACCTTTGCGCCGAAGATCGTATTGGTGATCAGCGGCTGATAATTATAGGCGACCTCCACAAACATGACCGCGGTGCTACTGGCGGCCTTCACCTTCTTGTCGGCGGTCGTGCCCGGTCCCATGCCGAATTTCATGCTGGCATCGGTCTTGCCGTTATTGGCAACGCCATAGGATGACGTGAAACTGCCGCTCCCCCAGCAGCGCTGCCAGCGTATATATTGCCCCTCGTTCGCTCCGGTGAGGCCGTTCGGCTCCAGGTCGGACAGGAATATCCGGCCATTGGCTTTCAGTGCCAGCGAATTGGTCGACAATTCGGCGCCGGTCATGATTTCGTTGACGTCTGCTTCGTCGATCGATGTGCGCACGCGGGCGGCATTGTCGGCGACCAGCATCGCCACCTGACTGACGCGCATATGGGCCAGCGCCAGGTTCGCACATTCCAGTCCCGACATGCACAGCACGAGCAGCACCGGCAACGAGAAGGCGAATTCGATCAGCGCCAGGCCGCGATCGTCGCGGCGCAGGCGGCGCGTCAGTGCGGCAAGGCGGGGGAAGGTCGTCTTCATGTGCATTTGACCGTCGGTGTGCCCTGGTTCGCCCAGGGCTGGTTGCGGACGATGGTGGTGGCGGTGGCGGATTGCGTGGCGCTCCAGCCGAGCAATTTCGCCATCGGGAACAGGCGCGGCATCGACACCGTCACTTCATAATAGACGATGTCGTCGGCGCTGCCGAGGCCGGTCGATCCGCCCGCCGCATCATAGGCGCCATTCCCATTGGCGTCCTCATAGCAGTCGCCTGTATTATAGCTGCCCAGCGGCGCGGTATCCGTGGTGATCTTTTCCGGTTTCCCCACGCGCGAGAAATTATAATAGCTTTTCTTGGTGGTGGAGGTCGTGCCGTTCTTCGAATTGATCGTGGCCATCTGCGCGTCGATATAGGTTTCGATCTGCGTGCTGTTGAGCGTGCCGACCGATGCGGCGCGCGACGCCTTTTCCAGCACGCCCCGCGTTACCGCGCGCAGATAGGATTGATAGCCCAGGTCGCCGATCGCCATGATGGTCAGGATCAGCGGCCCGGCGACCAGGCCGAACTCCAGCAAGGTCGCGCCGCGCGCATGGGCGCGCAGCCGGACGAGGAAGGGGACGATCCGGCCTATCATTGCGACAGCCTCAAGCCGCCGATATTCTTGGCAATATCCTTGAACTTCTGGCGCAGCGTCGACGGATTATAGGCCATGAACCAGTGGTTGCCGCTGTTGGCGCAGGTCTGCAACTCGGTGTCGAGCATCGTCGAATCGAGCGTGCCGGTAGGCGGCTGGTCCTTGAAGCCGACGACCCAGATGGTGACTCCCTGGCCCTTTATGGCGTTGCACATCATTTCCAGCCGTCGTTTGTGGATGGCTATCAGTCCGTCATCGTTCGTGCTGGTAGCTGCGACGCGGCCATCCAACTTCTGATAACCATAGGCGCCATAGACCGCATCATAGGCGGTCAGATCGCCATCAGTCATGAAAATGATGTGCCGCGAGATGTTGAAGCCGTTGGGCGCGTTGGCATTTTCGCTCGCGAAGATGCCGGTAGGCGACAGGAAGCGCGCGCCCCACATCATGCCGATGTCGTGATAGGTGCCGCCGATCGCGATCAGCCCATCGACATAGGTGTTGAAACTGCTTGCCATGCCTGAAGGTGTGGCCGATCGGCTGGTATAGCTGGCCAGCTTGCGCGCCTTGCTCGGACAAGCGTTCCAGCCCCCGCTTATTCGCGATGCGGAGTTCAGGTTGTTGCCACTGCGATCGAACTCGATTTCTGGCCAGTGCGGCCGCCACCTTGTCGCGGCGTTGGTTGGCGCCGTATCGATTTGCAGGTCGAATGCGCCCGATGGAATGGACGAGGTCGATGTCGTGGAGGTGATGCTGCTGTCGGTGTCGCGTTCCTCGATGCAGCCCGACCAGGTAGCGGTGGTGCCGTCTATATAGGCTGGATTGACGGTCGACGCGCCGGTGATAAAGTTTGAGACGTCGGCGGCGAAATCATTGTAGACCCAGACATTGAGCGATGTGTTGCCAGTGCCGCCGGTGATGTTGGTGGTGTGCGTAGTCGTCACTTCCTGACGCACGCATTTCTGATTGCCGCTGCCCGATGAAGGGAAGGGATTGGTCCCGTTCCAGCTATAGGCCGCATAGACGATCTTGGTAACCGTGCCCGGATAGCTGCCGCTTACCGATGTGGAGACATTAGCCCAGGTCTGGCAGTTCGATCGCGACACGTTGCTCGAATCACTTTGTGCGGAGGCCGCACTGGAGACGCAACTGTTAGATCCAGAGCCTTTATAGCCTCGATAGCAAGTGTTCGTGGTCGATGGAGTGTCATTATAATAGGTCATGCGCCGGCTATTATATGTCCATGTGTCCCCCGTGATCCCGC
The DNA here is from genome assembly GCF_012927105.1 of Sphingobium psychrophilum. Taxonomy (GTDB): domain Bacteria; phylum Pseudomonadota; class Alphaproteobacteria; order Sphingomonadales; family Sphingomonadaceae; genus Sphingobium; species Sphingobium psychrophilum. The sequence continues at coordinate 125,176 of NZ_JABBFV010000007.1, read as the reverse complement.
CCACCAGCGCGCTCGACGGCAACGAATAACCTACGTTGACGGTCGAGCTATAGGGCATGAAACCGTAACGAATGCGGCCCGTCGTATCGGACCCCGCGCCCAGCGTGTCGTAGAAATCCTTCACCGCCAGCTTCAGCGCCGCCAGCCGGGTCATCACCGTGCCGTCCGTGTCGGTCATGTTGCTGGACATGGAACCGGTGGTGTCGAGCACCAGCATGACGTCGGTATTGCCGATGTCGAACCGGCTTTCGCACGTCACGGCCAGCGGCAGCGTCGTGTAACCGAAGATCTTCATGATCGTGGTCGGCATGGTCGTTTCCGCGGTCACCTGGACCGTGGTCGTGTCGCTAGGCTTGCTCTGGATGACCGGGGTGAAGGTCGCGGCCTGGAACGTGTTCTGCGGGAAGTTGAAGTCGAAGAACTTGCGCGCTTCTGCGATATCGGTCGTGGACATGGTCGCCCCGGTCATCGCACGGCGGCCCGCCAGCGCGGCGGAATCGCAGGCCTGCTGCATCCGGGCGCGGGCCATATAGGCGCGGCTCATGTCCAGCCCGCCGCCGATCAGCGCCGCGAGCGGGATGATCGCCGCGGCGACCATGGCCATGACATTGCCCGCCTGGTTGCCGGCCAGCCGCTTCAGGAAGCCCATAGGATACTGGTTTACCTTGCCCATTTGCCTGCAATCACCCATGTCGCGCCCCACACCCCCCAATAATGGGTAGGGCAGCCTTTCCGCCTATGCAGGCGCACTCGTTAGAATGTGTATGAGGAAGATGGTTAAAGGACCGATAACCTGCGTATCCCCTGTCAGCACGGGAGTCGCCCGATGAGCCTGGACGAAGACGCCGTGCCGCCGCTGGGCCTGTTGCTCGCCGCTTATGCCGGTAGCGGACAGGTGGCGCGGCACCGCGCGCTCTGGGCGTTCGACGCGCGGCTGGCGAAGGTCGCGCGCACCACCAGCGAGCCGATGATCGGCCAGATGCGGCTGGCATGGTGGAATGACGTCATTGACGATTCCGCAGGCATCAAGGGACAGGGCGAGCCGGTGGTCGACGCGATGCGGGCGACGGGGGCTTGTGGAGCGCCGGGGCTGGTGGCGGTGATCGACGGCTGGGAAGTGCTGGTGGTCGAACCGGACATCGATGTGCAGGGGCTGCGCGATTATGCCGCGGGGCGGGGCGGCGGATTGTTCCGGGCGCTGGCCGATGGGGCGCAAGCGCCGGACTGGCTGGCGGCGGCGGGGCAGGTATGGGCGCTGTGGGATCTGGCCGGGCATGTCGGGGACGATGCGCTGGCGGCGGCGGCGCTGGCTTTGGCGGTCGAGTTGGTGCCGCAGGTTGACGGCGCGCGCTGGCCGCGGGGGTGGAAGCCGTTGCGGATCGCCTTCACTCTGGCGCGGCAGGATGTGCTGGCGGGTCGCGGCGCGCCCAGGGGCATGCCGCGGGCGCTGGCGGGACGGTTGGTGCGGATCGCGCTTGTCGGACGCTAGTGTGTCGGGATAGGCTGGCCTCCGACGGACTTGAGGAGGGCGGCATGGGGCGATTGCTGGCGGGTGGCATGGCGGCGCTGCTGCTGGTCGCGGGCGGCCTGTTCTGGTGGCAGGGGCGGGCGGACACCGCGCCGGTGCCCCAGCTTGCCTCCGCCCCGCCGCCACCGCCGCAGATAGAGCCGCTGCCACAGGGCGATCCGGATGCCGTCGGCGATGCGCCGCCGATGCCCGGCGAGGCCAGCCCGCAGAGCCGGGAGCAGAAGCGTTTTGTCCGTTACGACCGGAACCGCGATGGCGTCATCACGCGGGTCGAGATGCTGGGCAGCCGGACCAAGGCGTTCAAGGCGCTGGACAAGGATGGCGACAATCTGTTGTCCTTCGAGGAATGGGCGGCGGCGACGGCGGACCGGTTCGGCGTGGCGGATGGCGACAAGGACGGCAAGCTGACCCCGGCGGAGTTCGCCGCCACCGCGCCGAAACTGGCGGTGAAGGCGAAGTGCAAATGCTAAAGCGATTTCCGTTCGTTTCGAGCGAAGTCGAGAAACGAGGCAAAGCCGAGTTCAGCGAAGCTAAACGATAGCATCGTCATGGGCGCTTCTCGACTTCGCTCGAAGCGAACGGTGGTTAGTGTTGTCACGCCAACGCCATCTCCCCCATCCACACGCCGAAGGACGCGCGGGCGCGGGAGGTATAGGCTTCCTTGCGCTGCTTCTTCTTGACCTCCTCCAGCGTCGGGAAAAGGCCGAAATTGACGTTCATCGGCTGATAGTCGGCGCTCACCACATTGCCCGTCACATGGCCGAGCAGCGCGCCCAGCGCCGTGTCGGCGGGGGGCGGCGTCAGGGCGCGGCCCAGCAGTTCGGCCGCAGCGAAACGCCCGGCGATCAGGCCGATCGCGGCGCTCTCCACATAGCCTTCGCAGCCGGTCATCTGCCCGGCGAAGCGGATGTGCGGCGCGCTTTTGAGGCGCAGGGTTTCATCGAGCAGCTTGGGCGACTGGATGAAGGTGTTGCGGTGCAGCCCCCCCAGCCGCGCAAATTCGGCATTTTGCAGGCCAGGAATGGTGCGGAACAGCTCAACCTGCGCGCCATGTTTCAGCTTGGTCTGGAAACCGACCATGTTCCATAGCGTGCCGCTGGCATTGTCCTGCCGCAACTGCACCACGGCATAGGGCCAGCGGCCGGTGCGGGGATTGTCCAGCCCCATCGGCTTCATCGGGCCGTGACGGAGGGTTTCCGGCCCGCGCGACGCCATCACCTCGATCGGCATACAGCCCTCGAAATAGGGGGTGCTGGCCTCCCATTCCTTGAACACGGTCTTTTCGCCGTCGAGCAATCCCTGGACGAAAGCCTGATACTGGTCCTTGTCCATCGGGCAGTTGATATAATCCTTCCCCTCGCCGCCGCCGGGGCCGATCTTGTCCCAGCGGTTCGCCATCCAGCACTGGTCCATGTCGATGCTGTCATGGTGGATCACCGGCGCGATTGCGTCGAAGAACGCCAGATGCTCCATCCCCGCCGCCTGGCCGATGCTGGTGGCGAGCGCGGGCGCGGTCAGCGGGCCGGTGGCGATGATGGTCATGCCCTCGGTCGGCACCGTGTCGATCCGTTCGCGGACGATCTCCACATTGGGATGATCGGCCAGCGCGCGGGTGACGGCGCCCGAAAAGACATGGCGGTCGACCGCCAGCGCGGAGCCGGCGGGCACCTTGGCCGGTTCGGCGCTGGCCATGATGAGCGAGTCCAGCCGCCGCATTTCCTGATGCAGCAGCCCCACGGCATTTTTGTCCGCGTCGTCGGAGCGAAAGCTATTGGAGCAGACCAGTTCGGCTAGCCCCTCCGTCTGATGCGCGGGCGTCATGTCGCCGCTCCCGCGCATTTCCGACAGGCGCACGCGGATGCCGGCCTGCGCCAACTGCCACGCCGCCTCCGTTCCGGCGAGGCCGCCGCCGATGATATGGACCTGATGATGGGACATGATGCGTGTGACTTTATAGCTGTGCGTGGGTGGTTGATCGTGCGGGCGTCCGTGCGACATATCGCTGCTTTGGGCAAGGGCTATAGCCGATGGCGGGCGAGTAGGACAGGGCGGGGTGAGGCGCTTTTGGAGCGGCGGGCGATTAGCGAAAGCTGCGAAGTACACACCGTCGCAGGGTGCGCGTTTGTGCGGGTGCGGGTATGCAGAACGGACTTCGCAATAGGAGGGTTTTTGCGAAGTGGGGTGGTTGGGATTGGCCGTGATGCGCCAGTTATGGCCACTCAACAGGGCACTTTCATTTCCTCAAAGCCGCCGTTCGCTTCGTCGTACCAATTCACGACAAACCTGAAACGACTAGGAAGGCTTGTACGCTGCGGCTTGACTGGCCAGCTCCTGCATGTCGAAAGGAACGGACGTAAGCATACCATACAGGCGAAGGGGCAAAGAAGAAAATGCGCAGTGGTAACGCCCATCCGTTCGCCCAAGGATGGCAGGTATGAGCGAAGAGTTCGTTCCCACGCTGACCCATGCGACCGAGCGAGACATCGACCTGCTGCTGGTGGAGGAGCTTTTCGCCTCCCCTGACTTCGTTGCATGGCTACTGGTCAGGGCGGGTTTGCCGGTACAGGTCGGTCGGTCAACCGTTCTTCATAGCAAACGTCGCACCCGTAGCCGCCGCGAGATTGACATCTTCGTTGAGGCGAAGACGGCGAGCGGCGAAGATATAGCCCTGTTGATCGAGAATAAGCTCGATGCAACCGAGCAGCCGGATCAGGCTGAAAGCTATCGCGAAGAACTCGATGTCTTGGCCGAGCGTTTTTCGCATCGCGCTGTGCTCATCGTGTGCCCATCTGCCTATTCGGCGCAACATTCAGACTTCACGGGCAGGTTTGATGCGATAGTCACTTACGAAGCGTTGGCCGAATATTTTGCGGAACGGATATCGCATCCGATACCAGAAGGCGCGCGGATGCAATTCCGCGCCGATCTTCTTCAACAAGCGATCACGAAGGCACGGCGGGGCTATACACCGGTTCCTAATCCCGTAATTGGCACATTCAACGAGAAATATGTCGCATTGCTGGCGCAGCTTGCACCCGAGATCATGCCCGGCCCGACGATGTTGAAACCCGCCAACCCAGACGAGAGCGTCTCAATGATCTTTGACGCCAAGCGGACTTTGGCCTTCATGCCCGATACGATCCGCCCATCCCGGTTTGCCCATGAATTGGGCAAAGGCAGCGCCACGCGCGCAAACTATGTTGCGGTGGTGTTTGCCAAGTGGGGGCCAGCGCTGGCTGTTGTGCGTGATGCACTGGAACACGATTCCGCTGGACTAGGCGTGAGCTTCTCCGCCAACGCAGCGACGAAAACTCGCCCAACACCTGGATTGGTAATGTCTTGGCCGACCCATATGGTGAACAACCAGGGCAGCTTTGAGGATCAGGAAGCCGTGATTGCCCAAGGTATTGAACGGGCGCTAGAGGTCTGCAAGTGGCTAAGTGAAAACCAAGATACTCTCTTGCGGTGGAAGAGCCTGGTTGAGAATGAGCTTAACCAATGAAAGGCTGGCTAGCTAGATGAAAGATGGCCGCTCTCGGAGCAAATGGATCGGATCGAACGGCAGAAAGGTCGGCTGCAGCGGAATGTCAGAATCTGGCTACTACGATGGAAAACCGCCCTCCATGCCTCGGTGTCCGACAAAAAGATGTTTGCCGACAGCCCACGGGAATGTCCGCTTTCCTACTCTTACTCCCCATAACCCGCCTTTCCGCTATCGGCCAACGTCTACAAAAACGCTTGCCTAAACTTCGACCCTACACCTTTTCTTTAGGCCGCTTCCTGCAACCGACGCACCACAGGTTGCGCATGCTGGCGCGCGCGCCAGAGGTCGTAGTTGGCCTGCATGGCGAGCCAGGCGCGGGCCGTGCTGGTGCCTGCCTGTTCGAGCCGCAGCGCAAGGTCGGGGCTGATCGCAGCCTTGCCGTTCAGCACGCGCGACAGGGCGACCCGCGACATGGCGAGCCGACTGGCCGCTTCGGTCACCGACAGCTTGAGTGCCACGATGACTTCATCGCGGAGCAGTTCGCCGGGATGGGGCGGATTGTGCATCATCATGATAGCCTCAATGATAGTCCTGATAATCGACGAGTTCTACGTCTGTACCGACAAAGCGGAAGGTGATGCGCCAGTTGCCGTTGACCCACACCGACCAATGGCCCTTCAGATCGCCCTTCAACAGGTGCAGTTTGAAGGACGGTAAATTCATGTCATCCGGTCCGCCCGCCACGTCGAGCAATCCCAGGATGTTGCGGATTTTCTTCCCATGGGACGCCTGAATACCCCGTGTCGTGCCGAAGGTGTAGAAGGCTTCAAGCCCCTTGTGCCGGAATCCGATTATCATGAGCGACCGTATCGCGTATCGTTACGCGATGCAAGCATCGGGGCGTCGCGTTGTCCTCAAACCACCACCAATTCCCCATCCCCATAATAAGCCGCCTCGTCCAATATCCCCTCCCGCTTCGCCACGATCACGCCCACCAGCACTTGCCCCGCAACATTCACCGCTGTCCGGCCCATATCCAGAATCGGGTCGATCGCCAGCAACAGGCCCACGCCCTCCAGCGGCAGGCCCAGCGTCGAGAGCGTCAGCGTCAGCATCACGATCGCGCCGGTCAGGCCGGCGGTCGCGGCCGATCCGATGACCGATACGAAGACGATCAGCGCATAATCCACGAAATGCAGCGGGATGCCGTAGAAGCCCGCGACGAAGATCGCAGCCAGCGCGGGGTAGATCGATGCGCAGCCGTCCATCTTGGTCGTGGACGCCAGCGGAATGGCGAAGGCGGCATAGCCCTTGTCCACGCCCAGCCGCTCGGTCACGGCTTCAGTGACGGGCAGGGTGCCGACCGAGGAGCGCGAGACGAAACCCAACTGGATTGCGGGCCACGCCTTGGCGAAGAAGGGGCCGGGTTTCAGGCCATTGGCGATCAGCAGCGCCGGATAGACGACCAGCAGCACCAGCGCGAGGCCGAGATAGATGGTGGCGGTGAAGGTACCAAGCTGGGCCAGCGCGCTCCAGCCATAGGTGGCGATCGCGGTGCCGATGAGGGCCGCCGAACCGATCGGCGTCAGGCGGATGACCCAGCCAAGCAGCGCGCGCACGACCGCGAGCAACGAGCGGACGAAGCCCAGGAAAGCGTCGGCCTTTTCGCCCACTTTCAACGTCGCGAGGCCGACCGCGATCGAAATGACCAGCAATTGCAGGATGTTGAAGCTGATGCTGGTGGACGCGCTGCCGTCGGTAATCTTGGTGCTGCCCGACAGGGCCAGGCTGTTGGCCGGCACCAGGCCTTTGAGGAAATCGAGCCAGCCGCCCATGTTCTCGTTCTTGCCCATGGCCAGCGCGGTGCCTTGCAGGCCTGCGCCCGGCTGAACGATGACGCCGATGGCGATGCCGATCGCGACCGCGATCAGCGCGGTGATGGCGAACCACAGCAATGTCTGCCCCGCCAGCCGCGCGGCATTGTCCAGCGCGCGCAGGTTGGCGATGGACGCGACGATGGCGGCGAAGACCAGGGGCGGCACGATCGCTTTCAGCAACGAGACGAAGATCGAGCCGACCGTCTTGAGCGCTGTCGCCAGTCCGTTGAGGTCGCCATCCGGCCCCGCGCCGATCTGGCGCGCAACCAGGCCCAACAGAAGGCCCACGACCATGCCGGCCAAAACCTGAAATCCGAAACTGCGATAATGGAGGGCCATGTCTTTTTCCTCTGGGCGACCGGCTGCCTATATCGGGTGACGGTCGGCCGATTGCGCGCAAGCAATTCTTGACGTGTGTATAACAGGGATAAGGTGGCCCTCTTTCCGCTGTGGTGGATCAACGCATTGGCGGGACCGATCCGCTATGCCAGATATGGGATATCGATCCATCGGGGAGTTGCAACATATGATGATGCGCGGCGCATATTCGGCTTTGGCGCTGCTGGCGCTGCCGCAGGGCGCGATGGCGGCGGCGGATGCCGGGGCGGCCAAGGATATTTTGATGCGCTCCGTCGCGATGAAGACGGTGCAGGGCGCGGGGCAGGTGCCCAAACTGGCGGCCTATTATGCGGGCGTGTTGAAGGCCGCGGGATTTGCCGACGCGGACATCGTCGTCACGCCGATGGGCGAGACGGCGACTTTTGCCGCGACGATGAAGGGTAGCGACCTGACGCTGAAACCCATGGCGCTGATCGGCCATATGGATGTGGTGGCGGCGGACCGGGCGGACTGGACCCGCGACCCCTTCGTGCCGGTGGAGGAAGATGGCTATATTTTCGGGCGCGGCGCGGAGGATAATAAATATGACGTCGCGATGATGGTCGCGACAATGGCGCAGCTGAAGAAGGAAGGCTGGAAACCGCGTCGAACCGTCATCCTGCTCCTGTCGGGGGACGAGGAAACCGATATGGTGACGACCAAGGCTTTGGCGGCGCAGTATAAGGATATTGCGCTGTTGCTGAACGGCGATGGCGGCGGCGGGTTGCTGAATGACGAAGGCAAGCCGGTGCTGTACCAGTTGCAGGCGGGCGAGAAGAGCTATGCCGATTTTGAGTTCGCCTTCACCGATGCGGGCGGCCATTCGAGCGCGCCGACGCCGGGCAATCCCATCTATCGCATGGCCAGGGCGATCGACGCGATTGCGGCCTATCAATTCCCGCCGATGCGCAATGAACTGACCAAGGCGTCGCTGGCGCTGTCTGCCGACCGGATCGGTGGGGAAGTGGGGCAGGCGATGCGGCGCTATGCGGAGACGGGCGACGCGGCGGCGGCGGACCTGCTGTCGACCCGGCCGGAGTTCATCGGGCAGGTGCGCACCACCTGCGTCGCGACGATGGCGAGCGCGGGTCATGCGCTTAACGCGCTGCCGCAGAGCGCAAAGGTCAGCGTCAATTGCCGCATCTTTCCGGGCATCCCCATTGAGGATGTGAAGGCGCAACTGGTGAAGGTGGTGAACGATCCGACCGCCACGGTGAAGACCTTGGGCGATCCGCTGGCCAGCGACGCCTCGCCCCTGCGCGCCGACGTGATGAAGGTGGTGCGCGATGCGGTGACGGTGCGGGCGGCGGACATTACGGTGATGCCGGGCATGTCGGCGGGGGCGACCGACAGCCTCTATTTCCGCGCGCTGGGGGTGCCGAGCTACGGCGTGTCCAGCCTGTTCATGAAGGCGCAGGACGGCTTTGCTCATGGGCTGAACGAGCGGGTGCCGGTGGCTGGCATCAGGGAATCGTTGGAGCAGTGGGACGCGGTGGTGCGCGGGTTGGCGAAGTAACAGGCTGTCGTTTCCCAGACCGTTCGTCCTGAGTAGCCATTGAGCGAAGTCGAAATGGCGTATCGAGGGTTATGCGCAATGCTTCGATACGGGACTTCGACAAGCTCAGCCCCTACTCAGCACGAACGGTTTTTGTTCGCGTGCGCCTTACCCTCGCGCCGCGATCCCATTCGCCGCCGACAGCACCGCCTGGACCGAAGCGGTCGCGACGTCGGCATCGGTGCCCACGCCGAACACGGTGCGGCCATCGGGGGTGCGGCATTCGACATAGGCGGCAGCGTTGACGTCGCTGCCGGCGCCGATCGCATGTTCGCTATAGTCGGCGATGTCGAGCTGCACGCCAAATTCGTCGCGCAACGCGGCCAGCACCGACGACAGCAGGCCGTTGCCGCGCCCCGAAATCGAGCGCTCCACCCCTTCATGCGCAATCTTGCCGGTGAAGATGCGGTCGCCCGCCACGCCGCTTTCATGATAGTCGATCAGGCTGTATGCCTGCTCGCCCGACAGGCGGTAATGGCCCTGGAACGCGCTCCAGATGTCGGCGGCGTTGAGTTCGCGGCTGCTTTCGTCGGCCATGGCCTGCACAACCTTGGAAAATTCGGCCTGCATCCGCTTGGGCATCTTGTAGCCCTTATCCTGTTGCAGCACCCAGGCGACGCCGCCCTTGCCCGATTGCGAATTGACGCGGATCACCGCTTCATAGTCGCGGCCCAGATCCTTGGGGTCGATCGGCAGATAGGGCACATCCCAGATCAGGTCGTTGCGCGCTTCCTGCGCGGCGAAGCCCTTCTTGATGGCGTCCTGATGCGACCCGGAGAAGGCCGTGAACACCAGTTCGCCGGCATAGGGATGGCGCGGGTGGACCGGCAGCTGGTTGCAATATTCGACCGTCTGGATGACGGTGTCGATGTCGCTGAAGTCCAGCAGCGGGTTGATCCCCTGCGTGTACATGTTGAGCGCGACGGTCACCAGGTCGCAATTGCCGGTACGCTCGCCATTGCCGAACAGGCAGCCCTCGACCCGGTCCGCGCCCGCCATCAGGCCCAGTTCCGCCGCCGCGACGCCGGTGCCGCGGTCGTTATGCGGATGCAGCGAGATGACCACGCTGTCGCGCTTGGAAATGTGGCGGCACATCCATTCGATCTGGTCGGCATAGATGTTGGGCGTGGCGCATTCGACCGTCGCGGGCAGGTTCAGGATCAGCGGGCGGTCGGGCGTGGGCTGGAGAATGTCCATCACCGCCTCGCAACATTCCAGGCTGAAATCCAGCTCCGCGGTGGAGAAGGTTTCGGGCGAATATTCGAAATGCCAGTCGGTGTCGGGCTGCTTGGCGGCATTGTCGCGCAGCAGCTTGGCGGCATTGACGGCGATCTCCTTGATCTCCGGCCGGGACATCTGGAACACGATGTTGCGCCAGGCGGGCGACACGGCGTTGTAGACATGGACGATGGCTTTTGGTGCGCCGCGCAGCGATTCGAAGGTGGTGGCGATCAGGTCGGCGCGCGCCTGCGTCAGCACCTGCACGATCACGTCGTCGGGGATCGCACCGTCGCGGACCAGCCCGGAAATGAAGTCGAATTCGGTCGCGCCCGCGCTGGGGAAGCCGACCTCGATCTCCTTGACGCCTACCTTGATCAGCAGGTCGAAGAAGCGACGCTTCTTTTCCGCGTTCATCGGGTCGATCAGCGACTGGTTGCCATCGCGCATGTCGGTCGACAGCCAGCGGGGCGGCGCGGTGATGACGTTGGAGGGCCATTGGCGATTGGGCAGGTCCACCTGCGGAAAGGCGCGGTACTTCTGCGAGGGATCGGTCAGCATCATGGGATTACACTACTTCTTTGCCTGCGGCGCGCGCATCGATGATTTTCGGGGGCGCTTTCCGGTATACGACTTGACTGCGATGGATGCCCTTAGGCGGATCGGTGCTGCCCATAGTCGAAAGGCAGCATAAAAACCACGCCTAAGGGCGTGTAAGTCGTAGCAGGGTAAGAAGCGTGACGCGCTGCATGATGGGAAGCGCCTTAACGCGAAACGGGGCCGACATGCAAGCCGGCCCCGTCTCTTTTGCGTCCTGTGCGTGTAATTACGGCTTCTGGAAGCCGGCGATGATCTTGAGTTCCACCGCGTCGCCGACCACGGGCACATAGGCGCCCAGGCCGAAATCGCTGCGCTTGATCGTGCCGGTCGCGACGAAGCCGATATTTTCCTTCTTGCTCATCGGGTTGGCGCCAACGCCATAAAATTCGGCGTCTAGCGTCACGGGCTTGGTCACGCCCTTGATCGTCAGGTTGCCGGTGATCGTCGCGCCGGTGCCTTCGGCCTTCACGCCGGTCGACACGAAGGTCGCGGTCGGGAATTTGGCGCCATCGAAGAAATCGGGCTTGAGCAGATGTTCGTCCAGCTTGGCGACGCCGGTGCGCAGGTTGGCGATCGGCAGTTCGATGCTGACCTTCGACGCGGCCGGATTGGCCTTGTCCAGCGTTAGCGTGCCGGTGGGTTCGGCGATGACGCCGACATTGTTGGTGAAGCCCATATGGTCATAGGCGAAGACGACCTGGGTGTGGCCGGGGTCGACGGCATAGGTGCCGCCGCTTATCTTGGCGACGTCCTTCGTGCCGGGCGCGGACGTCGGCATCTGGGCGACGACGACGGTGCCGCCAGCAATAGCGATGAGGGCGGCGGCGGGGATGAGGAATTTACGCATGATGTTGGGACTCCAGAAACGGTCAAGGGGCGCAGCCTGAATAAGCCACGCCCCTCGATTGTTCCAGAGCCGTAACCGGAAACGGATCGTTCCTGGTTAAGTAATCTCAAAGCCTCGCATCGTGCCGCCATGGACCCCGGCCTTCGCCGGGGTGACGGCCAAATGCGTAGCCGTCAGTTCTTTTCCTGATCCACCAGCTTGTTGGCGCCGATCCAGGGCATCATGGCGCGCAGCTTGGCGCCGGTTTCCTCGATCGGATGACGCTTGGCGGCGATGCGGCTGGCCTTCAGCTCCGGCTGGCCGGCGCGGTTGTCAAGGACGAAGTCCTTGACGAAACGGCCCGACTGGATGTCGGCCAGCACGCGCTTCATTTCCTTCTTGGTTTCTTCGGTGATGATGCGCGGGCCGGTCTTGATGTCACCATATTCGGCAGTGTTGCTGATCGAATAGCGCATGTTGGCGATGCCGCCTTCATACATCAGGTCGACGATCAGCTTGAGTTCGTGCAGGCACTCGAAATAGGCCATTTCCGGCGCATAACCCGCTTCGACCAGCGTTTCGAAACCGGCCTGGACCAGCGCGGTCGCGCCGCCGCACAGAACGGCCTGCTCGCCGAACAGGTCGGTTTCGCATTCTTCGCGGAAGTTGGTTTCGATGATGCCGCTGCGGCCGCCGCCGACGCCGCTGGCGTAGGATAGGGCGATGTCATGCGCATTGCCGGTCGCGTCCTGATGGATCGCGATCAGGCAGGGCACGCCGCCACCCTTCACATATTCGCCGCGGACGGTGTGGCCCGGACCCTTGGGCGCGATCATGATGACGTCCACGTCCTTGCGGGTTTCGATCAGGCCGAAATGGACGTTCAGGCCATGGGCGAAGGCCAGCGCCGCGCCGGGGCGCAGATTGGCGTGGATGTCGTCGGCATAGATGGCGGCCTGATGCTCGTCGGGGGCCAGGATCATGAGCACATCGGCCCAGGCGGCGGCTTCCTTGTTCGGCAATACCTTGAAGCCTGCGCCTTCGGCCTTCTTGGCGGACGGCGAACCGGCGCGCAGCGCGATGGCGACTTCGGCGACGCCGCTGTCGCGCAGATTCTGCGCATGGGCGTGACCCTGCGAACCGTAACCCAGGATGGCGACCTTCTTGCCCTTGATCAGGCCGATGTCCGCGTCGTGATCGTAATAAACCTTCATGAGTGTTTTTCCTCGAACCGTCCAATACCTCCCTCCCCCCGGAGAGGGGGGAGGATACGAAATCTTGGGCCGGCGGAGCCGGACCTAGATGAAGTTGGAGAGGGGTCGAGTGGCACGGCGCCCCCTCACCTAGCTGCGACTAGGCAGCAAGCTGCCAAGTCTCGCTCCCTCTCCCCCGAGGGGAGAGGGAAAAATTCAGTTCGCCTCTTTACCCCGAATCAGGCCGACGACGCCGGTGCGGCCAACCTCGACCAAGCCGATCTGGCGCATCAGGCCGACGAAATTGTCGATCTTGTCGGTCGTTCCGGTGATTTCGAAAATGAAGCTTTCGATCGTCGTGTCGACCACCTTGGCGCGGAACACGTCGGCCAGGCGCAGCGCCTCGATCCGGTCCTCACCCACGCCCGCGACCTTCACCAACGCCAGTTCGCGCTCGACGAAGGGACCGGCTTCGGTCAGGTCCGTCACCTTGTGCACCGGAACCAGCCGGTCGAGCTGGGCGATGATCTGGTCGATCACCTTGGGCGGGCCGTTGGTGACGATGGTGATGCGGCTGACGCCGTGATCCTGCGTGATGTCCGCCACGGTCAGGCTGTCGATATTATAGCCGCGCGCGGTGAACAGGCCCGCGATGCGCGCCAATATGCCCGCTTCGTTCGAAACGGTCAGCGACAGGACGTGCCGCTGGCTGAGTTCTTCCTGGATATGCATCAGATGCTTGTCCCGTTATCGGTATCTACGCGCCCATGGGTGTCATCATGGCGCTGCGAAATCATGGCGGTGAAGGCATAGTGCCAGCCGCCGTCCTGCCGGTGGGCGAGGCGGACGGGAAAGCCCGTCACCGCGTCGAACATGCGGACCAGATGTTCGCCCACATAGCGGGGACCAGCCAGCAGCGTGCCGATATGCCGGTCGTGATAGTCGAACCCTTCGTCCAGATGCACTTCCCATTCCTCATTGTCCGGGTCGGCATGATCGGTGGTCCAGCCGGCAATGTCCGCCGTGCCCGCGATCCGTTCGAAATCCCATGGCTCCGTCACATGGATGCGCAGCTTCAGATGTTGCGTCACAGGACGGCCATCATACCAGCGCCTTCGCCTCGTCCGTCATGCTGCCCTTCACCTGGCTGGGATCGAGCAGCATGTCGGTATGGGATGCGCCCGACGGGATCATCGGGAAGCAGTTGGACATTTTCGCGACGCGGCAATCCACGATCACCGGGCCGTCGGTTTCCAGCATCTGCCGGATGCCGGCTTCCAGTTCCTGTGGCCCTTCGATACGGATGCCGGTCCAGCCATAGGCTTCACCCAGTTTCACGAAATCGGGCAGGCTGTCCGAATAGCTGTTGGAATAACGGCTTTCATAGGTCAGTTCCTGCCACTGGCGGACCATGCCCATATATTCATTGTTCAGGATGAAGATCTTCACCGGCAGGCGATATTGCGACGCGGTGCCCAGTTCCTGAATGTTCATCTGAATGGAGGCGTCGCCCGCGATGCAGATGGTGATGCTGTCGGGATTGCCCATCTGCGCGCCGATGGCGGCGGGGAAGCCATAGCCCATGGTGCCCAGGCCACCCGACGTCAGCCATTTATTGGGCGCGTCGAAGCCGAAATGCTGGGCCGCCCACATCTGGTGCTGGCCGACTTCGGTGGTGATGATGACGTCCTTGCCGGTCGCCTTCGTCGCGGCATACAGGTCCGCGATCGCGCGCTGGGGCATGATCTCGATGCTGTTTTCGGCATAATCCAGGCTCTTGCGCGCGCGCCAGCCGGCGATCCGCGCCCACCATTGCGTCAGGTCCGCCTTTTGATGATTGCGCTGTTTCCACAGGGCGATCATGTCGTCCAGCGCGCTGGCGATATCGGCGACGATGGGAACGTCGACATCGACGATCTTGTTGATCGAGCTGCGATCGATATCGATATGGACCTTGCGGCTGTTGGGCGCGAACGCGTCCAGTCGGCCGGTGACGCGATCGTCGAAACGCGCGCCGATGCACAGGATGAGGTCGGCCTGGTTCATCGCCCAATTGGCTTCGAACGTGCCGTGCATCCCCAGCATCCCCAGCCAGGCGTCGCCCGATGCGGGATAAGCGCCAAGGCCCATCAGCGTGGACGTGACGGGCGCGCCGGTCAGCGCGGCGAGTTCGCGCAGCAAGGCGCTCGCCTGCGGGCCGCTATTGATGACGCCGCCGCCGGTGTAGAACACCGGCCGTTCGGCCGCGGCGAGCATCTCGACCGCCGCGTCGATGCCTGCCGCATCCGCCTTCGTCTGCGGACGGTAGCTGGCATGGACCTTCAGTTCGGGCTTCGCATAGGGCGCCGTCGCGATCTGGACGTTCTTGGGGATATCCACGACGACCGGGCCGGGGCGGCCGGTGGTGGCGATATGAAACGCCTCATGAATGACCTCGGCCAGCTTGCCGGGCGTCTTCACCAGATAATTATGCTTGGAACAATGGCGCGTGATGCCGATCGTGTCGGCTTCCTGAAACGCATCCGTCCCGATCAGTTGGGTGGGCACCTGGCCGGTGATGACGACCATGGGGATCGAATCCATCAGCGCGTCGGTGATGCCGGTGACGGCATTGGTCGCACCGGGGCCGGACGTGACCAGGACGACGCCGGGCTTGCCGGTCGATCGGGCATAGCCCTCCGCCATGTGGGTCGCGCCCTGTTCGTGGCGGACCAGCACATGCTTGATCGTGGGGTGATTGTAGAGCGCGTCATAAATCGGCAGCACCGCGCCGCCGGGATAGCCGAAAACGACCTCGACACCGAGATCGATCAGGCATTCGACCAATATGTCCGCGCCGCTCTTTTCGGCCACGATAAAATCCTTCTGTTCTGGGTGCAGGGCGACGTCCTTTGCGACAGCACGCCTGCGATGGCAAGGTGGCCGCCTCTAATGGACATAAAATGACGGGTCAACCCCTATTGTTGTAATTTAATTGCTAATTCATCGATGATCTTGGCATCTATCTCTCGTTCTTCGCGCGGCCAGGCGGGCGGGGGCTGGTTGGTGAACCAGGTATATTGGCGTTTGGCATATTGGCGGGTGGAGAGGGTTGCTCTTGCGATACAAGTGTCCAGATCGCTGTCTCCGCGCAGATAGGCGGCGATCTCCGGCACGCCGATGGCGCGCATCACCGGCAGGTCGGGATGCAGGTTGCGGGCGAGCAGCGCCTCCACTTCGGCGATCGCGCCAGCCTCTACCATCTGCGCGAAGCGGCGGTCGCAGCGGTCGATCAGCCAGTCGCGCGGCGGACGCAAGATCATCGGCGCGAGTGTGATGCGGTCCGCGATGCCGCCTGCCTTATGCTGCTGCCATTGCTTGAGCGGGCGGCCGGTCGATCGCACCACCTCCAGCGCGCGGGCGACGCGGGTGGTGTCGGCAGGCGCCAGGCGGGCGGCGGCTTCGGGGTCTTCTCGCGACAGGGCTTCATGTGCTTCCGCCACCGGAAGCGCGCGGACAGTGGCGCGGATGGCGGGGTCGATCTCCGGCACCGGCGCGATGCCGTCCAGCAGCGTGCGGATATAAAGGCCGGTGCCGCCGACCAGCACTGGCAGCTTGCCCGCATCATGGGCCGCGGCGATTTGCGCCTTCGCCTCGGCCGCCCAGCGTGGCGCGGTGCAGGCCTCCGCCCCGTCGATATGGCCGAACAGGCGATGGGGGACATCGCCCATCTCCTGCGCGCTCGGTCTTGCGGACAGGATGGCCAGATCGGTATAGACCTGGCTGGCGTCGGCATTGATGACGATGCCGTCGGTGGCCTGCGCCAAGCGACAAGCGAGCGCGCTCTTGCCGCTGGCGGTGGGTCCGGCAATAAGCGCGACGCGCGGGCGGGATTCGCCCGCTAATGGTTCAGGAGTGTGCATGTTCGTCGCGACGCTAGTAGCAAAAGCTGGGCTGGACCATTCCCTGCTCAGCGAAATTGCACATCAAGTCGACCATGACTGCACAGCAGGCTCGGTTTCTAAGATATCAATGATCGACGACGGTGTCGCGGCCGATATCTTCTTCAGTCCAGCTGAAGGTGTCACTAACGGGGATTGCCTCGAAATTTCCAGGGCGATCAGGGAGATTGCCGTTGCGATCGCGACGGGCGGATATGGACGCGACCTTGCTCTGGACGTGATCGTCCAGCCGGTCGCCACCCGCGCGAAGACGCTGCTGATCGCCGACATGGATTCGACCATGATCACCGTCGAATGCATCGACGAACTGGCCGACTATGCGGGCATCAAGCCGCAGATCGCCGAGATTACCGAGCGGGCGATGCGCGGCGAACTGGATTTCGAGGGTGCGCTGCATGGCCGGGTCGCGCTGCTCAAGGGCCTGCCCGACAGCGCCATCGACCAGTGCCGCGAAGAGCGCGTGGTCATCATGGGCGGCGCGAAGGCGCTGGTCCGCACGATGAAGGCGCGGGGCGCAAAGACGTTGCTGGTGTCGGGCGGCTTCACCCGCTTCACCGGGCCGGTGGCGGCCCAGATTGGCTTCGATGCGAATGTCGCCAATGTGCTGGAGATTGCCGACGGCGCTTTGCTGGGCACTGTCACCACGCCGATTGTGGACGCCGCGCGCAAGCGGACCGAATTGGAAGCCGCGATCGAAGGCGGCATCGACCGCGCGCTGACGCTGGCGGTGGGGGATGGCGCCAACGACATCCCGATGATCCAGGGCGCGGGGCTGGGCGTCGCCTACCACGCCAAGCCGGTCACGCGCGCCGCCGCCGCGGCCGAGATCATCCATGGCGACCTGTCGGTGCTGCTCTATGCGCAGGGCATCCCTTCGGCGGAATGGGTGGCTGCCTGAATTAAACGTGCAGCGTGTTCCCGCGCAGGCGGAAACCCAGTCCGGCCGTTTGAACTGGGCTCCCGCCTGCGCGGGAGCACGGCATGGTGCAGGAAACACCTCGGCGCTACTGTGCCACGCTTCATCGTCATTTCGATTGGGTAATGGATTTTATCCTGCGTTCGGACGTTAGCGTCGAGCCGCAAGGGTCGCGGCGAGGAGTCTAACGGCGCGAGGCGGCCTGCCGCACGAGCGTACAGGGAGTTTCTATGCACTATAAATATCTGGCTTTGGCCGCTGGCGGGCTTCTGGCGCTGAGCGCCTGCGCCAAGAATGAAGCGCCGGTGACGTCGGCACCGCCGGTCGGCCCCGGCGCTATCGCCGGGACCGTCGCCGCGGACCGCGATGGCGACGGTTATGTCGATGGCTATTACACCGCCGATGGCATCTATCACGCCGTCCAGGGTCCGCCCTGCCCGCCGCCGCCACCGCCGCCGCCGACGCGCCGGGGAGAACGCGGCTGATCCATACGGATTTTCGGGCGCGGCGAGTTCGTCGCGCCCCTTCGCTTCGCCTGATCGCCTGTGTGCTGGCCTTTGCGACAGCGCCTCATGGCGTGATGGCGCAGGGTGTCGCGGCTGAAAAGGGCGCGCAATCCAGCGTCGCGGCGGAAATTCGCGCGGGCGTCAGCGGCAAGCTGAAGGATTTCTACAGCCCGCGCGGCTTCTGGCCGCTGTGGGTCGAGCAGGATCGCATCGGGCCGCAGGCCGACGCGCTGCTGGCGCTGATCGCAGATAGCGAGGCCGATGGCCTGAACCCGCGCGACTATGACGCGCGCGACTTGCAACGCCTGATCGAAGCGGCGGACGGCGAAGGTAGCCCCAAGGCGCTGGCCCGCGCAGACCTGGCTCTGTCGCGCGCCTTTGCCGCGCTGGTCGCCGACATGCGCCGCCCGGCCAGGGGCGTAAAGATGCGCTATATCGATCAGGAGGCGGAACCCAAGCCACCGGGTCCGGCCGATATCGTGCGCGCCGCGGCGCTCGCCCCGTCGCTCACCGACTATATTCAAACCGCCGGGTGGATGAGCCCGCTCTACATGCGGCTGCGCAGCGCGCGGGCGCGCTATCTCGACATATGGGGCGACCTGCCGGCGGTGCAGATCCCCGAAGGCGTCAAGCTGCGCCCCGGCGGCAAGGTGCCGGAAATCACGCTGCTGCGCCATCGGCTTGGCCTGTCGGATGGCGTCGCCTATGACAAGGCGCTGGCGGCGAAGGTGAAGGCGTTCCAGACCGACCATGGCCTCAAGCCCGATGGCGTTGCGGGCGTGGCAACCGTCGCGGCGCTGAACGATGGGCCGGGGCGCTACGATCGCCTGCTGGCGCTCAATCTGGAGCGGGCGCGCGTGCTGCCCGGTCCCTGGACCCGTCATGTCGTGGTGGACGCAGCATCGGCGCGGCTCTGGTATTATAGCAAGGGTGCGCTGGACGGCACGATGAAGGTCGTCGCCGGGACCAAGGAAACGCAGACGCCGTTGATGGCGGGGATGATCCGCTACGCGACGCTCAATCCCTATTGGAATATTCCGTCGGACCTGGTGGAGCGCAAGGTCGCGCCCAAGATATTGAAGGGCGCGTCGCTGAAAAGCCTGCGCTATGAGGCGTTGTCGGATTGGAGCGCCAATCCCGCGCCGCTGGCGCAGAGCGCGATCGACTGGAACGCGGTGGCGGCCGGGCAGAGCGAAGTGCGCGTGCGGCAACTGCCGGGCGGCACCAACGCCATGGGACGGATCAAGTTCATGTTCCCCAATGACCTCGGCATCTACCTGCACGACACGCCGCAGCGCGACCTGTTCGCCAAGGAGGACCGGCATTACAGCAATGGCTGCGTCCGGTTGGAGGATGCGCAGCGGTTGGGGCGCTGGTTCTTCGGCAAGACGCCGACGACCGACAGCGATGCGCCCGAACAGCATGAACCGCTGCCCCAGCCGGTCCCAGTCTTCCTGACCTATCTGACGGCGGTGCCGACCGCGCAGGGGGTGCAGTTCCTGCCGGATGTCTACGGGCGGGACGGGGAGTAGGGCTTAACTCGTCCCGTTCGTTTCGAGCGTGTCGAGAAACGCCGTCGCCGCGCTATCCGCTTCTCGACTTCGCTCGAAGCGAACGGCGTTAGTGGATGCCAAAGACCATCCAAAGCGCCATCGCGACCATCATCACATTTTCGGTCAGCGACACAAAGCCCAGCGGCACAGTGCTGCCGCCGCCGACGCAAGCGCATTTGAGGTCGCGTTTTTCGACATAGACCGCCTTGAACACCGACACCGCACCGATGCCGCCGATGCACAGCGCGACCGGGATTGACAGCCAGTCCAGCGCTCGCGTCAGCATCAGTACGCCCGCGCCCAGTTCCAGGAACGGATAGGCCAGGCCATAGGGCGGCAGGCGGCGGGCGAGCAGGTCGTAATTGAGGAACATGGTCGCGAACCGATCCACATCCTGTAGCTTCAGCATGGCGAGCAGCATCATCGCGATGGCGACGAATCGCTCCAGCGTCATAAAGGACAGCAGCGGCAGGAAGGTCAGCCAGTTGACCGCCAGCGCCAGCAGCGCCGCGATAGCGAATACCGCGAGCACCGGCACATAGCTGGTCGCGTTGGGGTCTTTGACTTTGAGGCCTAGGAAGCGGCGCAAATCGTCATGGCCGCCGATCCGCTGTCCGTCGATGATGATTTGCGGCGTGGTCTTGACGTCATGCTGCGCCTTGAAGGCGTCGGTTTCTGCGCGGGTCGTCAGCCAATGATCGTCCACGGCATAGCCATGGCGCCGCAGCAGCCAGCGCGCCTTGACGCCATAGGGGCAGGTGTGGCCGGGTATCACCATGCGGTAGAGGCTGGCGCTTTTGCGGGCGGGGCTGGTCATGTTGGCATCCTTGGAACGGGTAGGGATGCAGCCCATATAGGGGCCGTACCATGGTACGGAGTCAAGAGATGAGCATGACGATTTCCGCGCTGGCCCGATCGGCCGGGGTGAATGTGGAAACGGTGCGCTATTATCAGCGGCGCGGCCTGCTCCATACACCGGAGCGGGGCGAGGGCGTGCGCCGCTATGGCGAGGCGGATGCAAGGCGGCTGGGCTTCATCCGCTCGGCGCAGGGGGCGGGCTTCACGCTGGAGCAGATCGGCGAATTGCTGCAACTGGACGCCGGGCAGGACCGTGGGCGGGCACGGGAGCTGGCAGCGGAGCGGATCGCGGCGCTGGACCTGAAGATTGCGGAGATGCAGGCGGCGCGGGGTGCGCTGGAGCGGCTGGCCCGCGCGTGCCATGCGAGCGACGAAGGGCCATGCCCGATCATCGCGGCGTTCGAGGGGTGAGGATGTGGGGAGCGATCATCAGCGGGCATGTTCCCCCTCTCGCCAGCGGGAGGGGCATGGCAGGAAGCCACCCAACATCCCTAAGCGCACTTACGCCAACCGCCCTCAGCGCCTCTTGCGGCTCTTTTTCTTCGCCGGTGCCTTGGCCGCACTCGCACAAGGCCAGGCCTTGCGGATCGCGGCGAAGACCTGGGAGGAGGCGGATTGTTGGCGGTCGATCGGGTTCTTGCCCAGATAATCGACCGTGGTTGTGCGCAACTGGTTGATCGTCACGTCGCCGGGGATGCAGCTTTTGAGCTTGTTCGCCTCCCGCGTCGTGTTGAACGCATCGACCGCGCCGCTGATATAGCCGACGCACTCATAGGATTTTTCGAAATAATCCTTGCCGTTCTTGTCGGCGGTACAGACGGCGTAAAGTGCCTCGCCGCTGTAGAACCCGGCCTGCGCCGGGATCGGCAGGCTCGCGCCTGTGGCGAAGAGGGCGGCGTAGAGAAGAGGACGGGGCTGCATGGTTATGTCACTCCATTCCCGCGACCAGCCCGTCGATCGCGCCCTGCAAGATGTAGCTGGCGGCCAGCTTGTCGATCAGGACGTCGCGGCGGGCGCGGCTGGCGTCGGCTTCCAGCAGGGTGCGGGTGACGGCCTGGGTCGACCAGCGTTCGTCCCACAGCAGCACGGGGCGGCCAAGGTCGGCCAGATTCTGGGCGAAGGCCTTGCTCGACTGGCTGCGCGGGCTGCCGGTGCCGTCCAGGTTGAGCGGCAGGCCGATGACGATG
Organism: Sphingobium psychrophilum; assembly: GCF_012927105.1. Taxonomy (GTDB): domain Bacteria; phylum Pseudomonadota; class Alphaproteobacteria; order Sphingomonadales; family Sphingomonadaceae; genus Sphingobium; species Sphingobium psychrophilum. Next base: position 103,556 of record NZ_JABBFV010000007.1, on the reverse strand, counting down.
CCCTTGACCTGCTGCTGGTCCATGAAGGTGGCCAGCGTCACCTTGTCCTTGCTGAACTTGCCCCGCGTGATCGTGTGCGCCGGGCTGGCGATCGACCAGCTGGCGTCGCACAGGGCCAGCCCGATCGTCTTTGTCCCCACGTCCATGCCGATCAGCCGTCCGCCCTGGGGCAGCGTCGTGCGGAATGCGAAGCGATCCGTTGTTACCAATGCCATGCCAGCGCCCCTGACAGGTCCGGGCGCGCCTGTCACTTGTTGAGGAAGGCGGCCAGGCGTTTTTGTGCGTCCTCGCGCACATTGCCCCAGAACAGGCTGTAGTCGTAGACGTGGTAATTGTTGCCGGGCAGGGTGAACGGACCCATGTCGACCGGCTCGCCGATCATCAGCACGCCGCTGGTGTCGCAGCGTGCGGGCACGATGCCGGTGAGCAGCTTGGGCGGCTGGCCCTGTTCGCGGGCATCAAGCGTGCCCTTGTTGGCGCTGGCCGGGGCCGCGCCGTTGAACGCGCCGGTGATCGGATTGGTGCAGAGCATGTGCGTGCCCTTGCGCGGCTTGCCGGTATAGCCGGTCTTTCGCTCGAAACTTTCGACTACGGCGGACGGATCGGCCGGTTCGGCATAGCTTTGCCAGCTGACGATGCAGTGCGCCTGGGCCTGCCGCGCGCAGGCCGGCAGGCCCAGCGCGGGCAGGTCCGCCTCCACCGACACCGGCCAGCCGACTGCATAGACGGCGGCGATTCGATCGGCGACCGGCTTGCCCGCCACCTGTTCGCGCAGCAGTTGCAGCAGGTGGCGCGACCCCTGGCTATGCCCGGCCAGGATCAGCGGGCCGGTGGGATTGGCCTTCAGGAACGCGGCGAAGGCCTGGGCCAGGTCGCGATAGCCGGCGGCCAGTGCCTGATCGCCGGCTGGCTTGTCGGTCAGGAAGGCGCCGTAATTGGCCTGGCGATAGCGCGGCGCCCACACCGCGCCGGCGGCGTTGAAGGCGCTGGCCTGGCCCATCACGAAACGGCGAGCGGTGGCGTCCGCTTCCTTGTCGCCGATGCGCGCATTCCAGTGGGCGTCGCCGAAGGTGGTGATATAGCTGGTCGGGTGGATGAAGAAGATGGCGGCCTTCTGGCTCGTCCTGGGCGTCGTCACCCCAACGGGGGTCCAGAGCGCCGCATTATCCTTTACGATGTCGGGCCGGGCCAGCCACATATCGGCCTTGTCATAGGCGTTGGCGGGCAGCGGCTGGAGCTGGGTAAAGGCTTCGCGCGGGACCATCACCAGGCGGATAAGCTGCATTCCCCAGATCGCATAGATGGCGAATGCGGCGATCACCAGCACGACGAGGGTCGCGATGATATAGAGGAATTTGCGGGCCACCCATGCTCTCCGAAATTATTGTTCCTTGTCTGACGCATGGTGCGGGCGCGCGCAAGGGGCGCTAAAGCCGCCATGCAGGCGGAGCCTGCGAAACCAGCTTGAAGCGGACCGGCGCGGGTGGTAGCGGCGGCCCATGTCGATAGACCTTCAAACCGTAAAAAAGATCGCCAGCCTTTCGCGCATTTCGGTGACGGACGCCGAAGCAGAGGCCATGGTGCCCGAACTCAACAACATCCTTGGCTGGGTGGAGCAATTGGGCGAGGTGGATGTCACCGGCGTTGAGCCGATGACCGCCGTCATCCCCAATCACCAACGGCTGCGCCAGGACGTCGTCACCGACGGCAATGTGCGCGACAAGGTGCTGGCCAACGCGCCGCAGGCCGAACATGGCTTTTTCGCGGTGCCCAAGGTGATCGAATAATGACCAACCTTACTGATCTTACCGTCGCCGAAATCCGCGACGGTTTCCGCACGGGCGATTTTTCCGCCCGCGAAGTGGCGAGCGCGTTCAATGCCAATGTTGCCGCCGCCAGGGCGCTGAACGCCTTCATCGTGGAAACGCCGGACAAGGCGTTGGAAGCCGCCGATGCCGCCGACAAGGCGAAGGCCGCGGGCGAAACGCTGGGGGCGCTGGCCGGTGTGCCGATCGGCATGAAGGACCTGTTCTGCACCGAAGGCACGCAGACCACCGCCGCCAGCCATATGCTGGAAGGCTTTGTGCCAACCTATGAATCGACGGTGTCGGGCAAGCTGTGGGCCGCGGGTGCGGGGATGCTGGGCAAGCTGAACCTCGATCAGTTCGCCATGGGATCGTCGAACGAGACGAGCTATTATGGCAATGTGATCTCGCCCTGGCGGCGCAACGATGGCGGCAATGCCGCGCTGGCGCCCGGTGGGTCTTCGGGCGGGTCTTCGTCAGCGATTGCCGCGCGGCTGTGCCCGGCGGCGACCGGCACCGACACCGGCGGGTCGATCCGCCAGCCGGCCGCCTTCACCGGCATTTCCGGGATCAAGCCGACCTATGGCCGCTGCTCGCGCTGGGGCATCGTGGCGTTTGCCTCCTCGCTCGACCAGGCCGGGCCGATGGCGCGGACGGTGCGCGACAATGCGATCCTGCTGGAGACGATGGCAGGCTTCGACCCCAAGGATTCGACCAGCCTCGACCTGGCCGTGCCCCAGTGGGAGGCGGGATTGTCGAGCGACCTGCGCGGCAAGACGGTCGGTATTCCCAAGGAATATCGCCCCGGCGGCCTGAACGCGGAAATCTCCGCCATGTGGGATCGCGGCATCGCCTGGCTGAAGGACGCGGGCGCGGAGGTGGTCGAAGTGTCCCTGCCGCATACCAAATATGCGCTGCCGACCTATTATATCATCGCCCCTGCCGAAGCCTCGTCCAACCTCGCCCGCTATGACGGCGTTCGCTATGGCCAGCGCGACCTGCCCGATGGGGCGGGTTTGCAAGACATGTATGCCGCCACCCGCGCCGCGGGCTTCGGGCCGGAGGTCAAGCGCCGTATCATGATCGGCACCTATGTCCTGTCGGCCGGTTTCTATGACGCTTATTATACCCAGGCGCAGAAGGTGCGGGCGCTGATCGCGCGCGATTTCGACCAGGCTTTCGAAAAATGCGACCTGCTGCTGACGCCAACCGCGCCGAGCGCTGCGTTCGCGCTGGGGCAGAAGCAGGATGACCCCCTGGCCATGTATCTGAACGACGTCTTCACCGTGCCGGCTTCGCTGGCGGGGCTGCCCGCGATGGCGGTGCCGGGTGGGCTGGACGGGCAGGGCCTGCCAATAGGCCTCCAGATCATCGGCAAGGCGCTGGACGAACAGACCGTGCTGAACGCAGGGCTGGCGATCGAGGAACGGGCGGGCTTTACCGCGAGGGCGGACAAGTGGTGGTAATGATTTGACCGAAGTGTTACCTTGGTAACACTGGAGATTTGGCGATGAACGCGCAGAGCAAGATCGAAACCGGCACCATGACGAGCAAGGGTCAGATATTGATTCCCAAAGCCATGCGCGACGCCGCCGGTCTGGTGCCGGGGCAGCCTTATAAGGTTGTGCTGAATGAAGCGGGGCAAGTGGTGGTTGCGCCGCTGGGGTTCAGTCCTGAGGAAGCAGCCGAGAGAAGCCGACGGGTACGTGAAGCGATCAATGCGATCGCCGGGAAATATCCCAATCCTGACGGTATGAGTACGGATGAGTATATGCGGGAGATACGGGGCAATTACGAACCGTGATCCTTGTCGATTCAAACGTGCTTATCGATGTTCTGGATCGTGATCCTCATTGGTTCGAATGGTCCGCTGCCAATATCGACCGTGCTGCATTGGGCGCTCATCTATTCGTAAATCCGATAGTGATCGGCGAAATGGCACCAAGATTCGAGGCATTGGATGATCTGCGCGTTCTTCTGGCTGCCATGCTTATCGACGTGGAACCCTTGATGCCGGAGGGGGCATTTCTGGCAGGGCGCGCCTTTGAAGTGCATCGCGCTCGAAAGCAGCCGGGGGTGGCCAAAGCCATCCTTGCCGACTTCCTGATCGGCGGTCATGCCCAATCCGCCGGCGCATCCATCCTGACGCGCGATCCGCGTTTTTATCGTAGCTATTTTCCCGGCGTGCCTTTGATCACGCCATCAAAGGACGACTGATGACTGAATCAACCTATCGCATCCAGGGCGCAACCGGCGAGTGGGAGGTCGTGATCGGCCTGGAGGTCCATGCGCAGGTGACGTCGAACGCCAAGCTTTTTTCCGGCGCGGCGACCGCGTTCGGGGCGGAACCGAACACGCAGGTCAGCCTGGTCGATGCGGCCATGCCCGGCATGTTGCCCGTGCCCAATCAGGAGTGCATCCGCCAGGCGGTGCGCACCGGCATGGCGATCGACGCGCAGATCAACAAATGGTCCCGCTTCGACCGGAAAAATTATTTCTACGCGGATTTGCCGCAGGGCTATCAGATCAGCCAGCTCTATCACCCGATCGTGGGTGAAGGGCAGGTCGAGATCGTGCTGGACGAGAAGAACCCGGAAACCAGCACCAAGGTGATCGGCGTCGAGCGCATCCATGTCGAGCAGGATGCCGGGAAGCTGATGCACGACCAGCATCCCACCAGCTCCTATGTCGACCTCAACCGGTCGGGCGTGGCGCTGATGGAAATCGTGTCGAAGCCCGACATGCGCTCGCCCGCCGAAGCGGGGGCTTATCTGGCGAAGCTGCGGACGATCCTGCGCTATGTGGGATCGTGCGACGGCAATATGGACCAGGGGTCGATGCGCGCCGACGTGAACGTGTCCGTGCGCAAGCCTGGCGATGAGTTTGGCACGCGCACCGAAACGAAGAACGTCAACTCGGTCCGCTTCGTGATGGCCGTGGTCGAGCATGAGGCGAACCGGCAGGTCGATGTGCTGGAGGCGGGCGGCAAGATCGTGCAGGAAACGCGGCTCTACGATCCCGACCGGAACGAGACGCGATCGATGCGGTCTAAGGAAGATGCGCACGACTATCGCTACTTCCCCGATCCTGACCTGTTGCCGCTGGAACTGGACGATGCATTTCTGGAGGCGTGCCGTGCGTCGCTGCCCGAACTGCCTGACCCCAAGCGCAAGCGCTACGAGCAGGCGCTGGGCCTCTCCGCCTATAACGCTGCGACACTGACGGCTGACGCCGACACGGCCCGCTGGTTCGAATTGCTGGTGAGCGAGGCCGCACGCATCCAGGGCAAGAGCGAGAGCGACGTCGCCAAGGCGTCGGCCAACTGGCTGTTGTCGGAACTCTATGGCGCACTCAACCGGATCGGCAAGACGCTGGACACCAGTCCGGTCGGCCCGACCGATGGCGCGGAACTGCTGGCGTTGGTCGCCGACGGCACGATCAGCGGGACGATCGCCAAGCAGGTGTTCGAGATCATGCTGGAAACCGGCGACAAGCCTGGCAAGATCGTCAAGGAAAAGGGGCTGAAGCAGACTAGCGACACCGGCGCAATCGAAGCGGCGGTGGCCAAGGTGATGGCCGACAATGGCGACAAGGTCGATCAGTATCGCGGCGGCAAGGAAGCCCTGTTCGGCTTCTTCGTGGGCCAGACGATGAAGGCAATGCAGGGCAAGGCGAACCCTCAGGTCGTCAACGAACAGGTGAAAAAAGCGCTGGCGGGATAGCATTTCTGCCCTGCCGCTTTTGATTTCGGCTTGAGTAAACAGGGCAAGTGTTTTTCATGGCTGCCGAAAGAGGGGCTATGAAATTCCTTATTTGGCTGGCGCTTGTCGCCCTTATAAATTCCGGCGCGTCCGAGGCGCGATCTACCCAAGAAAAGGGGGATCGCGCTTCCACGTCGGCTGATGCTGCGCCGCGTTTGGCGACGAGCGATATCCGCGCGATAAGCACATCCATCGACTTCGCGCTCGAAGCCGTCGTCGGCCCGGTTCGCGCCGGTTTGATGTGTCTGCCAAACAGCAGCTTGCGTGGCAGGGATTTCGTGCGATCCCAGAGAGATTTGGCATTGTTGATGCAGCAGGTTGCCGATGAGCGGGATGTCGGCGGGCCTGCCATCGATGGCCTGAAAGTCGGTTTCAAGGCAATGCGCGTCAAACTATGCGCCAAATCATGGGGTGTGTTTGGCACTGGCGACAGGCAAGATCTTTCCGGTGAAGCGGATTTTGTTTTCGATTGGTCCGCTGCGGGCTTGTTGACTGAGCCGCGCGAAGTGCGGGTTCAGATCAAGGTCAGCAAAGGCGAAGCAATGCCGCCAAGCGACATCATGCGAGAGGCGCTGCGCCAGCTTCTGGCGCAGATAAGGCAAAATTTGTCCTGAATATAAAGAAAGGGGCGCCGCCGGGGGGACCGGCGACGCCCCTCTTTTATGCCCGGCGCCCTTGGGGAGGGATTGTTGCCGGAGCGGAAGGGACGGACCGGGAGGGTCTGTGGGGTGTGGCCCGTCCTTTCATTCTCAAGACGTCACAGGACGAAGTTTACCGTCGCCCTAAATGAAATGGCGACGTGATTTTGTTGTTCCTCCGCGCCAAATTCGCCGCCCACGCGGAACGTGTCGGTGCCGCCATAGAGTCGCGCACGGCCGGTCCAGCCATTGGTGCGGTCTTCCGATACCAGGGTGAACTGGTCGCCGCCCGTGAAGGACGCGGTAGTGTCGCCCAGCGATCCGCCCACGATCTGGCGACGCCCGCCTTCCAGTTCCAGCCGAACCCAGCCATCCTCCTTGTTGAGGCTGCCGAAGTCGTAGCCGGCGGTCACGGTGCCGTTGGCGGTCAGTTCGTCGCTGGTGCGGCCCAGCACGGTCAAGTTGAACGCATCGCCGCCGCCGCTTTCGCTATAGCCATTCTCCTTGAGGCGGTAATAGTCGATGCCGACCGCGGGACGCAGGCCGAAACGGCCCATCTGCCACTGATAGGATGCGCCCGCCGTGCCCGACAGCAGCGTGCCGTTCCAGTTGCCATTGGCCGTACGGACGACATCGCCGCTTTCGAAATGGCGGCTGCCGTCGAACTTGATGCGCGCGGCAGACAGGCGGGCGAAACTGAGGAACGGACCCCATTGACCGCGCCAGTGCGCCGCCAGTTCGAACTGGTCGGAATCGACCGTATTGTTCGAACCGCCGCCACTGTCGCTGCCATGGATATAGGCGAAGGAACCGCCGAACGCGCCGATGTCGCTCAGATATTCCAGGCCGCCGCCCGCGCCCCAGCCGTTGATGTCATAGGAAGCGGTGCTGCCCACGCTCTTGGCGCTGCCAAAGGCGACCTGTTGCAACCAGAAGCCCAGACGCCCGTCCTTGGTGCGGTAGATACCATTGGGGTCGGACAGGATGCGCGCGGTGGCGCGCGATCCCGCGGTGACCGCTTCGAACGTGCCACCGGCATGGTCGGGCAGCATCTGGCGCAGGTTGCCGGTCAGCGTCGCCCCGTCGGTGATCGCCAGATAGGCGCCGGCCACATCGGCGTCATTATCCAGCGCGTTGAAGATCGCCGAATAGGCGCTGGCGGTCGATCCGCTCAACCCCAGTTCCGACACGGTCTTGGCCGCGATCGACAGGGTCACCGTGCCAGCCGTGCTATTCCCCGCGACGCTGCCCTTGAAGATATAGGGCAGCAGCGTGGTGGCACCCAGCGTCGGTGATCCGCTAAGCGATCCGGCGCGCACGATGACATAGTCGCCCGCCGATCCGCCGACTTCGGTCAGGTTGACCTTGACCAGCGATCCGCTGGCGAAGCTGGCCGCGCCCGCGACGGTGTAGACGGTGTTGGCGCCGGTGGCAGCATCGATGGTGACGCCGATGGTGGACGTGCCGTTTGCGGCGAGCGAGGCGAGCGCCACGGTGCCGGTGTTGGTGGCGTTGAGCGTGCCGCCGTTCAGCACCACGGCCACATTGCCACTATTGCTGAGCGCGCCGGACAGGGACGATGTGCCGCCCAGGGTCATCGTGCCCGAGCCGCTGCCGAAATCGACGGCACCGGTGATGCTGGACGTACCCGCCAGCGTCAGGCTGTTCGTGCCCGCGCCGAAGGCGATGTTGCCTGTCAGGCTGGATGCGCCGGATAGCGACAGGCTGTCGTCACCCGCGCCCATGGCCAGGTTGCCGGTGATGGTCCCGGCCGACACGGTCAGCGCGTCATTGCCCGACCCCAGGCGGATGTCGCCGAGGATGCTGGGGGCGGTTGCGGTGGCGGATGCGGCCGCTTGGGTCAAGGTGACGCCGCTGCCGTTGGCTGAAAGGTCGATCGCGATATTCGATCCGGTCTTGCCACCCGACGCACTGATCTTGCCGGTGTTGGACAGGCTGGACACGGTGCCCGACGAATCCAGGATCGCTATGGCGACCCCCTTTTCCGTGCTGGCGGCTGATGCGTCCACGGTGCCGCTGACCTTGATCGAGGCCACCGAAGCGCCCGCGTCGATCACCAGGCCGCGCGCCGACGTCCCGTCCTTCGACGATCCGCTGGCCGCTACCGTTCCGCTGATGTCGATCGTATCGGCGCTGGCCCCTGAACCCAGGCGCATGGCGGTGGCGCTGCTGTCGTAGGAGACGGCCGCGACCGTGCCGCTGACCTGCACGCCCTTTGCGATCGATACGTCGCCGCCCAGGCCGCCGATGACCAGCCCGTTGGCGGCGATGCCGTCATAGATGCCGTAGCCCGCGATGCCGCCCTTTACGATCAGGCCGTATCCGGTGCTGCCCGCCGCAACCGCGCCGATGGCGGTATCGACGTCCGCCGCGCCGATCTGGACCGCCGCTGCCGATCCGTAGGTGATGACCGAAGCGGTGCCTTCCGTGCTGTCCGTCAGGCCATCGTCATCGACGTCCGTGTCGGTGCTGTCCAGCGTCGGGGGGATGTCCAAGATGATGCCGCCGGTCACATTGCCCGCGATCACGACGGCCGATCCGCCCTGTAGCAGATCGTCCGCATCCAGCTTCGTGACGTCGGTGGGGCGGGTCGTGCTGCGATATCCGGTGCTGACGATCGTGCCCTGGATTTTGACCGCGCCGGTGACGTCGCCCAACAGCGCCGCGCCGATGCTGTTGGCGCCCTGGACCGAAGTGGAGCCGCGCAGCGTGACATTGCCGGTCACATCATTGGCGACCACGCCATAGCTGTTGTCGCCGAGGACGCTGGTGGCGCCGCTGGTCGACAGGTTGCCGGTCAGCGCGCCGTCCAGGCGGATAGCGGCCGACTGGTTGCCCTCTATCGTGATCGTGCCGCTATGGTCGATATTGCCCGTATGGGCGGCACCGGACTGGACCCAGATGGCGGTCTTGCCCGACCCCTTGGCGAAGGCGCCGTCAATGTCGCCATCGCTGTCGGTATCGGTCGCGGTATAATCTTCCGTCAGCGTGATGGTGCCGCTGTTGGTAATATTGCCGGTCGTGCCGGGCGCGACCAGGATGCCGGTGACGTTGTTGGCGTCATTGATGGTGATGGTGCCGGCGTTCGACACCTTGTTGTTGCTGTCGACCGTGACGGCCGCGCCGGCGGTCAGCTTGATCGATCCCGCCGCACTGATGGTGATGTCGTCAGCGCCGCCGTTGGCCACGGTGGAGGTCTTGACGGCGGCGGTGGTGGCAGTAGCGATGGTGGTTTCGGCCGCGGCATTGGCCACGGTAAGGGCCACGAGCACGGGCGCGATCGCCGTGCAGGCCAATAGATGTCGCATGATGTCTCCTCTGCGTATCGCGCTGTATCAAAGGCGCGCGTGCGCATGGGACGACGCCCGACCGTGGCTTCCGTCAGGCAATGCGATGAATGGTTGTTCAGATTCATTCGAGCGTGATTTTTCGCCAACACCGTTCGCCCTGCGTAGGGACTGAGCGAAGACGAAGGCCCGTATCGAAGGCTCAGCGCATTGCGCCATCCTTCGATACGCCATTTCGACAAGCTCAATGGCTACTCAGGACGAACGGCGTGAATAAGCCCAGATCCAGAACGTCAGAAAGCGAAATCGATCCCGACGCGCACCGTCCGGGGACGCAGCGGCGTGTAATAGTCTGTGCGCAGGTCGAACGGCGTGCCCAGCGAAAAGCGATTGCCGTTGCTGTCGAGCAGGTTCGTCAGCGACAGCGAATATTGCACCGGCCCGCGTGTCAGGCTGGCGGACAGGCTGGTGTCGACATAGTCGCCTTGCGTCTGGCCGAGGATCGGGCCGACGCCCAGCCGCGACTTGCCGACATAGCGGGCCGAGCCGGACAGGTGGAAGCGCATATCGTCGCCCACCCGTGCGTTATAATCAACGGCGATCCGGCCGCCCAGATTGGCGACATTGGGCAGGGTCAGCGACCGGCCGTCATAGGATAGGGCGCGGATGAAGTCGTTGGGCTGGGTCAGGCGGCTGTCATTATAGATGACGCTGCCGTCCAGGGTGATCACCTGGGTCGGCCGCACGACGATGCGCCCTTCGACCGTATAGATGCGCCCGTCGCCGATATTGGCCGTGGTGGGCAGGCCGATGCGGTCGGTGACGTCGGCCTGGATGTTGCGCCAGTCGGTATAGGCGACATTCGCACTGGCGGCGAAAATGTCGCGGCCCGGCACGCCCTTGCGCGCGCCGATCTCCACGGTGGACACGCGGTCGTTCTGGAACCGGCGCACCCGCTGGTCGTCGACCGCCAGGCCGCCGGGGCGGAAGCCCTGCTGGAAGCGGGCGTAGAGCGTCACGTCGGGGATGGCGTCGGTCAGCAGCGAGGCGGAGGGCAGGAAGATCGTCTCGCTGCGGTCGGCCTGCGCCTCCGCCCGCGCCAGTTCGCTGTCGGAAAGCGCGGCGACCGGATCGAGCGCCTCACCCGACAGGCGGCTGTTGGTCAGTCGGCCGCCAAAGGTCGCGATCAGTCCCTTGACTGGCTCGAAGGAGGCTTCGCCGAACAGCGTCGCTTCCTTGACCATGTTGCGCACGCCGGTCGCGGGCGCGGCCATGCCGCGGCCGAACATTGCGACACCTGGAATGATGACGGGCTGCATCTCGGCGGTGCCGAAGGAGGTCAGTGACCGATTGAGGTCGGACGTGCTTTGCAGATAGGATGCGCCCAATATCCAGCCCAGCCCATTGTCCAGGTCGCGCACCAGCCGGTTTTCGGTCGTGAAGATGGCGACCTTGTTGCGCTGACGGAACAGGGCGGGCGGGCCGCCCGGCTGGGTCGCGTCATAGCTTTCGGCCAGGACATGGCGGACATAGCCGGTGGACGACACGAAGCGCAGGCTGTCCCACTGTTTCTCGATCCGCAGGTTGCCCAGCAGATAGTCCGATTGATAGGGCTGGGCGACGGCGGAGGCGCGTTGCAGACGCCCGACCGACCGGGCCGCATATTGGGCGTCGTCGCCGTCGATATGCTGGTACACGCCATTCAGGTCGATGGTCCAGTCGGCGTCGGGCGCAAAACGCAGCGCGGCGCGGCCGCCATAGGTGCCGGTCCGGTTGACGTCTTTGCTGCCGCGATTGACGTCGTCGATATAGCCGCCGTCGCGCACGCCATAGCCGACGACGCGCAGCGCCAGTTTCTCCGACACGATCGGGATATTGAGCGTCGCCGACAGGTCGCCGCCCGGATCGCCATGCTGGGTGGCGGACAGGCCGGCCGACATCTGCCCGCCATATTCGGCGAGGTTCGGCGCATTGGGCATCACGCGGATGATGCCGCCCAGCGACCCTGCGCCGTAGAGCGTGCCCTGCGGCCCTTCCAGCACCTCGACCCGGCCGACGTCGTAAAGTTTGAGGTCGGGGTCGGGCGCGGCATAATTCAGGCGCATGTCGCCCAGATATTGGCCGGTGGTCGCCTGGGTCGGGCCGGCAACGCCCGAATCCGCGATGGCGCGGATGAACAGCTTGTTGCGGCCCGCGCCGGCATGGGTGGAACTCAGGCTCGCGACGCGCGCCAACAGCGTGGCGGTGCCGCCCGCCGCCTCCGCCGTGCTGAACAGGCGGCTGTCCAGCGCCTCCACCATGCCGGCATAGCGGGGGAGCGGCGTGTCGCGCTTCGACGCGGTGACGATAATTTCTGCGGCGGGCTGTTCAGCGACCGGCGCGGCCTGGATCGGCGCAGGCGCGGCGGCTGGCGCGGGGCGCGCGGCGCGGGCGCGTATGATGCGCCAGCCATTGCCGCCGATCCGCTGCGCCTTCGCGCCGCTGCCCTTGAGCAGTTGCTTGAGCGCCGCCTCCGCGCTCATCCGGCCCTGGACGGCGGGGGTGCGGATGCCGGCCAGCGACTGGTCCGACATGCCGATGCTGGCGCCGGTTTGACGGCCAAGCGCTATCGCCGCCTCGCCCAACCTGCCGGGGGCGATGCTGATAGCCTGTCTTTCCGCCCCTGATGCGGGCGTTGCCGTCGCTAGGACGATCGCGATTGCGGGGGCGGTGACAATAAGAAGGTCAGCTCTGCGGCCCATTTCCTTCCTTAGTCGGCCCTTCCTGCAAGAGCCAGCCTTCGCCCTGCCGCACGGCGGTCAGCCCCATCAGCGGCGCGGCCTGCGCAAAGAACAGCGCCGGGTCGCGGTCCAGCCGGATCGTACCGGTAAAGCGCATCGCCCGCGCGCCCGGCGTCGCGGTCAGGGTGACGCCCAGCGATCGGCCGATATCCTGGCTGATGTCGCCCACGGCGGCATTGGCATAGACCAGCCGACCCTGGCGCCAGCTGGCTACCGCGGCGGGGGCGATGTCCATGACGCGCAGGCCCTGCGCATCCTCTGCCAATGCGCGGCCGGCGGGCAGGGCGATCGCTTCGGCCTGCGGGTTGTAGATCACCTTGCCTTCGGACACGCCGATGCGGGTCGCGGCGTCGGTATGGACGATGTTGAAGACGGTCCCGGCATCCTCGAACACCGTGTCGCCCACGGTCACGCGGAACGGGTTGGCGACGTCATGGCGAACGGTGAAGGCGGCTTCGCCCGTATCGAGCGCGGCGAAACGAGCGTCCTTCCGGTCGAAGCGCATGGTCGTGCCACCGTTCAGTTCGACGGTGGTGCCATCGTCCAGCGCGATCACGCGGGTTTCGCCGGGGCGTGTGGTGACACTGTAGATGTCGCTGCGGTTGAGGACAGCGATCGAGACAGTTGCGACCAGTGCGGCGGCAATCGCGCCGCCGCCGATCCAACGCAGCGGACGCCGCGTGCGCACGCCCGGATCGTTTGCAGCCACGGGCATGGCGACGGGTTCGGGCGGGATAAGGCTGTCCAACTCGCTGTCCGCCAGCATCACCGCGTCATAGGCGGACGCATGTGCAGGGTCAGCCTCCAGCCATGCGGTGAAGGCGTCCCAATCGGCAAAATCGGGATCGCGCGTGCGGACGACCCAGCCCAGCGCCTCCTCGTTTATCATGGCTCCAGCCCCGTTTCTTTTGTGCCCCGTAATAAGGCAGACGTCGCCAGCCTGCTCATTCCGTATCCAGTTTCTGCTTGAGCGTCAGCATCGCTCGATAGGCCTTTTGCAAGTCCTTCTCCACCGTGGTCAGGCTGACCCCCAGTTCGTCGGCAATGACGCGCTGCCCGACCCCTTCGATACGGAAGCGGCGGAACACCATTTCGACCCGCGGCCCCAGGTCGCGCAGCACCGCGCGGGCCTGATCCAGTTGTTCGTTGAGGACCATGCGGTCGTCGACGGCGATATCCTCGGTCGGGTCGGCCATCACGCCGCCCGCGCCCTCCGCCCAATCCTGTTCGCGCCGCTCGCGCCGGGTGGCGGAACGATAGCGGTCCAGCATCAGATTATTGGCCATGCGATAGAGATAGGGCAGCGGATCGGACACGGGGCCAAGATCCTTGGCCTCCAGCTTCATCCACATATCCTGCAACAGATCTTCGGCATCCTCGCCCGCGCCGCGTGCGCGCAGAAAGCGCAGCAGGGCGGGGCGGTTGGCCATGAAGATTGCGGAGAGGCCGGTGGCCATGCCTGTGGTGGTCCAGTGTAAGCGGGTCTGGCGCGTTGCCATAGAGGGGCGGGTGGGGTCTTGGCAACGGCCAAGCTGTTTACCTGCCTGCGTCGCTGGGTTAGCGAAGGCCGGCACGACAAGAGGATCGGCATGACGGATGGTGTAGACAGGATTGCGTGTCGGGCGGCGGGGATGGACCCGGACCGGCTGGAGGCGCTGGTCGGCTTTCTCGACCGCAGCTATCTGGCAACCGGCAAGCTGCCGCACATGCAATTGCTGCTGTCGCGCGATGAGCAGCCGTTGGTTGCCGTGACGCGCGGCGCGGCGCGGGCGACCGGCGAACCGCTGCGCGACGACGCGCTGTTCCGCATCGCATCGATGACCAAGCCGATCACCTCGGTCGCTTTCATGATGCTGGTGGAGGCGGGGGCGGTCGCGCTCGATACGCCCGTCGCCGACGTCATTCCCGAATTTGCCGACCTGCGCGTGGGGCAGGCCAATCGCGCCAAGCCAAAGCGTGCGATGCTGATGATCGACCTGCTGCGCCATACGTCGGGCCTCACCTATGGCCTGCAACGCCAGACGCCGATCGACGCGCGCTACCGCAAGCTCGGCCTCGACGAGTTCCAGCAGAAGCGCACGTCAGACCAGTTCGTCGCCGACCTTTCCACCCTGCCGCTGGAATTTTCGCCGGGCGACCGGTGGAATTATTCGGTGTCGACCGACGTGTTGGGCGTGGTGGTCGAACGGCTGTCGGGTATGGATTTGGAGCGGTTTTTCCGCACCCGCATCTTCGATCCGCTGGTGATGGTCGATACGACATTCGTCCTGCCCGATGACAAGGCGGACCGCATGACCGACGCCTGGCGGCTGGACGAGACGGGCGATCTTGCCATCGCGGACATCGGCGCGCGCAGCGGGTGGCGGCGGCCGGGGCGCTTCCTCTCGGGCGGCGGCGGGCTGGTGTCGGGCGTGGCGGACTATCATCGCTTCGCCCGCATGTTGCTGCGCGGCGGGGAACTGGACGGCGTGCGGCTGCTGTCGGCGCAGACGGTGGCGCAGATGCGCCGCAACCAGCTGCCGGGCGGCGGCGACCTGTCCACCCTGTCCAGCGCGATGTTCAGCGAAGCGGATTATCAGGATGTCGGCTTTGGTCTGGGCTTCGCCATGGGCATGGACGCCCATGAATATTATTGGGGCGGCGTCTTTTCGACCTATTTCTGGATCGATCCGGTCCACCGGCTCATCGGCATTTTCATGACCCAGCATCTGCCATCCAGCACCTATCCGGTGCGCGCCGAGCTGCGTGCCGGCGTGGGTGAGGCCGTGCTGCATCGATAGCGGCGTAAGGTTCCATTCGAAACGGCTGAAAACAGCCGATATTTCTTGCTGCGCTGCAAAAATGTGCATGGCGCGCCGCGGGGGGCTGTGCCATCATCGGGTTCGACTCAGCGAAGGGGGATCGTGCCTGTGAATCTCAAGGGCCAGACCAAGCTTCCCATACCCGCACCGCGGCAGGTGGACCCGGAAGTCCTCGCCCATGAAATTGTCGAGCGCCTGACCTATCGGATCGGCAAGAATGCGGCCGCGGCCAAGCCGCATGACTGGCTGCACGCCGTCATCCTGGCGATCCGCGACCGGGTGATCGATGCCTGGATCACCTCCACCCAGAAAACCTATGAGGAAGAAGGGCGGCGGGTCTATTATCTGTCCCTGGAATTCCTGATCGGCCGGCTGATGCGCGATGCGGCTTCCAACATGGAAATGCTAGACGACATGCAGGCGGCGCTCGCCTCGCTGGGGGTCGATATCGACATCATCGCCGCGCTGGAGCCGGATGCGGCGCTGGGCAATGGCGGCCTGGGGCGGCTGGCCGCCTGCTTCATGGAAAGCATGGCGACGGTGGACGTGCCCGCCTATGGCTATGGCATCCGCTATGTAAACGGCATGTTCCGGCAGGAAATCAGCGACGGCTGGCAGGTCGAATTGCCCGAAAACTGGCTGGCGCACGGCAATCCATGGGAGTTTGAGCGGCGCGAAGCGAGTTACGAGATCGGCTTTGGCGGGCGGGTTGATCCGGCGGAGGGCGAGGATGCCGGGCCGCACCAGATGCGCTGGCGACCGGCCGAACGGGTGATCGCGACCCCCTATGACACGCCGATCGCGGGCTGGCGCGGCAAGCGGATCAATACGCTGCGCCTCTGGGAAGCGCAGCCGATCGACCCTATCCTGCTCGACAAGTTCAATGCAGGCGACCATATGGGCGCACTGGCCGAAAGCAACCGGGCGGAATCGCTGACCCGCGTCCTTTATCCCGCCGACAGTTCAACGGCCGGCCAGGAATTGCGGCTGCGGCAGGAATATTTCTTCTCCTCAGCTTCGTTGCAGGACATCGTCCGGCGGCATATCCAATATTTTGGCAGCATCCTGACCCTGCCGGACAAGGCGGCGATCCAGCTCAACGACACCCATCCCGCGGTGGCGGTGGCGGAGCTGATGCGCATCCTGCTGGACGATCATGGCGTGGATTTCGGCGAGGCGTGGGACATCACGCGGCTCACCTTCAGCTACACCAACCATACGTTGCTGCCCGAAGCGCTGGAAAGCTGGCCGGTGCCGCTGTTCGAACGGCTGCTGCCCCGGCACATGCAGATCGTCTATGCGATCAACAGCAAGCTGCTGGGCGAAGCCCGCCGTCTCAAAGCGGAAGATGGGTCGGCCCAGTTCACCGACGACGCGATCGGCACGATATCGCTGATCGACGAGGGCGGGGATCGGCGCGTGCGCATGGGCAACCTCGCCTTTGCCGGGTCTCACAGCGTCAATGGCGTGTCGGCGCTGCACACCGACCTGATGAAGGTCACGGTCTTTGCCGACCTGCACAAACTCTATCCCACGCGGATCAACAACAAGACCAACGGCGTCACCTTCCGCCGCTGGCTGATGCAGTGCAATCCGGGCCTGACGGGCCTCATCCGCGAGGCGATCGGCGATCGGTTTCTGGACGATCCCGAAGCGCTGCGCGACCTGGACGGTTTTGCCGACGATAGCGGGTTTCAGGAGAAATTCCTGGCGGTGAAGCGCGCCAACAAGGGCGCCCTGTCGGACCTGCTGCGCAAGCGTTTCAATGCCCGGATCGACCCAGCTGCGCTGTTCGACATCCAGATCAAGCGCATCCACGAATATAAAAGGCAGCTGCTCAACATCGTGGAGGCCGTGTCGCTCTACGACCAGATCCGCTCGCACCCGGAAAAGGACTGGGTGCCCCGCGTCAAGCTGTTCGGCGGCAAGGCGGCGTCGAGCTATCACAACGCCAAGCTGATCATCAAACTGGCCGGCGACGTTGCCCGCGCGGTCAATCATGATCCCGCGGTACAGGGGCTGCTGAAGCTGCAATTCGTGCCCAATTACAATGTCTCCATGGCGGAGGTGATGATCCCCGCCGCTGACCTGTCCGAACAGATTTCGACCGCGGGCATGGAAGCGTCCGGCACCGGCAATATGAAGTTCGCGGTCAATGGCGCGCTGACCATCGGCACGCTGGACGGTGCCAATGTCGAAATGCGCGACCATGTGGGCGAGGATAATATCATCATCTTCGGCCTGACCGCGCAGGAAGTGAACGACCAGCGCGCCAGCGGCTACGTCCCGCGCGATGTGATCGGCCAGAGCCGCGAACTGGGCCAGGCGCTCGATGCAATCGCCAGCGGCGTCTTCTCGCCCGACGACCCGGACCGCTATAAGGGGCTGGTGCAGGGATTATATGATCATGACTGGTTCATGGTCGCGGCCGATTTCGACAGCTATTCCGCGGCCCAGCGGCAGGTCGATGCGCTCTGGATGGACCAGTCGCTCTGGGCGAAGAAGGCGATCCACAATGTCGCGCGCATGGGATGGTTCTCGTCCGACCGTACGATCCGCGAATATGCGGCCGAAATCTGGAAAATCACGCCATGAGCGTAAGCGAGGGATAGGGTGGCGTTGACGCCGGAACAGATCGACCGGCTGGTTACGGGCCTTGACGACGATCCCTTCGCCACGCTTGGCGTGCATCCGGCTGGCGCCATAGAGGGGAAGGGGGATTTCACCGCCTGCATGGTGATGCCCGAAGCGCTGAGCGTGACGGCGCAGACGCTGGACGGCAAGACGGTCGGTAATCTGACGCAGGTTCATGGCGACGGGCTGTTTTTCGGTAAGGTTGCTATCCGCAAACGCCAGCCGTTGCGCTATGTCGCCACCTTTGGCGATGGCGGCCACTATGCGATGATCGATCCCTATGGCTTCGGTCCGGTGCTGGGTCCGATGGACGATCATTATCTGGCGCAAGGATCGCACGGCCGCCTGTTCGACAAGCTCGGCGCGCATGTCATGACGCACGAAGGCGTCGAGGGGACGCATTTCGCGGTCTGGGCGCCCAATGCGCGGCGCGTGTCGGTGGTGGGCGACTTCAACCGCTGGGATGGTCGGCGCGGGCTGATGCGCCGTCGCGCCGATGCGGGCCTTTGGGAGATTTTCCTGCCCGAAGTCGGTCCGGGCAGCGCGTACAAGTTCGAAATTATCGGCGCGGACAGCGTGCGCCTGCCGCTCAAGGCCGATCCCTATGCCTTCAAAAGCGAATTGCGGCCCTCCACCGCATCGATCGTCGCTGCGCCGCTGGACCATAAATGGGGAGACGACCGACATCGCCAGCACTGGCGCACTACCGACGCCCGGCGCCAGCCGGTGTCGATCTACGAAGTCCATGCCGGGTCGTGGCAGCGCGACGACGAGGGTAATTTCCTTAGCTGGGACGAACTGGCCAACCGCCTGATCCCCTATGTCGTCGGCATGGGCTTCACCCATATCGAATTTCTGCCGATCAGCGAATATCCCTATGACCCCAGTTGGGGATATCAGACGCTGGGCCTTTACGCGCCGACCGCGCGCTTCGGCGATCCGGCGGGGTTCGCGCGCTTCGTGGACGGGGCGCATCGGGCGGGTATAGGCGTCATTCTGGACTGGGTGCCGGCGCATTTCCCGACCGACGAACATGGTCTGGCGCATTTCGACGGCACGGCGCTCTACGAACATGCCGACCCGCGCAAGGGGTTCCACCCCGACTGGAACACCGCCATCTATAATTTCGGGCGGCGCGAAGTGTCGCAATTTCTGGTCAACAATGCGCTGTTCTGGGCCGAACGCTATCATGTCGATGGCCTGCGGGTCGATGCGGTTGCGTCGATGCTGTACCTCGATTATTCGCGCAAACCCGGCGAATGGGTACCCAACGACCATGGCGGCCGGGAAAATGTGGAGGCCGTCGCCTTCCTCCAGCAGATGAACAAGGCGCTGTATGGCGCGCAGCCCGGCATCATGACCATCGCCGAGGAATCGACCAGCTGGCCCGGCGTGTCGAAGCCCGTCCACACCGGCGGGCTGGGCTTTGGCTTCAAATGGAATATGGGCTTCATGCACGATACGCTGCGTTATTTGCAGCGTGATCCGGTGCATCGCGCCCATCATCATGACGACATCACCTTTGGCTTGCTCTATGCCTTTACCGAGAATTTCGTGCTGGCGTTGAGTCATGACGAGGTGGTGCATGGCAAGGCGTCGCTGCTGCACAAGATGCCGGGCGATGATGCACAGAAATTCGCAACGCTGCGGGCCTATTATGGCTTCATGTGGGGCTATCCGGGCAAGAAGCTGCTGTTCATGGGGCAGGAGTTTGCCCAGCGCAGCGAATGGAGCGAGGAGCGCCCGCTCGACTGGGATCTGCTCGACCATGGGCCGCATCTGGGCGTGCAGCGGCTGGTGAGCGACCTCAACCATCTCTACCGCGCCCGCCCGGCGCTGCATGAGCGCGATTGCGAGCCGGAGGGGTTCGAATGGGTACTGGTCGATGGCGCGGCGGATTCGATCTTCGCCTGGCAACGGCGTGCGCCCGGCGTTCGCCCGATCGTCATCATCAGCCATTTCACCCCGATGCTGCGCCATGGCTATCGGATGCGGCTGCCGTCGGGCGGGCGGTGGCGCGAGATATTGAATAGCGATGCGGCCGATTATGGCGGCAGCGGCGCGGGCAATATGGGGCAGGTGCAGGCGGACGAGGAAGGGTGGGCGAACATCACCATCCCGCCCTTTGCAACCTTGATGCTGGAACTGGATTATTGAACACCGACGGCGCGTGCAGGCAGTCGCGGGTAACGCAAGGAGAGGCTTAATGCAGACGAGACATCAGCCGATCGCGCGTGACGCCATGGCCTATGTGCTGGCGGGCGGACGCGGCAGTCGGCTGGCCGAGCTGACCGACAAGCGGGCCAAGCCCGCCGTGCATTTCGGCGGCAAGGCGCGGATCATCGATTTCGCTTTGTCCAATGCGCTGAACAGCGGCATCCGCCGGATCGGCGTGGCGACCCAATATAAGGCCCACTCGCTGATCCGACACCTGCAACGCGGCTGGAATTTCCTGCGCCCCGAACGCAATGAAAGTTTCGACATCCTGCCCGCGAGCCAGCGCGTGTCGGAAAGCCAATGGTATGAAGGCACCGCCGACGCGGTGTTCCAGAATATCGACATCATCGAAAGCTATGCGCCCGAATATATGGTGCTGCTGGCCGGCGACCATGTCTATAAAATGGACTATGAGTTGATGCTGCAACAGCATGTCGATAGTGGCGCGGACGTCACCGTCGGCTGTCTGGAGGTGCCGCGGATGGAGGCGGTCGGCTTTGGCGTGATGCATGTCGATGAGCAGGACGTCATCACCGACTTCATCGAAAAGCCCAAAGACCCGCCCGGCATCCCCGGCCAGCCCGACATGGCGCTGGCGTCTATGGGAATCTACGTTTTCCAGACCAAATTCCTGATCGAACAATTGCGTCGCGACGCCGACGATCCCAAGAGCAAGCGCGATTTCGGCGGCGATATCATCCCTTATATCGTCAAGCATGGCAAAGCGGTGGCGCATCGATTTTCCAGTAGTTGCGTCCGCGCCGAGAGCGAGCTGGAGCCTTATTGGCGCGATGTCGGCACAATCGACGCCTATTGGCAGGCCAGCATCGACCTCACCGATGTCGTTCCCTCGCTTGACCTCTATGACCGCAGCTGGCCGCTCTGGACCTATTCAGAAGTCACACCGCCCGCCAAGTTCGTGCATGACGAGGACGGGCGGCGCGGTTCGGCCACATCCTCGCTCGTGGCGGGCGGGTGCATCGTGTCCGGCTCCTCGCTCCATCGCAGCCTGCTCTTTTCGGGCGTGCGCACCCACAGCTTCTCGTCGGTGACGGACAGCGTCATCATGCCCGATTGCGAGATCGGGCGCGGGGCGCGGCTGCATAAATGCGTGCTGGATTCTGGGATCATCATTCCGCCGGGCCTCATCATCGGCGAACATCCCGAAGACGATGCGCAGCGCTTCCGTCGCACGGACAGCGGCATATGCCTGGTGACGCAGCCGATGATCGACCGGCTGGTGGCCTGATCCCCGCCATGACGATCAAGCTGCTATCGGTCGCGTCCGAAATCTATCCGCTGATCAAGACCGGCGGGCTGGCCGATGTCGCGGGCGCGCTGCCCGGCGCGCTGGCGAGGCAGGGGGTGCAGGTGCGCACGCTTATCCCCGGCTATCCCGCCGTCATCGCGCGCCTGGGCAAGGCGAAGGCGGTGCGCCGATACGACGATCTGTTCGGGGCGAGCGCCAGCGTGCTGGCCGCGCAGGTCGACGGCCTGGACCTGCTGGTGCTGGATGCGCCAGACTTTTTCGCGCGCGAAGGCGGCCCCTATGGCGATCATGGCGGCAATGACTGGAACGACAATTGGCGGCGCTTCGCCGCCCTGTCGCGCGCCGGGGCGGATATAGCGGCGGACGGGGTGAAGGGGTGGCGGCCCGACATCGTCCATGTCCATGACTGGCAGGCGGCGATGACCGCCGCCTATATGCGCTTTGGCCCGGCGGCGCATGTGCCCAAGGTCGTGACGATCCACAATCTCGCCTTCCAGGGCCGGTATAGCGCGGGCATCTTCCCCGACCTCGGCCTGCCGCCCGAAGCCTGGGGCGTCGATGGCGTCGAATATTATGGCGGCACCGGCTATCTGAAGGCGGGGCTGGTATCGGCCGACGCGATCACCACGGTCAGCCCCAGCTATGCGCAGGAAATCCGGTCGGCGGTCCATGGCATGGGGCTGGATGGCCTGATCAACGGCCGGGTGGACCGGCTGCACGGCATATTGAACGGCGTCGATACCGACATCTGGAACCCGGCGACCGACGGCCTGATCGCCAAGCCGTATAGCGCGCGCGCATTGGGCGGGCGAGCAGCGAACCGCCGTGCGCTCGAACGGCGCTTCGGGCTGGATCATGACGGTGCGCCGATCTGCATCATCGTCAGCCGCCTGACCTGGCAGAAGGGCATGGACATGATGATCGACGCGGCCGAACATCTGGTCGCGCTGGGGGGCAAGCTGGCCGTGCTGGGATCGGGCGATCATCCGCTCGAAGGCGCGCTCCTGGGGGCCGCGGACCGGCATCGTGGTCGGATCGGCGTGCAGATCGGCTATGACGAGCCGCTGTCGCACCTGATGCAGGCGGGCGGGGACGCCATATTGATCCCCTCGCGCTTCGAACCGTGCGGCCTGACCCAGCTTTATGCGCTGCGCTATGGCTGCGTGCCGGTGGTGGCGCGGGTCGGTGGGCTGGCCGACACGGTGATCGACGCTAATGAGGCCGCGGTGGGCGCGGGCGCAGCGACCGGTATCGTGTTTACGCCGTCCGATCCGCTGGCGCTGCATGGCGCGATCAACCGGCTGGTGGACCTGTATGGGGACAAGGTGGCGTGGCAGGCGATGCAACGCGCGGGGATGCGCGCCGACTTTTCCTGGCCCCATAGCGCGGCGAAATATGCGGACCTGTATCGGTCGTTGATCGCGGAGGCGGCGTGACGCCGGGCATATCGGTGGGGCCAAGCGGCACACGCTTTTGCGTCTGGTCGCCCGAGGCGACCCAATTGTGGCTTTGCCTGTTCGACAGCGACGATCGCGAGGTCCGCCTGCCGATGCTGCGCGATGCGGACGGCTGCTGGCATGTCGAGGCGGCGGGCGTCGGCGCGGGCGCGCGCTACGGCCTGCGCGCCGATGGCCCCTATGATCCGGACGCGGGCCTGTGGTTCGACCCCGACAAGCTGCTGCTCGATCCCTATGCGCCTGCGATCGACCGGGCGTTCCACTATGATCCGGCGCTGGGCGCGCCGCGTGGGCGCGGGTGCGACACCGCGCGGCTGATGCCCAAGGGTGTCGTCGCGGCCGCAATCGAACCGCTGCCGCCGGAGCCGCCACGCTTCGCGCCGGGCGGCCTCATCTACGAAGTGCAGGTGCGCGGTTTCACCATGCTGCACCCTGACGTCCCGCCAGCGCAGCGCGGTACCATCGCGGCGCTGGCTCATCCGGCGGTCATCGCGCATCTGCAAAGCCTGCATGTGTCCGCAATCGAGCTGATGCCGATCAACGCCTGGATCGACGAGCGGCATTTGGGGCCGCTGGGCCTCACCAACGCCTGGGGCTATAATCCGGTCAGCTATTTCGCGCTCGACCCGCGGCTGGCGCCTGGCGGCATGGCGGAATTGCGCGCGATGGTGGCGGCGCTGCATCAGGCAGGCATCGGCGTGATCCTCGACATGGTTTACAATCATGACGGCGAAAGCGACGCGCAGGGGCCGACCCTGTCGCTGCGCGGGCTGGATGCGCGCGGCTATTTCCGCCACGGAGCCGACGGGCGGCTGATCAACGATACCGGCACCGGCAACAGTATCGCCTGCAACGCGCCGGTCACGCGCCGCCTGATCCTCGATTCGCTGCGCTATTTCGTGGCACAGGCGGGGGTGGATGGCTTCCGCTTCGACCTTGGCCCGGCGCTGGGGCGGATGGCGGACGGCTTCGATCCCCATGCGCCATTGTTGCAGGAGATGCGCGCCGATCCGCTGCTGGCAGACCGCATCCTGATCGCCGAGCCGTGGGACATCGGTCCGGGCGGCTATCAACTGGGCAATTTCGGCGAGGGGTGGCTGGAATGGAACGACCGCTATCGTGACGACATGCGCCGCTTCTGGCGCGGCGATGCGGGAACGCTGGGCGCGTTGGCTACGCGGCTGGCCGGTTCATCGGATATTTTCGGCAACGGCATGACCCGCAGCGTCAATTTCCTGGCCGCCCATGATGGTTTCACCCTGGCCGACCTGACCGCTTACGAGCAGCGCCACAATGATGCCAATGGCGAACAGAATCGCGATGGTCATGGCGAAAATTTCAGCTGGAACAATGGCGTCGAGGGGACGAGCGATGATCCGGCGATTGAGGCCGCGCGGGTCGGCGATATCAAGGCGTTGTTTGCCACTCTCTTCGCATCGCGCGGCGCGATCATGCTGACCGCTGGCGACGAGTTCGGCCGAACCCAGCAGGGCAACAACAATGCCTATGCGCAGGATAATGCGATCGGCTGGATCGATTGGGACGGGCGGGATCGCGATCTGGAGGCGCATAGTTTCGCACTGGCTAGGCTGCGGGCGGACACGCCCGATCTGAGCGGCGTGACGCTATTGTCCGATGCCGACGTGGAATGGCTGGACGAGGATGGACGGGCGCTGACCGTGGGCCAGTGGGAAGACCCGTCCCGCCGCCGCCTGACGATGCGCTACCGCGCGAGCGGGGTCGCGATCTGCGTCAATGGCGACGCGCAACCCTGCCGCTTTCATGTGGCGGACGGCGCTATCGAAGTGGGCGGCCGCTCCGTCGCGCTGATGCGACCGGAACGATGATGGTGAGTCCAGCTGGGTTCGAACCAGCGACCTACTGATTAAAAGTCAGTTGCTCTACCGACTGAGCTATGGACCCCCGAAGCGGTGGAGGTTGCCCTAAAGGCGGCGGGGCGGATGGTCAACTCTTTGGGGCGGCTTTTTGTAACCGCGCATGCAGATGGCGGACGGTGATCGCGAGATGCGGGTCGCGCCAATCGGGGGCGACCGCCAGCAGCGGCTTCAGCACGAAGCTGCGGCTGCGATAGGCGGCATGGGGAATGGTCAGCGTCCGGCTGCGCCACGGGCCGCCCGACCACAGGATGATGTCGATATCGACGCTGCGCGCCCCCCAGCGGCGATAGCGGCGGCGGCCCAGCCGGTTTTCGATGTTCTGAAGGAAGCCCAGCATTGCGGGCGGGGACAGCGCGCTTTCGACCAGGATCGCACTATTGGCGAAGCGGCGGGCCGACGGGCCGAGCGGCGTAGTGGAGAGCGTGGGCGCAATGCGCAGCACCCGCGCATGTTCGCCGATCAGCGCTATCGCCTCCGTCAGCAGCTGCGCGGGCGTGCGCCGCACGGACAGCGGCCTGTTCGATCCCAGCGCCAGCGCATAGAGATGGGGCGCGTCTATCGAACCCCATCCCTGGCCTGCGCCTTCATCTGCGCATAGCTGGCCTCGCGCGCGTCGATCGGCAGCGACAGCAGATAGCGCAGGGCGTCCTTATAGGTCAGGAAGGGGCGATCGTCCGCCGTGACGGGGACGGTGCGCCCATTATACATCCGCTTCAGCAACCGCTTTTGCGGCCGGCTGAGGTCGTCGGGCTGACCGGTGGCATCTTCGCTATCAGTCGCGTCCATTCAGATATCCTGCGCGATCCGACCGTAAAGGTCGGGTCGGCGATCGCGGAAGAAGCCCATGCCCGCGCGATGGGTGCGCGCTTTGGCCAGGTCCAGCGTGGCGACCAGCGCGCCCTGGTCCTTCGCGTCCGCTTCGGCGGCGAAATCGCCCCATTCGTCGGTGATGAAGCTGTGGCCGTAGAAAAGCTGGCCGTCCTCGTCGCCGATGCGGTTGGCGGCGATCACTGGCATGCAGTTGCTGACCGCATGGCCGATCATCGCCCGCCGCCACATGCGGCTGGTGTCCAGTTCCGTATCATAAGGTTCGGAGCCGATCGCGGTGGGATAGAACAGCATTTCCGCCCCCATCAACGCCATGCAGCGCGCCGTTTCAGGATACCATTGGTCCCAGCAGATGCCCACGCCAATGGTGCCATATTTGGTCGGCCACACCTTGAATCCGCTATTGCCGGGGCGGAAATAATATTTTTCCTCATAGCCCGGCCCGTCGGGAATGTGGCTCTTGCGATAGACGCCCATGATCTCACCTTCGTCGTCGATCATCGCGAGCGAGTTGTAGTGATGCTGGCCGTCTCGCTCGAAAAAGCTGGTCGGGATATAGACGCCCAGTTCCTTGGCGAGTTTGCGCATTGCCTGCACCGCTGGATGCGTATCGGTAGGCTGGGCGTTGGCGAACAGGGCCTCATCCTCGACGCAACAGAAATACGGCCCTTCGAACAGTTCGGGCGGCAGGATGATTTTAGCGCCGCGCATCGCGGCCTTGCGCACATGGTCCGCGACCTTGGCGATATTCTCGCCCATATCGTCGGAAAAGCTAAGCTGAAGCGCGGCTACGGTTACTTTGGTCATGTCTGTCCCTGAACCTATCAGACGGATGGCATCTGCTGGCTGCAACAATGGAAGCTGCCGCCGCCCGACAATATGGCGTCGCTCCGCAGCCCGACAATATCCCGGCCCGGAAAGAAGGGGCGGAAGGCGTCGAGCGCGGCCTGATCGTTGGGCTGGCCATAGACGGGCACGATGACGGCGGCGTTGCCGACATAGAAATTCATGTAGCTGGCCGGGATCGCCTCCCCATCCACCAGCACCAGGCCGGGGGAGGGGATGTCCACCACCTCGACGCCATGCGCCTGCGCGCGGGCGCGGGCGTCGGCATAGAGGGCGGCGTTGGGATCGTCCTGCGTCGTTGCGATCGGTAGCGCCAGTTTGCCCGGCGCGACGAAGCGGGCGAGATTGTCGACATGGCCGTCGGTATGGTCATTGAGCAGCCCATCGCCCAGCCACAGCATGTTGGACAGGCCCAGCGCGCCGGCGAGCAGCGTCTCGATCTTGCCGCGGTCCAGGTCCGGGTTGCGGTTGGGATTGAGCAGGCATTGCTCGGTCGTCACGAACAGGCCGGTGCCGTCGGTGTCGATCGCGCCGCCTTCGAAAACCCAATGCTGGGTCGAAACCGGCATATCGGTGGTCGCGGCCAGCCGCGCGCCGATATCCTCGTCGCCCGGCATCTGATATTTGCCGCCCCAGCCGTTGAAGCCGAAATCGACCAGCGCCCGGCCTCCTGCGCCGTTCAGAACCGCGATCGGCGCGGTGTCGCGCAGCCAGACGTCGCCCAGATGCTGAACAACGATCGAGACACCTGATGCGACCAGCGCGCGAGCGGCGAGCGCATCGGCTTCATTGGCCACGACCAGCCGCACCTCCTCGCCCCTACCGTCGGCATGGAGGGCGCTGGCGAAGGCAGCGATCTGCTGGCGCGCTTCCTCGAACGCGCCGGGCCATTCGGCGGGGTTGGTCGGAAAGCCGATCCAGGTCCAGTCGTGCGGTGCCCATTCGGCGGACATACGGAAAGTCATGGCTTTTATCCTTGCTCGGCAGGGTGCCGATCCGTGATAGCGGGGTTTGCGCGCGCTCCATAGCGTGCCGGATGGCGTGTGGACAGAGGGCGAAGGCCATGAAGAGACAAGTTTCGATCATCGCTGCGGCGCTGCTGCTGGCGCTGCCGGCTATTAGCAACGCGGGCGAATTGCCCGACTGGCTGACCGGCGAATGGCTGCAAAAGCGGGACGATCGCTGGACCGAAGAGGTGTGGACGCTGCCGCGCGGCGGCACGATGATCGGCGTGGGTCGCACCGGACGCGGAGAAACGCTGCGGTCCTGGGAAGTGATGCGCATCGTGCGTGCGGCCGACGGATCGCTGACCCTCCATGCCGCGCCCGAAGGCGGCCCCGCAACCATCTTCCCCGTCGTCGCGGAAGGGGTGCGGGACATCAGCTTCGCCAACCCTGACCATGATTATCCCCAACGCATCCGTTACTGGCGGGAGGGGCGGCTGCTGATGGCCGAAACCGCCAGGATGGACGGCAGCCAGGCGCAGAATTGGACCTATACGCCGGCCGGGGAGTGACGCATCGAGCCCCGGAAGGGCGTGCTCCTGCCTACGCAGGAGCACGATAGCGTTTATTGCCCCGCCCGATCCTTGTCGCGGATGGCGCGGAATTCATCGCCATCCACCCAGTTGGGCCAGTCGGTCGTGGTCGCCAGATCGCGGCCGACATTGTAATAGAGTGTCAGGTCGGCCTGCACGCCGGTCCAGTCCCAACTGGCGTCATATTCGTCCTTGGGGCCATGATAGCGGTTGGTGGTATAATCCTCCGCCGCGGCCAGTCCCGCCGCGGTGCCGCCCTTGACCAAATCCTCGCCGCCTTCGAAATACAGCATCGGCACGCCATGTTTGGCGAAGCTGAAATGATCCGAACGATAGTAGAAGCCCTTTTCAGGGGTCGGTTCCAGCGTCGATACCCGGCCCTGCGTGGACAAGGCCCGGTCTAGATAGCCATCGAGCTGCGACTTGCCCTTGCCGATCACCACGACATTCTTCGCCAGGCCCGCGACGCTGAGCGCATCCATGTTCACGCCGCCCACCGTCTTGGCGAAGGGGAAGACGGGGTTGTTGCCATAATAGGCTGATCCCAGCAGACCCGATTCCTCGGCCGTCACCGCCAGAAACACCTGGCTGCGGTCGGTCGGCCCGGCCTGCACATTGGCCTGCGCCAGCGCCACCAGCGCTGCCGTGCCGGTCGCGTTATCGACCGCGCCGTTGCAGATGTCGTCGCCGTCCGGCGCGGCCTGGCAATGGCCGAGGTGATCCCAATGGGCGCTGTAGAGGACATATTCATCCGGCCGCGTCTTGCCGGGCAGCAGCGCCACGACATTTTTCGACATATGTTTGCGCAGGTCGTTGTCGAACGAGACATTGGCCTTCACCCCTGTTAGCGGCACGGCCTTGAAGCCCGGCTTCTTCGCCGCGGCCATTTGTGCGTCCAGGTTCAGGCCCGCGCTGGCGAACAGCGCGGCCGCCTTGTCCTTCTGGAGCCAGCCGATCGCTTGAGCTTGGTCGGCATTGCCGTTGGCGCTGTCCGCGACATGCTGCGCCCCGGTCCAGCTTGATTGCACGACGTTCCAGCCATAGGCGGCCGGTACGGTATCGTGCACGATGATCGCGGCGGCCGCGCCCTGCCGCGCGGCCTCCTCATATTTGTATGTCCAGCGGCCATAATAGGTCATTGCCCGGCCGTTGAACGGGCCGGTCAGCCCCGGCGTTTCATAATCGGGGTCGTTGACCAGGATGACGACCGTCTTGCCCTTCACGTCCAGCCCGGCATAGTCGTTCCAGCCCTTTTCGGGCGCGTTGATGCCATAGCCCACGAACACCACCGGGCTGTCCTTGATCGCGATCCTGGGCTGGGTGGTGCGATAAGTGCCGATCACCATTTCCGGGCCATAGGCGGCGGTGACGTCGCTCTTGCCGCCGGTAAACCTGAGCGGCGAGACATTCCTCGCATTGATCTCGACCAGCGGCACGTCCTGAAACCAGCTGCCCTTGTTGCCGGGTTGCAGGCCGAGCTTGCTAAATTCGGCGGCGAGGAGCGCCAGCGTCTTCTCCTCGCCGGGCGATCCGGGCGCGCGGCCCTCATAGGCGTCGGAGGACAGCTGCTGCACCAGCCGCTTCATCGTATCGATCGACGGTTCTGCGGCAGCGGTGGCGGGCGGCGTGGCGGATGCCGCGGCGGGCGGGGTGTCGGCGCCGTCGGTCGTGCAGGCCGACAGGGCAAGGACGGCGGCGATCGCCGCGATGGAGCTACGCATGGAAGTCACCCTTTGTTTTACTAATGCGCAAGTGATGCCACCGCGCGGGGGGAAGGGCAAGCAAGCCAGCTTCCATGTCCGCTCCGCTGCCCCGCCTTGCCAACAAGAGGAGTCTGCCTAGAACGGAATTGGGAAATCTGGGCCATCGCTAACGATCGGCAGTCACAGGGAAAAGGGCGGCATGAGATATCGGCTGTATACTATATTGGCAGTCTTGATGACGGCAGGAATGGCCGGCACGGCACCAGCCGAAACGCCCGATGACATGGCGAAGCGTTTTGGCGCGCGAGAGGCGGTGGAGCAGGCGAGCCTTTCGCCGGACGGCAATTATGTCGCGCTGGTCCAACCACTGGCGGGACAAGGCGGCGCTGTCTATGTCATCGACCTTCGCGGCTCCGGCCAGTTCAAACCAACCCGCATCCTTGTGGCGGACGGCAAGCCGGAACGCATCGCATCCTGTTCCTGGGCCAGCGCCAAGCGCCTGCTTTGCACCGTCTTTGGCATGGTCGAATTGGCGATCGGCGACATCGGTCCGGTGTCCAGGGTTCTGGCTATCGATCTGGATGGCCAAAATATGAAGATGCTCGGTACTGGGCGGGGCAATGGGCGCGCGCTCGGCTACGACCTGTTTGGTGGATCGATCATCGACTGGTCGACCGGCGTCGACGGGCATGTTCTGATGACACGGCGCTATGTGCCGGAAGAAACGGTTGGCTCTCGCGCTGCCCAGACCAAAGATGGGCTTGGGGTTGATGACGTCGATAGCGCAACGCTTCGATCAGTGCCGATGGAGCGGCCGCGCCCGGACGCGGACGGCTATCTGAGCGATGGACGCGGCGCTGTGCGGGTGATGACTGTCCGCACCAGCGATGCCGCCGGTTATGTGCGTGGTCGACAGCGACACTTGTTTCGTTCCAAGGCGGGTGGACCATGGCAGGCGTTGAGCGAAAGCGATGAGACGGGCAATGGTTTCGAGCCGCACCATGTCGATTTCGATGGCGATCTTGCCTATGGATTGAAGCGGATCAACGGACGGGTCGCGGCGTTCAGCAAATCGCTAGACGGAAAAGCGACGGAGAATTGTTGTTTGCCCACCCGCAAGTCGATGTGGATGGCTTCGTCACTATTGGCCGCAATCACCGAACGATCGGCGTCACCTATGTCGTCGACAAGCGTGAAGTATTTTATTTCGATCCGGCCATGGCGAAACTGGCCAACTCGCTGGCGAAAGCATTGCCCGACCTGCCGCTGATACGGATCGTCGACGCCAGTCAGGAAGAAGGCAAATTGCTGCTATGGGCAGGCAGCGACACCAATGCCGGGCGCTATTTCGTGCTTGATCGCGCCAGCAGCCACATGGAGATCGTCACCGCGGATCGTCCGCAATTGGAGGGGGTCCGTACTGCGCAAGTCAAGCATGTGCGCTACCCGGCCGGGGATGGGACGATGATCCCTGCCTATCTGACCTTGCCGCCTGATGGGGCCGCGAAAAATCTGCCAGCGATTGTCATGCCCCATGGTGGCCCGGAAGCGCGGGATGAATGGGGATTTGACTGGATCGCCCAATTTTTCGCAAGCCAAGGCTATGCCGTGCTTCAGCCCAATTTCCGCGGATCGGCAGGCTATGGGCAAAATTGGTTCCAGGACAATGGCTTCAAAAGCTGGCGCACCGCCATTGGGGATGTCGACGATGCCGGCCGCTGGTTGCTGAGCGAAGGGGTGGCGGCGCCCGGCCGCCTGGCCATCATGGGCTGGTCCTATGGCGGATATGCCGCGCTTCAGTCGGCTGTGACCGAACCCGGCCTGTTCAAGGCGGTCATCGCCGTCGCGCCAGTGACGGACCTGGACCGACTTCGCGAAGAACGCCGGAACTGGAGCAATTTTGCGCTGGTCAGCGCCTATATCGGTGATGGCCCCCATATCGAGGCAGGCTCGCCCGCCCGTCATGCCGCAGCGTTCAGCGTCCCGGTGTTGATGTTCCACGGTACCATGGATCGCAATGTATCGTTCCGGCAATCGCGCCTGATGGACGATCGACTGAAAAAGGCGAACAAGGCGTCGGAACTCGTCATCTATGACGGATTGGACCATTATTTGCAGGATAGTGCGGCACGTGCCGATCTGCTCGGTCGTAGTGCCGCTTTCTTGGCCAAGGCGCTGCACCCATGACACGAAAAAGGGCGGCTCCTTCGCAGGGCCGCCCTTCTTTGTAACTCTGCTCGGAAAACCGATTAGCGCGAATAGAATTCGACGACCAGGTTCGGTTCCATCTTCACCGGGTAAGGCACTTCGTCCAGCGTAGGCACGCGGACATAGGTGACTTTGGTCGCGCCGTCGGGAGCGACATAGTCGGGAATGTCACGCTCGGCCAAAGCCTGCGCTTCCATCACCAGCGCCATTTCCTGCGCCTTCTTGCCCAGGGTGATTTCGTCGCCCGGCTTTACCAGGCGCGACGCGATGTTGCACTTCACGCCATTCACATAGATGTGGCCGTGCGACACGATCTGGCGCGACGAGAAGATGGTCGGGGCGAACTTGGCGCGGTACACGACGGCGTCCAGGCGACGTTCGAGCAGGCCGATCAGGTTCTGGCCGGTGTCGCCCTTCATACGGCTGGCTTCGAAATAGTTCTTCTTGAACTGCTTTTCCGTGATGTCGCCGTAATAGCCCTTCAGCTTCTGCTTGGCGCGCAGCTGGATGCCGTAATCGGACACCTTGCCCTTGCGGCGCTGGCCGTGTTGACCGGGACCATATTCGCGCTTGTTGACAGGCGACTTGGGACGGCCCCAGATATTCTCGCCCATGCGACGGTCGAGCTTGTACTTGGCGCTGGTGCGCTTCGTCATAGATAATTCCTAGTAATTGCTAACCACGTTTGTTCACCCCCCTGATCCGAAAACCGGTTCCCACTTTTCGGGGAGGGTGAATGTTATTCCCGGTATCGCCTACGTCCATATTGCGCCTTGGCGCTCAGGGGCAGGGCCACCGCTTCACCGGGGTGCGGAGCCAATTGCGAAGGCGCGCCTATGACCAGAAGAGGCCGACGAGTCAAGTCTCGACACGACGGCAGCGGCAGCTTAGTCCCGCGGGCATGACTCCCGAACATTATTCCACCATGGCGCAGGTGCGCGCCGGCGTCGACAATCTCGACCGGCAGATCGTCGCCCTGCTGGCCCAGCGCTTCGCCCATATGCGCGCTGCCGCCCGGATCAAGCCGGATCGTAGCGCGGTGCGCGACGAAGCGCGCAAGGCGGAAGTCATCGCCAATGCCTGCGCCGAGGCGGAGGCATTGGGCGTGCCGTGCGATCTGATCGCGGGCATGTGGGAAGAACTGGTCGAAGCGTCGATCGCTTACGAACTGGCGGAGTTCGACCGGACGCGGGGTCCGCATCAGGATACCCAATCCTAACCACACCGTTCGTCCTGAGTAGCCATTGAGCCTGTCGAAATGGCGTATCGAAGGACCCAGCGCAGCGCCAGATGCTTCGATATGGGTCTTCGGCTTCACCTTTGGTGAAGTTTATCCTGAGCGCCTGCTGCAAGCAGGCAGTCGAAGGGCTCAGACGCTACTCAGCACGAACGGAGGGAGGTAAATCCGTCGCCTCAGCGTTCCCGCGGCCTGTTCAAATGCGACAACACCCCGCGCAGCGTCCGCACCTCCAGATGGTTCCAGCCCGGCTTGGTCAGCAGGTTGCGCAGCGTCAGCCGGGTGGCGCCGGCGCGATCGGGCGGGAAGAAATAGCCGACCTTCACCAGCAGTGCGTCTAGTTGCTCGATCATGCCCTCCAACTCCACCTGCGGCGCGGGTTCGCCCAGGTCGGTGATGGTCGGTTGTTTGAGGTCCGCCTGTTTGGACCATTCATAGGCGCACAGGATGACCGCCTGCGCCAGGTTCAATGATCCAAATTCCGGGTTGATCGGCACGGTCAGAATCTTGCGCGCGAGCGCGACGTCCTCCGTTTCCAGCCCTGAGCGTTCTGGCCCGAACACATAGGCGCAGCGGCCCTGCGCGGCATGGACTTCGCGCGCGGCCTCCTCCGGCGTCACCACCGGCTTGGTCACCCCGCGCTTGCGCACCGTGGTCGCGTACACATGGGCGCAGTCTGCGACCGCATCGGCCAGCGTTTCATAGACCTGCGCCTGATCGAGAATGAAGTCCGCGCCCGCGGCGGTCGGCCCGGCATCGGGATTGGGCCAGCCGTCGCGTGGGGACACCAGCCGCATCTCGGTCAGCCCGAAATTCAGCATGGCCCGCGCAGCCTTCCCGATATTCTCGCCCAATTGCGGACGGACCAGGACGATGACGGGGGAGGGGGTGGGGGTGTTATCAGTCATTTTACTACCGTTCGTCCTGAGTAGGGGCTGAGCCTGTCGAAGCCCCATATCGAAGGATTTGCGCGCCGCTTGCCGGATGGCATCCCAGTCTCCCGCAATCAGGCCTTCCTTCTTTTTGCGTGACCAGCCCTTGATCTGCTGCTCTGCGGAAAGGGCCTCATCTCGCGAACTAAATTCTTGGCTCCAGACCAACGTCATGGGGCGACGGCTCTGGGTATATCCCGCAATCTCGCCAGCCTGGTGCTGCGCGATACGCTGCTCCAGATTATCGCTATGGCCTAGATAATAGCTGCCGTCTGCACAGTGCAGCATATATGTATGAAACGTCATTGCGTGATCCTTCGATACGCCATTTCGACTTCGCTCAATGGCTACTCAGGACGAACGGAGAGGGGAAGAGGCCTGGACTGGACGGATGCGGAAAGGCTCAGGGCGAACGGGTGGAGAGCCGGGCGCATCCTCACTCCCGCCCGACTTCCTTCACCGTCCCTGCAAATTCCTCGAAATCCTTCGCGTCGGTGAAGTCCTTATAGACGCTGGCGAAACGGATATAGGCGACGCTGTCGAGACGTTTCAGCCCTTCCATCACCATTTCGCCGATCGCGCGGGCGGGGACTTCGCTGTCGCCGCTGGTTTCCAACTGGCGCTGGATGCCGGAGATCAGCTTTTCCAGCCGGCTGGGGTCAATCGGCCGCTTGCGGCAGGCGATGCCAATGGAGCGGGCGAGCTTGTCCCGCTCGAACGCTTCCTTGCGCCCCTCGCTCTTCACCACCCATATGTCGCGCAACTGGATGCGCTCGAAGGTCGTGAAGCGCGCGCCGCAGGCTTCGCACTGGCGGCGGCGGCGGATGGCGTTGCCATCCTCCGTCGGCCGGCTGTCCTTCACCTGGCTGTCTTCATGGGCGCAGAAGGGGCAGCGCATGATCTAATCAATCTCCGTTCGTTTCGAGCGTGTCGAGAAACGTCTGTGCGAGCGTGTCTCGACTGCGCCCGACACGAACGGCCTGGTTTGCCCTCAGTAGATCGGGAAACGGCTCGTCAGGCCCAGTACCTTTTCACGCACATGCTGTTCGACCTGACCATCGCCTTCGTCGCCATTGCGCTTGAGGCCTTCCACGACCTCGGCAATCAGGCGGCCGATCTCACGAAACTCTTCCTCACGGAAACCGCGGGTCGTGCCGGCCGGCGTGCCCAGACGGACGCCGGACGTGACGAACGGGCTGGCCGTGTCGAACGGCACATTATTCTTGTTGCAGGTGATATAGGCGCGATCCAGCGCCTTTTCCGCGGCCTTGCCGGTGGTGTTCTTAGGCCGCAGGTCGACCAGCATCAGGTGATTGTCGGTGCCGCCCGACACGATCGACAGGCCGGCGTCGGCCAGCGTCTCGCTCAGCGCGCGGGCGTTGGCGACGATCTGGTGCGCATAGGCCTTGAATTCCGGCGTCAGCGCTTCCTTGAACGCCACCGCCTTGGCCGCGATGATGTGCATCAGCGGGCCGCCCTGCATACCGGGGAAGATGGCGCTGTTGATCTTCTTGGCGATCGCCTCGTCATTGGTCAGGACGATGCCCGACCGCGGGCCACGCAGCGACTTGTGGGTCGTGGTGGTGGTGACATGGGCGTAGGGGACGGGCGAGGGGTGCGCGCCGCCGGCGACCAGGCCGGAGAAGTGCGACATGTCGGCCAGCAGATAGGCGCCAACCTCGTCGGCGATCTCGCGGAACCGCTTGAAATCCCATACGCGCGAATAGGCGGTGCCGCCGCAGATGATGAGCTTGGGCTTGCTCTCCCGCGCGATGCGGGCGACTTCGTCCATGTCGATCAGATGATCGTCCGCGCGCACGCCATAGGCGACCGGCTTGAACCACTTGCCCGACATGTTGACCGGGGAACCATGGGTCAAGTGACCGCCCGACGACAGGTCGAGGCCCATGAAGGTGTCGCCCGGTTGCAGCAGCGCCAGGAACACGGCCTGATTCATCTGGCTGCCGCTATTGGGCTGGACGTTGGCGAAGTTCGCACCGAACAGTTCTTTCGCGCGCTCGATTGCCAGCGTTTCGACGACGTCTGCATATTCGCAGCCGCCATAATAGCGCTTGCCCGGATAGCCTTCGGCATATTTGTTGGTGAAGATCGAACCGGCCGCTTCCAGCACGGCTTTGGACACGATGTTCTCGGATGCGATCAGCTCGATCTTGTCCTGCTGGCGCTTCAACTCATGCTCGATCGCGCCGAAGATTTCCGGGTCCGCGCTGGCGAGATTTTCGCTGAAGAAGCCGTCCTGGCGGATGGCGGGGGCGAGGGTGTCGGTGCTCATCGAAACTTCCTTTCAGAGCGCGGGATGGGACAATTTTTCGACGCGGCCGGCATGGCGGCCCCCGCCGAAATCGGTGGTGAGGAAAGCGGTGACGCAGGCCTTGGCCATGTCCACGCCGGTCAGGCGGGCACCCATGGCCAGAACATTGGCGTCATTATGTTCGCGCGACAGGGCGGCCGACAGCGGTTCCCCCACCAGCGCGCAGCGGCAGGCCGGATGGCGGTTGACCGCGATCGATATGCCGATGCCAGAGCCGCACAGCGCAATGCCACGTTCCGCGTCGCCCGATGCGACCGCTGACGCCAGTTTGTAACCATAATCGGGATAATCGACGCGATCGGCGGTCGCAGGGCCAAGGTCGGCGACCGCATGGCCCTCGTCGCGCAGCCATTGGGCAAGCTCCGCCTTCAGGTCGATAGCGGCATGATCGGAAGCGATGGCGATTTTCATAAGGCGCGGCCCCTGCGGTCATGGGGTGATTCGTTTCTGCGCGCCTCATAGGGGGAGAGGACGGCAATTGCCACTGTCCAGCTTGCCACCTATGACAGGCGGCATGGCAGGTACGATTTTATCCATATTGATGCTCGCGGGCATATTGCTGACCGGTGGCGGCGTCTATGCGATCGTGAAGAAGGGCGACCGCAAGCGCGGCGGCCTGATGATCTTCGCTGGGCTGGTGATGTTCGGCAATGTCGCGATCAGTGCGATTCCGGGGCCTGACCTGCCGCTGGAGCAGCGTTGACATGCGCCGCCACGGGTTACTAGCGCTCCTGCTGACAGGCGTCTGTGGCCTGACCGCACCCTTGGCCGGTGCCGCGACGCCGCTACCGCCGCCAGCGGCCGCTTCGCCCGCTCCGGCGCAGATACGCGGCCTGTCCTGCACCGCCGACGACCGATCCGTGCGGGAAATCGTGATCGATTTCACCGCCGGGCGCTGGCGCGAAGGCGGCCGGGGCTGGAACAAGATCGCGGCGCAGGACGATGCGACGATCACCCTGGTCCAGCAGGGCGGCGGCATGTTCAGCGGCCTTCTGAGCGACACGCGGCGGTTGGAACGGCTGGACCGATCGACCCTGATATTGTCGACCGAACTGCACTCCGGCCTGATCGACGAAGTGCGATCCTATCGCTGCAAGATCGTCGCGCCCTTCGATGCGAAGCGGCAGATATAGGGGGCAGGTGAGGGACGGCATGGATTGGCTGGTGACCTAACTAGATCCCCGACATCCGTTCGGGCTGAGCCTGTCGAAGCCCTGCTCGTTTTTCAATCTTCGCGTTCGAAAGAAGAGAAGCCTTCGACAGGCTCAGGGCGAACGGATATTTGGAATTGGAGAATGGCAGGAAACTAATCTTCCTTTCCATAAAACCCACAAAAAAAGCCGCCTCGCAGGCGGCCTTTTCCGTTCGTCTTGTGCCCAAAACCCTTAGCGGATCGGGGAGTCCGGGGACAGGCGCATGTCGAGATAATTGTCCACCGACTTCATCAGCTGCTCGAGTTCATGCTCGAAGAAATGGTTCGCGCCGCGAATTTCGTCGTGATGGATGGTGATGCCCTTTTGCGTGCGCAGCTTGTCGACCAGCTTCTGCACCGCGCTCGCGGTCACCACTTCGTCCGACGTGCCCTGCACGATGATGCCCGATGAGGGGCAGGGCGCCAGGAACGAGAAGTCGTACATGTTGGCGGGCGGCGCGACCGAGATGAACCCACGGATTTCCGGGCGTCGCATGAGCAACTGCATCCCGATCCAGGCACCGAAGGAGAAGCCTGCGATCCAGGTGGTCTGCGCTTCGGGGTGGAAGCTCTGCACCCAGTCGAGCGCGGCGGCGGCATCGCTC
Organism: Sphingobium psychrophilum; assembly: GCF_012927105.1. Taxonomy (GTDB): domain Bacteria; phylum Pseudomonadota; class Alphaproteobacteria; order Sphingomonadales; family Sphingomonadaceae; genus Sphingobium; species Sphingobium psychrophilum. The sequence goes on along the minus strand of NZ_JABBFV010000007.1, from coordinate 65,567 downwards.
AGTTCGCCGATGCCATTATCGAACGTCCCCTGGCTACGGCCCACGCCCCGGAAGTTGAAGCGCAACACGGCAAAGCCGCGCTTTACGAAGGTTTTGTAGAGCGCCTGGGTGATGCGATCATTCATCGTGCCGCCGCCTTGCGGGTGCGGATGCAGGATCATGGCAACGGGCGCGCGCGGGCGGGGCGGGGGGCTGAAGCGGCCTTCGAGGCGACCTTCGGGTCCGGTGAAAATGACGTCGGGCATGGCACCTGTTATCGTTCTGGGCCGTCCTGCCCGGATGGACGGACGGCGAATGGATGCGGATCGCACAGACAATTGCATAGGCAAATGCTATTGCTGGCGCTGCGCGGCAGACCGCCTATATAGATGCCGCCGCCATTTCCGCAATCAATGAGTAACGCCGTTTGGCCGCCGACCGCCTTTATCTCGATCATGCCGCCACCACGCCGATGCTGCCTGCGGCGCAGGCCGCTATGGTGGGGGCGATGGCAAGCTGGGCGAATCCGTCCAGCCCCCATGCCGACGGCCGTGCCGCCCGCGCCATGCTGGAGAATGCGCGCGCGCGCATCGCGTCTGCGCTGGGCTGGACCGGGCATGTGATCTTCACCTCCGGCGCGAGCGAGGCGATCGCCATCGGCCTGCTGCGCGCAAAGGTCGGGCGGATCGTCACATCGCCGGTGGAGCATGACGCGGTGCTGCGCGTGACGAAGGGCGCGGCGCGGCTGGCGGTGGATCATAGCGGAATAGTGCAAACCCCCGTTCGGGCTGAGCCTGTCGAAACCCCGTCCTTCTTGGCCGCAAATAAGGACGGCCCTTCGACAGGCTCAGCCCAAACGGATGATAGGTTTGTCCTCGCCATCCAGCATGTCAACAATGAAACCGGCGTGATCCAGCCGCTTGACCGGATCGAGCGCGACGGCGCGGTGCTGTTCGCCGATTGCGCCCAGAGCGCGGGCAAGTTGCCGCTGCCGGACGCGGACATGATCGCGATCAGCGCGCACAAATTCGGCGGCCCGCCCGGCATCGGCGCGCTGCTGCTCCGCGATCTGGCGCTGATCGAGCCGAGCGGCGGGCAGGAGCAGGGTTATCGCGCCGGGACCGAAAATCTGCCCGCCATCCTTTCCATGGCGGCGGCGCTGGAGGCGCGGGAGGACTGGCTGCCCCGCGCGACCGCCCTGCGCGCCCGGCTGGACGCGGGGATAGAAGCGGCGGGCGGCGTTGTCGTCGCGCGCGATGCGCCGCGCTTGCCCGCCATCGCCAGTTACCGGATGCCGGGCGTATCGGCGCGCGCGCAACTGATCCAGTTCGACATGGCGGGCATTTCCGTCTCCGCGGGCAGCGCCTGTTCGTCCGGCTCGCTCAAGACCAGCCATGTGCTGGGCGCGATGGGCTGGGATGAGGCGGCCGCTTCGGAAGTCGTCCGCGTCAGCTTCGGCCCGCAGACCTGCGACAACGACCTGGACAGGTTCCTCGCCGCATGGACCGCCATGGCGGCAAAGGCTTCCGGGCGGGCAAGCCGATGATCTATCTCGATTATCAGGCAACGACGCCGCTCGCGCCCGAAGCCTTTGATGCGATGGTGCCGCTGCTGCGCGATCAGTTCGCCAACCCGCACAGCGCCCATCGCCTGGGTCGAGCCGCGGCCGCGCAGGTGGAGGCGGCTCGCGATGCGATCGCCCGGCTGCTGCCCCCCGACGGCCAATTGCTCTTCACGTCCGGCGCGACCGAAGCGCTCAACATCGCAATCCAGGGCGCGCCGCCGGGCGGCATCGTCACCATCGCGACCGAACATGCCGCGGTGCTGGATACGGCACAGGCGATGGGCTGGGCCGGGCGGGATGTGACGGTCCTGGCGGTGGACGCGGATGGCTTGGTCGATCTGGAGGCGGCCACCCGCGTCATCGTTCCAGGTGTCGCACTCGTCGTCGCCATGCTAGTGAATAACGAGATCGGCGTTATCCAGCCGGTCGCCGCGCTCGCCGACCTGGCGCATCAGGCCGGCGCGCTGTTCCTGTGCGACGCGGTGCAGGGCTATGGCCGCGTGCCTCTGCCGCCGACCTGCGACATGATCGCGATCAGCGCACACAAGATCCATGGTCCCAAGGGTGTGGGCGCTCTGTGGCTGCGTGATGGCGTGCGGCCCGCGCCACTGATCCATGGCGGCGGGCAGGAAGGCGGGCTGCGCTCCGGCACGCTGTCGCCAGCGTTGTGCGCCGGATTCGGCGTCGCGGCGCGGCTGATGCATGAACGGGCGGACGGCGACCGCGCCCATGTCGAAAGCCTCGCCGCGCTGGCCGCCAAGCTGTTTGCGGACTGGACGCTCAACGGGTCGCAAACGGCGCGCTATCCCGGCAATCTGAACCTGCGCCGCGACGGCATCGATGGCGCGCGGCTGTTGTCGGATTGCCGCAATGTTGCTTTTTCGCTCGGTAGCGCTTGCGCAAGCGGGTCCGGGCGGCCTAGCCATGTCCTGCGCGCACTGGGGCTGTCAGATGCACAGGCGCGCGGATCGGTGCGGATCGGCTTTGGCCGTTACACGCGCCGGGAGGAATTGGAGAGGGCTGCAGAGGCATTGAATGAAGCGGCAGCCGCACAAGCGGCGCCGTAAAAGGGAGCGCACGGATTAGCATGACCAGGGTCACCTTCATCAGCGCCGATGGCGAGAGACGACAGGAGGTTGACGCACCCACAGGATCGGTGCTGCTCGATATCGCCCAGGCCGCCGGTCAGCCGCTGGAGGGCACTTGCGAGGGACAGATGGCCTGCTCTACCTGCCATGTCGTCGTCGATGCCGATGATTTCGCGCGCCTGCCGCGCGCCAGCGAGGATGAAGAGGATATGCTCGACCTTGCCGCCGCCGCCACCCGCACCAGCCGCCTGTCCTGCCAGATCATATTGGACGGCAAGATGGACCGGCTGACCGTCCGTATTCCCGGTGAATTCAACAATATGCAGGGCATGTGACCGTGAAGATTTTGACTGCTCTGGCGACGCTTGCGCTGTTGGCCGCGCCCTCGATTGCCGCTGAGAAAAAGAAGGCACCGGCCAAGCCGCCGGAACCGACCGGCCGTCTCGATTCGCTGCTGCCGGCCGCGCCCCGCTATCTAGTGCCGCAATCGGCGCTGACGTCGGTGCGCAATCCGGCGGAGATCGAGAAGGAAGTTGGAGGGCGGCTTGGCGTCGCGCTGGTCGATAAATCGGGCGCGCTTTTGCTGGGCTTCAATCGTGACGAGCGCTTCGCCATGTGTTCCACCTTCAAGGGACCGCTGGCCGCCGCCGTCCTGATCGGTGCGGAAGGCGGCAAGTTCGGGCTGGAGGGCGAAATCCCCTTCAGCGGCGACGATATCCTCGATTACGCGCCGGTCGTGAAGAAGAACAAGAAGCGCGGCCGCATGAGCATGGGCGAACTGGCCCAGGCCGCGGTCGAGGTGAGCGACAATAGCGCCGCCAACCTGCTGCTGCCGATGCTGGGCGGGCCGGAGGGGCTGACATCCTTCATGCGCGCCCATGGCGATGCCGTGACGCGGCTCGACCGCAACGAACCGACGCTGAATGAAAATGCGCAGGGCGATCCGCGCGACACCACCACGCCGGCCGCCATGGCCGGACTGATGGGGCGGCTCTTCTTCCGCGACATGAAGCCGGAGAGTGTCGACCGCCTGCGTAGCTGGTTCAACGCCAGCAGCACCGGCGACAAGCGGATCAAGGCGGGCCTGCCAGAAGGCTGGACGTCGGGCAGCAAGACCGGGACATGCGGCACCGCCTATAATGACGTCGCGCTGGTGAAGGCGCCCAATGGCGACGAATATATCCTGGCCGTCTATCTCGACCGGCCGACCGTGGACGCCAAGAAGGCGGAAACCGCTATCGCCGAAACCGCACGTGCCGCGCTCGATTTCGTGGGGAAGGCGCAGAAGAGCGGGCTGGAATAATATGCTGTGTGTTCCCGCGAAGGCGGGAACACAGTCCTGACGCCTGAACTGGGCTCCCGCCTTCGCGGGAGCACGTATAGCTTAAGCCCCCTTGCCATCCCGGTCCCCTTTCGCCATATGCCGCGCCGGGAGTCGGGCGGACGTGATCGTCGCGAACCGGGTCAGGTCCTGACGGAAGCAGCCACAGTGATTTCGTCACGGGTCGTTCCGGCTCCTACTTTTCAGCTATCATCCAGCCCAAATCTTCCAGCTTCGACAATAGCCACCCGAACGGCTAGACCACATCCATGTCCGATTCCCCGCAGCCCTATCGCGTCCTGGCGCGCAAATATCGACCGCGCAGTTTTCGTGAGCTGATCGGGCAGGATGCGATGGTCCAGACGCTGGGCAACGCGATCAAGCGCGGCCGGCTGGCCCATGCCTTTCTGATGACCGGGGTGCGCGGCGTGGGGAAGACCTCCACCGCGCGGCTGATCGCCAAGGCATTGAATTGCATCGGCCCGGACGGGCAGGGCGGCCCGACCATCGATCCGTGCGGTGTGTGCGAACCCTGCACCGCGATTGCCGAGGGACGGCATATCGACGTGGTGGAGATGGACGCCGCCAGCCATACCGGCGTGGACGATGTGCGCGAGATCATCGAGGCGGTGCGCTATGCCGCGGTGTCGGCGCGCTACAAGATCTACATCATCGACGAAGTCCATATGCTCTCCAAAAACGCCTTCAACGCTTTGTTGAAGACGCTGGAGGAGCCGCCCGCCCATGTGAAATTCCTGTTCGCCACGACCGAAGTGAACAAGGTGCCGGTGACGGTGCTGTCGCGCTGCCAGCGCTTCGACCTGCGCCGCATTCCCGCCGAACTGCTGGCGGGCCATTTCGCCCATGTGGTGGAGGCCGAAAGCGTCGCGGCCGAACCCGATGCGCTGGCGTTGATCGCGCAGGCGGCCGAAGGATCGGCGCGCGACGGCCTTTCGATCCTCGACCAGGCGATCGCGCACGCGGAAATGGGGGAAGGCGCGCCCATGGTCACCGCCGCCCAGGTGCGCGACATGTTGGGCCTGTCGGATCGCGGATCGGTGCGGCGCTTGCTGGGCCTGCTCTTGGAAGGCGATACGGGCGCGCTGCTGAGCGCGGTGCGTGACCAATATGCGCTGGGCGTAGAGCCACTTGCGCTGATGCGCGGACTGTTGGAGCTGGTCCATGCCGTGACCCTGGCAAAGGCCGGGCGCGACATCGCCAGCCCCGGCCAGTCGGCGGAAGAGCGGGAGGCGCTGGCCGACTGGGCGTCGCAACTGGGCTTCGCGCCGCTCCATCGCCTGTGGCAATTGCTGCTGAAGGGGCATGACGAGGTGGCGAACGCCATCCTGCCGATCGAAAGCTGCGAAATGGCGCTGCTGCGCGTCATGCACGCCGCGACCATGCCCGATCCGGGCGAACTGGCGCGGATGCTGCGAGAGGGCGCGCCCGCGGTGGCAGCGCCCGCATCCGGTGGCGGGTCAGCCGCATCATCGTCGGCACCCGCTGCGCGGCTGCCCGCCACGATGCAGGAAATCGTGGCCCTGATCGACCGGCAGAAGCCGTTGCTGGCCAATCATCTGAACGATTGCGCTGCGCTCATCTCGCTCAGCCCGCCCGACATCGCCATTCGCCTGACCCACGCCTGGACGCATGGCGACTTCAAGCGCGATCTGGAGCAGGCGCTGAACACGGCAGCGCCCGGCCCACGATGGATCGTGACGCTGGCGCAGAGCGGCGGCGAGCAGACCCTGCTGGAGCAGGAGCAGGCGGGCAAAGCCGCGGCGCGCGCCGATATATTGGAAACCCCGGTGGTCAAGGCGGTGATGGCCGCCTTCCCCGACGCGGAGTTGGTCGACACCGACCGGCCCGAACAATGGAGTGTAGGACAATGAAGGACTTGAACGAAATCCTCGGCATGGCGAGCCGTGTTCAGGAGGAATTGCAGCGCGCGCAGGATAGTCTCGACAAGCTGGAGGTCGAAGGCGCGGCCGGTGGCGGCCTGGTCAAGGTGCGGGCGTCGGCCAAGGGCCGCATCCTGGGCGTGTCGATCGACGACACGCTGATGTCCCCGTCGGAAAAGCCGATATTGGAAGACTTGATCACCGCCGCGTTCAACGACGCGCGCAAGAAGGCGGACGAGATCAGCAACGCCGAAATGAGCAAGATGACGGCCGGCCTACCGCTGCCCCCCGGCTTCAAACTGCCCTTCTGAGCATCCGTTAAGGCAAGGATGGATCGATCACCTTCCATTCATCCTTTCGCCATTATGACAGCTCGCAATTGATTGCTGCGACGGGCATCCCCATAAAGGCGGTGAACCGTAGGAGAGGGCCGCTTCTTTCGGCCCCGGAGATTGAATGACTGTGCAATATCCCCTTCTGCCGCTGCGCGACATCGTCGTCTTCCCGCAGATGATCGTCCCGCTCTTCGTCGGCCGCGACAAGAGCGTCGCTGCGCTCGAAGCGGCGATGGAAGGATCGAAGGAAATCTTCCTCGTGTCGCAGCTTGATCCGGCAGAGGATGATCCGGGCCGGGATTCGCTCTACGACACCGGCGTCGTCGCTATCGTGCTGCAATTGCTTAAGCTGCCCGACGGCACGGTGCGCGTGCTGGTGGAGGGCAAGCATCGCGCTCAATTGGAATCGATGGAGGCGCGCGAAACCTACCTCGTCGCCAATGTCGATGATGTCGAAGAGATTGTTGCGGAAGGCCCCGAAGCCTCTGCGCTGATGCGTTCGGTTGCCGAACAGTTCGAAAACTACGCCAAGCTCAACAAGAAGCTGCCGGCCGAAACGCCGGTGCAGTTGCGCGAGATCGAGGATGCCGGTCGTCTGGCCGACGCCGTGTCCGCCAACATCAACGTCAAGGTGTCCGACAAGCAGTCGCTGCTGGTGGAGGCCGATCCGGTCAAACGCCTGGAGATGGTCTTCGCCTTCATGGAAGGCGAACTGGGCGTGCTCCAGGTCGAAAAGAAGATCCGTGGCCGCGTGAAGCGCCAGATGGAAAAGACCCAGCGCGAATATTATCTCAACGAGCAGTTGAAGGCGATCCAGCGCGAACTGGGCAATGGCGAGGGTGAGGAAGGCGATGAACTCGCTGAACTGACCGAGAAGATCGCCAAGACCAAACTGTCCAAGGAAGCGCGGTCCAAGGCTACGGCCGAGCTGAAGAAGCTCAAGGGCATGCAGCCCATGTCGGCCGAAGCGACGGTCGTGCGCAACTATCTCGACGTGCTGCTCGGCCTGCCCTGGGGCAAGAAGGGCAAGGTCAAGAATGACCTCAAGCGTGCGCAGGATGTGCTGGACGAGGATCATTTCGCGCTCGACAAGGTCAAGGACCGGATCATCGAATATCTCGCCGTACAGGCGCGCACCAACAAGCTGAAAGGCCCGATCCTGTGCCTCGTCGGCCCGCCGGGCGTGGGCAAGACCTCGCTCGGTCGATCGATCGCCAAGGCGACGGGTCGCGAATTTGTGCGCCAGTCGCTCGGCGGCGTGCGTGACGAAGCTGAAATTCGCGGTCACAGGCGGACCTATATCGGTTCGCTGCCGGGCAAGATCGTCACCAACCTCAAAAAGGCGGGGACGATGAACCCGCTTTTCCTGCTGGATGAGATCGACAAGTTGGGTCAGGATTTCCGCGGCGATCCGGCGTCCGCTCTGCTCGAAGTGCTGGACCCCGAACAGAACAGCAAGTTTCAGGATCATTATCTGGAGATCGACGTCGATCTTTCGGACATCATGTTCGTGACGACCGCCAACTCGCTGAATTTGCCGCAGCCTTTGCTCGACCGCATGGAGATCATCCGGCTCGAAGGCTATACCGAGGACGAGAAGGTCGAGATCGCCCAGCGCCATCTGGTTGCCAAGCAGATCGACGCCCATGGCCTGAAGGGCGACGAGTTCGTGGTGACCGAGGAGGCCGTGCGCGACCTCATCCGCTATTACACCCGCGAAGCCGGCGTCCGCACGCTGGAGCGGGAAATTGCGCGCCTCGCCCGCAAGGCGCTGCGCAAGATCCTCGAAGGCGCCTATGACAAGGTCGTTATAACGCCCGACAATCTGGCCGATTATGCCGGCGTGCGGAAATTCCGTCATGGCATGGGTGAGGATGAAGACCAGATCGGCGCGGTGACGGGCCTGGCCTGGACCGAGGTCGGCGGCGAATTGCTGACGATCGAGGCGGTGACGGTGCCGGGCAAGGGCATGATCAAGACCACCGGGAAACTGGGCGAGGTCATGAACGAATCGATCCAGGCGGCCTTTTCCTATGTCCGGGCGCGCTCGCCCGGCTACGGGATCAAGCCCAGCGTCTTCAACCGCAAGGATATCCATATCCACCTACCCGAAGGCGCGGTGCCCAAGGACGGTCCGTCTGCGGGCATCGGCATGGTGACCTGCATCGTGTCCACGCTGACCGGGATTCCCGTCCATAAGGATGTGGCGATGACCGGCGAGGTCACGCTGCGCGGGCGCGTGCTGCCGATTGGCGGCCTTAAGGAAAAGCTGCTGGCGGCGCTGCGCGGCGGCATCAAGACGGTCCTGATCCCGCAGGAAAACGAGAAAGACCTAGCGGAAATTCCCGCCAACATCCGCGACGGTCTGGAAATCGTGCCGGTCAGCCATGTGGACGAGGTGCTGGCGCGTGCGTTGGCGTCCGTTCCCGAAGCGATCGCCTGGACCGAAGAGGACGACCTCGCCGCCCAGCCGAGCAATGCGCCGGGCCGGGACAGCGATCCCGCGCTGCGGCATTAAGTCAAGCCGAAACCGGCGGATAGCCGTCGGTTTCGGCATATTTTGCGCAGGTGGACGCAAATTTCGATCGAAGCGATGGACTTTGTCGCTTTCCCTTTGACAGGCGCAGAAATCCGCGCCTTATTGCGCCGCCTACGCCGCGATTCCTAAATCAACCAACAGCACAAGGGGGTTCCCAAGGCATGAACAAGCAGGATTTGATCAGCGCAGTCGCTGAAAGCAGCGGCCTCAGCAAGAATGACGCGACGAAGGCTGTGGAAGGCGTTTTCGACGCCATCACCGGCGCTCTGAAGAAGGGCGACGAAGTGCGCCTCGTCGGCTTCGGCACTTTCTCGGTTTCGCAGCGCAAGGCTTCGACCGGCCGCAATCCGCGCACCGGGGAGACGATGACGATCAAGGCTTCGGCGCAGCCGAAGTTCAAGGCCGGCAAGGGCCTGAAGGATTCGGTCAACTAACGGACGTGGCGCCTGCCACATGGCGGGCGCCCACCGTTAGATGACCTACCGGCATCGCGGCCGGAAAGTTTTTCAGGAGAGTGATGCGGCGACAGGAAGGTCATCTTCCACGACGTAAGATGCCGAAAGGCGAAGGGGCGAAGAGGCATCATGTCTTTTCGCCTCTTTCTTTTTGCCCGCCCGGCCTCGACCGGCTCGCCGGCCGGCGATAGGAAGGCGGTATGACGGGACGCGCGGACAGGACGATCTGGACCATTTGCGGGCTGGCGGCCTTGTCCGCCTGCGCTGGCGGCGATTATCGGCCGGTGCGCGATACCCCGGTCAGGATCGGCCCGCCTTACAAGGTGCGCGCTACCACCTATGTCCCGGCGGCGGACCCGACCTATGACATGTTGGGCTATGCCAGCTGGTACGGATCGGAATCGGGCAATCGCACCGCCAATGGCGAACGATTCCGCGCCAAATGGATCACCGCCGCGCATACCAGCCTGCCGCTGCCCAGCTATGTCGAGGTGACCGCGCTCGATACCGGGCGCACCATCGTCGTCCGCGTCAACGATCGCGGCCCTTTCGCCGGGCGCGGTCGGGTGATCGACCTGTCGCGCGGCGCGGCCGAGGAACTGGGCATCCGCGCCCAGGGCCATGCCGCGGTGCGCGTCCGTTTCGTCGTTCCGCCGGAAAAGGATCGGGAACGGCTGCGCAAGGGCAAACCCGCATCGGATCGGCCGAGAGTGGGGGAACGCGCGCTCGTGCGGCTGCGCGCCCAGATGCTCGCTGCGGGCCTGTAACGGGCGGGAAAAATCCTGATCGGCATTTGTCCGCTTGACGGCCGGTAATGGGCCGCATATGTGGCCCTTCTCTCAAGGGGTCACCCCTTGTGGCGGTCGTAGCTCAGTTGGTTAGAGCGCCGGTTTGTGGTACCGGAGGTCGCGGGTTCGGATCCCGTCGATCGCCCCATTTTCTGATATTTCCCCGATCACAGGGGCATATTATCGCGCCGGGACGGTCCCGTTTTGGCGTTATGGGATACGCAAAAAGCGGTTCCCACTTGTCTGCGCGATGCTCTATAGCGCGCCCATGACCGATGCGCGCGACCAGGGGCTGACCCTCAATCCTAAATATGACGATCATGGCCTGATCACCGCTGTCGTAACCGACGCGGCGACAGGCGAAGTGCTAATGGTCGCGCATATGAATGCGCAGGCGCTGGCGCTGACGGTCGACACCGGCCTCGCCCATTTCTGGTCGCGCAGCCGCCAGGCGCTGTGGAAGAAGGGCGAGACGTCCGGTCATATGTTGCAGGTCCGCGACATCCGCATCGATTGCGACCAGGATGCGGTCTGGGTGAAGGCCGTGCCGGCCGGTCCCACCTGCCATACCGGTGCGCGCTCCTGCTTCTTCCGCCGGGTCGGGCCGGATGGCCTGACGCCCGTCGCGGTCGACCTGTCCATCGATGCCTCGGGCTAGCCTCGCACTCCTTCTTTTGCTGGCGGCATGCCAGCGCGCGCCGACGGCCGCCGACGCCGCATCGGAACCGGGCGGCGCGCCTGCGTCCGGGCTGGAGCGCGCCGCGATCGAAAGCGGGGCGATCACCGACACGGGCAAGACGTCGCCCGTCGGCCTATATCAGCGCAGCCATGAAGCCGGGCGCGACCTGCTCTGCGTCATGCCGGCCAAGGATGCGGCCTTTCGCTTCGGGTTGCAGGCCAATTTCGGCGAGGACCAGAGCTGTCGCGGGCAGGGGACGGCGCGCCGGGCGGGCGACAAGCTGATCCTTAGCTTCACGGGCGGCGACCGCTGCATCGTGGTGGCCCAATATGATGGCGACCAGGTGGCGCTGCCCGGCGTGGTCGATATGGCCTGCGCGGACCTGTGCGAAGGGCGTGGCACGCTGGAGGGGGTCAGCTTCCCCCGGATCGCCAATGACGCCGCCAGCGCCCTGCGTGCGCGCGACAGCGACGACAAGGCGCTCTGCGAGGGATAACTGGTCAGTGGCCTATATAGCGGCCCGGCCGGTGGTTGACGATCAGCACCGCGTTGATCGCGGCGGCGGACAGGATCGACAGGCCGAACCGTTCGACGCTGAGCACCGGCAGCGACGCCAGCAGGATCGCAATATCGCACAGCATTTGGGTCCGCCCGGCGTTCCAGCCGCGCGAGCGTTGCAGGATCAGCGCGATGACGCCCACGCCGCCCACGCCCGCGCCATGGCGGGCAATCGCCAATATGCCGAAACCGATGATCGATCCGCCGAACAGGGCGGCGAAAAAGGGACTGATCCGCGCAATCTGCAGCGCCGCTGGCATCGCGAGGCCTACGCCCATGATCGCGACATTGGCGAACAGCGTCTTCAACCCGAACGCCACCCCCATCGCCCGCCCGGCGAAGAGGAAGAAGGGGATGTTGATGAGCAGGAACAAGGTCGCCGGCGACCAGTGGACCAGATAGGAAAGCAGCAGCGCGATGCCGGCCATCCCGCCCGTCACCAGATTGGCCGCCTTCAGCATCATCAGCCCCAGCGCGATGAAGGCGCAGCCGATGGCGATGGCATAGCCGTCTTCGGCCAGGCTGTGGGGACGGGGAGAAGGGGCGCTGATGGTCATGCGGGCAGGGTTCCTGGGATCGTGCCCGGCCATCCTCTTGCCCGTTGTCAGCTCTTGTCAGTGCTTATGCGCCGCTGATAGCGGGGCGGCGCGTCGCGTTCAACCGCCGGTATCGACCTGCGCCGGGCCAAAGGCGTCGATCGCCTGGAACAGCCGGGTCAGCGCCTCGCGCTCCTCCGCGCCGATCTCCGGTCGCCACATTTCGAACAGCAGGACGACGCGGGTGTCAGCGCTGCGATTCCACGCCTCATGCTCGACGCTGTCGTCGAAGATCAGCATCTCGCCCTGGCGCCAGCTGCGCGTCTCGGCTCCGACGCGCAACGCACAATCGTCCGGCGTCAGCAGCGGCAGGTGGCAGATCAGGCGGGTGTTGAGCAGACCATGATGCGGCTGGATATGGGTGCCGGGCTTGAGAAGCGACCATAGCGCCATCGGCGATCGCCCGGCGATCACCGGCATGGGGGCGAGGGAGAGGGCGTCCATCACCGCGGGGCATCGCCGCGCATTGTCCGCGACCGGCGCGCCGCCCTGCCAGAAATAAAGCGCGCCCCAACTGGGATCGTCGCGCAGCGGATTGTTGGGCGCGGGGCGATTGGCGGCGGTCTGGACATAGGGCGCGAAGTCCGCCTCCTGCGCGCGCACCGCCTGCAATTCCGCAACGATCGCGTCGGTCATCGCCTCCATCGGCGCGACCCAGTCGAACTCGGCCCGTTCGTAGAAGGCGCGCTGTGGCAGGCCGGGAAAATAGAACATGCTGGGCTGTTGCAGATACAGGTCGCGCTTGCCCAGCAGCAGGTCGGTGGCGTGGGCGATGCGGGGCAGCGGCGGCAGGTCGGCAATCGCGGCGGTCAGATGATCCTCGAACCGCTTGCTCGACTGGACGATGCTGGCCTGCGCCTGTTGCAGCAATGGCTGGAGTTGCGGTGGCGCACCGGTCGCGGCCGCCTGCGCCAGCGCGGCGCGGAACCAGGTGATGGCGTTGCGCTCATCGTCGCGCCGTATCGCATTCTGCCCCATGGCCAGCAGGGCGGGCAGGTTGCGCATGTCGCCGTCCAATATCCGCCGCAGCGCGGCCGCTTCGCCGTCAAGATCGCCGGCGCGACTATGCGCCTGCGCTAGCAGCATTGCCGGCGGATCGGCCATATCGCGCAATGTCGCCAACGCGCCGTCGGCATTGCCGCGTCGCAGGGCGGCTACCGCCGCCTCCGCCAGTCTCGTCTCTCTCGCCATATCGTTCATGCCACCGCCATATCCGGGGGCGATGCGCCGCGAAAGCGGCTTATTCGGCGGCGGCGGGGATCATGCCGGGCCCGCGGCGTTCCAGCGTGATCGCCAGCACGAAGACGGCCAGGCCGCCCAGCGCCAGCGCGGCGCCGATCCAGCCCGTCGACACGAGCCCATAGCCCGCCGCGATCGACAGGCCGCCTAGCCACGGTCCCAATGCATTGGCCATGTTGAAGGCGCTGTGGTGCAACGCCGCCGCCAGAGTCTGCGCTTCGCCCGCCACATCCATCAGCCGTGCCTGTAATGGCGTGCCAAGGCCGCCGCCAATGCCGATCAGGAAGATGTTGAGGCTCAATGTCCAGATATTGCCGGCCATCAGCGGGAACAGCGCCAGCGACGCGGCGCTCCACAGCAGCACGCCGATCACGGTGCGGTTGCGCGCCTTGTCCGCCAGCCAGGCCACCACCAGATTGCCCAATGTCATGCCGATGCCGAATATCGCCAGGATCAGCGGCACATAGGTTTCCGACACATGGGTAACCTCCATCATGGTCGACGCGACATAGGTGTAGACGGCGAACAGGCCGCCAAAACCGATCGCCCCCGTCAACAGGGTCAGCCATACCTGCCCCTTGCCCAGTGCCGTCAGCTCGCGCACCGGGCTGGCCTTGATGTCGCCGGCGTCGCGCGGGGCATAAAGCGCCACCAGCGTCACCGTCGCCACGGCCAGCGCCGCCACGACGAAGAAGCCGGAACGCCATCCCAGCACCTGCCCCATCCAGTTTGCGACGGGAACGCCGATCACTGTGGCCAGGGTCAGGCCCGACATGACCTTGGCGATCGCCAGAGTGCGCTTCTCGATCGGCACCAGATTGGCGGCGACCAGCGCGGCGACACCGAAATAGGCACCATGGGGCACGCCAGACAGGAAGCGGAACAGCAGCATCCAATAATAGCTGGGCGACAGGGCGGACAGGCCGTTGGCGATGGCGAACATCGCCATCAGCCCGATCAGCAGCGTCCGGCGCGGCAGGCGCGCGCCCAGGGCGGCGATCACCGGCGCGCCCGCCACCACGCCCAGCGCATAGGCGCTGATGGCATGGCCGGCGGTCGGCAGGTCGATGCCCAGGTCGCGCGCGAAGAACGGCAGCAGGCTCATCGACGCGAATTCGGTGGTGCCGATCGCGAACGCGCCGACCGCCAGGGCGAACAAGACGAGCGCGGGCTGCGCCTGTTGGGGAAGCGCGGTCTGGGAAGGGGCGCCCATGGCAAGCTCCATGCTGCAATGCAAAAATATGCGGAAGTCCCGCAAATGGGACTCGTGACAGCGGTGGTCAACCCTGCATTCGTATGAGTTTTCTGCATCTGCGTCGCCGCAGCAAGCAATCGTTCCCGCCTGGAAGAGCAAGGTGCTCGCACGCGGCGGCGGATCGGCTATAGGCTGGGCCGATGAACAGGGATGGCGGACAGGACAGGGACAGGGCAGCGCTGCTGGGGGCAGGCGCGGTGCTGGCGTCGCTCATCTCGGTCAATTTCGGCGCGGCCTTCGCCAAGACGGTATTTCCGTTGCTCGGCGCGGCCGGCGTCGCAGCGCTGCGCATCAGCCTGGCGGCGGCCTTGCTGTGGCTGCTGCGCAGGCCGTGGCGTCGGCGCGTGCCCGCGGGCGCGGGGTGGTGGCTGGCCGGTTATGGCGCGACGTTGGGCCTGATGAACCTGTGCATCTATCTGGCGTTCGAGCGTATTCCGCTGGGCGTGGCGATTGCGATCGAGGTGGCGGGGCCACTGGGGGTTGTGCTGTTCGGGTCGCGTCGGCCACGCGATTTCTGCTGGCTGGCGGCGGCGGTCGCTGGCCTGCTGCTGTTGCTGCCGCTCCGCAGCGACGCGCCGCTCGATCCCGTCGGCGTCGGCTTCGCCTGTGCGGCGGGCCTGTGCTGGGCGCTCTATATCGTGGCGGGCAAACGGGTGTCGGGCGCGGTCGGCGGCGATGCCGTCGCCTGGGGGATGCTGGCCGCGGCGATCCTCGTCCTGCCGCTGGGCGTCGCCCATGCGGGCGTGGCGCTGCTATCGCCGGGCATCCTGCTGATCGGGCTGGCCATCGCCATCCTGTCGAGCGCCTTGCCCTATTCGTTGGAGATGGAGGCGATGCGGCGCCTGCCCGCCCATGTGTTCGGCCTGCTAGTGAGCGCGTCGCCGGCCGTCGGCGCGCTGGCCGGCTTCCTCATATTGGACGAGCGGCTGACCCCGCTCCAGTGGATCGCGATCCTCTGCATCATGGCGGCGTCGGCCGGCAGCGCCCTGACGGCGGGCCAACAGCCCGCGATCGAAGACGCGCCGCAATAAGCGGGAAACTCTACCCGCTCACCTGCGCCTGGCTGACGTCCAGCATCTTGCCGTCGGTAATAATCACCATGTCGCCCAGCTTGGTGACGCCGAACAGCTTTTCGGCGAACTCTTTGGGCACGCCGATGCAGCCATGGGTGCCGCGGCCCCATTGCACGTCGCTGCCATGGATGAAGACGCCGTCGCTGGTCAGGCGCTGGGCGAAGGGCATGGGCGCATTGTCGTAGGTGCGCGAAAAATAGTCGGCATGTTTCGCCATGATCGGGAAGGCGCCCTTGGGGCTGGGCTTGTCGGTCGCGCCATAAAGGATAACCGCCGCGCCAATCTCATAGCCCGCGCGAAACACCGACAATGTCTGGGCGCGCAGGTCGACGGTTACGATGATCGGGCCGGTGGTGGGTGCGCCGGCTTCGTCCCAGGCATAATCGCCATGGCGGAACGGCCCGTCGATCTTGAGCACGCGCTTGACCCGCAGCGCGCCGGGATCGACCGCCATGCCCTGGTCGCTGCGCCGCTCGACCGGCTTGGCGGGGGGGGATGGCACCTGCGCGGTTGGCTGCGCCTGGGCCGTTGTGGTGGGCGTTGCATCGTCGCCGGCCGGTCGGTCGATCCAGTGCGTCGCCAACAGCGCCGCGCCGGCCAGGCCCAGCCCGATCGCCAGCTTGGGTCCAGCGCTTTTCGCCAGTGATTTCAGGAAACCCGCCATTGTCGTCCTCATGCGTCCAATCCGGCCCAGCATAGGGGCGAAAGGTTAGAGCATTCTGAAGTCGGCTGGAATTTTCAGCGTTCCCGCGCCACTTCCGCCGCCGCGATCGCGGTCAGGTTCAGGATGCCGCGCGACGTGACGCCGGGCGTCAGCACATGGATCGGCTTGGTCAGGCCCATCAGCATCGGCCCGACCGTGGGCGAACTGGAGGAGGCCGACAGCGCGGTCAGCGTGATGTTCGCCGCGTCCAGGTTCGGCATGACCAGCAAATTGGCCGGGCCTTCAAAACGCGAATCGGGGATTAGCCGCTCACGCAACGCCTGGCTGAGCGCCGCGTCGGCATGCATTTCGCCGTCCACGGCCAATTCGGGCGCGGCGTCGCGCACGATCTTGAACGCCTTGCGCATCTTGCGCGCGCTGTCGGTATGCGAAGCCCCGAAGTTGGAGTGCGACAACAGCGCGACGCGCGGCGTCAGGCCGAAATGCTGGATCTCTGTCGCCGCCAGAAGGGTCATTTCGGCGATCTGTTCAGGCGTGGGGTCGGGCACCATATGGGTGTCGGTGATGAACAGCGCGCCCGCATCCAGAATCAGGCCCGACAGCGCATAAACGCGGCTGTGGCCGGGCGTGCGGTCGATGATGCGCAGCACATGTTCGACCTGGCCCCAATATTCGGACCGCCCGCCGACCAGCGCGGCGTCCACGCGGCCGGTCTGCAACAGCATGGCGGCGGTCACGGTCGGACGGCGGTAGACGTGGCGCAATATTTCGTCCGCCGGCACACCTCTGCGCGACGCGACCGTGCGATAGGCCTCGACCAGTTCGCCCATCACCAGATGGTCGGTTTCCGGGTCGATCACCTCGACATCGCGGTCCAGGTCGAAACTCAGCCCCAGTTCGGGCAGCTTCTGTTCCAATATGCGGCGACGCCCGACGATGGTCGGGCGAACGATGCCTTCGTCCAGCGCGTCGCGGATGGCGCGCAGCACGCGGTCGTCCTCACCCTCGCCATAGACTATGCGGCATTCGGTGCCGCGCGCGGCTTCGAACACCGGCAGCATCAACTGGCCCGACCGGGCGCTCTGGCGCGACAGGCTGCGCTTATACTCGTCCAGGTCCAGCGTCTTCTTGGCGACGCCGCTCTCCATCGCTGCCCGTGCGACTGCGACTGCGATCTCGCCGATCAGGCGCGGGTCGAATGGGGTGGGGATGATATAGTCCGGGCCGAACACCAGCCTGCGCCCGCCATAGGCCTGCGCCACGCTGTCATGCGCGGGCATCCGGGCCAGGTTGGCGATGGCGTCGGCCGCCGCGACCTTCATCGCTTCGTTGATCTGCGTCGCGCCGCAATCCAGCGCGCCGCGGAAGATATAGGGGAAGCACAGGACGTTGTTGACCTGGTTGGGATAGTCCGACCGGCCGGTGGCGATGATCGCGTCCGGGCGCACTTCGCGCGCGGCCTCCGGGCGGATTTCCGGCTCCGGGTTGGCCAGCGCGAAGATCAGCGGATTGGGCGCCATCATCGGCAGCCATTCCGGCTTCAGCACGCCCGGCGCGGACAGGCCCAGAAACAGGTTCGCGCCCGGCAGCACGTCGGGCAGGGTGCGCGCGTTGGTGGTGCGGGCATAACGCGCCATATTGGGCAACATGCCCTCGCGACCCGAATGGATCACGCCATCCTTGTCGGTCATGGTGACGTTTTCGACTGGCAGGCCCATCGATACCAGCAGGTCGACGCAGGCGAGCGCCGCCGCGCCCGCGCCCGACGTCACCAGCTTTGCATCAGCCAGCGTCTTGCCCTGCAACACCAGCGCGTTGCGCACGGCGGCGGCGACGACGATGGCGGTGCCATGCTGGTCGTCATGAAAGACCGGAATGTTCATCCGGGCCTTCAACCGCGCCTCGATCGCGAAACATTCGGGCGCTTTGATGTCTTCCAGGTTGATGCCGCCGAAGGTCGGCTCCATCAATGCGACGGCTTCCACGAAGGCGTCCGGGTCGGTGGTGTCCAGTTCGATGTCGAACACGTCGATATCGGCGAATTTCTTGAACAGGACGGCCTTGCCCTCCATCACCGGCTTGGACGCCAGCGCCCCGATCGCGCCCAGGCCCAGTACGGCGGTGCCGTTGGAGATGACGGCGACCAGATTGCCGCGCGCGGTATATTCCATCGCTTTGTCGGGATCGGCGGCGATCTCGATACAGGGCGCGGCGACGCCGGGCGAATAAGCGAGCGCCAGGTCGCGCTGGTTCACCATGCGTTTGGTCGGCTCTATGCGGAGCTTACCGGGCTGGGGATAGCGGTGATAGTCGAGGGCGGCGCGGCGGGTGTTATCGTCCATGGAAATGGGCCTTAGTGACTGCGTTTCGCTAGGGCAACCGCCGATAGCTCCCAAGGGGGCGTGGGGGCATATAGTCCGACAAGAAAATCGACGAAGGCGGTAATGGCGCGCGGCGGATTGGCTTGCGGCAATTGCACCGCGAACAGGCCGACTTCGCTCGATCCTTCATGCGTCGGCATGATCTGGCGCAGTTCATCCTGCGCCAGCGCCGCACTGATATCCCAGAGCGATCGCAGCGCGATGCCGCCACCCGCCAACGCCAGTTCGCGCACCAGTTCGCTGCTGTTGGTGCGCACATGGCTGTGCCCCTCGACCACCACCGGCCCCTTCGGTCCCACCAGCCGCCAGGGCATTTGTCCGTCTGCGGCCAGCAGGCGATGGTTTTTGAGGTCGGCGATCGTGTCCGGCATGCCGAACCGTTCCAGATAGGCGGGCGCGGCGCACAGGATGCGGCGATTGGTCGCCAGTTGGCGCGCGGTCAGGGCACCCCCCGGATCGGCGGTGATGCGGATAGCCAGGTCCGCGCGGCTTGCGATCAGGTCGCTGAAATCGTCCGACAGGTCGATGCTCAGTTCCACCCTGGGATGCGCGTCGATGAAGCGTTGAAGATAGGGCGCCAGGTGCATTCGCCCGAAGGATGTTGGCGCGGTGATGCGCAACGGCCCGCTCGCCACCGCAGACGCGCCCGACACGCGCCGCTCCGCCTCGTCCAGCGCCGCCAATATGCCGCGCAGGTCGGCATGGAGCCGCTCGCCCGCCGGTGTCAGCGCCAGCCGCCGCGTGGTGCGATGCACCAGCTTCGCGCCCAGCCGCTCCTCCAGCCGCGCCAGCCGCTTGGACATCATCGCGGGCGAAATATGCAGCCGCCGCCCGGCCGCCGCCAACCCGCCTTCGTCCACGATCGCCACGAACAATTCATGGTCGGGGTCCATCATATTCGTTCACCACAAGAATTACTGTATTCGTATAATAGCGTCTACACGGCATAATGGGAATCGGATAATGTCACTTATGCATTGTCATTCCCGCGTAGGCGGGAACCCATCTCCCAACGTTGCGACTGTCGCGAGCGCCGGAGATGGATCCCCCGCCTGCGCGGGGATGACGGAACAGGTTGAAGGAATGGCAGATGACCGACCGCATGATCGACAAAGCCGGCCTTCAGGTCGCGCAAGAACTGGCCGATTTCATCGACGGGCGCGCATTGCCCGGCACCGGCATCGCGCCCGACGCCTTCTGGGCTGACGCCGCCGCCATCTTCGCCCGTTTCGCCCCCGAAAACGCCGCTCTCCTGCGCAAGCGCGACACGCTCCAGGCGCAGATCGATAGCTGGCACGAACAGCGCCGGGGCCAGCCGCATGACGCCGCTGCCTATCAGGCGTTCCTGCGCGACATAGGCTATCTGGTCCCCGAACCCGCGCCTTTCGCCATCGGCAGCGAAAATGTCGATGACGAAGTTGCGCGTATGGCCGGACCGCAGCTGGTCGTCCCGATCCTCAACGCCCGCTTCCTGCTCAACGCCGCCAATGCCCGCTGGGGCAGCCTGTATGACGCGCTTTATGGCACCGACGCCATTCCCGGCGCGGCCTCCGGCAAAGGCTATGACGAAACCCGCGGCGCGCAGGTCATCGCCTGGGCCAAGGCGTTTCTGGACGATGCTATCCCGCTGGCGAATGGCGGCTGGGCGGACCTGTCCAGCGACGCCATCGTTCTGCGCGATTCGACCCAGTATATCGGTGCCAGCGAGAAGGGCCGCCTGTTCCGCCATAACGGTCTGCATATCGAAGTCGTCTTCGACAAGTCGCACCCGATCGGCGCGACCGATCCAGCCGGCATATCCGACGTCATCCTCGAATCCGCGCTGACCGCCATCTGCGATCTCGAAGACTCCGTCGCCGCCGTCGATGCGGCGGACAAGGTCGCGGCCTATGCGAATTGGCTGGGCCTGATGCGTGGCGACCTGACCGAGACGTTCGAGAAGGGGGGCAAGACCATGACCCGTGCCCTCAACCCCGACCGCAGCTACGCAGCGCCCGACGGCGACAGCTTCACCTTGCCGGGCCGCAGCCTGCTGTTCGTCCGCAATGTCGGCCATCTGATGACCAACCCGGCCATTCGCTTGGCGCAAGGCGACGAAGCGCCCGAAGGCATATTGGACGGTATCGTCACCAGCCTGATCGCGATCCATGATTTGAAGCACGCTGCTGGCAAGGGGGGCGGCAACAGCCGCGCGGGCAGCGTCTATATCGTCAAGCCCAAGATGCACGGGCCGGAAGAAGCCGCCTTCACCAACAGCCTGTTCGACGCCATCGAGGACATGCTGGGCCTTGCCCGCCACACGATCAAGGTCGGCGTCATGGATGAGGAGCGCCGCACATCGGCCAACCTCGCCGCCTGCATCGAAGCCGTCCGCGATCGCATCGTCTTCATCAACACCGGCTTCCTCGACCGCACCGGCGACGAGATGCACACGTCGATGCAGGCTGGTCCCATGATCCCCAAGGGGGAGATGAAAACGAGCGACTGGATCGCCGCCTATGAGGATCGCAACGTCCAGATTGGCCTGGCCTGTGGCCTGTCGGGCCGGGCGCAGATCGGCAAAGGCATGTGGGCCGCGCCCGATCGCATGGCCGACATGCTGCAGCAGAAGGTCGGCCACCCCAAAAGCGGCGCCAACACCGCCTGGGTGCCTTCGCCGACCGCCGCGACGCTGCACGCGACCCATTATCACCGCATCGACGTCTTTGCCCGGCAGGCAGAGCGCAAGGCCGAAGGCATCGCCTCGCTCGACCGCCTGCTGACCATCCCCGTCGCGGTCGGCCGCAATTTCTCGGAAGAGGAAATCGCGCAGGAACTGGACAACAACGCGCAGGGCATCCTTGGC
This sequence comes from Sphingobium psychrophilum, assembly GCF_012927105.1. Lineage (GTDB taxonomy): Bacteria > Pseudomonadota > Alphaproteobacteria > Sphingomonadales > Sphingomonadaceae > Sphingobium > Sphingobium psychrophilum. The sequence goes on along the minus strand of NZ_JABBFV010000007.1, from coordinate 44,307 downwards.
TATGTCGTCCGCTGGATCGACCAGGGGATCGGCTGTTCCAAGGTGCCCGACATCCACGACATCGGTCTGATGGAGGACCGCGCGACCTTGCGCATTTCCTCGCAGCATATGGCCAACTGGCTGCTGCACGGCATCTGCACCGCCGATCAGGTCGACGCCGCGCTTGCCCGCATGGCGGCCAAGGTCGATGCGCAAAATGCGGGCGATCCGCTCTATCAGCCAATGAGCGGCCGGGAAGCGGAGAGCCTCGCCTACCAGGCCGCCCGCGCTTTGGTGTTCGAAGGGGTCGATCAGCCCAATGGCTATACCGAACCGCTGCTCCACGCCTTCCGCGCGGAACAGAAGGCGGAGGCGCTGGAAGACGCATAAACCACCTCCGTCCGCTTCGAGCGAAGTCGAGAACTGTCTAGGACCCACTTCTCGTTTCTCGACTACGCTCGAAACGAACGGCTATGGGCTTTTGGGTATATGGCTGCCTTGGCAACCCACCCATGCTGCGTTACGCCCTCCCCGGCGGGCAGCATGGGAGCCATCATGACGATCCTCGTCCATCATCTGAACAACAGCCGATCGCAGCGCATCCTCTGGCTGCTGGAGGAACTGGGCGAACCCTATGAGGTCCGCCGCTACGAGCGCGATCGTAAGACGATGCGCGCGCCCGACAGCCTGCGCGCCATCCACCCGCTCGGCCGCTCCCCGGTGGTGGAGGTGGACGGCCACCGCCTGATCGAAACCGGCGCGATCATGGAGCATCTGGTCGCCCGCGCCGGCGGGCGTTTCGGTGCGCCTGCCGATGCGGAAGGCGCGATCCGTTATCGCCAATATATGCACTATGCCGAAGGATCGATGATGCCGCCGCTGCTGGCGCTGCTCATCATCGGCAAGCTCGGCCTGCTCGGTCGCCCCGCACGGCCCACGGTGCAGAGGATGCTGGACGATCATCTCGACTGGCTGGAAACGGAACTGGCGAGCCGTCCCTATTTCGCGGGCGAGGCCTTCACCGCCGCCGACATGATGATGAGCTTTCCGCTGGAAGCGTCCCGCGCGCGTGGCGGCCTGAACGAATCACGCCCCAACATCATCCGCTGGCTGAGCGAGATGCACGCCCGACCCGCCTATCAGGCCGCGCTTAAGACCGGAGGCAAATATGCCTACGCCTGACCGCCGTACCCTGCTGCGCTACGCCGCCGCGACCCTCGCCACCGCCGCAATAAGCCCGCGCCTCTTTGCGCAGGACAGGGCGGCCGAAGCGCTGAAATCCCTCACCACCACCGTCACCCCGATCGGCAAGGCCGAACGCGCCGACCGCCTCGCCCGCGCGCAGAAAGCGATGCAGCGCCAAGGCATCGACGCGCTGCTGATCGAGCCGGGCGCCAGCCTCGTCTATTATAGCGGCATCCGCTGGCATCGCTCCGAACGGCTGACCGCGCTGGTCATCCCCGCCACCGGCACGCCGCTGGTCGTGTGCCCCTTCTTCGAAAAGCCCTCGATCGACGAATCGCTGGCCATCCCGGCAGAGGTGCGCGTCTGGCAGGAGCATGAAAGCCCCTATGCCCCGATCGCCGACTTCCTGACCGCCAGGGGGCTGGCGAAAGGCCGCATCGGCATCGAGGAAACGGTCCGCTATTTCGCGGTCGATGGCCTCAAGGCTGCGCTGCCCGCCGCGACGTTGGTGAAAGACCCCGTCACCCGCGCCATCCGTATGCGCAAGACGGCCGCCGAAATCGCCCTGATGCAGACCGCCGCCGACGTTACGATGGCCGCTTATCGCTGGACCTACCCCCAGGTGAAGGCGGGCATGATCCCCGCCGACATCGGCGCGCTAATGAGCGCGGCGACGAAGCAGCTTGGCGGGCAGGTGGAATTCAACCTAATCCTGCTCGGCGAAGCGGCCGCCTATCCGCACGGATCGGGCAAACCGCAGGCGGTGCGCGCGGGGGAGGTGGTACTGATGGACTGCGGCTGCACGGTCGAGGATTATCAGTCCGACATCAGCCGCACCTGGCTCCACGACGCCGCCCCCACCGCGCAGCAGCGCAAGGTTTGGAGCGACGTAGCCCACGGCCAGACGATCGCCTTCACAGCGGCGAAGCTCGGCGTCCCGGCGGGATCGGTCGATGACGCGGTGCGCGGCTGGTATGAGACTCAGGGCTACGGCCCCGGTTATGCGCTCCCCGGCCTGTCCCACCGCACCGGCCACGGCATCGGCATGGAAGGGCATGAGCCGGTCAACCTGGTCCATGGCGAAACCACGAAGCTGGACGTCGGCATGTGCTTCTCCAATGAACCGGGGCTATATCTGCCCGGCGTGATGGGCGTGCGGATGGAGGATTGTTTCCACATGACCGCGCAGGGACCGGCGTGGTTTTCGAAGCCGCCGGTTTCGATTGAGGCGCCGATTGGGTGATAGGCGTAGGGATGTCGCGTCCGGCGTTCAGAGCGTGGTTTACACTTGCGACCTTTTTCAGCGCCGGCATTTTTCCGACAATGCTTTACGCCGTGACCATCGGCCAATGGGGTAGCAATCTGATTTGGGGTAGCATCTACGGAGTAGGCTGGTGCCTCGCCACTAACTTCTGGAGTGCCTTGGGTCCACAATGGGTAATGGCAATTGGCGTGCTATACGGCTTGTTGATGGTGCCAATACTATATTGGTTTAGCGGTTGGCTATGGGCAGCGTTGGATGGAAGCGGTCGGAAATGGGCGTTCGGCCTTTTGCTACTATCGCTGAGTATCATGCTGCCCGGCGACGTGATGCTTCGCCTGTGGAATTATGTGCATGTACCCGATCTGCAAACGCATTTCGCAACGGGCTATTGAGCATCCCTATATCTCTCCCACGACCAAATCCCCGACTTGTGCGGCGGGCCGCTTCCCACTAAATCGCCCCCATGACCTCGACCAACGACATTCGCCGCTCCTTCCTCGACTATTTCGGGGCCAACGGCCACACCATCGTTCCGTCCGCGCCCTTGGTGCCGCACAACGACCCGACGTTGATGTTCGTCAATGCGGGCATGGTGCCGTTCAAGAATGTCTTCACTGGCCTGGAAACGCGCCCCTACAAGACCGCGACCTCGTCCCAAAAGTCGGTCCGCGCTGGTGGCAAGCATAATGATCTCGACAATGTCGGCTATACCGCGCGCCATCACACCTTCTTCGAAATGCTGGGTAATTTCAGCTTCGGCGATTATTTCAAGGAACAGGCGATCACCCATGCCTGGACCCTGCTGACGAAGGAATGGGGCCTGTCGCCCGACAAGCTGACCGCGACCGTCTACCACACGGATGACGAGGCGTTCGACCTGTGGAAGAAGATTGCCGGCCTGCCCGATCACCGCATCATCCGCATCCCGACCAAGGATAATTTCTGGGCGATGGGGGATAGCGGGCCGTGTGGTCCCTGTTCGGAAATCTTCTACGACCATGGCGACCATATCTGGGGCGGCCCGCCCGGTTCGCCGGAAGAAGATGGCGACCGCTTCGTCGAGATCTGGAACCTCGTCTTCATGCAATATGAGCAGGAAGCGAACGAGATCGTCAGCGAACTGCCCAAGCCCAGCATCGACACCGGCATGGGGCTGGAGCGCATCGCCGCCGTCATGCAGGGCGTGCATAACAATTACGACACCGACACGTTCAAAGCGCTGATCGCGGAATCCGGTGCGATCACCCGCACCGCGACGGATGGCGAGCATCAGGCCAGCCACCGCGTCATCGCCGATCACCTCCGCTCGACCAGCTTCCTGATCGCGGACGGCGTGCTGCCGGCAAACGAAGGCCGCGGCTATGTCCTGCGCCGGATCATGCGCCGCGCCATGCGCCATGCGCACATCATCGGCGCGAAAGACCCGCTGATGTATCGGCTCGTTTCCAGCCTCGTATCCGAAATGGGTGGCGCTTTCCCCGAACTGGTCCGCGCCCAGCCGTTGATCGAGGAAACTTTGCTGCGCGAAGAAACCCGCTTCCGCAAGACGCTGGAAAACGGCCTGCGGCTGCTGGACGATGCGACCGCCGGGCTTGGCGAAGGCGCGGCGCTGCCGGGGGACATCGCATTCAAGCTGCATGACACGTTCGGCTTCCCCTATGACCTCACCGAAGATGCGCTGCGCACCCAGGGGCTTACCGTGGACCGCGCCGGTTTCGACGCCGCCATGGCGGAACAGAAGGCCGCCGCCCGTGCCGCGTGGAAGGGATCGGGCGAAAAGGCGTCGGACGACATCTGGTACGACATCGCCGAAAGTTTCGGCACGTCGGAATTTACCGGCTACAGCGGCACGCAGGGCGAAGGCGAAGTGCAGGCCATCGTCAAGGACGGCGTGCGCGTCGATAGCGCCACGGTCGGCGATAGCGTGGCGATCATCACCAACCAGACGCCCTTCTACGGCGAAAGCGGCGGCCAGAATGGCGACGCGGGCACCATCACGTCGCTCGGCGGCCTCGTCGCTGACATAGCGGACACCTCAAAGCCGCTGGGCCGTCTCCACGCGCATCAGGCGACCATCACCGCAGGCAGCGTCAAGGTCGGCGACACAGTTCAACTGACCGTCGACGTCGAACGCCGCGACCGCATCCGCGCCAACCACAGCGCCACCCATCTGCTGCACGCAGCCCTCCGCAAGGAATTGGGCGGCCATGTGACGCAGAAGGGCAGCATGGTTGCGGCCGAACGGCTGCGCTTCGACTTCTCGCACCCTGAGGCCCTGACCCATGCCCAGATCGCCAAGGTAGAGGCGGATGTGAACGCGCAAATCCGCCACAATGAGGAGGTCACGACCCGCCTCATGACGCCCGACGACGCGATTGGCGCGGGCGCGATGGCGCTGTTCGGCGAAAAATATGGCGACGAAGTCCGCGTTCTTTCCATGGGTCGGGGTGACGAGCACAGCTATTCGGTCGAATTGTGCGGCGGCACCCATGTCCGCGCGACCGGCGATATCGCCTTGTTCAAGATCGTGTCGGAAAGCGCCGTCTCCAGCGGCGTCCGCCGGATCGAGGCGTTGACCGGGGAAGCCGCGCGCCTGTGGCTGGTCGATCGCGACGACAAGCTGCGCCAGTCGGCCGCCGCGCTCAAGACCTCGCCCGAAGATGTTCTGGCCCGCATCACCGCGCTGGTCGAACAGAGCCGCAAGCTGGAACGGGAACTGGCCGAAGCCAAGAAGGCGCTGGCGCTGGGCGGCGGTTCGGGCGCGGCCCCGGCCGGTCCTGAACAGGTCGGCGCTGTCAGTTTCCTGGGCCAGGTCATCGACGGCCTGGACCCCAAGGAATTGCGCGGCATCGTGGACGGCAACAAGAAGACCTTGGGCAGCGGCGTGTCGGCGATCGTCGCGGTCGTTGACGGCCGCGCCACTATCGCAGTCGGCGTGACCGACGACCTGACCGCCAGCATCAGCGCCGTCGATCTCGTCCGCGTCGGCGTCGAAACGCTCGGCGGCAAGGGCGGCGGCGGCCGTCCCGATATGGCACAGGGCGGCGGCCCGGACGGAGACAAGGCGGCAACCGCTATCGACGCGGTTAAGGCCGCGCTTGCCAAAGTGCCGGCCTGATCCGGGGCGGATGGCGGGTTTATCTGAAGTCGCCGCGCTTCATGCCGTCACCAATAGAATATGGGCGAGGCTGCCGAATTTCTGGTCCGGGCCGCTTGCCGCCCATCTGTTCCGCAAGATGAATGTTGGCACCGGCACCACCTGCACACACACGGTTCGCGTCATTTTCGGCGGCGGGGGCCGTACGACGCGACCGATCAATTTTTGCGGCAAGAATATTCTTTACGTCAGCAATGATGATATCTGGATCGAATGAGGATTGCCAAAAAGGGCGCCGGTGACGTGACGCCTGCGGCGCTGCGGCTGGACTGGGGACAAGCATGAAGCCGGCGCTTTCAACCATCATCGCCGATATCGTCGCCCAGATGGGTGAAGCGACCGATCGTGGCAAGGTCGCTGACTACATCCCCGAACTGGCCAAGGTTGATCCTGCCCGGTTTGCGATCGCCATCGCGACGGCGGATGGCGATTTGCTGATGGGCGGCGACGCCGACATCGGCTTTTCGATCCAGTCCGTGTCGAAGGTATTCGCCCTCACCCTGGCGCTTGGCAAGGTCGGTGACCAGCTCTGGGATCGGGTCGGGCGCGAACCGTCGGGTAACGCCTTCAACTCCATCGTCCAGTTGGAGCGGGAGCAGGGCATACCGCGCAACCCCTTCATTAACGCGGGAGCGATCGTCGTGTCCGACGTCAATCTGGGCGGCCACCAGCCGCGCGTCGCCATCGGTGAGATGCTGCGCTTCATGCGCTACCTGAGCGGCGATGACAGCGTCGCCATCAATGAGGATGTCGCCGCGTCCGAAACCGCGACCGGCTTTCGCAACATGGCGCTGGCCAATTATATGCGCGCCTTCGGCAATGTCCGCCATCCGGTCGATCTGGTGCTGGGCACCTATTTCCACCAATGCGCGATCGAGATGAACTGTTGCCAACTGGCGCTGGCGGGCCGATATTTGATGCTCGACGGCCGGCACCCGGACGGGGGCAGGGTGGTATCACCCAGCCGCGCGCGGCGCATCAACGCGCTGATGCTGACCTGCGGCCATTATGACGCATCGGGCGACTTCGCCTTCCGTGTCGGCATCCCAGGAAAATCGGGCGTGGGCGGGGGCATCCTGGCCATCGTGCCCGGCCGGGCGTCGATCGCGGTCTGGTCGCCGGGCCTCAACGACAGCGGCAATAGCTGCCTTGGCACCCAGGCGCTGGAATTATTGGCGCGTCGCACCGGCTGGTCGGTGTTCAGCCCGCCGGAGGAGGGGGATTAGGCCAAACCGTGTTCCCGCGCAGGCGGGAACCCAGTCCCGCCGTTTGAACTGGGTTCCCGCCTCCGCGGGAACACCACCCACTAAGCCTCAGCCAACCTCATCGGGCCGCAGCCGCCGCAGCTTGGGCGCGGTTTCCATCTGCGCCGCTTCCTTGATGCCGACCCGCAAATCCTCGCGCATCTGGTGGATCGACGCGATCACCGGCCCCATGGCGACGCCCAGGTCGACCAGCGCCGTCTCGGCCAGTTGCAGCGAGCTTTCCAGCGTTTCGGGCACCGCATCGCTCGCTCCGGCCTTATAGAGTTGGGCGGCATGGTCGGTATCGCGCGCGCGCGCGATGATCGGCAGGTCGGGCACCCATCCGCGCACCCGCTTGGTCACGCGCACCGACAGGACCGGGTCGTCCATCGTCAGGATGAGGGCACGGGCATGGCCCAGCCGCAGCCGGTCGAGCATCTCCACCCGCGCCACGTCGCCGAACAGGATGGGATAGCCCAGCCGCCGTGCCTCCGCCACGACGTCAGGGTCCGATTCGACCACGACGAAACGCTGCTTGTGGGACTTGAGCAGGTCGCACACCATGCGGCCCACGCGACCAAAGCCGATGACCACCGCCGCGGCCTCGATATGGTCCTCTGTCGCTTCGATCCGCTCTTCGCCGATCGCCATTTCCAGCCGCCGGGCGACGTCATGGCCGATCCGCGCCAGCAGCGGCGTGATGGTCAGCCCAATGGCGGTCACGATCTGCCAGAAGGCGGCGGTGGACGGCAGGATCAATTGCGCCGCCGCGGCCGCCGACAGCACGATCAGGGTGGTTTCCGATGGGCTGGACATCAGCACGCCCACCTCCAACGCCACGCCCTTGCGCGCGCCGGAGAAGTAGAGCAGCGCCGCGGTCACCAGCGTCTTGGCCAGCACCACGCCGACCACCGCCATCATCAGGCTGGGCCAGTTGGCCAGGATGACGCGAATGTCCAGGCTCATGCCCACGGTGATCAGGAATACGCCCAGCGCCAGCCCCTTGAACGGGGCGGTCATCACCTCGACTTCGCTATGATAGTCGGTTTCGGCGATCAAGATGCCTGCGAGCAGCGCGCCGACGATGGGCGACAGACCCGCAATCGATGTGGCCAGGCTGGACACGATCACGACAAGCAGGCTGGCCGCCAGGAAGACCTCCGGGCTTTTCGTGCGCGCGGCCTGGCTGAACACATGGGGCAGGACGATCCGCCCCAGCACCAGCATCACCGCGATGGTGATGCCGCCCTTCATCAGCGTGCTCGCCATCGCGTTCCAGGCGCCGTCGGGACTTGCGGCGACGGACGGGGCGAGGGCGCCCAGCATGAAGATGATCGGCACCAGCGCCAGATCTTCGAACAGCAGCATGGAGAAAGCCGCGCGCCCGACCGCGCTCTGGGTGCCTACCATCGGCAGCACGACCGCCGTGGACGACAGCGCCAGCGCCAGACCCAGGCCGATCGCGCCAGCGGTCGGTTGTCCCAGCAGATAAAGGCCCATCGCGATCAACGATGCGCCGCCGATCAGTTCGGTGGCGCCCACGCCGAACACTTGGGCGCGCATCGTCCATAATCGCCGGAAACTCAGTTCCAGCCCGATCGAAAAGAGCAGCAGGATGACGCCCAGTTCCGCGAACGGCTCGATCGCTTCGCCGTTGGAGATGGTGACATGATAAAGCCAGGGATATTGGCTGACCAGTGATCCCAACCCTGCCGGACCGACCGCCAGGCCGACCAGGATGAACCCGATGACCGGACTGATGCGGAATCGGGCAAAGCCTGGAATGACGAGGCCCGCGGCCCCCAGGATGACGAGGGAGTCGCTGAAACTATTGGGATCAAATGCACCGGCCATGGCGGCATCATCGTGGCTGCGCGATGAAATGACCAGCGCGGACTCGCGAAAAACGCAAGAAAGCCGGTCAAATTCTAAGCGCTGGACGTACCATGCATAATGGTGCGCAGCGATAGATGCACTTATGTGCGAGGTGGACCGGGCTTGCACAACCGGCACACCGAATATGTGTTGGAAACCGTATGCCGCTGCCGGGCGGACCGCTAGGACGGAATCCATTTACGCGCCTCCGATTAGGACAGGTTCGACAGTGACGGCTGACGCTCCGGCGGAGCGGGAGGGGGCGCGGCAGGATGGAGAGAACTTTGGTGCGTCAACGGTCGCGGTTGGAACGCCTCTGGTCGTTCCAAATCGGTCACCATCCTACTGATGATGAAGTCGCAGCCGGTTGGGGCGATTAATGATGTGTCGGAATAGCTTGTCGAAACGCATAAATCTGGAGCCGCGATGCGGGTCGGGAAAGTCTTATGCGTCAAAGTGGTGCGGACGGCGGGACTTGAACCCGCAATTCCAGGGGAAGGCGGATTTTAAGTCCGCTGCGTCTACCGATTTCGCCACGTCCGCCCGATTGAGGGTCGCGTTTCCCCTGACGGCTGGCGCCCGGCAGGTCAAGCCATCGATCGTCTCAAGCGACCGATCGTCCCAAGCAATCCCGGCCGCAGGTGGACTCAGGCGTCGTCCTTGCCATTTAGCCGTTCGCGCATTTCCTTGCCCGGCTTGAAATAGGGCACCCGCTTGGCGGATACCGGCACCTGTTCCCCGGTACGCGGGTTGCGCCCGGTGCGTGCATCGCGCGCGCGGGTGGTGAATGCGCCGAATCCGCGCAGTTCAACACGACCACCGGTGGAAAGCCGGTCGACAATCTCCCTGAAGAAGAGATCGACGATCTTTTCCACTTCCGGCAGGCTGAGCCCCGGATTTTCCTCGGCCAGCTTCTGGATCAATTCCGAACGGATCATTGGTTCTCCAGCGCCCCTCTGCTGTGCCCCATGCCATGCATAGAGGTTCCGCAAGGCGTTGACAATCGGGCACATCAAGATCGTTACGTTTCCAAAAGGATGATGGCATCACGGACATGAAAAAGCCCGCCGGACGTGGGTCCGGCGGGCTTTTTTATTTTTCGGAGGAGAGGAAGGTTTAGCCTTCGGTCTTCGCCTTGAGCGCTTCGCCCAGGATGTCGCCCAGCGATGCGCCGCTGTCGGACGAACCATACTGCGCCACGGCCTGCTTCTCTTCGGCGATCTGCATCGCCTTGACCGAGAAGGTCGGCTTCTTGGCGCGGTCGAAACCGGTCACCATGGCGTCGAACTTCTGGCCGATCTGGAAGCGTTCCGAACGCTGTTCGTCACGGTCGCGACCCAGGTCGCTGCGCTTGATGAAGCCGGCCGCGCCGTCTTCGCCAGCCTGGACTTCCAGGCCGCCGTCGCGGACTTCAAGGACGGTCACGGTAACGATCGCGTTCTTGTTGAGGCCGGCCGATGCGGCGGCGGTGCCACCAGCGGCAGGGCCGCCACGCTCAAGCTGCTTCATGCCCAGGCTGATGCGCTCCTTCTCGACGTCGATGTCGAGAACGACGGCCGAAACGGCCTCACCCTTGCGATGCAGCGCCAGCGCGTCTTCGCCCGAAATGCCCCATGCGATGTCGGACATGTGGACCATGCCGTCGACGTCGCCGTCCAGGCCGATGAACAGGCCGAACTCGGTCGCATTCTTGACTTCGCCTTCGACGGTCGAACCGATCGGGTGACGCTCGGCAAAGCTGTCCCAAGGATTGCTCTGGGCCTGCTTGAGGCCGAGCGAGATGCGGCGCTTTTCGGGATCGACTTCGAGGACCAGGACTTCGACTTCCTGGCTGGTCGAAACGATCTTGCCGGGGTGGACGTTCTTCTTGGTCCAGGACATTTCCGACACATGGACCAGGCCTTCGATGCCGGCTTCCAGTTCGACGAACGCACCATATTCGGTGATGTTCGTGACGCGGCCCGACAGCTTGGCGCCGATCGGATACTTGGCGGCGGCACCTTCCCAAGGATCGCTCTCAAGCTGCTTCATGCCGAGCGAGATGCGCTGCGTGTCGCGGTTGATGCGGATGATCTGGACACGGACGGTGTCGCCGATGTTGATCATCTCATTGGGGTGGTTGATGCGCTTGTACGACAGGTCGGTGACGTGCAGCAGGCCATCGATGCCGCCCAGGTCCACGAACGCACCATAATCGGTGATGTTCTTGACGACGCCTTCGATGATCTGGCCTTCGGCCAGCGTCTGGATGAGGCCCGAACGCTGTTCGGCGCGGGTTTCTTCCAGAATGGCGCGACGCGACACGACGATGTTGCCGCGGCGACGATCCATCTTCAGGATCTGGAAGGGCTGCGGGATGTCCATCAGCGGGGTGACGTCGCGGACGGGGCGAATATCGACCTGGCTGCCGGGCAGGAAGGCCACGGCGCCGTCCAGGTCGACGGTGAAGCCACCCTTGACGCGGCCGAAGATGACGCCTTCGACGCGGGCGCTCTCGGTGAACTCGGCTTCCAGCTTGTCCCAGGCGGCTTCGCGACGGGCGCGGTCACGCGACAGCATGGCTTCGCCATGGGCGTTTTCGACGCGGTCGACATAGACTTCGACTTCGTCGCCGACCTTCAGGTCAGCCTTCTGGCCTGGCGCTGCGAATTCGCGCAGCGGCACGCGGCCTTCGGACTTCAACCCCACGTCGATGACGGCCAGGTCGTTTTCGATGGCGGTAACGGTGCCCTTGACGACGCGGCCTTCAAAGCCGCCGTCTTCACCACCGAGAGAATCATTGAGAAGCGCGGCGAAATCGTCGCGCGTGGGAAATGCCGTAGAGGCCATGGTTAGTCCTTCACTCGTCATTGCTGGCCAACCGGTTGTATCCGATGGTCTTTGGCCAAAGCACGCACAGGACCGAATATCCTGAGCGTATCCCGCGAGTTAGAGGACAAGGGAACGCGCTGCCTTGAAAAGCGAAAAGGGCGCCCGGAACAACCGCGCGCCTTGACGGGTCAACTTCTGGAGCGACCTTCAAGCTGGGCGTCCACAAGCGCAACAGCCCGCTGGACGGCCGCGTCTATAGTCAAATCGCTCGTATCTAGCAAGTCCGCGCCTTGTGCGACTTTGAGTGGCGCATGGTCACGACTCATGTCGCGGGTGTCGCGCGCCTGGATGTCGGCGATCAGGCTGTCCATGTCGGGGTGGCCGCCATGGCTCAGCGCGTCCTTATAACGGCGCTCGGCGCGGACATGGACGCTGGCCGTCACGAAAATCTTGGCATCGGCATCGGGCGCGATCACCGTGCCGATATCGCGCCCGTCCAATATGGCGCCGCCCGGCTGGGTGGCGAAATCGCGCTGCCGCGCGATCAGCGCGTCGCGCACGCTCTGGTGCACGGACACGCGCGAGGCGAGGGAGCCGACCGCTTCGCTCCGCAGCGCGGGGTCGACCAGGATCGCATCGTCAAATCCGGCCGCGGCCAGCGCGTCCGCCTCATGATCGGGATCGCCGCCGGCCTTCAGCACCGACAGGCCGACCGCGCGATACAGCAGGCCGGTGTCCAGCACCGGCAACCCATAATGGCGACCCAGCGCCTTGGCGATGGTCCCCTTGCCCGATGCGGCGGGGCCATCGACGGCGATGATCATGGCTTTTTCTTCCTTAGCGCGTTGCCTAGTCCGAGCAGCGCGATCGCTGCCCAAACCACTTCCAGCGCCATCGACGCCAGATTGAAATGCACCGTCAGCGACCAGATGAGCAGCAGCGCGCCCGCCAGGTTCATCAGGTTGAAGATGACGAAATTCAGGGTGCGCGCCATATTGCTATACGCATAGGCGACGACCATCAGCGCGCTGCCGATCAAGCCGACGACATTTGCCCAATCCCAGTCAAAGGCGTCGAATGTCATGCCATTCCTCCCAATTGTTGAAGCAGCGGCAAGAAGGTCGGAAAGCTGGTCGCCACCGGCCGCATGTCGTCGATGGTGACGCCATTTTTCGACACCAGGCCAGCGACGGCGAAGCTCATCGCGATGCGATGGTCCAGCCGTGTCGCGATCGGCCCGCCGCCGGTCAGCGGCGCGCCGCCGCTGCCTTCGATCACGATGCCGTCCTCCAATTCCTCGACGCTCACGCCGATCGCGCGCAGCCCCTGCGCCATCGTGGCGATGCGGTCCGATTCCTTGACGCGCAGTTCGTCCAGCCCGCGGAAGATGCTGCGCCCCCGTGCGAAGGCGGCGGCGACGAAGGCGACCGGATATTCGTCGATCATGCTGGGCGCGCGCGCCGGGTCCGGCTCCACGCCTTTGAGGATCGATGCGGTGACGATAAGGTCGCCGACCGGCTCGCCGCCGACTTCGCGGGCATTGATGACCTCTATCGATCCGCCCATTTCGCGCAGCAGGTCGATCAGGCCAGCGCGCGTCGCGTTCAGGCCGACATTGGCGATCGTCACCTGCGATCCGGGCACCAGCAGCGCCGCGACCATCGGGAAAGCGGCGGAGGAGGGGTCGCCCGGCACGACAATATTTTGCGGCTGCAATTCCGCCTCGCCGACCAGGGTGATTATCCGGGTGCCGTCCGCTTCGATCTCGACGCTCAGGTCCGCGCCGAATCCCTTGAGCATCCGTTCGCTATGGTCGCGGGTCGGGATCGGCTCGACGACGCGGGTTATGCCGGGCGTATTGAGACCGGCGAGCAGGATGGCCGACTTCACCTGCGCCGATGCGACGGGCAGGCGATAGTCGAGCGGCACCGCGGGGCAGGCGCCCTTCATCGTCAATGGCAGGCGGTCGCCGGGGCTGGACGTGAAGCTCGCCCCCATGCGCGACAGCGGCTGCGTAACCCGCGCCATCGGGCGCTTGCTGAGCGATGCGTCGCCCACGAAGGTCGCGGTCAGGTCATGGCTGGCGAGCAGACCCATCAGCAATCGCGTCGATGTGCCGCTATTGCCCATGTCGAGTGCCGTCTCCGGCTGCAACAGCCCGCCCACGCCGACGCCATGGATGTGCCACACGCCCTCGGCATCGCGTTCGATCTGCGCGCCCATCGCCCGCATCGCAGCAGCGGTCGCCAGCACATCCTCGCCCTCCAGCAGGCCTTCGACCCGGCTGTGGCCGATGGCCAGCGCCGACAGCATCAGCGACCGATGGGAAATGCTCTTGTCGCCCGGCACGGTCACGCTGCCCGCCAGCGACGGCGCGGCGGTGAAGGTCATCGGGGTGGGCTGGTCGTCTATATGAGTCACGGGGTATCCATTATCGTGGAACCGAAAAAATGCGCCCGGCTTTTGACAGCGCGATCCTGCTATGGCAAGGCGCGCCACGTTTCGCGGGCAACAAGCGTTGCGCCGTGTGATTATCTGTTTGAGCATCGAATAAAGGAACAGGCCGGACATGGTGAAGGCTGAATGGGGCACGAAGCGGACCTGCCCGAAATGCGCGACTCGCTTCTACGACCTGGGCAAGGATGATCCGGTAACCTGCATCAACTGCAGCAGCGCCTGGGAACCCGAACCCGTACTGAAGTCGAAGCAGCCGCTCCCCTATGAGGAAGCAGCGCCCAAGAAGGTGATCGAGACGGCCGACGGCGAGCTGGAAACGGCCGACGACGATCTGGATATCGATGTCGATGACGACGGCGATTCGCCGGATAATGACGTCGATCTGGGCGGTGATGACGACCTGGGTGTCGAAGCCGCCAGCGATGACGACAGCGACGACAATTAACTGAAATTTGTTCTTGCCAAGGAGATTGCTGCCACCTAATGGCAGCGACCTCCGAGGTGCCGGACCCAACGGCGCTTCATTGGTACGGGGCCTTAGCTCAGCTGGGAGAGCGCCTGCATGGCATGCAGGAGGTCAGCGGTTCGATCCCGCTAGGCTCCACCAATTTTTCGGCCGACGGCATTGCCGGACATGGCCTGACCCTATGGATGCGGCCGGGCCGCCCATGATGGGGCCTTAGCTCAGCTGGGAGAGCGCCTGCATGGCATGCAGGAGGTCAGCGGTTCGATCCCGCTAGGCTCCACCAGTTTATCACAAAATTCTCGTGCGGTTCGTGATGTTGCGCGTTCGTTGCGCTTCAGACTCGCCAACGCGCCGCTTTCCTGCCATCGCGGGCGGCATGAAGAAAGAATTGGCCATGCAGGCCGCCGAACAGGGCGATGATGACGCGATCCGCGCCATCCTGACGCAATTATGCGATGTGACGCAGATGGGCTTTGCGGCGGTGGCGCGCGTGACCGAGGATCGCTGGATCGCCTGCCAGGTGCTTGACAAGATCGACTTTGGTCTGGAGCCCGGCGCGGAATTGGATATGCAGATGACGATCTGCAAGGAAATCCGCCAGACCGAAAATTATGTGGTCATCGACCATGTCGATGCCGACATCGCTTGGCAGAAGCATCCGGTGCCGATCTTCTACGGCTTCAAAAGCTATGTGTCCTTCCCGGTCATCCTCGCGGACGGCAGCTTCTACGGCACGCTCTGCGCGATCGATCCCGCGCCGCGCCTGGTCAGCGAGCCAGCGACGATCGCGGCCATAGAAGGATTCGCACGCGACGTCGGCGTGCTACTGTCCGCCCGCATCCTGACGATCCGTATGACCGGCACGGCGAAGGACGCCCGACGCCCTCAAGCGGGCTGAACGAAGCTGTCCATCACCCGCTTGCGCCCGGCCGTCTCGAAATCGATCTCCAGCTTGTTGCCCTCGATCTCCGCCACGGAGCCATAGCCGAATTTCTGGTGAAATATGCGCAGGCCCACGCGCATGTCGTCGCGACCCTTATTGCCCAGCGACACGGCCGACGCCCGCGCCTCGACGATCCGCACCGGCTCCCGGCTGAACTGGCCGGTCGTTTGCGCCCGTTGCCAGCCGGGACCGCGCCCTTCACCGCGCCCGACATGCGCAAACGGGTCGTCCCGTTCCGACCAGTTGGCGCGCCATAGCGACGCGCCGCCGGTCATGCTGCTTTCCGATTCGACATGTTCGGGCGGCAATTCGCCCACGAAGCGCGACGGGATGCTGCTGGTCCACTGGCCATAGATGCGGCGATTGGCGGCATGGAGGATTGTGCAGCGCTTGCGCGCCCGCGTGATCGCCACATAGGCGAGCCGCCGTTCCTCTTCGAGTGAATTGAGGCCGCCTTCGTCCAGCGCCCGTTGCGATGGGAAGATGCCTTCCTCCCATCCCACCAGAAATGTCGTGTCATATTCCAGCCCCTTGGCGGCGTGGATGGTCATGATCGTGATCTTGGCGGATTCCGCCTTCGCCTCATTGTCCATGACGAGAGAGACATGCTCCACAAACGCCCCAAGCGTCTCATATTCCTCCATCGCGCGCGCCAGTTCGGACAGATTTTCCAGCCGCCCGGCGCTTTCGGTCGTGCGCTCGGCCTGCAACATCGCGGTATAGCCGCTCTCGTCCAATATCTGTCGCGCCAGTTCGGCATGGGGCAATTGCATCGCCCGGTCGCGCCAGCGCGCCAGATCGCCGATGAAGTTGCCCAGCGACCGGCGCGCCTGCGGCGTCAACTCGTCGGTGTCCAGGATTCGCGCGGCCGCCAGCGCCAATGGTATGCCCTCCGCCCGCGCCAGCCGGTGCAGCTTCTCCACCGCCTTGTCGCCCAGCCCGCGCTTGGGCACATTGACGATGCGCTCAAACGCCAGATCGTCGGCAGGCTGGTTCACCAGCCGCAGATAGGCCAGCGCATCGCGGATTTCGGCACGCTCATAGAAACGGAAGCCGCCGACGATGCGATAGGGCAGGCCGATCTGGATGAAGCGATCTTCGAACTCGCGGGTCTGGTGCTGGGCGCGGACCAGGATGGCGACCTCGTCCAGCGATCCGCCGCCCCGCTGGACTTGCTCGATCTCCTCACCGACGCGCCGGGCTTCTTCAGGCCCGTCCCACACGCCAATGACCTGCACCTTTTCGCCCACATCGATGTCAGTCCACAGCGTCTTGCCGAGGCGATTGCCATTCTCGGCGATCACCCCGGACGCTGCGCCCAGGATGTGCGGCGTGGAGCGATAATTCTGTTCCAGCTTTATGATCGTCGCACCCGGAAAATCCTTTTCGAACCGCAGGATATTGGCGACTTCTGCACCGCGCCATGAATAGATCGACTGGTCGTCGTCGCCCACGCAGCACAGATTCTTGCGCGTCTGCGCCAGCAGCCGCAGCCATAGATATTGGCTGCTATTGGTGTCCTGATATTCGTCCACCATGATATAGCGGAACCGCTCCTGATACTGCGCCAGCACATCGCGATGCTTCTTCAATATCGTCAGAACATGCAGCAGCAAGTCTCCGAAATCGCAGGCATTTACCTGACGCAACCGCGCCTGATAATCGGCATAGAGCTTCTGCCCCTTGCCATGGGCATAGCCTTCCGCCTCGCCCGCGCCGACATCGTCGGGGGTCCAGCCCTTATTCTTCCACTGGTCGATCAAACCGGCCAACTGACGCGCGGGCCAACGCTTCTCGTCGACCCCTTCGGCCTGGATGAGTTGCTTGAGCAGCCGCAACTGATCGTCGGTGTCGAGAATGGTGAAATTGGATTGCAGACCGACCAGTTCGGCATGGCGGCGCAGCATCTTGGCCGCGATCGCATGGAAGGTGCCAAGCCAGGGCATCCCCTCCACCGCGTCGCCGATCATCCGGCCGACCCGCGCCCGCATCTCGCGCGCGGCTTTGTTGGTGAAGGTCACCGCGAGAATTTCGGACGGCCAGGCCCGCCGCGTGCCGATCAGATGCGCCAGCCGCGCAGTCAGCGCCGCGGTCTTGCCGGTGCCCGCGCCTGCCAGCACCAGCACGGGCCCCTCGGTCGTCAGCACCGCCTCTCGCTGGGGCGGGTTCAGCCCGTCGAGATAGGGCGGATCATTGGGGGAGGGGGTAGGAACGGTCATGGCTGGACAACTAGGCATGGGGTGGAGCGGGGGCAAGGGGCGCGGCTCTTGCGGTGAGAGGGCTTCTATGAGAACAAAAGGCGAATCATGCAAGGGAGCAAGCCGATGGTGACGGGACGATGCCAATGCGGGGCGATACGCTATGAAGCGACCGGCGAACCGGCCTATAGCGCCATTTGCCATTGCAGCGACTGCCGCGCCAGCGCCGGCGCGCCGATGGTCGGCTGGGCGCTGTTCCCGCAGGACGCCGTGACGATCACCGGCGATCCGGTCCGCTACCAGTCTTCCGACAATGCGACCCGGCATTTCTGCGGCACATGCGGCACCGGCCTGTTCTACACCAATCCGGTGGTCTTTCCCGGCGCGATCGACATCCAAAGCGCGACGCTGGACGATGCCGCCGCCTTGCCGCCGGGGGGACATGTCCAGATGGCCGACGCCGTGCCATGGATGGCGTCGGCGCACGAACTGCCTAAATATGATCGCTATCCCGAAGGCCCCTGACCCGACAGGCCTCGACGGCCGATGCGGTTCATCTGGCCGCGCCTGAGCCACGTTTTGCCGCCTCGGTGGAACGGGGACGTCCTGTGTCCGGTTCTTGCCATGCTCGTCTGAGAATGAGCGACCTGCGGGTCGAAGAACATAGGAAAGGATGATCCCGATGAAATCCATCATGCTGGCCGGCGTTGCGATGCTGAGCTTCACCACTTTGGGCGGTATGGCCGTCGCGCAAGACACGCCCGCGCCGAGCAGCCAGCCGCCCGGTGACGCCATGACGCCGCCGCCCGCCGATGCGCCCCCACCCGCCGATCCAACGGCAACGCCCCCATCTGCACCCGCCGAACCCTCTGCGCCAGCAATGCCGGCCACGCCCAGCGATCCGGGCTTGGCGACCCCGCCAGCGCCTGCCGCTCCCGCCACGCCTGCAACCCCGCCGCAGGACGACCCCAATGCCGGTCAGCCGACGGGCGCCGTCCCGGCCGATCCGGGCATGGTGCCTGCGCCAGCAGGTGTTCCCAAAGACCCAGCCGCGCCCGTTGGCTCCTCCGCCAATCCGGTTACCATGGGCGGCAACGTCACGCCCCCGCCAACTGAAGCGAAGGATTATCCGGTCTGCACGCGCACGGTACAGGACAGTTGCGTCAATCGCGGCGAAGCGAAGAAAAGCCGCCAGCGCTGAATGGCTGCGTAGGTCGGGCGGGTGGCGTCCATCACCACCCGCCCCGCCCGGTTGCGGCCTATTTTATGAGCGCAAAATCGATCGATAATCGAAACAGGATACGGTTAATATATTGATATAATTAAATAATTACCGTGGAGAATGGCGAAAACGCTATTTAACTGTCGCACTCGCTGTCTCTATTGGCCGCTGGGACAGGCGCAAAACCAGGCGCTCAGTCCTCCATCCGCAGCAGCGTGATCCGCGCCTTGCCGCAGTCGCGCACCGTGTCGATCGTAAAGCCCTTCACGACCACATCCTCGCGCTTATCGGTTTCGATGCTGATCCAGCTGGCAGCGTTGGTCCAGCCCAGCCGCCCCAGCTTGTCGAGCGCCACCTGGCCCGCGCCGGTGCCATAGGGCGGGTCCATGAAAATGAGGTCGAGCGGCTTGGCCGCCGACCCCAGCGACAACACGCTGGACGGCCGTATGTCGGGACGAATGCCCAGCCGGTCGCCATTGGCGCGGATCGCGTCCAGCGCCGGCTTGTCCTGCTCGACGAACAGGCAGGACGCCGCGCCCCGCGACAGCGCCTCAAAGCCCAGTGCGCCCGATCCGGCGAAGAAATCGCCCACGGCCAATCCCTCAAACGATCCCAGCCGACTGGTCAGCATCGAAAACAGCGCCTCGCGTGTCCGGTCTGCCGTCGGCCGGGTGGCGTCGCCCTTGGGCGCGGTCAGCGGCCGGCCGCGCCATTGGCCCGATATGATCCTCATTTCAGGTCCTTCAGGCTTTTACGGAACAGCTCCAGTTCATTCTGCCGCACCTCCTCCACCGCGCCGACCGGCAATTCGCCCAGATGGAAAGGGCCATAGCTGGTGCGGATCAGCCGGTTGACCTTCAGGTCCAGATGTTCGAGCACGCGGCGCACCTCCCGGTTCTTGCCTTCGGTCAGGGTCATTTCGATCCACTGGTTGCGTCCGGTGCGCCGCTCCAGATTGGCCTCGATCGCGCTATAGCGGATGCCGTCGATTTCCAGCCCGTCGAACAGATCCTCCAACTGCTGCTGGCTCACCTCGCCAAAGGCGCGGGCGCGATAGGTGCGCGGCACGCCGGTCGCGGGCAATTCCATCTCGCGCTTGAAACCGCCATCGGTGGTCATCAGCAGCAGGCCTTCGGTGTTCATGTCCAGCCGGCCGATCGGCATCAACCGCGGCAGGTCCGCGGGCAGCCGGTCGTAGATGGTCGGCCGCCCCGCCGGATCGCGCTCGGTGGTCAGGAAACCGGCCGGCTTGTGGAACAGGAACAGGCGCATGGGTGCAGGCGCGGCGATCGCGACTTCATCGACGGTCACGCCATGCAGCGACGTCAGCAGCGTCGCGGGCGTATCGATCACCACGCCATCCTTGGCGACGCGGCCTTCCTCGATCATCCGCTCAATCTCCCGGCGGGAGGCGACCCCGGCGCGGGCCAGCAGCTTGGAAATGCGCTGCGGCTCGCCCTTGCCGTCGCTGGCCGCCGCCGCGCGGGCCGGGTGGGGATTGGTGGTCTGGGTCGGTCCTATGCCCCTGGGCTTGCGCGGCGGATAGGATTTGGCCGCGAACCGGGGCGCATCGCCCCGCGCCCGATCGGGCCGGGCACGATCAGGCCGACCGCGCTCCGTGCGGGGGCGATCGCTCCGATCGCCTTCGCTGCGGGCTACGCGCGGCTTGTCGCTGGCATCCTGTGGCACCGCGCCACGTGCAGGGCGTGCGCTGGTGGCATCGCGTGCTCCTGCACTCGTTGCAGGCCTTGACCCGGCACCGTCGGCCTTAACGCGGTCGGGACGAACCCGATCACTGCCCCGATCACTGCCCCGATCACTGCCCCGATCACTGCGCGGCCGGTCGGCCCGGCTATCGTCTGTCTTGTCGAAACGCGACCTGGCGTCGCCCCGCGGTCCCGCAGTCGGGCGCGCATCGCCACGGCGGCCATCGCTCGGCCGTCCATCGCCCTGACGCCTCTCATCCTGTCGCTTCTCATCCTGCCGCGGCGCTCCGCCGCGTCCGGCTGGCGCGCCAGGACGCCCGCCCGATCCGCTCCGGCCGGGGCCGGTGGGGCGTTTTGGGCCGCCTGGTCCTGCCCTGCGGGGCGGTCCTGATTTTTTCGGCGGTTCCAAGGGCGGGTTCCTTTTCATGGGTACTGGCACTTCCCATATGGGTGTAAAGCCAGCAACAGGCTGAAATGTGCCGCTCCGGCGCTTGGGTGAGGGGGTTTGTTCCTCCCATCGGGCAACCGGGTGCGGGGGCGCGGCGTTTCATCGGGTGCATGGCGGAATCAGGGCGGATCGGCAAATGTTTTTCGGGCTTCTGAAAGAGGCAGGCGCGCGCCTGTCGCGTCGCAAGGCGATCCGCACCGTGCTGGTGGTGGAGGATGAGGCGCTCGTCGCCTTCGACAATGAACATGCGCTGGCGCAGGCGGGCTATCGCATTGCGGCTACGGTCGACGATCATGACCATGCCGTGCGGGTCATGGACGGTGGCGGCGTCGACCTGGTGATCGCTGACGTAGCCTTGCATGGCGAGAAAACGGGCATCGACGTCGCCCGTCACGCTGCCGCGCTGGGCCTGCCGGTCCTGTTCGTCACCGGGCGCTGCCCGATCGAGGCGCAGGCGCTGGCGGTGGGCTGTCTCGCCAAACCCTATGCCCCGCGCGATCTGATAGCGGCGATCGGCGTGATCGACGCCGCGCTGCGCGGCGCAAGGCGGCCCAAGCTGCCGCCGGGGTTCAGCCTGTTCCTGCCCGCGGACTGATCGCGGCACAGGACACTTGCCTGGCGGCGATCAGGCCATATGGTGGCGCGCAATTGGACCACCGGGGACGCACGCCATCATGACCGACGCCATACAGGGCCGCAGCCGCTGGCTCGACGCCGTGAAACCCTATGCGGAAAAGGGGCCATTGGCGGCCTTCTTCCTGGGGGTCTCTTCAGGCTTTCCTTATGCGATGATCGGCGCGACGCTGACCACGCGACTGGCACAGGATGGCATCGACAAGAAGGCCGTGACCGCCTTCACCCTGGCCTTTCTCGTCTATAATCTAAAGTGGCTTTGGGCCTGGGTGGTCGATGGCGTGCGCCTGCCGATCATCGGCCGGTTGGGGCAGCGCGTGTCATGGCTGTTGCTCGCGGGCGTTCTGGTCATGGCGGCGGTCGCCAATCTGGCCCTGGTCGATCCGACATCCAGCCTGTTGCAGACCGCCTATGCCGCCATCCTGGTCGGTGCAGCCGGCGCGACCTATGACATCGTGATTGACGCCTATCGGATCGAAACTTTGAAGCCCGAACAACTGGGCGTTGGATCGGGCATGTCGCAATATGGCTGGCGCATCGGATCGGTGGCGGCTGGCTCTCTGGCGCTGATCCTCGCGGCCCGCATCGGCTGGCAGGGCGCTTATCTCGCCTGCGCCGCCTTTGCGCTGCCGGCAATGCTCACCGGCCTTATCCTAGGCGAACCGGAACGGCATCGCGATCCCATCGCCCGGCGCGGCATGGGGGAGGTGATGGCGTCGATCACCGGGCCGCTGCTTGAGTTCTTCCGGCGCAAGGGCGCATTCCTCGTCCTGCTCTTCATCCTGCTGCACAAGATCGGCGACACGCTGGCGAACCTGACCTTTCGCCTGCTGTTCGACGATATGGGCTACACCAACGATGAAATCGTCATTTATGACGTCGGCATCGGTTTCTGGGCCTATCTGATCGGCATCTTCATCGGTGGCATCCTTTATGCCCGGATGGGCATGAAGCGATCCGTGCTGTTCAGCCTGATCCTGATGGGCGTGTCCAATTTCAGCTTCGCCGCGCTCGCCGCGCTGGGGAAGAGCAATTGGGGCATGGCTGGCGCCATCGGGTTCGAAAATATCGCCAGCGGAATCGGCGGCGTCACCGTCGTCGCCTATTTCTCGGCGCTCTGCGACCTGCGCTTCACCGCCGCGCAATATGCGCTGATCTCGGCGGCGGCCAGCATCGTCGGCCGCTTCCTGACCGGCACGACCGCAGGCACCCTGATCGAGCGGTTCGGCTATGTTGATTTCTACCTGCTGACGACCGCGCTCGCTATGCCTGGCATCCTGCTGTTCTGGCTGATGATGCGCGCGGGTCTGATCGACGCGAGCGTCGGCACCGCCGCCACGACCGATCCGGGGGATCAGCCCGCCGCGTAGAGATCCAGCGGCCGCCCCAGGTCGCTATGCGCCTGCGCCACCGCCTGCAGGCAGGTGAGTGCCCCCAGCGCATGATCGTTGCCCAGCAATTCGCTCACCTGTTCATAGGCCGCGTTGGGATCGCGCAGCGCGTCGCCCGTCGCCTGCATCATCAACGCCTCGTCGGCGGTCATGCGGGCGCAGCAGCAGGGCGCGACCAGGATCTTGCGGCTCGACGCGCGGGCCAGTTCCAGCATCATCGCGCGCATCAGCACCAGTGGCCGGCGATAACTGCGGCCGAACGCGCCCAGCATCGCATTGGCGGCATGGGCGTCATTCACCCCCGCGGTCGCCATCCGGCGCATGACGAACAGGAACAGGCGATTGCCATAGCCGCCCGGAATGGGCCGGGGCAGGTCGATGGGGGAAGTCTCTCCATAAGCCATAGAATCGCACCTTCTGCATGGGTCAGAAGCTCATCCTACGCTATTGGAGTCAGTCGCAAGTATAATCAGTCGGGCAGTTGTTCGTTCAGGCGCAAAATTTCGCCGGCCAGATAGAGCGAACCGCCGATCAGCAGCTTGGGCGCGGTATCGCCGAACGCCGCGCATTCTGCCGCGATACCGTCGATCGCCTGGCGGGCATCGGCATGGGCGGTGCAGCCGATGCCCCATTGGGCGGCGATGGCGGCGAAGCGCTCGGCCGGATGATGCTCATGGCCCGGCACCGGCAGGGCGTGGATATGCGCGACCTTGCCCGCGAAGGGCGCGAGGAAGGCGTCCACTTCCTTGTTCGCCAACATGCCGATCACGAGTTGGAGCTTATGCCCCTCCAGCCGCTCGGCGGTGAAGAAGGCGCCGATCGCCTCGCCCGCGCCGGCATTATGGCCGCCATCGAGCCAGGCCGTGGCGTCCTGCGGCAGGGCGTCTAGCAACGGTCCCCGATCCAGCCGCTGCAACCGCGCGGGCCAATGCGCCCATAGCGGCGCGGCCTTAAGCGCGGCTTCGGACAAGGGCACCGCGCTTTGATGGCGCAGCATGGCGAAGGCGAGCGCGGCATTCTGCACCTGATGCGCCCCGGCCAAGCGTGGCAGCGGCGTTTCCAGCCGACCCTGCTCGTCGCGATAATGCATCCGGTCGCGATAGATGGCCGCGTCCCAGCCATCGCCCTGTCCGATCCAGCGCGTGGACGCGCGGGCGGCGGCGTCCATCATCACCGGGAAAAGCGATTCGGCGTATCGCTGCGTCACCAGCGCCGCGCCCGCCTTGGCGATGCCGGCCTTTTCCGCGGCGATCTGGGCCAGCGTGTCGCCCAGAAACGCCTGATGGTCGATGCCAAGCTGGGCGATGCCGCACACCGCCGGGTCGACGATCACATTGGTCGCGTCTAGCCGCCCGCCCAGACCCACTTCGACGATGCAGGCGTCGGCCGGATGTTCGGCAAAGGCCAGGAAGGCGGCGGCCGTCGTCACCTCGAAGAAGCTGGCGTTCACCCCTTCGGCGATATCCAGAACCCGCTCCAGATAGCGGGCCAGCAGCACATCGGAAATCAGCTGGCCCGACACCCGGATACGCTCGTTGAAGCGCACCAGATGGGGGGAGGTAAAGACATGGACGGTCTTTCCGTCCGCTTCCATCGCCGCGCGCAGGAAGGCGCAGGTCGACCCCTTGCCATTGGTCCCCGCAACATGGAAGACGGGCGGCAGCGCGCGATGCGGATCGTCCAGCCGCTCCAGCAGCGCGGTGATGCGCTCCAGCCCCAATATGTCCGCGCCGGGAGACAGCGACCAGAGCCGGTCCAGTTGCGCCTGCACCTGTGCATCGTCCGAAACCGCATGGTCGGCCATGGCGCGCTTGTCCCCTTTTAGCGCGAGCGCTGGTTCAATCCGCCGCGCGGGGCGTCAGATAGCCGATGACTCGCGCCAGCGTGTCGCGCAATTCGCTGCGATGGACGACCATGTCGATCATGCCATGGTCCAGCAGATATTCGGCGCGCTGGAAGCCTTCGGGCAGTTTTTCGCGGATCGTGCTTTCGATCACGCGCTGGCCGGCAAAACCGATCAGCGCATTGGGTTCCGAAATCTGGATATCGCCCAGCATGGCGTAGCTGGCCGTCACGCCGCCGGTGGTCGGATCGGTCAACACGACGATATAGGGCAGGCCCGCTGCGTGCAGCTTTTGGATCGCCACGGTCGCGCGCGGCATCTGCATCAGGGACAATATCCCCTCCTGCATCCGCGCGCCGCCGGCGGCGGTGAAGATGACATAGGGGCATTTATGGGCGATCGCGTCATTGACGCCCTGGATGAAGGCCGCGCCCACGCCCATGCCCATGGAACCGCCCATGAAGGCAAAATTCTGCACGCCCATCACCAAAGGCACGTCATCAATTGCGCCGCGCGCGTTGATGAGGGCGTCCTGGTCCCCGGTCGCGGCGCGGGCGGCCTTGATCCGGTCGGGATAGCGCTTGGAATCTCGGAATTTGAGCGGGTCTTCCTGCACATGGGGCGTCGGCAGCAGGATGAAGCCGGCGTCCAATATCTGCTCGAACCGTTCCGACGGGCCGATCCGGCCATGATGGTCGCAGCGGGGGCAGACCGACAGATTCTCTTCCCATTCCTTGATGAAGATCATCTCATGGCAGGACGAGCATTTGTGCCACAGCGTTTCAGCGGTGCTTTCCTTCTTTGTGAAGGGCAGGGCGTTACGAACGCGGTTGATCCAGCTCATGCGGCTGTCTCCCGAATGTGAAGGGCGTCGCGCAGCGCGGCGACGAAGGTCTGGACGAAGGGCGCGGCGGCGTCGCCATGCGACCCGATGATATCGACGATGGCGGAACCAACGACCACGCCGTCGGCGATCCGACCAATGGCGGCGGCCTGCTCCGGACCGCGCACGCCAAAACCGACCGCGATCGGCAGGTCGGTTGCGGCCTTGAGCTTTGCGACCGCTATTTCGATCGATGCTTGGGCTGCCGACTGTTTGCCGGTGATGCCTGCGACCGAGACATAATAAAGGAAGCCGCTGGCGCCGTTCAACACGGTCGGCAAGCGCGCCGCATCGGTCGTGGGGGTGGCCAGGCGAACAAGATGGACACCAGCCGCGCGCAGGGCAGGGCCGATCTCGGCATCTTCCTCTGGCGGCGCGTCGACGCAGATCACGCCATCGACGCCGGCGGCCTTGCATTGGTCGGCGAACCAGTCACCGCCGCGGATCAGCATCGGATTGGCATAGCCCATCAGGATCAGCGGCGTATCGGGGTGACGCGCGCGGAAGTCGGCGGCGAGGGCGAAGATATGCTTGGTCTTCGTGCCCGACCCCAGGCTGCGCAGGTTCGCCAGTTCGATCGCGGGGCCATCGGCCATCGGATCGGTGAAGGGCATCCCCAGTTCGATGATGTCCGCGCCGCCCGCGACCAGCGCATCGAGTATGGCTGGTGTCGCGGCGACGTCCGGGTCGCCAGCGGTGACGAAGGTGATGAGCGCGGCGCGACCCTGCGACTTGCATACGGCGAAGCGGGAAGCCAGACGATCCATATTCACATCTCCACTCCCAGCGCGTCGGCGACGGTGAAGATATCCTTGTCCCCCCGACCCGACAGGTTGATGACGATGATCTTGTCTGCGTCCAGCGTCGGCGCGATCTGCTCGGCCGCGGCAACCGCATGGGCGGACTCAAGCGCGGGGATGATGCCTTCCAGCTTGCTGAGCGTCTGGAAGCTGGTCAGAGCCTCGTCATCCCTGATCGGCATATATTGCACCCGGCCAATCTCGTGCAACCAGCTATGTTCCGGCCCGATGCCGGGATAATCGAGGCCGGCGGAAATGCTGTGCGCTTCCGTGATCTGGCCGTCTTCATCCTGTAACAGATAGGTGCGGTTGCCATGCAATATGCCTGACACGCCGCCAGCCAGCGACGCGGCATGCTTCCCGTCCAGCCCTTCGCCGGCCGCTTCGACGCCGATCATCGCGACTTCCAGATCGTCCAGAAACGGATGAAACAGGCCGATGGCGTTGGAGCCGCCACCGACCGGCGCGATCAGCATGTCGGGCAGGCGGCCTTCGGCCTCCATGATCTGTGCGCGGGTTTCCTTGCCGATGATCGACTGGAAATCGCGCACCAGTTCGGGATAGGGGTGCGGACCCGCAGCGGTCCCGATGATGTAGAAAGTGTCATGCACGTTCGACACCCAGTAGCGCAGCGCGTCGTTCATCGAATCCTTGAGCGTCGATGACCCCGAATGGACCGGGATCACTTCTGCGCCCAGCAGCTTCATGCGGAAGACGTTGGGCTTCTGCCGCTCCACATCCTTGGCGCCCATGAAGATCTTGCATTCCATGCCGAACAGGGCGGCGACGGTCGCGGTGGCGACGCCATGCTGGCCCGCGCCCGTTTCGGCGATGACCTTCTTCTTGCCCATGCGCCGGGCAAGCAGCGCCTGGCCGATGCAATTGTTGATCTTGTGCGCCCCGGTGTGGTTCAGTTCTTCGCGCTTGAGGTAGATTTTCGCGCCTTTGCCCGGCTGCGCCTTGGCGCGCAGCGCCTCGGTCAGCCGCCCCGCATAATAAAGCGGGTTGGGGCGGCCGACATAGGAGCGCATCAATTCTGCGAACTCGGCGTCGAAGGCGGGATCGGCCTTGGCGGTCTTGTAGACCTTTTCCAGTTCCAGGATCAGCGGCATCAGCGTTTCGGCCACGTAGCGGCCGCCGAACGCACCGAAATGGCCATTGGCGTCGGGCTGCGATCGCAGGCTGTTGGGCAAGCTAATGATGTCGGTCATGGTTTCAGTCTTTCCGGGGACAGAGTTGGGCGTTCGCTTCGATGAAAAGGAAGCGATCAGCGCCATCGTTGTCCGATGCGCATCACGAAGGATGTCTGCGTCAACATGCGGACACCGCTTTGCAGAAGGCCATGATCTTGTCCACACTCTTGATGCCCGGCGCGCTTTCGACGCCGGAAGAAACATCGATCAGGGGCGCGCCGCTGATACGGATCGCTTCCACCACATTGTCGCTCGAAAGACCGCCAGACAGCCCCCATAGGGCCGGGATGGCCAGGCCGCGCAGCAGCGTCCAGTCGAAGCGAAGCCCCATGCCGCCGGGCAGCGCCGCGCCGTCTGGCGTCTTGGCGTCGAACAGCAACAGGTCGGCCGCGCCCACATAGGCGGTGGCGCCATCGATATCGGCGCGGGTCTTGACCGCTATCGCCTTCCACACCGGCAGGCCGAACCGCTGGCGGATGGCGGCGACGCGCTGCGGGCTCTCCTTGCCATGCAATTGCAGCGCGGTGAGCGCCCCGGTGCCGACCAGTTCGCCCAGCATCTCGTCGGTCGGATCGACGACGACGCCGACCTTTTCGATATGGGCGGGGGCATGGGCGGCGAGGCCGCGAATCTGGTCGGCCTCGACATGGCGCGGGCTTTTGGCGAAATGGACAAAGCCGATATGGCTCGCCCCAGCGCTGACCGCCGCGCCCACCGTTTCGGGCGTGGACAAGCCGCAAATCTTGATCGTGAGTCGGGACATGTCCCGCGCTTTAGCGGCGATCCGTCGCCAAGTCACATGGCCGAGGGATCATAGCGGCAGGACTGGGCCATGGCCGGGCAAGGTCAGGTCCATATCGTGCAGCGCCAGCCATTCGTCGGCATGAGCGATAGAGGCCTTGCCCAGATAATCGTCCACGGTAGCGACGATCGCGTCATCGCTCATCTGCGCCGGATCGAGCGGCGGATGCCAGTGCAGGTCGAAATGCGGGCCGCCGGTGCGGGCGAGATAGAAGGGCGTGAAGCGCGCACCCGACTTGCGCGCCAGCCGCAGCGCGACCGACAGATTGCCCGATGGCGGCAGGGCGCGGCCAAAGCGCGGGAACCAGACCTGGCCATCGCGCCGCTCATCGACCAAAATATAGAGCATCGCCCGATCCTTGGTCAGGTGGCGCACTATTCCGCGTGCCGCGCCGCCGCTGCCCGTGATCGCCTCGCCCATATAGCTTTGCCGCGCGCGCTTGAGCTGCGCCGCCACTCTTTCATTGTCGGGCGGGTCATAGACGCCAAGCGGCGGTCGGTCGGTCGCGGCCTTCAGATGCGCGGCCATCAGATCCCAATTGCCGATATGGGTCGTCAGGAAAATCATCGGTCCGGGCATGTCCAGCACCGCCTGATAGCCCGCCGCATCCTGCACCCTGACATGGTGGGGGCTGACCAGCCGGTCGATATTGGCCAGTTCGCCCAGCGTCCGTCCGATATTTTCCCAGCGCCGCGTCAATATCCGCTCCCGCTCCGCCTCGTCCAGATCGGGCCGCAGCAGGGCCAGATTGGCGCGCGCGCGGGCATCGCGAAGTTTCATCCGGGGCCGCGCGACATGCGCCGAGAGCCATCCGCCGAGCCAGGACGCCAGTCGCGCGGGCAGCAAACGCAACAGGGTGAAGAGAAAGGGATTGGACAGCATGGTGGAGAGTCATACAGCAGCATAAGTGACGGTAAAGGGGCGTGCGAACATCATGATCTGGTTCTGGATCATCCTCCAGATGCTGACGCTGGCAGGCGTGCTTCATTACAGGCACCATCTGCCGATGGACCGGCAGGAAGAAGCGCCCGATGGCGTAGTCGTGATCCTTAGCGTCCGTGACGATTGGGATGGCGGCGATGCGCTGATCGCGCGGCTGAAGGCCCAAAGCGCGTCGTTCCGGCTTTTGCTGGCGACGTCGGGCACCTGCCCGGCGGCCGACGCGCTGGCGGCGCGCGAAGGCGACTGGGTGCAACTCGTCGCAGCGGGCATGGCACAGGGTGAGGGGCGCAAGGTCCACAAGCTGCGCGCGGCGCTGCGGGCTTTACGTGCCGACGATCGCTACCTGATCTTCATCGACGCCGATATCGAGCCGCCGGTGCGGCTGGTCGGGCGATTGCTCTTCCCACTGGTGCGGGGCAAGGCCGATATCGTCACCGGCTATCGCCTGCTGCTGCCGGAACGCGGGGCGATGGCGACGCTGGTCGGCGCGGTCGAGTTGCAGTTGGCGACGCTGCCGCGCTTCGCCAGCGCGACCATGCCCTGGGGCGGGGCGATGGCCTTGACGCGGGTTGTGGCGGACCGGCTGGATCTGGACGAGGCGCTGGCCGGTCGTCTGTCCGACGACATGACGATTGGCCTCGCAGGTTGGCGCGCGAAATTGCGGCTGCGGCCGGTGCGCGACCTGCTGGTTGCCAGCCCGCTGGAAGGGCGGATGGCCGACCTGCTGGATTTCGGCGTTCGCCAATATCGCCATATCGCCACCAACAGCATCGGTATGTGGGGCCTGGCGACCGGGGTGGTGGCGGTGCAGGCCGGGGCTTGGGCCTGGGCGCTGGGCTGGGGCGGATGGATCGCGGTGACGATCGGCTATGGCGCAGCGTGGAGCCGGGCGCTGGTGCGCCGCTCCATCATCGGCGCGGTGCTGGAGCCGGAACAGGCGGCAAAGGCACGGCGATCGCTGCTGTGGGACATGGCGGCACCGTTCGCGGTGACATGGGCGCATCTGGCGGTGCAGGCGATGGCGGTCATGTCCAACCATATCCGCTGGGGCGGCTGGGACTATCGCGTCCGGCGCGGCCGGGTGGTGCATATGGAACGCACCCGCTAATCAATCACCGTTAGAGCGAACAGATCGAAAGCCCGTTTCCGGGGTTAAAATCCCGCCGGAAACTGATGCCGCCCATCGTCGCCGATGCGCAGCACGACCTTGCCCGCGACCGCGCCGATCGGCAGGTCGGCATAAAGGTGCGGGAACAGCGCGCCGCCGCGCGATTCCTCCCATCGTACCGCGTCGCCGAACGGCGCCAGATCGATCATCAGCATGACCAGCCGATCCTGCCCGGCGAAATGCTTGGCCACCGTTTCGGCCGCCTGATCGCGGGTCGACATATGGATATAACCATCGCTCAGGTCGATCGGTGCGCCCTTGAACACGCCGTCGGCCTTGAACTGGTCATATTGCGCCGCCGTCAGCACCTTGTAGGCGAAAAGGTCGCTCATGCGTCCGGTGTTGCCTCGGTCGGTTCGGCCTCTTCGCTTTCCTCGATCTTGGCGGCGCTCACGACATGCTCGTCCTTGGCCACATCGAACAGGCGGACGCCCGCCGAATTGCGGCTGATGACGCGCAGGCTGTCGAGGCCCATGCGGATCAACTTGGCCTGGTCGGTGACCAGCATCAACTGGTCCGCCTGGGTGGCGGCGAAACTGGCGACGACCGACCCGTTGCGGGCGATATTGTCGATATTGGTGATGCCCTGACCACCACGGCCTGTGCGGCGATAATCATAAGCGGACGACAGCTTGCCATAGCCATTTGTGCAAACGGTCAGGATGAACTGTTCCGCCGCGGCAAATTGCGCGGCGCGTTCGGCCGGCAGGGTCGATTCCGCGTCATTATCCTTCCACGGCGCGGCGCGCAGATAGGCCTCGCGTTCGTCCGGGGTAGCGTCGAAGCCCTTGAGGATCGACAGGGAAATAACCTCGTCATCGTCCTTTAGCGTCATGCCGCGCACACCGGTCGAGGTGCGGCTCTGGAATTCCCGGACGTCGGTCGCGGCGAAGCGGATCGCCTTGCCCTGGCGGGTGGCGAGCAGGACGTCATCCTCCTCGGTCAGCAGCGCCACGCCGATCAGGCGATCGTCGCTGCCTTCGTCGAAGCGCATCGCTAGCTTGCCGTTGCTGGGCACGTTGGCAAAGGCATCCATGCTATTGCGGCGAACTGTCCCGTTCGCAGTCGCAAACATGACATGCAGGTCCTTCCAGCTATCCTCATCCTCGGGCAGCGGCAGCACGGTGCGGATGGTTTCGCCGGGGCCGAGCGGCAGCAGATTGACCATCGGCCGTCCGCGCGTCGCTGGGCCGCCTTCGGGCAGGCGCCACACTTTCATGCGATAGACCTTGCCGGCGGTCGAGAAGAACAGCACCGGCGTATGGGTCGACGTCACGAACATTTCGGTGACGGCGTCCTCATCCTTGGTCGCCATGCCGGACCGGCCCTTGCCGCCGCGCGCCTGCGCGCGGAAGCTTTCGAGCGGGGTGCGCTTGATATAGCCTTGCACGGTGACGGTGACGACCATCTCTTCGCGCTCGATCAGATCCTCGTCTTCTATCCCGTCGGCAGCGGCGGTGATTTCCGACAGGCGCGGGGTCGCAAATTCCTTTTCGATCGCCTCCAACTCTTCGCGCATCACCGCATAAAGCTTAACCCGGTCGCCCAGGATCGCCAGATATTCGGCAATCGCTTCGGCCAGTTCGGACAGTTCCTTGCCGATCTCGTCACGGCCGAGCGCCGTCAGGCGATGCAGGCGCAGGTCCAGGATCGCACGGACCTGAATGTCCGACAGTTTGTAGACGTCGCCATGGACGTCACTCTCGATTGCTTCGACCAGGCGCAGGTAAGGCGCGATCTCGCCGATCGGCCATTCGATCGCCAACAGCTTTTCGCGCGCTTCGGCGGGGCTGGACGATCCGCGGATGATCTTGACCATCTCGTCCAGGTTGCTGACCGCGACGACCAGGCCCAGCAAGATATGCGCGCGGTCACGCGCCTTGTTCAGTTCGAACTTGGTGCGACGGGTGATGACCTCTTCGCGGAACTTGACGAAAGCTTCGATAATCTCGCGCAGGCCCAGCAATTCGGGGCGGCCCCCGCGGATCGCCAGCATATTGGCCGGGAAGCTCGACTGGGCAGGCGTGTTGCGCCACAACTGGTTCAGCACGACTTCCGGCGTCGCGTCGCGCTTCAGGTCCATGACGATCCGCACGCCTTCGCGGTTCGATTCGTCGCGAATGTCGCTAATGCCCTCGATCCGCTTGTCCTTGGCGGCTTCGGCAATCTTTTCGACCAGGCCGTTCTTGCCGACCTGGTAAGGGATGGCGGTCAGGACGATGGATTCCCGGTCGCCGCGTCCACTTTCGATCACATGGCGCGAGCGCATCATGATGGAGCCGCGCCCGGTATGATAGGCGCTGCGCGCGCCCGACTGGCCCAGGATCAGCGGTGCTGTCGGGAAATCGGGACCGGGGACGATCGCGATCAGTTCGTCGGTCGTGATCGCCGGGTTATCGATATAGGCGAGGCAGGCGCGCAGCACTTCGCCCAAATTATGCGGCGGGATATTGGTCGCCATGCCGACCGCGATGCCGCCTGCGCCGTTGACCAGCAGGTTGGGGAAGCGCGCGGGCAAAACCTGCGGCTCGCTTTCCGACGCGTCATAGTTGGGCGTGAAGTCGACCGTGTCCTTGTCCAGATCGTCCAGCAACGCGGTCGCGACCTTCGCCAGGCGCGCTTCGGTATAGCGCATGGCGGCTGGCGGATCGGGGTCCATGGAACCGAAGTTACCCTGGCCGTCGATCAGCGGCACCCGCATCGACCAGTCCTGCGTCATGCGCGCCAAGGCGTCGTAGATCGAACTGTCGCCATGCGGGTGATACTTACCCATGACTTCACCGACCAAGCGCGCGGACTTGCGATAGGGGCGGTTGTAGACGAAACCCGATTCCTGGGCGGAGAAAAGAATGCGGCGATGAACCGGCTTCAACCCGTCGCGCACGTCCGGCAGGGCGCGCGCCACGATGACGGACATGGCGTAATCGAGATAGCTTGCCTTCATCTCCTCCACGATGGAGATGGGGCTGATGTCCGAAGGGTCGGCGAGGACAGTCTCGTCGGTCAATGCGATTCTCTTTTTTTCAGGATGGATTCTGTTGCTCAACCCCTAGCCGAGCGAAACAAATCTGTCACCCCTTGGCCAAGCCCGCGCGCCCGCATGTGCAACCAGGACGTTACAGGGAGCGGATGTGTTCGCAAGTGGAACGAAGTGGCTGTATAACGGTTGCAAAGTCCGACGATATCGGCTTGTTCAATGGCCATTCACGCGCCGACCCCTAATCGGCGCTCAACCGAGAAAAGTCGCCTGATGTCCCCCCATCAGGCGCTCAGAGGAGATGATGATCATGCGTTTTGTTACCCCGGTGGCGCTCGCGCTGGCTTTGGCGATGACCGGTGGCGCGATCAGCGCGCCTGCCTTCGCCGCGAAGAAGGAAGAAAAGAAGGCTGGTCCAAAGCTCAACGTGTCGCCTGACGTCATAAAGGCGCTGCAAACCGCGCAGAAGGCCGCAGAAGCCCAGGATTTCGCCGGTGCAAAGGCTGCGCTCGCCGAAGCGGACAGCAAGGCCACGTCCAATGACGACAAATATCAGATCGGCGCGATCAAGCTGAACACCTCGATCGGGGCCAAGGATACCGCATTGCAGGGCGAAGCGCTCAACCAGATGCTCGACAGCGGCCTGACCCCGCCCGAACAGGCTGGCCAGTTCAATGCGATCGCCGCCGATCAGGCGATGGCTGCCAAGAATTACGACGTCGCGATCCAGCGCGGCCAAGCGGCGCTTGCGGCAGGTTACAAGGCGGAATCGGTGCAGCCCACGATCGCCCAGGCCTATTTCGGGAAAGCCGGCACTGGCAATGGTTCGGTCGAGCCTGCGCGCGGCTTCAACCAACAGGGTCTGACGGCGCTGAAGGCCGCGGCCGACGCGATGAAGGCTGCGGGCCAACAGGTTCCGGCCCAATGGTATCAGATCGGTGTCAGCCGGGCCGAGGCGGCCAAGCTGCCGGACGTGACCGAATGGGCGAAGATGGCCTATCAGGCTGAACCCAGCGGCCAGAATCTGCGGACGCTGGTGCGCCTGTTCCAGCGCGCCAATCCCAATATTTCGAACCGCGAGAATCTCGACGTCCTGCGCCTTCTGTCGGTTTCCGGCGGTCTGGTCATTGCGGCCGATTATACCGAATATGCCGAAATGGCGTCGAAGACCGGCATCTATGGAGAGGTCAAGACCGCCATCGACGCCGGTCGGTCCAAGGGCGTGCTGAGCGCGACCCAGGGCGCTGACCTCTATCAGACCGCCGTGCCCAAGATCGCGGGCGACAAGAGCACGCTGGGCGCGGCGGAAGCCGATGCGCAAAAGGCCGCCAATGGCAAGATCGCCGCGGCCACTGGCGACGCCTATCTGGGCTATGGCGATTATACCAAGGCTGCCGCCATGTTCGAACTCGCCAAGCAGAAGGGCGGCGTGGAAGCGGACGAGATCAACTCGCGCCTTGGCATCGCTAAAACGCTGGGCGGCGACAACGCGGGCGCGAAGGCCGCGTTCGAAGCGGTGCAGGCCGGTTCGCGCAAGCAGGTGGCTGGCCTGTGGCTCGCCTATCTGGGCACCAAGGGCGCGTGATTACGCATGGGCGCGCGGTTGCCGCGCGCCCATGCGCTTTAACGACTATTATTCTGGAACGACTATTATTCTGGGGGAGGCCGGGGCGGCCCATGCGCATCGATATCAAGATTTCCCGTCTGCCGCTGGCGGCGCTGGCGGCTGCTTTCGCTATGGCGGCAACCCCTGTAGCAGCGAAAAAGAAAGTGCCGGTGGTGGCTGGCCCGCCGATCGAGATGTCCGACGCCTTTCGCGCCGAAGCGCAGGCTGCCGAAACCGCGCTGAAGGCGCGCGACGCGGCGACGGCCAGCGCGCGTATCGCATCGCTCAGCCCCACCAATGATTTCGAATCCTATGTAGCGGCGGGCATGCGCTTCCAACTCGCGGCGCAACGCCGCGATGTGCAGGCCGAACGCATCGCACTGACCGACATGTTCAAGACAACCGCTCTGCCGCGCAGCGAAGCGCCGCGGCTGCGCTATGTCGCGGCCTATCTGTCCTACATGGTCGGCAATTATACGGATGCCACCGCGCAACTCGATTACGCCAAGACCCTGGGTTATGACGGCATCGACGCGACCATGTTGCGCGCCGATATCGCCCTGCGCCGCAACAAGCCCAAGGAAGCCCGCCCCTTCGTGCAGGAGGCTATCGCCCGTCAGAAGGCATCGGGTCAGCCGGTGCCGCTGGCATGGATCGATCGGGCGATCTCCATGGCCTATCAGGCTGGCGACTGGACCGACGTCGGGCAACTCTATCGCGACCGGCTGAACCAGCGGGATGGCAAGGAGGAGTGGCGGTCAGCGCTGGTCAATTACCAGTCGGCGGCCGAACTGGAGCCGCAACTACAACTCGATCTTTATCGTCTGCAGGCGGCCAATGGCGCGATGGCGAGCGAGCGGGACTATCAGGCCTATGCGCAGGCGGCCGAGAAATCAGGCTATTATTCCGAAGCCAAGGCGATCATCGAATCCGGCCGCAAGGCGGGTAAGCTGACCTCCACCCAGAGCGTGACCAGCCAGTTGCTCAAGAGCGTCACGCCCAAGGCGACCAAGGAAATCGTCGCTTTGCCGGCCATGGCGAAAAAGGCTGCGGCGGCAGGCAACGGTAAGGATGCGCTGGCCGTCGCGGACAGCTATTTCTCGCTCGGCCAATTCCCGCAGGCGGTCGAGCAATATCGACTGGCGCTGACCAAGGGCGGGGTTGACGAAGGGCGCGCCAATGCGCGGTTGGGCGTGGCGCTGGCGCGGTCTGGCGACCTGCCCAACGCCCAGGCGACCCTGGCGCAGGTGAGCGGTCCTTGGAGTGCGATTGCGGGCTTCTGGACCGCCTGGGCGCAGCATCAGGATCGCAAGGCCGGCTGACCGTGCCGGCTTCCTGCCCGTCTGGGTTCAGACGGGCAGGGGAACGCCGGGCTGGTTCTTGGATGTGCGAATGGTCAGCGACGTCTTGACGCTGACCACATTGGGCGCCGGCGTTAGCTTCGACGTCAGGAATTGCTGGAAGCTTTGCAGGTCGCGCGCCACGACTTTCAGGATGAAGTCGATTTCGCCGTTCAGCATATGACATTCGCGCACTTCGGGCAGAGATGCGACATGGTCCTGAAACGCCTTCAGATCGGCTTCCGCCTGGCTTTTCAGGCTGACCATGGCGAACACGGTGATAGTATAGCCCAGCATCGCCGGGTCGACGACGGCATGATAGGATTTGATCGCGCCGGCTTCCTCCAGCGCACGCACGCGGCGCAGGCAGGGCGGGGCGGTCAGGCCGACTTTGCGCGCCAATTCCACATTGGTCATCCTGCCGTCCTGTTGCAGTTCGCCCAGGATCTGCATGTCGATGTCGTCGATATTGGGGCCGGCCATTATTTCGCTTATTTCCTGTCCTGTTTATGCGACCCATCATAATAATGTTTCAGGGCAATGCAATTGTCCCACTATGCGACGATCGCTTTCGTTCGCGGCATGGGGGCCTTTTCCTTTCCGCGTGGAGCGCCTATCGATGATCGGGGCTGTATCCGTGCGCTGCGGGACACAGGCTGATAACCCGCATGATTTGGGGATTTTGGTGCGTTTCGACGATCTGATGCAGACAGTGCTGGCGGCGCAGGACCGTAGCGGGCTGGGCGCGGTGACGTTGTGGCGTCAATGTGTCGATCTGCTCGCTCAGCGGGATCGGCCGGATCGGCCCGCCATGGCCATGCCGGAGCGTGGCGCGCTGCTTGACCGGCTATCCGCCCTGCGGCCGCAACTGACCGAAACGCAGCGAATCGCGACCGTCGTGGAACTGGGTGGCCGCCTGCGTTCGCCCAGCCTGGTCGCCTTCTTCGCCAATGATCGGCCCTCGATCGCCGCCGCCGCCACGGCGCGCGCGCAATTGCCGGAGGCGGCCTGGATCGACCTGCTGCCGCATTTGACGCCCACGGCGCGGGGTGTCTTGCGCGGCCGGCGCGATATCGGACCGGCGACCCGGCAGGCGCTCGAAGCCTTTGGCGCGCATGATCTGGTGCTGTCCACAGCGCGGCAGGATATGGTCGGCGACAGCGACATGATCCTGACGCCGGAGATGCTGGCGGAACCCGACCCATTGCCGGTCGAGCCAAAAGCATCCGCGACGGTGACGCCGCTGCGCCCACAGCCGGGCGACGAAGGTCAGATTCGCAACCTGGTCGATCGGATCGCGCGCTACACCAGCACGCGAAAGCCGCCGGAGGCCGCCAATGCCGACACTTTTCCGGTCAGGGAGGTCGCGCCCCGCGATTTCGCGTTCGAAACCGATGCAGAGGGCATCATCCTGTGGATCGACCAGGGACCACGCGCCGCGCTGATCGGCCTGACGCTAGGCGATGTCGCGCTCGAAGGCGGCAGCGGACCCGACGCCCATGTCACCGGTGCCTTCGCACGCCGCAGCGGCTTCCAAAATGGGCGCTATACGATCGTCGGCGGGGCCATGGCGGGCGAGTGGCGTCTGTCCGCAACCCCGTTTTTCGACACGCGCTCAGGCCGTTTCCAAGGCTATCGTGGACAGGCGCGTCGCCCGTTCCTGCACGAAGTCGCGAGCGAACCCAAGCCTGCGGCGATGGCCATTGCCGGGCTGTCGGCCGACTCGCTGCGACAACTTGTCCATGAATTGCGCACGCCCCTGAACGCCATATTGGGCTTTGCCGAGATCATCGAGCAGGAACTGTTCGGTGCGGCCGGCATCCAGTATCGCGACATGGCGGGCAAGATCGCGGTCGATGCGCGCCACCTGCTCGCGGCGTTCGACGATCTGGATCTGGCGGCCAGGGTATCCCGCGGCGACGGCGCGACTATGCCTCAGCTGATCGATCCGGCGCTGCTGATTACGCAGGTCGCCACACGCTTCCGCGACCAAAGCGCCATTGATATCGACATCGCTGTCGCGCCCGGACTGCCGCAGGTGCGGATCGATCCGGTGCAGGGCGAACGGATGGTGCAGCATCTGCTGCGCACCGCCATTTCGGTCGCGCCCGCCGCCGAAGCGGTGACCGGCGCCTGCTGGTTCCAGCCGGACGGCGCGGCCGGGCGCGTCGCCTTCGCCATCGATCGTCCCTCCACGTTGATCGGCATGGACGAGGCGCAACTGCTCGATCCCGGCTATGATTCCAGCGGCGATTGGGTCGATGGCCCTTTGCTGGGCCTGGGCTTTTCGCTGCGGCTGATCCGCGGTCTGGCTGCAACATGCGGTGGCGGACTGACGATCGAACCGGGGCGGCTGTTGCTCACCATCCCCGCGGTCGCGGTCGCCAGCGGTCTGGCCGATCACGCCTGACGGG
Source organism: Sphingobium psychrophilum (assembly GCF_012927105.1). Classification (GTDB taxonomy): domain Bacteria; phylum Pseudomonadota; class Alphaproteobacteria; order Sphingomonadales; family Sphingomonadaceae; genus Sphingobium; species Sphingobium psychrophilum. Next base: position 5,360 of record NZ_JABBFV010000007.1, on the reverse strand, counting down.
CCAGGCCTGAAGCCAAGTCTGAAGGGGGGCAGGAAACCCTATCGCAACCATTGGGCGATAGGGATGCGACATGACCGTTCAACCTCATGATGGCAATCTGCTCCAGCCGCCGCTGGCGCAGGACATGATCGCCCTCGACCCCGCCTTTGGCACCCGTTTCACGCTGTTCGTCGATACCGAGGAAGAGTTTGACTGGGATGCGCCCTTCAGCCGCACCAGCAATCGCGTCACTGCGCTGGCGGGCATGGCGCGCGGCCAGGCCTATTTCGCGGCCGCCGGGGTCAAGCCTATTTATGTTACCGATTATCCGGTTATCGACAGCGATGCCGCCGCCGTGATGATGGGACAATGGCTCAGCGATGGCGCGGCCGATATCGGCGCGCATCTCCACCCCTGGGTCAATCCGCCGCATGTCGAGGATGTGAACGCCGCCAACAGCTATGTCGGCTTCCTGCCCGAAACGGTCGAGCGCGCCAAGCTGGAGGCACTGTGCCAGCGCATCGAGGAGCGGTTCGGCCGCCGCCCCATCGCCTATCGCGCTGGGCGCTATGGTGTTGGCGTCAGCAGCGCTCGCTTGCTGGAGGAGGCGGGTTTTCGCCTCGACAGTTCGGTGCGTAGTCGGTTCGATTACAGCCACCAGCATGGCCCCGATTTCCATGGCCTGCCGCAACATCCCTATTGGGCGGGGCCTACCCGGTCGCTTATCGAACTGCCGTTGTCCACCGCCTTTGCCGGATTGCTGCGCGGCGGCGGGGAGCGTCTGTACCGCGCCGCCCAAGCGATGGGGCCGCTGGCGGGCGCGCTGTCGCGCGCCCGGATGCTCAGCCGTATCCCGCTGACCCCCGAAGGCGTGCCGCTGCATGAGGCGATATCGGCGATCGACGCGCTGATTGATGAGGGCATGCGCGTGCTGAATTTCAGCTTCCATTCCCCCACGCTGGAGCCTGGACATACGCCTTATGTCCGTAATGAGGGTGATCGGACTGCCTTTTACCGCTGGTGGGACGGCGTGCTGGCGCATCTGGCCCGCCGCGGCGTTACCGCCGCCAACCTCGATCAACTCATTGCCGCAGTCCCTGTGCGGGGACGGGCTTGCCAAGCGGCGTGATGCTGCCTATCGGCAGCGCAGGTGGGGCCTGTAGCTCAACTGGTTAGAGCTGGCCGCTCATAACGGCTAGGTTGCGGGTTCAAGTCCTGCCGGGCCCACCAACGCTTCAATTCATAGAGCACATATGTATCAATAAACCCTGCAATTTTAAGGGTTTATTGGCCGATATTTATTCAGATCGTAGCACGACGTTTCACAATGTTGCGCGCGACTCGGGGTAAAATTGGGGGTAAAAGCTGATCTGCCCCCTGCTGAGTGGCCCGGAGACTATGATGGTCTGGACCACGAAAGGGAAGATGAATGCCGAGCAAGAAGCACAAGCCTGAAGAGATTATCGGCAAGCTGCGTGAAGTTGAGATCGTGCTGGCGCAGGGCGCGAGCACGGCCGAGGCGTGCTGGCGGATCGCGGTCAGCGAGCAGACTTATTATCGCTGGCGCAAGGAATATGGCGGCCTCAAGACAGACCAGGCTCGGCGGATGACCCGAAGGGCGGCGTAGCCAACGATCTGGAGAAGGAGAACCTGCGTTTGCGCCGGGCGATCTCCGACCTGACATTGGACAAGCTGATCCTGCAGGAGGCGGCCAGGGGAGACGTAGTCCAGCGCAGCTAAACTTCTGAGCCCCGCGCGGCGGCGACGCTGTATCGATCATGTGCGACGAGCGCTTCGGGTGTCCGAGCGACGGATCTGCCGGGTGCTGGGACAGCATCGATCGACGCAGCGCAAGGTGCCGCGCGGGGCGGATGACGAGCAGGCGCTGACGGAGGATATCATCGCGTTGGCGAAGCAATATGGTCGCTATGGCTACCGCCGGGTGACGGCATTGCTGTGCCATGCGGGATGGACGTTGAACCATAAACGGGTCGAGCGGATCTGGCGACGTGAGGGGCTGAAGGTTCCGCTGCGCCAGCCAAAGCGCGGACGCCTATGGCTCAACGACGGATCCTGTATCCGCCTGCGGTCCGAATATCCAGGTCATGTATGGGCCTACGACTTCGTCGAAGGGCGCACGCATGACGGGCGCAAGTTCCGCATTTTGACGATCATCGACGAGGCCAGCAGGGAGTGCCTGGCGCTGATCGTCGCGCGGCAGCTCAAGCATGAGGATGTTCTGGCAGTACGCCTCCGTTGAGAGTCGGCTTTCCCTGGGTGTGATAGACCGCTCTTAAGTTCTCTCATGAGAGTGGTCGTAGGAGCGGTTTTGTGGGTCAGATCACGGTTTTCGGCGGGCCTGAGCGTCGTCGACGCTGGCGTGATGACGAGTGGGCGAAGATTTTGGCGGAGGCATTCACGCGCGGTGCCTGCGTGGTACAGGTAGCCCGGCAGTATGATGTGTCGACGGCATTGGTCTACACTTGGCGCCGCAAAGCTGCAGTGCAGGACGCTTCGGCGTCGGCGGAGGTCGGCTTCTTCGAAGCCGTCGTGCTTGACGAGGCAGGCGGCTACCCGTTGCCATCGGCGCCAACTGTTGTGGTGGATTTGCCTGGCGGGCGCCGCGTGAACATCTTCGCTTCGGCGCCGCCCGATGTGGCCGCCGCTGTTCTGAAGGCGCTGATCCGATGATCCCGGTCCCGAGCGGCGGCAAGGTCTGGCTCGCGCTGGGGCATACAGACATGCGCCGGGGAATGAGGTCGCTGGCCTTGCAGGTTCAGCAGTCGTTGAACAAGGATGTCCACGCTGGCGACCTGTATGTCTTCCAAGGCCGGAGCGGGTCGCTTTGCAAAATTCTGTGGCATGACGGCCTCGGGATGTCATTATATTCAAAGCGTTTGGAAAAGGGGCGTTTTGTGTGGCCCGCCGCAAAGGACGGGACGGTTGCGATATCTGCTTCCGCAATGGCTTGCCTGCTCGAGGGCAGGCAGCAGCTCAAGCGCAGGAAGAAGGGTACCGCGCCGCTCATCTCGCCGTTGGCGACCGAGGCGCTCGAAATCATCGATCAGCTCTTTGCCATCGAGCGCGGCATCAATGGCAAGCCTGCCGCCGAGCGCCTGGCCGTTCGTCAGGAGCTGTCCGCTCCGATCGTTGCCGAACTGGAGGGCTGGATGCACGAGACGCGCAGCAAGCTCTCTCGTCACGATGCCGTGGCCAAGGCCATCGCCTACCTCCAGAACGACTGGGCGGGCTTCACTACCTTCCTCGCCGATGGCCGGATATGTCTCTCGAACAACGCCGCGGAGCGCCAACTGCGCAGCGTTGCTCGAGGAAGGAAAACTTCGCTGTTCGTGGGCTCAGACCGTGGCGGCCAGCGCGCCGCGATGATGTTCAGCCTGTTCGGCACGGCACGGCACGGCTCAACGACGTCGATCCGCTCGCCTGGTTCACCGACGTCCTCGCCCGGATCGCCGACATCCCACAAAACCGCCTTCACAAACTCCTCCCTTGGCATTGGGAAGCTGCTCAGCAGCAGGCCCCCGAAGAAATCGCCGCCTGAACCCCGGCACCGCGACAACTCGCGGCGGCTATCGGATGCGGACCTATCAAACGCCAGAGTTTTTCGAGGTGTCCAGCTTTGCGGCGCCAAGTGTAGACCAATGCGTCGACACATCATACTGCCGGGCTACCTGTACCACGCAGGCACCGCGCGTGGATGCCTCCGCCAAAATCTTCGCCCGCTCGTCCTCACGCCAGCGTCGACGACGCTCAGGCCCGCCGAAAACCGTGATCTGACCCACAAAACCGCTCCTACGACCACTCTCATGAGAAAACTTAAAAGCGGTCTATCAAGCCCGGGGAAAGGCGACTCTCAACGGAGGCGTACCAAGCAAACCAGAATGACGCCAGATTATCCACCTACAAAATGTGGCAGTCGTGCCCCTATTCCAAACATCATTTTATCGATCAAAGGGCAGGTAGGGCGATGATCGGCAGATCAAATGGCAGAACCGAATATAATAAATGTCTTATCTCGTTGATGGATATAAATAATATGGATTATGAGAGCGCAGATGCGCCAAGCCCGATAAATAGCCAGATCGCTAAAGACATTGGAACGCCGAACAACATCCCTTTCAAGGTGCCGTCCATAAATCTCTCCTAAGCACGACCATTTTATCTCTTAATAATATCTCAGGCCGAACAAAGTTTCAATCCTGTCACATTAATCTGGCCCTAATCTGAGTAAGGGCGATACAGGTGATCGCGCCATGCTGATAGATTGTCGCCTAGCGATCAAGGGACTGGAAAATTCAGCGGTAAGGCCGGACGCCAAACATGGCCTGCGGCGTAAAAACAGTGTCTACTTGACCCACAACGGATAACGCAGGAAAGCCGCATTGCCGGGGGATGAAATGGTGGAAAAAGCAGATTCCGCGCTTCTTGTAACACATGTGGCCCTTCGTGAGGGGCAAAATGGTCTGGAGATCGACGAGCAGAGCGCGGCTGGCATTGCACAATGGTGCAAGCATTTTAAGCAGATTTCTTATTATGGAGTGCTGAGCCCGGCTGGTGGAGAAGGGGCAAGCTCCAACGCCTGGACCAATATGGAAGCGCTTGTCGCGGAAGGCAGGGTGGAGTTAAGGGCGCTGCCATGGGCGTACCGCCCCACCGACATGGCACGCCATGTTGGTGCGGTCCGCAATGAGCTGCGTGAAGCGATTACGCAACATCAGCATCTTTGCTTCACCTTAGGCAGTATCCTTGGAGATTGGCCGTCGCTCGGCGCCATTGAGGCGATCAGGCAGAAGAGGCGATATGCAGCCTGGATCGACCGGGTTGAACCCGCCATCATCAGGGCCAAGCTTGTCGGCTCGCCTGTCGAGCGTGTGGCGGCTGAAGCGATTTTGCCCGTTACCCAGGGGGTCATACGCTATATTCTGCGCAAGAGTGCAGTGGCACTCCTTCAGGGTGGAGACAGTTTCGATTTTTATGCACGTTCGGCGCCGGCACCGCACTGTACGTATGACACGCATACGCAACGAACCGATGAGATCAGCCTTGATGAGTTAACGCGCAAGCAGACGCGTATCCTGTCTGGCGCACCACTCAAGATCGTCTATGTAGGCCGCGTTGCGGCGATGAAGGGGCCGCGCGACTGGCTGTCCACGCTGGTAACTCTTCATAGGAAAGGCATCGCCTTTGATGCTTGCTGGATAGGGGATGGGCCTGATCTTCCTGCCATGCGTAAGGAAGTCTGTCAACGGCGGTCAGATTCCAGGCCATCGGGGCGGAGTAAAAGTAGGCCACTGTGATGCGGGCCTGACGATATGAAGAGGGCCCCGATCGGGGCCCTCTTCATATCGTTGTCGTCATTGATC
>NZ_JABBFV010000069.1 GCF_012927105.1 Sphingobium psychrophilum | reverse complement strand
CCCAAGTTGAACAGTGCTGGCGGAACACGCGGGGAACGCGAGATCGTAAGTATCTGATTTTGCTTGGGGTGAGTTTCGCGGCAAAATCGGATGTGCTAACAACATTTTGCCTCTGACTGGCGGTTTAGTTTATCTTGACGGGTTCAGGCAGTAACAACATGCCATGTATGTCGTCGAACGAGTCGCGCGCGGGCACCGCTATCTTTACCTGGTCGAGAGCGTGCGCGAGGGCAAAACTGTCCGTCAGCGCACGATCAAGGCTTTGGGCCGCAAGGATGTGCTGGCCGCGAGTGGCGAACTCGACAGACTTGCCGCCTCGATCGCACGTCACGCAGAGCGTTGCATCATTCTGTCCGATATCGATGCAGGCCGGATCGCAGCCCGCAGAATCGGCGGCCCGTTGCTGTTCGGGCGCCTGTGGCAGCGGCTTGGCATCGATGCTGTATTGGAAGAGATGCTGGAGGGCCGCCAGTTCGGCTTTGCCGTGGAACGCGCGGTATTCGTCGCCACACTGCACCGCCTGTTTGTCTCCGGCTCGGACCGAGCCTGCCTGGACTGGATGGAGAGCTACGCCATCGACGGCAGCGAGGATCTTGCCCTCCATCACTTCTATCGCGCCATGGCCTGGCTCGGCGAGGAGATCGAGGAGAAGGCAGAAGGCGCATTGGCACCTCGCTGCGTGAAGGACGTGATCGAGGAGAAGCTGTTCGATCGCCGACGGGACCTGTTCACTGATCTCAGCCTGGTGTTCATGGATACGACGTCGCTCTCGTTCTACGGTGCAGGCGGCGATACGCTGGGTCGGCGTGGTCATTCCAAGGACCACCGACCCGAGCTTGCCCAGATGATCCTGGCCGTGGTGATCGACGCCGAGGGGCGTCCGATCTGCACCGAGATGGTCCCGGGCAACACGGCCGACGTGAAGGTGCTCATGCCCATCGTCAAGCGCCTGCGTACCCGCTTTGGGATAACCCGCTCGTGCGTCGTGGCCGATCGCGGCATGATCAGCGCTGATACGATCGCCGCCCTTGAAGAGCTGGGGATGGAATACATCCTGGGTGCGCGAGAGCGCACCAGCAGCGTCATCCGCACTGTCGTGCTTGCCGACACGGCTCCGATGGTGCCGCTCGTCCTCGAGCGGCAGGCAGGAGACACCCAGCTGTGGGTCAAGGAAGTGCGCGTTGGCAAAGGCGCAGATGCCCAGCGCTACGTCGTTACGCTCAACGAAGCTGAGGCAAGGAAGGACAAGGCCGACCGGCAAGCGATCATCGACGGCCTCCAGACCCAGCTGAAGAAGGGCGACAAGGCCCTGGTCGGTAACTCAGCCTATCGCCGCTATCTCAAGGCCAGCGGCAAGACTTTCGAGATCGACATGGGCAAACTTGCCGACGAGGCCCGCTACGACGGCATCAGCGTGCTGCGCACCAATGCCAGGATCACTCCGCTGCAGGCCGTCATCCGCTACCGTGACCTGCTTCAGGTCGAGGCCCTGTTCCGGGTTGCCAAGGCGAGCTTCGATACCCGTCCCATCTTCCATCAGTCCGATGCCGCTATCCGCGGCCATGTGTTTGTCTCGTTCCTCGCTCTGACGCTGGCCAAGGAACTCTCCCGCCTGTGTCAGGAAAAGGGCTTGCAGCCCGAATGGCAGCCGCTCCTCAACGATCTCGATCGCCTCCAGGAAGCCACCATCGAAAAGGACGGCAAGGTCATTACCACCCGCACCCACGTCTCGGGCCAGGTAGGGAATGTCTTCAAGGCAACCGGCATCGCGCTGCCGGCCAATATCAGCGAGTTGCCGCCGCAAACCTGAGCCTCTGCAAGCTCAACCGACCCCAAAAAATGTAGTGGTAACACTTGCGCCGGCGCGCGCATGCCATTGAACATAAACGGCTTTTGTGAAAGCGCTGTTCAAGTTGGGT
>NZ_JABBFV010000068.1 GCF_012927105.1 Sphingobium psychrophilum | reverse complement strand
CCAGCGCGATGATATTTTCCCGCCGCAGGATGTATTCGCAGCGTGCCAGCTCCAGCACGAGCATTTTGTTGAGGCCTGGAATGGCCGTGAAGTCGAACGTGTCGAAGCTTTTCACCGCCGGGAACCGCGCAGCCCGGATCCGGCGCTCCACAGTGCGGCGCTCACGATCGATCAGCTCAAGTTCGATGAGCCGCAGCAGGTATCGGCTATGATCAACCCCGTCGCGTGCGCATTCACGCGCCAGCTTCTCATATTCCCGTAGCACCGTAGGCAGTTTGAGCTGCTTGAGATGATGCGCGAGCAGAACCTGCGGCGTCCCCGCCATGGTGCCTGTGGGCATCTTGTCCTCTGTGCCCCGGTTCATGCCGCCAACTCCTGAGATGTTTGGGGCACGAGCGCGGCATAGTCGGCGGCACGCGTCGTCTTCACGTCCATTTTCGGCAGGTGGGGATAGGCTGCCAGGTCCAGGCGGGCGGGCCGCCGTTCGATGCGCGCCAGCGCGATCTGCTTGACCGCATCGAAGCCGATTGCACCGATACAGATCGCCTCGTTCACCGCGAAGGTGACGATCTCCATCGGTATCGCCTCCAACAGGCGCAGGATCTGGATGAACTCGCGCTTGCCCTTGTTGCCCATACGCGCCTCAAGGAGGTGACGCATATGCTGGAACGCTTGCGGAAGGGCCCAGTCCTGCAACGCGGCGGCCTGATCGAGCGCATTGGGCTTGGTCTCGATCAGCGCCAGATAATGCAGCGGGTTCGCCACGAACATGGCCTCACCATAACAGCGCGGATGTCTGGCGATCTCCTCATTGCCACATAGGATGACCACCGTGTCGACGAAGCCCTTCACCATGACATCCTGGAAGCCATACCGGGTCGGCACCGAGTAGTCGTTGGTCCGGTAGCGCACCAGAGCGGTCGACGATACGCGAGCGGCCCTGGTCTCGCACGGTTCGAACTGCCCTGCTGGCAATGCCCGCATCACCGCCAGATCGGCGAGGAGCCGTGTGCCGATCGTCTCACTATGTCGGCCAGCCCGCTCTTCCTGCCGGGCCCGGCAGCGGTCCAACAGCTCATCATTGAAGTCATCGAAGCTGGGCGCATGCGGAATCGGTACCATGAAGTGCGATCGGGCGTGCTTGACCAGGCCTTCCACCTTCCCCTTGTCGTTCCCCTTTCCAGGCCGACCAAAGCGATCGGTAAAAAGGTAATGGCTGACGAGCCCGGTGAACGCGCGTGTTCGCTCGCGCTTCCCATCGCCGCAGATCCTGGCAACCGCGATCTTCGTGTTATCGTAAAGGATCGACAGTGGCACACCGCCAAAGAAGGCGAACGCCGATACATGCCCGTCCAGAAAGGCCTCGGTTGTCTCCGCTGGATAGGCCTTCACAAAGCAGGCATCCGATTGCGGCAGGTCCATGCAGAAGAAGTGCATCTTCCGGCGGACACCATCGATCACGCCCACCGCTTCGCCAAAATCCACCTGAGCATGTCCTGGCGGGTGCGCCAGCGGCACGAACGTCTCGCGTCCACGCGCCCGGCACAGCCGGACATAATCTTTTACGACAGTGTAGCCTCCGCCAAAGTCATGCTCGTCGCGCAGACGTTCAAAGATCCGCTTGGCACTATGCCGCTGCTTCACAGGCGCAATGCGATCCGCTACCAGGATCGCGTCAATCACTGGCAGCAGCGGCCCCAACTTCGGCTTCGCCACAGGCTTGGTCCGCGTGTAGCCGGGCGGCAGAGAAAACCGGCACATCTTCGATATCGTCTCGCGGCTCAGTCCAAAGACCTTCGCGGCCTCGCGCTGGCTGTTACCTTCAACAAAAACAAAGTGCCGAACGGCGGCGTAGCTCTCCACGGCAAACATCCCCGGCCACCCCCCTTAAAAGGAGCAACCTATCCGATGGCTGGTTTTTAAACCGCCACGCTCAGCAAATCGCTGGCGTTCCATTGGCCTGGTTTGTCACCGCCCTCTACA
>NZ_JABBFV010000067.1 GCF_012927105.1 Sphingobium psychrophilum | reverse complement strand
ACGAAAATATCGTCGACCATTGCTGCTTCGCCTGGAACCTCCTCATTGATCAGCCCTGGCGCATCATGACAATCGGACTTCGCCAATGGGCGCACAGGTTCTGATCAGAGAGTCTTGGTATAATGTCGCGCAGAAACCCGAGGAAAACGGGTTCGCCGAACTGGCTCGTCTGTGTAATCGACAACTCGACGGGTAGTTCGCGGCCATCGCGATGCAGGGCGTGAATTTCGATATGCTGGTTCAGGACCGGCCCTTCTCCTGTTGCGAGAAAATGCGCCAGACCTTTTTCATGGTCAGCCCGAAACCGCTCGGGAATGATCAGGTCGCTCATCCGTCTGCCGCTGGCATCGCGGAATGACCAGCCAAAGGTTCTCTCCGCTACGTCGTTCCATCCAGCTATCGTGCCATCGGTACGCATCACTACGACAGCGTCCAGCGCGGTTCTCAGGACGGAGCCAAGGCTTTCGCTTCGAAGATCATGCAACTGGCTCATGCCGCGTGCGTACCTGCTGGGGAAATACCCGTCCAACATTATCCGTCGAGACTGCACCCGCCTTACTTCTCCGCAACCTGAAAAAAACGTGAATATTCCCCTCAGGGCAAGCGAAAGACGTCAGCGGTAATGGACCTTGCATCGACATCGACGCGCTGCGGAGATGGACTATCGTAAATGACCATGAGACCCATTGCGCCGTCCTCCAGCTTCCACAGGGCCAGCCCCTCAGGATGATCCGACCCGCGACCGAACGGGAGTTCCAGAAGGCGCTCCGGGCGATGAAGGTGCACCTTGGATGGATCATGGGGCGGGTCGTTCACCCATCCTGGCCAGCGATAGATAGCGCAGGGACCGCTGAGCCCGGTCGTTGGTCCTGCCAGGATTAGTAGGTCATCGCCCAGACGCTTAAGATCTTGCACGCCCAAGCCCTCTAAGAGCCTGTCTTGAATCTCATGCGTAACGAGCGACGCGCCTGATGAGGACGATAGCAGCGGCGGCATATAGTAGTGCAGTTGCGGATTTGATGGTTCGCTCGAAGTCCTTGGCCAAGCGGCGATTTCGGTTGAGCCATGCGAAAGTTCGTTCGACCACCCATCGTCTGGGATGGACGACGAATCCGGTCTGATCGGCGAATTTGCGGACAATTTCGATCGTGATGGACGTGGCGTCACGGACGCGATCGCTATTGTAGGCGCTGTCAGCATAGGTGCGCTCGACGAAGGGATGCCGCTGGCGTGACTGCCTGAGCAAGGGCACCGCGCCGTCACGATCCTGAACGTCGGCACCATGGACCAGCAGCTCAAGCGCGCGACCATCGGTATCGACCATAGCGTGGCGCTTGCGGCCCATGATCTTCTTGCCCGCGTCATAGCCTCGCGGCCCACCCGCTTCGGTGGTCTTCACGCTCTGGCTGTCGACGACCGCCGCCGATGGCATCGGTTCTCGCCCTGTTCGTACGCGGTCGATCTGGACAAGGTGATGGTTCAGGCTTTCGAATACCCCGTCATCGCGCAGAGTACAGAACCAACGGTAAACCGTGCGCCATGGCGGAAAACTGTCGGGAAGAAGCCGCCATGGGCATCCCGCCCGCAGCAAGTAGAAAATGGCTTCCATGATCTCCCGCATCGGCCAGCGGCGTCGACGACCGCAATGGCAAGGCGCAGGCAGATACGGCTCGATCAAATGCCATTCCGCGTCGGTAAGATCACTTCCATAGCGAAGCTGCTCGCGGCTATGATGCGCGCGGGCGGTCGGGTTCCACATGATGGCTTCCAAGGTTGGTGTCGCAACCCCTCGGAATCACATTGAAGCCTGATCGTCCACCATTACGACCCCGTTCCGACACAGCCTCTAACGCGACGAGCCTGCGGACGGGATCGCCCTCAAGCCCCAGTACACCCTGACCTGAAACGCCGACTTCCAACTCGAGGATGACGCCATGCCCCCCTATGACTGGCCCGCGCATGCCTAGAGCAACACGTGTACCAACCACCGCGATGCCTTCGATATCGACCCCGCCCTCCTTTGCGGGAATTTTTGTAATACCAAAGCTTGTGGGATCTGACTCGTTGGGCCTTTCCCGAGACGCTATAACGTGATTCAACATCGCAAACTGGAGGAGGTTTGCGATGTCTGTTCCGATCAAGCTCCGTGGAGATTTCA
>NZ_JABBFV010000066.1 GCF_012927105.1 Sphingobium psychrophilum | reverse complement strand
GCGAGATCAAGCGCAAGGGTGTGACGCTGACGCTGCTTTGGCAAGAATATCGCGCCGGGCATCCCAATGGCTATGGCTATACCTGGTTCTGCGATCGCTTTGCGGCCTTCCAGAAGTGCACCCATGCAAGCTTCCGTAATCGGCATGAGGCGGGTGCTGTGATGCAGACCGATTATGCAGGTCATACAGTGCCGCTGATCGATCCATCGACCGGGGAAATACACCAGGCGCAGATCTTCGTGGCGGTTCTGGGGGCTTCGTCGCTGACGTTCGTGATGGCCAGCCTGAGTCAGAAGCTCCCCGACTGGATCGAAGGCCAGGTTCAAGCGCTGGGTTACTTCGGCGGGGTAGCCCGCGCCATTGTCTGCGACAATCTGAAAGCCGGGGTGGCGAAGGCGCTGTGGTTCGAGCCGACGCTCAACCAGACCTTTGCAGCGATGGCGGATCATTACGACACGACAATCTTGCCGACCCGCAGTCGTCGTCCACGCGACAAGGGCAAGGTCGAAGGGGCCGTGTTGATCGTCGAGCGCTGGATCCTTGCGCGACTGCGCAACCGGCGCTTCTTCACCCTTGCGGACCTGAATGCGGCGATCGCCGTGTTGCTCGAGGATCTGAATGATCGACCGATGCGCCATGTGGGGCGATCGCGCCGCGCGCTGTTCGAAGAGATCGAGCGGAGCGCCCTTGCGCCGCTCCCGGCAGCGCGGTTCGAATATGCCGAGTGGAAAAGGGCCAAGGTCCATCCCGATTATCATGTCGAGGTCGACAAGACCTTCTACTCGGTCCCGCACCGGCTGATCGGGCGGCAGGTCGATGTCCGGCTCACCCACAGGGTGGTCGAGTTGTTCCACGATCACCAGCGGGTGGCGAGCCATGTCCGGCGGTCCCAGCGCCGGGGCCATGTGACGGTGAGCGAGCATATGCCCAAGGCCCATCAGCGTTATGCCAACATGACGCCAGCCAGCCTGATCGGCAAAGCCGACCAGATCGGCGTCAACGCGGCGATCCTGGTCGAACGGCTGATGCGCGACCGGCCTCATCCTGAACAGGGCTATCGTTCGGCGATGGGCGTTCTGTCGCTGGCCCGGCGCTACGAGCGGGACCGGGTGGAAGCATCATGCGAACGCGCGCTGATCATCAACGCGGTCTCCTACTCTTCGGTCGCCGCGATCCTCAAATCCGGGCTCGACCGGATCAGGCCGGCGACCGAGCCGGCACGACCCACGCCTGCGCACACGAACATCCGTGGCCGGGGCTATTATCAATGAAGAAAGGAAACTCCCATGTTGAACAATCCCACCCTTGATCAGATGCATGCGCTTGGCCTCGCCGGAATGTCCGCCGCGTGGCGCGAGATGACCGCACAAGGCAGCGGCGAGGATCTTGCCCGCGAGGAATGGCTCGGGTTGATGCTCGACCGCGAAATGGCGGTCCGTGCGGACCGGCGTCTAGGCAACAAGCTCAGGTCCGCGCGGTTGCGCTTTGCCGATGCCTGTATCGAGGACATCGACTTTACCGCGCACCGCGGGATGGACCGCCGCGCTATCCTGTCGCTCGCGCAAGGGGCGTGGCTCAAGGCTCATGAGAATCTCATCATTACCGGCCAGACCGGAACCGGAAAAACATGGTTGGGTTGCGCCTTTGGGCGGCAAGCTGCCCGGCTCGATCATCCGGTTCTCTATATGCGCATGCCGCGCCTGTTCGACGCGCTCGCTCTTGCACGCCTCGACGGCAGCTTCCCGCGTCTGGCAGACAGGCTGGCGCGGGTCGAACTGCTTATCCTCGATGACTGGGGCACCCACTCGCTGAGCGATCAGCAGCGGCTCGATCTGCTCGAAATCTTCGAGGAACGCTATCGGCGAAAATCCACGCTGATCACCGCCCAGCTCCCTGTGACCGCCTGGCACGACATGATCGGCGAACCCACCATCGCCGATGCCATACTCGACCGGATCATCCACAATGCCCACCGCATCACCCTCGAAGGGGACAGCATGCGCAAGCAAAAACCACCTCAGGCTTGACCTCAAAGCAAAGCCGCGCGATCAGCCAACCCGACTTCAACAAGGCAAACGGAAAACACACCTCCAGCTGTCCCGGAATTAGCGAAACCGCTGTCCGCGATTTAGCGAAACGAATGTCCCGTTTTTACGAAATACGCA
>NZ_JABBFV010000065.1 GCF_012927105.1 Sphingobium psychrophilum | reverse complement strand
AGGATCGTCCATGGCGGGTGTAGCTTTCTTGAAATGACGTTGATCGGATTAGACAACCAAATCATACGTTAAATCAGATGCTTACGCTACATCCGCCAACCCCCGATGAATTATACGGGCTAGGTGGACGTGATGGGTGACGATATGCGCGATATCGCGATTGGGGTCGCCGTAAAAGGCGCTAAGCCCCTTGGCGAGAGCGCGCGGGAACCAGTGCCGACGGTGCATGAGTTCGTGCGCCACGGGCAAGGTGGGAACCGAGGATAGCCAGGCAAGGCTGGCGATCGACCCAGCCAATTGCCAGGATGAACTCGGTGCCCCCCAAATTAGGTTGGAGCCTGATTCAACAGAGTAGGCAAAAGCGAGATAGAGCGCAATCATCAGCGGAAAATGCAAGTAGATAGCGAAATCCGCAGCGGCCGATATGCCGCGCACGCGCATCTTGCGATCACTAGGCAAGGCGATGTCCAGCAGCATGAGCACAGGGAATGTACCAATGCCGAGCCACACAAATGGCCCGCCAAGGACAAATCCGGCGATGGCCGCGAGTGTAACCATAGGCACCAGATAATATCGCAGTGCGTCCATTTCATCTCTCCATCCGAAAGACAGCAAACAATTCAGACCAAAGGAATGAATCGGGCGGTCAGAAATCATCCCGTCATCATCAATTTTGTTAACGGCGACCAGCACAGCTTGCTTAATACCGTAAGCTATAGGCTGATTAGAGAAAGATGTTAAGATTTTTACTGATGAGAACATTATGCTTTAGAATGATACGACGCATCACTAACTGAAAACTATTTTCTACTTCACGCCAGATATCGATACGGTTGCCGATCAGCGAGTCTTCCTCGCGTTCATTACGATTGCGATATGCATAGAAGTTGGAGAAAACCTGGTACTCGCCGGGTATTGCGGTCAGTTCTACCTCAACGTTTGTAATGATGTGAGTATAACGCGTGGCGGGATCCTCGGACCAGGCAGTACCTGTTTCCAATCGAGAGAGACGTTTCTTAATTTCGGTAAGATTATCATTATAATAGGCCATCCTGGTCAAGTCCTTGACCTGGTCTGTTTTGTCACGGCGATAGCGAGTCTCGATGCCAGGCATATGGTAAAGCAAATCGTCGGCCAGCAGCTTGACCCAATCGACGTAATTTTCTTCGTCGAGCATCCGCGCTTCGCGGTATAGCGTCTGTGTCAAACTATGCGTCTGTTCAACGGAGGCGCTCTGTCCAGTGGTTGGACGTTCCAATGTAGCATTCTGTATCATTGCAGTGATCCTTTTCAGAGCGCGAACAGGCCGGGGAGATTGCGTGTCTCGCCAACGCCGGAAAGGCGAGGTTCCGGCCGTTGGGGCATCGTGTCCAGCTTGTCGGCCTCCATCATATCGAGCCACCGCTGGTAAAAGCCCCGCTGGTTGGCATCGTTATATTGCCCGCGGTAAACGATACCCGGAAGCGTATCATGGTCGATCTGGCGTGAAATACCGCAACGGTAGTGCAGGCGTTCGTGACGCGTGATTACACCACGGTTTACGGTGGTGCAGTTGCTCCAGTTCTCACCATCATCCATCTCGAACGTGCCTCCCGGGCCAAAGGTTTGCATGACCCCCTTTGTGATTTCATCCTTGATATCATCAGGCATCGTCTTGTTGACGATCACCCAAGTCTTAAGCTCGAATTCCATAGGGCCTTTGGGCTGCCACTGCCGGAAGGTCGAAATACCTGGCAGGAACGATACGTTGGGGAAGATCGAGGCAGAAGCGACCGATCCGAAGATCTTTGAGCGCATTTCACCAAGCCGTTGGGCCATCTTCGGGCGAATTCTCTCATAATATTCGAGAACTTTCGGTCGGCCCAGCAGGAACAGGTCGCCCACACCTTCGGTGCCAAACTCCCACCCATGGCCATTGACGCTGGCATGGTAGGAATTTTCCATATCGATCGGCGGAAAGGGCTCGCCGTTGTTCATCGAGCGGCAGCCTGAATCATGCGTCCATCCAGCATGGTAGGCGTCGCCGATGAAATTTTCGACGCCAAACTTCCAGTTGGCGTTCATCACTGACTTGATGCAGCCGCCGATCAGTTCGGTGCCGCCGTCCTCGTTGTCGAGCAGCATGTCCAGATACCAGCGGAAGTCGCCCAGCCAAGCATCTAGGCTAGGACCGTCCTCGGCGAACGTCGCAAACACCAACCCCTTATAGCTGCCAACCCTGGCAACCTGCTTCAGCCCGTTCTTAGTGCCTGATTCATAATTATCCGATGAGATTTCATAGCCTTGCGATGCGACGGGCGAATAGCTGGATGGAAGCTATGAACAGCCACGCGGTTGCCGATGCGATGGTGTGCTCAAAATCCTTGG
>NZ_JABBFV010000064.1 GCF_012927105.1 Sphingobium psychrophilum | reverse complement strand
ACCGGCCAGCGGCTTCTGGAAAACGCTGCAATCAAAGGCCTGACAGAAGACCGCGCTCGATCACCTGTTCACCGGTTCAAAAACTTCTTGCCTCACGGGCGGCAACCACAGAGGGCTCTTAGACTCCATCACGATGCGTAAAAAGGAATAACCCATCCAGATCGCATCCATTGAGCTTTACTCGTGCTCACGCACTTCATATCCACAACATCTGGATTGCAATCGAAATGCTTGGATGATTCCGATCGATTTTTGGTTTGATGGGAGGTTTGGATGAATTCGGTTGACGCAATAATATTTGGAATAATTCAAGGATTGACCGAGTTCCTTCCAATTTCATCGAGCGCCCATCTAAGGATAGCTGGAACGTTCTTGTCATCTGGTGATCCAGGCGCTGCTTTCACGGCTGTCGTGCAGATCGGGACGGAAGCTGCCGTTCTATTATATTTCCGGCAAGATATTTGGAGGATTGTACGAGCCTGGCTTTCGCAGCCCTGGTCATCGACCAATATGAGAAGTCAAGACGCTCGACTGGGATGGCTCATCATTTTAGGGACATTGCCAATCGCGATTTTCGGGGTCTTATTCAAAGATGCAATTGAAGGCACTATGCGGAGCCTTTACATCACTGCATCGATGCTGGTATTTTTTGGATTATTGTTGGGGGCTGGTGAATTCTACGGACGTAAAGCACTGACTCTTGATCAACTATCCGCTCGTGACGGCTTTATCCTTGGTCTCGCTCAAGCCTTAGCACTCATTCCTGGCGTATCTCGCTCCGGCGGCACGATCACGGCCGGTCTATTTCTGGGGTATACGAAGGATACGATTGCGCGTTACTCTTTCCTATTGGCCATCCCAGCTGTGTTTGCCGCTGGGTTTTTTCAACTAATTTCAAAGTGGAACACATTTTCGTCTTCTGCTGCAATTCCTACTATTATTGCAACTATAGTATCATTTGTAACAGGATATTGCGCCATAATCGTTTTTCTTAAATTAGTATCCACAAAGGGCTATAGATTATTTGTTTATTATCGATTATTTGCAGGTGCATTTTTAATGATATTATTATCTACCGGTATTATTGAGCCGCAATAAAAATTAAGGTAAATGGTACAATACTATAATCCATATACTATAAACTTAACTGATATGATCATGTGACTAGATTATATTTCACATTTACAGAAATCGACGCGGGCGCTGTTCCATCACCCAATGGCCCAACATCTCATAAGGCAGTGATTGGTTGAAGGCTAATCCAGCCCTTCTGTCATTCCGCCAAACAACCCGAGCCTGCAGCGTCGGAAGATTTTCGACTTTCAAAGTCACGCGCTGGTGTACCAAAGGCAGAGGGTGGGCTTCGATGCATACACCTGTCTGAGAAATATTAATGACTTCCCCTGCGGCCGAGGACTCGTCCCATTTCATCGTTGCTGCGGCAATGATATCGAGGCGAGGATGGCGGGGAAACTGTCCTGCCCTGATCGATTCTGCTCCCGAGCCGACTAATTGCGATATGTCGATTTCATGATCAAAGCGAATGCCGGCCGTTAAACCGTCGGCCCAAATCGTTGAGCCGTCGACCGTAATCCCGCTTCTAAATTCAATGCGTAGTCGCTTGTCTACTGCAAGCGATCGCAATGCATAAACTTTGGCACCACCTGCTGATATATTTTTAACAAGGCAAAGCATTTGGTCACGTTCTGTGACAAGTTTACCAATCTGAAGAACAGAAATATTTCGCGCCGACTTTCTTCTGTTCTCGTTTTCAGGACTTTCTTGTGCATTATCATCGATTTGTTTATTTTGGTCTAAAGAAGGGTTCTCGCTATGCTTATATTGTGTCATATATTTCCCCTATACATGATATTGCAGGCAACTATATAATGAAATTTTGATTTCCATAATGGAATAAAACGAATACATAATATCAATATTATTGGACTTTCATATCTGATAATATGAAAGTGGTATTAGGCATTTTAGAGCGAGTATTATCGTATAAGTCTATGATAAAGCTTGTAAATATATTTATTAACTGTCCTTAATTCTAACGTCGTTGCGAATTTACCTCTTTGGCAGCAGCAATGCAATTGACAATCGTTGCCATTAGCGGGTGACTTGCCGCTTCGGTTTTTGGCGTTTTTCGGGGGCGTGCGCGCCGTTGTCGCTTCAAGCGAGAACGGCGTTGCGGTATGTTATCATCGCGGTGGTTCGAGTGGCTTGATTGGTCTATTGAAATTCTGATCTGCGGATATCTGGGGTACGGCCCAAACCCAACTTGAACAGCGCTTTCACAAAAGCCGTTTATGTTCAATGGCATGCGCGCGCCGGCGCAAGTGTTACCACTACATTTTTTGGGGTCGGTTGAGCTTGCAGAGGCTCAGGTTTGCGGCG
>NZ_JABBFV010000063.1 GCF_012927105.1 Sphingobium psychrophilum | reverse complement strand
AACCCGCAAGCCTCAACATACCCGACCTTCGGCTCATCCCCGGGAGTGATGCACCGCGCCTGCCTCCAACCAAAAACCGAAATCCTGACGCCCGATCAACAACGCGATGAATTATACGGGCTAGACACGCAGAAGGATAGCGACACGCCGCCCCGAGGGCAGACGATCTACAGCTTCGTCCTTTCGGCGACGTGGGGTTCTTATCGTGATACTTGGGAAAAACAGGGCGAAATGCTCTCACGCATGGGCTATTCGACGTGGAGCTGGCGCAACGCGATGTGGCTACTCCCAATCCTGCTTGGCACAATTGTTGGCGGGGCAACCTTACTCGCGGGGCCTGTTGCTGGTATCGCCACTGCTGTCGCCATTTTTCTCGCCAAAATGTTGATCGAAGGCTTCAATTACTTCCAGCACTACGGGCTGATCCGGATTGAAGGCGAACCCATCGCCAAGCATCATGCCTGGAACCATCTGGGCATGATCTCCCGTCCGATCGGGGTGGAGATTACAAACCACATCAACCACCACCTCGATGGCCACACACCGTTCTACGAACTCCAACCCGAGTGCGACGCGCCGCAGATGCCGTCATTGTTCCTGTGTTTCCTCTGCGGACTTGTCCCTCCGATCTGGCACCGGTTCATAGCCCAGCCGCGTCTGAAAGACTGGGATACAAGGTTCGCATCGCCCGGCGAGCGCAAGTTGGCAGATGCCGCGAATGCGCAGGCCGGCTGGCCGCAGTGGCTCGCCACTGCATGAAACAGTCCACCCCGCATGGAGACGTACGCGTTTGATTGTCTCTATGTGAACTGAGCGTCATCCTTATGGGATGACGCTCCCTTGTCTTCACCGCACCGCCCTCACTCAACATAGTAGATCCGCTTTATGTTTTCCTTCTTGAAGAAGCCCCCACCCAACAAGGTAATCTTTGCCTCGGAAGCCCGGACACTGCTGGTCGCTCGAGACAAGACGTTGCTCGAAGCCATGCTTACAGAGGGCTTGGCGATGCCTCATGATTGTAAAGTCGGGTCCTGCGGCACGTGCAAGTTCAAGCTTCTTGACGGCAAAATAAGGGAGCTCAGTCCTTCGGCGCTGGCTCTGGAACGTGATGAGTTGCTCGCTGGATACAGGCTAGCCTGTCAAGCGATACCCCGGTCAGACTTGACGATTGCACTCGACGCGCCACTGACGGTCCAGCAAACCGTGGACGACTATCGCGCAACAATCGTGTCAGTTCCTCGGCTTTGCCCTGACATTATCAATCTTACGGTCGAGCTGGACCGGCCGCTTTCCTTCGTCCCTGGTCAGTATGCAGATATTGGTGCGCCGGGTGTGGATGGTCTACGAAGCTATTCGTTCGCTTTCGCTCCCATAGCAGGCTCGACCCGGAACTTGCAATTCCACGTCCGCCATGTCCCGGGCGGCGCGTTCACGGACTGGCTGTTCGCAGATGATCGGGTCGGGGCTTCTTTGACGTTGAGAGCACCCTATGGCGCGTTCCAACTGAAGCAAAGCGCAGCGCCCATTCTGTGCATTGCAGGCGGCAGCGGCCTTGCGCCTATCATCTCCATATTACAGGAAGCACTTGCGCTGGGGGCGACGCGGCCGGTAACGCTTCTTTATGGCGCAAGAACCCGGACCAACCTTTATTGTCTTGATGAAATCGGGAGACTCAAGGCCACCTGGAGGGGGCCATTCGATTTCATCCCGGTGCTTTCTGACGAGGCGGCCGATAGCCCTTGGCAGGGCGCCAGAGGTCCGGTGACCCAGCAGATTGCTGAACTGCCAATTGAGATGCGGTATGAGGCCTATCTTTGCGGACCGCCCGCCATGGTTGACCTCGCGGAAGCAGAATTACTCGAGGCCGGGTTAGCTCCCGATGCGATCTCCGCAGACCGTTTCGTGGACCGCAGCGACGTACGTTAGCCGACATGGTAGGGACCGCTCTCAAGCCCCCTGTCGATCGCGGCTATGGCAGAGGGTGACATCGAAACAAATCAGTTATCGACCCGGATCATCTTTCCAGCCAATTCCTGGACATCCACTTTTTGAGTGTTATCGAGCAGTACGGCAACACGGTTCATAGTAGCAATAACGGACGTATATTGACCGTGGGCATAAAAAGCGTCGATTGGATAAACCACCGTCTTATCGACCGGCGCCCGATGGTAGCTCAGCTGGCCAATCCCATAAATCGCAAGCCCTCCAGCTTCGGCATGCGCCATCATTCGTTCCGCACGATCTCTCGTCAGATTGCCGCCGAATTCCACGAGTTGAGGGGGAGATACCGTTGGGGCTGACCTGCCCCCCGTCAGTCCCTCGATCATAACGAGAGTCTTGCGGTTAAATACGATGGCCCCTGCGCCTGCACAAGCGCGTCGGGCGTGATGCTCTCGTCCTGCTCGAACGCCCGACGCGC
>NZ_JABBFV010000062.1 GCF_012927105.1 Sphingobium psychrophilum | reverse complement strand
GCAACGACCGATTCATACTACACCTCCTCTTCAAATGTCCGGAAACAGGGACTTTTGGTTTTCCATTTTGATGCGACACGGGCCTCTGTGACGCGGGAACTGGGTCACTTCGTCCTTTTCCAGGTCCGTGGCTCGGATTTGGTGCGGCGCATCGGGTACAACTTGCTCGGTAGGGAGCACGCCCTCCTTGATCAGTCGACGGACCCGATGGGCAGTAACCCCAAGCTTTTTGGCGGCTTCGGTCAGCGTGAGCCACTCTCCATTCTTTTCGGCGGATCGGTAGCCGTGGATTTTGTGGACAGTGCGCAGCGAGCCGACACGGCGCGCTGTCCAGGTCTTGCCTTGTCCGGTTTGCATTCCCATCCGGTTGAGAGTGGCGGCAATGTCTGCATCGGACCACCGGGTGGCCATGGAGCGGATGATGGCAAGGGCGGCTTCGGGCGTACTCTGGCCATGTTCGCCTGCTTTGGGTTTGCGAATGCGCAGCTGAGAATGTTGGCCACCTTTCCAGTGGATCGTCAAAATGACTTCACGTTGCTCTTCATCGACATCAGCGATGATATCGGTCACGAGCGTGCGGAGGAGCTGCTGACGACAACGCATGTCGACGTTAGGCGAGCGCCAAGCGGTCTCCAGGTCGGTGGCAATGCCAGCAAAATCGGGCGCCGGCGCGGCCAGATCGATTTGTCGCGCTTGGGCCAAACCCGCTTCATAGGCTTCAACACGCCTGAGCGCTGCTTCCCAGCTATTCTCAAGTTGGGCAGCGATCAGGCGGTTATCAGGGTCGCAGGCAGCATAGCGACGTTCAGCGAGAGATGCCTCGTATCGGGCTTGCTGCAAGTCCAGCTCCACCATGCGGTGCCGTTCTTCCAGATTATCCCGATGCGCCCGATCAGCTTCCATTGCGGCCTCGATCGCCATCGGCGTCACGGCTCTCAATATCTCTTTGCCTATGGCAGGGTCGATGCGAGATGCGCCAAAAGTCATGCATCGTGGCTTGGCCAGCATCTGGTTGATACGTTCGCAGCGGTAATAGGGATGACCCGGAGGCCGGCCCGAATAGACAACGCCCAACCGTCTTCCACATCGGCCGCAGGTGAGCAGGCCCGCGAGCAACGCGCGGCCACCACGACCCGACTTGATGCCGCCCTTCTGTCCGAACGCGTTGACGGCGATATGGCTCTGGTTCCTCTCAAACTCACTCCAATCGATATAGCCTTCGTGATGATCCTGGAGCAGCACTTCCCACGTTCCAAAGGGCTTGCTGTGGCCGTAACTTTTGCGTGCCCTGCCATCGACAATCTCGGTTCGCTTCTCGCTTTTACCATAGACATAGACCCCAGCGTAGAAGGGGTTCTTCAGGATCGAAATAACGCTTCGATAGCGAACCGGCACCCAGTCGAAGGACACCGTTTTGCGGCCGTCAGAAGGGCGGGGAAAATGGAAATTGTCAGCTGTCAGCGAAATCAGCACCTGGCGGGCGCTGCCAAGCTCGCGGAAACGCGAAAAGATGAGGCGGATCGCCTCCTGTACCCGGATATCGGGATCCAGCCCCAGGCCGTATTCGCGGTGCCAGATATAGCCGATCGGAACACTGAGGCGCAGTTCTCCCCGCCTTGCCTTGGCGCGCGCCGCGTCAAGCATGCGTGTTCGCAAAATGCCAAGCTCAAACTCGCTGATGCTGCCCTTCATGCCCAACAACAATCGATCGTTTGGTCGACAGGGATCGTATACCCCGTCGAGATCGATCACGCGCGCTTCAACCAGGCCACACAGCTCCAAAAGGTGGTGCCAGTCCCGGCCATTACGGGAAAGGCGCGATGCGTCCAAGCAAAGCACCGCGCCAACCTTGCCCGTGCACAGGCCGCTGACCAGTCGTTCGAAACCGGGGCGGTCGACAGTGCCGCTGGCGGTCCGACCAAGGTCATCGTCGATCACCTCGACATCGTGAAATCCCCAGCGTCGCGCAACATCGACAAGCTCATATTGTCGGCGCTGGCTCTCCAGGTTGTTCTGGACCTGACCCGGGGTCGACTGTCGGACATACACCACAGCTTTGCGCTTGAGCACCGTGACTGGAAGGAGATCATTGCCCGTCATCGCTGGCCTCCTTCGCCGCGACGCCGGCTGCGGCCATCAAGAGGGTCGCCAGCCTGGCAACAACGGCGCTTCGCTGCGCCTCGCTCAGGCCTCGCATCTGCGGCGTATCGAGCGGCATGCTCAGCTGCTGGGTCAGCATCGGTAGCGACGAGGGTCGTGGTAGTGCCTTCATGGCGCGCCTCCTGGATGGCCGTGAGTCCATCCGTCGAAGTCTGCCTGAAACCGCGATCGGTAAGCAGTCCATGAAGCTCTACAAGCCCAATCACCGCAACGCGCGGTTCGCCCATCTCCATGTCGGCGCACAACGCCCTGTCCAGCATCCACTCTGCGACCTGGATGATCTCACCCGGCCTGATCTCTACCCGGATGATCGCGCCATTGGCCCGGTCCTCGCGGCCTTCATGCCGAAAACGACCGCCGTAATATGGATGCCAGCGATAATGAAACTCTACCATCTGCCCGACATGGGCAGAATGACCCTGCGATGGC
>NZ_JABBFV010000061.1 GCF_012927105.1 Sphingobium psychrophilum | reverse complement strand
GTAACCGTCCGATTGTTACCGCGGCTTATGGGCCTTGAAGCGCGCGGCGAGTTCGGGATCGTCGATAAAGTCATCGAGGAATTGGTGCCAGGCCTTGGTCGTGAGACGTCCATCGCTGAGCATGTCCGTCAGTTCTTTCACGCCATCACCGGTCAGCGCGGTGATGGCCTCGTCCGGACCGGTGTAGACGCTGACAATGGCACCGTAGGTGAGGTTGTCGTCGTTTGAAATGATGGCTTCCAGCAACTCCACGTTCTCGTCGAGTATCCTGGCGACGTAGTCGAGGGTGAGGAAGGAAGTGACAGCGGCCATCAGACGGCCAGTGCTTGCGGGATGGTGAGCGGCACCCAGTTCCAGGGTAACAGCTCGTCGATCCTGTTGATCTTGTGATCGTGGATGCGATTGAGCAGGTCGGTGATGTATGCTTGTGGATCGAGGCCGTTCATTTTGGCGCTTTCGATCAGCGTCATGGCGCGGGCGAGGGTTTCGGCGCCTGTTTCGGAGCCGGCGAATAACCAGTTCTTCTTGCCCAGGCATATGGGCCTGACGGCCCGCTCGGCAGCGTTGTTATCGATGGCGACGCGTCCATCGTCGATAAAGAGGCTGAAGGCGTGCCAGCGCCCCAGGGCGTAGCGAAAGGCCTTCGCCAGGTCCCCCTTGGCCGAGATACGGGTGAGTTGCTTCTCGGCCCAGCTATGCAGAGCGTCGAGCTTGGGTCGGCTCAGCTCCTGGCGTACTGCCCGGCGGATATCGGCAGGCTGGCCCGCGATCTTGCGCTCGATGTCGTAGAGTTGTCCGATACGCTCGAGCGCCTCGTGCGCGATCTCAGATTTTTGCGATGTCCAGATGTCATGAAAATCGCGTCGCCAATGCGCAAAGCAGGCCGCTTCCCGGAAGCGAGGCTCACCATCCGCGACGGGTTCGTAGAGCTTTGCATAGCCTTTGTAGGCATCGGCTTGCAGGATACCGCTTGCGCTGCCCAAGTGAGCCAGCACGTGCTCGGCTTTCCAGTTGGGCGCATAGCGGTAGACGACCCCAGGCGGCGCGGTGCCGGCCCAAGGCCGCTGATCACAGACATAGCCCCAGATCCGGCCTTGCATCACACCCTTGCCGATACCCTTGGCGCGTCGTTCCGGAGCCAGCACGCGGATCGGTGTGTCGTCGGCGTGCAGGATGTCGCTGCCCAGGACCGAGGCCTCGATCCGGTCGATCACCGGCTGCAGTATCCGCATCGAGCGACCACACCAATCGGCCAGCGTGCTGCGTGGGATGTCGGCACCCATGCGCGCGATGATCTCGTTCTGCCTGTACAGCGGCAAATGGTCGTCAAACTTCGAGATCAGCACGTAAGCCAGGAGACTTCCTCCAGCCATGCTGCCGGGGATCGGTCGGCTCGGGGCTGGCACCTGGACCATCTTCTCGCAGCAACGGCAGGACTTCTTCGGGCGGGCGACTTCGATGACCTGGAGCTTTGCCGTGATCATCTCGAGGATCTCGCTCACGTCTTCGCCGACGAGACGCAACTCGCCGCCGCACTCCGGACAGGTGCTGCCGGGGTCAAGTTCGTGGCGTTGGCGCGGCGTATCCGCCGAGACGCGTGGGCGCCGAGATGGACGCGGCCCAGGGGCGGTCTCGGCAGAAGCGGCCGCGGCTTGCGCCTCGGAATCGTCCTGGTCACTTGTCACGAGGTCCTGTTGCGCGATCGAAACAAGCACGTCTTCGAGAGCGAACTCGAGTTGCTCGATCTCGCGTTCGATCTTCTCAGAGGATTTGCCGAAAGCCTGCTTCCTGAGCCTGGCGATCTGCAAACGCAGTGCCTGGACAATCAGGTCATGGGCGCGCAGTGTCGTCGTCAGCTTCTTGTTCTGGGCCTGTAACTGGGCGATCAGCGCCTTGAGGAGGGCCGGGTCTTCGGGAAGATCGGATGCCACGTTCAGCATGGCTCTTTCTACAGGAAAACGGCCCCAAAGCCTAGCAAAACAGCCGCTTTCGTAGAAGAAAAGTTACCCCGCGCGTGTCGGCGGCGCACCCCAGTTCGGACGCCTCCAGTCGATCCCTTCCCACAGCATCGCGAGTTGGGCCGATGTCAGTCGCGCCGCCCCGTCAGCCGCAGAGGGCCAGGGAAAACGGCCGCGCTCCAGGATCTTGTAATAGAGGCAAAATCCCTGACCATCCCAGTAAAGCAGCTTCAGCCTGTCGCCGCGCCGTCCCCGAAAGGCGAATACGGCACCACTGGCCGGCTTCTGTCGCAGTGCGGTCTGGGCCAGCATTGCAAGACCCGAAATCCCTTTGCGCATGTCAGTGACGCCGCAGGCGAGATAGACCCTTACGCCGGTGCCCGGTCCGATCATGCAGCTTCCACCGACCGGATAAGCCGGGTCAAGGCAGCAGCCTCGATGCCGGCATCGAAGCGAAGCCGCCGTCCTTGCGCCAGACACAGCTCGACGATCAAGGGCGAGACCACCCCCCGGTCATCGAGCACGGGCTCCGCGCTTAGCATGGGCACCCCGATATCGACCGGCAAGAAGGTCGGTCCGTCCCCCGCGGGTAGCAAGCCCCGCTTCCTGAACAGATGGCGCCATTGATAGATCTGGCTTCGCGACACATCGTAGCGTCGCGCGACGCGCGCTAACGTCTCTCCGTTCACTCCCACAGCGGCGACGATATCGAGCTTCTCCGCGTTGCTCCAACGACGACGCCGTTCCCGGCCCAATATCTCCACTGCCGTCCCTCGCTCTGGCTCAGGACGTCCATATCGACGTCCTTATGGACGTCCCTTACGCGCTCACGTCACAGCAAGGCAGGCGGCCTCAACCGGTCGGTTACG
>NZ_JABBFV010000060.1 GCF_012927105.1 Sphingobium psychrophilum | reverse complement strand
CGCGAGTGGTATCGGTCCACATCGTTGATCCTTGGTAGTTTCGCAAAACCCCTGAATCAACGACAGGCCAGGCCGTCAAGCCAACCTGCTGATACCACTCAACTTAATTTCGGATCAGACACTTACGGCGATCAATATCGTTGTCGTCGTAACAATATTCCTCATGCATGCCTTTCAGATCGCCAGCAGTATCGAACGCCCAGCCGTGATAATTGCACACAAAGCGGCGGGTGTTACCTGCATCGGCGAAGCAAACTTTGTTGCCGCGATGGGGACAGGAATTCAAGAACACCCTGATCGAACCGTCGGGCTGTCGCGCGACGATTACGCCATCCTCACCCATGTGGGTTGTCAGGAAATCGCCAGCCTTAGGCAACTGACTCTCATGGGCAACGAACAGCCAGGACCGTGCGAAGATACGATAGAGCTCTTCTTCATAGATATCCGCATCACTGAAGATCCTGCGATCGAGCCAGCCTTCCTTGAGATTCATGTAACGCGAAAACTCCGGCTCACGACCGATCCGCTCAATGCGCATGTCATTCTCCTCTCAATGATTACATGTTAGAAAAATACGTTGATGTTGCTGTCGGGCAGTACCGCGTGATCAAGTGCTATTTCGCGCGCCGCCAATTTCCAGCCATCGGCATGCATACGCCAACGATCGGAGCGCCCGGCAGTAAGAACCCTTGTCAGGCCGTCGATGCGGTTGCGATGGATGACGATCACCGAGTGCACGATAGCCTCGTTTTCGGCATCCGCGCGCTCGACCTCAACATTTGAAACGACGCGGCGCACAAAATTTGGCGGATCCTCAGCCCATACAAATCCGGAGCGCAGGCGATCGATCCTCAGCTTGAGCCGCGCAAGATTCTCGTTGAAAACGACGCCGACGCCAACCGCCGCGGGCGGCGAACGATCCGCCCGGAACCGCCGTCTCTTGAGCTCCATGCGATAAGTCACATCGTTGCACATGAATTCCAACCAATCCTCGAAGCGCTCCGCGTCGAGCAGACGCGCTTCGTGGTACAGGCGCTGAGTCAGGCCGGTGACACTCTCCGTGGACATCGGAGCGACGCCCGACTCAAGCATTGATTGTCTCCTCGGCGACCACTGAATTGATGTTGTAGGTGGGAACACCGGCCCAGTTGTCAGCCTGCATATGTTCCTGCCAACGGCGGTAGAAATAACGCTGGTTGTGCTCGCTCACCAATCCGGCGGCGATGTCGCCGGGGAAACCTTCGCGCGGCCCTGAACGGTTTAGCGCCATGTTGGTGAACACGTCCATTTGCGCTGTGCGCCATCCACGGGACTGTTCGGTGCAGGCAGCAAGATTATCGCCATCGTCGTTGTCGAAGAGGCCGGCCAGGCCGAAGGTCAGGCACTGATTGTCCAGGATCGCCGCCTGTATCTCGGCGGGCATGTCGTTTTCGACCATAGCCCAGGTCCACTGCTCGATTTGGCCCGGACCCTTGGGATGATAGACCCGGAACCAGTTGAGGCCCGGCAGGAACTGCAGGTTGGGAAAGATCGTGATATTGATCTGCGAACCCCAGAGCTGCTCGCCGCGCACCTTGCCCAGCCGTTCGATCACCTGTGGACGATTGAATTCAAGATAGTCCAGCATTGGCTTTGGTTTGGGGTAGAAGGCATAGCCCGAAACCCCGTCGAGGGAGGTCAGGGCCATGTGGCCGTTCAACCCGGCAACGGAAAGCCCGCCGTCGAGATCCGTGCTCGAATTGCCGACGCTAAGACCGGCAAGATCCAGAGACTGCACCGCCCTCATCGCCCCGGCGTGCGCCCAGCCGAGATGATAGCCGTCGCCACAGACATTCTCTACTGGCAGCTTCCAATTACTGGCGAGCACCATCTTCTGGGTTTCACCGACGAGTGACGTTCCACCCGGCATTGCATCGAGCCAGACGTCGAGGAAGAATTTTGCATCGCCAAGATAGTCTTCGAGTGAAGGCGGATCGGCATCGAAACAGCCAAAGACGAGGCCTTTATACTCAGCAACGTGGGCCACGGGAACAAGGCCCAGCCTGCTGCGGTCCAACTCACCGAAATAAGCTTCTTTCTCCAGCGGTACAGCGCTGAGCGAGCCGTCCGGTGCGAACGACCAGCCATGATAATTGCAGGTAAACGCCTTCGCGTTTCCTCGGTCGGAGCGGCAGATCCTGTTGCCGCGATGCGTGCAGCTGTTCAGGAAGGCCTTGATCGTTCCGTCCTTCTGGCGAATGACGATGACATCGTCCTCGCCCATAAAGGTACGGAAATAGTCGCCAGCCTCAGGAATCTGGCTAGTATGCACGAGGAACAGCCAGCACCGCCCGAAGATGCGTTCGAGCTCCTGCCGGTAAAGTTCCTCGCTCGAATATATCGCCCGCGATTGACGGCCCGTTGCCGTATCGACCAGTCCGGAAACATCCATTCTGTCTTCCCTCTCCCAATGTCCGCCGTCAGATTCTCGCGGTCAGCGCGCTCCGACGCCTGTTCCAAGTGTTGTCAGCATGAACCGTGCCAAATCATGGAACAGCGTATTTCCAGGAAGATTGCGCAGATGGGGTATCGCAGCCACCCGAAATATCGACATATTTGTCGAATGCTGGGACTTCTATGGCAGCCAGTGGCCATATATGTTATGACGAGCCATGAAGCATCTCCCCACATATGCCGATTTGACAAGCCGACTGCGGTTCTCGCCCGAACAGGGCCGCATCTGGCGTGACAGCGAACGTTGCGTTTTGCTCAGTAACTCGGCGCTGACCATGTTGCGGAACGCGATGGTCGTCCAGTTGGGTCTCGCCAGCGCGCGGCAGCTATTTTGGGAGTTAGGTTTCGCGGAAGGCGCGCGGTGTGCCGTGGAGGCAAAAAATCTTCGGCCCAACCGTGATTTTCTCGAAGCCTTTTCAGTGGGTCCGCAGGCTCATGCGTTGACCGGGTTCGGCTGGACCGAAATCGAAACTTTGGACAGCGACCTTGCAAGCGGCCATTTCGAAGGGCGTTTCCTGGTCCACGATTCGATCGAGGCGGGAATCCACCTTGCTACCGAAGGGATCAGCGCCGATCCGGTGTGCTGGTTGCAGACCGGTTTCGCCAGCGGGTTTGCCAGTACATTTGCTGGACAGTCGATAATCATGCGCGAAATCGAGTGTCAGGGGATGGGTGATCCGGTCTGCGTGCTCCATGCTAAACCAGAATCCGAATGGTCCGGGATCGTGTCCCACAGCGTGGTGTAGGTTCGCTGGGATAGCCACAGCGACTTCCGGCTAAGCCGGATTGATCATGCTGCCATGGCAGGCAACGTGATGATGGGATTATCGCTTAAACCTGAGAC
>NZ_JABBFV010000006.1 GCF_012927105.1 Sphingobium psychrophilum | reverse complement strand
GCTGAAATCTCCACGGAGCTTGATCGGAACAGACATCGCAAACCTCCTCCAGTTTGCGATGTTGAATCACGTTATAGCGTCTCGGGAAAGGCCCAACGAGTCAGATCCCACAAGCTTTGGTATAACGGATGTGAGAAAAATAAGAATCAATAGCGAAAAAACCGCCATCGATTCCATCGACGATCTGCTGATCGTTTGCCTCAGGGCAATTAACCGGAACATCTCTACGTTTTTATTCGTAGTAGTAATCTTGAGATTACGCCAACGGTTAAACCGCTGATGTTCGTTCCCAAAGGCCTTAATTGCCCCAATACCTCTCAGTGTCTCGATTACAGTTCCGTTGTCATTAGCCTGAGCTGTGATTGCTTCTTGAGTCGCGACGAACGTTCGAGTAAATAATATATGTTGGGCGACAGCATAGATCGCTATCAATAAAATTGAAAAAGCAGCTATTTTCCAAGAAAATAGAGCAATAGCGATAATGCAAACTATAGATGTTATACCGTCGGATATTACGGTCGTAACGCTCCTCGATAATATGTCGTTAATAGATATTATTGAGTTAAAACGAGATATTATGTCACCGACATACCTTTTTTCGAACCAAGTTAAGGGCAACATCAACGCATGTCGAAAAGCATCTGATGTTATCTGGAGATTTAACATCTGCACCGCATCAGATAAAATTCTTGACCGAATAAAAAATAGGGCGGCGGATGTCAAACAAAGAAAAACTATGCCAACAGAAAACGCCAATAATTGGTCGCGCATGCCCGAGGGAGCTATTGAATCAATTAGGATCGATAGAATTATAGGTACGATCAGGACAATCGTTTGAATCATAATAGAGAGAGCAGAGATTTGTAGCACTATTCCGTTTGGAACAGATGACTTTGATACAAGTTCACGCAAACTGATGCTGCGAACATCTTTCTTAATTTCAAATCGCGAGGATGGAGTAAATTCGATCGCGATCCCTGTGAATTGTCTGGAAAAGCTGCTCTCGCTTAACACTCTTCGGCCGTATTTTGGGTCATTAAGCGTGTATCGCTTTTCTTTTGAACCGCCTATTTTCGTCAAAACGACAAAATGGTTCTCGTTCCAATGGATTATTGCAGGTAGCTTAAGGTCATTGAGGTCTGGCAACTCCATCCGCAATGCTCTTTTGTCGAGGCCGAGATCGTCGGCTGCACGGAGAAGGTTTGGCAGGGTTAGGCCTCGCAGGGAAACATTATGCCGCCTCCGAAGTGAGGACATGTCAATCTCATGACCGTGAAACGCAGCGATCATTGCAAGGCATGTCAGACCACATTCGGTGACTTCGGATTGCAAGAGTGCGGGAGGCTCTTTTTTTTGAAACAAACCCACGTCCAGCGCTCCCTCTTAATTCGCGTTTTTCAGGAGAAGGGAAATTAAACTCTGTGAACCGGTAATAACCGTGACTTTTGCCGTCATTCCGAACTTTCTATCGATACCTTCCGTGAGGGATTTGCTACGTGCGTCATCAACCAAAATTTCACAAATAACGTTTCGTTGATTTGGTTCAATTGATGCCAGTGGAAGATCGTCTCGCAGGGTAAGGCCGCTAACCCGAATTACCCTCCCGTACACGTGCGTTTGGGAAAGGGATGGAACTGCGTCGAATTTTATTTCAGCCCTTTGGCCAGAGCGGATAACGCCAATTGCTGAAGCAGGCACATAAGCCTTTATGGTGTTAAGATTCTGATTTTTTGCGATGCTGGCTACTACATAGTTGGCTGAAATCACGTCTCCTGCGGAGACTGGAGCGCGAGTAATGTAGCCAGAACGGGGAGCAATGAGCCAGCTCTGCCGGGAGCCATCTTCAGATTGGTGATCTGAAATAATCTGTGCTGCGCGTTCTTCGTAATCTATCTTTGAAATGGTTCCATCTATTTTTACTTGCTTTAACTTGCTCTTAAGCGATGCCAAATCCGACTGGGCGTCGGCCAATTCCGACTCGAGAGCCAACACATCTTGTTCACTCCGGATAAGATCAGATTCTCGACGATCAATCTCGTTCCGTGTAACAAATCCACGAGATGATAGCGCGCCGATACGAGTGAGGGAATCCCTGCTTGTTGCAACGCGTCGACTCTGCAGAGCGATCCTGCTCTGCAAGGATCGAATACGAGATGACGTTTTTGTAATCTCGGCTACGACAGACGACTTGAGCAATTCAGATCGAGCCTCGGCATTGTCCGCGTTGATTTCAAGCGATTTAATTTGGCGATCTACGGTTGAGTTCCTTGCCCTGGTCAAAGTTGCAGACATCAAATCGTGGTCAAGGATAGCAATCGTGTCTCCCTTATTGATCCATTGGCCAACTTTCACTTTAATCGTTTTAATCCGTCCCGGCGAAATAGATTTAACGTCGGACCCAACTCCTTCGCTATCAAGATATCCGATACCGATAACCGCGCGAGGAACCCTAGACAGAAATAGTGTTGCAACCAACGCAACAGTAATCATCAATATAGTACACCAGACCGCGGTTGCACTTATGCCAGGACTAATTAATGGATCGCCGCGAAATTGATCATTTCGCGCAATCATATAGTCTTCTCTGAACAATGACATTTTTATAAATTTAACACTGCGTTGGTAGCATCTTAGAATATCGTTCTAGAGAAACCATTCCTGCTTCTTTGCGAATATCATCTACACGCTCAATTTCTTCGATCGGTGCTGGAACATATTTCCCACCCTTGCAGATAAACTGTGTACCGAATTTCTGCACTCCAGTCTGTGCTAAAGTTACGCGATCATATAGTAACGCATAAAATTTCGTTGGAAATTCTCCGGCGCGATTAAATGGTTCCAGCTGTTTGAGAGATTTGGATTGATATGTTAAATCAGAAGAATGCTGCACAATGAAAAATGACGCCAATACTGCGTCTTCTCCGTCTTTGGTTAGGGTAGGCCATCCTGCCCGATTCACCAGTGTCTCAAGGGCGTCGCGACCTTTCCGATCTCGAGGTGCGATCTCTAAAGCAAATTTTAACCGCAGTAATGCGGCTTGCTTTACATCAATATTTAGTTCCTTTGCCGGATCGTTTTTACCGAAAAAATCTCTCATCATCTGCACGCCAAGGGTCACGCGAAGAAGGAGTTCGGCGCTGGAAATGTTTGATGAAACTGGCGAAAGTGATTCATATGCGCGAACAGCCGCCATGTACCCGTCAAAATATTGCTCAACGCCCGAATTGCCGGATTCGAGCGTGGGCAGAGAATCATACAACTTGAGGACAGAGCGGGCGATCATGAGTTTGTCGCATTCAATGTCTGAATAGCACCCAGTCTCCAGACGTTTGGCTTTAAAACCCTCGCTAACGAGATCATCTTTCGCATGTGCCGTTGCGGCTGCCTGTCTAGCCTTGATCTCCGATTCCAATTTTTCTGTGCCTGCTTTATACCAAGGGCTCGCGAGGCAGATAACATCATTACATGCGCTGTGCTGGTCACTACCTTTGGTGGGCTGTACGGTCGGTGCGGCGGAAAGGGCGACGGCCCAAAGCAATGTGAGGATAGCGTCCTCCATGAGTTAGGTCAGGCTTGTTGTAGAATGGACTAATCAACAGAAAGTTGGGCACCACGGGGGCACCCAACTTTCCGCGGCTCTCCAGATTCTCAGTGATTAGCGACGTCGTCGCAACCGCCACTGATTGGGAGGCTGGTTGTGCAACAGCCGCCACCCGCTATATCGCACATTTCTTCAACATTCACCTCGCGCGCTGTGCGAGATGCCAGCGTGCGATCGCTACCTTCGGAAGCATCGGACGGTTTCTGCTCATTGTCCACCGTAGTTCTCCTCAAAGATTGTCGCTGTGAGACGACGAAATGAGGATACTTGATAGAACATCATGAGCAACCCTGAAAATTATGTCCAGATTGGTGCTATGCGAAACTGAAGGTTAATTTTCCTTTACGAGTTTGCAGATCGCATCCGGTAAATCCGCCGAGGTGCCTGCAAATTTTTGCGCAATGGTCTTGGAAAGGTCGCGACACGCGCTCGCCGTCCAAGTGGTTCCGAAGCGGTTAGTGCTTTGCGAAATTGATGGTGCATCGCACCGGTTCTTTAATCTTTGCGGCAGCCTTCTCGCACGCTGCGATGGCGGCGCGGTTCTCCCGCGCCATCTCGGCAGCGTCCACGATCGCCTGCCAACCATCCGGATTTCCGGCGCGCATGAGTCGGATACCGGCATCCCATAGCGACGGCTCGCCCAGCGTACGACGGGCCACCCGTTCCGGCCAGAGCCAGCTTTGCGGGCCGATGCTGGCCGCCCAGCCGGGGTAGACCAGCCACAGAAGCGACACGGCAAGTGCCGCGCCCCCGCCGCAATAGAGCATGTGCCAGCGCTGTCTCTGTTTGGTCCGAACAGTGCCTATCGCGCGCATCTGATCCGCATGGACTTGATGGTGCAAGTCCAGCGACTTCTTGATGGTCGCCTTGTCAGTCTCGCGCGCGACCACCGCCGCGTCGCCGATCCGCTCCGCCATGCTCTCTGGCGTCAACTGCATGGCGGGTGCTTCCATGATTGTCTTCGTCTGCCCGGCGAGCGTCGCGAGATAGCCATTCATCTTGGCAAGCGTCGGCCCATAGTCGGGAAATTCGAGGCTCTGCTTCTCGACTGCGATATGCTCAAGCGCGCGGGCCATCACGGCCATGCGCCCGTCCAGCCGCTCCTCCATAGCGGCGACGCGCTCCGAGAGGTGCGCGAAGGCTTCGGCGGCGGCATTGGGCCGGGGTTCCGGCTCCGGTTCGTCCAAAAGGCTCTGCTCGTCATCCATATCGTAGTCTCCTTGGGGTTAGCGGCTCATGCCGCGACTGATGTCGCGTCCGTGATCGAAGGGGATGGAGGATGCGAGGTCGTGGGACAGGCTGCGGCCCGCCTGCTGGCCGATCTCAAGCCCAAGTTCGCGACTGCGCACGCCCAGCACCGATTCAAGCTGGGCGTCGCGTTCGAGGCTTTTTGCCATGCCCGCCATCTGCTGCGCGGCACTTTTCGCGCCCCGGAAATTGCCGTCGCGCACAAGCTCGGCATGATGGCGCTGCAATTGCTGCCACCCTTCCACGAACCGGTCGGCTCGGCTGTAGGGATCGATGCGGATTTCGGTCTCCAATTGCATCGCCCGCACGGCGGGCTGGCCGCGCCCCTCGGCAGCTTCACGGACAAGTTCCGGGCTGTTGCGAAACGCGCTATTGAGGTCGGACGAACCTTCAGGCCGGATTGCGTCCAGAGCATCGCGCGCCCTGTCGAACGCCTCGCGCTGGTGCGGCATGGCGTCCAGGCCCTGCGCGCGGGTCTTCTGGATTGCGTCCAGCGCCTTGGCGTAGCGCTCCACCGCACCGCGCACGCCGCCTGCGCGCATCGGCTGCGTATCATATTCGGGCTGGCGCTGAACGGCCCGCTCCTGCGCGGGCGGCTCGGCCTTAGGCTGGAAGCCCGCAAATATGTCGCGCTCCTGCTGCGGCGGGATAGTGGGCCGAAAATTGTCGAACATCCCGCGCACTTTCTCGACCACGGGCCTGACGATCTCCGCGACCCGCTCGCCAAAGGTGATGCCCCGCCGCTCGGCATATTCCCTTGCCGGGTCGGCGTGTCTGTAATCGGTGGCCATGTCCTTGCCGCGCTCGCGCGACAGCGTGCGAACAAGCCGGGACTGATCGCGGAAATCGTCGCGGCCATAATGGAGCGCCATGCCGTCGCGATGGCGGGACATGCCGACATAGGCCCCATGCCGATCCATCCCCGGCGTCGCCAGCAGATGCGCCCTGTCCACGGTCATGCCCTGCGCCTTGTGGATGGTAGCGGCATAGCCATGATCGAGGTCGCGATAATCTTTGGTGTCGAACGACACCACGCGCCCGTCATCGGTTCGGACGGACATATGGGCCTCATTCACACGTTCGATGGTGCCCAGCGTGCCGTTCTTCACCTCCAGGCTGCGTTCGTTACGCAGGAACATGATGCGGTCGCCCGACGCGAACAGGCGGTCGCCGCGCTCGGTCTTCACCTGCCGCTCGTCGCCTAATTCGCCCGCATTGCGCATCGCCGCGCGCGCAGCCTCGTTGAGGTCGCGCACCTCCGCATTGGTGTGAGTCAGGATGATGCGGCTGGCGTCGGGATTTACTTGCCGTTCGCGATCCCAACGTTCGACCAGTTCGCGCCGTGCATCTTCGCGCGCCTCGGCCTGATGCACCATACCGTTGTCGGCATAGGCGGCAATCGCCTCGCCCGTCCTGCCGGTGGCCAGATGGCGGGTCGCATCCTGCTGCCATCCTTCATGCTGGCGGCGAACCTGCGTGATCTCGACGCCGCCATGGCGCTCATGGATCGCGCGGAACGCCGCGCCCGCTTCGATCGACTGCAATTGTTGCGGATCGCCGACAAGGACGACCTTTGCGCCAGCGTCGGCGGCATGGGACAGCACGCGCTCCATCTGGCGCGTGCCCACCATGCCCGCCTCGTCAATCACCAGCACATCGCGGGCATTGAGCAAATCGCGGCCCTGCGCCCAGCTATGCTCCATACTGGCTATAGTGCGGGAAGTTATACCGGAGCCATTCTCCAGCCCCTCGGCGGCAATGCCCGCAAGCGCCGCGCCGCGCACGTTGAGGCCCGCACTTTCCCATACGTCGCGCGCAACGCCCAGCATCGCGCTTTTGCCGGTCCCAGCATAACCCAGCACCAGTGACAATCCGCGCCCGCCCGTTACATGGCGCAGCGCGGATTCCTGCTCTGCTCCCAGGGCAAGGCCTGCACTCTCGGCGGCGCGGCTGGCGTAGGTCTTCGCCGCCGAGAGACCATCGCTCCGGTCCATCGCAAGCCGGTCAGCGGCGCGGCTCATCCGCTGCTCGGTCTCGATCATGTCGCGCGAGGTGAACCGATCGTCGCCGCGCCCATCCTTGCCCAGGGCGATCAGGTCCGGCGAATTACGCACCGCACGCATGGCGGCGTTGAACTGTTCCTCTCCGTCACTATGCCGGTGGATGAACATCGCCATATCGCGGTTGGTGAATGTCGCCTGCTGGTGGGTGATGGCATTAAGCGCAATGCCGGGATCAGCGATGATTCGTTCGCCATTCTCCCGCGCGATCTCGCGGTGCATCTCGGCGCGATCGGCTTCCAGCCCCTGGGCGTCCATCCGATGCGCGGGGCCGCCGATCTTGCTCTGCGGTTCGAGGTCGATGCCCTGATCGGCCAGACTGCGGCGATCGATGCGCGCGTCTATGTCGAGTTCGGCCAGCCGCGCGTTGACGTGGGTCTCCCAGCGTTCGCGCCAGCGCTCGACATTTTCATGATCATTCCACTCACGCACCTTCGCCCCGAAGCCAGCGGTGCCGTCCTCGCGCTGCACGACCTCCCGCATGGTGAGCATGACATGGGCGTGGGGCTTGGGCTGGCCGTCCGCATCGATGTCCCAATGTACATTGAGGTCGGCGATCATGCCGCGATCGACAAACTGCGCGGACACGAAATCGCGGGCCAGTTCTATGCCCTGCGTCTTGGTCATTTCGCGCGGAATGGCAAACTCAACCTCGCGGGCAAGCTGCGCGTCCTTGCGCTTCTCGAATGCCTCGACATCATTCCAGAGGCGTTCGCGGTCGCCCCATTGTTCAGGCGCACCTTCGGGCAACAGTATCTCGCTATGCTCGACGCCGGAGCGGGCACGGAAATCTTGGGGCCGATCAAGGCGCTCATCGTTCAGGCGTTCGCCCGCACGATAGGCCGCCGCCGATACGGCGGAGCGGCCCGTCGCGCGAGAGATGACCTGAACGGAGAAATGGAAGATCGCCATGACGATCGTCCATCTACTACGCTCAAGCGCACGTCGGAACGACGTATAAGCGCGCCCTTCTCGAAAATTTCTCGGACGGGACTAGGCGGTGTCAGGCTGTCCCGGCGACTCTACTGCGCAGGGGGTAAGATCATCTTATCATAGCGCCATCATCACTCAATGGAGACTTTACTATGCGTAAGCCCCGTGATTTTGATTCGGAACTCAAAGTCCTGGCTGACAAGGCCAAGGCGCTCAGGGAACGGCGTGTGCGCCAGCTTGGCGAGCTGGTGACGGCGACCGGGGCGGATACGCTCGACGCTGATATGCTGGCCGGGGCGCTTCTCCATGCCGTCACGGTGAAAGACGCCGCGACAAAGGAGGGCTGGCGCAAAGCGGGCGCAGCTTTCTTTCTTGGCAAGGGCGGCAAGCCTGCGGGCGGACCTTCTGGCCAGCAAAGCGGCACTTTCCCGCTCGATGGCGGCGCGACATCGGCTTGAGGCACGAAAGGCGCGAACCGACATGCGGGATTGGGCCGTCGCACGCCGTGAACGCACGCGGCATTTGATCGAATTGGGCGGCCTCGTCATCAAGGCCGGGCTGGTCGATCTGACCGAGGACGATCGCGCCACGCTCTACGGCGCGTTCCTCACAGTTGCCGACCGGCTGCGCGGAGAGGAACGCGCCAACGCGCTTGCCCTCTGGAAGCGCAAGGGGAAGCGCGGGTTCACCGCAGAGGACGCCCGAGCAAACGCAGAAATAAATCGCTGAGGCGGGGCCATCCCGACGATTGTGCAGTGGCATGAAACTGAACTATTCCACTGCATGGCTGCCGATGACTGCCGGAATGCACGCAAGCTTCCCGGTTGCGGGCACATCGACAATGATTTCCTGCCAGCGATGGTCGAACCTGCCTAGCCAGCGTAGGATACGCGCCTGCATATCCAGCCGTTGCGTTCACTCGCGCATGGCGACCAACGGTTATCGGAAGGCGCGCTTCTGGGCCTCATTGATCAACGTGCGCCGTTCGGTCTCCTCCGCAGCGCGCGCCATTTGTTCCCAACGTTCAGCGGACTGCTCATGCTGCCGTCGTCGGTTGGGGAGATCTGCCTTCGAAGCTGCGAGACGCTCGCTGGCGGCGTTCTGGTGGTAGAAATCGGCGGTGCTCATGTTTCCACCTTGCAAGTTGACGATCCATTACCCGCAGCCGATGGCGAGGCGTCGCAGTGACCTCTCGCCGCTGTGTGCAACATGGTTGATCGCCGATCATAGCCGTTGTCATGCCGCAGGTAAAACTAGCGTCGTACCATCGCAATCGGCCGCTCCCTCATGGCAGCATTCGTCATGGCAAGCGACTATGCGGCGGATAAAGCATCTCTGCCGCATATTCCGGCGCATCGGTAACATGCGAGGCCAGCACGCTGCCCTAGATCGAAAGCTCAAAGCTGTCCGGCAACGCTTCAATCAGTTGGTAAGCCTCGACCGGTAAAAAGGAGGCATGCCCAACCGAATAAATCGCCGCGTAGCTTCGCGAGAGAGCGTGTTCCTTCGGGGAGTGGCGACCGGCTTCACTGCCGCCGAGCCGTCGGTGCATCGCGTGCGGAACATATCGGCGGGAGGCGCTTGCATCGATGGCGCCGGACACTTGAAGGTTGGACAGACGCTGTTACTCGACATCGGGCGGCTGGAAGAAATCGCGGCCACGACCGTTTGGGTCAGGGATGAACTGGCAGGATTGCGGTTCGCCAAAGACATCGATCCGCTGGACGCGAAAACGCGAGGCCAGGCCAGTCCACCGCGCGGCAAATTCAGCCAAGGGTGATCCCAATGTGCTGCTCAGTCCCCCGCGTTTACGTCCTCGGGACCAGCGAAGGCGCAGCAGCAACGAGGGAGGTGATCAATTCGCCGAGCCGTCCGAACAAAGCGTCGCTTTCTGCTTCCATCGGCCCCTATTCCGATGGAAGGAATGGCACGGTTGTGTAACAATTGCATCGCATAGCGGTGAAAGAACACATAGGAGCGGGATGGAAGGTCAGCCGGTGAAATCGGCCATTTTGCTATCTTATTGAGGTATGCCTGTGACATCGCCGCCGCCCAACCCTGGACTGCCATTCGGACAATGGCTCGCCGAGATTGCCGAGATAAATGGCGACTTGCATGGTCTGATCATGTTTTCCAGGGCCGATCCGCTGTTCCCACGCGATGGCGAACCCGACGCCGTGCGCTCCCGCCTTCAATCGGTCTGGGCCGATCAGGACTTGCTGCCTGTTGTCGATGAAGCCGAGCGACTATGGCGTTCGACGTGTCAAGGCGACAGTAGCGGGGTTACTCCGTCCGGCAAACTGCGGAAATAGCGCTGGCCGATCTCTGATAACAACGCTTCGTTAATCACTTTTTCATGATTATACGCAAAACCATTAATGCGTCCTTACGGTCCCCACCAGGGCGTGCTTCGATCAGACCCCGGCGCCCCCCCCTTTTGTGGCGTCGGGGTTAACCGATGTGGAATTGATGGCCGAATATCTTGTTTCCTGCGTTCAGCGCGATCTAACAAAACTGAATCACCCTTTGTACCGCCTCGGTGGTCGAGATCACGAAACCATGCAACGGTGGAACCGAGATGTCTCTATGGTCATCGACCTGATCCGAAAGGGGGATGACAGCTTCTGGCTACAGATCGGCGCCAATCTCGTCCGGATTGAAGTGGCTGAGAAACCGCGAAGGCTTGTGTTGAGTGATGGGTTTGCGATAGATGCCCTGCTGAATCTCCCCGGCTGCTTATAGACCCAATAAGTGCCCGTGTTGACAGGATCGGCGAGATTCTGCGAAGCCTTTCTTTGCGGGGTCAGTCACAAAGCAAGGCTTCGCAGCCCGGCATAGAGCGGGGGGCATTAGCGCCGGGATAGCGCCCCTAGAAGACGGCAGATGAACCGTTTATGAAAGGTGGCGAACCGATTCCGGCACCACGATAATTCGATACTGCCCAGCTTTCCTCGATCATGACACCGCTATATGCGTGAGAGATGCCGAAGCTGTGCGAAAAACTACCAGTGCCATGGGATGCTTCGGCCATAGTTGGCGTAAGGCGATCACGGGAAGGGGAGTATACGCCCGAACTGGTCGGCCTGTCGCTCAACCAGGCATTGGATCATGTTATGAACCCCAGCCACCCCATGCGGATAAAGTTTTGTATATGGGTGCGATGGGGCGATCGAGACCTCCAGATCGAACGCCGCGCTATCATGAAACTGGCATCGGCTCCCGATCGCCCTCAGATACTGGCGATAGATATCGGCGGTGCTCACGTTCCAGCCGCACAAGTCGGTGATCCAGACCAAAATCCCCTCTAGCATGATGCATGCGATATTGCTCGCTATGGGCCTATCGTTCATTCCCGGTCATTCAATATTCATGCACGGCAGCTAAAGGAGGTCCGGCGAGGCCCCACAACTTGAGGACTGCATCCGGTGGGGCCTCGTTCCTTGCAGCGCCGAAGGGAGCAAACGCCCCACACTGAGGAGTCATCATGCATCGCTGATAATTCGCGGCATCGCCCGCAGTGTGATGCCTGACGAGCAGCCTCGCCTCGCCTTTTCCGTGATATATGTCGCTCAGGTCGTCAGATCCTTTGCCAATGCCCCTGCGCGCAACCATTGCTCGAACGTCATGGGCTGCCGATCGAGTGCGCGAACCATGTGAAGCATCCTGCGGCGGACGACGAAAGGCAGCGTCCACATGCGTTTGGCTATCCGCTGGTAGTTGAGGCCATCGACGCGGCTGAGAAGAAACGTTTCGAGAACCGGCGCGGGCAGCGTCTGGAGAAAGGCGATGTTGACGATCAGGTCGTCATCGTGCTCGCTGGCCCAGGCCAGCGGTTCGCTATGGCCCAAAGCGCGCAAGCGCTCCTGGCACGAGGCGCGATAACGGCGGCGCAGGTCGCTTTCGGCAGGCGCGATGTCCGCATCTCTCCAACGCCTGGGCATGTCGCCATCCAGGATCGCAGCGATCATGCCCAGCGCTTCAGCCACACATGCCTGAACTGCGCTGTCGCTGATGGACAAGCGGCAAGCGATTTCGACGTAAGAGAGGGCGTCCACGCGGTGCATCATGAATATCACGCGCGTCACGACCGGGAGTCGCGCCATGGCGGCGCCATAGGCCGCGCGCAATTGCGGGGACGGCTCAGCCATGCGCAGTCTCCCCAATGGCGGAAACTCCTGCATCCAGCCGTGCGTTACATTTGGTTTCCACCAGATGGTTCAGGGTCGCGGCACGCTCCATCGCCCATGCCAGTTCCTCCGAGCTGATGCGGAAGTTCCGGCCGTAACGGACCTCGACATAAGCGCGGCGGATGCAGCCGAAGACACGGCGCTCGAACAGAGTGTCGCGCGGCCATGCCTTGGCAAGTTCGATATCCAGTTCTTCGGCCACTTCGCGCAATTCGTCGAGCGCGTGGGTGCGTAGCCCGTGCAGGGTGAGCGACCAGGCCACACATTGATAGAGATGCTCGCAGGCCTGATGCAGCAGCAGCGCTGCCATCGGCATATTGTCCCGCCTTTGATAGAAGGCTGCACCCAACAGGAATTCCGTCGCACGCCCATGCCAACGGGCAAACTCCGCTTTTCCATGTTCATGATGACGGGCGGCAGGCAATGTGCGCGGCGACTCCAGTCGCGCGCTGCTCGCCTCATAAAGCGCGATGCCCTCGGTCGCGATCGTGACAAACCATGGCACGCCATTAACGAGCGCGTGGTTCACATGGCTCAGGCTGTGTACGCAGAGCCGCACCGGATGCGTGATCTCACCCAATTCCCACGCCCGGCGGAGCCGATCGCGCACCGCCGTCCAATCGCCGCGGCGGGCAGCAAGCTTGCTGTGGTTGACGATCGCGAGCAACCGAATCGGCGCGGCGGGAGGAGCCAATGCCCAATTCTGCGCCGCATGATGGCCATAAAGGATCAACTTGACGATATGGCCTGACTTGTAGCGTTCGGCGCGCTTGCCCGCGAGCATGGCGTCGAACCCCTCAAACAGCAGCGCGGCAATTCGGCGGACCTCCTGCTGCATTGCAAATGGCAGATGGTCGAGATCGGTGCGCAACATCATGCATCCCTCTCCCCCGGCAGGCCGGTGTAACCGGTGATCCGTCCCACGGCGTCGAGCAGTGTCGCGACCGTCTCCACGATCTCGGCGGGCGGCATGACGGCAAGCACGGCGCGCGCCTGATCGGGCGTTCGTCCTTGACGGTGATAGCGCGACAGCGGCGGGATCAGCCGCGCCAGTTCCGGCGAGGGCGGCGGCATTCCATTCGCCTGTGCTTCTCCAAGCCCCCGCGTAAGATCGAGGCCGATATGCTGGCGGTTCCACTCGTCGGAATACCCCGCGCGCAGCAGGAGCGTCTTTAGCGCAAACTCGCTCGCGTAGGCCGCCTCGCGCACGACGAGCGACGGACGGTCGCGCGCATCCCCCTCTACCATCAGCCCCACGAAATCCATTGCGCGGCGATAGAATGTCACGGCCAGGATGCGGTCGAAGTCGCCGGGACGGTGATAGAGGTCGAGATTATGGCGGGGATGCTGGCCAAGGCCGGGACGCAGTGACTGGGGCTGTGTATCGTCGCCAA
Source organism: Sphingobium psychrophilum (assembly GCF_012927105.1). Classification (GTDB taxonomy): domain Bacteria; phylum Pseudomonadota; class Alphaproteobacteria; order Sphingomonadales; family Sphingomonadaceae; genus Sphingobium; species Sphingobium psychrophilum. Next base: position 260,182 of record NZ_JABBFV010000006.1, on the reverse strand, counting down.
GGCTGGCCAGCAATGCGCCGAACGCCTCCGACAGATGCATTTCGGCTTCGGCGGCGCTGGCGTCCAGTTTGCGCGCGATCCGGGCGAGGTCGAAACCACGGCGGCGGTATTGGGCGAACGCCGTGCGCTGCGGCTCGTCCAGCGCGTCGGCCGCCGCCGTGATCCGGTCATGGATGGTTTGGCGTTCTGCACTCCTTGGCGGGTCCATCGCCCGGTCGAAGAGAATGATCCCGCCGTCATAGCGCTTGGCCAGCCAGGGGTTGGTAAGATGGAAGCGTTCGGCCTCATCGATGGTGAAGACGGAAAGCTCGACGGCTATTGCCCGACCCAGTTCCGATTTCAGCACGGCCTTGGCGCGTCCCCAATAGCGCTCCAGTCCCTTATAGGCCTCATGATCGACAAAGCCCCAGATGTCGAAGACGATAGGCTCGTTGTCCCATTTGACCGGCTTTCCCGCGTCGGCAGGGTCGCCGACCAGCATCAGCCAGTGCAGCGTCCCGCGCCTCGGTGCGCTGCTGCGGCGATCGATGAAATAGGCGCGCAATATTCGTACTGCGCGTTCCATCGCCGTTCGGCCAAAACTGTCCAGGTGCAGCAACCGCGCCGGGACGCGCTCGCGCATCTCATTGTGATCGGGCGTCGCGTGCCGTTGGTCCGCACCATGGGCCAGCGCATCATGGTCGTCGTCCATAAGAGACCTCCACTCCGCATCCATAGCGGATGAGGCGGAAGCGACGGGGTGGATGCGGCAATGGTCCCGAAACTCCCGCGCGTTACACGCGGGAGCCACCGGGGCTGGTAACATGATCCGAAGACATGCGCCGCCGTTTTTAGCCCGAAAGCCTGGACATATACGACGGCACCCCGAAAACGATAAGTTTTCGGAGGCTGTGATTTCGGATCGGGATTACCAGTCCCGGCGCTGCCCTTTGCGCAACGCATGGGTAACTTATCAGGAAATCGCTAAGACGCAAAGAGTGGGTAAGGCGTGGCAGATTGAAGCCAACCTCAGGGGAATATGGTCGTTCTGGACCCTCTACGCAGCAAACCGCCCCGGCCAAGCCGGGGCGGTTTGCCAAATCGGGATCGATCGTGTCCGTCCCTGTCCCGCTTTTGCGAACGCAAGGAACCCGGAGGCGAAACCGCCTCCGGGTCGGGCAAGGTCAGGCGGCTTGCGCCGTGGGCTGTGCCTTGTCTTCGTCTGCGGCCTTGGAGGTATCAAACAATGGCACAATCTCGTCCCACCGCTCGACGCTGCCGACGCCGCCCCGATCGGTATAGGTGGATGGCGCAAAGGCCATCCAGCGCGGCACCCAGCCGTCAACCTTCGTGCGTCCGTCTGTTCCTGCAAGACAATCGCGCACGATCTGCCGCTGTACCTTGACGCTTTCCCCGGCATTGGCCGTAGCGACGGCATCGCCTGCGACCTCCGCGACAATCTGGCCGATCACCTCTCGGTCGCGGATGCTGTCGAGCAAGGCATCGTCGGCCTGCCAGACGGCGGGTAGATCGACATTGAGCAATGCGCCCAGCAACTCGATCATCGCGCTTCCCGCCGTCAGCGTCTCGCCCATCACCACGGAGAGGACGGACAGCACCGCCTCATCGGACAAGTCGAGCAGATGGACGAATAATCCAGGCAGGCCATCCTCACCAGCATAGCCACCCGTTATGGTCGGTGCCTCGGGATCGAAGCCCAGCAGGGTCAGGACTTCACGGCGCTTGCCGTCAAAGATCGCTTCCGAAGCACAGGCCTCCACGCTCTCTGCGATGGCACCATTGTTGGCGCGCTGCTTCTCCACGTCCACCCGCCACAGCGGCGAACCGACGATCGCGTGGGCCAGCATCAGACGCAGGGTCATGGCAGGTAGCGATAAAAGGGAGGCGCGCACGGCGGTATGGCGGTGCAAATCGACATAATTCTGGATCGGCGCGCTAACCTCCGGGCGCACCGGCTTGGTTCCGACTTCGCCTCTCTCGCGCTTGCGCGCTTCTTTGGTGGTCAGATACCCCTCATGGAAGCTGACCTCGCCGCGATGGCTGATGGCGACATAGACGCGCCCGCCTTTCTTCTTCGGGCAGCGCTCATGCTCCCATATGTGGAAATATTCGCCACGCTCCATGACGACAACATCCGGCCATCCCGCCTCGCGATAGCTTGCGGCTCGCTCCTCGACCGCCGCCATCTGCGCCGTCCAGAAATCGGAGGGACAAGCGAAATAGCTGTCCTCGCCGAAAAGGTCGGAGACGATCTCGCCGGAATAGGTGGCAAGGTCGAACAGCGCGACCTTGGTGGAGATGGCCGCGCCACCCATCAGCCATGATTTGAGATTCTGACCCGTGGGGGCGTGATCGGTCTCACTGTCGAGCAATGCCAGCCAATCCCGTTGTTGCGCCTTTGTAGCCAGCGTCAGGTGACGCGCGGTTACGGAATCGATCCTGTCAGACCGATAGAGATTGCGGATGCGGGGCATGAGATTGCCCAGCGCGAGAGTGCGTTTTACCTGCAATTCGGTCAGGCCAAAGGTCAACGAAATATCTTCCACGCTGCGTCCCTCCCGGACAAGCCGGGTGAAGGTCTCGTGGCGGGTCATTTCATCGGGGTCCAGACGGGCGATGTTCTCGATGAGCGAGGCTTCCAGCGCCGCCGCGTCATCGCCTGCTTCCATGATGGCGCAGGGCAACGGGTCGATGCTCCCGCCTTCCTCCGCAACTGCCAGCGCGGCATGATAGCGCCGCTTGCCTGCTACGATCTCATAGCTGTCTGGTGAGCCATTCTTCCGCACGATCAACGGCACGAGGATGCCCCGCGCGCGAACGGAGGGCAGGATATTGGTAAGGTCGGGAGCCTTCTTCACGCCGCGCATGTTGGCGGGCGATATCGAGAGGCAGGCGATGTCGATATGCTTGAGTTCCACTGTCTTTCTCCTCTTGCAACACACCGGCCCCGGAATGCGGGGTGGGCGGCAAGAGCGACCGGAAGGCGCGTCGGCAGAGGCGGGCTGCACCTGCAAGGCTGAAACGAAGAGGAAGACCCGGCACCGCCGGGTTGCGGGCCCGCCGCGACGGGCCTAGAGGGTAGCGACGCCCACACCGCTTGCCGGAGCCGGTTAACGCCATCGCGGTCGCCGCGATGTCCGCATGGGGATTGGCCTGGACGGTCCCCCGCGTCATGCGATCGTGACGCCGAAGGCGACGAGACGGCGCGCAGAGGTGGCTCGGTGGAGCGAAGCGGAATAGAGCGCGACCCGTGCGGAATGCGCGGGGACGCCCCCTGGCTCATGACTAATTTTATCCCGCTCTTCGCCATACAATAAATCGTTTGTCAGCCTAATATAAGTGCCGATCGCAATTCTCTCAGTTGCCATCGGCGCGTAGGAATTCGAGGAAGCGCCATCTAATCGACGGCGGGATTCCTGACGCCGCACCGGTTTTGTTAGGGGGTAGGACTTTCCCCGCAGTCGGCGTCAAAGAACGAAGTTTCGTTTAGCTGATACTCTGGGAGGGAAGCATCCGGGCGGTATACCCGATCAAAAAGCTGCTTGTTGTCAGGCGGTCGCACATCCGTTCTTCGAGTATCAGATCCGCCCACCATGGACGATATCAAGGGTGACGGCCCCAATTATCGCGCGGTGCTGAGCAAATATTCAATCTACGAGGGCGCATGAAACCTCGCCGTTTCTGCTAAAGGTAAGCTTACTCCTGTCACTTCGTCGCCGGAGAGAGGCAGGGCATTTTCGTGTTGGCTTCGTCGTATTTGCCGCGGTCGCGATATTAAGCTAATCGTCTGATTGACCCTGCGCTGCCGCCTGCTGCCCCCACGCATTTGGACGTCGTGTCAGGGTCACCATCGCCCAGGACATCAGCCAGACCACCCGTCGCGCGACGGCGCAAGTCGCAGTTGCCGTAACGACAACATTCCTTTGCAAACAGCGATATTGCTATTTAATTGGCTGTCGATCTCGGCGAGTCGGTGCGCGACCCTTCTGACTTGTCGGGATCACCTCTTGCCGCTTTCACCAACGTCCGCCCATGCCGTTGACGTCTTCGAACGCGACCAGCAACACTCGTGGACCTCAGTCGCCTTTGTCGCTTACCTGGTGAAACCATAATCATGGCCGCAAGTTTGAGAGAGCTATGATGAATCGAAAAGCAGAGTATCACAGGCTGTTACAGCTCGCGGCAGAGGAAGAGGCTGCCGCTGCCCGCGCCCGTTATAACGATCCACTCCAGATCGACACCCATCGTGCACGCGCGAGAAATTTTCGAGATGCGGCTGGGCGGTTTGCGTTCAAGCCGCGTAAAGACGAATCAAAAATAGATTCGAGTACGCAACGACATTGCAAACCGATCACGCGCGTCCCAAAATGCCTCTACTTGAGCCTTAAGGATACCGCGTGCCAGGATCGGAATTCTATTATTGCTCGCAGAGGTGCAGGAAGCAATCGCTGATGGCAAAGCAATCCCGGTCGCCAGAAGCCGCCGAAATATATCAGACCTTGGTCGAGGTTTACGCCCAACGAGCTGCGCGGGCGATGGACGAGCTAATGCATCCCACCGACGAACTTGCGTGGCATCCCCAAGCGGGCAAGCCAGAAATGTGCCAATCGCAGGAGGCACGCAAGGCGGACTAGGACCAATTTTGTGCCGGCCTAACAAACAGCAGAGCTGATCGTCTATCTGTCCGCGAACTGATCACGCCTTCAGCTTTCAGGTCTCGCAGGATCACCGTCACCGGATCATTCACTGGAGCAACGCACTGTCCGGAAAACACTATGCCGTAAGCATTCGCCTTGTGGATCGTCACGGGAACGACCACCGGCCCGACTTTGAGTTCCGCAGTCAGCGGTGCATGGCATTTTCGAAATATGCCTAAAATCGCCGCAGCGTCCATAACCGTTGCCATCCTTACGCAAAGGTGATGATAATCAATCGCGACCTGTTAACGGGGTATATATGAGAATGGTTAACGATTTAAGAGTGTAGCGGTTTGACGTGTTAAATTTAGATAATTTAGGCGGAAACGAGCCCGGCCCCTCTGTAGATGCGACCATCATTCTCGTGCCAGTGATCCTAAGAACGAATACCGCGATATATGTGATATCCGCATGGGGGCGGCAAAGCTAATCCCGCGTCCTGCGATCGTCTTCCGAGCGAACGCGACGGTCCGCGGCACCAGCGCGGTGCACGATTTCAAGACGTAAGGCGTGTTCGTTTCATCCGAAGAGACACGATAAGGCCGCCTTCGTCCCAGTCATAGCTGATGGCGCCGCCAAGCTGGCCCGTTACGCTGCGCTGCACCAGCTTGCTTCCAAAGCCACCCAGTCCGTCAGGCTTTTTCACCTGCGGTCCTCCTCGTTCTAACCAGGTCAGCACGACATCGTCACTCTCGGACGTGCTGGTAATGTCCAGCGTTCCTGCTTGTGCAGATAGCGCGCCATATTTCATCGAATTGGTCGCCAATTCGTGGATGACGAGCGCCAAGGCGGTTGCAGACGACTGTCCGACACCCATTCGCTCCACGGCGACGCGGATTCTTCCCTTGAATGCCCCAAGGTCGTCATAGGGGGACAACAACACGGAAAGAAGGTCACCCAGCAGCGCCGCGTCCCCCTGGCCGTTGGGCAGTGGCCGGACGAGATCGTGCGCCCGGCCCAGCGCAGAAAGGCGCTCGGTCAGTTCGATCGCCATATCCTCAACCGTCGCTGCTGAACGTGAAGAGATGGCAGTCAGACCCGATGCAATGGAGAGAAGGTTTTTGACGCGGTGGCTCATCTCTCCCGCCAACAGTTCATTGCCTTCTTCCGCTTGCTTTCGTCCTGTCACGTCAAGGAAAATGCCGAACATGGTCCGCCCAACGATCCCAACGTCTTCCCCCTGTCCGCGGGTAGCGATCCAACGAACCTCATCCTCGATCAGGATGCGAAAATCGGTTTCATAGGGGCCAAGGATGGCGCGCGTCGCCGTGAAGGCAGCGCGCACCCGGTCTCGGTCAGCGGGGTGGATATGCGCTGAAAGCTGCTCGAATGTGACTTTCCCGGACCACTTGAGGCCCCAGAGCTCGAAGCCCTGTTCATCCATCGTGAATTCATCGGTATCGACATTCCAAGCCCATAAGGCGACACCCGCGGCGTTTATGGCAACGCGTAAATGCTCTGGTTTCCAGTCATGTGGCTTGGGCATCTCTGGGGTCACAGGCCTGCATCCTTAGATATAAATGACCTGTACCCTACTCAGCCAAACCCTTGGCGGCAACCGCAGGAACCCAGGAACCAATCGTAATCGCCACGGATACGATGGCTAATGCGGCCCCTCTTTTCGTTTCAATCACTCATGATGTCCCTGATGCGACCGGCCAGAATATCCATCGGGAACGGCTTTGAAAGGACGTACATGCCCTTGTCCAGTCCACCGCTAACGACCGCGTTCTCAGCATAGCCAGTGATGAATAGCACCATCAAGTCAGGTCGGCTGACCCGCGCCGCATCGGCAACTTGTCGCCCGTTCATACCGGCGGGCAGGCCCACGTCGGTGACAAGCAAATCTATCCTTGCATCAGAATTGAGAACACGAAGTCCCGTCGGTCCGTCAGGCGCCTCTAATACGGAATAGCCCGCCTCCGTCAGCAATTCAGTGATAAGCATGCGGATCGTGGGCTCATCGTCGATCACGAGGATCACTTTCCCGTCACTCGCTTGTTCAACCGGCACATGAAAGGTAGCCTCGGCATCGTCTATGCAGTCAACAGCCTGACGCGGCAGATAAATGCACATCGTAGTGCCGTGGCCTACTTCGGAATAGATTCTGATCTGTCCGCCTGACTGTCGGGCAAAGCCATAAACCATTGACAGGCCAAGCCCGGTTCCGTCACCCAGGGGCTTGGTGGTGAAAAAGGGCTCGAACGCGCGTGTAATAACCTCAGGTGTCATGCCTGTCCCGGTGTCGGTGACGCAAACCGAAACATATTGCCCAACGGGCAAATCCTGTTTCCGAGCCGCGCGATCGTCCAGCCAACGATTTGCGGTCTCGATCGTGAGTTTGCCTCCGTTGGGCATCGCGTCACGCGCATTGATGCACAAATTTAGGACGGCATTTTCGAGCTGATGGGGGTCGATGAAAGTTGGCCAAAGACCGCTTGCACCTACCACATCAAGCGCGATGCCAGGGCCGATAGTTTGGCGGATCAGGTCTTCGAGTCCGGCTAGCAGGCGATTAACATTGGTTGTTCTTGGATCGAGCGTCTGTCTTCTAGAAAAGGCCAGCAGACGCTGGGTCAGTGTTGCGGCACGTTTGACGGCGCCTTGCGCCGCCAAGACATAACGCTCGATTTCGGCCGTACGACCTTGCGGCATCCGCACCTGCATCATTTCCAGACTACCGCCGATGCCGGTCAGAAGGTTGTTGAAATCGTGGGCAAGACCTCCGGTCAGTTGACCCACCGCCTCCATCTTCTGGGACTGGCGCAATTGTTCCTCGATCGCACGCTTCTCCGTGAGATCGCGTGTAATCTTGGCATAGCCCAGGAGCGCATTCTCGTCATTCCGGATCGGATCGATAATGACGCTTGCCCAGAAACGAGAGCCGTCCTTCCGCACGCGCCACCCTTCTGCCTCGAAGCGGCCTTCACGCTCCGCCGTTTGCAATGCCAGAACTGGGATTCCCGCCGCCCGGTCCTCTAACGTGTAAAAATTAGAGAAATGCTGCCCGATGATTTCATTGGACGTGTAACCCTTGAACCGCTCGGCTCCTGCATTCCAGCTACTGACATGACCGTCGCGGTCCAGCATATAGATGGCATAGTCAGTCACACTCTGCACAAGCAGCCGGAAGCGTTCCTCGCTCGCGCGCTACTCCTCTTCAGCGACACGGCGTTCGGTCAGGTCACGCGTCACTTTGGCAAAGCCGACCACCGTTCCAGTTGGATTGCGGATCGGATCAATGACGACGCTTGCCCAGAAACGACTTCCATCCTTGCGAACGCGCCAGCCTTCCGCTTCGAACCGGCCGTCCCGCTCGGCGGTTTCGAGTGCTATCCGGGGGATTTCCCGCGTCTGATCCTCTTGCGTATAAAACCTGGAAAAATGCTCACCGATAATCTCATCGTGCTCGTAACCCTTGAAGCGGCGTGCGCCGGGATTCCAGCTGGCGACCCGTCCTTGGGCGTCCAACATGTATATCGCGTAGTCGGTTACACTCTGAACCAGCAGCTCGAATTTGCTACTCGTGCCCAGTGAATGTTCTGATCTGTCCATCGCGCGTTTGCCCGTCCTTTGCGGATCAAACTTCGGCCACAAGTGAGCGTTCCGTTAGATGGGGCGGTGCAGGCGAACTAATCAACGTCGCAAGCGACTTTGGACATCGCCTTTTCGGCAAACGATACGGAAAGCCGGTGCCCACGCCTGCTCTTCCGCGCGTTGGTAGTGGCCTGCTCTCGCGTCTGTCACAGTCCTAAAGTTCGCATAATCCTGAAGGGCGCGACTGCATGGATGCGCGAGAGCGGCCATCTTACTTCAACTCCTGAAGAATTACGGGAGCATAGCAAGTCTTCGTCGCCGGTGACGCGATCGCATGCAGCTAATGAAAAAGGCGACACGCAAGGATAATGAGCGAGACGGCACCACTGTGGAGCTGCCCTTGCGGGATGGGATCGTTTGAGGCAGATTGATTCGCGACGGGCAGGCCATCGCAAAGGACGATGGATATGCTAAATACATCATAGCTCAGACGATCTGCGGGGACCGGCGAGCGTAAAAAGCGTGGCAATCAGGCAACAGCAACTGAGAAAAAGCGCATGGGCAATGATGCGGGCAAATTCCCGCTAATTCCCTCTACGTCCGCCGATGTCCCCCACCGTCCCTCCACAGCCCTACGACATGTATCCGGGCGGCCTGACAGGCTGCAGCGGGCATCTTGTCTTGCGCGGAAACTCCGCCAATTCTGGCTGTAGGGGGCTTTGGCAACGCATGAATTGAAAGCTCTTTTATGCCGAACACCGATCGTATCATTCGCCTCAAAACCGTTCTCGACCGCACCGGCCTTTCCCGGTCCACCATCTACCGCAAGATCGCGGAAGGGACATTCCCTCGGCAAGTGCCGATCAGCGTTCATGGTGCTGGCTGGCACGAGTCCGCCGTCAATCGCTGGGTCGCCGATCCCGCCGCTTACCGGCCGGACAACGACAATCCTCCATCGCTTGGGAAATCTGGCCATGGAGAAGGGTGACAACGCCGCGCCGCCCAATCGGCTGACCGCCGCCAACGATAACGGGACGGGCACTGAGCCGCCCAGCGTGGACATTGACACGGCGCTGATCCGCATCGCGGAGGCCATCGGCCGCCATATTGCGCGCCAGCATATTCGCGCGTGCAGGGCAGCCAATGACAATGAGCCGAAAGCAACAGAATGATGGAGTCATTGACATCGACGCCATTCGATGGCATATAATCCATCATGAAGGCGGAACCGTTGCTCAACGAACGTCACCAGCTTGATGCGAAGTCCTTTGTGGAGCTTCGTATCTGGCGGGTGCGGCAGCCGGTGAAGGGATCGATGCACGATCTCAAATATGCTCTCGCCTATATTGTCGATAGTATCTGCGTGCTGCGCTACGACAATGAGGCCGGCAAGAGCGATCATCGGCATATCGGCGAGAGCGAAACGGCCTATGCCTTCACGACGCCCGCCGCATTGCTGGCGGACTTCTGGAAGGGCGTGGACCAATGGAGGCAAAAATGAACATCGTAACGCTCTCCGTCACCAGCCGCGACGATGTGACGCGCCGTGCGCTTGCCGCTTTCGGGGGCGAGGCCCAGGGCGCGCATCATAGCTTCGCCAGTCCCGATCTGTTGTGGCAGACTCTCACCCGCAAGCGCTGGGATTTGATCCAGGCGATGACCGGGCAAGGCGTCATGTCGATCCGTGAGGCTGCGCGGCGCGTGGGCCGGGACATGAAGGCGGTGCATGGCGACGTGCAGGCACTCATCGGCGCTGGTGTAATCCATAAGGAAGGGCGCGGCATCGTCTTTCCCTATGACGGCGTCCATGTCGATTTCATGCTGACTAAGGCGGCCTGACGGCGGAACGGATCGCAGGAGTTTTTCTCATGACCCGCATTGCCCTTTATGCCCGTTACTCCTCGGACCAGCAGAGCGCCGCATCGATCGAGGATCAGCTTCGCATCTGCCGCGAGCGCGCCGAGCGTGAGGGCTGGCATGTCGTCCACAGCTATCAGGATGCCGCGATCTCGGGTGCGAGCATGATCCTGCGTCCGGGCATTCAATCGCTACTCCAGGACGCGCAGGCGGGTAAGTTCGACATCGTTATTGCCGAAGCGCTCGACCGTGTGTCGCGCGACCAGGCAGACGTGGCGACGCTCTACAAGCATCTTCAGTTTGCGCGCGTGCCGCTGGTGACGCTGGCAGAAGGCGAGATCAGCGAACTCCACGTCGGCCTCAAGGGCACGATGAACGCGCTGTTCCTCAAGGACCTGGCGAAGAAGACCCATCGCGGGCAGCGCGGGCGCGTCGAGAAGGGATTTTCGGCGGGGCCGGTGGGTTATGGCTACCGCAATGTTCGGCGGCTATCGAGCGAAGGAGAACTGGTGCGCGGCGAATGCAAAATCGAGCCGCTCGAAGGGTCGGTGGTGAACCGCATCTTTCGCGAGTTCGCTGCTGGCAAGAGTCCCCGCGCTATCGCCCGTGATCTCAACGCAGAAGGTGTCGCCGGCCCCGCCGGACGTGCGTGGAGCGACACGACGATGATCGGCAAGCGGTGCCAGGGCGTGGGTATCCTCAACAACGAACTCTACGCTGGCTTGCGGGTTTGGAACCACAAACATTACCTCAAGGATCCGCGCACCGGCGGCAGGATCAGCCGGACCAATCCCGAGTCCGAATGGATCCGGGTTGAAATGCCGCAACTGCGCATCGTCAGTGACGATCTGTGGCAGGCGGTCAAGGACAGGCAGGATGCCTTGGCTGTCCGGTATAAATCGACGATCGACGGCGTCCATGCCACACAGGCCAGCCGCATGCATCTGGCCCGCCGCCCTGTCCATCTGTTGTCCGGTCTTATCGAATGTGGTCTGTGCGGCGGTAAGATCGGGGTGGCCGTTAATGGTCGCTATGGCTGCCTCAACCATCATCGCCGCCATATCTGCGCCAACAACCGGACCATCCTTCGCGAAAAGCTGGAACAGCGCGCGCTGTCGGGCCTTGCCGAACGACTTGTCTCACCGGACAAGGTGCAGGCCGCCGTCGCTGCCTATGCCGAATATATCAACCGCGAGAACCGCGAACAGCGCGCGCAGATGGAAGTGGATGCCCGCGCGCTGGAGAAGGTCGAGCGCGCCATTGGCGGGATCATGGCCGCGATCGAGGACGGGCTGTATCAACCTGCCATGAAAGCCCGCATGGACGAGCTCGAACGGCAGAAGGCCGATATTGCTGCCCGCATGGCACAGGCACCGCAAGCGATCCCCGACGTGCATCCCGGCATTGCTGAAATCTATAAGCGGCAGATGGATCGGTTCACCCAAGCGCTCGAAGACCCGGAAACCCGGCTCGATGCCTCGGAGGCCATCCGTTCGTTGATCGACCGGATTGTCCTGCATCCCGGCGAGAAGCGCGGCGAAATCCACGCCACGCTCCAAGGCGCGCTCATGGGCATTCTCGAATTTGTGCAAGACAACCCTCGACCTGTAGCCGCTGTTACGACAAAGGCGGCCTCGGGTTCGCGGGAGAGGGTTGGGTGAGGGTCTTTTTGTCTGTATGGCATGAAGCATGCACCCTGTCCGACGCCAGACCAGTCCCCACGCTGCGAGATTGCGCAGGGATGCGACTGACGTCGAACACAAGCTGTGGACCGTACTACGCAATCGACAGTTAGAAGGTTTCAAATTCCGGCGTCAGGCCAGTATCGGACCGTTCATTGTCGATTTCCTGTGTGTCGAGACGATGCTAATCATCGAACTGGACGGTGGTCAGCATAGTGAAGAGAAAGATGCGGCACGCACGCTGTCCCTGAAAGCAAGAGGTTACAGCATTCTGCGCATCTGGAACCACGAGGTTCTCGCGAATTTCGATGGCGTGGTGGAAGCGATCCGTCTTGCGTCGACCAAGCAGGCAAGACCCTCACCCAACCCTCTCCCGTGAAGACGGGAGAGGGCAAAGATGAGCAGATGGCGCACCCCCCCACACAAATCCCCTTTCCTATTGCGACATCGTCTGATCTATCCTCGTCGATGGACCAGCACCCCGCCCCGCAAACCGCCGCGCCCTTGCCGCCCGCCGCCGATCGCGCCCACTGGACACCCGCCAAACAGCGTCTCTTCCTGATCGCCCTGCTCGACACCGGCACGGTTGCCGCTGCCGCACGCAGCGTCGGCATGTCGCCCACCAGCGCGCATCGCCTGCGCCGTCGCCTGGCCGGCACGATGTTCGATCGCAGCTGGGACTGGGCGCTGATCCAACATACCGAACGCATGGCCGATCCCTTCGCGCCCGACCGTCTGCCCCCTACGCAACAGGCGCGCCAGTGAACTGCCGGGGACGCGCCCCTGTCCCCACCCTGTCGCACCCGCAGCGTCGCGATGGCCCGGTCGTGGCCATGAAGGCGCGTCGGCGTGACCCTGTCGTGACCCGACCCTTACCTCGGCGGGGCTTTGCGACAGCTTTGCCGGGGCTTCACCCATACTATTGGCCCGATTCACCCAACGACGCTGTATACTTCGGCAAACGCCCCATCCGCACGCCGCCCCCGCAACCACCCTTGCACTCCCCCACCCCCTGCGCCAAAGACGCATCGTGACCGCCAGCATCAGCATAGGGACCGACAGCCACGGCAACGCCGTGCTGGTCGATGTCGAGGAATTGCTCGCCACCCGGCTGCTCGTTCAGGGCAATTCGGGGTCTGGCAAGTCGCATCTGCTGCGCCGCCTGCTCGAAGAATCCGCGCCGATGGTGCAACAGGTGGTGATCGACCCGGAGGGCGATTTCGTCACCCTGGCCGACGCCTATGGCCATATCGTGATCGACGCGGGCGACTATAATGAGCGCGAGATCGTCAAGATGGCGATGCGCATCCGCGAACATCGCGCCTCGGTGGTACTCAGCCTGGAATCGCTGGAACTGGAGGCGCAGATGAAATGCGCCGCGACCTTCCTGTCCACCCTGTTCGATGCGCCGCGCGACCATTGGTATCCCGCTTTGGTGGTGGTGGACGAAGCGCAGATGTTCGCGCCCGTTTCGGCCGGCGACGTGTCGGACGAGGCGCGCCGCCTGTCGCTGGCGGCCATGACCAACCTCATGTGCCGGGGGCGCAAGCGCGGGCTGGCCGGGGTGATCGCGACCCAGCGGTTGGCCAAGCTCGCCAAGAATGTCGCGGCCGAAGCCTCCAATTTCCTGATGGGCCGCACCTTTCTGGACATCGACATGGCCCGCGCCGCCGACCTTCTGGGCATGGAGCGGCGGCAGGCCGAGCAGATTCGCGACCTGGAGCGCGGGCGTTTTCTGGGCCTTGGCCCGGCGATCGCGCGGCGGCCCATCAATGTGAAGATCGGCGCGGTCAAGACCGGCACCCGCGGCGGCGCGCACAAGCTGATCGCCCCGCCCACCACGAGTGGCGAGGATTTGCAGGAATTATTGTTCGCCAACCACGCGGACGACACGCTGCCCACCCCCGCCCCCCGCGCCGATCCCCCGCCCCGACCGGCCGAGGAAATCATCCGCGCGCTGGCCGATACGCCGTCGGCCCGGCCCGCCGCGCCGGAACTGGATTTCGGCCAGAACGAGCCGGTGGTCGTCGCCGTGCTGGAGGAAATCGTCGCCGATCTGGGCGATGCCGCCCCCAGCGTGTCGACGCTGTATCAGGATTTCGGCGTTCGCTGCCGGATGAAGGGCCTGCGCACGCCACCGCTGGACCTGCCCGCCTTCCGCAAGCGCTTCGCCATGGCGCAGGCGGGGATGGCCGATGCGCATGATCCCCGCTGGGCCGACGCGATGAAGGCGGCGGAGCCTTTGCCCGAGGATATGCTTGCCCCCTTCCTGCTGATCGCGCGCGCGGCAATGGCGGGCCTGCCCTGCCCCGACGACGCCGCGCTGGCGCGCGCCTATGGCACCAGTTCGCCGGGGCGGGTGCGGCGGCTGATCGACTATATGGAAAAGCTGGGCGTCGTCGTCGCCCGCACCGATTTTTCGGGCAAACGCTCGATCGGCGTGCCGGGCCTTGGCCTCTCCACCGCGGCGGCGGACGGATGACGGTGCCGTCGGTCCTCTTCGTGTGCCTGGGCAATATCTGCCGCTCGCCGTTGGCCGAAGCCGCGCTGCGGGCGGAGGCGCAAAGCGCTGGGCTGGACATGACCGTCGATTCGGCCGGGACCGGCGACTGGCATGTCGGCCACCCGCCCGACCAGCGGGCGCAGGCGGTGGCGCTGCGCCACGGCATCGACATCAGCGGCTATCGGGGGCGACAGGTCGGCGCGGCGGATTTCCACCGCTTCTCCCATATTTTCGCGCTCGACGCCGACAATCTGAAGAATCTGCGCCGCATCCGCCCATCGGACGGGACAGCGGATCTGCGCCTGCTGATGGACCTGGTGCCGGGGCGCGCGGGGACGGGCGTGGTCGATCCCTATTATGGCGACGATGCCGGGTTCGACCTGACCTGGGACGATGTCACCCGCGCCGCCAGGGCGATCGTCGCCGGGCTCTAACTGGTTTCGCGGACGACCAGTTCGGGAGTGATCTGCACCGATCCGGCATCTTCCCCGCCGATGCGGCGGAACAGCAGGTCGACCAGATGATGCGCGCCCGCCTCTATATCCTGCCGGACGGTGGTGAGCGGCGGACGGGCCAGGCGGGCGAGCGGGATGTCGTCGAAGCCGATGATCGACAGGTCTTGCGGCACGCGCAGGCCATGGTCCGCCGCGGCCGACAGCAGGCTCATCGCCACCACGTCGGACGCAGCGAAAATGCCGTCGGGGCGATGGCCGGCGGCAAACCAGTCGAGCGCCGTGGCATGGCTCGCCTCCGGCGTGAGCGGGCTGCGGACCAGGGCAACGTCGCCGCGCAACGCTGCCGGCAGGCCAGCGAGGAAACCGGCATGGCGGGCAGCAAATTCGGGCACGCCGACATCGCCGAAGAAGGCCAGTCGGCGTCGGCCGCGCTCCACCAGATGCTGCGCCGCCAGCCGCCCGCCCGCTTCATTGTCAGCGCCCACCGTGGCGGGACCGCCGTCCGCCGCCTGTTCGCCCCAGACCACCATCGGCCGGTAATGGGCGGCGACGCGGTCCAGCACGGCACCCTGGTCCGACTGGCCGATGATGATGACCCCGTCGGTGCGGCCAGTGCGAATGAAGGTGTCGAGCCAGTCGTCCCGGTCGGGCAATACACGCGACAGCAGCAGGTCATAGCCGCGTGTCGTCAACGCATCGGCCAGGAAGCCCAGCATCGCCACGAAGAAGGGATCGGACAATTGCTGGCCGCGGGCATGACCCAGCGGCATCAGCACCGCGATCGCCCCGGTGCGACCAAGGCGCAGATTCTGGGCGGCGACATTGAGCCTGAAGCCGTGCCGGTCGGCCAGCGCCCGGATGCGATCACGCGTGCGCTCGCTGAGCGCGCCCTTGCCGGTCAGCGCCCGTGACACGGTGGACACCGACACGCCGGCCAGGCGCGCCAGATCGGCGATGCTCTTGAGCTGGCCGGTTTCCTGATCGTCCATGGGCCGCAGACTAGGACAAATGCGCCCGGTCCACAACGCCTTGCCGTCTGGCGTACAAGGGGCCACGAAAGCCGATACCCAACGCGAGCAGGTGCGCCGACCATGCCCTCTCCTTATCCCCAACCCATCTTGACGCGCGCCGTCTGGGCTGTAGCTTCTTTCCACCCTATTCTCAGCCCGGTTGGACCGCTTATGCGCGCTACCATGTTGCTGATTGACGCGGTGCCCGATGCCGGACCGTCCTCGTCCGGCCGCCCGCTTTTGCGCCTTTCGCCTGCCCGTCATTCCCTGCGGAGCGGTCGATGATAGTCATAACAGGGGGAGAGGAACGTCCATGCAAATTGTCTATATCGCCATAGGATGCGGCTTATTAGCCATCATCTACGGCCTGTTCACCAGCCGCCAGGTGCTGAGTCAGCCAGCCGGCAATGACGCCATGCAGGCGATCGCCAGCGCTATTCAGGAGGGGGCGAAGGCCTATCTGGGCCGCCAATACACCACCATCGCCATCGTCGGCCTGGTCGTGGCCGTGCTGGTCCTCTATTTTCTGGGCGTCACCTCCGCGGTCGGATTTCTGATCGGTGCGATCCTGTCGGGGGCGGCAGGATTCATCGGCATGAACATATCGGTCCGCGCCAATGTCCGCACCGCCGAAGCCTGTCGTGGCACGCTGCAAAGCGGTTTGACCGTCGCCTTCCGGGCCGGTGCGATAACCGGGATGCTGGTGGCGGGCCTTGCCCTGCTCGCGATCAGCGTCTTCTTCTGGTATCTGACCGGTCCCGCCGGCCATGCGCCCGACGACCGGCTGGTGATCGACAGCCTCGTCGCGCTGGCCTTCGGCGCATCGCTCATCTCCATCTTCGCGCGGCTGGGCGGCGGCATCTTCACCAAGGCGGCCGACGTCGGTGCCGACCTGGTGGGCAAGGTCGAAGCCGGTATTCCGGAAGATGACCCCCGCAATCCCGCCGTCATCGCCGACAATGTGGGCGATAATGTGGGCGACTGCGCCGGCATGGCCGCCGACCTGTTCGAAACCTATGTGGTCACCGTCGGCGCTACCATGGTGCTGACCGCGTTGCTGGTGACCGGGGTCGACAATGCCTTCCTGATGAAGCTGATGGCGCTGCCGCTGATCGTTGGCGGCGTATGCATCATCACGTCGATCATCGGCACGTACATGGTCCGCCTGGGGACCAGCCAGTCGATCATGGGCGCGCTCTACAAGGGGTTCTGGACCACCGCCCTGCTGTCGATCCCGGCCATCTATGTCGTCACCCAATATACGCTGGGCGACCTCAACGCCGTCTTCGGCGCGGACCTGGACGGCTATGGGGGCTATACGGGGATGAAGCTATTCTGGTCGATGCTGGTCGGCCTGGCCGTCACCGGCCTGCTGGTGGTCATCACCGAATATTATACCAGCACCAATTATCGCCCGGTCCGGTCGATCGCCAAGGCATCTGAAACCGGCCATGGCACCAATGTCATACAAGGGCTGGCCATCAGCCTGGAATCCACCGCATTGCCGACCTTGGTGATCGTCGTCGGCATCATCGTCGCCTATCAGTTGGCGGGCCTGATGGGCATCGCCTTTGCTGCGACCGCGATGCTGGCGCTGGCCGGCATGGTGGTGGCGCTCGACGCCTATGGCCCTGTGACCGACAATGCCGGCGGGATCGCCGAAATGGCGCATCTGGACGATAGCGTGCGGGTGAAGACCGACGCGCTCGACGCGGTGGGCAACACGACCAAGGCGGTGACGAAGGGCTATGCGATCGGCAGCGCCGGCCTGGCCGCCCTTGTCCTGTTCGGCACCTTCACCGAGGATCTCGACTATTATGGCGCGGCGCTGGGCCTGACCGAGCCGGTCGATTTCTCCTTGAAAAACCCCTATGTCATCGTCGGCCTGCTGCTCGGCGCGCTGCTGCCCTATCTGTTCGGCGCAATGGGGATGACCGCCGTGGGCCGCGCGGCGGGCGACGTGGTCAAGGATGTCCGCGCGCAGTTTGCCGAGAATAAGGGCATCATGGACGGCACCAGCAAGCCGGACTATGCGCGCACGGTCGATCTGGTGACCAAGGCGGCGATCAAGGAGATGATCGTGCCGTCGCTGTTGCCGGTGCTGGCACCGATCGTCGTTTATTTTGCGATCACAGCGGTAGCGGGCAGCGATAACGGTTTCGCCGCTCTTGGCGCCTTGCTGCTGGGCGTCATCGTATCCGGCCTGTTCGTCGCTTTGTCGATGACCAGCGGCGGCGGCGCATGGGACAATGCCAAGAAATATATCGAGGACGGCCATCATGGCGGCAAGGGCAGCGAAGCCCATAAGGCCGCGGTGACGGGCGACACGGTGGGCGATCCGTACAAGGACACGGCCGGCCCGGCGGTGAACCCGATGATCAAGATCACCAATATAGTCGCGCTGCTGTTGCTGGCGGCGCTGGCGCATGGGGCCTGACAGGCGATGAAGGGGGAGGGGAGGCCGCGCGCCTCTCCTCCCCTTGCCAGCGCCCCGGCTGGTCGCGCGATACGCCATGCTTAGCTGATTTTAACCCTTTGTTCAGGGCAGGAGCGCAGTTTGAATCAGCGGTCGGCCTGACGGGGGCAGGCTGCGCCGCGCCGGATTTCCTGTCGCGTCGCAATGGGCGCGACCCAGCAAGAGCAGCGGACGCCATGATCATGCACGCCATAAGCAATGACGAACCAGGGCGTATCGCCGCCCTACAACGCTACGAAATTCTGGACACCCCGGTCGAAGGCGCGTTCGACAAGGTGACCAACCTGGTGCGCGCTTTGTTCGGCGTGCCGATCTCCGCCGTGTCGCTGATCGACAAGGACCGGCAATGGTTCAAGTCGATCGCCGGGCTGGATGTGTCCGCAACACCGCGCAGCATCGCCTTTTGCGATCATACCATCCGTCAGGACGAACCGCTGGTCATTACCGATGCGCGCGAAGATCCCCGGTTTCGCGACAATCCACTGGTGACGGGCGATCCGGGCATCCGCAGCTATGCCGGCGTGCCGCTGCGCACGCCCGACGGCTATAATATCGGGTCGCTCTGCGCCATCGACACCCGCGCTCGCGACTTTCCGCCCGAACAGATGGAGATATTGAAGGGCCTGGCCCCGATCGTGGTCGAACAGATGGAGTTGCGGCTGCTCGCCGAGCGCGATCATCTGAGCGGCGCGCTCACCCGGCGCGCCTTCGTCGCCGAAATCGACAAGCGGATCGCGCTGTTCGTCCGGCACCAACGGCCGGCCGCGCTGATCCTGCTCGACATCGACCGTTTCAAGCGGATCAACGACAGTTATGGCCATCCGGTCGGCGACCGGGTGATCGAGGCGGTGGCCGCACGCTGCGCCAGCCTGTCGCGGCCCAGCGATTCGCTTGGCCGGATCGGCGGCGAGGAGTTCGGGCTGCTGCTGCCCGAAACCAGCGAGGCTGACGCGCTGGCCGCGGCGCGCCGTTTCTGCGCGGCGATCGAGGATCTGTGCATCCCGCATGATCCGCCGCTGCGCGTCACCGCCAGCTTTGGCGTGGCGGCGATCGGTCCGGGCCGCATGACCAGCCACGACTGGCTCGCCACCGCTGACGCGGCGCTCTATGCCGCCAAGCGCAACGGCCGCAACCGGGCGGTACTCGCCCCGATCGAGGCGATCCGCGCGGCTTGATCTGAAGCGGCGTAAGAACCATCACAGACATGTTTTGTCATCAAATTGAAATGCAATCGTAACAACGGAGTCACGCAACCGTCATAGTGGCGCGACACCGCCAAGGCCGGCGGTGGAGATGATGCCCGATGCGCCCGACCCCCATATTTTTGCCCTTGCTGGCCGCGCTGGCATGGCCTGCCGCCGCCCATGCGAGCGAGGACGAGCAACTGTGGACCACCGCCAGCGCCACGGTGAAGCTGAGCGAGCATTGGCGGCTGTCGCAGGAAGTGGTCGCCCGCTTCAGCGATGATCGCAAGGGCCTGTATGAAATCGAATCCAACACGTTGGTCGGCTATAAATTGTCCAAGGCGGTGACGATATGGGCGGGCTACACCCATGACCCGCAATATGCCGGTGGCGACTTCACCGTGATGGAGCATCGGGGCCGCCAGCAACTGACGTTCGACAATATCGCCAAAGTCGGCCCAGTGTCGATCAGTGCGCGGTTGCGGATGGAGGAGCGCTGGCGCGACGGCGTAGACGGCACCGCCTGGCGGTTGCGCCCCTATGTGAAGCTGGTCATGCCCTTCCGCGAAGGCGGCAAGACCGCGCTGGTGCTCAGCCATGAAAGCTTCTTCGACCTCAACAAGACCAATTTCCAGCGGGTCCAGGGTGAGGAGCGGATGCGCAACATGATCGCCATCACGACGCCGGTGGCGAAGAATGTGAATGCCGAAATCGGCTATCTGCACCAGCATGGTTTCCGCCCCGACGCCGACGACAGCAACGACAATGTCGCCTCGCTCTCCTTGGGCTTCAGCTTCTGACGCGGGGGATGGAATTGCTCGACAAGGGACCGAATTTACGCCGGTGCGCTTCAGTCTGGATGGAGTTGAATTAGCCTCGTCGCCTGTCTTCTGATGCTCTGCCTGGGCAGGGAGGGCATCCGACATGGCGACGCACAGCAATGGCAACAGGCTCTATTATGGCGACAATCTGGACGTGCTGCGAGGCCATATCGCCGACGCCAGCATCGATCTTGTCTATCTCGACCCACCGTTCAATTCGAACGCCAGCTATAACATCCTCTTCCGGTCGCCAGCAGGCACCGGGGCCGACGCCAGCATAGAGGCGTTCGACGACACATGGAGTTGGGGTCCCGCGGCAGCGGGCGCGATGATGGACATCACCCAGGGCGGCAACCACAAGCTGCATGTCCTGATGCAGGCCATGCGCACCGCGATCGGCGAGAATGCGATGATGGCCTATCTCGCCATGATGGCGGTGCGGTTGCAGGAACTGCATCGGGTGCTCAAATCGACCGGCAGCCTCTATCTTCACTGCGATCCCACCGCGAGCCACTATTTGAAGCTGGTGCTGGATGCCGTGTTCGGCGCTGAGAATTACCGCAACGAGATTACGTGGAAACGCACTACCGCGCATAATGACAGCGGGCGATACGGGCGTAACACCGACATCGTCCTGTTTTACGCGCGCGGCGTCCGCCCGACATGGAACCCCCAATATCTGGCCTATGACGACAGCTACGCCGACCGGTTTCGCCACGCCGATCCCGACGGGCGACGATGGATGGACGATAATATAACGGCCAAGGGTCTATCGGGTGGCGGCTACACCTATGAATATCGCGGCGTCACCTCGCTCTGGCGCATGCCCATGGAAACCATGGTCCGGCTCGATCGCGAAAATCGCCTGCACTTCACCCGTACAGGTGGCATCCGGCTCAAACGCTATCTCGATGAAGCTAAAGGCTTGCCGATACAGGCATTATGGACCGACATCCTGGCACTGAATTCGCAGGCGCAGGAGCGCCTCGGCTACCCGACGCAAAAACCGCGCGAACTGCTGGAACGCATCATCGCTGCGTCCTCCAACCCCGGCGATGTCGTCCTCGACCCCTTTTGCGGTTGCGGCACGGCCGTCGATGCGGCGCAGAAATTGGGGCGGCGATGGGTCGGGATCGATATCACCCATCTGGCCATCGGGCTGATCGAGAAACGGCTGCGCGAAGGCTATGGCGATGCGGCGCGGTTCGAAACGATCGGCAGCCCGCGCGACCTCGCCTCCGCCCAGCGGCTGGCGCAGGACGACCCGCATCAGTTCCAGCACTGGATAACCCTGCGCCTGGGCGGATGGCCCTGGATGGGCGGAAAGAAGGGCGGCGACCGCGGCGTCGATGGTTATTTCTATTATGTCGGCGCGAACGGACAGACCGAAACCGGCGTCATTTCCGTAAAGGCGGGCCATCATGTCAATCCGGCCATGGTCCGTGACCTGGGCCGGGTGATGCAGCGGGACGGCCACAAGCTGGGCCTGTTCGTCTGCGCCGGCATGCCGACTCGGGGCATGGAGCAGGAGGCTGATAGCCATGGGCTGGTCCAGACCGAGTTCGGCCGCTTTCCCGCGTTGCAGATCTTCACTCTGGCGGAACTGTTTGGCGATCGGCACCCGCGCCTGCCGCCGCTGGTCAGCCCCAATCGCAAAGCACCGCGCGTTGAAACGCGCCGATCGCACCAACCCGGCGCGCAGGCCGCGCTCCAACTGGAATAGGCGCGCTTGCCGCCTTACCCGGCCGGGCCTATAGGCGCGGCATGACTGCCGAACCCTTCGCCAAGCAACTCGCCGCGCTGGAGTCGCGCGGGCGGTTGCGTCGCCTCATCTCCCGTTCCGGGCGTGATTTCGCCTCCAACGACTATCTCGGCTTGGCCGGCGATCCGATGATTGCGCAGGCCGTGGCGGACGCGATCGGGCGGGGCGTGCCGGTGGGCTCTGGCGGGTCGCGGCTGCTCCGCGGCAATGCGCCCGAACATGAAGGACTGGAGGCTAAGGCAGCCGATTTCTTCCGCACCCAGGCCGCTTTGTTCGTCGCCAATGGCTATATCGGCAATCTGGCGCTGTTTTCCACCCTGCCCCAGCGCGGCGACCTGATCGTGGCGGACGAACTGATCCATGCCAGCGCGCATGACGGCATCCGCATGAGCAAGGCCGCCACGGTGTTCGCGCGGCATAATGACGTGCAGAGCTTCGCCGACCTGATCGCCGCCTGGCGGACCGAGGGCGGCAAAGGGCGGATCTGGATCGCGGTCGAAACGCTCTATTCGATGGATGGCGACGTCGCGCCGCTCGCCGACCTCGCCAAGCTGGCGGCGACCCATGGCGCGATGCTGCTGCTGGACGAAGCGCATGGCACCGGCGTTTTCGGGCCGGGCGGACGCGGTCTGTCGGCCGGGCTGGACGGGCTGCACAATGTCATCACCCTGCATACCTGCGGCAAGGCGATGGGGACCGAAGGCGCGCTGATCTGCGGCCCGCGCATCCATATCGACTATCTCATCAACCGCGCCCGCGCCTTCATCTTTTCGACCGCGCCGTCCCCGCTGATGGCGGTGGCGGCATCGGCCGCGCTCGACCGGATCGAGCAGGCGAGCGACCTGCGCGACCGGCTCAAGACGTTGCGGCAGGATGCGGCCGAAGCGATCTGTGCGCCGCTGGGCCTGCCCTCGCCGCGCAGCCAGATCGTGCCGGTCGTGCTGGGCGAGGATATCCGCACCATGGCGGTGGCGGCCGCGTTGCAACAGGCGGGCTTCGACGTGCGCGGCATCCGCCCGCCGACCGTGCCTTCCGGCACCAGCCGGCTGCGCATATCGCTGACGCTCAACGTCGGCCGCGCCGACGTCGCCGCGCTGGGTCAGGCGCTGCTTAAGGCGATGGCATGAGCGTGCTGGTCGTCACCGGAACGGACACCGGTATCGGCAAGACTGTGTTTGCCGCCGCCCTCGCGGGCGCGCTGGGCGCGCATTATTGGAAGCCGATCCAGGCCGGGGTCGACCCGGAGGGGGACAAGGAAACCGTCGCTGCCCTTTCCGGCCTGCCCGCGACGCGCATCCTGCCCGAAGCCTTTCGCCTGACCACCCCCGCCTCCCCCCATCTCGCCGCGCGGATCGATGGCGTGGCGATCGGGCTGGACCAGTTGGCGCTGCCCCAGGTGGACGGGCCACTGGTGGTCGAGGGCGCGGGCGGCGTGCTGGTGCCGATTTCGGAAACGCTGCTGATGGCGGACCTTTTCGCTTATTGGGGTCAGCCGGTGATCCTGTGTGCCCGCACCGGCCTTGGCACGATCAACCACAGCCTGCTGAGTATCGAGGCGTTGCGGTCGCGCGGCGTGGGCGTGGCGGGCATCGCCTTCATCGGTGATGCGCATGACGAAAATGAGCGGATCGTCCCGCAACTGGCGGGCGTGCCGTCGCTTGGCCGATTGCCGCATCTGGACCGGCTCGATCCCGCTACCCTGGCCGCCGCTTTCGCCGCCCACATCCGGCTTCCCGAATATTTCAACGGTCGATAATTTTCGACCAACGACATGGACTTCATTCTTTGACGGGCGTTCAAGTCCGCGTCAGAACGAACGGCCTAAGGTCGTTTGCCATATATGATGCAAGGGATGCAGCCCATGAAAACCCTCCTCCTCGGCGCGGCCGCCACGGCGCTGGCGCTGGCCGCCACCATGGCGCAGGCCGACCAGCCGACGACGCCTTCAACAGCCCCGGCAAGCGCCGACAAGCCGACCTATGGCAGCTATGGCTTCGACGCCGCGGGCATGGACCCGTCGGTCAAGCCGGGCGACGATTTCTACGACTATGCCAACGGCACATGGGCGAAGAACACGCCAATCCCCGCCGACAAGTCCAATTATGGCGCGTTCAACACGCTGGACGACCTGTCGCGCACGCGGACCAGGGCAATATTGGAAAGCGCGCAGAAGGATAGCGGCAGCAAGATCGGCAACGCCTATGCCGCCTATATGGACGGCGCGACGGTCGAGGCGAAGGGGCTGGCCCCGATCAAGCCCTGGCTGGACGAGATCAAGAGCGTCACCGACCTGGCCGGCTATGCCAAGGTCGCGGCCAAGGGCGCCCGCGCCGGCGTGCCCGGCCCGTTCCGCTTCTATGTGGGGCAGGACGATAAAGACCCCGAAACCTACATCCTGGCGATGAGCCAGAGCGGCCTGGGCCTGCCCGACCGCGACTATTATCTGGATCAGGGCGAGAAGATGGCGGCGATCCGCACCGCCTATGTCGCGCATCTGGAAAAGATGCTGACCCTGGCGGGCGAAAGCGACGCCAAGGCGCGCGCCGCGGCGCTGATGGCGTTCGAAACCGAGATCGCCAAGGTCCATTGGAGCCAGGTCGAGAGCCGCGACGCGGACAAGACCTATAATAAGATGACGCTGGCCGACTTGCAGAAGGCAGCGCCCGGTTTCGACTTCGCCGCCTATTATAAGGCGAACGGTCTGACCCCCGCCAGCCTGCTGGTCGCCCAGCCCAGCGCCGTGACCGGTGAAGCCGCGCTGATCGCCAGGATGCCGATCGGGGTTCTGAAGGACGCGCTGATGCTGTCCAGCCTGCATGCCTATGCCGGCTATCTGCCCGACAGCGTCGCCAATGCCGACTTCGCCTTTTACGGCACCACCCTGTCGGGCACGCCGGAGCGCGAGGAACGGTGGAAGCGCGGCGTCACCTTCCTCAAGGAATCGCTCGGCGAGGAAGTCGGCAAAGTCTATGTCGCCCAATATTTCCCGCCCGAAACCAAGGCGGCGATGGATGTGCTGGTCAAAAACGTCCTGTCCGCCATGGGCCGGCGCATCGACGGCCTGCCGTGGATGAGCGACACGGCCAAGGCGCGCGCCCACAAGAAACTGGCCGCCTTCACGCCCAAGATCGGCTATCCCGACAAGTGGCGCGACTATGCGGGGCTGGAGGTCAAGCGCGACGACCTGCTGGGCAATGCGCAGCGTTCGAACCAGTTCGAATTCGACTATAATATCGGCAAGCTGGGCAAGCCCATCTATCGCTGGGAATGGGGCATGACCCCGATGGAGATTAACGCCTACGCCAATTTCGGCATGGTCGAGATCGTATTTCCCGCCGCCATCCTGCAACCGCCCTTCTTCGATCCAAAGGCCGACCCTGCGGTCAATTATGGCGGCATCGGCGCGGTGATCGGCCATGAACTGAGCCATCATTTCGATGATCAGGGCGCGAAATATGACGAAACGGGCAAGCTCAACCAGTGGTGGACCGACCAGGACGTCGCCAATTTCAAGGCACTGACCACCAAGCTCGGCACGCAATATGACGCCTATGAGCCTTTCCCCGGCGCGCATGTGAAGGGCGCCTTCACCATGGGCGAAAATATCGGCGACCTGGGCGGCCTGGCGGTCGCGCTCGACGCCTATCATGCCTCGCTGGGCGGGAAGGCCGCGCCGGTGATCGACGGCATGACCGGCGACCAGCGCTTCTTCCTGGGCTGGGCGCAGGTGTGGCGGCGCAATTATCGCGAGGCGAATCTGCGCCAGCGACTGGTCACCGATCCGCACGCGCCGTCGCAATATCGCGCCGACATCGTGCGCAATTTCGATGCCTGGTATGATGCGTTCAAGCCTGCGCCGGGCGGCAAAATCTATCTGGCACCCAAGGATCGCGTGAAGATCTGGTAATATCCCACGATCGCCCCGGACCGTTTTGCGGATCCGGGCCGATCGTGCTTTCGCACCTGCGAACGGCGCTGCGGCGGATCGCGCCTGTGGCAGGACGAGCTGTTTTGCCGAGTCCCGTTATCCCTCGAATCCCACAACTCGCCGTTCAGCCCTCTCCTGCCCGGAACGATTCCAACCCTTTGGTCGTCTGTTCATCAGTATTTCGGTCAAGAGGAGAAGAAAGTTGACGGGTCTCAACACCAGTAAATTTCTGAAGGTAGGCATTGCGTCGATCGCGCTGTTCGCCGCTTACCCCGCCCTTGCGCAGGATGCCGCTGCCCCTGCAGCACCAGCCACGCCCGCGGCACCAGCCGCGCCCGCAGCAGGTGCCAGCAATTTCAGCGACGGCGATATCAAGCTGTTTGCCGCCGCGGCGGTCGAGGTGACCAAAATCCAGTCGGACGCATCGATTGCCGAGGCCGAAAAGCAGCCCAAGATGCTGGCCGCGTTGCAGGCGTCCGGCCTGCCGCCCGAAAAGTTCAATCAGATCGGGCAGGCCGCGGCTGCGGACCCAGCGCTGCAACAGCGCATCCAGGCCGCCGCGCCGCCGGCTCCGGCAGCGCCCGCTGCACCGGCAGCCCCGGCGGCTCCCGCGCAGCCGCAGCAGTAGTCAGATGAAAAGGGCCGGTCACAGACCGGCCTTTTTTATGGCGCTCCGCGGCCCGGCCCACCCGGATTGTTCCGACGGCATCGAAAAATATCGGGGGTGACGAACCAGCCCCGCACCGGCTAACCCGTTGCAATGCAGCAATTGGCACTTTCCATCGCGCTGATCGGCATTTTGGGCATCGGCGCCCAATGGATTGCCTGGCGAACCGGTTGGCCCGCTATCGCATTGATGCTGGCAGCCGGCGTGATCGGTGGCCCCGTTCTGGGGCTGATCCATCCCCATGGGGTGTTCGGCGACCTGCTTGAACCGATGGTGTCGGTGGCGGTCGCGCTGATCCTGTTCGAAGGCGGCCTCAGCCTCAATTTCCGCGAATTGCGCAAGACCGACGGTGCCGTCACCCGGCTGGTGTTGCTGGGATCGCCGATCGGCTGGGTGCTAGGATCGCTGGCCTGCTATTATATCGCCGGGCTGGTGTGGCCGGTCGCGATCCTGTTCGCCGGGATATTGGTCGTCACCGGCCCCACCGTGGTGCTGCCGCTGCTGCGCCAGTCCAATGTTGCGGCGCGGCCGCGCGCGATCCTGAAATGGGAAGCGATCGTCAACGACCCCACTGGCGCGTTGCTAGGGGTCGTCACCTACGAATATCTGCGCCGTTCGGGCGAAGGCAGCAGTTTGGCGGCGGTCATACTGTCGTTGATTGCCGCCGCGATTGTCGCCGGTCTGATCGGCTGGCTGGCGGCGCGGGCGATCGGCTGGCTGTTCCCGCGCGGGCATGTGCCGGAATATCTCAAGGCCCCGGTGCTGCTGGTCGCCGTCATCAGCGTGTTCGTCGGATCAAACATGATCCAGCAGGAAACGGGGCTTCTCGCCGTCACCGTGATGGGCGTGGCGCTGGCCAATATGCGGCTCGATTCGCTGCGCGATATCCAGCCGTTCAAGGAAAATGTCACCGTTCTGCTGATTTCGGGCGTGTTCGTGATCCTCTCTGCCTCGCTCGACCTGGAGGTGCTGCGCCAGTTTGAATGGCGCTTCCTGGCCTTCCTGCTGGCGCTGCTGTTCCTCGTCCGCCCGGCGACGGTCTTGCTGAGCCTGGCTTTTTCGCCCGTGCCCTGGAACGAACGGCTGCTGGTCGCCTGGATCGCGCCGCGCGGCATCGTCGCGGTCGCCATTTCGGGGTTGTTCGCGCTGCGGCTCGATCGGCTGGGCTATAGCGACGGGTCGATCCTGGTCACCCTGTCCTTCGCCGTGGTCGTAGCGACGATCGTCTTCCACGGATTTTCGATCAAGCCGGTCGCGCGCTGGCTCAAAGTGACCGGCGCCGCCGAACAGGGGCTGCTGATCGTCGGGGCGACGCCCTTCACCCTGGGCCTGGCCGCCCAGTTGCGCCAGCTGGATGTGCCGGTGACGATCGCCGACAATAGCTGGCAGCGGCTGGCCCCTGCCAGGCATCAGGGCATAGCGACCTATCATGGCGAGATATTGTCGGAGGCAACCGAGGAGCGACTGGACCTGACCCAGTTCCAGGTGCTGGCAGCCGCGACCGATAATGAGGCTTATAACGCCCTGGTGTGCAACGAATTCGCGCCCGAAATCGGGCGTGACAATGTGCATCAGCTTGGCGACGCCAGCGACGATCATGATCCGCGCAGCCTGCCCGAATCGCTGCGCGGGCGCGCGCTGTTCGCGTCGGGCCATGGCGTGGAGGACATCATGCAGCGGGAGGAACAGGGCTGGACGTTCCGCAAGACGCGGATCAGCGAGCAGTTCGACTATGACGCTGCGCGCGCGGCTTTGCCGCCGGAAGGCGACATGCTGCTGCTGTTGCGCAAGACCGGGGCGCTGCGCTTCTTCACCCATGCGTCACGTCCCACCCCCCAGCCGGGCGACACGATCCTGTCCTATGTGCCGCCCGCCCAGCCCCGGCGACAAGGAGAGGAAGAATGAGAAGATTCGCGCCCGCACCCATTATCTTGTGCGCCACCCTTGCCGCCTGCCAGCCGCCTCAGCAGACGCCTGCCGCCAATGCGATGAACGAGGCGGATAATAGCGTCGCGGCCAATGAGGCCGAGCCGCAACGATCGATCCTGCGCCCCGAAGTCGTGCCCGAATTCGAAACGCCCAGGATCGAACCGGCAAAAGCGGTGATCGGCTTCGGCGCGTCGCCCATGGCGCTGGACGAGACAGCGAAGGCGACAGTACAAACGCTGCTCGCCAGCCCGGCGATGCAGGCCGGCGGGCCGATCATACTGCGCGGCCATAGCGATTCGCGCGGCGCCGACGGCGACAACAAGGTCGCGTCCCGCATCCGCGCCGAAAAGGTCCGCGACTATATGGTGGCAAAGGGCGTGGACAAGGCGCGCATGACCCTCGTCGCGCTGGGCGAGGCCCGCCCGGTTGCCCCCAATGCGCAGGAGGATGGCAGCGACGATCCCGACGGCCGGGCGAAGAATCGCCGGGTCGAAGTGACGGTCGCGCCGCCCGCCATCATCGTGCCGCCGCCGGTGGTACCGAACGCGGCCGAAGCGGCAAAGCCATAGATTTGGCTGGCAGGGCGGCTTAAGGAAGGCGTCATGACATCCCCCGTCTGGCACCCCTTCACCCAGCATGGCCTCAATGAGCCGATCCCCCATGTCGTGCGCGCGCAGGGCGCGTTGCTGCATCTGGCCGATGGCGGCACGCTGATCGACGCGATTTCAAGCTGGTGGGTGACGACCCATGGCCATTGCCATCCGCGCATCGCCGCCGCGATCGCGGCG
This sequence comes from Sphingobium psychrophilum, assembly GCF_012927105.1. Lineage (GTDB taxonomy): Bacteria > Pseudomonadota > Alphaproteobacteria > Sphingomonadales > Sphingomonadaceae > Sphingobium > Sphingobium psychrophilum. The sequence continues at coordinate 230,886 of NZ_JABBFV010000006.1, read as the reverse complement.
CAGGCGGAGCAGCTGGATCAGCTGATCTTCGCTGGCTATACCCATGATCCGGCCGAAACCGTGGCGCGCGGCCTGATCGACCTGGCCCCGCGTGGCGAGGGGCAGCCGGAGCTGCGCCATGTCTTCTATTCCGACAGCGGATCGACCGCGGTCGAGGTCGCGCTGAAAATGGCACTGGGCTATTGGCATAATCTCGCCCTGGATGGCTTGGCGAAAGCCCGCAGCCGCATCCTTGTGCTGGAACATAGCTATCATGGCGACACGATCGGCGCGATGTCGATCGGCGAACGCGGCGTCTATAACGCCGCATGGCAGCCCTTGCTGTTCGATGTCGGCACCGTCCCCTTTCCCACGCCCGTCCATGAGCAGGCCTGCCTCGATGCGCTTGACGCCGCCTGCGCCGACAAGCCCGCCGCCTTCATCGTCGAACCGCTGATTTTGGGCGCGGGCGGGATGCTGATCTACCCTGCCTGGGTATTGCGCGAGATGGCCGCGATCTGCCGCCGCCATGGCGTGCTGTTCATCGCCGACGAAGTCATGACCGGCTGGGGCCGCACCGGCACGCTCTTCGCCTGCGAACAGGCGGGCGTCGTGCCGGACATCATGGCGGTGGCCAAGGGGATCACCGGCGGCGCGATCCCGCTGGCCGCAACGCTGGCGACCGCGCCGATCTTCGACGCGCACCGATCGACCGACCGCGCCCGGCTGTTCTACCATTCGTCCAGCTACACCGCCAACGCCATCGCCTGCGCAGCTGCGGTCGCCAATCTGGCGATCTGGCGCGAGGAGGATGTGCTGGGCCGTACCGCCGCGCTGGCGCAGGGCATCGCGACGCGACTCGAACGGCTCGCCGGCCACCCCGCCTTCGCCAATCCGCGACAGTTGGGCACGATCGCCGCGATCGACCTTGTCGCTGCCGATGCGGGCTATCTGTCCGATCTGGCGCCGCGGCTGCGCGCCTTCTTCCTTGAACGCGGCATCTTGATAAGGCCGCTGGGCAACACGATCTACCTGATGCCGCCCTATTGCCTCGATGACGATCAGCTCGATCATATCTTCCTGGCGCTCGCCGCAGCAGGCGATCATTTCGGCGGATAAAGGCTTGGCTTCCATTTCCCGCAATTTGGCGCTATGGCGGCGCGATTTTGTGAATTCGGGATAATATGGCTAAAGAAGAACTGCTTGAAATGCGCGGACAGGTTGTGGAGCTTCTCCCCAACGCCATGTTCCGTGTCCGGCTTGAAAATGACCACGAGATTCTCGGCCACACCGCCGGCAAGATGCGCAAGAACCGCATCCGCGTGCTGGTGGGTGACGAAGTGCTTGTCGAGCTGACCCCCTACGACCTGACCAAGGGTCGGATCACGTACCGCTTCAAATAAGCCGCTCATAGATGCGGCTCATTCTTGCTTCGGCTTCTCCTAGACGGCATGACCTTCTGGGACAGATTGGCATCGTCCCCGATGCCGTCGATCCCGCCGATATCGACGAAACGCCCCGCAAGGCCGAACTGCCCGCCCTCTATGCCGCGCGCGTCGCGGCAGAAAAGGGCGTGGCCGTTGCGGCCCGGCATCCCGGCGCATTGGTTCTGTCGGGCGATACGGTCGTGGCCGTCGGCCGCCGCATCCTGCCCAAGGCGGAAAGCGAAGCGGAGGCGCGCGCCTGCCTGACCTTGCTGTCCGGGCGGCGGCATCGGGTGCTGAGCGCGATCACGCTGATTGATGGCGATGGACGGGCGCGGCATCGGATGTCGGACAATATCGTCATCTTCAAGCGGCTGGATCAGGCCGAGATCGACGTCTATATCGCCAGCGACGAATGGCGCGGCAAGGCGGGCGGCTATGCTATACAGGGCCGCGCCGCTGGCCTCATCCGCACCATCATGGGCAGCCACAGCGCGATCATGGGCCTGCCGCTTTACGAAACCCGCACGCTGCTCAAGGCAGCGGGCTATCCATTGGACTAAGACATGGCCGAGTGGCTCTATGAAGAAGGCATTGGCGAGGCGCGGGCCGCGTTGATCGAAAAGGGCAAGCTGGTCGAGGCGCTGATCGAACGCGAGGGCGACGCCGTGCGTCCAGGCGCGGTGGCGCAGGGTCGGCTGGTCGCCACCATCATCCCCAAAAAGCGCGGCATCGTGCGGCTGATATCGGGCGAGGAAGTCCTGCTGGAACCGATCCCGCCCCGGCTGGCCGAAGGCGCCAATGTCCTGGTGGAGATCATCCGCGAGGCGATTCCCGAGGAAGGCCGACCCAAGCGCGCCAAGGGCCGGATGCCCCAGCCGGGCGCCAAGCCCCATGCCGGTCCCAGCCTGTTGCAGCGCATCCGCGCCACCGGCACGCCCGTCGTCCCCTGCCCCGCGCATGAGGAAGACCGGCTGGAAGCGCATGGCTGGAGCGAGTTGATGGAAGAGGCGATGAGCGGTGAGGTGGGCGCGGAAGACGCCGCGCTGCGCCTGTTCCTGACCCCCGCCATGCTGCTGATCGACGTCGACGGATCGCTGCCGCCCGCGCAGCTTGGCCCCAAAGGCGCGAAACTCGCCGCCCAGACGGTGCGCCGCATGGGGCTTTCGGGGTCGATCGGGATCGACCTGCCGACGATGAACAACAAGGACGAGCGGATGGTCGCCGCGGCGCAGATCGACAAATATCTGCCGCTGCCGTTCGAGCGTACCGCGGTCAACGGCTTCGGCTTCCTCCAGATCATCCGCCGCCGCGAGCGCGCCAATCTGATGGAAATCGTGCGCGAAGACCCGGTGCTGACGGCCGCGCTGGCGCTGCTGCGCCGGGCCGAACGGCACGGGCAGGGCGGCGGCGCGACGATCACCGCCATGCCCGCGATCATCGACCTGCTACACAAGCGGCAGGACTGGATCGAGCAGCTGGCCAAGCGCCGCGGCGGCGCGATCACCCTGGCGGCGGATGCAGTTCTTGACCTGGCGGGCGGTCATGTCGCCTAAACCAGCCTCCTGCCCGGTCTGTCGCCAGCCCGCCCAGCCCGCGACGAAGCCCTTTTGCAGCGCCGCCTGCCGCGACCGCGACCTGCTGCAATGGCTGGGCGAGGGCTATCGCGTGCCGGGCCAACCCGCCGAGGAAGGCGATCAAAAAAACGGCAATTATGGGCTGGACAGCGAGCCGGATTGACGCTTATAGGCACGCCTCCATCCGGCGGGAGCCTCCTGCCGAAGACCCCTGCCCGGGTAGCTCAGTTGGTAGAGCATGCGATTGAAAATCGCAGTGTCGGCGGTTCGAATCCGTCCCCGGGCACCACATTCCCCCATATCGATCGACCAGCCGCAGGAGCTGGTTCACCGCTTGCTTACCATTTCGCGCTACAGCCGCGGATATGAGCAAGGCCGACCCCTGTCCGAAATCCGCCGTCAGCCATGGTGTCGGCATCGCCGGCCTGATGGGCCTTGGCCTCTGGACGCTGGTGGCGCGCCATTATGGCATGAACGGGCCCAATGCGGGCCTGGCCGCCGTGGTCGCTTGCGGGCTGCCCATGGTGCTGTGGTCGCTGATCGTGGACAAGGTGCATCGCAACGCATCGACCGGGATCGATTGGCGCGGGCCAGCGCGGAGCGTGCGCGACGTGCTGGACATCAGCATCGTCAAGATCGCCGGGCTATGGGCGACCTGGCTCGCCATCGCCATCTTCTATTGCATCGCGCGCTGGTATTGGAGCGGCAATTACCGCTTTTCGATGGATTTGTTCATGGCGGCCGCGCCATGGCTGCTGGCCCTGTCCGTACCCTATATCATCTGGATCGACCGGCGGCTGGTGGAGCCAAAGGACGCCTGCTTCAGCTTTGGCCAATGGGTGATCGGCGGCGTGGCGGGGCAGGCCGACATGGTTCAGGTCGGTCACCATGCCCGCGCCTGGGCGGTGAAGGGCTTCTTCCTAGCCTTCATGGTGTCGATCGTGCCGGGCAATTTCGCCAGCGTGGTCGAATGGCGGATCGAGGACGCGCTGGACAATCCGATCGCGTTGGCCGGCTTCCTGATCGCGGTCATGTTCATGATCGACGTCTGCCTGGCGACGGTCGGCTACATCCTGACCTTCAAGCCGCTGGATTCGCACATCCGCACCGCCAATCCTTTCCTGAGCGGCTGGCTGGCGGCGCTGATCTGCTACCCGCCCTTCGTGCTGATGGGCGGTGGCGGGCCGCTCGACTATCATGCCGGCGGTGCCGAGTGGGACCATTGGACGCAGGGGTCGAGCGCGCTGCAATGGCTGCTGGGCGGCTGGCTGGTGCTGCTGACGGCGCTCTACGCCTGGGCGACGGTGGCGTTCGGCCTGCGCTTTTCCAACCTGACCCATCGCGGCATATTGACCCATGGTCCCTATCGCTGGACGCGGCACCCGGCCTATCTGTCTAAGAACCTGTTCTGGTGGTTTTCCGCCCTGCCTTTCCTGTCGGTCAGCGGATCGCTGGCGGACATGGTACGCAATTGCGCGATGCTGGGGCTGACCAATGCGGTCTATTATTGGCGCGCGAAGACCGAGGAGCAGCATCTGTCGGCCGACCCCGACTATCGCGCCTATAGCGACTGGATGGAGCGCCACGCGCCGGTGCCGCGCTTCTTCGCCTGGGTGACGGGGAAGAAGCACGAGACGGCAGCGATCGCGCCACAGCCGGCAGAATAGAAAAATGTGCTCCGGCGAAGGCCGGAGCCTAGTTCCGCCGCGGCGCTTTACCGCAACGGCAGGACTGGATTCCGGCCTGCGCCGGAAAACAGCGTCCCTCAGAAACTCTCTTCCTCATAGACCTTGCTCAGATCGCCCTGCCATTCGCTATGATAGCGTTCGAGCAGCCGTTCGGCGTTGGTCTTGCCGGACGCGACCACTTCGTCCAGAAACGACAGATAGCCGGTTTCATTGTCGCCGGCGCCGTTGAGGCGCGCGCGCGATGCCAAGCCGGAACGGGCGATATCGACGACCTGCGCCGCAATATCGCGCAACTTGCGACCGCCACCGATCGGCGCGTCCAGCCCCAGTTTCGGCACGGAATCGCGCAATATCTGCCGTTCCTCCATGGTCCAGTCCTTGACCACGTCCCACGCCGCGTCGAGCGCGCCCTGATCGTAAAGCAGGCCCACCCACAGCGCCGGCAGCGCGCAGATGCGGTTCCACGGCCCGCCATCGGCGCCGCGCATTTCTAGGAAGCTCTTCATCCGCACTTCTGGGAAGGCGGTGGAGAGATGATCCTCCCAATCCTTTTCCGTGGGCTTTTCGCCGGGCAGGACGGACAACCTGCCGTCGAGGAAATCGCGGAAGCTGTGGCCCGACGCATCGATATATTTGCCGTCGCGATAGACGAAGTACATCGGCACATCGAGCGCATAGTCGGCATAGCGTTCATAGCCAAAGCCGTCTTCGAACACGAAGGGCAGCATCCCGGTGCGGCCCGGATCGGTGTCCGACCAGATATGGCTGCGATAGGACAGGAAGCCATTGGGCTTGCCTTCGGTAAAGGGCGAATTGGCGAACAGCGCGGTGGCCAGCGGTTGCAGCGCCAGCGAGGTACGGAATTTCTGCGCCATATCGGCTTCGCTGCCATAGTCCAGATTGGTCTGGATGGTGCAGGTGCGCAGCATCATGTCGAGGCCCATCGACCCCACGCGCGGCATGTGCCGCAGCATGATCTCGTAACGCCCCTTGGGCATGATCGGCAATTCGGCGCGCGTCTTGTCCGGCCACATGCCCAGGCCCAAAAAGCCCAAGCCCAGCATGTCGCCGACATATTTCACCTGTTCCAGATGGCGGCCGGTTTCGGCGCAGGTCTGGTGCAGATTTTCGAGCGGCGCGCCCGATAATTCCAGTTGGCCCGCCGGTTCCAGGCTGATCGTGCCGTCGGTGCCGGACAGGGCGATGATATTCTCGCCCTCGAACACCGGGTTCCAGCCATAGCGGGTCAGGCCAATCAGCAGCGTGTGGATGCCGCCCTTTTCTTCATAGGAGGGGGCGTGATGGTCGCGGCGATTATAGACGAATTTCTCGTGCTCGGTCCCGATCCGCCAGCGGTCCTTGGGCTTTTCGCCTTTGGAAAAGGCCGCGATCAGTTGGTCGCGATTCTCGATGACGGGATCATGGTCCCCGGAGTCGGTTCTAGTGCTCATGCCCCGCCCTTACTGCTTCCCCTTGGCCCGTCAAACAAAGTCGGGCGATCACCACATAGGGCTTGGCCTTGAGCGCTTCAATCCAATAGCGGAATGAAACTAATTCCAGTCGCCATTCAGCGCCATCCAGGCCGCCGTCGCGGCGAGCGCGGCGGTTTCCGCGCGCAGGATGCGCGGGCCAAGCGATACCGGCACCGCGCCCGGCGTGGCGCGGATCGCGTCGCGCTCGGCAGGATCGAATCCGCCCTCCGGCCCGACCAGGAAGGCGGCGGGACCGGGATGGGCGCGCAGCGTGGCGTCCAGCGCTGCGCCGCCGGTTTCGTCGGCGAAAAACAGGTGGCGATCGGCCGGCCAGCTTTTGAGCAAGGCGTCGAGCTTCACCATGTCGGCCAGATCGGGCAGCGCGGTGCGGCCGCATTGCTCAGCCGCCTCAACCAGATGGCTGTGCAGCCGGTCGAGGTTCAGCTTGTCCACCACCGCGCGGCGGGTGAGCACCGGCTGGAGCCGGGCGACGCCCAATTCGCACGCCTTTTCCGCGATCAGGTCGATCCGCCCCTTCTTGATCGGCGCGCAGCAGAGCCAGAAATCGGGCACATGTTCGGGCGGCTTGGTCTGTTGCACACAGTCCAGCACCAGATCGCGCTTGCGGATGTCGCGGACCCGCGCCGCCCATTCGCCCGACCGGCCATCGAACAAAAGGACGATGTCGTCGGGTTTCACCCGCATGACGCTGATCAGATAATGGGCCGGATTGCCGTCGATCGGCACCGCGACCCCCTCCCCCAACTGGGTTTCGACATGGAGTCGCGGCGCGCTTTGTGGCGGCCAGGCGGGCGTTGCGGTCATTTTGTCTCTTCCGGTTCGGCCGCGCTTGTGGTCGGCCCGTTCTTCCCTAAAGAGAAGAGGCGGGCTTCCACAAGCTCATGCGAACGGAGTCACGGTGAATCAGACGACGGTTAAACAGGTGATCGTCCCCGACAGCGAAGCGCGCGGCCTGCTGGCGCGCCTGCCGGACACGCCGCGCATATTGGCGCAACTGGCGCGGTTCGACCGGCCGATCGGCTGGTGGCTGCTGTTCTGGCCGGGCGCCTGGGCCGTGGCGCTGGCGGGCGGCGGCCTGGCCCGCTGGCCGCTGATCGGCTGGCTGCTGCTGGGCAGCATCGCGATGCGGGGCGCGGGCTGCGTGTTCAACGATATTGTCGATCGCGACCTCGACCGCAAAGTGGCGCGCACCGCCGCCCGGCCGCTGGCGAGCGGGGCGATGTCGGTTAAGGTGGCCTGGGCCTGGCTGCTAGCGCTGTGCCTTATCGGCCTGATCGTGTTGTTGCAGTTGCAGCGTTACGCGCAGGTCGTGGCGCTCGGTAGCCTGGCGCTGGTGGCGGCCTATCCCTTCATGAAGCGGATCACCGGCTGGCCGCAGGTCTGGCTGGGGCTGGTCTTTTCCTGGGCGGCGCTGGTCGGGTGGAGCGAGGTCATGGGCGCGCTCAGCCTGCCCGGCCTGCTGCTCTATGCGGGAACCATTTTCTGGGTGGTGGGCTATGACACCATCTACGCGCTGCAAGACCGGGAGGATGATGCGCTGATCGGAATCGGATCGAGCGCCTTGTCGATGGGGCGGTATGTGCGGGGCGGCGTGACGCTCTGCTATACGCTGGCGCTGGCTTTATGGGCCTGCGCCATCTGGCAGGTGCAGGGCCAGATGCTGGCGCTCGCCGCGCTGCTGCCGATCGCCGCGCATCTGCTGTGGCAAGTTGCGACGCTTAAGGAGGATGGCGTCGATCCACTGTCCAAATTCCGGTCCAATCGTTTTGCGGGGTTGCTGATGTTTCTGGGTTGTCTGGTCGTGGGGAGCAGCGTCGCATGACGCCGCAGCCGGGGGAAGATTGCTGGCGCATTGCACGCGCCGAGCGGGCAAGCGTCATCATCGACGCCGACAATTATTTCCGCAATGCCCGCGCCGCGATGATCAAGGCCAAGCGGCGGATCATGCTGATCGGTTGGGATTTCGACGCCGCGATCAGCCTGATCCGCGAAGATGAGGTCGATGACGGCGCGCCTGCGGTAATCGGCGATTTCATCAGCTGGCTGGTGGACCGCACGCCCGAACTGGAGATTTTCCTATTGCGCTGGGATGTCGGCGCCATGAAGTCGATGGTGCGGCCGACCAACCTGTTCACGACGCTGAAATGGATGGCCCATCCGCGCGTCACCGTGAAGCTGGACAGCCATCACCCGCCCGCCGCCTCGCACCATCAGAAGATCGTGGTGATCGACGATTGCTTCGCTTTCTGCGGCGGCATCGATATGACCGGCGATCGGTGGGACACGCGCCATCATCGCGACGAGGAGCCGGGTCGGCATCATCCCGACGGATCGCCTTATGGTCCCTGGCATGACGCGACCACGGCCCTATCCGGCCCGATCGCGGCGGCGCTGGGCGAACATGCGCGTAACCGCTGGGCGGGCGCGGGCGGCGATCCGCTGGAGCCGATCGAGGGCGTGCAGGATTGCTGGCCCGACAAGTTGCCGGTGCAGTTCGAAGGCGTCGATATCGCCATCGCCCGCAGCGCACCGAAGATGGACGACCAGGACGAACTGATCGAGATCGAGCGGCTCTACCTGAACCAGATCGCGGCGGCGAAGCGGCATATCTATGCCGAAAGCCAATATTTCGCGTCGCGCCGCATCGCCGAAGCGATTGTGAAGCGGCTGGCCGAGGCGGACGGGCCGGATATCGTCATCGTCAATCCAGAGCAGGCCGACGGCTGGCTGGAGCAGCAGGCGATGGATACGGCGCGCGCGCGGCTGTATGAAGCGCTCAAGAGCCGCGATCCGCACGGCCGCTTCCGCATATATCACCCCTTCACCCAGCGCGGCGCGCCCATCTATGTCCATGCCAAGGTGCTGATCGTCGATGACCGGCTGATCCGGGTCGGATCGTCCAATATGAACAACCGGTCGATGCGGCTGGACACCGAATGCGACATTTGTATCGACACGCAGCTACCCGGCAATGACGGGCGGCAGGCGACGATCCTCAAGATCCGCGACGACCTGATCGCCGAGCATCTCGACCTGCCCGCCGAGCGGGTGTCGGCGGTGATCGCCGAACGCGGGCTGGTCGCGGGGATAGAGGAATTGCGGCAGAAGCCGGGCCGGACGCTGCGCCCCTATGTGACCCCGGACCTCAACGACGTGCAGGCGTGGATCGCGGACAATGAAGTGCTGGACCCCGAAGGACCGGAGGAGATGTTCGAGGCGGTCAGCGAACGCGGCCTGTTCCGCCGGATGAAGGGCTGGTTCGGCCGCAACTGACGTCCGTCGGGGCTATTTGCGCAGCAGGAACACGGCATGCTCGGCGAACAGGTTCGCGTTGGCATGGGTGGTTTCCCTGTCGCCCTTCAGGAACCATTGGCCATCTATGGTCCAGCCCCGCTCCTTCACCAGCGCCCGGAAATCGTCGACCGTCACATGATGGATGTTGAGCGTATCATACCAGGTGTCGGGCAGCAGCCGCGTCACCGGCATCCGCCCGCCCCAGAGCAGCGAAATCCGCCCGCGCCAATGCGCGAAATTGGGGAAGGACACGAACGCCTGCCCGCCGATGCGCAGCAATTCCTCCACCACCAGGTCGGGCCGCCGCGTCGTCTGGAGTGTCTGGCTCAATATCGCATAATCGAAACTGGCGTCGGGATAATAGCCAAGGTCGGTGTCAGCGTCGCCCTGCACCACCGACAGGCCGCGGCCCACGGCAGCCGCGACGTTGGAGCCATCGATCTCCAGCCCGCGCGCATCGACCTGGGCATTGTCGCGCAACGCCGCCATCAGCGCCCCGTCGCCGCAGCCCACGTCCAGCACCCGCGCGCCCTGCCGCACGGTCCGCGCGATCAGGGCCAGGTCCGGCCGCAACGTCTCGCTCATGCCCGCCCGCCCTTCAGGAATCCGTCCACCACCCGGTTGAGTTCGGGACATTCCAGCAGGAAGGCGTCATGGCCGAACGGGCTGGACAGTTCCACGAAACTGGCCTGCGCGCCCGACGCATTGAGCGCGTGGACGATGATCCGCGATTCGGCGGTGGGATATAGCCAGTCGGTATCGAAACTGACGAGGCAGAAGCGCGCCTTGGTGGCGGTGAACGCCTTGGCCAGCGACCCGCCATGATCGTCGGCAATGTCATAATAGTCCATCGCCCGCGTGATGTAGAGATAGCTGTTGGCGTCGAACCGCTCGACGAAACTCAACCCCTGATGCCGCAAATAGCTTTCCACCTGGAAATCGGCGTCGAAGCCGAAGGTCTTGGCCCCGTTCGGATTTTCCGGCCGCCCCTGCAATCGCCGCCCGAATTTCTCGGTCAGGCCCGCTTCGGACAGATAAGTGATATGCGCGGCCATGCGCGCGACGGCCAGCCCCGCGCTCGGCACCTGCCCATCGGCATAATAATCGCCCCCGCGCCAGTGCGGATCGGCCATGATCGCCTGCCGCCCGACCTCGTGGAACGCGATATTCTGCGCGCTGTGCCGCGCAGTGGAGGCGATGACGATGCAGCTTTCGACCCGGTCGGGGAAGAGCGTGGGCCAGGTCAGCGCCTGCATCCCCCCCATCGACCCGCCGATGACTGCGCTCAGCCGCTCCACGCCCAGATGATCGAGCAACGCCGCCTGCGCGCGCACCATGTCGGCGATGGTCAGCACCGGAAAGCGCATGGCGTGCGGGTCGCCCGTCGCCGGATCGATGCTGGCCGGGCCGCTCGACCCCATGCAGCTGCCGATGACGTTGGAACAGACGATGAAATGGCGCGCCGGATCGACCGGCTTGCCTACCCCCACCAGCCGCCACCACCAGCCCGGCTTGCCAGTGACGGGATGGTCGGATGCGACATATTGATCGCCGGTCAGCGCATGGCAGATCAGGATGACGTTGGACTTGTCCGCATTCATCGCGCCATAGGTTTCATAGGCGATATCGACCGGCCCCAGCCGCGCGCCGCTGGACAGGTTCAGGGGGGTGGTCAGGCGGGCCTGACGACGCAGGCCGAACCGGCTGTCTTCGCTGATGGGAACGCTGGCCATGACCTGAGCGGCGCTAGGACCGCGACCGGGCGCTGTCAATCGGAGCCGTCGATCGGCGGCCTCAAACCGGCGCGGTGGGGATGGGGGAGAAGCGGGTCACTGACGCTCGCGCCGGCCAGCATCGTTGCCGCGAGCGCCGCCAAGGCCTTGTCGAAAGGGGGGAAGCGGGACTTGCGGGACGGCTAGGTATAGCCCGATGGCGGCCGTTTCACGGCGACGGAAAACCCCGCCCGTGGGGTTGTCGGGCGCTTTCACAATCCGACGGTGTTTTTCGAACATCAAATCAGGCGTGCAGCGCCGTTCATTCAAACTGCCGAACTACGCCTGACAATCGTGTGTTTGCCGTCACTGCGATTTCGTCAATGACCAAAAATCGTAAGCGCGAAAATCTAGGACACCAAGCTTGTTCGCGAGTGCATCTGAATTTGTTGTTGATGCTCCATCCAGCTGAGTTTTCATTTGTGGACCGGCCCACGGTAGAATCGAGGCAATATCGTCGTTGACGGGATCATCGGTGATTTCGACAGTGACGGAATGTAATTTCACCCCAAGTTCGCTTTTGAAATCAACAGGAGGCACTGCCCTTACCGTCTCGGGCCTCCTGATATTCTCGAATATTACGAACATAGGGTAATGCTTTGGCGGAAGCTCTGCCTTTCCTTTCGCTTGCGTAAGCGCACGATGGACCCGATGATAATTTGATCTGTCGGCAGGAAGCTGGTGATCGAACGCCCAAAAGGGCGCTGCCGATTTGAAGTTGGTCGGGTTTAGTCCATTATCCCGCAATAATGCAAATATGTAGCGGCCATCTGGGAGTTTGATGGCTACAGCATTACCAAGGATACGGTGGTGTAACATGCCAATACTGCGTTGATCGACCGTCAGCACTTCAATGACGCTAGAACCGCTGCGTATTCCGGTAGGTGTCTCAACCTCTACGGTTAGCCTGTAACGAAAGGTTGGCAAGGAGGTGGAACAGCCTGCTAATGCCACTATACAAGCCATCACAATACAGCGGAAAATCATGCCTGCCATCCGCTCCAATTGAGACGCAGGATCGCAATATCTGCTCTACCCTTAAAAAGTTGCTGAACTTTCCGCATTTGGCGACAAACAGGTGTTTCCCATGAACGTCCGCTTCCGAGCATCCCACATTCCACAATGAATGGCTGGCATTATTCGCGTAAAGACCAACCGCTTCTCGTCCGCAAAAACGCCGTTCCAACAGGCTTCCAATGTAGGATAATCTCTGATCTATCCTGGCAGATGGAACCGCCTTTTCCTCCCGATGCGCGCCGCGCCACCGCCGCATTGCCGACGCGGCGCACGACCGTCGCGGCACTGACGCGCAACAGGCGCGTCGGTGTGACCCATCCGTTACCCTGGCGGGGCCTAGCCGGGTCTTTGCAACGACTTCCCCATGGCTTTTCGTCCAAAAAGCCCGACAACGGTGTGAACTTCGCTCGTCGCGCCGAAACCGCCATATTGCCTGCCACTTTGCCTTTGGCGCGGAAGGCGCTAAAGCCGCGCTCCATGACACAGACCGCTATAAAACCTGCGCCCAAGGACTGGATTCTCGGCATTTCCGCTTATGTGCCGGGCAAGTCCGCCACCGATGACGGCCGCCCGCTCATCAAACTGTCGGCCAATGAAAATCCGCTGGGCACTGGCGCCGCCGCGCGGGCGGCCCTCGTCGCCGCCACGGCCGACCTTGCCACCTATCCCGATCCGGGCGCCACGAAGCTGCGCGAGGCGATCGGCGCGGTCCATGGGCTTGATCCCGAACGGATCATCTACGGCACCGGATCGGACGAACTGCTGCACATCGCCGCCTCCGCCTATGCCGGGCCGGGCGACGAGATCCTTTATGTCCGCTACGGCTTTGCCGTCTATGACATCGCCGCGCGACGCGTGGGCGCGACCCCGGTGATCGCGCCGGACAAGGATTACGCCACCGACGTCGATGCGCTGCTCGCGGCGGTGACGGACAAGACCAGGGTCGTCTTCCTCGCCAACCCCAATAATCCGACCGGCACGATGACCAGCCGCGCAGAGATCGCCCGTCTCCACGCCGGGCTGCGCCCCGACATCCTCTTTGTGCTCGATCAGGCCTATGCCGAATATCTGGACGCGGATGAGGATGATGGCGGGCTGGAACTGGCGAAAAACGCATCCAACATCTTCGTCACCCGCACCTTCTCCAAAATCCACGGCCTTGCCGCCGAACGGATCGGCTGGGGCTATGCCAGCGCGGAGGTGATCGACATCCTCCACCGCATCCGCGCGCCGTTCAACGTGACGACCGCCGGACAGGCAGCGGCGGTCGCGGCGATCAATGACAGCGAATGGGTCGCCTTCAGCCGGACCCACACCGCCCGCTGGCGCGAATGGCTGGCGGGTGAGGTCGCATCCCTGTCCAACCACGGCCTGCGGGTCGTGCCCAGCAAGACCAATTTCCTGCTGATCCTGTTCGATGGTAAGCTGACCGCTGAGGCTGCGATGAAGGGGCTGTGGGACGAAGGCTATGCCACCCGCTGGCTGCCCGGCCAGGGGCTGCCCAACGGCCTGCGCATCACCATCGGCACGAAGGCGCAGACCCGCGCCGTCGCGACCAAGCTGCGCGCCATGGCCGAATCGGCCTGACGCGATGCTGCCTTTCGCCCGCGTCACCATCATCGGCCTGGGCCTGATCGGCTCCTCGCTCGCCCGTGCGATCCGGGCGGACATGCCGACGGTGCGCGTCACCGGGCATGACGCCGACCCGGCGGTGCGAGACATCGCCCGGCGCATCGACCTGTGCGACGATGTGACCGACACGGCGGGCGCATCGGTGACGGATGCCGATCTGGTCATATTGTGCGTGCCGGTCCGCGCTATGGGCGCGGCGGCGGCGGAGATCGTCGATGACTTGCCCCTCGACGCGATCATCAGCGACGTGGGTTCCTGCAAGGCGGACGTGCTGGCGCAACTGAATGCGGCGCTGCCGGGCCGGACGATCATCCCGGCGCATCCGGTCGCAGGCACGGAAAATAGCGGGCCGGAGGCGGGCTTCGCCACCCTGTTCAAGGGCCGCTGGTGCATCGTCACCCCGCCCGCCGATGCCGATCCGGCGGCTGTGGAGCGGGTGTCCGAGCTATGGCGGCGCGTGGGCGCGGACGTCGAGACGATGGACCCGGCGCATCACGACCTGGTGCTGGCGGTGACCAGCCATCTGCCCCATCTGATCGCCTACACCATCGTCGGCACCGCCAGCGACCTGGAAAATGTCACCCAGTCCGAAGTCATCAAATATTCGGCCGGCGGCTTCCGCGACTTCACCCGGATCGCCGCGTCCGACCCGACCATGTGGCGCGACGTGTTCCTGGCGAACAAGGATGCGGTCCTGGAAATGCTCCAGCGCTTTTCGGAGGATCTATCCGCCTTGCAGCGGGCGATCCGCTGGAATGACGGCGACGCGCTGTTCAACCTTTTCACCCGCACCCGCGCGATCCGCCGGTCGATCATCGAACAGGGCCAGGACGATGCCAAGCCCGACTTCGGCCGTTCTCACTGATCCAGCGCCGATGGCGGGTTCAGGGCGTTGATCGCGGCATGGACCTGCCGCTCCGCCTCCCGGCGGTCCAGGCCGACGGGCACGATCTGCCCCACCTTATAGGTGATGACGCCAGCGCTTTTGAGAAATTTGCCGCGCGGCGACACCCGGCCGCTGTCGATGGCGATCGGCACGACCGGCAGGCCGAGCAGGCTGTAAAGCCCGGCAAAGCCAGCCCGCAGCGGCGGCGCCTCGCCATGGGGGACGCGGGTGCCTTCGGGGAAGAGGCAGATCGGCCGCCCCTGCGCGATGCGATCCTTGGCCGCCGCCCGCAACGTCCGCAACGCGCTCGCCCCGGCGGTCCGCTCGATCGGGATCAGGCCATAGACCTGCGCGACCCGGCCCCAGATGGGAATGTCGAACAATTCCCGCTTGGCTCCCACCGCGGGACTTTTGAACAGGCACAATATGTCGATCGTCTCGAACATCGATTCATG
The DNA here is from genome assembly GCF_012927105.1 of Sphingobium psychrophilum. GTDB lineage: Bacteria > Pseudomonadota > Alphaproteobacteria > Sphingomonadales > Sphingomonadaceae > Sphingobium > Sphingobium psychrophilum. The sequence goes on along the minus strand of NZ_JABBFV010000006.1, from coordinate 215,669 downwards.
TTTGATGATGTACAGATAGGGACCGATCGGCAGGTCGCCCTCCACCCGCACCCTTTGCCCCAGCAGCCAATGGGCGCACCAGCGATGATAGCGGCTCCACACGGCCGCAATCGGCAGGACCGAAGACGGCATGAACCAGCTCGACAGCAGCGCGGACAGCACGATGAACAGGCTGCCGACATAAAAGACGAGCGTGAAAAGAAGGGAACGGATCGCGGTCAACATGCAAGCCTTGTCGTCAGATGCCGATCAGCGCGGCGATGCGGCGGAGAAGATATTTATTATATTCACGCGCCAATATGGTGAGGCTGGGGCGGCTGGGCACCGCGTCATAAACGATCGAGACCTTGCCGTCCGGCAGTGCCTGGCGCAGTTCCAGCGCGGCGCGGCGCATATGCCAGTCGGTGGTGATGAGGCGCACGGTCTTGTAATCGCGCCGTTCCAGCCAGCGCGCGGTTTCCAGACCGTTCGAGCGCGTGTCGATCGCCTCCCGGCCCAGCGTGATGCAGCAGCTCAGCAGCGCTTCGGGCGTCTTATATTCCGCCGCCAGCTCGACCGGGCGGACCGATCGATCGACGCCGGAGATCAGCATCCGCTTGGCTGCGCCGCTCTGGAGCAGCGCGATGCCGCGGTCGATACGCCCCGCGCCGCCGGTCAGCACGACGATGGCGTCGGTTCGGCGGCCGTCGAGCGGCTGGGGCAGGAAGATGGCGAACCAGACGAAGCCCAGCATCCAGGCCAGCAGCGTAACGGCGAGCAAGCGGACGATCACAGCGCCCGGCCCAGCGCGCGCAGCACGGTCCAGCGCGCCGTCAGAGTCGCCAGTACGACGCCGAAGATCGGCAGCGCCACCAGCAACAGCCAGCCGCGCGTGTCAAGGCTGACCGCGCCGACGACGTCCGATCCGGTCGCCGACAGCCGCAGGCCGATCAGCAGGATGACCAAAGCCGCGAAGGAAAAGCCGAGCGCCCCGCCCATCAGCGCGTCGATGCCGATGCGGCGCTGGAACAGGCGCGCGATCTGGACATCCGTCGACCCCATCAGGTGCAGCACGTCGATCGTGCCGCGATGGCTGTCATGCGCGCCCCGCGCCGCCAGCACCACGACCGCGCCGGTCGCCAGGATCATCAGCAGCACGACCCCGGCGGCCAGCCAGCCAAGCGCCGTCAGCAGTCCGGCAAGCGGCAGCAGGAAGGCGGCATGGGGTTCGATCCGCAGCTTGGGCGACAGGCCGCTGAGCAGCCGCCGCAGGCGGTCGAGCTTCGCGTCGGTATCGCCGGGCGTCAGCATGACGTCGATCAGCGCCGGCACCGGCAGGTCGCCGCTGGTCGCCGCTTCGCCGAGCCATGGACGCAACTGGTCGGCCAATTTGGCCGGATCGACCGGATCAGCGGCGCGCACGCCGTCGGCCCCTCGCAACGACTGCAACGTGCGGGCGGCGAGCTGGTCGCGCGCCTGCGCGTCGGCCTCCACCACCTGCACGCTGGCGCGGCCGGCCAGATCGGCGCTCATCGACCGGACGGCAGCGCCCAGGCCAAGGGCGGCCGCCGCGGCCAGCACGGTCAGGAACATCATGATCGCGATGATCCAGGGCATCGGCCCCGCCAGTCGGCCGCCCGGCAGCAGGCGATGGCGCGCGGCAGCAGCAGCCCTGCGATCGGCGCGGGTCGCCATCATGGCTTGTCCTGCGGCGGGCGGGGCGGATAGCGCAGCGATCCGGTCGGGTCGGCGAGCCGCCCCTTGTCCAGCCGCATCATATGGGCGCTCGACACTTGCGCGATCAGCGGCAGGTCATGGGTTGCGACGACGATGGTGGTGCCAAGGCGATTAAGTGCTTCGAACAAGCTCATCAGGCGGCGGGCCATGTCGGCATCGACGTTGCCGGTCGGTTCGTCCGCGATCAGGATTTCGGGGCGGCCGATCACCGCGCGGGCAATGGCGACGCGCTGCTGCTCCCCGCCCGACAGAGTGGCAGGGCGCGCCTGGCCGCGATCGCCCAGCCCCACCCAGTTCAGCATTTCGACGACGGGAGCGTCGATCTCCCCCTCCTCCATGCCCGATACCCGCAACGGCAGGGCGATATTGTCATAGGCGGACAGATGGGGGACGAGCCGGAAATCCTGAAACACCACGCCGATGCGGCGGCGGAAGCCGGGCAGACGCTTGCGGGGCAGCGTGACCACATCCTCCCCGAACAGGCGGATGACGCCGCGGCTGGGCCGCTGGGCAAGGTAGAGCAGCTTGAGCAACGACGTCTTGCCCGCGCCCGATGCGCCGGTCAGGAAATAGAAACCGCCGCCGGCAAGCGAGAAGCTGACGTCGGAGAGCGTCTCGCTGTCCAGACCATAGCGCAGGCCGACATTTTCGAACTGGACGATGGCCGACATGTCTTGAAATATCGCGCCGTCGCGCTCCCTGCGTATCGAAGCATCAGCCATGGCACAGCGGGCGGCCCGCCGTAAAGCCCGCGCCGCATATCGCCGCGAGTCGCGGTCGATTTGCACCGGCCGTCGTTGACCGCTTGCGTGCGAGTCCCTGCCATGCCTATGAAGCATCATGATCCTGGTGTGCCCTAATTGCGCGACGCGCTATGTCGTGCCGGACAGTGCGGTTGGTACGAGCGGCCGCCAGGTGCGTTGCGCCGCGTGCAAGCATAGCTGGTTCCAGGAACCGCCGTCCCTGCCGGAGCGCGAAGCGCCGCCTGCTCCGATCGCCGCACCCGTTGCGCCCGCGCCGGTTCCGCCGCCGCCCGTCGCTGCGCCAGCGCCTCCCCCGCCGCCCATTCCGCCAGTGGTCGATCCCGACATGGCTGCGGTTGCGCCTGTCGCGGTCGAGGAAGCACCTGCGGCCGAAGCGCCGCCGGTCGCGGCCCCCGCGGAAAACCGCTTCGACGACATCTATGCCGGCGCGCCCTCCAATCCGGTCGAGGAAAGCCGCTTCGCACCCGCGCCGCCCTTCAAGGCGCGCCGCAATCCGCTCAAGCTTTGGACCTATGCCGCTATCGGCTTTTGTCTGATCGTCGCGGCGGCGGGTGGGGCGTTCTTCTATTTTGGACCGCCCGCCTGGATGGTGTCGATAGGGCTGGTCGGCGAAGAGGGCGATCCGGACCTGCTCTTCTACCTGTCCAAGCCAGCCGAGCGGCGCAAGCTGCCGACCGGAGAGGAATATTTCGCCTTCGGCGCGCGGATCGTGAACAGCGGAACGCAGGCGCTGCCAGTGCCGCCGGTGCTGGTGCAGTTGCGTGACCGGCAGAACCGCCTGGTGTTCAGCTGGACCACCAAGGCGGACAAGAGCCGCCTGAAGCCCGGCGAAGAAGCGTCGATCAACGAGAGCCGGATCGACATTCCCAAAAACGCCGAGAATCTGTCGCTGACGTTCGTACAGTAAGGCGGTGGGCAGTTAGGCAGGCGGCGGACGTTCGCCCGCCCCTGCCCTTATTGTGTCGATCAGGGGTAGCTGACCGTTTTCGGGCGGCCCTGCGGAATGGGGATGAACTCCTGATCGTCGCCGGGGATGAGGGGGAAGCGCATCGCTTCCCAATCCTCGCGCGCTTGCATCAGCCGGTCGGGCCGTGACGACACGAAATTCCACCAGACATGGCGTGGCGAGGTGAAAGCCTCCCCGCCGCACAGCACCACCCGGCCGCCATCGACGCTCATCAGGGTGGCGGATGTGCCGGGCCGCAGGACGTAGAGCGTCTGGGGTATGAGCATCAGGCCATCGAGCATGGCGTCGCCGCCAGAGACGTAAATGGCGCGTTCGTCGGCGGACGGATCGATGGCGATGCGACCGCCGGGCGACAGCTGGATGTCGGCATAGATGGTCTGGGCATAGGTCGTGACCGGCGACGTCTCGCCCCAGAGCGATCCCATGATGACGCGGGCACGGACATGGCCATCGTCGATGACGGGCATCCCGCCTTCGCCCACATGCTCGAAGGCCGGGTCCATTTCCTCATAGCGGTCGGGCAGGGCGAGCCAGGTCTGGATCGCGGACAGCTTCGATTCCTTGATGCGATCTTCTTGGGGCGAACGCTCCGAATGGACGATGCCCTTGCCCGCGGTCATCAGGTTGACCGCCCCCGCCTCGATCAACTGTTCGGTGCCGAGCGAATCGCGGTGGAGGAAAGCGCCTTCATACATGTAGGTGACGGTGGCGAGGTTGATATGCGGGTGCGGGCGGACGTCCACGCCATGGCCCGCGCCAATCTTTGCCGGCCCCGCCTGATCGAAGAAGATGAAGGGGCCGACCATGGTGCGGCCCTTTACCGGGAGGGAGCGATGCACCCGGAAATCGCCTAGATTGTGGGTGGTGGGCGTGATCGTCTGGAGGATCAGATCATCTGCAGTCATGGGGCATCCAGTTCGGGATAATGGCGGAACACATCCTCCTGGCTGAAGGGGAGCCGCCGGTCGCTGGATAGATAGTCCTGCAATTCGGGCAAGGCCACAACCCTGTCGTGCAAGGCGTCCAGTTCGGGATAACCGGGCATCAGCGTCGCCATGCGCTGGGGAAAGGAGTAGCGCAGGCCGGCGACCAGATGGAATAGCGAAAGGTCGGCATAGCTCCAGCGCCCGCCGGCCAGCCAGTCACCGGCTTCGGATTGGAGAGCATATTCGAAATAGTCGAGAAATTTGGGGATGCGCTGGTGGCGAAAGCCATGTGCGCGGCGCAGCGATTCAGGCTTCTGATCCTCATAATAGAGATCGACGCCGATTGGATGATGGACGTCGTGCGCCTCCGCCACCAAATCCATGATGGTGAGCTGGAGTTGGGCGAGCCAATAGCGGCTCTTCATGCCGGACGGTCCACAATCATGCCGTTCAGAGAGGTAGAACAGAATGTTCGCGGTCTGGGCGACGGTGATGCCATCCATGCCGAGATAGGGCGGCGCAAAGGCCGGGCCGCGCGCATGATCCGCTATGTCGGCCATCAGCGCGTCAGCGCCGTCCTCCCGCGCGCGGTCGCGATAGGCGATGCCGCAGGCCTCCAGCGTCAGTCGGACAAATTCGCCGCGGCCCGCTATGGTAGGCCAATACCAGAAATCATAGGCCATGGGTGGATACTCCTTGCTGCGCGACGCAAGGGGAACGTCCGGCCGCAGCGTAAAGTCTCACTCCTCGCCGGGCGCACGCGCTTTGATGGCGAGGGCGTGGACCTTTTCCGCCAGCAGGTCGGCGAGCGCGGCGTTGACCAGCCGCTGGCGGGCGACGCGGGTCTGGCCGGTGAATAGAGGCGAGATGATTTCAACCGTGAAATGGCTTTCGCCCGATCCGTCATGGCCGGCATGGCCGCGATGCTTTTCGCTGTCGTCGATGACGGCGAGATGGTCGGGCGACAGGGCGGCGCGCAGCCGCGCTTCGATTTCTGTGGCAACGGGGCCTTTGAGGTCTGTGGTCATGTCCCCTATATAGGCTGCTTTGCCGCCACTTGCATCAGGACTTGCTTGTCTACCGATCCTTTCTCGACGCGCCGTTTCAACCGCTTCCATGGCCGGGTGGAAGGCGACCGCCCCTGCGCCGCGCCCGGATGCCCGGAACCGGGCGAGTTCCGCGCGCCACCCGCCGAAGGCAGCGCCCGGCCGGGCGACGAAGGACCGCGCTGGCGCTGGTTCTGCCTGGAGCATGTCAAAGCGTTCAACCAGGGCTATAATTTCTTCACCGGCATGACCCCGGACGAGATCGCCGCAGCGCAGCGCCCCTATGCCGGGTGGGAGCGGGAGACGCGTGCCTTTTCCGCCAATGCGCATAGCCCGTCGCCCAAATGGGCGGATTTCGTCGATCCGCTCGATGCGATCGGCGCGAAATTCAAGGAACGGATGGCCAAGGCGCGGGCGGATGCGCAGGTGCGGCAGGACGGCAAATTCCTGTCCGGCGAGGATCGCAAGGCGTTGTCGGTGATGGGGCTGGAGATCGACGCCGATCGCAAGGCGCTGCGCACCCGTTACACCGCGTTGCTGCGCCGCTACCATCCCGATCATAATGGCGGCGATCGCAGCCATGAAGGCGCATTGCAAAGCGTGATCGAAGCCTATGGGCATTTGAAGAAGGCGGCGGTGTTCGCTTAACTTCGCACTTTTCCCGCATGTTTCGACATTATCGTACAGTGATAGGAAATTTTACTGCGAGCATGGTGGACCGGGACAAGCGCGGGTCATGTCTATACCAGAGCTGCATGATGTAGGACAGCGCAGCCCTTGCCCCGGTCCGATCGGGCTGTCATAGCGCGCGGCCTTTCAAAAACCCCGGAGATGTTCATGCAGCAGGTGCCGCGCGCACTGGGCCTCGATTTCGGCACGACCAACAGCGTGGCTGCGCTGGCGGGCGGCGGGGAATCGCGGCTGGTGGAATTTGCCGGGAAAGAGGCCACTGGCGCGGTGTTCCGATCAGCGCTCTGCTTCTGGCATGACGAGGCGGTCAAGGGCGGCATGGCGCATGAGGCGGGGCCGTGGGCGATCGCGGAATATATGGAATATCCCGAAGACAGCCGCTTCCTGCAATCGTTCAAGTCGGTGGCGGCAAGTCCCGTGTTCGAAACCGCCAATGTGTTCGAGAAGCGATTCCGCTTCGAGGAATTGGGGCAGATGTTCCTCAACCGGATGATCGGCCATGCCGGCGGCGCGCTCGACAAGCGCCCCGAACGGATCGTCGTCGGGCGACCGGTCGAATATGCCGGATCGCGCCCAGACGAAGCGCTGGCGCGCAAGCGCTATGACGCGATGTTCGCCGGGTTCGGCACGGAAGTTCATTATGTCTATGAGCCATTGGGCGCAGCGTTCAGCTATGCCAGCCGGCTGACCGAGGCGGCGACCATCCTGGTCGCGGATTTCGGCGGCGGCACCAGCGACTTTTCGCTGGTCCGGGTCGAGGCGCCGGGCGCGGCGCGGCGTTGCGTTCCGCTGGGGTCGACCGGTATTGGGCTGGCGGGCGACCGGTTCGACTATCGCATCCTCGATCATCTGGTGCTGCCGATGCTGGGCAAGGGCGGCAGTTACCAGAGCTTCGGCAAGGAATTGGAGATACCGCGCAGCTATTTCGCCGATTTCGCCGACTGGTCGCGCCTTGCCCTGATGCGCAACCGGCGCACGATGGACGAACTGGCGCGGTTGCAGAAGACTGCGAAGGTGCCGGTGGCGATCGGGCGGATGATGACCGTGATCGAAAAGGAACTGGGCTATCCGCTCTATGATGCGGTCGGCGCACTGAAACGGGCGTTGTCCGAGAGCGAAAGCGCCACCTTCCGCTTTTCGGGCGGCGGGCTGGAGATCGAGCAACAGGTCACGCGCGTCGATTTCGAATGCTGGATCGCGCCCGATATCGCCCGAATCGAAGAGACGGTGGACAAGGCGCTGGCCAAGGCCAACGTCGCGCCTGATACCATCGACCGGGTGTTCCTGACCGGCGGATCGTCCCTCATTCCAGCGATCCGCGACATTTTCCGCCGCCGTTTCGGGCAGGATAGGCTGGCGACCGGGGGCGAACTGACCTCCATCGCTCACGGACTGGCGCTGATCGGCGAGGAAGCCAATTTGGCGGAATGGGCAGCTTGATCCGGGCGCGCCTTGCCCCCACTCTCTCGACATCGCCTTCATGGATCGTTTAGGGCGGACATGACTCGCAGGAAGATGATGACCCGATGACCGATATTTCCAACGTCCAGCCTGATACCCGCGCCGAAACGCTGCTGGATGCGCCCGACCGCGAAGTGGATGCGCGCGACGTGTTCGGCATCGACGTCGATATGAAGATCCCGGCGTTCAGCCAGGCTGACGAGCGCGTGCCCGACCTGGACCCCGCCTATGTGTTCGACCCGGACACGACGCTGGCGATTCTGGCCGGCTTTGCGTTCAACCGCCGCGTCATGGTGCAGGGCTATCATGGCACCGGCAAGTCGAGCCATATCGAACAGATCGCCGCGCGCCTGAGATGGCCGTGCATCCGCATCAACCTGGACGCGCATATCAGCCGCATCGACCTGGTCGGGCGCGACGCGATCGTGTTGCAGGACGGGCAGCAGGTGACGCAGTTCAAGGAAGGCCTGTTGCCATGGGCGTTGCAGCGCCCGGTCGCTCTGGTGTTCGACGAATATGATGCCGGTCGCCCCGACGTGATGTTCGTGATCCAGCGCGTGCTGGAGACGGATGGCAAGATGACGCTGCTGGATCAGAATCGCGTGATCCGCCCGAACCCGCATTTCCGCCTGTTCGCGACCGCCAACACGGTGGGTCTGGGCGACACGACGGGCCTGTATCATGGTACGCAGCAGATCAACCAGGGCCAGATGGACCGGTGGAATCTGGTCGTGGCCCTGAACTATCTGCCCGCCGCGACCGAGGCGCAGGTGGTCCTCGCCAAGTCCGGCGAATATGATCATGAGGGCGGCCGCAAGGAAGTCGAGAGCATGATCAAGGTCGCCGAACTGACGCGGCAGGGCTTCATCAATGGCGATATTTCGACCGTCATGTCGCCCCGTACCGTAATCAGCTGGGCGCAGAATGCGCTGATCTTCAAGAATGTCGGCTTCGCGTTCCGGTTGAGCTTCCTCAACAAATGCGACGAGGCCGAGCGGGCGCTGGTCGCGGAATATTATCAGCGCGTGTTCGGCAAGGATCTGCCGGAGAGCGTGGCGAGCCGGGCGAACTGACCGTTCGCACCGGCCATTTTGGCGGGAGTTTCCGATGATCGTCGTCGAACGGATCGACAATAGCGGCACCGCGCACCGGATCAGCATCCGGGGGCATGAGATCGTCGCGGACATGTCCGCGCCCGATGGCGATGACGCCGGGCCGGACCCCCATGACCTGTATGATGCCGCGCTGGGTGCGTGCAAGGCGATGACGATGCTGTGGTATGCGCAGCGCAACGCCATTCCTGTGGAGGGCATCCATGTCGGCGTGGTCCGCGATGCGAGCCAGGAACGCAAGGGCATCTATAAGCTGACCACCCGCATCGCGGTGACGGGGCCGTTGAGCGACGAGCAGCACGACAAGCTGATCGCGGTCGCCGCCAAATGCCCGGTCCACAAGCTGATGGCCGAGGTCGAGACACAGATCGAGACGATCGCGGTGCCTCGCGTCGGCGAGGCGGAGCGGCCATGAGCGGCGCGTCGACGATGGAACGGCGCGGATTGCCGCTGGCGAGTGCGTTCAACCTGCGCGATTTCGGCGGCTATCCGACGGTGGACGGCCGACGGGTGCGCCGCGGCATGCTGTACCGATCGGGCACGATGGCGCTGCTGACGCCAGATGACAGCGCGCAATTACAGTCGCTGGGCATCCGGGCGATATGCGATTTCCGCCGTCCCGGCGAACGCAGGTCCGAACCGACCAGTTGGCATGACGCAGACGTCGATTATTATTGCCGCGACTATAGCGGCGCGACCGGCGTGCTGATGGACCTGGTGCGTGAAGATCGAACGACCGCCGCGGATATGCGGGCAGCGATGCTGAACGTCTATCATGAGATCGCGACCGATCATGCGGAAGCCTATCGCGCTATGTTCGCGCAGATGCTGGACGGGCGGCTGCCTATCCTGATCAACTGTTCGGCCGGCAAGGACCGTACCGGCGCGGGCGCGGCGATGATCCTGGCGGCGCTTGGCGTGTCGCGCGACGTCATCGTCGAGGATTATCTGCTGACCAACAGCCATGCCGACTGGGCGTGGCGGCTGGCGCAGGGCGAGAGCCATCTGAGCAAGCTGCAACAGGCCAGGGCCGATGTGGTGGAGCCGCTGCTGATCGCCGACGCGGCCTATCTGGAGGCGTTGTTCGCGCAGTTCGATGCGATGCATGGCGGCATCGACGGCTATTTGCGCGATGTGCTGGGCGTCGATGCGGCCGCACGGGCGGCCTTGTGCGAAGCGTTGCTGGAAGCATGACCGAACGCTCTCCCCTCGACGCATTCAAGGATGTGCTGTCCGGCGCGGCGCGGGCGATGACGCGCGACGCGGAAGTGGAGGTCGGCTTCACCGCCGATACGCCCCATGCTGCGGGCAAGGCGATCAAGGTGCCGACGCCCAGTCGCGCCCTGCCCGCCGATCAGGTGGCGTTGGCACGCGGTTTCGCCGATGCGTCCGCACTCAAGCTGCGCCATCATAACGCCAAGGTTCATGCCCACTCCGCCCCCGGAGAAGCGGTCGCGCGCGCGGTGTTCGATGCGGTAGAGCAGGCGCGGGTCGAGGCGATCGGTTCGCGGTCGATGGAGGGTGTGCGCGCCAACCTCAACCATGCGCTCGACCTGCGGCTAAAATCCGACGCGATCCGCCGGGCGCGATCCGCCGACGAGGTGCCGTTATCGACCGCGCTGGCGCTCAAGGTGCGCGAGCGGCTGACGGGCCAGGCGATCCCCAAGGATGTGGCGGCTGGCGTCGCCATGGTCGATCAGTGGATTGAGGACAAGGCAGGCAGCGATCTCGACGCGCTGGGCCTGGCGATTGACGACCAGCGCGCCTTCCAGCGGCTGACCACGGCGATGCTGGAGCATCTGCAACTGATCGACGCCGATGTGCCGCCCGATACGGAAGAGCCCGAATCGCAGGAAGAGAGCGAAGAGCAGGAAGAACAGCAGGACGAAGGCGACAGCGGCCAGGACGAGTCCGGCGACAGCGACATGAACGCCGAAGCCCGCGCGGAGGACCAAGGCGGCGACACCGAAGAGGGCGACACCGACTATAGCGACGAGTTCGACGCCGACAGCGATGCAGGCGCGGACGATATGGGCGAGGAAGGCATGATGCCGGTCCGCCCCAACCGGCCGCTGTCCGACCTGCCGCCCGGTTTCGATTATAAGGCCTATACGCTGAAGTTCGACGAGGTCGTCAGCCCCGAAGAGCTGTGCGACGAGGACGAGCTGGTGCGGCTGCGCGGCTTCCTCGACCAGCAGCTGGTCAGTTTGCAGGGGGCCGTCACCAAGCTGGCCAACCGCCTGCAGCGCCGTTTGATGGCGCAGCAGTCGCGGTCGTGGGACTTCGACCAAGAAGAGGGGATGCTGGACGCGGCGCGGCTGGCGCGGATCGTGATCGATCCCACCCATTCGCTGTCCTACAAGAGCGAGCGCGATACCGAGTTTCGCGATACGGTCGTCACGCTGCTGATCGACAATAGCGGATCGATGCGCGGGCGACCGATCAGCATCGCAGCGATCAGCGCCGACATCATGGCGCGCACGCTGGAGCGGTGCGGGGTCAAGACCGAGATATTGGGCTTTACCACGCGGGCGTGGAAGGGCGGGCAGAGCCGCGAGGAATGGCTGGCCGCCGGACGGCCACCGATGCCGGGGCGGCTCAATGACCTGCGCCATATCGTCTACAAGAAGGCCGACGATCCATGGCGACGGGCGCGCAAGAATCTGGGCCTGATGATGCGCGAAGGGCTGCTGAAGGAAAATATCGACGGCGAGGCGCTGCTATGGGCGCATAGCCGGCTGATCGCGCGGCAGGAGGAACGCCGCATCCTGATGGTGATCTCCGACGGTGCGCCGGTGGACGATTCGACCCTGTCGGTGAACAGCGGCACCTATCTGGAGCGGCATTTGCGCCAGGTGATCGACTGGATCGAGAACCGTTCGCCGGTGCAACTGGTGGCGATCGGTATCGGTCATGACGTGACGCGCTATTACAAGCGCGCCGTGACGATCATGGATGCCGAGCAGCTGGGTGGGACGATGGTGGAGCAGCTGGCCGGATTGTTCGACGAGGATTGACGAAAAAAACATAGGCCTGCGAAGGCAGGAGCCCAGTCTCATGCGTTTGGACCGGGCTTCTGCCTTCGCAGGCCTATTTGTGTTTGGAGAGTTTGAATGAGCGTCGCCTTTCGTCGCGAGAGCGATGACGAGCATATGGAGCCCAAGTTCGAGTTGCCGCTGCCGCCCGGTCCCAATTGGGTGACCGCGCGGGGGCTGCGGCTGACGCGGGAGAAGGTCGAGGCACTGGAAAGCGTCGATACCGGCGGCATGGAAGAAGAGGCGGCCAAGAAACATAAGCGCGTGCTGCGCTACTGGCGCACGCGGCTGGCGACGGCGGCGTTGCAGGCGGCGGCAGATGGCGATGCGGTCGCGTTCGGGACACAGGTGACATATCGACTGAACCGGCAGGAAAAGACGGTGGCGCTGGTCGGCGACGACGAGGCCGATCCGCATGAGGGGCGGATCAGCTTCTCCTCCCCGCTCGCCCGCGCGATGATGGATGCGGAAGTCGGCGAAAAGGTGGATTTCGCCGGGAAGGTCGAGGCGGTCGAGATCGTACAGATCATGGTCGTCAGCGAGGACTAATCCCTTTCTTTGGGCATGAAAAAGCCCGCCGGTTTGCGCCGGCGGGCTTTTTGCGTTGGGTTCAAAGACTAATCAGGCGCCGCGGGCCGCTTCGAACAGGAACCAGGCGCGCTGTTCCGCCTGGTCAGTCCAGTCATCGACGATGCCTTCGGTCGCGTTGTCGCCCGCCTCGGTCGCGGCGGCCTTCACCGCGCGGAAGGTTTCGACCAGCGCCAGATTATCGTCGCGCAATTCCTTGAGCATGTCCGCCGGGGCTACGAACTCGGCGTCGTTATCCTTGACGGTCTGGTGCCGGGAAATGTCGCCGATCGAGCGCAGGGTCACGTTGCCGGTCTTGCGCACGCGCTCGGCAATCAAATCGGTCGTGCCCAGGATTTCGGTCGCCTGCTCATCGAACATCAGATGATAGTCGCGGAAATGCGGGCCCGAGACATGCCAATGGAAATTCTTGGTCTTGAGATACAGCGCATAGCTGTCCGCCAGTGCGCCGTTGAGCGCGTCGGCGACGGACTTGGTCGCATTGCTCTTGAGGTCGGTCGGGGTCTTCAGATCGGGCGCGGTCATGCACTATCCTCCAGTTCGCGAAAATGATTTCGGATATATAATGATCGCGCGCGCAGATGGTGCCATTTTTTTCCGGTAGGAATATCCGATCAGCCTGATGGACTGGATCGATCAGAGCAGACCGGTCGCTGACAGCGCCATGATCCCGCCCGCCAGCAGCAGCAGCGCGCCGCCAGTCCAGCGGATGGCCCGCAACGGCAGCATCGCCAGAATAGGATCGCGCAGCAGCACGACGGGGACCAGCGCGACGATGACGCCGATAGCGCCGCCGATCCCGGCCAGCATCGGATCAGCGGTCCGGGTGGCGATGCCCAATATCAGGAATTGCGGCCCGTCGCCAAAGCCCAGGATGAAGAGGCCGAGCGCGGTGGTCAGGAAGGCGCCGGTCGGCCAGCCGGCGAGCGGATCCGGCGCGGAGGCCGGCCAGAACAAGCCTGCGCCCAGGAAGAGGACGGACAGCGCCATGAAGAGCAGCCGAGCGTCCGCGCCGAGCATCGGTCCGATCCAGGCACCGGCAAAGGCGGAGATGAAGGCGTTGGCGACGGCCGCGACGACGATCCCGGCGATGACCGCGCCGTTACGATTATAGCGGGTGGCGAGCGCCAGGACGAGCAACTGGCCCTTGTCGCCAATTTCGCCGAGCAGGCAGCCGAGCAACGCGATTAGCAGGGCGTCCATCGGCGGCGCGAATCAGGCGCGCAGGGCGTGGATGGTGGCGGACGGCATCGCCTGAGGGATGATCGCAACGATGTCAGCCACCGGCATATCCTGTGCGATCGCATCGCGCATCAGGTCGAGGTAAGATAGCACGATCGGGCCAAGGCCATGCAGCGACAGCGCCGATTCGAGCGTGCCCGCCAGCCCTTCCACCGTATCGAGGCGGAAGGCGCGGGCGATGTGGCGAATCTGGTCGAGTTCGTCATGCAGGCGCGGCACGGATAGATGGCCGCGTTGGTTGGCCAGCCCATCGACCCGGCGCATCAGGTCCGCCAATATGGCCAGCATCGGATCATGTCGCATGGGAAAGCCCCCGTCTTATCGCCCCACAAACGATCATGCGCCCGATTGGTTAAAGGCATGTAAAGCCTGCGGACCGCGAGGCGTGATGCGATGCCCAGCCTTGACATCAACGCGAATCTGCCCCAAGGGCGACCGCTGAAACGGGGCGGTTCCCCTCCACATCCGGGGGGCCGCTCTATCTTTTTACGCAATTACGACCAGGGAATAGGGCCATGGCCAAGCCGGCAACCGTCAAGATTCGTCTCGTCAGCACGGCTGACACTGGCTTCTTCTACGTCACGAAGAAGAACCCGCGCACCAAGACCGAAAAGTTCAGCTTCCGCAAGTACGACCCGGTCGTGCGCAAGCATGTCGAGTTCAAGGAAGCCAAGATCAAGTAAGCCGCGGCGGGCATCACGCCCGCGCGTTTGATCTTTCGGTTTTCGAAACAGGAAAAGGCCCGTCCCTTCGTGGGAGCGGGCCTTTTCCTGTTTCTGTTGGCACCGCTTCAGGCAGCAAAAAGGGGAGAGCCTGGACAGGCCCTCCCCTGACCCCTCCCGCAAGCGGGAGGGGATTTGGTCCTGCTAGTTGCCGACGGGCTGGCTGTCGGTGCGGCGCACGACGATGGTCGAGGAGCGCGGCTGCTGGCCCGACACCGGCCAGTCGCCGGTGGGATGCTGGATGTTCACGAAGAAGGTCTTGAGGTCCGGCGTGTAGGCAAGGCCGGTGATCTCGCAGCCCTTCGGCCCGACCAGGAAGCGCGACGATTTCTTGGTGGCCTGGTCGATGTAGAACATCGCGTTCTGACCGAAAATCTGTTCGATCGTGCGGGCCGAATCGCCCGACGAGCCGGGCACGCTGTGGTCGGTCTGGACCCACAGGCGGCCCTTGGGGTCGATGCGGATGCCGTCGGGGCTGGAGAAGGTATCGCCGTTGATATTGCCTTCCAGCTTGTCGCCAAAGCCGGCCAGTTTCGGATCACCCGCCAGCAGGAAGATTTCCCAGCTAAACTTCATGGCGAGCGGCGAATTGCCCTCTTCCTTGAACTTGATGATATGGCCGTGGCGGTTGACAGTGCGCGGGTTGGCGGCGTCGGTGACGCGGCGGCTGCTATTGTTGGTCAGCGTCACGAAGACGGCGCTGTTGTCGGGCGCGACCGTGATCCATTCCGGACGGTCCATGACCGTGCCGCCAGCGACGCGGGCGGCCGAGATGGTGTTGATCAATACGTCCGCTTGGTTGTTGAAGTCGACCTTTACGGGGGCGGGCGGGGTCACGCTCTGGCTGACATTGCCGGGATCGGTCGCACCGACGACAAGGCCGTTCTGACCCTGCACCAGCGCACGCCATTCCCCGGTGCCATCCGCGTTGAAGCGCGCGACATAGAGGGTGCCATGGTCGAGCATGTCGCGGTTCTGGGCGCGGTTGCTGCTGCTGAAAGCCCGGTCGCAGACGAATTTGTAGATGCAGCCCGGCGTACCGTCATGGCCCATGTAGAAAGCGACGCGGCTGTTGCTGTCAGCCATATAGGCGGTGTTTTCATGGTCGAAACGGCCAAGCTCGGTGCGCTTGGTCGCAGCGTCCAGTTCCTGATAAGGGTCGATTTCGACCACCCAGCCGTAATTTTCTTCCGGCTGCGACGGATCGAGATAATTTTCGGTCGATTCCTCGCAGGTCAGATAAGTGCCCCAGGGGGTCCGGCCCGACGAGCAATTGTTCAGCGTACCCTTGATCGAGGTCGAGAGCAGGCCGGCGGCGCGGCCGCTGGCGCGGTAGATGCTGTTGCCGGTGTAGCGCTTGTTATATTTGGAGCCGGCCTTGACGCCCCACTTGCCGTCGGCGCCCTTGGCGATTTCGACGACGCCCACGCCCACCGCCGACAGGGAGACGGCGCGCTGTTCAGCCGTCGCGGTGACGGGATCGGGCTGGCCGTTGGCGAACAGGATGTTGAAGTCGGGCAGTTCGAAATTGATCGCCAGCAGGCCGCCGCCGTTCGCATCGGTCCCGGACAGTTCATAATATTCCATGCCGTCATGGTTGCCGCCTGCCCATTTTTCGGCAACGGCCGCTGTCGGGAAGCCGCCCGAATAGGGCGTGCCGGCTTCGACCGAATCGCCAGCCTTCAGCAGGACGTCGACAGTGTAGCCGTTGGGTACGGTCACGGTGTCGTTCATGTTGGCGGCGACGGGCGCGAAGCTGATGCTGTAGCTGGGCGCCGGGGTCGGCGTGGGGGTCGGCGTAGGGGTGGGCGTGCTGGAATCATCATCGTCGTCGCCACAGGCGGCCAGCGTGCCCAGCATAGGCAGGATCGACAGGCCGAGCAGGCCGTTCTTCAGCACGGAGCGGCGGCCCGGATTGGCCGCGACGATCGCTTCAAGGCTGTTTGCGCCCATATCGATGGTGGGCTGCGCGGCACGAGAGGCCGCGCGCGCCTCGTCGGTCAGATGAGACATGGATATCTACCCCTGGTTTGTTGCAGGGCTGTCAGCGGGACGCCGCAGCCTTGGGCCAGCGGGTTGGCAGAGGGGGATGACGGCAGGACTTCGAAACGAAGTCACGGCCATGAAAGACATATGACAGCCCGGTGACGAAGCTGTCGGAAGCGTTACAGCAGGGCGTTCACCTGCTCGACGAAACGCAGCACGGATATCGGTTTGGAGACGTAGGCTTGGGCGCCGGCGGCGCGAATCCGGTCCTCGTCGCCATGCCCGGCATAGGCGGTGACCGCCATGATCGGGACGGCGGACAGCCGGTCGTCCGCCTTCAGCGAGACGATGAGGTCGAGGCCGCTGACATGGGGCAGATGGATGTCGGTGATGACGAGGTCGGGCAGGAAGCCCTGCGCCTGGGCCAGCACGTCGCGTCCGTCACGCAACGGCAGCACCTCATGCCCGTGCGCGCGCAGCAGGTCGCAAAAAAGTTTGAGATTAAGTTCGTTGTCCTCGACAACGAGCACGCGCTTTGCCACCAGTCACCCGCGGTCCGAAAATGAATTTGGAGCGCGCCTTATGGCGGCCCCCACCCCGAGAACCAACCATGCGACCCGACACCGACAATGGCAAGCAGGATAGCGGCACGGATGCAGCAACCTTGGCGCTGATGGCGCTGGGATGGACGCTGAGCGACGTGGGGCGGGCCGAGCGGCTGCTTTCGCTGACCGGGCTGGATGCCGATGCGCTGCGCGCGGGGGTCGACAATCCCGCGATATTGGGCGCGGTGCTGGCTTTCCTGGCCGATCATGAGCCGGACCTGATCGCCTGCGCCGATGCGATCGACACCACGCCTGCCGCGCTGATCGCGGCGCAGGAGAGATTGAGCCGATGACCCGCCCGCTGATCATCACCGATTGCGACGAGGTGCTGCTGCACATGATCGTGCCGTTCCGCCACTGGCTGGACGAGACGCATGACGTGCATTTCGACATGCAGGAGCGCGGCTTTGGCGAAGCGCTGCGCCACAAGGATAGCGGCGCAGTGGTCGAACGGGCGTTGGTGTGGGAATTGCTGCTGGGCTTTTTCGAGACGGAAATGCACCGGCAGACGCCGATCGCCGGCGCGATCGAGACGATCCAGCGGCTGTCGCGCATCGCCGACATCGTCGTGCTGACCAACATCACGCAGCGGCACCAGCAGCCGCGGGCCGAACAACTGGCGTCCCACGGCCTGACCCTGCCGGTCCACTGGAACCAGGGCGGCAAGGGGCCGCCGCTGGCCGACATCGTGGCGGAACGCCAGCCCAGCGTCGCCCTGTTCATCGACGATCTGGCCGAACATCATAAGTCGGTAGCGGATCATGCCCCCGGCGTATGGCGACTGCACATGGTCGGCGAGCCGGAAATCGCCGGACATGTGGCCGACGCCACCCATGCCCATGCGCGGATTGACGATTGGGCGGCGGCCGAACAATGGATCAGGGAGAAGCTGGCGGAAGGGCCAGCGCCGACCGACACAGACACCATCCAAGGAGCACCCCTATGAGCATCGAAGCCCGCCTGACCGAACTGGGCATCACCCTGCCCCAGGCCGCCGCCCCCGTCGCCGCCTATGTCGCCGCGGTCGAGGCCAACGGCCTGCTGCATATTTCCGGCCAGATCGCCCTCGCGCCCGACGGCCTGATGACCGGCCGGCTGGGCGAGGACCGCGACCTGGACTATGGCGTCGCCGCCGCGCGGGTGTGCGGCCTCAACCTCATCGCCCAGATGAAGGCGGCGCTGGGATCGCTCGACCGGGTCGAGCGGATCGTGAAGCTGGGCGCATTCATCGCCAGCGCGCCAACCTTCACCGACCAGCCCAAGGTGGCCAATGGCGCGTCCGAACTGATGGTCGAAGTGTTCGGCGAAGCGGGCAAACATGCGCGCAGCGCCGTCGGCGTGCCGGTGCTGCCGCTGGGCGCGGTGGTCGAAATCGATGCGATCGTGCTTGTCAAAGCGCAGGCCTGATTTTCCGACCGATCGCCCCTTCGCCCATCGTGGATGGCACGGCGGTGGATTGCACGGGGGCGGGGTGAGCGAGAATGGGATGGCGGCGTTCGATGCCGCCATCACCGTAGGCTATGGCATCGAATGCGATGTCCGGGCGAGCCGCGACGGCGTCGCCTTCGTCTTTCACGATGCGACATTGATGCGGATGGCGGGGCGGCAAGAGGCGGTCGCGGCGCTGGACGCCGTGGCGCTCGACCGCCTCACCCTTCCCGATAGCGGGGCGATCCCGCGTCTGTCGGCGCTGCTGGCGCGATGCGGTGGTCGGGTGCCGTTGCTGGTCGAGATCAAGGCGGAGGGGCGGCATGTTCGAGCCGTCTGCGCAGCGGTGGCCCGCGACCTGGCCGCATGGCCCGATGCGCCGGTGGCGGTCATGTCCTTCAACCCATGGGCGATACGCTGGTTCGTGCAACAACGAGTTGGACAACTGTACGGCCTTGTCGTGACGCAGCAGGGCAAGGGGCGGATTCGCGGAGGGATCGAACGCGCCCTTGCGCTTTGGCTGTCGAAACCCGATTTCCTGGCCTGTGATATACGCGACCTGCCCTCCCGCCTGTCCAGCCGCGCCCGCGCCAGGGGGCTGCCCGTGCTGACATGGACCGTGCGCAGCGCCGCCGATCGCGCGCGGGCGTCGAGCCATGCCGATCAGATCATTTTCGAGCATTCCCATGGCTGAGGTCGTGGCGCGGATCGCATCGGGGGTGGCGGATTTCGATCGGGACCAATGGGATGCGTGCGCCGGCAATACTAACCCTTTCATAAGTTGGGATTTTCTGGTCGCGTTGGAGCGATCGGGCAGCGTCGGCGAGGGGACCGGCTGGCAGCCTTTGCCGATCGTGGTGGATGGGCCGGACGGCCGCATTGCGGCAGCCGCACCCGCTTATGGCAAAAGCCACAGCCAAGGCGAATATGTGTTCGACCATAGCTGGGCCGATGCCTGGGAGCGGGCGGGCGGGCGTTACTATCCCAAGATCCAGATCGCCGCGCCCTTCTCCCCTGTTCCCGGCCCTCGCCTGCTGCTGCGCGACGAGAATATGGCTCCCGCACTGATTGCGGGAATCGAGACGCTGGTGGGCCGCAACGGCCTGTCGTCGGCCCACGCCACCTTCATCGCGCCCGAACAGGTGCCGCTGTTCGAGGCGGCGGGCTGGCTGATCCGGGAGGACAGCCAGTTCCACTGGACCAATCGCGGCTATGGCGGCTTTGCTGATTTCCTGGCCGACCTGTCGAGCGAGAAGCGCAAGAATATCCGCAAGGAACGGGCGCGCGCGGTCGAGGGGCTGGAGATCGTCCACCTGACCGGCGGCGACCTGACCGAGGCGCATTGGGATATTGTCTGGGAATTTTATCAGGATACCGGCGCGCGCAAATGGGGACAGCCCTATCTGACCCGCACCTTCTTTTCGATCCTGGGCGAGACGATGGGGTCACAAGTGCTGCTGATCCTGGCGCTACGCGACGGGCGGCCGATCGCGGGCGCGCTCAACCTGATCGGCGCGGATACACTGTACGGGCGCTATTGGGGCTGCGTCGAGGACATCCCCAACCTGCATTTCGAGCTATGCTATTATCAGGCGATCGACGCGGCGATCGCGCGCGGGCTTCATAAGGTGGAGGCAGGTGCGCAGGGCGGGCACAAGCTGGCGCGGGGCTATGCGCCCGAACCGACCTTTTCCGCCCATTATATCCCCAATCCGGGTTTCCGCCGGGCTATTGCCGACTTCCTGATCGCCGAACGCGCGGGCGTGCAGCAGGATCGGATGTGGCTGGCCGAACGGACCCCGTTCCGCAAGGAAAGCGGATCAGGCGGCGCGTAGCTGACTTGCGGCGATGACGGCGCGGGCCTGGCGCTGCGCTTCGGCGATTTCGCGCGCGGTCATTTCCTCGGCGATTTCGGCGCGCATCGACTGGCCCTGCTCGCTGCCGCGCAGCGCCGCCAGGTTGAACCATTTATGGGCTTCGACCAGATCGATCGACAGGCCGCCGGTGCCGCAGCTATAGGCCACGCCCAGGTCGAAACAGTCTTCCGCCGATCCATAAGCCGCCCGCGAAAGGCGGGCTTCCATTAGAAATTCTGCGCTCTTGATGCTGTTGCCCATGTGATTTCCCCTGTTCCCAATCTAACGCAATGGATCTGGACCCCCTTTTCCACGAAGAGCAGGTTTGACCGGGAAGCGATAAGAAATGGTTAACGTGATTTTCGCCATATTGGCGCGGTCATAAGGTAATCGGGGCGCAACCAGGGTTAACGCTTCGCCGAACTTCTTGGCATCAGTAGCGGATTGGGACTGGCATCGTCGGACCATTGCCCGCATAGCCCCGGCATGAGTCCAGTCCCCCCTGCTTCGCCCGCCCCAGCGCGCAAGGACATTCAGTTCCGCGAATTCGTGCTGCTATGCGCCTGCCTGATGGCGATGAACGCGCTGTCGATCGACCCGATGTTGCCGGCGTTGCCGGAAATCGGCCGCGACCTGGCCATCCCGCATCCCAATGACCGGCAATTAATCATCAGCATCTATTTTCTGGGGCTGGGCTTCGGGTCTTTGCTGTTCGGTGTCCTGTCGGACCGCTATGGGCGCAAGAGGGTGCTGGGCTGGGCAATGGCGCTGTTCATCGTCTCGTCGGTCGCCTGCGCCAGTGCGCAGAGCTTCACCATGATGCTGGTGGGCCGGGCCTGCGCCGGATTCTTCGCCGGGGCGAGCCGGGTGATCACGGTGGGCATCGTGCGCGACCGGTTCAAGGGCGATGCGATGGCGCGGGTGATGTCGCTGATCTTCGCGGTGTTCATGCTGATCCCGGTGATGGCGCCCAGTTTCGGCCAGGCGATATTATGGATCGCGCCGTGGCGCTGGATCTTCTGGGCGCTGGTGATCCTGGCCAGCATGGTGCTGATCTGGATGACGGTGCGCCTGCCCGAAACGCTCCACCCGGACAACCGGATGCGGATTACGGTGCGATCGCTGATGCAGACGGTGGGCGTGGTGATGCGCACGCGCAGTTCGATCGGCTATATGCTGGCGAGCGGCGTGGTGATGGGCGGCCTGATCGGCTTCATCCTGTCGGTCCAGCAGATCTTCTTCGACGTGTTCGAGGCAGAGCATATCTTTCCTATCGCCTTTGCCGCGATCGCCGGGTGCATGGGCATAGGCAGCCTGATCAACAGCCGGTTGGTGCAGCGATTCGGCGCGCGGCGGATGAGCCAGAGCGCGCTGATCGCCTTCATCCTGATCGCCGCGGTGCATCTGGCGGTGATCCTGGCGGGCCTGGAGACGCTGACCACCTTCATGGTGCTGCAGGCCATGACGATGATGACCGTCGCCTTCACCGCGTCCAATTTCAGCGCGATTTCGATGGAGCCATTCCACAAGGGGGCCGGCGTAGCCTCCTCCTTCCAGGCGTTCCTGACGACGGCGCTGTCGAGCGCCCTGGGCAGCATCGTTGGCCGCGCCTTTAACGGCACCACCCTGCCCTTCACCACCGGTCTGCTGGTGTTCGGCATCGGATCGTTCCTGATCGTGATCTGGGCCGAACGCGGCAAGCTGTTCACCCGGCCCCATCATGGCGCGATGCGTGAAGCGGAGATTGACTTCCACTGAAGCAAGCTGAAGCGGATAGGAAAAAGGGGCGGTTTCCCGCCCCTTTTTTGTGTCGCGATCAGGCGTCCTGGCCGCCCGGCGTATGCGCGCCGGGCATCGGGGGCACCGGCTGGGGCGGGATGCCGGCATCATCCTCCGGCACGTCCACCACGCCGCGGCCGACATGGCTGCGGCTGCGGCTGTAGCCGAAATAGACCAAGAGGCCGATGGTCGCCCAGCCGACGAACATCAGCTTGGTTTCAATGCCCAGGCTCCAGAAAAGGTAGAGGCAACCCAGGATCGCAATCGGTGCGGTCACCATGATCGCGGGGGTGCGGAACGGGCGGGCGCGGTTTGGATCGGTCTTGCGCAGCTGCATTACCGCGATCGATACGGCGGCGAAGGCGAACAGCGTGCCGGAGTTGGAGATGTCCGCCAGGATACCGACCGGGAAGAAGGCGGCGAAGAGCGCGACGAAGATACCGGTCAGGATGGTGATGACATAGGGCGTCCGGTAGGTCGGATGCACCTTCGAGAAGACAGCCGGCAGCAGACCGTCGCGGCTCATGACGAAGAAGATGCGGGTCTGGCCGAACATCATCATCAGGATGACCGAAGGCAGCGCCAGGCCGGCGGCAAGGCCAAGCAGGTTGCCGATCTGGGGCCAGCCGATTTCACGCAGGGTCCAGGCCAGCGCTTCCTTCGAGCAGGTGACCGCTTCGGTGCCGGCCGCGGCGAGCGCGGCGCATTGCTGTGACAGGGCGGTCGAACCGGGGGCCAGAATTTCGCCGGCCGGACCCGCAACGGGCTGCGCGCCGACGGTGCCGATGACGCCGGCGGCGACCAGCATGTAGAAGATGGTGCAAATGCCGAGCGAGCCGATCAGGCCGATCGGCATGTTGCGCTGCGGATTCTTGGTTTCTTCAGCAGCGGTCGAGACGGCGTCGAAGCCTACATAGGCGAAGAAGATGGAGGCGGCGGCCGCCGAAATGCCGGAAAAGCCGAGCGGGGCGAAGGGGGTGAAATTATCCATGTTGATGACCGGAAGGGCGAGGACGATGAACATCGTCAATGCCGCGACCTTGATCAGCACCAGCACCGCGTTGACGCTGGCGCTTTCCTTCGTGCCGATGACCAGCAGCCAGGTGACAAGGCCCGCAATCAGCATCGCGGGCAGGTTCACCATGCCGCCGTCGAACGGCCCGCGCGTCAGGAGATCAGGAATATCGAGATGGAATGTATGTTCGATCAAGCCCACGACGTAGCCGGACCAGCCTACCGATACCGCGCCGGCCGCGACCGCATATTCCAGAATCAGCGCCCAGCCGACCATCCAGGCGATAAGTTCGCCCATGACCGCATAGCTGTAGGTGTAGGCCGAACCCGATACCGGGACCATGGCGGCCATTTCAGCGTAGCAGAGCGCGGCCACGGCGCAAACGAAGCCGGCGATGACGAAGGAGAGCATCATGCCCGGACCCGCCTTTTGCGCGGCCTCCGCCGTCAGGACGAAGATGCCGGTGCCGATGACGGCGCCGATACCCAACATGGTCAGCTGGAACGCGCCCAGCGACCGGTGCAGCGATTTCTTCTCGGCCGTCGCCAATATGGCGTCGAGAGACTTAACGCGCCCGAAAATCATGGATGATGCCCTTTACACTCATTTGTTCTGCTCGGACGACGCGACGCCGCCCCGGTTGAGCTATGGACGGGAGACTATCGCCTAATCCGCCATGCGCAAGTATGTTGCGTGCGTGAGACATGTGCGTCCATGAGCGGCACAGAGCGACATGGACCTGACAAGGAACTGACCTGATGATCGAATTGCTGCGCGCGCCGGGACTGGAAGCGGTTCCCCATGGCTTTGCCGGGCGGCGCGGCGGGGTGTCGAGCGGGGTCCATGCGGGTCTGAATGTCGGGCTGGGATCGGCGGACGAGCGGGCGGCTGTGCTGCGCAATCGCGATCTGGCGCTGGGCGCGCTGCTGCCCGGCGGGGCGCTGGTGACGGTGCATCAGGTCCATTCGCCCGACGTGGTGACGGTGACCGGGCCGATCGCGGACGACGCGCGCCCGCCGGCCGATGCGATGGTCACGGACCGGCCGGGACTGGTGCTGGGAATATTGACCGCCGACTGCGTGCCGGTGCTGTTCGCCGATGTCGAGGCGGGCGTGGTGGGGGCGGCTCACGCGGGGTGGAAGGGGGCGATTGGCGGTGTGACCGACCGGACGATCGACGCGATGGTGGCGCTGGGGGCCGATCCGGCACGAATCGCCTGCGCCATCGGGCCGTGCATCGGCCGCGTCTCCTATGAGGTGAGCGACGATTTCGCAGCGCGCTTCGCCGATGAGGACGCGGCCAATGAGCGGTTCTTCACGCCGGGTCGGGCGGGGCATCAGCAGTTCGACATCGCGGCCTATGTCGCGGCGCGGCTGGCAGGGGCGGGCGTGGGGCGGATCGCGATGCTGGACGAGGATACCTATAGCCAGCCTGATCGATTCTACAGCTATCGCCGGTCCTGCCACCGGAACGAGCGCGATTATGGGCGGCAGATTTCGATGATCGCGCTGCCGGGTTAACGCCGCACCGCCGTCCCATGCTTGTCCTCGCGGCGGCGGCCGACCAGCACGGCGCGTTCCAGACGGACGCGGAGCGCGGCATAATAGTCGGAGAGGAAGCCATGGTCATCGCCATCGTCCGGTAGCCCGGCCTTGCGCCGGATCGTGGCGGCAACGGTGGCGATCGCATCGTCCTGCCCGGCCCGCAGCACATTTTCCAGCGTCTGGAGTTCATAGATACCGTAAAGGTCGAGCGCGGCGTCGGTGAAGACCCGGCGTGGCTGCTCCGCGCGCGCGGCGACGAGGTCCGCGCCCAGTTTCGCCCGCACATTGTTCACGACCCAGGTGCCCGCGAGCAGATCCCCCACCCGCAGCCGGTCGCGGTTGAATAGCGGGAAGAAGAGGAAGATTCCGGTCCAGCACAAGGCGAAGAGGGTAAGGAAACCGTCGGCGGCGCCATCCGCCGCTTGTTTGCCCAGGAAGGACAGCGGCAGGAAAACCTCTATCTCACGCATGGCGTTGCGGGCGATCACCGCGCCGCCGGTCAGCCGCCCGCCATCGCGCGCGACGACGCGCAGGCCTAGCAGCCGCTTGCCCGGCGTCGCGCCACGCCCGCCCATCTCGAACAGAATGAACCAGCCGTTGCGCAGCATGAAGGCACCGACCAACCAGAGGATCAGGAAGATTTCGGCGCGGGCGTTGGCGATGCCGAGCAGGCTGAGCAGGATCGTGGCGAGGATCAGGCTGATGAAGAGGATGAGGATATCGAGGATGAAGGCCGACGCCCGCGTCCCCGCGCTCGCCAATTCCAGGCGCAGGTCGACGCCTTCGGGCGTGACGAAGCTGCGGCGCAGCGAGGCGGGCGCTTTTGGCACGCGGTTACGCCGCCAGCGCATCTTGGTCCTCCTGGCGACGGGGCAAATAATAATAGGTCAGCCATCCGGCCAGCGCGGACAAACCGATGCCGTAGCGCATAGCGTCCGACTGGACCGTCTGCCGCCCGATCCCTTCGAGCAGGCCAGCGACCAGCAGCATGAGGACGACGCCCGCCATCGCGATGGCGGCGCTGCGCCCGGCGATGACGGCAGCTTCGGTGCGCGCTTCGCGTCCGGGGAAGGCGACGGCCGTGCCGATCTTCATGCCCGCAGCCCCAGCCAGGATGATGGCGAACATCTCGGTCGAGCCGTGGATGGTGAGCCAGCCGAGGAAATTGAGGCCCAGCCCCTTGCTTGCAAACAGGCAGAGCATCGCGCCTAAAGTCAGGCCATTATAGACGAGCAGCAGGACGGTCGGCACGGTGAAGGCGAAGCCGAGGGCAAAGGCGAAGATCGCGACCTGGCTGTTATGGGTGAAGAGATAGGCGGCGAAGGTGGCGAGGCCACCGCCCTCCTGCGGCCCGTAGATGGTCGCACTCAGGGTTTCCGCGCTGGCGGAGGGATCGCGCCCGCCCGACATGGCGTCGGGGATGATGCTGTAATACCAGCTGGGATCGGTGGCGACGAGCCACCAGCCGGCGATGACGCCGGCGACCGTCAGGACGAGGCAGATCAGGGTTTCGCGCCAGAGCGCCTGCACGCTGAGTGGCCAATCGCGCGCGAAGAAGCGGCCAAGCTGGCGCGTCGCGGTGTCCGGCACGCCGTAAAGCTGGAAATAGGCGCGGGTGCAAAGCTGTTCGAGATAAGTGACGAGCGCCCGGTCGAGCGAGGTTTCGCGCGCCACCGAGAGCGACGACAGGGCTGAGCGATAGAGCAAAGGCAAGGCGAGAATATCGTCCTCCGACAGGGCGCGGACCGAACGCTTCTCCATACGGGTGACGAGTTGGTCCAGTCGGTCCCATTCGCCCTCATGCGCGGCGCGGAAGCGGCTGGCATTGACCAGCGGCGCGGCGGCGCGCCCGTCGACGAGCGCGCTCATAGCAGGTTCCTCCGTTTGAGGTCGACATAGCCCTGGACCAGCCGGTCGGCGACGCGATCATGTTCGGCCTCAATGACATGGACACCTAGATGCCGCAGCCGGGTGAGCACCATCAGCCGGTCGCGCAGCAGGGCGGCGGCGGTGACGGCGCGGGTGACGTCGTCGGCGTTGCGGGGGCGGCGGTCGAGGATCGATTCCAGTTCCTCGTCGCGCAGCACGACGATCAACAGGAGATGGGTTTCGACCAGACGGCCAGCGGCGCGGACGAGAAATTCGGCGGAGGTGAGGTCAGTGAACTCGGTGAAGAGGACGATCATCGAGCGGCGGGTGAGGCGCGTCGCGAGCGTGGTCAGGGCGTGGGTATAGTTGGTTTCATCGCCGCTATAGTCGATCCGGGCGGCGAGCCGCTGGAGATCGCCGAAGGCGGCCGCGCCGGATACCAGCCCGCTGGCGATGCGCGGGCGCGAATCGAAGGCGTGGAGCGCGACCCGGTCGCCGAGCTTCAGCGCGACCCAGGCGGTCAACAGCATGGCCGACACGACGCGGTCGAGGCGGCTGAGGCCCGCCACCGGCTCGCTCATCTGACGGCCGGCGTCGATCGCGAAGACGATCTGGTTGTTGCGTTCGGATCGAAATTCCTTGGCGTGCAATTTGCTGTGGCGGGCGGACTGTTTCCAGTCGATCGCGCGCCGGTCCATGCCGGAGCGAAACTCGACCAGCGCGTCGAAATCCGCGCCGTCGCCGCGATCGACCTGCGCCATCAGGCCTTGCAAGGCATGGCGCTGGAAAATCTGTGCGCCGCGATCGCGCACCGGACGGATGTCGGGCAGGATCGCGATGGTCGCGTCGAGCGGCACGATGCGCTGCTTCCAGACGAGGCCGAGCGGTCCTTTCCAGCGCAGCCAGCCGCGCGCGATCCGCTCCGTGCCGCGCCGGACGCTGCGCAGCGGGATGGCGGCGGCGGCCTTGCCGGCATGGAGGTCGATCCAAATGCCGTCGTCATCCTCTGCTTCCAGCAGCGGTCCGGTTTCCAGCAGCAGTTGCGCGCGGGCCGGGGCGGCGCCCGCGATCGTCACATGCGCCGCCGCCTCCACCGGCGCGCCGACGCTGGCGGTGCGGGGGAGGTCGAGTCGCAACGCCGCCTGCGCCGGACGGCTGCCCAGCAGCGCATCGGCGAGACTCGCCAGCAGCACCGCAATCGGCCAGGCGAGCGCGGCATACCAGCGGCCCGGCACCAGCAAGGCGACGAGCAGCGTCGCGGGCGCGCCGGCCGCCGCCGTCCATATGGCTGTGCGGGTGGGATAGATCATGGGAGTTTGGTCATGGCGGGCGCGCTCAGCGCGGCGCCTCGATCATGTCGATGATGCTGGTCACGACATCCTCAATCCGGCGGCCGTCGATTTCGGCGGCCGGTGACAGGATCAGGCGGTGGCGCAGCAGCGCTGGGGCCAGCGCCTTCACGTCGTCGGGGATCACGAAATCGCGGCCGTCCAGCGCCGCGCGGGCGCGCGCTGCGCCCGCCAACATCGCGCCAGCGCGGGGGCTTGCGCCGCTTTCGAGGTCGGCGACGTCGCGGGTGCCGCGGATGAGGGCGAGGATATAGTCGATCACCTCATCGACCAGCCGAACCCCGTTAACCACCGCGATCGCTTCAGCAATGCGGGCAGCGTCGGCGACCGGGGCGACGCCCCAGGCCTGCGGCGTCATCGGATGGGTGCGCGCGCCATGGGTGGCGACGATCTTGCGCTCTTCCGCGGCGCTGGGATAATCGACGCTCTGCTTGAAGAGGAAGCGGTCGAGCTGCGCTTCTGGGAGAGGATAGACGCCCTGCTGCTCGATCGGATTTTGCGTGGCGACGACCATGAAACGATCGCTCAAGGCCAGGCTTTCGCCGTCGATGGTGACGGTGCGTTCCTGCATCGCCTCCAGCAGGGCCGCCTGCGTCTTGGGCGGGGTGCGGTTGATTTCGTCGGCCAGCAGCAATTCGGTGAAGATGGGGCCGCGCGTCAGGCTGAACTGGCTGGTCTGGAAGTTGAACAGATTGGCACCGATGATGTCGCCGGGCATCAGGTCGGGCGTGAACTGGATACGGCCGAAATCAAGGCCAAGCGCATGGGCGAAACTGTGCGCGATCAGCGTCTTGGCGGTGCCGGGTGGCCCTTCCAGCAATATGTGGCCGCCGGAAAAGAGCGCGACGAGCATGAGGTCGATGGTCGATTCCTGCCCCACGACCGCGCGGGCCACTTCTTGCTTGATGGCCTGGCCGAGCGCCTGAACCTCTTCTACCGTCATTTGCTCTTATCCTCTTGCCAATCATGGAGCGCCTGCGCTGCGTCGAGCAGGCTGCGCCGGTCGTTCGCCGCATCCGCCGCCTGCATAAGGTCGGTAAAGCGGCGTGCGCCCTTCAAACTATCGAGATATTGGTCGAGCGCGCCATCGCGCAGGCGGGCTGGCGCGCCGAAGGCGCGCGCCGCGCGATCGCGGATGGCGGCGGCATAGCGGCCTCCGAGGCGCGCTTCGCGCCCCGCCTTGCGGATCAACAGCGCGCTGTTGTCGACCAGCGCGCTCTTGCCGAAGGCGACGGCGCGGGCGCGGGCGCGGGGCGGGCCGAAACGGCCGAAGGCGTGAAGGCCCGCGAGCAGCAGCGCAGCGGCGATCGCCAGGGTCATCGCCAGAAAGGGCGGCTCGAACAGTAATTTGAGCGGACTGCGCGAATGGCCTAGGCCATTCATCGATACGTCGAAGGCGATGCCGTCGGGATCGGTGCTGTTCATCCAGTCGAGCAGGGCCATCGCGGATCGGGCCTGGCCCAGATCCTTCATGCCGCGATTGTTGAGCAGGTCGGGATCGGCCAGCACATAGAGCGGCCCTTCCCCGACCCGCGCCAGCACGATGCCGCCCCTGCCGTCGGTGAGCAACGGGGTCAGCCTGCGCCACCGGTTCTGCTGCTGGTCATTGTCGGGATCGATGCCGGTAATGACCTGGATCGGGCGCGGCGCCCAGAAGCGGCCGGGCACGCCATCCGATATCAACGCGCCGCCCCCGCTGCGATATTGGCGCATGGTGAAGCGGACGCCGGGCGCAAGCACGCCGATCGGCTCGTAAAGCGGCAGCAAGCCGCGATAGCGCGCCCAGCCGGGATGATCGTCATCCGGCACGGTGCGCCATTTGGGCAGGATGAACAGGGTCGGCCGGGTCGCGCGCTGCATCAGCGCCGCGCTGTTATCGGTCGCGGCGCTTTCGGCGGTGATTATCAGCAGGTCTTCGGTATCGAATTCGTGGGCGGTGCGTATGATGCGCGGATGGCGGCCAGTCGCCTCAGCCAGTTGTACAAGGCCGGCATAGCCGGTCACCGCATTGGACAACGCATGCGCGCCGCCATTGCGGCCCGATCTCAGGTCGGGCGCATAGGCACCCAGCACCAGCATGGCGGCGAAACCGGCAATGCCGATCGCCAGCATCAGCGCGACGGTACGGCCACGGAACAGCGCCGTGTCGGCCGATGGCGGGGCGATCGTGACGTCGCTCATGCCGTCCCGTCCCTTGGCCAGTTCCGTGTTTGGGCGAAATCGGCATAGGCATGGCGGCAGCGGCCCCATTCGTCCGCGTCGATCGGGCGACCGCCAAACAGGCTGCGTTCGACCGCGGACGCGATTTCGGTGAACAGGCGGCGCGGCGCGGACGGAATACCTTCGGCGCGGGTGAGGTCGCGGCTGGTGAGCGCCGGGCGGACGATGTGCGGGCGACGACGAGCCATATCCTCGACGCTGCGCAGCAGGAGATGGTGCACCGCCTGCGCATAATGGCCCTGCGCGGCGAGCGCGTCGGCTTCGTCCAGCCAGGCGCGCGCCGGAGCCGCGTCCGGGGTCCAGTCCTCTTCCGCCACATCCACCGCTGCGGCCGAACGAAGCCGCCGCCAGCGCGGCAAGCGCCAGACGCCGTGGCGTACCCGGTCCACCACGATCCAGAGTATCAGCAGCGCCAGCGCGGCGATGATGGTCCACAAGACAATGCGGGCATAGGGCGCGTCGGGCATGAAGCTGCCGATCCAGCGCAGGAAGTGCCCGACCGGGGCCAGCGCCCATTCCAGCCATTCGCCCAGCGCCTTCAGCCAGGCGGGCGGCGGCGGACGGCCAGGCGCTGGCATCATGTCGAACTGCACGTCACCACCGGCCAGCAGCGCGCGATGCGCCGCAGCCAGTTGTTCGTCCGACATATGTCCTGGTCCGGCCATCGATGCCCACCCCCGTCGCGGCAGACCCTAGCGGCTGGGGAGACGCGCGCAAGTCATTCAAAGGATGACAAAGTCGGTCGGATGCGACAGCATCCGGTCAGAGTTCGAAAATGGGGGATATGACGATGGCGACGCGGGCGGCCTTGAGCGAGCAACGATCCTTTTCGGTCGGCCGAGTGCTGAGCCGCGCGTTCGGGACGCTGGGCGACAATCCGCTCGCGACCTTCGGCATCGCCTTTCTATTCGGGTCTATCCCGCAATTTCTCTACAGCTATTTCATCGGATCGACGTTGGAGAGCGCGGACCGCGCCAGCATGATCGCGGCAATTGCCGTGTCGGTCGCTTCCTTCGTGGTCTTCCTGCTGCTGTCGATGCTGGTGCAGGGCGCGCTCGTCCGGGCAACGCTGGCCCATGCGCAAGGACAGCGGGCGAGTTTTGCCCAATGTATAGGGACAGGTCTGGCCAAGGCGGTGCCGCTGATCGGCCTTACGATCCTGCTGGTCCTGGGGATCATGGCCGGGTTCACGCTGTTGTTCGTGCCCGGCGTAATCCTGTTCCTGATGTGGTCGGTCGCAGCGCCAGCGCTGGTCGCCGAGGATAGCGGCGTGTTCGCCGCCTTTGCGCGCAGCCGGTTCCTGACGAAGGGCGCGCGCTGGCGCATCTTCGCGCTACAGCTCTTGTTGCTGGTGCTGATATGGCTGGTATCGGCAGCGCTGGGCGCGGTCATTCTGGCGGGCGGCATGACGCCGCAGGCGATTGGTGAAGCGGCCCTGTCTCTACCCTATCTGCTGGTGTCCGCAGTCAGCAACACACTGATCATCGCCTTCTGGAGCACGGTGCAGGCCAGCCTATATGTCGATCTGCGGGCGTGGAAGGACGGTCCGCAGTCGCAGGATCTGGCGGATATCTTCGCCTGAAGCCTATTTCAGGACCATCGGCA
Organism: Sphingobium psychrophilum; assembly: GCF_012927105.1. Lineage (GTDB taxonomy): Bacteria > Pseudomonadota > Alphaproteobacteria > Sphingomonadales > Sphingomonadaceae > Sphingobium > Sphingobium psychrophilum. The sequence continues at coordinate 184,144 of NZ_JABBFV010000006.1, read as the reverse complement.
GTCCGGCCGCCACGAATATCGCACTGTCGACGCACGCCGCCACCGCCTGGTTGATGTCGCCAGCTATGTCGCGGAAGCGGCGGGCGAGCGCGTTGTCGGGCACGATGCCCAGCCCGACTTCGTTCGTGACGAAAATGATCTTGCCGGGCGCGTTCGCAATGGCGGCAGTCAGCCCGGCTATCGCGGCGGCGACATCCTCTTCGCACAGCAGGAGGTTCGACGCCCACAGGGTCAGGCAATCGACAAGCACGACGCTGTCGGGGCGGCTTTCGGCCAGGATCGCGCCGGCGAGCGCGAGGGGCGCATCGACGGTGCGCCAGCGCGCCCCCCGTACCGCGCGATGACGGGCGATCCGATCCTCCATCTCCGCATCGAACGCCTGCGCCGTCGCGATATAGACGAGTTGGCCCGGAAGGGCTTCGGCCTGCATCTGGGCGAAACGGCTCTTGCCCGACCGCGCGCCGCCCAGGACAAGGAGGGATTGTGCGAATTTATGGATCATGAGTCGGCCGATAGATGATATTTCTATTGTCCTATAGCGCGGGATTGGCGAACGGCAGCCCATGATCGACGAACGCGCCATGATCGACTTGACCGACTGGACCATTCACGGCGGCAAGCTGTCGGATGCGGCGATCGCCTTTCCCGACGCGCCTTCGCCATGGCTGGACCTGTCCACCGGCATCAATCCCGACCCATGGCCAGGCGCGGCGTGGCTGGCGATCGATTGGCAGCGCTTGCCCGACGCGGCGGCGATTACGGCGCTGGAAATGGCGGCGGCGTGCCATTTCGGTGCGCGGGGACGTGATGTTTTGGCTCTACCCGGCACCGAATTGGGTTTGCGCGGGCTGCGTGGCCTGCCCCTGCCCGCGCCATTTCGCCATGTTGCGCCGGGTTATGGCACCCATGGGGAAGCGCTGCCCGGCAGCCGGGCGATAACGGCCGACCGACTGGCGGAGGAGGCCGCGCTTGGAGGCACCATCCTGTGCGCCAATCCCGCCAATCCCGACGGTCGGCTGATCGCGGTCGATGCCCTTCTGGCGATCGCGGCGACGCTGGCGCAGTCCGGCGGCTGGCTGGTGGTCGATGAAGCCTTTATCGACGCGCATGGGGACGCCAGCATCCTGCCCCAATTGTCGGGGGAGCAGCCGGTCATCGTGATGCGATCCTTCGGCAAGTTTTTCGGATTGGCGGGGGTGCGTTTGGGGTTCGCCGTCGCCCCGCCTGCGATCATCGCCCCGTGGCGCGCAGCGATCGGCAGTTGGCCGGTGTCGGCCGCCGCGATCGCGATCGGCGCGGCGGCCTATGCCGATGCCGACTGGATCGCCGCGACCCGCCAGCGGCTGCGCGCGCGCGCCGATGCGATGGATGCGGTGCTGCGCCGTCATGGGCTGGAACCCCAAGGCGAGTCGCCGCTGTTCCGGTTGGTCGATTGCGACGCCGCCCGCCTGTTCGCACGGTTGGCGCGGCGCGGCATATTGACCCGCCCCTTCGCCTATGCGCCGCGCTGGCTGCGGCTGGGCGTGCCGGGCTGCGCCGCGGATCTGGACCGGCTCGATCGCGCGCTGGGCGATGAGTGAACCCGTAGCGATCGTCGCGCTGGCGCTGGATGCGGCGATTGGCTGGCCGGATTGGCTTTATCGGCGGATCGGGCATCCGGTCGGTTTGTTCGCGCGGGTGATCGACACCTGCGAACGGTGGGGCAACCGGCCTGCGCATGGCGCGATGCGGCGGCGAGCGCAGGGCGTGGCGACGATGGGTCTGCTGATCGGCATCGCGGGCGGTGGCGGCTGGGCGCTGCAAGCTGGCCTGGCATGGGCGCTTGGCCCTTTCGCCTGGATCGGCATCGCGCTGTTGGCCTTTCCCGCGCTTGCCCAGCGCAGCCTGCACGACCATGTCGCGCCGGTGGCGGACGCGTTGGAACGGGGCGACCTGGCCGCGGCGCGGCGGGCGGTGGCGATGATCGTGGGCCGGGATGTCGAAGAACTGGATGAGGCAGGGGTGAGCCGGGCGGCGATCGAAAGCCTGTCCGAAAGCTTTTGCGACGGGGTGGCTGCGCCGCTGTTCTGGCTGCTGGCGCTCGGCCTGCCGGGGGTCTGGGCCTATAAGGCGATCAATACCGCCGACAGCCTGATCGGCCATCGCGAGGAACGGTGGCGCGCCTTCGGCTGGGCGGCGGCGCGGATCGACGATGGCGCAAACCTGATCCCGGCGCGGCTGGGGGGCGGACTGATCTGCCTGGCCGGGGGTGGCGGATGGTCCACCATGATGCGCGACGCGCGGCGGCACGCATCGCCCAACGCCGGCTGGACCGAGGCGGCGATGGCCGGCGCGCTGGGGCTGCGCTTGGCCGGGCCGGTCAGCTATGATGGCGAGGCGCATGACAAGCCGTGGATCGGGACGGGGCGCAAGACCGCCGACGCGGCTGACATCCGCCGGGCGCTGGCGGTCTATCGCCGGGCCTGCCTGCTGCTGTGGGTGGTCGCAGGCGGCGTCCAACTGATCTAAAGGTGGCGGGCGATCAGCACGCCCGCCAGCAGGCCGGTTTCGACTAGTTCGATCCCGGCGCCATGGCAGTCGCCCGACACGCCGCCGACATGGCGTTTGAGCCACCAGCTCCAAAGCAAGATGAGCGCGGGCGCGGCGAGCAGGGGCTGGCAGAAGAGCGCGCTCGCGCCCAGCGGGAAGGGCCATAGAAGGAGATGGCGCGAGGCCATCCCATTGGCAAAACGCGCGCCCAGCCCGGCGTGCAGCGGCGGGAGGCACAGGGTCCAGACCAGAGGACCGATCCGGGCGGCGAAGGGTATGAAGACAAGCGCTACCAGATCGCCGATTTCGACGACGCCGTGCAACAGCACCAGCTTTGCGAGGAGTTGCAGCACGATCGCCACGACGCCGAAACTGCCGACATGGGGGTCGGCCATGACGGCGAGAAAGTGCGCCCGGTCCTTATGCGCGGCGCCGCGCGCGTCGGCGAGATCGGACAGTCCGTCGAGATGCAGGCCGCCGGTTACCCAGACCCATAGCAGCAGCGCGCATAGGGCAGCGGTCCAGCTGTCAGCCAGCAGGCCGACCGCGGCTGCGACGGCGAGCAGCGCGCCGATCACCAGCCCGGCAGCGGGAAACCAGCGCATCGATTGGGCGAAATCCTGCTCATCAGCATGAACGCGCGGCATCGGCAGGCGAGTGAGGAACTGAAGAGCGATGACCAGCCCCTTCATGTGCGCAAGCCGACGATCTGGGCCATTGGAGGGGCATCCGGCATCCGCCAGACACGCAGCGACAACAGGCTGGCATAGGGGAGATCGATGGCCCAGACCTGCCGCGCGTCCAGCCCGCACAGGATCGCGACCGCCGCCCGCATCGCGCCGCCATGGGTGACGACTAGGGTGGAGCGGGCCGCCAATGCATCGATCGCGGCGGATATGCGGCCGGTTAACGCCGACCAGCGCTCTCCGCCGGGCGGGGGATGCCGATCGGGATCGTCTTGGAAGCGGGAAAGAGCCGGGCCGTCCACCTCTGTCGGGCGCAGGCCGTCCCAAGCGCCGAAATCCAGTTCGCGCCAGCGCGCGTCCAGCGTGACGGACAGGCCGGTCGCGCGGCCGATCGCCTCCGCCGCCAACCGGGCGCGGGAGAGGTTGGAGGAAAGCAACGCCTCTATCGCCAAGTCTCGCGCTCGGTCGGCGCAGGCGGCGATGCCGGCGGCGGTCGGGCGGGCGTCGGTGTGGCCGTTCAGCCGCCCTGCCCCCTTCGGTTCGCCATGGCGCAGCAGGTGGAGGAGGAAGTGGTTCACAGCGTTTCGGCTACGCCGGCTTCCGCGAAGGTCGCCATGCCATTGTGCGCGGACAGCGCGGCGCGGATGACCGACACCGCCACCGCCGCGCCGCTGCCTTCGCCCAGACGCATGTCGAGCCGCAGCAGGGGCGCGAGGCCCAGCCGATCGAGCAGACGGGCATGGCCCGGTTCGGCGGAAATATGGCCCGCGATGCAATGGTCGGTGATCGCCGGCACCAGCGCAGCGAGCGGGGCCAGCGCCGCGCCGCTGATGAAGCCGTCCAGCACGACGGGGATGCGCAGGCGGCGCGCCGCCAGCACCGCCCCGGCGATCGCGACGATTTCCCGCCCGCCCAGACGGCGCAGGATTTCGAACGGCGTGTGCGGCGCAGCGGCATGAAAGGCCAGTGCGCGGTCCACCACGGCGATCTTGCGCGCGACCCCGGCACCATCGACGCCCGTGCCCGGCCCCACCCAATCGGCGGCCGGACCGCCGAAGGCGCGGGCGCACAGGGCGGCGGCGGCAGTCGAATTGCCGATGCCCATTTCGCCCACGACCAGCAGGTCCAGTCCCGGTTCGACAGCGGCGGCTCCGGCGGACAGGGCGGCGAGGCAGTCGTCCTGATCCATGGCCGCATCCAGAGTGAAATCCGCCGTGGGCCGGTCAAGATCGAGCGCGACCACGTTGAGGTCCAGCCCCGCTGCGCCCGCGAGCGCATTGATCGCCGCGCCCCCGGCGGCGAAATTGGCGACCATCGCGGCCGTCACGCTGGCGGGAAAGGCGCTGACGCCATGAACGATGCAGCCATGGTTGCCCGCGAAGATTACGGCGCGCGCATGGTCGATCACCGGGCGCGGCGTGGCTTGCCAGCCGGCGAAGAACACAGCGATCTCCTCCAGTCGGCCGAGCGAACCGACAGGCTTGGTCAACTGGTCCTGCCGCGCGCGGGCGGCGTCGATCGCGGCCCCGTCCGGCGCGGACAGATCGACCAGCGCCGCGTCGAAGGCGGCAAGGGTGTCGAAGCGGATCATTCCGCGACGAAGCCGGGCGGTGGCGTCCGGGTGATGAAATGGCCCTTCACCCCCTGCGGCCATTGTTTGAACGGCACCCGGCCATGATCGCTGCCGGCATAATGAACCGCATAGTCAAGGATCGCGGTCGCCGCTTCCCGGTCCGCCGCGAACCGGCCGAGCACATAGCCGACCTTGCCCGGCGCACGCAGATGGACGGTGCAGAAGTCGGCACAGGCGAACAGGCAGGGCATTTCCTGCACGGCGATGCCGGCATAGCGCGCGTCGCTTTCTCGGACGTCGCGCAATGCCGCCACCAGTTGTGCGCCGCCACGGGTGCCGTGATCGTCCTCGCGATCGGTCGTGCTGTGGCGGCAGGTGTTGCAGGCCACGATAGCGGGGCCGTCATCGACGGGGGTCAGCATGGGTCTTCATCCTTCAGTTTGACGATTCGATAGGGTTCAGAACTCGATCCCCGCCTGCGCCTTCACGCCCGACCGGAAGGGATGCTTGATCATCGTCATGTCGGTGACGAGATCGGCCGCGTCGATCAGCGCGTCGGGCGCATTTCGGCCAGTGACGATCACATGTTTCATGGCGTCGCGGGCGGTCAGCACCGCCAGCACCTCGTCAAGCGGCAGATAATCGTAGCGCAGGACGATGTTCAACTCGTCGGCCAGCACCATATGATAGGATGGATCGGCGACCATGCGCCGCACTTCGTCCCAGGCCGTGCGCGCGGCGGCGACATCCCGCGCCCTATCCTGCGTGTCCCAGGTGAAGCCTTCGCCCATCTGCTTGAATTCCACCTGATCGGGAAAGGCATCGAACACGGTCTTTTCGCCGGTGGTCATCGCGCCCTTGACGAACTGCACCACGCCGATCTTCATGCCGTGGCCGATCGCGCGCACGACCATGCCAAGCGCGGCGCTGGTCTTGCCCTTGCCCTTGCCGGTGTGGACGATCAGCAGCCCCTTTTCCTGGGTCTTGGTCACCATGATCTTCGCCTGGGCGGCCTGTTTCTTGCGCATCTTGTCGGCGTGGCGGGCTTGCGTGTCGTCTTCAGCTTGCATCGGCTTGTTCCTTTCGCATCAGATAGATGTCCATGATCCAGCCATGGCGCGCGCGCAGTGCGGCGCGTTCCGCCGCGATCCGTGGTCCCGCTTGGGCCAGCGGGCCGTGGATCAGCGCTTCGTGGGCCATGCCGAGATACGCGCCCCACCAGATGGCGATGCCGTCCGGCGGCAGCGTGGCGAAGGCGCAGTTGCCATCGAGCATGACGACGAGCGTCCCGGCATCGCGCGGCCAGCCGTGCGCGCGCAGCATCCGGCCTGTGGTGATCGTGACTGGCTCCCCCAGCCGGTTGAGCGGCATGGCGTGGGCGGCGGTCAGCGCCTGGATGCTGGTGATGCCGGGTATCATACGGACGGCGACGTCCATTCCGGCCTGCATCAGCCGGTCGGCGATCCGCAGCGTGCTGTCATAGAGGGACGGGTCGCCCCAGATCAGCAGCGCCAGCTGGCCACCGTGGGGGAGGTGCGTCGCGATCTGCGTCTGCCAGACGGCGGCGATGGCCGCGTGCCAGTCATGCACAGCGCCGAGATAGTCGCCGCCGGCGCCGCGCACCGGGAGGTCAAATTCGACCACTCGCACCGGCGCGGTCAGGAGTTGCGCGCAGATGGTGCGGCGCAGGTCGATCAGGTCGGATTTGGCGTCGCCCTTGCGCGGCAGCAGGATGAGGTCGGCCTGATTCATCGCCCGCACCGCCTGCGCGGTCAGATGATCGGGATTGCCGGTGCCGATGCCGATGAGCGCCAGGTCGATCATGCGGCGGGCGCGATCATGTGGAAGAAGCTGCCGGTCACATAGTCGCGGCGCGACCCGGTTTCCGGCACCGCCTGTCCGTCGGCGTCGGTTACGCGGGCCAACGGCGCATCGGTCTGGGCCAGAATAGTGGAATAGTGAAATTCATGCCCGCGCAAGCGCGTCCCGGCGGCCAGCCCGGCGATCGGGGCCAGCAGTTCGGCGTGACGATAGCCCAGATGCATGCGGCGCTGGGCATAGCTGGTGACGAGGCCGAGCAGCCCTGCCATGGCGTGCCGCTCGCCCGATGCGTCGACCAGCGCGTCCCCCAACACCATATAGCCGCCACATTCGCCGTGGACGGGCCGGGTTTGCGCATGACGGCGCAGGCCCGCCAGGAAGGTCTGCGCCGCGGCGATGGGTCCGGCATGGAGTTCGGGATAGCCGCCGGGCAGCCAGACCAGGTCGGCGGCGGCGGCGGGGGCTTCGTCGGCGAGCGGCGAGAAGGGCAGGATCTGCGCGCCGGCCCGCGCCCAGCCCTCAAGTAAATGGGGATAGAGGAAGGAAAAGGCGGCGTCGCGGGCGATGGCGATCCGCTGGGCGGGCGGCGGCGGCAATCGCCCTGCTTGGTCCTTTCCCCCCGCGGCCGCGCGGCGGATGGCGGGCAGATCGGCATGGGCGCGCAGGAAGGCGGCATAGTCGGCGATCGCGCGGTCGAGATCGGGATGCTCGGCCGCCTGGACGAGGCCCAGATGGCGTTCGGGCAGCATCATGTCGCCGCGCCGGGGCAGCGCGCCGAGCACGGGGATACCGATGCTGTCGAAGCCGCGCCGCACCAGCCGTTCGTGGCGGGGGCTGGCGACGCGGTTCAGGATGACTCCGGCGAACGGCACATCCGGGTCGAGCCGCGCGAAGCCCAGCGCGGTGGCAGCGGCCGACTGGGCCTGACCCGATACGTCGATCACCAGGATCACAGGCCAGCCCATGCGGCGGGCGATATCGGCGCTGGCCCCGTTGCCGGTCGCCCCTGGACTTGCCACGCCGTCATACAGACCCATCGATCCTTCGGCGATCGCCATGTCGGCGTCTGCCGCCTGATGCGCGATGGCGTCGAGCAACCCGGCGTCCATCGCCCAGCTGTCGAGGTTGAACGAGGCGCGGCCGGACGCGGCCCGGTGGAACGCAGGGTCGATATAATCCGGTCCGCTCTTGAACGGTTGCACCGCCATGCCGTCCTGCGTCAGCGAGCGTAGCAGACCCAGCATCACCGTGGTCTTGCCTGTCCCCGATGCGGGCGCAGCGATCATCAGGCCCGGCGTGTTCATGCGCTCGGCTCCACGAAGCGGGACATGGCGCTCTGTGGGCGGAAACGCCGATCATAGCCGTGCGCGTAGAGGCTACTCTCCGCGAAATGCTGGGCTTCGAGCACACGGCCGACCAGGATCAGGGCGGTGCGTTCCATGCCGCCCGCCACCGCCGCTTCGATCGTCGCGAGCGTGGCCCGGACGATGCGCTGGTCGGGCCAGCTGGCGCGCCACACCACCGCGACGGGGCAATCCGCGCCATAAGCGGGCGTCAGGTCGGCCACCACCCGCGCGAGATTGTGGATCGACAGGTGAATGGCGAGCGTCGCCCGAGTAACGGCGAAATTCGCCAGGCTTTCGGTCGTCGGCATGGCGCTGGCGCGGCCGGGCGTGCGGGTGAGGATCAACGACTGAGAAAGTTGTGGCAACGTGAGTTCAGCCTCCAGCGCGGCGGCGGCGGCGGCGAAGGCGGGGACGCCAGGCGTGATGGTGAAGGGGATGCCCATCGCCCGCAGCCGACGCAGTTGCTCGCCCATCGCCGACCAGATGGACAGATCGCCCGAATGGAGCCGCGCAACATCCTGGCCGAGGGCATGGGCGGCGGCGATGTCGGCCATGATGGCGTCCAGGTCCAGGGGCGCTGTGTTGACGATCCGCGCGCCGGGCGGGCAGTGGCCCAGCAGTTCGGGCGGGATCAGGGAACCGGCATAGAGGCAGACCGGGCTGGCGGCGATGAGATCGCGCCCGCGCAGGGTCAGAAGGTCGGGCGCGCCGGGGCCGGCGCCGATGAAATGCACGGTCATGGGATTAGTCCTTGGGCGATGGCGCAGGTGGCCATGCGATCGGGGGAAATGTGGCGAGTGCGGAGCAGGCGGGCGCGCGCTCCGGCTGCCGCGAGCGCGCATGCCTCCGCCACGCTGCCGACGCCGCGCGCCTTCAGGCTGGCGGGGGAGCGGGTGGGTGTCGTTACCGCGGCAAGCGCGTCCGGGGATAGGCCCAGCAGCGGCAATCCCAGTGCGGCGGCTAGCGGTGCGAGCGCCTCGACCTTATCGTCGAGTGTAGCGAGATGTGTGACGGGCGGCAGGCCGCGCCGGGCGAAGTCGAAGGCGATGCGCAGCGTATCCAGCGATGCGCCGGTGCGACATCCGAAGCCGGCGACGATCATAGCCGCACGCTCCACTGCACCACCGGGAATCGGGGCCGCCAGCCGCGCCGGTCGCCGAGCGGGGCGCAGTCGGCCAGTTCGATGCGCAGCAGATTGCCGCCCCGATCGCCATGCCAGCGCGCCAGCAGGGCTTCGGATTCCAGCGTGACCGCATTGGCGACCAGCCGCGTGCCTGCGGGCAGGCGCATCACCAGTTGGCGCAGCAGTTCGTCGGACAGGCCACCGCCGATGAATACTGTGTCCGGCAAGGGACCGGTCGGCAAGGTGTCGGGCGCTGATCCGGTCAGCACGTTCAGCCGATCAACACCGAGGGCGGCGGCATTGGCGCGCGCGCGCGCAGCCCGCACCGGATCGGCCTCGATCGCGCATGCGCAGTTGGCCGGGTGGGCGAGCAGCCATTCGATCCCGATCGATCCCGATCCTGCGCCAATGTCCCACAACAGTTCGCCCGGCCGCGGCGCGAGCGCGGACAGGGTCAGGGCGCGGATCGGCGCCTTGGTGATCTGGCCGTCATGGTCGAACAGGTCGTCGGGCAAACCGCCGACGGACGGCAGGACGAAGCCGTCGCCCGAGACGGCGATGCCGACCGCGACGGGATGGGCGACGTCGGTGAGGGCGAAGGCGGCGGCCGTCACGCTACGCAGCCGTTCCCGCGGGCCGCCGATCGCTTCCATGATGTGCAGGGTCGAGGGGCCGAAGCCGCTTTGGGTCAGATAATGCGCCAGCGCGCCTGCCGCCTGCCCGTCGCGCAGCAGCGCCAGCACGCGGCGGCCGCGCGCCAGATGCGGCCGCAATCGCTCCAGCGGCGCGGCGTGGAGGCCGAGACAGGCGGTGTCCTGCAACGACCAGCCGAGGCGCGCCGCCGCCAGGGTGAAAGTCGATGGCGCGGGATGCGCTACCCATTCATCCGGCGAGAGATGGCGCGTGACGGCCGCCCCCGCGCCGAACCAGAAGGGGTCGCCCGACGCCAGCATCACCACCCGCCGTCCGCGCTGCGCCAGCAGCTGGTCGATCCCGTCGGCGAAGGGCACTGGCCATTCGATCGCGGGGCCATTAAGCGGGGCGAGCAGCGACAGGTGGCGGGCCGAGCCCATGACCAGTTCCGCCCGCGCAAGCGCCGCGCGGCTGTCGGCGGACAGGCCACAGCGCCCGTCTTCGCCGACGCCGATGATCGTCAACCAGGCCTGGGACACGGGATCAGCCATGCCGAACATCCTGCTGCTGGGCGGCACATCGCAGGCCAGCGCGCTGGCCCGGCTGCTGGCGCAACGGGGCGTTGCGGCGACGCTGAGCTATGCGGGCCGGACGGACACGCCGCTGGCGCAGCCGATCGCGGTGCGCATCGGCGGATTTGGAGGGGTCGAGGGGCTGGTCGCTTATCTGCGCGCTGAGCGCATCACCCATCTGGTCGATGCGACCCATCCATTCGCCGCGACCATGAGCGCCCATGCGGTCGAAGCCGCCCGTCGCGCCGGCGTGGCGCATGTCGCCCTGACGCGCCCGGCATGGCGGGCGCAGCCGGGGGACAGATGGACGCATGTCGCCGACATGACGGGCGCGGTGGCGGCGCTGGCCGGGCCGCCGCGCCGCGTCATGCTCGCGCTGGGGCGGATCCATGTCGAGGCCTTCGCGGCCCAGCCGCAGCATCAGTATCTGCTGCGCTTCGTCGATGCCCCGGCCACGCCGCCCGCCCTGCCGCATCACAGCCTGGTCATCGATCGCGGGCCTTTTTCGGTCGAGGACGACCTTCGCCTGATGCGAATGCATGGCATCGACATGGCGGTGAGCAAGAATGCGGGCGGCACGGGGGCGGAGGCGAAGATCATCGCCGCGCGCCAGCTGGGCGTGCCGGTGGTGATGATCGGCCGGCCGGCAATGCCCGCGCGGACCGAACTGCATGTACCTGAAGAGGTGCTGCGCTGGCTGGATCATGCCGGGCCGTCCAGCGCCGAGCGCGGCGTATAGAGGATCGGCCCGCGCGATCGCGCGATCAGCCGGGTTCGGCTCGATCCCAGGATTACGACAGTCCGCATGTCGGCCATGTCCGCGCGCGCAGCGCCCAGCGGCACGATCTGTAACAGTTCCTGCGGGGTGGATACGGCGCGGGCGAAGAGGATCGGGCGATCGTCGCCGCATAGCGAGCGCAACAGGTCGAGCGCGCGGGCGAAGCCGTCGGGTCGCGCCTTCGAGCGGGGATTGTAGAAGGCCATGGCGAAGTCCGCCTCTACCGCCAGTCGCAGCCGCTTTTCGATCAGCGACCAAGGTTTGAGATTGTCGGAGAGGTTGATGGCGCAGAAATCATGGCCGAGCGGCGCGCCGGCGCGGGCGCTGGCGGCGAGCATCGCGGTGATCCCCGGCAGCACGCGGATGTCGAGATCGCGCCAGTGGGCCGGCCCCGCCTCCAGCGCCTCGAACAGCGCCGACGCCATGGCGAAGACGCCCGGATCGCCGGACGAGGCGACGACAACCCGCCGCCCCTGCGCCGCAAGGGTGAGCGCGTGGGCGGCGCGATCCAGCTCGACGCGGTTGTCGGACGGATGCAGTGTCAGCCCGGCGCGCGGGGCGATGCGGGCGACATAGGGGATATAACCGACGATATCGGTCGCCTGCGCGATGATGGCGGTCACTTCAGGGGTGACAAGCCGGTCGTCCCCCGGCCCCAGCCCGGCGATGGCGAGCCAGCCGTTCATGGCCGACGCCCTTGGCCGTGGATCAGCAGGATGGAGAAATAGGGGGTGACGCTGTCTGCATCCGCCAGGCGAGTGACGCGCTCGCCGGGCATGGCGGCATGTTCGACCAGCCAGGCCGCGTCTTCGCGCCCGGCAGCGGCGACCGCGCGGCGCAGCTTGGGCAGGTTGCGCCCGATCTTCATCACCACCAGCGCGTCGGTATCGCGGATGCGCCGCACCAACTCATCCTCCGGCAGCGTGGCCATGGCGACGGTCAGCACGTCGTCGCCCCATGTGATCGGCGCGCCGGTGGCGTTCCACGCGCCTGCCATGCCAGTGATCCCCGGCACCACTGCGACCGGCACGATCCCTGTTAGCCGACTATGGAGATGCATGAAGGAGCCGTAGAAAAACGGGTCGCCCTCGCACAGCACGACGACATCTTCGCCCCGGTGCGCCAGCGTGGTCAGGCGGGCGGTGCAGTCGGCGTAGAAGGCGGACAGGCAGCTATTGTAGCGCGGGTCGGACAGCGGGATTTCGGTCGTCACGGGATATTCCATCGCGATTTCGATCGCGTCGGGACGCAGCATCCCGTCTGCGATCCGCCGCGCCTGGCCCGGTCGCCCGGCCTTGCGGAAATAGGCGACATGGCGCGCGCCGCGCACCAGCCGGTCGGCGCGGACGCTCAGCAGGTCGGGCGCGCCGGGGCCGAGGCCGACGCCATGGATCGTTCCGAGCGTCATTCCGCGCGGCTCGCCAGCGCATTGATCGCCGCGACGGTGATCGCGCTGCCGCCCAGGCGCCCTTCGACGATGCAACAGGGCGCGGGCGGCGCAGCCCAGAGCGCGGCCTTGGACTCGACTGCGCCGACAAACCCCACCGGGCAACCGACGATTGCCGCCGGACGCGGACAAGCGGGGTCTTCCAGCATGTCGAGCAGATGGAACAGGGCGGTCGGCGCATTGCCGATCGCGACCACCGCCCCCGCCAGATAAGGACGCCAGAGTTCCAGCGCGGCGGCGGAGCGGGTGTTGCCGGCCGCCTGCGCCATGGCGGGCACTTGGGGGGCGTGCAGCGTGCAGAGGATCGGGTTGGCCGCGGGCAGGCGGGCGCGGGTGATCCCTTCCGACACCATGCGGGCGTCGCATAATATGGGCGCGCCGGCCGCCAGCGCGGTCCGGGCAGCGTGCGCGAAATCGCGCGTAAAACGGATATGCGCCGCCAGATCGACCAGACCGGCGGCATGGATCATCCGCACCGCCACCGGCTCCTCTTCCGCCGTAAAGCGGGCAAGGTCGGCTTCGGCCCGGATCGTCGCAAAGGATTGGCGATAGATGGCGGCGCCATCCCGTTCATAGGCGTGGGGCATCAGGCGGCTCCGAAATGGGAGAGGACAGCGGCCCGGTCGAGCGCGGCGCGAAGGGGCGGCGATCCGGCGCGCGCGTCGAGGGCAAGGTCGTAGCGGCCATGGCGGCCGGTCAGGGTTACGGCGGCGGGGGCGGCGCTGGCGCAGCTCTTGGCGCAGCCCGACACATGCAGCCGGCCCGCCATATGCGGGGCAAGGCGGCGGGCGAGGTCGCGCGTTTCGACGCTCGCCTGCGCGCAGGCCGGCTGGCCCGGACAGGCGTCGACGCGGAGCAGCGGATCGGCCGGGTCTGTGAGCAGGCCGTCATCCTGCATAGCCACGGGCGCTTCAAGCAGCAGGATACGCCAGGGCGTGGTGCGGAGGCCGCTGCACTGCGGCAATGCCTTCGCCAGCCGGGCCAACAACGCCGCGTCGATGCGGCCGAAGGGCAGGCCATAGCTCGTCCCCCTCCCCCAAGGGAGGATCGCGGCGGCGGCGTGCAAGGCTCCTTCCGCCCAGCCTGGCAGCGGCGCATCGTGCCGGGCCATGCGCCCGGCCGCTGCGCCGCCGCTGGCAACGAACCAATGGGCCAGCGCGATGAGGGCGTCGGCTTCCCCGCCGAGCGCCACGGCGCAGCCGGTGGATCGGCCATCGGCGCGCAGCATCAGGTCGCCTGCGTCGCTGCGTTCGATGCGGAAATCGCCGGGCTGGTCATGGAGCAGCGGGGCAGCGCCAGCGTCGATGACGAAGCCGACCTTGCCCGGCAGCGCCGCGGGCAGGTCATCCAGCCGCGCCAGCAGATCGTCTGCAATGCGGTGGCTGTCGTCGCCCAGCCGCCAGGTCGGCGACACAAGGATGTTGCGCCGCTTTTCGTGGTCGGCACCGGCATCCACCAGGTCCATTGCCAGCAAGCGGTCCAGCAGCACCCGCCAACCGCTTTCCGACACGCCGCGCAGTTGGAGGTTGGCGCGGCGCGTCATGTCGATCAGGCCGTTGCCATGGGTCGCCGCGGCATTGGCCAAGCCAGCCGCTTGATCCCGCGTCAGGCGGCCGAGCCGCGGCTTCACCCGCACGAGCAGCCCGTCCCCCGCCATCATCGGACGCCAGGCGTCAGGGCACCAGCCTTTGCGGATAAAGTCGCTCATGCGTCGCCCGCCAGGCTGGCGAGGATCGAGTTGCGCCGGGTAGTCCACAACCCGGCGGCGTGCAACGCGGCGAACCGTGCCTCCATCGCCGCCAGCGCTTCGGGATTGGCCTGTTCGAGGAAGGCGCGCACGTCCGGCCGCCCCAGCGTCGCGTCATGATAGAGATCGAACAGGTGCGAGGGGACGGCGCCCGACAGATGCGCGAAAGCGCCGAGATGATCGAGCGTCGCGGCCAGTTCCGCGCCGCCGCGAAAGCCGTGGCGCATCATCCCCGCCACCCAGCCGGGATGCGCGGCCCTGGCGCGGACGACGCGGGCGATCTCTTCCGTCAGCGTGCGCGCCGTCGGGCGGGCGGGATCCCGATTGTCGAGATGATAGAGCGTCGCGACGCCCCCCATCTGCGCCTTGGCAGCGGCGAAGCCGGCTTCATGTGCGGCATAGTCGGCGGCGAGCAGCAGGTCGGTTTCGGGGAGATCCTGCACATGGACGAAGGCGTCCGCCCCCGCGACCCGCAAGCGCAGGCCGTCCGGGTCGGGCGCGGCGGCGGGCGTGTCCAGCGCATGGTCCGATGCCGACAGCCACGCTTCGCCGGCCGCGCGGCGCGCTGCGTCGGTGTAGATGTCGCCCCGGTCGCCCAGCCCGACGCCATAGCGCCCCGGCTGTGGGCCATAGACGCGCGGGGCGGCGTCTTGACCCGCGAAGGGATTCCAGTCGGTCGGCTCGTCGCGCCCGCACAGCGCGCGCACGGCTTGCCCGAACAGCGTGGGCAAGGTGGGGAAAGCGTCGCGGAACAGGCCGGATACGCGCAGGGTGACGTCGATACGCGGCCGGTCGAGCAGCGCAAGCGCCAGGATTTCTACGCCCGTCACCCGTTCCGACGCCATGTCCCAGATCGGCTTTGCGCCCAGCAGGTGCAGCGCCATGGCGAATTCTTCCCCCGCCGTGCGCATCGTGGCCGATCCCCACAGATCGACCACCAGGCCGCGCGGATAATCGCCATGGTCCTGCAGGTGCCGCCGCACCAGTTCTGCGGCCAGGCCAACGCCCTGCGCATAGGCGGCGCGGGATGGCACGGCGCGCGGGTCGATCGCATAGAGGTTGCGCCCGGTGGGCAGCACGTCGGCGCGCCCGCGATAGGGCGAACCGGCCGGCCCCGGCGGCACGCGGCGTCCGTCGAGCGCGGCGAGCAGGCCCGCCCGCTCGCCCGCGCCATGATCGCCCCGGCCGAAGATATGCAGCCCGTCGCCGAATTGGCTTTCCTTGACGTCGCACAGGAAGCGATCGATCCGCGTGATCGCTTCTGCGGGGGACATCGCATCGTCCAGGCCCAGTTCGGCTCCCAGCCCCAGCGCCCGCGCTTCCTCGCCGATGGTCGCCTGCAACCGGTCGCGACGGGCCGGGTCCAGTCCGTCGGCGTTGGAAAATTCGTCGAGCAGCGCCTCAATCCGGTGGAGGCCCGCGCCACTGGTCGTTTGCATCAGCGGCGGCGGGACATGGCCGATGGTGACGGCGGCGGTGCGCCGCTTGGCCTGCGCCGCTTCGCCGGGATCATTGACGATGAAGGGATAGATGAGGGGCGTGGCACCGATGAGGGCTTCGGGCCAGCAATCGTCGGACAGGGCGACCGACTTGCCCGGCAGCCATTCCAGCGTGCCGTGCGCGCCGATATGGACCAGCGCATCTGTCCCCCGGTCGCGCAGCCACAGATAGAAGGCGACATAAGCATGGCGCGGGCAGCGCGACAGGTCGTGATAATCGCATTCGCGATTGGTAGGCGCGCCGCGTTCGGGCTGAAGCGCGACGAGGACATGACCCATCACCAGCGCCGCGAAGCGAAACGCGCCGTCCTGCACCGCCGGATCATCCTCCGGCGCGCCCCATGCCTGGTCGAGATCGGCGCGCAGCGCATCCGGCAGACTGGCCAGCGCCCGGCGATAATCCGCCAGCGGCCAGTCCAGCCAGGCGCGATCCAGGGCGGCGACCGGCACGCGCCGATCGCCCAGGTCATAGCCGGTATCGGCAAGCTCGGTCAGGATCGCTTCGGCCGACGCAAGCGCGTCCAGTCCCACGGCATGGGCCATCTGATAGGCTTTACCCGGATAGGTGGAGAGCAGCAGCACGACGCGGCGCGCGGAAGCTGGCTTGCGCGCCAGCGCCACCCACGCCGCCACCCGCGCAGCGATCGCGTCGATCCGGTCGGGATCACCGCGATGGACCACATCGGCAAATTCCAGCGCATCGTCGCGCGCGCCCGATTCCTTGAAGCTGGCGACGCCGGCGAATATCCGTCCATCCACTTCGGGCATCACCACATGCATGGCGAGATCGGCCGGGGACAGGCCCCGCGTCGCCGCCCGCCAGTCCTCGCGCCGCGCCGTCGCCAGCGCGACCTGAAAGACCGGTACCCCCGCGCCGTCGAGGGGCGTGTCCCCGCCCTCCCCCTGCGCGGAAAAGGCGGTCGCGTTGATGATGGCGGCCGGACCCAAGTCGGCCACCCATTGCGCCACCTGATCGCGGGCTTCGGGGGCTTTCAGGGACGGGACGAAGATCGAGAGCGCGTCGAAACCCTGCCGTGCGAGCGCCGCATGCAGCATGGTGAAGGGGTCGAGATCATGCGCGGTCAGATAGGAGCGGTAGAAGAGGATGAGGATGAATGGCCGGTCCGGGTTCCGCGCGACGCTGTGGGGATCGACGATGCCGAGGTCGGGATGCCAGCCGCCCATCATCGGCGTGGGCGCATCATCCGATCCGAAAGGATCGTCCAGACCCGCCGCCAGGGCGAGCATCCTCAGAGCGCCCCGCGCCGCGGCGACCCCGCCCATGTCGCAGCGGCGCGCCAACTGGCGCAGCAGCGGTTCGGGCAGCGTGGACGCCGCGTCCAGCCGCGTGTCCGGCCGCCCGTCAGCAGGCAGGACCGCCAGCGCGATGCCCTGCGCCCGCGCCAGGGCGGCCACCTGTTGCAGGCCATAGCTCCAATAGGCGGTGCCGCCGATCAGCCGGATCAATATCCCCTTGGCATGGACAAGCGTGCGGTCGACATAGGTGTCGACCGACAGTGGATGGGTGAGCGCAGCCAGGTTGGCGAGCCGCAGCGACGGCAGGGGCGCATCCGCCCGATCCCGCGCCTGCCGCCAGGCGGCTGCGAACGCGCCAAGGTCGCTGTCCGAAAAGGACAGCACCACCAGGTCCGAAGGCGATTGCCCCAGATCCTGCGGCACGGCGCTTTCCTCCAGCCCATGCGTCTCGCGAAAGATGACGTGCATCGCGCCGGCTCAGCCCAGCAGTACCGCCCGGATGGTTGGTGGATCGATATCGGCCCGTTCGGCAATGACGACCAGCGTGGTGACTCGCGGCTCGCCAGGCCGCCATGGGCGGTCATAATGATGGCGCACCCGCGCACCGACCGCCTGGACCAGCAACCGCATCGGCTTGCCCGTCACCGCCGCATAGCCTTTCACCCGCAATATGCGGTGGTCACGGGCCAGCAGTTCGATGCGCGCGACCAGATCGGCCGGATCGGCGATTTCGTCCAGCGGGACCACAATGCTGTCGAAATCGTCATGTTCATGATCGTCCTCGCCATCATGGTGCGACGGACGGGCGGCGATGTCGTCTTCCGCGGCCGCGTCCAACCCCAGGATCAGGCGCGGATCGACCACGCCGTCGACCAGTTCGATCACCGGCACCGGGCGGGGCGCTTCCGCCGCGATGACAGCGCGGGCCGCGACGACGCCATCTGGCCCGGCCAGATCGCCCTTGGTCAGCAGCACCATGTCCGCGCAGGCCAACTGATCCTCGAACAGTTCCGACAGTGGGGTTTCATGATCGATGCCGGGATCGGCGGCGCGCTGCGCGGCGAGCGCGGCAAGATCGGGCGCGAACCGGCCTGACGCCACCGCTTCCGCATCGGCAAGGGCCAGTACGCCATCGACGGTGATGCGGCTGCGGATCGCGGGCCAGTCGAACGCCTTCAGCAACGGCTTAGGCAGCGCCAGCCCCGACGTTTCGATCAGGATATGGTCGGGGCGCGGATCGAGCGCGAGCAGCCGTTCCACCGTGGGGATGAAGTCGTCGGCGACGGTGCAGCAGATGCAGCCATTGGCCAGCTCCACGATGTTTTCAGCCGGGCAATCGGGGATGGCGCAGGATGCAAGGATATCCCCATCCACGCCCAGCGTCCCGAATTCATTGACCACCACCGCCAGCCGACGACCCCCGGCATTGCGGATCAGGTGGCTGATCAGCGTGGTTTTCCCCGCGCCCAGAAAGCCGGTGACGATGGTGACGGGCACCTTGGTAAGATCGGACATGAACATCCCCGCACGCCGAACGACGAAAGGCGGGGCTTGCCGGCGCATGGCCGGTCGATGCGCGACAACGGGCGGGCGCACCAATGCACCCGTTACCACGCACCGATGCGGCCCCAGCCGCACAGTTCGTCGCTCAGACGGAGAATTACCGTGCCATGACCATCCCCTGGACCAAGGCAAGAGCGACCAGTGCGCCGGCAGGTCTCCTGGCTCACGGGTCACAGCTTGATGCACGCCTTCCCGGTCCGCCGGTCAGGCGGGGTTCCAGTGGCTGCGTCCCTGATGACAAGGACGCCTGTGCATCGCGCTATCCGCTTACAGTTGCAGGGACAGCCGTGGATTTGGGCGAAACGCCCGCACCACATTCCCGATTAAGCCCCTTGCGGGGCACCGGCGCGATCATCGAAGGCCCGGCAAGCCGGCCCTTCGGCGGCGGCCATAAACCAAAGTTGCGGCCAAGCCAATCGAACTTGTCGATCAGGCGAAGTCATGCGGTGCGGATGCGCGGATGAACGCCACGACAGCCAGATCGGAAAAAGTCTTATTTTACAGCGGCTCTGTCGTTCTGATTAGGCCAGGATATCCCAAAAAACCGTCCTCACTACGCGCCGCGGCGCTTCCAGATCGCGTTGCGCCATAAAGCGTCCCGTCCGATCTATTGTGTGACGGTCGCAATGCTCGACAGGTCAGTGGTTGGATCGACGGGCACCCCCGCCTCCTTTCGTTCGGAGTAGCGATCCACGAGTTGATCGACATGCGGACGAAGCAGCACGGTCATGCGCACAAGCTCCTCCATCACATCCACAATCCGGTCATAATAGCTGGACGGCTTTCATGCGCCCCGCATCGTCAAACTCGTTAAATGCCTTTGCCACACTCGACTGATTGGGGATGGTGAACATGCGCATCCATCGGCCAAGCACACGCAGCGTGTTCACGCTGTTGAACGACTGCGATCCCGCAGACACCTGCATCACCGCGAGCGTGCGGCCCTGCGTCGGGCGCATCCCGCCCATCGATAGCGGCAGATGATCTACTTGCGCTTTCATGATGCCGGTCAGCTGCCCATGTCTCTCCGGGCTGCACCACACATGCCCTTCCGACCAAAGCGAATGCTCGCGTAGCGCATGGACGGCAGGATGATCGTCGCCCTTCACCTGATCGGGGAGAGGAAGGTCAGATGGATCAAATATGCGGGTTTCGGCACCGAAGAATCGCAGCAATCTTGCGGCTTCCTCTACGCAGAGCCGGGAATAGGATCGATCGCGCAGCGAGCCGTAGAGAAGCAGGATGCGTGGCGGTGGATCAAGGTCGCCAAGGCCAAGCGCGGGACGGCGGAGAATGTAGCGCTCGTCCAGCGCGGGAAGATGATCCGGGTTGGTAAGCTCACGCAGTCGAGTCATGCTATGGCCCTGGTCATGTAGCTGGCGCTTGCGGGGCACAGGGAGGTGAACTCCTGCGATGCTGCTATACTGGCGGGCGCGGAGGCGCGATCTGCAGTCTGATATCCTTGGGCGGCGAAGAACGCCGCAGCGGTGGTGGTCAGAAGGTGCAGGTGCGCAACGCCTTCCATGCGGGCGCGATCCTCCAACATGGCGACCAGGGCTTGCCCGTAACCGCTGCCGCGACGATGCGGCAGCAGCACCAGCGAGCGCATCAGACGGTGCGCGCCCTCGCCCTCCAATCCGCCGAAGCCGATGGTCCCGCCATCATCGTCCCCCATTTGGTAGAAGCTGCGTCCGGGCTCGGCGAGGTCGCCGATCGGGAGGTTGGCAGCACTCAAAGCTTCCGTGAGGGCGTCAATAACCGGAATGGCGGTGATCATGTGAGCGCTTCCGGTTTTGGAAACCAACGCCGTCCAAGGTTCAAGGCGACATGGACCAAACAGATAAGCACCGGCACCTCCACCAGCGGGCCGATGACGGCGGCGAATGCCACGGGTGACGCCAGCCCGAAGGCGGCGATGGATACCGCGATCGCCAGTTCGAAGTTGTTGCCGGATGCGGTGAAGGCGATGGCGGTGGTGCGCGGATAGTCTGCGTCGATCAGCTTACCCATCGCAAAGCTGATCACAAACTGCACCACGAAGTAGATCGTGAGCGGGATCGCGATCCGTACCGCATCGGTTGGCAGCGCCAACACTTCCGCGCCCTTGAGGCTAAACATCGCGACGATCGTGAAAAGCAACGCCAACAGCGTGATCGGCCCGATGGTGGGAATGAAGCGCGTGTCATACCATTCGTGGCCACGCCGCTTGGTGAGCACGCGACGGGTCAAAAATCCCGCTGCGAACGGGACGCCGAGGTAGATCAAAACCGCTTCCGCGATGGTCCAGAAGCTCACCTCCACCACATTGCCTTGAAGGCCCAGCAGCGGCGGCAGCACGGTAAGAAACAACCATGCGTAGGTGGAGAAAAACAGGATTTGGAAGAGGGAGTTGAACGCCACCAGCCCCGCCACATACTGATTGTCCCCTCGTGCAAGCTGGTTCCAGACGAGAACCATGGCGATGCACCGGGCAAGGCCGATAAGGATGACGCCAGTCATATATTCAGGCTGATCGCGCAGGAACGCCACCGCCAGAACAAACATGAGCGCGGGACCGATGATCCAGTTCTGCACCAGCGACAAAGCGAGAACTCGCTTGTCCGCAAAAACGAGGGGAAGCGCCTCATACCGAACGCGCGCGAGCGGCGGATACATCATGAGGATCAGGCCGATGGCGATCGGGAGGTTGGTCGTGCCGATCGAGGCACGGTTGAGGACGGCGGGTAGGCCGGTGAAGACGGTGCCAAGCGCGATGCCAAGCGCCATCGCGGCGAATATCCATAGCGTGAGATGGCGATCCAGAAAAGACAGCCGCTCGGGCTTACGAGACACGCTTGCCCTTCTCGTCCAGCACGCGCTCGCCATCTTCCTTGGTGAACTCACCCATCGCCGCATCGGGCAGGATTTCCAGCACCATCTCGGAAGGACGGCAAAGCTTCACGCCCAACGGCGACACCACGAGCGGACGATTGATCAGCACGGGATGCGCCATCATCGCATCCACAAGCTGGTCGTCGGTGAGACTAAGGTCACCAAGCCCAAGATCGGCATAGGGTGTGCCCTTCTCGCGCAACAGTTCGCGGGCGGTCATGCCTGCCCGTTCGATAAGCTGGACGAGCAAGGGCCGCGCCAGAGGCGTCTTGAGATATTCGATCACGTGCGGTTCGATCCCTGTGTTGCGGATCATCGCGAGCGTGTTGCGCGACGTACCGCATTCCGGGTTGTGGTAGATCAGGATATCCATGGATGAATCTTCAGCAACAGGGGGTGAGTTCTGCGATCAGCGGGCGGCACACGTCGGCGCGGCCACCGCAGCAATCCTTCAGCAGGAACAGCGTGAGGTCGCGCAGCCGATCGAGGTTCGCGCGGTAGATCATCGACCGGCTCCGCCGTTCCGACATTACCAACCCCTCGCGGGCGAGGATCGCCAGATGCGTGGACATCGTGTTCTGCGGCACGCCCATCGCGCGCGCGATATCACCAGCCGCCATGCCATCAGGCTCATGCTGGACGAGCAAGCGGAAGGTTTGCAGGCGGGTTTCCTGCGCAAGGCCCGACAAGGTGGTGACGGCCGATTCAGTTTTCATATATCTGGATATATCGATATATTTTGATCTGGGCAATCCACATGTTGTGCCGATCGCAAGCACCACAGCTTCTTCACTCAAATCTGCTCCCGGCCGGACGAAGGTGGGGTGAGAGCTGCAGAGCGATCGCCGTGATTTCGTGACCTGTGTAACCGTCGATTGCGCGCAGGAGCGCGCCAGCCTCTCTGGGCGTCGTGATCGCGGCGAGATGCCGGACCTTCGGGGTGATGAGCGCGCCACGCAGGTCGGCCGCGACATCGCGATCCGCCCGAGCGGTCGCGATCGCATAGCGAAAAACCCGACTGAGCACGCTGCG
This sequence comes from Sphingobium psychrophilum, assembly GCF_012927105.1. GTDB lineage: Bacteria > Pseudomonadota > Alphaproteobacteria > Sphingomonadales > Sphingomonadaceae > Sphingobium > Sphingobium psychrophilum. The sequence continues at coordinate 161,667 of NZ_JABBFV010000006.1, read as the reverse complement.
CATCCGGCGTGCACTTTCGTAGCGGCCGGTCGCCTCCACCTTGCGCAGGACGGCCAGGACTTCCTGCGGCGATATCTTCGAGACAGGAAAGCTGCCGATCATGGGATAGGCCATGCCAAGGATCCAGCGAATCTTGTCGAGCTTGATCGGCGCGCGCCCTCTAGCTCATTCTTCGCCACCCATTCTTCGGCGATCGTCTTGAACGTGTTGTCCGCGGCCACCTTGCGCGCGAGTGTGTCGCTCCGCTTCTCGGCGGCGGGGTCGAGCCCGGCAGCGATCTGCTCCCTTGCTGCGGCGCGCTGCTGGCGCGCCATAGCTATCCCTACCTCGGGCCAGGCGCCGAAATAGAGCGTCTTCTGTCGACCGAGGTACCGGTAGTTCATGCGCCAGAGTTTCGTACCGTTCGTCTGGACGGCAAGATACAGCCCATCGGCGTCGGCCAGCTTATAGGCCTTGTCCCGGGGTTTGGCGTTGGTGATCTGGATATGATTCAGTGCCATGATGGTGCCAGCTCCAAAGGGGCTCTCCGGCACCATCAAAAACACCACCATTCTGATGGTGCTGTCGATGGATTCGGGTGGATGAGCCCGGATTTCATTTGGCGATTTTCACTGAAAAAATGCTGTAAAACCAGCTGCTTGCTGGACCTTCCCGGACGTCGCCGGAAAGGTCTCTGGTGCCCAGAAGAGGACTCGAACCTCCACGACCTTGCGATCGCCAGCACCTGAAGCTGGTGCGTCTACCAATTCCGCCATCTGGGCACGGGGTAGGAGGGCGCCTCTAACCGGGTCCCCCAAAGCTGTCAACGCATTGTCTCCAATATTTTTCTCGCCATAGCAAAAAGCCGGTCTAAGGCGGCATCGTCATCGCAAGATCATGAAGGATGCTGACCGTGAACGATATTCCTGCCGCCCCGCCCGCGCTGTTCGCCCGGCCCGACGGGCTGCGTCTGGCCTATCGGCAGCAGGCCGGCATCGGACCGACGATCGTCTTCCTGCCCGGTTACATGTCCGACATGGAGGGCGGCAAGGCGGTTGCGCTGGAGCGGTGGGCCGCAGAGCAGGGCCGCGCGATGCTGCGGCTGGATTATGCCGGTTGCGGCGCCAGCGAGGGGCGGTTTGCGGACGGGACGCTCGCGCGTTGGCGCGACGATGTGCTGCTGCTGCTGGACGCGCTGGTCGAGGGGCCGGTGGTGCTGGTCGGATCATCCATGGGCGGCTGGCTGGCGCTGCTGGTGGCGCTGGCCCGGCCCGATCGGGTTGTGGGACTAGTCGGCATCGCCGCTGCGCCCGACTTTACCGAATGGGGCTTCACCGATGCGGACAAAGCGCTGCTGGCGACCGAGGGGCGGATCGAGGAGCCGTCGGCCTATAGCGAAGCCCCCTATGTGACGACGCTGGCCTTCTGGCAGTCGGGACAGGCGTTGCGGCTGCTGGAGGGCGAAATCGCGATCGATTGTCCGGTGCGGCTACTCCACGGCCAGCAGGACCGCGACGTGCCCTGGTATGTGGCGGTCAAAACGGCCGGGCTGGTGCGTTCATCCGATGTGCAGACGCTGCTGATTAAGGACGGCGACCATCGTCTTTCCCGCGACGGCGACATCGCCCTGTTGATCCGCACCGTCTCCAGCCTGTTGGCCCAAACCGTGGACACACTCTAATGCATTTCCTCCTGCCACTCCTGCTCCAGGCCTATTCCCCCGAAACCGAGGCGGTGATGAATCGCAGCCGGAGGGAAAAACAGGAAGAGCGCGCCGCTGCGGCAGCGGCGGCGAATCCTGCGGCGGCGGCCCCGGCGCGCGAGGACGGCAAGGTGTCCATCCCCGCCAAATTTGCCGCGCCGTTTCAGGCATGCCTGGACCAGGCGATCGAATCGCCCGATGCCGGAATCGCCTTCGCCCAGAAATGGCGGATCGAGGGGGGCAGCTTTTATGCGCGCCACTGTATGGGCTTTGCCTATGCGCGCGCCGAGCGCTGGACGCCGGCGATCGTCGCGTTCGAGCAGGCGGCCGAGGAGGCCGAGCGCAGCGGCGAGATGGTGGAGGCGGCGCGGCTATGGGCGCAGGCGGGCAACGCCGCGATGGCCAGCGGCGACCTGCCCAAGGCGCGGGGCGATTTCGACGCGGCGCTGGCTCGTGGATTGCCCGACGGGCTGGAAAAGGGCGAGGTCCATCTGGACCGGGCGCGGGCGCTGGTGGCGCTGAACGAGCCGGATGCGGCGCGCGATTCGCTGGACGTCGCGCTGGCGCAAGCGCCCAAAGACCCGCTAGGCTGGCTGTTGTCGGCCACGCTGGCGCGGCGGTCGGGCGAGATGAGCCTGGCGCAGGCGCATATCGCGCGGGCGGTGCAATTGTCGCCCGATGACGCCTCGGTCGCGCTGGAGGAGGGCAATATCGCCGTCCTGACCGATCACGAGGATATTGCGCGGGCGGCCTGGGCACGGGCGGTGAAGCTGGCCCCGGACAGCTCGTCCGGCAAGGCGGCGGCGGACAATCTGTCGCGGCTACCGATTGCCAAGGCGGCCAAGTAAAACGCCAGCAAGACTTTGTAACGGAACCGCTTTCGCCTTCGCCCCGTTCGCTCGTCCGTAGCGGGATTGCATGAAGGAGACAGCGAGTTGGACAGTTATTGGAAGAAAAGCGCAGCCATCGGCCTGCTGCTGGTTGGCGCGATGGCGACCACTGCCTGTTCGCGCGGCGCGACCCGAGGCGGCCTGATCGGCGGCGCGGGTGGCGCGGTCGTGGGCAGCGCCACCGGCCTTGGCACGGTTGAAGGTGCCGCGATCGGTGGCGCTGTCGGCGCAGTCATCGGCGACAAGGATGATCGCTGCTCACGTCGGGATCGCCGCCGGGGCCGGTGCTGAGAAAGCCCCTTATTTGAGGTAGAAGTCGACGGTCGTGACGACGCGCACCTTCTTATAAGGCGTGTCGCTCGATCCGTCGCCGCCTTCGCCATCGCGGGCGTCGATCGAGAAATAACCCTGGGTGGCGCTCTTGATGCCCCCTACCCCGGACCCTGAATCCTTGGCGAATTGTTCGGCGGCGGCGCGCGCGTCGCGGGTGGCGGCGGCGACCATGTCGGGCTTGACGTCATTCAGCTTGGTAAAGCTATATTTCATCCCCGACCCTTCTTGCAACGTCACGCCGCGGCGGACCAGGTCGAACTGCTGGGCGACCGCCTTTTGCGCGCGGGCGACGTCGGTCGTTCGGAGCAGCATCCGCTGGGTGATGGTGATGTTGTTGACGCCATTGTTGAGATATTGGTTCACCCCCGCGCCGGTCGGGGTCAACTCGCCAGGCTTAAAGCCCAGGCCATTGAAATAGGCTTGCAATTCCTTGGTATTATTGTCGATCTCCGCCCGCACGGTGGGCAGGTCGAAGCCGGTGGCCGAATAGCTGATCGACCAGGTGGCGAGGTCCGCCGTCACATCTTTTTCCGCCAGGCCACGCACCGTAACCGAGCGGTCCGCCGCCTTGGCCCGTTTCAAACCGTCGCCGAGCAGATAACCGCCCGCGATCGTCCCGAAGGCCAGCAACGCCGCGCCGCCCAGCAAAATCTTGTCCCGCATTTCCAACGCCATTGTCCGCTTTCCTCTTCCGTCTGGTGATGCGCGACCTTATCTTGAGAGCATAGCTACAATCACCGAGATGAACCGTTGCTTTATGGCGACGAACGGAGAAAGACTTGCCCAAATTCCTGCATAGCATGATCCGCGTCAGTGACATCGACAAGACGATCGCCTTTTTCGAGCTGCTGGGGCTGAAAGAGGTCAAGCGCTTCGACAGCGAGCAGGGTCGCTTCACCCTGGTCTATCTCGCCGCGCCGGGGGATGAGGATGCGCAGGTCGAACTGACCTATAATTGGCCGCCGGTGGATGGCAGTCCGGCCGAAGCCTATGATGGCGGGCGTAATTTTGGCCATATCGCCTACCAGGTCGAGAATATCTATGACACCTGCCAGCGGCTGATGGACGCGGGCGTGACGATCAACCGCCCGCCGCGCGATGGGCATATGGCCTTCGTGCGCACGCCCGACGATATTTCGATCGAACTGTTGCAGGATGGGCGGCTGGAGCCGGCCGAACCGTGGGCGTCGATGCCCAATGTCGGGGTCTGGTAAGCGCCATGCTGGAGGTCGTCCGCATCCCCGTCCTGAACGACAATTATGTCTGGCTGCTGCATGACGCCATCAGCGGTGAGACGGTCGCGGTCGATCCGGCGGTGGCGGAGCCGGTGCTGGAGGCCGCCGCCGCGCGCGGCTGGACCATTGGCCAGATCTGGAACACCCATTGGCATGGCGACCATGTCGGCGGCAATGCGGCGATCAAGGCCGCCACAGGATGTGTCATCACCGGCCCAGCGGCGGAGGCTGAGAAGATCGGGACGCTGGACCGGACGGTGGGCGAAGGCGACACCGTGCGGATCGGCGATCACGTCGCCACGGTGATGGCCGTGCCAGCACATACGGCGGGGCATATCGCCTATCATCTGGCCGACGATCAGATCCTGTTCGTGGGCGACACGCTGTTCGCCATGGGCTGCGGCCGGCTGTTCGAAGGCACGGCGGCGCAGATGTTCGCCAACATGGCGCGCTTCGCCACGCTGCCGGACGATACGATCGTCTATTGCGCGCATGAATATACCCTTTCCAACGGCCGTTTCGCGCTGGGTGTGGAGCCTGGCAATGCGGCGTTGGCGGCACGGGTCGCAACGGTCGAGGCGGCACGCGCGCGGGGCGAGGCCACAGTGCCGACCAGCATCGGGATCGAGCGGGAGACGAACATCTTCATGCGCGCGCGCGATGTGGCGCAGCTGGCGGAACGTCGCGCGGCGAAGGACGCAGCCTGACGGTTTTTGCGCTATAGTGTCGTCCTATGGTCGATGGATGGGAGAATCACGATGCGCGCGTGGATGGGGATGGCGCCGCTGCTGCTGGCGGCCTGCACCGGCAGCTATGAGCCGACACCGCTGACCGACAAGCAGGCGATCAAACTCGACAAGGCGCTGGCGGGCAAGGTGGCGGGCGAAAAAGTCAGCTGCATCAATCGCGAGCCGCAGACCAGCCTGACGGTCATCAGCAACAATGTGCTGCTCTACAGGGTAAGCCGCAGGCTGGTGTACAAGAATGAACTGATCGGCAGTTGCAGCGGCCTGACCTATGGCGACACGATGATCGTGCGCAGCTATGGATCGCAAATGTGCCGGGGCGACTTCACCACGACCGCCAATTTGCAGACCGGTATCACGACCGGCGCCTGCGCATTGGGCGACTTCATCCCCTATCGCGCGCCCAAGCCCTAAGACAAGTCAGTCGCCGATCGCCTTGGCCAGGGCGGTGCGGATGGCCATGAGCCGGGCCAGAAGGTCCGGTGGGTCGGACGGCGCAGCCTTGGCGAGCGGCATGGCGGGCGCATGGCCATTGCCGTCCAGCAGCGCCTTTTGCGCGCCCTTGACCGTGAACCCCTCGACATTGAGCAACTGGTGGATGCGGCGCGCCAGCGCGACGTCGGTCGGCCGATAATAGCGGCGGTTGCCCGATCGCTGGAGCGGACGCAGCTGAGGAAAGCGCGTTTCCCAATAGCGCAATATATGTTGGGGAAGACCCAGCTCGCCGGCCAGCTCGCTGATGGTCAGAAATGCACCCTCTGCCTTTTCCATGACAGCGATGTTGCACCCATAATTGTACGAACGTCAACTATGGTAAAGCAATGGTAATGCTGGAAAAGCGCTGAGCCGCACTTTAAACCGCGGCGACCCGGTCCCGCATCGTCTGGCTGGCGCGGAAGGTGAGCACCCGGCGCGGTTCGATAGGCACTTCCACGCCGGTCTTGGGGTTGCGGCCCATACGTTCCGTCTTGTCGCGCAGGACGAAGGTGCCGAAGCTGGAAATCTTCACATTTTCCCCGCGTTCGAGCGCGCCGGACATATATTCGAGGATCGATTCGACCAGCGCGGCGGCTTCCGCCCGCGACAGGCCGACATGGCGGTTCACGCTTTCAGCCAGATCGGCCCGCGTCAAGGTTGCATTGCCGCTCATAGACCATCCCCACTTCTTCACCCCAGCGACCATCTTCGCGGACGATCTGCCTGAAATGTAATCGATTCGCAGCGCTTTGGCAAGCGCCGCCTATCCTGCGCGCAGTCCTAGAGCCGCAGGACGCACGCGCCCCAGGTGAAGCCGCCGCCCATCGCTTCCAGCACGACCAGGTCGCCCGGCTTGATCCGGCCGTCGCGCACCGCATAATCGAGCGCCAAAGGAACCGACGCCGCGGACGTATTGGCGTGGCGATCGACCGTCACCACCACCCGGTCGGGCGACAATTTGAGCTTGCGCGCGGTCGCGTCGAGGATGCGGGCATTGGCCTGATGCGGCACCAGCCAGTCGATCTCGTCGGTAGAGAGGTTTGCGATTGCCATCACTTCCCTCAGCACCGAAGCGAGGTTGACGACGGCGTGGCGGAACACTTCCTGCCCCCGCATCCGCAACTTGCCTACCGTCTGGGTCGTGGACGGGCCGCCATCGACATAGAGAAGCTGGTTGTGGCGGCCATCGGCATGGAGCTTGGCGGCCAGGATGCCGCGCTTGCCGTCCGCGCTTTCCTCCGCGCCCAGCACCACGGCGCCAGCGCCGTCGCCGAACAGGACGCAGGTGGTGCGGTCTTGCCAGTCGAGGATGCGGCTGAAGGTTTCCGCGCCGATCACCAGCGCGCGGTTGGCCGCGCCCGACCGGATCATGCTGTCGGCCACGGTCACGGCATAGAGGAAGCCTGAACAGACCGCCGCGACGTCGAAGGCGACGCAATCGTCGATGCCAAGCGCCGCCTGCACCTTGGTAGCGGCGGCGGGAAATGTCTGGTCGGGGGTCGCCGTCGCCAGGATGATGAGGTCGATATCCTGCGCGGTCAGGCCCGCCGCGACGATCGCCTGGCGCGCGGCGTCCGCGGCCAGGCTGGCGGTGGTTTCGCCCTCCCCTGCGATATAGCGGTTACGGATGCCGGTGCGCTCGACGATCCATTCGTCGCTGGTATCGACGGTCTGCGCCAGTTCGGCATTGCTGACCGCACGGACGGGCAGAGCCGAGCCCGTGCCGAGCAGGATGGAGCGGCGGATCACTTGACGGGCTGCTCCAGCTTGGACGCCGCGGCCGACAGCGACTGGATACCGGCCATGTCGGCGGCGATCCGGCGGGTGATGTCTTCCTCCAACAGCCGGGCGGCGACATGGACGGCGTTGGCGATGCCCTTGTCGTTCGCGCTGCCATGGCTTTTCACGACCACGCCGTTGAGGCCCAGGAAGACCGCCCCATTATGGTTGTTGGGGTCGAGATGATGTTTGAGCAGGTGCATCGCGGGCTTCGAGATCAGGAAGCCGATCTTCGAGCGGATCGAACTGGTGAACGCCTTGCGCAGCACGTCGGTCACGAAGCGGGCGGTGCCCTCCGCCGTCTTGAGCGCGACATTGCCAGAAAATCCGTCGCACACGATCACGTCGGCGTCGCCGCGGGAAATCTTGTCGCCTTCGGTGAAGCCGTCGAACTGGAGCGGCAGGCTCTTCGCGCTGCGCAGCACGGCGGCGGCTTCGCGAATCTCGTCGGTGCCCTTGAGGTCTTCGGTGCCGATGTTGAGCAGGCGCACACGCGGCCGTTCAAGGTCGAAGGCGATGCGCGAATAGGCCGCGCCCATCACCGCGAACTGGACGAGGTTGCGGGCGTCACATTCGGTATTGGCGCCCAGGTCCAGCATCACGACGTCATTGTCGCCCAGCGTCGGCAGCAGCGCCGCCAGCGCAGGACGATCGACGCCCGGCATGGTGCGCAGCGCCAGCTTTGCCATCGCCATCAGCGCACCGGTATTGCCGGCGGACACGGCTGCGCCCGCCTGGCCCGATTTCACGGCGGCGATCGCCATGCTCATCGAGCTGCTCTTCTTGCGAATCGCCACGCTCGGCTTGTCGGAACCCGCAACGACGGTGTCGGCGTGGACGATTTCCGACGCCGCCCGCAGATTGGGGTGATGATCGAGCGCAGCCTTGATCTGCGTCTCGTCGCCAAACAGGGTGAAGCGCAACCCGTCATGACGGTGGCGGGCCAAAGCCACACCCGCCATCATCACGCGCACGCCTTCGTCCCCGCCCATCGCGTCGATTGCGATTCGCGGCTGACTGGACACTCAGATCACCCCTTTGCGGAGATGGGGATGGGCTTACGCCCCGACGGCGACGATTTCGCGGCCGTTATAGTGCCCGCAGGCGTCGCACAAATTGTGGGGACGCTTCAATTCGCCGCAGTTGGAGCATTCCTGAAATGCTTCGACGCGCAGCGAATCGTGGCTACGGCGCATGCCGCGCTTGGAGGGGGACGTTTTCCTTTTGGGGACAGCCATGTCGGCACCTTGTTCCGTAAATAATCAAGTTGTGCGACCGGCCAGTTCCGAACAGAAAAGCTGACGCCAACGGCGCCGCAGACCCATGCGGCCCGGTGATCGCGAAGCCCTGCGCCTATAGCGCTTTTTGTTCGGGGTGCAAGGGTTTCCTTTCCCTTTGGCCTTGCCCCCTTGCCCATGCCGTCTAGGGTGCGACGCTTGAAACGAGGGGATATTCCATGCTGCTGTCGATCACGCTGACCTTTGCCGCCGCCTGCGCGCTGCTCAACCTGTGGATCGCGACTCGCTGCGCGCGGATTCGCATCGCCGACAAGGTGATGCATGGCGATGCGGGCAACAGCCTGCTGGCGCGGCGGATGCGGGCGCACGCCAATTTCGTGGAATATACGCCGATCGTGCTGATTCTTTTCGCGCTTGTCGAACTGGCGGTGGGCGCGTCGCTATGGCTGTGGATCAGCGCGCTGGTCTATGTGATCGCGAGGGTCGCCCATGCGTTCGGCATGGACGCCGACAAGCCCACGATATGGCGCGCGGGCGGCGCGATGCTGACCTGGGTCGTCATGGTGGCGATGGCAATCGCGGCGCTCATGATCGCCTACACGGCCACGCGGGAAATGCCAGCGCCGCCGGCTATGGCTTTGCGGGGGTAAGTTTACCCCGCCAGCACCGAATCGGCGACATAGGGGTTGGTGCGCCGCTCATGAGCGAAATTGCTCATCTGGCCATGGCCGGGCACGAAGGCGGTGTCGCCGCCGAGCGGCCACAGCTTGCCGGTGATCGCATCGATCAACTGCTGATGATTGCCGCGCGGGAAGTCGGTGCGGCCGATCGATCCCTGGAACAGCACGTCGCCCACGATCGCCAGCTTGCTGGGCGCGTGGTGGAAGACGACATGGCCGGGCGTGTGGCCGGGACAATGATAAACGTCGAAGGTCAGCTGGCCCACCGTCACCTGATCGCCGTCATTGAGCCAGCGATCCGGCTCGAAACTCTCGCCTGGTACGCCCCAGCGCTCGCCATCCTGGGGCAGCCGGTCGATCCAAAAACGGTCGTCTTCATGCGGACCCTCGATCGGGACATTCAGGTCGCGGGCCAGCACGCCGGCTTGGCCGCAATGGTCGATATGACCATGGGTGACGAGGATCTTCTCGATCGTGACGCCCTGATCGGCGGCCGCCTTCTTGAGCACCGGCAGGTCGCCGCCCGGATCGACGAAAGCGCCGCGCATCGTTTGCGTGCACCAGAAGAGGGTGCAGTTCTGTTGCAACGGGGTGACGGGGATCAGGACGGCTTTGAGCGGCGGCGTGGTCATGGGGCTGATGTGGCGAAGGTGACGGGCAAGCGCAAGGCTCAGGGCCTGTCTGGAAAAGCCGGTTCCGGCCCGCTCCCCCGCCCAACCACCCGATCCAGTATCATCCTGTCGGGTGGTTGGGCGGGGGAGCGGGCCGGAACCGCGCTTGAAAAGCGCCCTTTCGCGCTTTTCCAAACAGTCTTTCAGCCCTCATCCATCGTCGCGAACGGTTCCGCCAGGCTGATGCTGTCCAGCACCTTGGCCGTCTCGTCACGCACGCGCAGCATCACGCGATGCAGACGACATTCCGATTCGGGTAGGCAGTTCGTGCAGCTTTCATGCGCGAAGCGGCTGGCGCAGGGGGTCAGCGCGAGCGAGCCGCGGGTCAGCCGGACGATGTCGCCATAGCTGACGTCCACCGGCGCCAGCGCCAGCCAATAGCCCCCGTCCCGCCCCCGCTGGGTCGCGACCAGTCCTTCGCGCGATAGTTCGGACAGGATCACGGTCAGGAATTTGGACGGGATATTCTGGCGCGTCGCGATTTCGTTGAGGGGCACCGGACCCTGGCGGTAGCGGTCGGCAAGATGCTGAAGCGCACGGATGGCGTAACGGGTCTTCTGGGACAACATCAGGCTGTTATTCGCCCCCCCACCCGCTTTGGCAAGTCAAGCGTGGCGAGAGAGAAAGAGTTTTCGCGCTGGGTCAGCAGAGTGAAGAGCAACATGTTCCCGCGCAGGCTGATTAGCGCGTTGGCTCCAGAGCGGCCTTCGCCTGTCCGGGGAAGTCGCTGAAGATGCCATCGACGCCGGTTGCCGCGATGGCGCGGACCCAGGAGGCGAAGTCGCCGCGGCCCTGCGGATCGTCGGCGCGCTGATATTGGGGCGGCAGAAAGCTGTTTTCCATCCGCAGCGTCCAGACATGGACCTGCAACCCCGCATCATGGGCGCGGCCGACCAGCGCGGTCGGGCCTTCGGGCGCGATAATGAGCGCCGCCGACGGACCGACGCCGTCGGCATAGGTGGCGATGTCGGTCAGGCCCTGCACCGTCAGCATGTCAGCATAAGTCGTGCCGGGCAGGTCGGCCGGGCCACCCTCCGCATCGACCAGCTGAATGAGGCGCAGGCGCGAGGCGGCGCGCAGCGCTTTCAGATTGCTGACCTCGAACGACTGGATGAAAACCGGGTCGGCCTCTGTTTGATAGCCGTAGCGGCCGAGCAAATCGAGCAGCGCCGCCTGATGCGGCAGGCCAAGGCCCGCGAAATAGCTGGGATGCTTGGTTTCGGGATAGAGGCCAATGCGGCGGCCCGCCTCCGCCTCCTTGGCGCGGACCAGCTTCAATATCTCTTCGAAGGTAGGGATGGGATAAAGATCGTCGAAGCGCCGATTGGCCGAGCGGACATCGGGCAGCCGTTCGCGCGCGCGCAGGGTGCGCAGCTCGGCGAGGGTGAAATCCTCCGTGAACCAGCCGACCATGGCGACGCCGTCGATCGTCTTGGTCGTCTTGCGATCGGCAAATTCGGGATGATCCGCGACATCGGTGGTGCCGCTTATCTCATTTTCATGCCGGGCGACGAGGACGCCGTCCTTGGTCAGCACCAGGTCGGGCTCGATAAAGTCGGCCCCCTGGTCGATCGCGCGCTCATAGGCGGCGAGCGTATGTTCGGGCCGTTCGCCGCTGGCACCGCGATGGGCGATCAGGATCGGTTCGGCCTGAACCACAGAAAGGGGGATGAGCCTCATCAACAGGAACAGTGTGATGCGCGCCAGCCCCCGCCCGATCATGCCTTCACGCCCTGGAGCGCATTTTCATAGGTAGTCGCCTTGAATCCGATGATGGTTTCGCGGCCGGTGTCGAGGATCGGGCGCTTAATCATCGACGGGTTGGTGATCATCAGCAGGATCGCCTTGTCCGCGTCGATATGCGCCTTGTCGCCCGCATCCAGCGCCTTGAAGGTGGTGCCAGAGCGGTTGAGGATGGTTTCCCAGCCATGTTCCATCACCCATTCTTCCAGCTTCGCCTTGTCCACACCGGCGACCTTATAGTCGTGGAAGCTGTAGCTCACGCGCTCATTGTCCAGCCAGTTGCGGGCCTTCTTGATCGTGTCGCAATTTTTGATGCCATACATGGTAATCATGATGCCGTGCTCCTGTTACCCTTTGAAGGCGGTGACTTCGATTTCGATCTTCATGTCCGGCTTGACGAGGCCGGCGATGACGCAGCTGGCGGCGGGGCGGATGTCGCCGAACACGGGGCCGGCAATGTCGCCCATGACGTCCCAATAGGCGGCGTCGGTGATATAATAGGTCACGCGCACCACATCGGCGAAGGAAAAGCCGGCGTCGTCCAGCGCCTTGCCGATCACCTTGAGCGCGTTCCTGCCCTGCGCCACCACATCGTCCGGCATCGTCTTGGTTTCGGGATCGGTGCCGGTGGTGCCGGCGACGAAGCACCAGTCGCCCTGAACGACGGCACGCGAATAGCCGACCTGCGCCTCGAAGGGCGAGCCGGAGGAAATGAGCTGGCGGGGCATGAGGATTCCTGCTGCAGTGCGTAAGGATCAGAGCGGCCTTTGCCCCCTGCGCCTGTTGCTGTCCAGCAATTTCCCCCGGAACGGCGGGCGCGCCGGGCCGTTGGGGAGGGATCGGGCATCAGGCCCAAGGAGACATGCGATGGACCGCCCTACCCCCGACCACGAATATGACGAGAATAAGGAGCAGGCCGAAGCCGGCACCCAGGCACAGGATGTTGCGGACGATGCGCGGGCGCGCACCACCGACCTGTCGGAAGAGAGCGAGCATGGCGGGCGCACCAATCCGGCGCAGATCATCCCCGACGATGTGCCCGACCTGGTCGACAAGATGAACGAGATGAACCGGTCCGGCCGGATCGACATGGATGCCTATGCCGGCGAACCGCAGATGGACGATGAAGAGGAAGAGATGGGGCCGACCGAGGAGGACGAATAGCGCCCGTCAGGGCAAACGCTCGGCCATGGCGCGGGCGGGCACTTCGCCGATGATGCGGGCATAAGGGCTGGGCTGTACGCCGGCGTTGATCGATTTAGCGCCGTTTCGGATGGTCCGGCCCGGCATGGCAGCGCGCGGGCGTACGGCATCGATGTGCATCACATCAGATTGACGCCGGATCGGTGAAAAGCTGGATCGGCTTTAACGCCCTGTTTGCCGGACGCTCGCTAGAGCATAGGCATGGCGAGCGAATGGAACAGACGGCCGCGGCCGTCACGCAGAAATAAGGTGCAGCAGGCTTGGGTCGCGGAGGCGCAGCGCGCGGGTGCCGCACGCTTGCGTCCGGTACGGCAGCGGCGCAGCGGGATCACCGGACCGGCGCTTGTTTATATGTTGTGCCTAGGGCTGTTGCTCGGCTGGTATGGGCCAGGCTGGGTTGATCGCTTAGACCAAGCGCCCACCATGACCTCCGCTCCGGCGCTTTTGACCGACAGCCTGTCCGCCGATTTCACCTTCTGCCATAGCGGCGGCGGGACCAATTGCGTGGTCGATGGCGACACATTCTGGTTTCGCGGCGACAAATATCGAATCGCCGACATCGACACGCCCGAAACCCATGGGCCGCGCTGTGCGGCGGAAGGCGAGTTGGGCGCGCGGGCGACGCAGCGATTGCAGGCGCTGATGAACGACGGCGCCTTCTCGCTGGAAAGCGGCGATCGCGACATTGATCGCTATGGCCGGGCCTTGCGGATCGTAACGCGCGGAGGCCAGTCGATCGGCGACCAACTGGTCGCTGAAGGACTGGCCCGACGTTGGGATGGCGGTCGCCACCCCTGGTGCTAGGCGCTTAGCGGCAATTAACGCCGCCACGGTCGATTTCACGGCCCAGCAGCGCGCCGGCGCCGCCGCCGATCAGAGTGCCCAATATGTTGGACTGACCCTGGGCCAGTTGGTTGCCGAGCAGGCCGCCCAGCGCCGCGCCGACGATCAGGCCGGTGGTGCCATCCGAACGGCGGCAATAATAGCGATTGTCATTGCCGCGATAGATGCGGGTGCGGCGATCGACGCGGATCGGGGCATAGCCAGTGCGATAATAGCGGTCTGGCCGGTAGGAACGGCCATAGCGCGGATCGGGGCGGTTCCAGTCATAGCTGTACACCGGGCGGCCGGGACGGCGATAATCGTTGCGGCCATTGTCCACGCGGCGATCCTGGCGCAAGTCGTTGCGGTCCTGACGGACATCACGGCGCACGTCTCGACGGTCCTGACGGACGTCACGACGGACTTCGCGGCGATCTTGACGGACTTCGCGACGATCTTCACGCTGGTCCTGGCGATTGTCGCGGCGATCGTCACGCCGTTCGCGGTTATTCTGGCCCGGCTGAGCGAAAGCGGGGGTGGCGGCTATGCCGGTCAGGGTCATGGCGCCGAGCGACAGGGCGGCGATGGCCTGTTTGAACGAAAATGTCATGGGCGGGGGTCCTTCCCTCTTGGTATCGTGGCGGTAGAACACGCGAGAATAGGGGATGTTGCATGAACGGAACAAAACGCGCCGTTCAGTCGGCGGACAGGCGCGGCGGGTCTGGCGAGGCGAGTCCGGCGCATCGGCCTAAATGTCCGGAACTGAACGCCTATCGGCCCTGGCACATTCTTCGTCCGGCAACCTTACCTTTAGCGCAGCAGAGAACTGGCTGACGATGCGAAGAAACCGGGCGGACGATAACGCGAGGGTATAGAAAACAGCGCTCGATGCGGGCGGCCGGGTTTGTCGAGGCCGCTATGGGAATTAGAGCGCGTTGGCGAGGGCGGCCCGCTGTTCGTTGGTGAGGCCGTCGGCGGCGGCGTTGTCGCCCTGCGCGCCTTGGCTGTCGTCGCCAGCACCGACGAACTGGATCGCGGTCAGGATCACCAACACCGCCCAAAGCAGCGCGAACCAGCGGCTGGTGAAGATCGAGCGGAGGCGGACGCCGAAGAACATGGGGTGCAGGATAGAACCGCGGGGTTAAGGAAGCCTCACCCCGCTGATGCGGCTATGGCGGGATCGAGCCCCGGATCGGGCGCGGCGAACGTGACCGGGCTGGTCAGCACGACCCGGTCGAGCCGCGCGGCGCTCATGCAGCGATGACACCAGCTATGTTCGAAGGCGACCTCCAGCACCCAATGCTGCGCTGCCATGTCCCACGCCGCCCAGGCGTCCCGCGTGACATGGTCGCTGCCGCAGACATTGCAGATATAGGCGTGGTGGACGGGCGTGCGAGGGATAGGGGTTTGCTCGGTCATGATCCCGAGCATAAGGCGATTCGCGCCGTTTTGGGGGAAGATGGGTCCGTTATGGACGCGATGGCCATCCCATCGCATCCGATCGGATGCTGACCTTACGCAACCCGCCGCCTCGACAGCGCCAGACCAGCAAATGCAACGGATGATGCATAAGCGATTTTGGTAAAAAGATTTAGCAGCAGGCTATCGCCAAGCTGCCGATATCGCCTGGATATTGCGCCTACTGATTTGCGACCAGGGTCGCCCTTCTTCAGCAACGGCCGATCATGATCGCGCCCAGCACGACAGCCGCAGAGGAAGAGGGAGGTTTCCCCTCTTCCTCCATCATTCCTCACTCCGCAGCGATGCCCGCCGCCTTGAACATGTCCGGGTCGGCCTCATCCATGTTCGCTGCGTCGGTGCCCTTGACCTTCTGGCGGCGGTCGAAGGCGTCCCAGACGTCGTTCCACTGGCCCCGCGTCGCGCCCTTGGAATATTCGGTCGAGCGGGTTTCGAAGAAGTTGGCATGCTCGACGCCGTTCAGCATCGGGGCGAGCCAGGGGAGCGGGTGCTCTTCGATCATGTAGATCGGTTTCAGACCCAATTGCCCCAGGCGCCAGTCGGCGATGTAGCGGACATATTTCTTGATGTCCTTGGGCGTCATGCCGGGCACCGGCCCCATTTCGAAGACCAGGTCGACGAAGGCATCCTCGATGCGGACGGTCTTCTGGCACATGTCCATGATGTCGTCCTTGACCGCGGGGGTCAGGCAGTTGCGTTCCGCGCAGAAGGCGTGGAACAGCTTGATGATCCCTTCGCAATGGAGCGTTTCGTCGCGGATCGACCAAGTGACGATCTGGCCCATGCCCTTCATCTTGTTGAAGCGCGGGAAGTTCATCAGCATGGCGAAGCTGGCGAAGAGTTGCAGCCCTTCGGTAAAGCCGCCGAACATGGCGAGCGTGCGGGCGATATCCTCGTCCGTATCGACGCCGAACTGTTGCAGATAGTCGTGTTTGTCCTTCATCTCCTTATACTGCATGAAGGCGCTATATTCGCTTTCGGGCATGCCGATCGTGTCGAGCAGATGCGAGTAGGCGGCGATGTGGACGGTTTCCATGTTGCTGAACGCGGTCAGCATCATCTTGACCTCGGTCGGCTTGAACACGCGGCCATATTTTTCGTGGTAGCAATCCTGCACTTCCACGTCGGCCTGTGTGAAGAAGCGGAAAATCTGCGTCAGCAGGTTGCGCTCATGATCGGACAGCTTCTGCGCCCAATCGCGGCAATCCTCACCCAAGGGCACTTCCTCAGGCAGCCAGTGCAGCTGCTGCTGGCGCTTCCAATATTCATAGGCCCAGGGATATTCGAAGGGCTTGTACACCTTGGAGGCTTGGAGAAGAGGCATGGGACGAAACTCCGGGCGAAATCGTTACGAATGAAGGGTGGTTGCAACCTGGGCAAGGGCGGGACGTTGAAGCGTCGTTACCCCCCGCACAGGAGAAATATCATGGTCGACCTGACCAGCATCAAGGAACATGCCGAAGTGATCGGCGCCGATGGCGTGCATGTCGGCACCGTCGACCATATGGACGGTGACCGGATCAAGCTGACCAAGAAGGACAGCGGGGAAGGCAGCCATAAGGGGCATCATCATTATATCAGCCAGGGCCTGATCGCGGCGGTAGAGGATGACGGCACGGTGCGCCTGAGCGCCAATGCCGACGTCGCGGTGACGTTCGAAGAAGAAGAGTGAGCGCGCGGGCGCGGCGGCATAGGCCGTCGCGCCCGGCTCCCATGCCTTACTGGCAGGCAAGACACTCGTCATAGTCGGTGGTCTCGCCGATTTCGAACTTGGGGGCGTCGATCGTGTTGTCGGCCTCCACGCCGCCGGCGAAGCCCGCGCGCTGCACGCTCTTCGAGCGCAGATAGTAGAGCGACTTGATGCCCAGTTCCCAAGCGCGGAAGTGGAGCATGAGCAGATCCCATTTCTCCACGTCCGCCGGGATGAACAGGTTCAGCGACTGCGCCTGGTCGATATAGGGCGTGCGGTCGGCAGCCAGTTCGAGCAGCCAGCGCTGGTCGATTTCGAAGCTGGTCTTGAACGTGTCCTTTTCTTCCGGGCTCAGGAAGTCGAGATGCTGGACCGAGCCGCCCTTTTCCAGGATCGAGTTCCACACCGCGCTGCTGTCCTTCGCCTTGGCGACCAGTAGCTTTTCGAGGTACGGATTCTTGATCGAGAAGCTGCCCGACAGCGTCTTGTGGGTGTAGATGTTCGCCGGGATCGGCTCGATACAGGCCGACGTACCGCCGCAGATGATGCTGATCGACGCGGTCGGCGCGATCGCCATCTTGCAGGAAAAGCGCTCCATCACGCCCTGATCGGCCGCATCCGGGCACGGGCCGCGTTCCTGCGCCAGCATCATCGATGCTTCATTTACCTGCGCGTTGATATGCTTGAACATGCGCAGGTTCCACGATTTGGCCATCGCGCCTTCGAACGGGATGCCGCGTGCCTGAAGGAAGCTGTGGAAGCCCATGACGCCCAGGCCGACCGAGCGTTCGCGCATCGCGCTATATTTGGCGCGCGCCATTTCGGGCGGGGCGCGGTCGATATAGTCCTGAAGCACATTGTCGAGGAAACGCATGATATCCTCGGCAAACAGCTTTTCGTCCTTCCATTCGTCCCAGGTTTCCAGGTTCATGGAGGAGAGGCAGCAGACCGCGGTACGATCATTACCCAGATGGTCACGGCCGGTCGGCAGCGTGATTTCCGAACAGAGGTTGGAGGTCGACACCTTCAGCCCCAGGTCGCGATGATGTTTGGGCATCATGCGGTTCACCGTGTCGTTGAACACGATATAGGGCTCACCAGTGGCCAGGCGCACTTCGACCAGTTTCTGGAACAGGGCGCGGGCATTGACCGTGCCGCGAATCGACTGGTCCTTGGGGCTGCGCAGGTGGAAGTCGCCGCCATCGCGCACGGCTTCCATAAACTCGTCGGTCAGTAGCACGCCATGATGCAGGTTCAGCGCCTTGCGGTTGAAGTCACCGCTGGTCTTGCGGATTTCCAGAAACTCCTCGATCTCCGGGTGGGAGACGTCGAGATAGACGGCGGCCGAACCACGACGCAGGCTACCCTGGCTGATCGCCAGCGTCAGCGAATCCATCACCCGGACGAAGGGGATGATGCCGCTGGTCTTGCCATTGAGGCCGACCGGTTCGCCGATGCCGCGGACATTGCCCCAATAGGTGCCGATGCCGCCGCCGCGCGAGGCGAGCCAGACATTTTCGTTCCAGGTGTTGACGATGCCTTCCAAGCTGTCGTCGACGCTGTTCAGATAGCAGCTGATCGGCAAGCCGCGGCCGGTGCCGCCGTTGGACAGGACCGGCGTCGCGGGCATGAACCAGAGGCGCGAGATATAGTCGTAGACGCGCTGAGCATGAGCGGCATCGTCCGAATAGGCCGCCGCCACGCGGGCGAAGAGATCCTGATAGGATTCGCCGGGCAGCAGATAGCGGTCGTTCAGCGTATCCTTGCCGAACTCCGTCAGCAGCGCGTCGCGCGACGGATCGGTCACGACGACGAAACGCCGCGCCTGCACGGTCGAGGAGGTCAGCACCTCCGGCTCCGCCCGCGTTTCCACGGGCGCGGCCTGGGCCTGCGCCTTCATATCGTCCAAAAGATCGTCCATCACAGTCGCCACGTCGCCAACACCTTGTCCACTATCTCGAAAATCCATGCGAGCCCCCGATGTTCCTGTTCCGTTCGATTCGGTCAAGCGGGTCGCGACAAGCCGCGCATCCTAGCATGAACCGTACCGCGCCGGGGACGGAAAAGGGCCCAACCGAGCGATCGCAGAGAGGAAAATCCCCCCGCGCCGGAAAATCCACCAGCGACGCAATCACAATCTGTTGGGTGACCCCCGTTAACCCGATACCATAGATAGTGCCATAGCCACTTGGCGGCGCAAGAGGGTAAATGACAATCGGAAGACTCGGTTCGTCGATGTTCGACGTCATTCTGCCACGGCGCGCGCGGGCGACGCACGGACTTGCCTTGCCCCCAAAAAAGGCAAGGGGGATGATGGGGGGCAAAAAATAAATTTCGCTTGTCAGCCATTTTTAGACGAAGGTCTAAAGGGTTGCGGGCGTCGGGTAATAGCACCGTTGGCCATGGTGCGGCCGCCATGCCCGGATACGGCCAGATGCGCAGATATTGCGGTTGTGCGGAGGATGCCCGATGATTCTCTATTACCACCCCCTCTCCTCCTATTGCTGGAAGGTGCTGATCGCCTTTTACGAGAATGGCGCGCCGTTCACGGCCCGGACGCTGGAGGATGCGGAGGTCGCGCGGGAATGGATGGACCTGTGGCCGATCGGCAAATTCCCGCTGCTGCGCGACCCGGCGCGCGACGCCACGGTCGGCGAGGCGAGCATCATCATCGAATATCTCGCCCAGCATGAAGCCGGCACCTTCCGCCCCATCCCCGCCGATCCCGACGCGGCGCTGGAGGTGCGGTTGATGGATCGGTTGTTCGACAATTATGTCATGGCGCCGATGCAGACGATCGTGGCCGACCGGCTGCGGCCGGAGGCGCAGCGCGACTCGCTGGGCGTGGCGCAGGCGCGCGACCTGCTGGCCAAGGCCTATGCGCTGATCGAGGCGCGGATGGCCGGACGGCGATGGGCGGCGGGCAAAGCCTTTACCCTGGCCGACTGCGCCGCCGCCCCGGCGATCTTCTACGCCGACAAGATCATACCGTTGAGCGCGGATTTCCCGCTGCTGGCGGCCTATCTGGCGCGGCTGGAGGCGCGCCCGAGCTTCGCCCGCGTGCTGGAGGAGAAACAACCCTGGTGGCACCTCTTCCCCTTTGCGGATGGCTGATGCTGGACTTGGGCGGGATTCCCCACTAGCCGCTGCCCCTGCATGGACCCGCTGTGCAGAGGCGGGCCGCAGAATGCAGATAAGGACCAGGGTAGATGACGCTCATCAAAACCGCCGACCTGATCGACAGCGTGGCCGACGCGCTCCAGTTCATCAGCTATTATCATCCGATGGATTATATCCGCGCGCTGGGCAAAGCCTATGACGCCGAAGCCAATCCGGCGGCCAAGGACGCCATCGCCCAGATCCTGACCAACAGCCGCATGTGCGCCGAAGGCCACCGGCCGATCTGCCAGGATACCGGCATCGTCAACGTCTTCGTCAAATGGGGCATGGACTGCCGGCTGGACGACAACAGCCGCTCCATGCAGGAAATCGTCGATGACGGCGTGCGCAAGGCCTATCTGAACCCGGAAAACCGCCTGCGCGCCTCCATCCTGCGCGATCCCGCCTTCGCGCGCCAGAATACCAAGGACAACACGCCCTGCGTGCTGAACGTCGAAATGGTGCCAGGCAACAAGGTCGTCATCGACGTCGCGGCCAAAGGCGGCGGGTCTGAGAACAAGACCAAGTTCAAGATGATGAACCCCAGCGATTCGATCGTCGATTGGGTGCTGGACATGATCCCGCAGATGGGCGCGGGCTGGTGCCCGCCCGGCATGTTGGGCATCGGCATCGGCGGCACCGCGGAAAAGGCGGTGGCGCTGGCCAAAGAAAGCCTGATGGAACCCATCGACATGGGCGAACTCAAGCTCCGCGGGCCGCAGAACAAGATCGAAGAGATGCGGATCGAGATTTTCGACAAGGTCAACGCGCTGGGTATCGGCGCGCAGGGCCTGGGCGGTCTCTCCACCATCCTCGACGTCAAGATTTACGACTATCCCTGCCATGCGGCGGGCAAGCCGGTGGCAATGATCCCTAATTGCGCCGCCACCCGCCACGCGCATTTCACGCTGGACGGGTCCGGCCCGGCCTATCTGGAGGCGCCCAAACTGTCGGAATGGCCCGACGTAAACTGGACGCCGAGCAAGGAAGCGATCAGCGTCGATCTGAACACGCTGACGCCAGAGATCGTGCAGAGCTGGAAGCATGGCGACCGGCTGCTGCTGAACGGCAAGATGCTGACCGGGCGCGACGCCGCGCACAAGCGGATCAAGGACATGCTGGCCAAGGGCGAGCCACTGCCGGTCGATTTCAAGGGCCGCGTGATCTATTATGTCGGCCCGGTCGATCCGGTCGGCGACGAAGTGGTCGGCCCGGCCGGTCCCACCACCGCGACCCGCATGGACAGCTTCATGGACATGATGCTGGAACAGGGCCTGCTCAGCTGCGTCGGCAAGGCCGAGCGCGGCGTGGCGGCGACCGCGGCGATCGCCAAGCACAAGAGCGCCTATCTGATGGCGGTCGGCGGCGCGGCCTATCTGGTCGCCCGCGCGATCAAGGGTGCCAAGGTCGTGGGCTTTGAGGATCTGGGCATGGAGGCGATCTACGAGTTCGATGTGCAGGACATGCCGGTGACTGTCGCGGTCGACAGCGAAGGGCGCAATGTCCATCACCTCGCCCCGCTGGTGTGGCAGGAGAAGATCAAGCGCGAGAAACTGCTCGAAGGCGCATGACCTTCATCACCCTTCCCCATCGCCAGA
This sequence comes from Sphingobium psychrophilum, assembly GCF_012927105.1. Taxonomy (GTDB): domain Bacteria; phylum Pseudomonadota; class Alphaproteobacteria; order Sphingomonadales; family Sphingomonadaceae; genus Sphingobium; species Sphingobium psychrophilum. The sequence continues at coordinate 140,243 of NZ_JABBFV010000006.1, read as the reverse complement.
TGGGGAGGGGTGGAAGAATCGCGTTAACCCCGATCAAGTCGCTGGCCGACATCGGAACTCGCCCCCTCACCCCGCATTGTCACCGGCATCCTCATACCGCCGGAGCATCGCCCATGTCCTTCACCCAACTCGATCCGCCCCTGCCTGTTCATGTAGAGGGCAAGGGGAAGGGCTATGCCCTGGCCGTCATCGATTATGGGCAGGAACATAATCTGATCTGGGTGACGGGCCTGAGCGAATCGGGCGAAATATGGTGCGCGCCCAATCCGCTGGTGCGGCTGGAGGCGAACTGGACCATGGGGCGAACGGGTTTCCCCCACACGCTGCCGCCCGGCACGAAGCCCAGTTGATCGCCACCTTTCCGATCGCCAGTAAAGCTGTCTGGTATCCGTCATACACCGCTGATATCGTCCCGATCCATGACAGGGGAAATCGAAGCAGCGGGTGACGCGGTCACTGGGGCCATGCTGGCGCGCGCAGCGGAGCCGGACCATGGCGAAGCGCATGACGTAGGCCATGGTGCCTGCCTCAATTGCGGGGCAGCGGTCGCCGGCAATTACTGCGCGCAATGCGGTCAGGCGGCGCATCTGCATCGCAGCTTCGGCGCGATCGGCCATGATCTGGCCCATGGCGTGCTGCATTTCGAGGGCAAGATCTGGACCACCCTGCCCGAACTGGCGCTGCGGCCGGGAAATCTGACGCGGCGCTATATCCAGGGCGAACGCGCGAAATTCGTGTCGCCCTTCGCCCTGTTCCTGTTTTCCGCCTTCCTGATGTACGCCATCTTCTCGCTCACCAGCCATGGCCCGGAAGCCAGCAAAATGGTGCAGATGGACAAGGGCGAGATCGCCGAGCTGAAGCAGGAGGAGGCCAGGGCCGACGCGCAGATCGCAAAGGTCGAGGCGAAGCTGGCCGCGCCCGGCCTGTCGGCGGCTCGCAAGGAGTCGCTGGCCCAAGACCTGGCCGAAGCGCGCGAGGAGCGTCAGGGGCTGACCATGGCGAGCGGCATCACCGATTCGCTGAAGGGCGAAGGCCTGAATGGCGGCGTGGCGCAGACCGTCGGCACCGCCATCAGCGCGGCGGCCAAGAACCCCGAATTTGCTTATTATAAGCTCAAGGCCAACGCCTATAAATTCTCCTGGGCGCTGATCCTGATTTCGCTGCCCTTTATCTGGCTGCTCTTCCCGTTCAGCCGCCGCTACAAAATGTACGATCATGCGATCTACATCACTTATTCGATCGCCTTCATGTCGCTGCTCTTTTCGCTGTCGATGGTCCTGACGATGGTCCATGTGACCAGCGGGCTGGTAACGCTGGCGCTGATGCTCTTCGCCATCTGGCACATGTATCGCCAGTTCAAGGATGCCTATGCCCTGTCGCGGATGGGCGCTGTGTGGCGGCTGCCCCTGCTTTACGGCTTCGCCTGCGTGTCGCTCTCGCTCTTCTTCACCTTCCTCGTGATGATGGCCTGATAATGATGGGATGACGGGCTGTGTTCGCCCTGTATAGGGCGGGCATGATCACATCCCCGATCTGGTTGCCCGCGACGCTGATCGCCGGGGCCGTGCAGGCCTGGCGCACCGCGATCCAGCGGCGCGTCAGCCACAGCCTGTCGATCAATGCGGCGGGGCTGGTCCGCTATCTCTATGGCATCCCCTTCACCCTGCTGCTGCTGTGCGGCTATGCCTTGCTCTTCCCCGCCCCGCTGCCCGCGATCAAGGCTGATTTCCTGCTCTTCTGCATCGGCGGCGGGCTGGCGCAGATCGTCGCCACCAATTTGCTGATCGCCGCGTTCAAGCATCGCAATTTCGTGGTCGGCACCGCTTATTCCAAAACCGAGGCGGTGCAGGGTGCCATCCTGTCTTTCCTGCTGCTGGGCGAACGGCTGCATCCGCTGGCCTGGGCCGGGATAGGCTGCGGCGTGATCGGCGTGATGCTGCTTTCCACCGGGGGCAAGCGCATGGGGCCGGGCGATTTCCTGCGCGCTCTGGGCCAACCGGCAGCAAAGGCCGGCATCGCGTCGGGGTTTTTCTTTGCGTTGACGGCAATCGGTATTCGCCGGGCGACGCAGGCGGTTGGCGGGGACGACCGCATCCTGGCCGCGCTGCTGGTGCTGGTCGCCACGGTGCTGGTCCAGACGCTGATGCAGGGCGCCTGGCTGATGGCGCGCGAGCCGGGCGAGATGCGGCGGGTGCTTGCAAGCTGGCGGGTGTCGGGACAGGTCGGATTGCTGTCCGCGCTGGGCAGCGCCTGCTGGTTCACGGGCTTTGCCACCGCGCCGGTGGCGCTGGTGCGGATCGTAGGCCAGGTCGAGGTCGCCTTCACCATGGCGTTCGGCCATTTCTACCTGAAGGAGCGGATGCGGCGGAGCGAGGCGGCCGGGCTGCTGCTGGTCGTCGCCGGCGTGGCGCTGGCATTGATAGGCGCGCTCTGAACGGCACGTCGCATCGCTAAGCTTTCCTTTACCATGGGCTGTTAGCCCTGCTTAAGTGGGAAAAGAAGCGCACTCCGAAAATGTCGCCCGAGCGGTGATGAAGGTCGCCAAATTGTCTGGCGACCTGGGCATCCGCACGCTTGATTTGCAGGCGGACATCAGCGAACTGGCCGACCGGGTGACGCATCAGGCGCGCACGATCGAGGCGATCAGCGGCGCGGCCGCGCAATTGTCGCGCGACGGCGACAGCGTGGCGATGGCCGGGCAGGAAGCACGCGCGCAGGCCGTGGCGGCCCGCGGCATCATCGACGATTCGGGCCGGCAGCTTTCGACAGCCAATCATAATTTCGTCGGCCTGATCGACCAGGTGAGCCTCATCCACGCGCGGCTGGACGGGTTTGGCGAAGCGCTCAAGACGGTGGCGCATGTCACCAGCGTCATCAGCGGCATCGCCAGCCAGACCAATCTCCTTGCACTCAACGCCACGATCGAGGCGGCGCGCGCGGGCGATGCCGGACGCGGCTTTGCCGTGGTCGCGTCGGAAGTGAAGAAGCTCGCGCAGGAAACGGCGGCCGCGACCCATACGATCGAACAATCGATCGCGGCGCTGACCGGCGAGGCGGGCGGGATGTTGGCCAGCATCACCCACGGCGCGCAGACCGCGCGCACCGCGCTCAACGACACCAAGAATATCGAAACGCTGGTCGATCGGCTGGGCACGCTGATGCAGGGCCTGTCAAACAACAGCGAGGCGGTGGCCGAGCGAATCGCGTCGATGGTGGGCTCCGCGGGCGAGATTCGCGGCGGGCTGGCCGCGCTCGCGAGCACATCGACCGACAATGCCGACGGGCTGCAACGCCTGTCCGGCCGGGTTTCCACCGCCAGCGACGACACCAATGAATTGCTGCAATATCTGGCCGAAAGCGGCGTCGATATTCCCGATTCGCCCTATATCCGCTTCAGCCTGGACAGCGCGCAGCAGGTCGGCCGCGCGATCGAGCGCGCGATCGACGCGGGCACGGTCAGCGAAGCGGCGATTTTCAGCGACTATTATGCGCCGGTCACCGGCACCAATCCGCCGCTCTTCACCCATCCGGTGCAGGATGCGATGCTGCCCGCTGCCCGCACCGCGCAGGAAAAGGCGCGCGGCTTCCCCGGCCTGTTCGGCATGACCTTCACCGATCGCAACGCCTATGGCGCGGTCGCCATGCCCGAACGCGCGCAGCAGCAGCGACCGGGGGATGACAGCTGGAACCTGGAATATGCGCGCCAGGGCGTGATCTTCGATTTTCCCGACACGCGCGAACAGGCCCGGACGACCAAGCCCTTCTGCATCAAGGCCTATCGCCGCCTGACCGCGCAGGGCGAGGTGATCCTGCTGAAACAGGTGATCGCGTCCATCCATGTGAAGGGCCGCCACTGGGGCATATTGCAGATGGCCTATCAGGATCAGAGCTGAATCGGCGAATTAAGGGTGTGTGGCCGGGTCAACGCGCGGGCGCCCCAACCGCGATGATCCCAATGAAACAGCCTAGTGGATTGATTTTGACATTTGCATCCCCCGGCGGTTGGGATGGGTCTGCAAATGTCAAAATCGTAAAATCCACTAGAATCAAAGATTTCTAGTGGTCCTTAGGTTTCCGACATTTGCGCCTGCCCTCGCCGATATGAGATGCAAATGTCGGAAACGGACCACTATGCCGGATCGGTCGGCGCAACGCGCAATGTGGCGGCGATCTGCGCTTCGGCCGTGGTCGCTTCGGTAATGAGCAGGCGTAACGCCTTGGCCGTATCTTCCAGAAGCCCGGCGCTGACAGGCCGCTCACCATTGAGAAAACGGCGGATGGCCCGCTCGTCTATGCCAAGCCGCCGGGAAAAAGCGGTGGTGCCACCAAAGAGTTGCACGCAATAAGCAAAATGCTCATGTCGCTCGTCGATTGACAATGACGCGGCCATTTTTTCTTCCTTTTCGTTCGCTGGCGGCGGTCATAGGCCATCTGGCGAATAAGGCGCAATCGACCTTTTGCGGACGATTATAGCCCCTCCCTTGAAGGAGAGGGGGAAAGAAACGCAGATAGTCCGCAGCCTGCCCATAGTCGACCTCAACCCTTGCCCCATCGTCGCCTTGCGCTATGTCGCTGAACGTCATCTTCAGGAGCAGTCATGGGTCGCCTTGTCAGCATCGTCCGCGGCGCAGGGATCGCGCTGCTGTTCGCCGTCATCGCCCTGTGCCTGGCGGTGACGATCGTTCCGCCGTTCCTCGACCGCCTCTATTATCAGGGACCGGTCAGCCGCCATTATGACGGCGCGCATTTTTTCAATCCCGATGGCGCGATCGACATACCCGCACCGCCCGGCACCAGCCGGCAGGGCTTTATCGCGCGCTGGCTGATCGGCCATGACGACCGGCCGGAATGGCCGCTGGGGATTGCGGTCAAGCCCGCCCGTCCTGCCCCCTTCGCCGCGCCGCGCGGCATGGTGGCGACTTGGGTCGGTCATGCGACCGTGCTGGTGCAGGCGGCGGGGTTGAACATCCTGACCGATCCGATCTGGTCGGACTATGCCAGCCCCCTGCCCCCCTTCGGACCGAAACGAGTCGCGCAGCCGGGCATCGCCTTCGACGATCTGCCGAAAATCGACCTGATCCTGCTGAGCCATAATCATTATGACCATATGGACCTGCCCACGCTGAAAAGATTGTGGGAGCGGGACCGACCCAAGATCGTCACCAGCCTGGGCAATGACACCATCCTGAAGGCGCACGGCATCCCGGCGACGGCGCTGGACTGGGGTCAGTCGGTCAGCGGCGCAGCGTTGAACGGGCTGGCGCCGCAAGCGGTGATCCAGTGCGGCAGTTACGAACATTGCCCCGATTATCAGGTGCATGTGACCCGCAACCATCATTGGGGCAGCCGCTGGGGCGCGGATCGCAACCGCGCCCTGTGGTCGAGTTTCGTGATCGAGACGCGGGCGGGCAATATCTTCTTTGCCGGCGATACCGGCGCGGGCGACATGGGATGGCCCACGCAAGCGCGGCGCTATGGCCCGATCCGGCTGGCGCTGATCCCGATCGGCGCGTTCCGCTTCTGGAAGGGGCAGATGCAGTCGGACGCGCATATCGGCCCGACTCAGGCCGTGGAGATATTCCAGCGGCTGGGCGCGTCCACCGCGATCCCGATCCACTGGGGCACGTTCCGCTTGTCCTACGAACAATGGGATACGCCGCCCCGGATGCTGGACTTGGCGCTACGCTGCGCGGGGATCGCGCGCAAGCACTTCGCCCCGCTGCGGATCGGCCAGTCGCTGCCGGTGCCCATAGTCAGCCCAGTGCCGATCGGGCCGAAGCGGTGCGACGAGCGGGCGATCCGGGCGCTGGAATAGGCGTCAGGGTTCGGCCGCCCGCCCGACGCGCGGTTCAGCCCGGCTTGGGGCAATCCCCGACCCGCTTGCCGGTGACGTCATGGGTCGTGCGCAGCACCGCGCTGCCACCCTGCATCTTGGTCATGGTGGCGCCCAGTGTCAGCGTGTCGGCGGTATAATTGCCCTCCACCACGATTTCCGACGTGCCGGTCCCGGCGGTGCAGGACAGGGTGGCGATCAGACGCCCCTTGCGCACCATCTTGTCTTTGTAGGTGCAGGCCGTGCCGTCCTTGCCCGCCAGCGCATCGGCGTCGGGCACGCCCTGCGCATCGACGGCGATGCACAATTTATCTTCGCCGATCTGCTTGAGCGCGGCCTGATATTCGGCCGGCGTGACGGTGGGAGTGTTGTAACCGGTCGTCTTGCGGATGATCGTCCATTCGCCCGCCTGCATCAGCACCGGCGCGTCCTCCGCCTGGGGTGCAGGGGCCGGATCGCCGCCACAGGCGCCAAGGCCAAGGGTCAACCCGAGCGGCACCGCCGCCAGCAGTTTCATGTGCATATCCTCGTCCCCTGTCTTGTCGCTGTTCTCTGATCGGAACGGCACCAAGGCTCTACCCGCCATCGCCAAAGCGCAAGCGGAAATGACGCATGCGCACGATTATCGGCGGCGGCGGGTGGGGGCTTGGAAATCGGGCGGCTGACGCCTCAGCCATGGCGCGGCGCAATTATTTGTCGGCCACGCACGTCGGCCCGATCCACTTGCCCTCCGACCGGGCGGTCATCGCCATGGTCATGCCCTGCGGGCCGCCCACCATCTTCATGTCCATGTCCATCGCGTAGTTTTCGGGCGCATAAGTACCGGACATGGTGGCGTTCATCGTGCCGCCCTGCGACTTGCACGACACCTGCCCCTTCACCGTGCCGCCCTTCGCCTCGAACCCGCCATAGGTGCAGTTCTTATTCTCCTGCCCCGCGAACATCTCGCCGCTCGGGTTCGCGGCCTGCTCGGGCGTGACGCAATATTTGAGCGCGGTCTGGTTCATCGCGCTCTTCATCTGCTCCTTCATGTTCGCGGGCGCGCCGGGCATGTTGCCAAGGTCCAGATCCTTGACGGTAAAGCGACCCTCCCACTGGCCGGGCTTGAGTTGCACCTTGTCGACCTGCGCCTTCACCTCTTGCTTACTCATGGCGTCGGTTGCGGCGATATTGCCCGTCTTGTCGCCGGGCTTTTCGCTGCAGGCAGCAAGGCCGATCGTCAAAACCGCGAGCGTCAAGACTGTCCGGCGCATGATCATTCCTTCCTGTTTTCCCTGCTGTTGCGGCGATCATAACAGCGCCGCGCGGGGGTTCAATGACAGGATGCACGGATTATATGTTCTTGATTTGTTCTTATTGAGCTGCTAGGGGACTTCATCGAACTTTGGGGGGAGTTTTGATGCAGCGGACTATATCGGGCGAACTGACGGCCTTCAGCCTGTATCTGCGGACCGGGCGCAGGATCGCCCCAACCGCAGTCGAGGTGAAATTCAACCCTTGGCATGACGAGGAGGACGGGCGCTTCACCTTTGCGGGACAAGGGCGTTATGTCCCCGCAGGCGGTGGCAGCAGCCCGGATAAGGCGAGGATGGCGCGTCCGCCCAAAGCGCCCGCTCCGCCCGGACGAAACGATGGATCGGGTGTGCCCGACCGCAACCGCACCCGCGCCGATCATCCCGACAATTACGCGCTGTACACCGTGCGGCCCGGGGGATTCCTTGTCTCGGATCGCTGCGCGACGCACAGGGGCTGAGCGCCCGCGATCTGGCGTGGCTCAACGGGCAGTCGGTCGGTCAGCCGCTCCAGATCGGCCAACAGATCAAGCTTCCGCACCAAGCCTATCTGGATGCGGGCCGCGCGGCGAAGAACAGGTTTCTGGCGCTCGACCATTATCTGGAGACGCATGACGGCAGATTGCCGCCGGACGTCGCCAATCCACCCACGCTGGTGAGCCAGATCCTCGACACAAACTGGCAGAGGGAGAGCAAGAATGGCTATGATTTCCATATCGACATCATTGCGCGTAACCGGCGCACATATGTCCAATTATCGCTGGCCGTTTCGCCTAAGCGATCGCGCCGCAATCAGGCGCAGGCAGGCAAGCCCAACAGGCGTGGCGGCGACGATGGTGGTCATTTCATCGCTGCTCGCTTCAATGGCCCCAGCGATCGCTTCAACCATTTCGCCCAGAATGCCAATTTCAACCGCGGCAGCTATCGCGCCATGGAAGATTCCTGGGCCAGGGAATTGCGCGCTGGACATAAGGTGTTCGTGGACATCGAGCCGCTCTATGAAGGAACTTCGCAGCGACCCTACCAGCTCAATGTCATCTGGGAAATCAACGGCAAAAAATTCAGAAAGAAATTCCCGAACGAAGCGAAAGGCGCCGAAGATGGCAAAAGATAAGTTCGACATTCTGGGGCCGCTTTACAACGAGATCGGCGTGGAGCTGGTCAATATCGTCGGCGGCGATCCCGATGGCATTTTCCTTTACGTTGAAGTTGGCGACCGATGGATCAGTCCCAATGTCTTCAAGGATGAAGGAAATCAAATCCGAAACCTCGACGGCAGCAGGCTTCTTTCCGATCTCCTTTGGGAAGCCTGGTATGCCGAGTCGGCGGAAGGCGGCATCAAGCGCTGGTCCATCCTGGAATATGAGATCAAGGATGGAAAGTTCGAGATCAACTACCGTTACCCTGACGAGGTGGACGTCGAAGTGATCGATGACGAACGCCGCCAGGCGGCATTACGCGCGCGTTTCGGAGACAAGCCGGTGGTCTATCCGCCCATGCCCAGGACCGCGTTCGAACTGAAGCCCTGATCCCGATTGCGCCTGCGCACAAAGGCCCCATATTCGCTTCATGTCGATTCAGATCCGCACCACGCTCGATGAACCGGAAACCGGGGAAGGCTTCGTGCCCCATCGCCCGGCCCGCCCCGAAAAGAGCGAGGGCGGTCGGCCCTTCACGCTGGTCAGCGACTATGAACCGTCTGGCGATCAGCGCACCGCAATCCCCGAACTGGTCGAACAGGCGCTGGCGGGCGAGCGGGACCAGGTGCTGCTGGGCGTGACCGGCTCCGGCAAGACCTTCACCATGGCCAAGGTGATCGAGGCGTTGCAGCGGCCCGCGCTGATCCTGGCGCCCAACAAGATTTTGGCGGCGCAGCTGTACGGGGAGTTCAAGAGCTTTTTCCCCGACAATGCGGTCGAATATTTCGTCAGCTATTATGATTATTACCAGCCCGAAGCCTATGTCGCGCGGTCGGATACCTATATCGAGAAGGAGTCCAGCGTAAACGAGAGCATCGACCGGATGCGCCATTCGGCGACCCGCGCGCTGCTGGAACGGGACGACTGCATCATCGTCGCGTCGGTATCCTGCCTCTATGGCATCGGGTCGGTCGAAACCTATTCGGCCATGACCTTCACAATGAAGAAGGGCGGGATCGAGGACCAGCGGGAGATTATCCGCAAGCTGGTCGCGCTCCAATATAAGCGCAACGACGTGGGTTTCGCGCGCGGCAATTTCCGCGTGAAGGGCGACAATCTGGAGATTTTCCCGTCTCATTATGAGGACACCGCCTGGCGCATCAGCTTCTTCGGCAACGAAATCGAGGAGATTGTCGAGTTCGACCCGCTGAGCGGCAAGAAGGTCGCGACCCTCGACTATGTGAAGGTCTTTCCTAACAGCCACCATGTCACCCCCGGCCCGACGCTCAAGCAGGCGATGGAGGCGATCCGTCACGAACTGACCGAGCGGCTGAAGGAATTGGTGGCGGAGGGTAAGCTGCTGGAGGCGCAGCGGCTGGAGCAGCGGACCAATTTCGACCTGGAGATGATCGCGGCCACCGGCAGCTGCGCGGGAATCGAGAATTACAGCCGCTTCCTGACCGGCCGCCTACCGGGCGAGCCGCCGCCGACCCTGTTTGAATATCTGCCTGAGAATGCGCTGTTGTTCGTGGACGAAAGCCACCAGACCGTGCCGCAGATCGGCGCGATGGCGCGTGGCGACCACCGGCGCAAGATCAATCTGGCCGAATATGGTTTCCGCCTGCCCAGCTGCATCGACAACCGCCCGCTGCGCTTCAACGAATGGGATGCGATGCGGCCGCAGACGGTCAGCGTCTCCGCCACGCCCGGTTCGTGGGAAATGGAGCAGACCGGCGGCGTGTTCAGCGAACAAGTGATCCGCCCCACCGGCCTCATCGACCCGCCGGTCGAAATCAAGCCGGTCGAGGACCAGGTCGACGACCTGATCAACGAATGTCGCAAGGTGGCGGCACAGGGCTATCGCACGCTCGTCACCACTCTGACCAAGCGAATGGCCGAAGACCTGACCGAGTTCATGCATGAGGCGGGAATCAAGGTCCGCTACATGCACAGCGATGTCGAGACGCTGGAGCGTATCGAGCTGATCCGCGATCTGCGGCTGGGCGTTTATGACGTGTTGATCGGCATCAACCTGCTGCGCGAGGGGCTGGATATCCCCGAATGCGGACTCGTCGCGATATTGGATGCGGACAAGGAGGGCTTTTTGCGCTCCGAAACCTCGCTGATCCAGACGATCGGCCGCGCGGCGCGCAACGTCGATGGCCGCGTCATCCTCTATGCCGACCGGGTGACCGGGTCGATGGAGCGCGCGCTCAACGAAACCGGGCGGCGCCGCGAGAAGCAGGAAGCCTACAACCTCGAACATGGCATCACCCCGACCACGATCAAGCGCAATATCGGCGACATCATCTCCCATGTGTCCAGCCGCGATCAGGTGACGGTGGACACCGGGGATGCGGACCGTCCCCACATGGTCGGCCACAATCTGCGCGCCTATATCGAGGATCTGGAAAAGAAGATGCGCGCGGCGGCCGCCGACCTGGAGTTCGAGGAAGCCGGCCGGATTCGCGACGAAATCCGCAAGCTGGAGGCGGAGGAGCTTGGGTTGCCGGTGGATCAGCAAGTCGCGGCCCCGCGCGGGCGCGCGACCGAGGGGAAGCCGGGAACACGGAAGATGCGATATGGGAAGACAATGCGGAAATTTGGAAAATAGCTTCCAAAATAGCTATTTTAGTGCTATTAGTGATTTCCCATTTGATGTGAGATCACGATGCATATTGACGTCAGCCTTGACGTTTTCAAAGCCCTTACCGATAGATTGCGTTATGAAGGGCATAGCTTTGACGACGTAATAAGAGAACTATTAGCGCTTGATTCGCCGATTGAAGCAGATCGCGATGCTGAAAGAGGCATCGAAGATGGTGAACCGCTCAACGATGTAAATCGCAGTTTCCGCAGGCTGATGGGCGAATTTTACTCGCGTGGCCTGATCCTGCCCGACGGCACAGGGCTGCGCGCCCGTTATAAAGGGCAAGAGTTTCAGGCCAGAATAGAAGGCGGAAGATGGATTGACGAAAAGGGGCAAGAACATTCCAGCCCCTCCTCCGCAGCCCGCGCTATCACCGGCAACAACGTCAACGGTCTCCGCTTCTGGGAAGCTCGTCGCCCGGTCGATACATTTTGGCGCAAGCTGGATTCCATTACCGGACAAAGCTCGTGATCTGCTCCATCACTCCCGAAACCGAGATGACCGGGGCAAGACGGGGTATATCCTCTACGAGGCATCCATAATGGTCAAACCCACCAAACTGCTCGAACGCCTGCTGCAGGGCAATCGCTCTCTTACATTCCGTGATCTTGAGCGCCTGCTTCGCGCGCCTGGCTTCGAACTGGACCGTACAACCGGCAGCCATCGCCAATATGTGCATTCCAACGTCCCGCGATCTTTTCCCGTTCAGCCCGATGGCAAAGATGCCAAACGCTATCAAATCCGAGAATTGCTTGAACTGGTAGAAGCCTACGGCCTATATATCGAAGAATGAACGAGCCACATTATCACATCAATCTTTTTTGGTCCGCCGAAGACGAGTGCTGGATTGCGGACGCGCCAGACTTAAAACCCTGCTCGGCGCACGGGGATACACGAGCGCAAGCGCTCTCCAATATCAACGATGCAATTGAGGGCTGGTTGGCTGTCGCGCAAGATCGGGGTTTCCCTATCCCCGAAGCGCGCTATCGCCCGGCAATCTACGCCGCCTGATCCCTACCCCTTATACAACCCATCCAACCGGTCGGCATAACGCTTGCGGATCACATGCCGCCTGATCTTCATCGACGGCGTCATTTCCTCATTGTCGATTCCGAACGGCTCATCCGCCAGGATGAAGCGACGCACGCGCTCGATCACCGACAGGTCGTCATTCACCCGGTCCACCGCCGCGCGTAGCGCCGCCATATAAGCCGGGTTGGCCTCTAAGCCTTCGATCACCCCCTCCTGCGCCGCCGCCCATTCGCGGGTCCATTCGGCGTCGGGCACGACCAGCCCGACCAGATAGGGGCGACGATCGCCATGCACCATCGCCTGGCCGATCTCGCTCTGCAGCGTCAGCATCCCTTCGACCTTCTGCGGCGAGACATTGTCGCCCTTGTCGTTGACGATAAGATCCTTCTTGCGGTCGGTGATGCGGATGCGGCCCTTCGCGTCGAATTCGCCGATGTCGCCGGTGTGGAGCCAGCCGTCCTTCAACGCTTTCTCTGTTTCGGCCGGGTTGCGCCAATAGCCGTGCATGACCAGTTCGCCGCGAACCAATATCTCGCCATCCTCAGCGATCCGTACCTCGACCCCGTCGAGCGGTGGGCCGACCGTGTCCATGGCGATGCCCGCGGCGGGGCGGTTGCAACTGACCACCGGGCCGGCTTCGGTCTGGCCATAGCCCTGGAGCAGGGTCAGCCCCATGGCGTGGAAGAACAGGCCGACGTCCGGATTGAGCGGCGCGCCGCCCGACACCAAGGCCTTTAGCCGCCCGCCAAAGCGCGCGCGGATCTTAGGGACAAGCGTGCGTGAGAGTAGCAGCTTCATCGGCAGGTCGAGCACCGATGTCTTGCCCCCCTGCTCCTTGGACGCGATGCGCAGCGCCTGGGCCAGCAGATAGGTCGGGAATTTGCCCTGCTTCTCGATAGACTTGAGGATGCGGGTGCGCAGCACTTCGAACAGACGGGGGACCACGACCATGATCGTCGGGCGCGCTTCCTCTATATTGGAAGCGAGCTTTTCCAACCCTTCCGCATAATAGATCTGCCCGCCCAGCAGCATGGGGAGGAACTGCCCCCCGCTATGTTCATAAGCGTGGGACAGCGGCAGGAAGGATAGGAAAACCTCCTCCCCCCAGCCGAAATCCTCCGCGACGATCGTTCCCGCGCCCTCCACATTGGCCAGGATCGCGCCATGATGTTGCATCACCCCGCGCGGGGCACCGCCGGTGCCACTGGTGTAGATGATGCAGGCCTGATCATTGCGGGTCGCGGTTTGGGCCGCGGCGATCGCGTCCACGTCGGCAGGATACGCGGCGAGCAAGTCGCTCCACAAATGGCAGGCGCATGTCCCCTGCGCCCCGCGCAGCGGCTCCATACCGATAATGAAGCTGGCCTGCGAGCGGACTACGGCGGGCATCAGCGCCTGCGCCAGCTTGGCGGTCGACACGATCACCGCACGAGCGCCGCTGTCAGTCAGGATATGCTGGTGATCGCGCGTGGTGTTGGTGGTGTAGGTCGGCACGGTGATGCAGCCCGCGGCCATGACCGCCAGGTCGGCGACGCAGAATTCCGGCCGGTTTTCGCTGACCAGCATCACCGGGTCGCCGGGCTTCAATCCCTGCGCCTTGAGCGCGGCGGCGAGCGACGCGACCTGCTGCGCGACCTCGGCCCAGCTTTGGCTATGCCAAGCGCCGCCGCTCTTGTGCCAGAGGAAGGGCGCATTCCCCTTTTCCGCCGCGCGGGCGAAGAACATGGTGACGAGGTTGGGAAATTTCTCGATGGCCCTCAAGGCTCGACTCCTGCGGTTTCCGGCGCATCTGATGCGCGCCTAAGCGTTGGACAAGGCTATAGCTTCGCCCTGCCGTAACGGCCATCGGTTTTGAATGCTCTCCTATTCGAAAAGTCCGTCCTGCGACCCCGCCGGCGGATTGAGGCCCAGATGCTTCCAGCCGGGACCATTGAGACAGCGGCCGCGCGCGGTGCGCGCGATAAGGCCCAGTTGGATCAGATAGGGCTCGACCACTTCCTCGATCGTGTCGCGCGCTTCGGAAAGGCCTGCGGCCAGCGTTTCGACGCCCACCGGCCCGCCGCGATAGATATCGGCGATCATCATCAGGTAACGGCGGTCCATCAGGTCGAGGCCGAGATGATCGACTTCCAGCCGCATGAGCGAAGCGTCGGCGACCTTGGCATCGACGGCGGCGACGCCCGCGACATTGGCAAAATCGCGCACCCGGCGCAGCAGGCGCCCGGCGATGCGCGGAGTACCGCGCGACCGGCGGGCGATTTCCACCGCGCCGTCGGGCGTGATGGCCAGGTCAAGCAGCCGCGCGGCGCGGCGCACGACCAGTTCCAACTCCTCGACGGTGTAGAATTGCAACCGCACCGGGATGCCGAAACGGTCGCGCAGGGGGGTGGTGAGTAAGCCCTGCCGCGTGGTCGCGCCGACCAGGGTGAAGCGCGGCAGGTCGATGCGCACGGATCGGGCGGATGGCCCCTCCCCGATCATCAGGTCGAGCGCGCGGTCCTCCATCGCCGGATAGAGAACCTCCTCGACCGCGGGACTGAGCCTGTGGATTTCGTCCACGAACAGGACGTCCCCCTCGTCCAGATTGGTGAGCAAGGCGGCCAGGTCGCCCGACTTGGCGATCACCGGGCCGGATGTCGCGCGAAAGCCCACGCCCATTTCCTTGGCGACGATCTGCGCCAGCGTGGTCTTGCCCAGGCCCGGCGGGCCAAAGAACAGCACATGATCAAGCGCATCGCCGCGCGATTTTGCCGCCTGAATGAAAATGCGCAAATTTTCGCGCGCAGCCTTCTGGCCGATAAATTCGTCGAGCGATTTCGGACGCAGCGCCGCGTCGACATCCTCGGGACGGCGCGCGGGGGTGAGGAGGCGATCGTCGTCGGTCAATTCGTATGCCCCAAGGCGGCGATAGCATCCATCGCGGAATGAATGACGCGCACGATCAAGATTTCAGTTTCGCCAACATGATACAGCACGCGATGTGGCCGATGCGAAAACACGCGAATGCCGTCCCCATAATCGGGTCTGGCTTCACCTGCTGCCGGATGAGCGCGAAGGAGCGTGAAAATATGTTCAAAGCCTTGCATATGTAACCGAACCGCATCCAGGCCGAACAAATCAAGTCCCCGATCCTGAATGGCGATGAGATCCTGTTGCGCGGCGACCGTAAGCCTGATCTTAGGCATCCGGCAGTCGCGCCATGATCTCTCTCAAGACATCTTCGGGTTCTGCATCGATCACGCCGGAGGCAAACCCTTCCAAAATCTTCCCGCGCACCCAATGCGTGTCATCATCCGCCGCTTCTTGATCGCGCCGGATTAAGTCGCGAACATAGTCAGCTGCATCCGCATATCGACCTTGAGCGAGCCGGGTGTCGACCCATTGTTCAAGCGCCGGCGGCATGGAAACGTTCAGATTTGCCATGGTCAGATCATAAGCCTTTTGCTGTCGCAAGCCAATGTGCTCATCACTTCGCCGCCTTCCGCAAAGCCAGCCGCACCAGCGCGTCCAGACTTGCGTCTTCGCCAAGGTCCGCTTCCGCCGCCGCCACGGCGACGCTGGCCTCATGCGGCTTGAAGCCCAGATTCTGGAGCGCGGACAGGGCGTCGGCGGCGAAGCTGCCGGTCAGGAGCGCCACCACGCCCCCCACGCCGATCGGGCCGCCCGCCGGCGCGGTGCCGATCTTGTCCTTCAATTCATTGACGATGCGCTGGGCGAGCTTCGGGCCGACGCCATTCGCCCGCGCGATCATCGCCTTGTCCCCCATCGCCACGGCGCGGTGTAGTTCCAGCGGTTCGAGCGCGGAGAGGATCGCCAGCGCGACGCGCGAACCCACGCCCTGGACATGGGTGAGCAGCCGATACCAGTCGCGTTCCTCGGCGCGGGCGAAGCCGACCAGGCGGATCGAGTCCGCCGCAACCAGCATTTCGGTATGGATCGTCACCGCTTCGCCGACCGGCCCCAAAGCCGCGAGCGTGCGCGACGACGCGCCGACCAGATAGCCCACGCCGCCCACGTCGATGATGGCGTGGTCGATGCCCGTGCTGTCCAGCAACCCTTTGAGTTTCGCGATCATCTGCCCTGCCCTTCGGCGTCCCGCCCTTTGGTCATGATCTGTTCTTTACAGCCTGTCGCGCCGCGCGCCAGTCAAAAGCGCGGCACCTTTTGCCGTCCCATGCGTAGTGCAGCGCGACTTTCCCTCTCAAGGACCCAAACATGTTGATGACTGCCCCGATGCTTGGCCCCAAGGATTTCGAATTTCCCGCGATCATGCTGTCGGGCGTGGTCGATCATGGCATGTATCTGCATTTCAAGAACTGCCTGTCCACCGCGCCGCAACAGGGGCTGGTCGTGGTCGAACTGTCCACCCTGGGCGGCGACCCGGAGATCGCCCGGCTGATGGGGGAGGATATCCGCTTCCATTCCGAACTCTATCCCGACCGGCGGCTGGTGTTCATGGGGCGCACTGCGGTCTATTCGGCCGGCGCGACCTTCATGAGCTTCTTCGCGGCCGAAAACCGCTATCTGACCCGCGGCACGCGGCTGATGATTCACGAACGGATCATCACCAAGAATATCCATCTCGCCGGGCCGCTGTCCACCTGCATCGCGACGCTGAAGGCGACGCTGAACGAGATCGAATCCTCGATCGCGATCCAGAATGAAGGCTTTGCGAACCTGATCCTGGGGTCGCAGGTGACGATGGAGGAGCTGCTGGAGAAGGCGCCGGAGAACTGGTATCTGGAAGCGAACGAGGCGCAGGCGCGCGGGCTTATCGCGGCAGTGTTATAAGCGCTTGCCAGATGGCATGGCTGCGCCTTTGATGCGCGCCATGCGGTCCCCTCCCCTCTTCCCCTGGCGCTATGGCATGTTTCTGGCGCTGCTGGCCCTGGTCGCGCCGCTGGCCTTGTGGATGCCGTGGCATGAAGCGGTGATGGCGGGGTTCGACCTCGCCGCAATCGCCTTCATGATCTCTGTTGTGCCGTTGATCGATGCTGATGCGGCATCGATGCGGCGCAAGGCGCAGGCCAACGATGCCAATCGCGGGCTGATGCTGCTGCTGACGGGCATCGTCAGTCTGGTGATCCTGGTCGCGGTCGGCGTGGCGATCAGCCAGCATGGCGGGCCGAACGGAGCGATGATTGCGCTATTGTTGGCGACTTTGCTGATCGCCTGGCTCTTTTCCAATCTCGTCTATGCCATGCATTATGCCCATAATTTCTACCTGCCCGACAAGAGCGGCAAAGACCGAGGCGGACTGGATTTTCCGAAGGAGAAGGAACCGGGCTATTGGGACTTCCTCTATTTCGCCTTCACGCTCGGCATGACGTTCCAGACCTCCGACGTATCGGTGACGGCCACGGCGATGCGCCGGACGGTGCTGTTCCAATGCTTGGCGGCCTTCCTGTTCAACCTCGGCATATTGGCCTTCACCATCAATGTGCTGGGTGGCGGCTAGGGCATTTTCCTGCCGCATATTGCGAGCCGTCAGCCGTTCCGACCCACTTCAATATGCTCTAGCCATGTTCCCAGCCCAGCGAGTCAGGCAACGGGATCACAGCGCCGTCGATTATGAGCGTCAGGCCCGATCCTGCCGCGACATGACCGACCGGGATGGCCCGCACCGGCGGCGTCAGCCCGCGCGGCATCGTGAAGAGCAACTCGTAATCGTCGCCCGCCCGCGCTGCGGCGATCTGAACCGCGGTGCTGGCGCCGCGCACCCGTTCCAGCGCCGGGGATAGCGGAATATGGTCGATGGTGATCGCGACGCCGCTGGCCTGGCCCATGCGCGATGCGTCGATCAGCAGGCCGTCCGACACATCCATCATCGCGGTGGCATGGGGCGCGAGCAGCGCGCCTTCGGCCAATCGCGGGCGCGGGCGGCGATAGGCCTCCACCAGCGGGCCGCTCGCCGCCGCATCGGCGCTGGCAAGCACGAGGCCGATGCCCGCATCGCCGACCGGGCCGCTCAGGTAGAGCCGGTCGCCCGGCTGCGCCCCGCTGCGGGTGGGGACCGCGCCGGTCGCTTCGCCGATCGCGGTCAGGCTGTAGCTGCGCGCCGATCCGGTGGGCATCTTGACCGTGTCCCCGCCCAGCAACGGCATGGCGTGGCGGTCGAGCGCCTCGCCCAGACCGGCGATAAAGGCTTCGTCCCACGCATCGTCGCCCGACAGGGCGTAGTTCAGCAGGCAGCCGACCGGCTTCGCGCCCTTGGCCGCCAGGTCGGACAGATTCACCGCCGCCAGTTTCCAGCCGATGTCGGCAGGCGGATCGGTGGGGAGATAATGGACGCCCTCGACCATCGTGTCGCTGGTCAGGATCAGGCGAGTGTCACCGACGGGCAGAATCGCGACATCGTCGGCCAGCCCCTGCGCCGCGGGATCGTTCGCCAGCAGGCGCAGCAAGGTGAGGAAGCGGGATTCGGCGGACATGCGCTATCCTACCGTTCGGGCTGAGCGAAGTCGAAGCCCATCATCGAGCGGAGCGCCATGCCCTCGCCCTTCGCTCAGGACGGCAATTTACTTCCGCACATCCTTCGACACGCCGTCGAGCAGGCCGTTGACGAAACCGGACTCCCGCTTGTCGTAGAAGGCGTGGGCGACATCGACATATTCGCTGATCACAGTGCCGGTGCCGATGTCGGCGCGGGCGAGCAGTTCATAGGTGCCCGCGCGCAGGATCTGGCGCATCGGCTTGTCGAGGCGGTCGAGGCTCCAGCCGCTAGACAGGCGGGCGGCGATCAGCGTGTCGATCTCGTCGCGGCGCTTGTCCACGCCGGTCACGACATCGTCGAAGAACGACTCCTCCGCCGGGGCGTAGGTGACATCCTCGATCGTGGCACCCAGCCGATGCTGGTGGAATTCATGCAGCAGGATATGGACGGGCGTCCCCTCCATTTCGAGCTGATAGAGCGCCTGGACCGCGGCGAGGCGCGCGGCGGAGCGGGATTTGGAGCGATCGTTCATGGGATATCCCTATGTCTTTTTGAGGCGCAGCGCCACCGAAGCGGCGTGGGCGGGCAAACCTTCCGCCCGCGCCAGCGCCACGGCGGCGGGGCCGATCGCGCCGATCGCCGCGGCGTCGAGGCTAAGAAAACTGGTGCGCTTCATGAAATCGAGCACCGACAGGCCCGACGAGAAGCGCGCGCGGCGGCCGGTGGGCAGCACATGGTTCGGCCCCGCGACATAATCGCCTACCGCTTCGGGCGTCATCCGGCCCAGGAACACCGACCCGGCATGGCGGACCTGCGCGAAATAACGGTCGGGATCGTCCACGGCGAGTTCGAGATGTTCAGGCGCAAGGCGATCGACCAGCGGCATGGCTTCGTCCAGGTCGCGGACCAGGATGATCGCGCCATTGGCGTCCCAGCTGGTGCGGGCGACTTCGCTGGTGGAGAGCGTCGGGATCTGGCGATCGACAGCTTGCGCGACGGCGTCGGCGAAGGCCGCGTCGTCGGTGAACAGGATGGACTGGCTGGTCGGGTCATGTTCCGACTGGCTGAGCAGGTCGGCGGCGGTCCATTCGGGATCGTTTCGGCCATCTGCGACGACGACGATTTCCGAAGGGCCGGCGACCATGTCGATGCCGACCACACCATAAAGCTGCCGCTTGGCTTCGGCGACCCAGGCGTTGCCGGGACCGGTGATGACGTCCACCGGCGCGATCCGGTCAGTGCCATAGGCGAGCGCGGCAACGGCCTGCGCGCCCCCGACGCGCCAGATTTCCTCGATCCCCGCAATCTGCGCGGCAGCGAGGACGAGCGGGTTGATCTCTCCACCCGGCGTCGGCGTCACCATGGCGATGCGGCGGACGCCGGCGACCTTGGCGGGGATGACGTTCATCAGCAGCGAGCTGGGATAGGCGGCGCGGCCGCCCGGCACATAGAGACCGGCGGCATCGACCGCGCTCCAGCGGGCACCCAGACGAACCCCCGCGCTGTCCACGCCATCGCTGTCCTGCGGACGCTGTTTTTCATGATAGGTGGTGATGCGCGCGGCGGCGAGTTCGAGCGCGTCGCGCAGTTCCGTCGAGATGCCGTCGAGCGCGGCGCGTGTCTCCGCCGCCGTCACCGCCCAGCCGCTGACGTTCAGGTCATGACGGTCGAAGCGCTGGGTATAATCGGCCAGCGCAGCATCGCCGCCGGCGCGCACGGCTTTGAGGATCGCGGTGACATCGCGCGAGACGTCTTCGTCCGCCTCGCGCCGGTCGTTGACCAGCGCGGTGAAGGCGGCCGCGAAACCGGCGTCGGTGGTGGAAAGGCGGAAAGTCATGCCCGCGTTCCTTGCGCCAAAGCGCCATGTGTTCCCGAGCAGGCGGGAACCCAGTTCCGCCCTCTGGACTGGACTGAAACGAGGCGCGTGACTCGTTTCAGCGCCTGCGCGGGAGCACGGAGCGTTATATCACGCCGCATCCTTCACCCCCACGGCGGCGCGGAACGCCTCCACCAACGGCGAGAGTTCCGCCGAGCGCATCTTGTAGGCGGCGCGATTGACGATCAGGCGGGCGCTGATCTGCATGATGATGTCCGTCTCGACCAGGCCATTGGCCTTGAGCGTCGCGCCAGACGAGACGAGATCGACGATCCGGCGCGACAGGCCGAGCGAGGGGGCCAGTTCCATCGCGCCATTCAATTTCACGCATTCGGCCTGCAATCCGCGCGCTTCATAATAGCGGCGGGTAAGGTGCGGATATTTGGTCGCGACGCGGACATGGCTCATCGCGGTCTGATCCTCGTCGGCAAGGCCGGTGGGTTCAGCGACCGACAGGCGGCAATGGCCGATGTCGAGATCGACCGGCGCGTAGAGTTCGGAATAGTTGAACTCCTCCACAACGTCGGAGCCGACGATGCCGATCTGCGCCGCGCCATGCGCGACGAAGGTCGCGACGTCGAAGGCGCGCACGCGGATGATCGACACGTCCGGCCGGTTGGTGGCGAAGCGCAGCGCGCGGCTTTTCTTGTCGTGAAACTCCGCCTCCGGCGCGATACCGGCTTTGGCGAGCAGGGGCAGCGCTTCATCGAGGATGCGGCCCTTGGGGATGGCGAAGGTGAGCGGGCGAGTCATGACGCGCGGGCCTTACGCGCGGGGGCGTAAAAGGGCAAGGTTTGGGGGGATGGAGAATGACGCGCATCCGCCATATATAACAGTATATGCCCTATAAGCCGCCCCCGGTTTCATTTATTCAATTTCTTGCCAGCGGCGTGGGCTGCATAGCTGCCATCGCCATCTTGCCGGTTTTTCTGATCGTGAAACCGGTGATGGTGCCGTTCGAGAAGCCACGCACCCTCTCACCTGAGGAAGTGATTGGCTATCTGCGCGGCTTTCTGGAGGGAACCGACGGGCCTTGGGACTGGGATAATTTCACCACCCAGCCCGTTGCCAACCCCCGGCTGGACGACATCAGGGAGGGTGGCTGCGCTTGATGTGCCGCTAAGCGAAGCGGATATCGGCCCACTCAAAGCGCTACTTGCCGAAACCGAGGCGATAGCCGCCGCCGATCGTGCCAGCTCTCTGCCATAATTACCGTCATCCCGGCGAAAGCCGTGATCCCGCTTCTTCTGTTGCGCCCGAAGAACAGCGGGATGCCGGGTCAAGCCCGGCATGACGGTGGGAGTGGGGTCAGGCCGCTTCCGCCATCGCCGCCTGCGTGCTGGCGATCCAGCCGCCGCCCAATATGCGCTCGCCCGCATAGAGAACTGCCGCCTGTCCCGGCGCGACGCCATATTCGGGGGCATCGAACAGCAGCCGGTCGCCATCCAGCCGCGCGGGCACGGGCTTGGCCATCGATCGCACCTTGGCGGTCAGCGGCCCGGCAAATTCGCCGCCCAGCCAGTTGATATCGCTCAGCACCGCACCCGATACCGCCAGCGCCGCCCGTGGCCCCACGATCACGCGCTTGCCCGCCGCATCCAGCCGCACGACATAGAGCGGGTCGGGCTGGCCGCCGATATCCAGTCCCTTGCGCTGGCCGACGGTGAAATGGATCATTCCCTTGTGTCGGCCAAGCGTGCGCCCGTCGATATGAACGATGTCGCCGCCCTCGTCCGCGTCGGGACGCAGCTTGCGTACGATCTTGGCATAATCGCCGTCCGGCACGAAGCAGATGTCCTGACTGTCGGGCTTGAGCGCCACCGAAAGACCCAATTCGGCGGCAATCTCGCGCACCTGCGGTTTGGGCAGGCCGCCCAGAGGGAAACGCAGATAGTCCAGCTGCGCCTGAGTCGTGGCAAAGAGGAAATAGCTCTGGTCGCGCGCAGGATCGGCGGCGCGGTGCAATTCCGCGCCGTTCGGACCCTCGACCCGCTGCACATAATGGCCGGTCGCCAGGCAGTCTGCGCCCAGGTCGCGCGCGATCTGGAACAGGTCGGTGAACTTCACCCCCATATTGCACTTCACGCAGGGGATGGGGGTGCGCCCGGCCATATATTCGTCGGCAAAGTCGGCGATCACCGAATCGCGGAATGCGGTTTCATAATCAAAGACATAATGGGCAATGCCGATGCGGTCGGCCACCGCGCGCGCGTCACGGATGTCCTGCCCGGCGCAACAACTGCCGGTGCGGCCGACCGCCGCGCCATGATCATAAAGCTGGAGCGTGACGCCGATGACTTCGGCGCCGGTCTTCGCGGCGAGCGCGGCGACGACGCTGCTATCCACGCCGCCCGACATGGCGACGACGATGCGCCGCTGGGTAAGCGGCTCGGGAAGCTGAAACTGGGGCTGCATGGACGCGCCTATAATGCAGCAGCCGCGGCGGTGCAAAAGTTAACAAAAGGTAGCGCCACTTTGCCCATAATCGGGATGGATCGACGCGAAAGGGAGGCCGGACGAGTCACGAAAGCGGTGTCGAGTTTACCGACCCTTATTCATTACCCTCTACACAGGGGTCATGGATCTGAGTTTCCTTCGGGGTGGCGGGCTGAAGCCTGGCTCCCCCAGACCCTTCAGCCGGCCGCGCGTGCCGGCCTGGCCATTTCTGCGGGCTGCCACGGCAGCAGCGCAGGCGGCCAGTCCGACCGCGCAGGCGGTGGCGGGCGTCCTGCGGGGGCAGGGCGGAAGCGACGACTGGATTCAGGAACTGGCGGGTGTTTTCGCGCCACGTTCCGGCGGCAAGATCGAAGCCGTTCGTCTCGCGGGAAGTTTCAACCCGTTGATCGCGAGCCGTTTAGCCAGGGGGCATGAATGATGAAGGCCGTGTTTACCGTGGGGCTTTAGCCGTTCTTCAGGGCTGATGCAGATAAAGGTTTCACTGCTGAATTCGGTAACGCCAGTGCCGCACTTTGAGGGTAAGAATGATCGAGAACCAGAAAATCAAGCCGACTCAGGTCGTCGGGCCGCTCGGGGAACCCCTTACCCTCGACAGCCTGCCGCCAGCCGACACCACACGCTGGGTGGTGCGGCGCAAGGCGGAAGTGGTCGCTGCGGTGAATGGCGGCCTGCTGAGCGTGGACGAGGCGTGCGCGCGCTATAATCTGACGCTGGAGGAATTCGCCAGCTGGCAGCGTGCGGTCGACCGATCGGGCATGCACGGCCTGCGCGTCACCCGCATCCAATATTATAAGTCGCTGTACGAACGGCAGCAGAAATACTGATCGGCCTGGGCGGGCGACTCCCGCCACGGCTACATAGCGACATGACGAAGGGCCGCCGGATGCAGATCCTGCGGCCCTTCGCCATGTTTTTGGCTTGCATCCGTAACGAACGCGCCAGAACGGCACAAAGCCAAGATGGTTTCCAGCCCGGAATCATTTTTTGCGCCGTGGAACGGGACGCCTTCTCCTCCGTTGAGACAGCACCCAACCCGCTGGGGGCGTGGTCAAGGAGAGTAACATGGGCATTATCTTGTGGCTTATCGTCGGCGGCGTCATTGGCTGGCTTGCCAGCATGGTGATGCGGACCGACGCGCAGCAGGGCATCCTGCTGAACATCGTGGTCGGTATCGTCGGCGCTTTCATCGGCGGCCTGATCTTTAGCGGCGGCTCGATCAACAATGCGGGCCTGACGCTGTACAGCTTCCTGGTGTCGCTGGTCGGCGCGATCATCCTGCTGGCGATCGTCAACCTGGTTCGTCGCGGATCGATGCGTTAACCGCGCATCCCGTACACACAAAAGGGCCGCGCCATGGCGCGGCCCTTTTTTTGTGCGCGGTTCAACGCCGCGCGGCGAAAAAGCGATAGAGCGCCAGTACGGCGATAGCGCCCAAAATGGCGGCGATGAAGCCGGCCCGCTCACCGGGCGCATAGACGCCAGCCAACCGCCCGACGAAGCCGGCCAGCAACGCCCCGGCTATGCCCAGCAATATGGTGACGATACAGCCGCCCGGATCGCGGCCGGGCATGATCAGCTTGGCCAAGGCTCCGGCCAGCAGGCCGATGACGATCCACCCCAGCAAATCCATGGCGCGCTCCTCTCCCGCATGGCATCGCCGCTGCGCCACGACTGGCGGATTCGGCAAGTCAATGTGCGTACATCAACATAGACGAACGGCGCGTCGCACTCCACCCTCCATCCGCCCCGCAATATCGCTTTGCCGTCCCCCTTTGAACCATGATATTGGGGGTTGAGAGCGGTGCTATATTCATATAACACAGTTGCCGAAATGGCGATGCGCCGGAGAGATGAGAAACGGCATGAATTACGAAACCCAGCTGGTGGGCGACTCGATGGTCGTCATCGAAGAAGATGAGGCGCGCCGGCGGCGCAAACGGCTGCTGCTGATCGGCGGCGGCGTCGCCGTCCTGCTGGTCGCTGCGGCCGCCTGGATATCGATGCGCGGCGATACGGGGGCCGCTCCCGCCGCCCCGGCCGCGCAGGTGCCAGTCGTAACCGTCATTCGGCCCGGCCAGTCGGTCGTCGCCCGCACCGTCACGGCGACCGGATCGCTGGCCGCGCGGATCGACATGCCGGTCGGCGTCGTCGGCGAAGGCGGCATGGTGACGCGAGTGCTGGTGCAACCGGGCGACTGGGTGCGCGCCGGCCAGCCGCTGGCGATCATCGAACGATCAGTCCAGGTCGAACAGGTTCGATCGCTCGCTGGCCAGGTAGACGTGGCCCGCGCCGACGCCAAACTCGCCCAGGCCCAGCTTGACCGCGCCAAGGCGCTGGTAGGCCGCGGCTTCATCAGCGCCGCCGACATCGATCAGCGCACCGCGACCCGCGACGCAGCCGCAGCCCGCGTCAGCGTGGCCGCCGCGCAACTCGCCGAACAGCGCGCCCGCACCGGGCGGCTGGACATTCGCGCGCCCGCGTCCGGCTTGGTCCTGACCCGCGCGGTCGAACCGGGCCAGATCGTCCAGGCAGGCAGCGCCGTGCTGTTCCGCCTGGCCAAGGATGGCGAGATGGAATTGCAGGCGCAGGTGGCCGAAGGCGACCTGGCGACGCTGCGTCCGGGCAACAGCGCCATGGTGACGCCGATCGGCCATAGCGATCAGTTCGCCGGTCGCATCTGGCAGGTGTCGCCAGTGATCGATCCCCAGACGCGCCAGGGCATCGCGCGCATTGCCGTCGCCTATAATCCCGCGATCCGGCCGGGCGGCTTTGCCGCCGCGACCATCACCAGCGGATCGGGCAGCGCGCCGTTGCTGCCAGAATCGGCGGTACAGAGCGACGCCAAGGGCAGCTATGTCTATGTCGTCAACGCCAAGAACCAGGTGGAGCGCCGCGCCGTGACAGTGGGCCAGGTGTCCGACGCCGGGGTCGCCGTGACCAGCGGGATCGACGGCGCGGAAAGCATCGTCACCTCCGCCGGCGCCTTCCTGGCGCCGGGGCAGAAGGTGAAACCGGAATTGTTGAAGACCCGCTAGGATATAGGCGCGGCCGATGCCGGCCGCGCCACGGACGGCAGGATGCGCGCCATCAGGCGCGGCGAACAGGTTGAATGGGACGCTATGTTGCGTCCGGCACAGGTTGGACGGACGCGCCAGCGCGTCCGGTGAGGGAAGCCCGTCATGAATTTTCGCAATATGTCCGCATGGGCCATCCGCAACCCGGTGACGCCGCTGGTCCTGTTCGCCGCATTGATGCTGGCGGGCATCGTCAGCTTCATGCGGATGGACGTGAATAACAACCCGGACATCAGCTTCCCGGCGGTCAGCGTCGTCGTCAGCCAGCCCGGCGCGGCCCCGACCGAGCTGGAAACGCAGGTCACGCAGCGGGTCGAAGCGGCGGTACGCGGCATCAGCGGCGTCGACGAGATCACCTCCTTCGCGTCCGAAGGGCGGTCGCTCACCAACGTCCAGTTCCAGATCGGCACCCCGGTTGACCGCGCGGTCAACGACGTCAAGAACGCCGTCGACCAGATCCGCAGCGACCTGCCCGACGGCATATTGGAGCCGCAGGTCACCCGCATCGACATCGATGGCGGACCGATCGCCTATTTCAGCGCCGAAGCCACCGACATGACGCTGGAGGAACTGTCCTGGTATGTCGACAATACGGTGGCCAAGCGACTGCTGTCGGTCAGCGGCATGGCGGCGGTCAACCGCGGCGGCGGCGTCAGCCGCGAAATCCGCGTCATATTGGACCCGGCCAAGCTACAGGCGTTCGGCATCACCGCCGCCCAGGTCAATCAACAGCTGAACCAGGTCAACCTGAACGCGGCGGGTGGCCGTACGGAAATCGCCGGCGCCGAACAATCGATCCGCGTGTTGGGCAACGCCCGCAACGCCCGCGACCTGGGCGCGACCCAGATCGCGATCAGCGGCGCCCGGACGGTCAAGCTGGCCGACATCGCCGACGTGCGCGACATGTATGCCGAACAGCGCAACCTGTCGCTGATGAACGGGCGGCAAGTCACCAGTTTCAGCATGGAAAAGGCCAAAGGATCGTCCGACGTCACCGTCTATGACGACGCGATGGCGGAGTTGGACAAGCTGAAGAAAGAAAATCCCAAGGTCCAGTTCAAGGAACTCTACACCAGCGTCGGTTACACCAAGGAACAATATCATTCGGCCATGGCCGCGATGATTGAGGGGGCGGTGCTGGCGGTCGTGATCGTCTTCCTGTTCCTGCGCGACTGGCGCGCGACGATGATTTCGGCGCTGGCGATCCCGCTGTCGGCGATCCCGACCTTCTGGTTCATGGAGATGATGGGCTTCACCCTGAACGGCATTTCGCTGCTGGCGCTCAGCCTGGTCGCGGGCGTGCTGGTCGATGACGCGATCGTGGAGATCGAGAATATCGTGCGCCATATGCGCATGGGCAAATCCGCCTATCAGGCGTCGATCGACGCCGCGGACGAAATCGGCCTGGCCGTGCTGGCCACCACCATGGCGATCGTCGCGGTGTTCCTGCCGGTCGCCCTGATGCCTGGCATATCGGGCCAGTTCTTCATCCAGTTCGGCATGACCGTGGTCGTGTCGGTGCTGATGAGCCTGGCCGTCGCGCGCCTCATCACGCCCATGATCGCGGCCTATTTCCTCAAGGCCCATGGCGAGGAAAGCCATGGCGAAGGCTGGATGATGGACCGCTATATGAGCGTGCTGCGCTGGTCGCTGGACGAGCGCCGGGCGATCGCCCATCGCGCACGGGGCGGCTGGCGGCGCTTTACCGGCCTGTTTTTGGACCATCGCGTCTGGACGGTGGGCATCGGCGCGTTGGCGTTCGTCGCCACGATCATCGCCTTCGCCACGCTGCCGATGACGTTCCAGCCGGTCACCAACACCGATTTCAGCCAGGTGAAGATCGAGACGGTGCCGGGCAGCACGCTGGCGCAGACGACCGCCATCACCCGCAAGGTCGCCGACATGCTGGCCGCCGATACGGACGTGGTGGAGGCCGCCTTCGCCGATATCGAGCCGACCATGGCCGACATCTTCCTGACGCTCAAGAAGAGCCGCCCGATCAGTTCGGTCGATTGGGAGCGCAAGATCGCGCCGCAATTCCAGACCGTCGCCGACGCGCGAGTCAATTTCCAGTCGCAATCAGGCGGCGGCTTTGGCCGCGACATCATCATGATGTTCGGCTCCGACGACCCGGAAAAGCTGGAACGCACCGCCAATCAGCTGGTCGCGGAAATGGCGCGTATCCCCGAATTGCGCGCGCCGCGCGTGCAGGGCGATATGCAACGGCCCGAAATCATCATCACCCCGCGTCTGGACCTGGCCGCCAGCCTGGGCGTGACCACCGCCGCGCTCAGCCAGTCGATCCGCATCGCAACAATCGGCGACATCGACCAGAACAGCGCCAAATTCTCGCTGTCCGACCGTCAGATTCCGATCCGCGTGTCGATCGCCGAGGATAGCCGCAAGGATATCGCGACGATCCAGAACATGCCGGTGCCTACGGTCAGCGGCGGATCGGTGCCGCTCAAGGTCGTCGCCGACATCCATTTTGGCGCGGGGCCGACGCAGATCCGCCGTTACAACCAGATTCGCCGCATCGTCGTGGGCGCGGACCTGGCCCCCGGCATCGTCACCAGCCAGGCAACGCAGAAGATCAACGCCCTGCCACTGATGAAGGCGATCAATGACGGCAAGGTCCAGGGCATCCAGAAGATCAATGCCGGCGACAGCAAGTTCCAGGCGGAAATGCTGACCAATTTCATGATCGCTGTCGCATCCGGCATCCTGCTGGTGCTGGCGGTGCTGGTGCTGCTCTACAAGCGGATCATGCCGCCCTTCGTCAATCTGGGATCGCTGCTGCTCGCCCCGCTGGGCGGCGCTTTGGCGCTGCATATCGCGGGACAGCCCATCTCCATGCCGGTGTTGATCGGCCTTTTGATGCTGCTGGGCATCGTCGCCAAAAACTCGATCCTCGTCATCGACTTCGCGCTGGAGGAGATGGAGAAGGGCGTGCCCAAGTTCGAGGCGATCGTGGATGCCGGGCACAAGCGCGCCCAGCCGATTGTCATGACCACGGTCGCGATGGTCGCGGGCATGGTGCCGACCGCACTCGCCCTGTCGGGCGACGGTGCCTGGCGCGCGCCGATGGGCATCACCGTGATCGGCGGCCTGCTGCTGTCGACGGTGCTGACGCTGGTGATCGTGCCGGCGACCTTCAGCCTGGCGGTGGCGATCGAAAGCTGGGTCGGGCCGCGACTGGGCCGGGGTCTGTTGACCTATAAGGCCGGCGACGACAAGGATCGACCGGTCCATCCGCACCCCGCCGAGTAAGGCCGGTAAAAGAAGGCTTTGCCTGAACGAAACGGCGGCGTAACCGTTGGACGGCCATGACGCTGCTTCGCATCCCCCGGCCCAGAGGCGAATTTGCCCCGCACCCTGCGCGGGGCATGCGGCTGGTAGCGACGGGGATGCTGGTGGCGATGGCGGTGGTGTTCGTCACGGCGCGTGCCACCGTCCACCTCCACCCCGCCATCGGCTTCGTCCAGGCCTTCGCCGAGGCGGCGATGGTCGGCGGCCTGGCAGACTGGTTCGCGGTCACCGCGCTGTTCCGCCACCCGATGGGCCTGCCCATCCCGCACACCGCGATCATTCCGCGCAACAAGGACCGGATCGGCGATACGCTCGCCCTTTTCCTGCGCGACAACTTCCTGACCCCAGCCGTGGTCGCGCGGCGGATGCGCGGCATGGACGTCGCCGCCGCCGCCGGACGCTTCCTGGCCAGCCCGTCCGAAGGCGACGGGCGGCTGCGCGAGGGCGCGTCGCGGCTGGTGGCCGACATATTGGAGGCGCTGGACCAGGAACGGCTGGGCGGCATGGTGAAGGGCGCGATCGGCCAGCGGCTGCGCGCGATCAATATCGGCCCGCTGGCGGGGCAAGCGATCGAGGCGGCGATGCGCGACGGCCGCCACGCCCCGGTGATGGACGGCATCATCCATTGGGCGGACCGCACGCTGGAGGCGAACGAGCATCTGATCCGCCAGATGGTGCAGGAACGGGCGGGCAAGGTGCTGCGCTGGACCGGGCTGGACGAAAATCTGGCCAACGCCATCCTGTCGGGCCTGCGCAAGATGCTGGCGGACATGGCCGCCGATCCGGGCCACAGCCTGCGCCTGAAGGCGGAGGAAGGCATGGCGAAACTCGCCTTCGACCTGCAATTCGACCTGGAGATGCAGGCCAAGGTCGCCAAGATCCGCGACGAGATCGTCGATAATCCGGCGATGCAGCGCTGGATCGAGGGAATGTCGGAACAGGCGCGCGCCGGCCTGCTGCGCGCGGTGCGCGATCCGGGCAAGGCGATGGCCGGGCGGCTGGGCGAAGCGCTGCGCCAACTAGGTGGCACGTTGCAGCAGGAGGCGCGGTTGCGGCTGGTCATCAACCGCTTCGTGCGCCGCGCCGCGGTGGGCGCGACTGCCAGCTATGGCGACGCAATCGTGCGGCTGGTCAGCGACACGGTACGTGGGTGGGATGCGGGCACGGTCACCAGTCGCTTGGAAAATGCCGTCGGGCGCGACCTGCAATATATCCGCGTCAACGGCACGCTGGTCGGCGGTCTGGTGGGCCTCGCGATCCACACGGTCGATACATTTTTTTGAAGTAGAACCGCACCAGCCCACACCCCCACCCGGCCACCCAACGGCCGTATTCTATGGGTGCCGGGTGGGGGTGTGGGCTGGCACCGTCTTGGCACGCGCGTTAGCGCATCGCCCGAAAAGATGCCGGAGCGCGTCGGGCCAAACGACGCGCCCCGGCGGAACCGGCCGCGCAGAGGAGAGGAGAGGCGGCCGATTCCTGGCTGGAAAACTCAGTCTGGGACACGCCCCTCACCGCCCGGCGGCAGCGGCAGTTCGTTGGCGGTCAGCACGCCGTCGCCATTGCGGTCCTGATCGACGAACATGGCGAGCGCGGGGGTGAGAAATTCGGCGCGGTCGATCTGGCCATCGTCATTGCTGTCTTCGGGATAGGGCATGGCGCGACCCGGCGGCGGCGCTGGCGGCGCAGCGTCGGCGCGATCGCCGCCGCGCGGACGACCGCCGGGCGGCGGACCGCCTGCGCCACCGGGGCCACCAGCGCCTCCACCGGGACCACCGCCACCGGGACCGCCAGGACCACCTCGTCCCTTGCCGGGACCGCCGTCTTTGCCAGCCTCGCCCTCCGCAGAGGGGCGCGCCTGCCGCTCATGTCCCAGCATCCGCTGCATCGCCTGCACCGGCACCAGCCCGTCGCTGTCCTGGTCCATTAGACCGAAGCGGCGCTCCATATAGGCGCGCATCTCGTCCCGCGTGATTCGGCCGTCGCCATCGGCATCCGCTGCCCAGGGACCATCTTCAGGGCCAGCGGGCTGCGCCAGAAGCGGCGCGGAGGCGAGCAGCGCGACAGCGAGTGAGACAGCAGATAGGCAGTTGCGAAAACGCATGAAGGCTCCTGAAAGCGGGATCGCCCCTGCTTTCGCACCCTTGCTTTGCCGCCATATGTCGCGATGCAGCCGCAATGTTGCACGCCGCCTAAAAATGATGTTGCAACATATCATTAAATGATGTTGCAACATATCATTAAATGATGTTGTATCATTTCATCGACGATCACGGTTCGGGCAAGAAGAACCGACATCGGCGAGAGGATGCGACAGACGAGGAGCCAGACGATGCGACTCATGACCCTATCGGCCATTGGACACAGCACAACGAATCGGGTGACGGAACCAAGCGGGCCAGCGCGCTATGGCGCGAGGCGCAAATCGCCGCTGGGCCTGGGCGGCACGGTGGCGGTGCATGGGCTGCTGATCGGCGCCTTCCTGCTGATCCCCAAGGAGGTGATCGACGTATTCATCCCCTCCAAGCCCATCGAGACCAGACATATCCCCCTTCCCAAACCACCCGAACCGGTGGTCGAGAAGCAGGTCGATCCCAAGGTGCAGACCCGGCCGCAGCCGCGAGCGCAGCCGACCGTCACCGATCCACTGATCGACCTACCTACAGGCGATCCGCCGTTGACCGCAACCGGGGGTGGCGGAACCGGCACAGGTCCGATCCAACCCTATATCGCTCCACCGCCGCCGCCCCTAGCCGATCCGGTGCTGACCGAACCCCAGATCGATCCACGCGCCCTTGCCGCCTTCCAGCCCGATTATCCCGGTGCGATGATCCGTCAGGGGCTGGAAGGGACAGTGACGGTGCGCGTGACGATCAACGCCGAAGGCCGCGTCACCGCCATCGAAAAAGTCTCCGCCACCGACGAAAGCTTCTGGGCCGCGACCCAGCGCCACGCCCTGCGCAAATGGCGTTTCCGCCCGGCGACCCGCGACGGCGTGGCGGTGGCTTCGTCCAAAGTTCTGACGGTGCGCTTCACCCTGACGGAGCGATAGGGCAAGGTCGCCGCGGGGAAAGAAAGGGAATTTCGGGGAACGCCATCATGGACCATTTTGCATCTGCGCCCGCCCTGTCCTATAAGGGCGGCATGGCGATCTTTCCCCGGCCCGTTTCCCCCAAAAGCGCGCTTGGCGATTTCTGGGGCTATTTCAAGCAGCAGCGGCGGCATAAATGGCCGCTGCTGGGCGTTTCGGCTGCGCTGACCTATGTCATCATCTGGGCGTTCATCGTCGACGCGAACACCAATACGATGCCGACGCGCAACAAGATCATCTATGTCCAGAGTTGGGACGCGAACCGGTCCGACGCCGCGATCATCCTGCAACAGAAGATCGACTTCGCCAAGCGCGAGGCGGCGCTACTGAAGAATCAGGCCAAGATGCAGGGCTTCGCCGACGCCTTCGGCATCGAATGGCGCGAGGAGGAAGCCCGCAACACCGCCCGCCGCAAGGAAGCGGTGAAGCAAATCGACGCGCTGCTGGACGACCGGCTGGCCAAGGCGGAAGCGACGAAGAAGACGCCGGGCGCGCCGCCTGCGGGAGCCGCCCAGCCCTGAGCGAGCCGGCTTCGCCCCCACAGGCCCCGTCCTCGCCAACGCCGTCTGCACAGGACCGGCGCTACATGGCCGCCTCCATCGCCCTGTCGGGGCGCGGGCGTGGCCTTTCCACTCCCAATCCCAATGTCGGCTGCCTGATCGTGCGCGACGGCCACGTCGTTGGGCGCGGCTGGACCCAGAAGGGCGGCCGCCCCCATGCCGAGGCGCAGGCGCTGGACCAGGCGATGGACCGGGCCGCAGGCGCGACCGCCTATGTCACGCTGGAGCCCTGTTTCCATCTGTCCCCGCGCGGCCCGCGCTGCGCCGACCTGATGGCCCGCGCCGGCATCGCCCGCATGGTGATCGCGCTGCGCGATCCCGATCCACGCACCGACGGACAGGGCGCCGCCTGGCTGCGCGATCGGGGCGTGACGGTGGACATGGGCCTGATGGCGGACGAGGCCGCCCGCGCCATGGCCGGATTCGTGCTGCGCCAGACGCTGGGACGGCCGCATGTGACGTTGAAGCTTGGCCTCTCGCTGGACGGACGCATCGCACTGGCGGATGGATCGAGCCGCTGGATCACCGGCCCGGACGCGCGCGCCCATGCCCATATGGAGCGGGCGCGGCATGACGCCATCCTGGTGGGCGGCGGCACGTTGCGGGCCGACGCCCCGTCGCTGGACGTACGGCTGGCGGGGCTGGCGGATCGATCGCCGCGCCGGGTGCTGCTGAGCCGGGGCGACGCGCCGGCGGGCTGGACCCGGATCGGCGCGCCAGAGGAGATTGCGACGCTGGAGCGGGTCGATCATCTGCTGGTAGAGGGCGGGGCGGAAACGGCGGCCGCCTTCCTGCGCGCCGGGCTGGTCGACCGGCTGCTGCTCTATCGCGCGCCGATCGTCATAGGGTCCGGCTTGGCCGGGATCGGCGACATCGGCCTGTTCGACCTGGCAGACGCCCATGGCCGCTGGCGGATGACCGACATGCGACAACTGGGCGTCGATCGGCTGGAGGTTTACGAAGCGGTTCGCAACGCTTAGAGCCAGTTTCCAGTTTCCGTGTGGTTTATAAGGGCCTTTGCGTTTCATGTTCACCGGCATCATCACCGACATCGGGACCATCCGCACCCATGAGCAGCGCGGCGACCTGCGGCTGGTCATCGGTTGCGCCTATGCCATGGACGGCGTCGCCATCGGCGCGTCGATCGCGTGTTCGGGCGCCTGCCTGACGGTGGTTGAAAAAGGCGCGGACTGGTTCGCGGTGGACCTGTCGGCCGAAACGATCGCGCGTACAGCACCCGGCCTGTGGGCCGAGGGGGGCCGGCTGAACCTGGAACGGGCGCTCAAGGTCGGCGACGAACTGGGCGGGCATATCGTGACCGGCCATGTCGATGGCATCGGCCATCTGGTGTCGGCGGTCAGCGAAGGCGATTCGACCCGGCTGACGATCGGCGCGCCCGCCGACCTCGCCGCCGCGCTGGCGGCCAAGGGATCGATCACGCTCGACGGCATTTCGCTGACGGTCAACAGCGTCGATGACCAGGCCGACGGCAGCGTGCATTTCGGGCTGAACATCATCCCGCACACCGCCGCCGCAACCACGCTGGACGCGCTGCCCGACGGGCGCGCTTTCAACCTGGAGATTGACGTGCTGGCGCGCTATTTGGACCGGATGCAGAGTCTTCGCAACCGCAGCATGTGATTATATCTTGAATTAATCACATTGCAGTGTGATATGCGATGCGATCCCACTGGTGGGAAGGAGTCGTTTCCATGTCCTCTGCCCTTATCGATACCGTCCGCAGCCTCGTCACCGATGGCGGCATGTCCCGTTCCGGCCTAGCGCGCGCCGCTGGCCTCCATGCCAATTCGCTGCGCAAGCTGGGCGAAGGCGACTGGAACCCGACCGCCGACACGCTGGGCAAGCTGGAATCCTACCTGCTCAAGCGTGAAGGCGGCACCGCGCTGGCCAGCCCCGAAGAGATCATCAACGAAGCCCGCAACGGCCGCATGTTCATCCTGGTCGATGACGAGGATCGCGAGAATGAGGGCGACCTGGTCATCCCGGCGCAGATGGCGACCCCTGACGCGATCAATTTCATGGCCACCCACGGCCGCGGCCTCATCTGCTTGGCGCTGACCAAGAGCCGGACCGAGGAACTGGGCCTGGACCTGATGAGCCGTAACAACGGCACCCGGCATGAAACCGCCTTCACCGTGTCGATCGAGGCGCGCGAAGGCGTGACCACCGGCATCAGCGCCGCCGACCGCGCCCGCACCGTGTCCGTCGCGATCGACGGGTCGAAGGGCAAGGTCGACATCGTCACGCCCGGCCATGTCTTCCCGCTGATCGCCAAGGATGGCGGCGTGCTGGTGCGCACCGGCCATACCGAAGCGGCGGTCGACGTCGCGCGGCTGGCGGGCCTCAACCCGTCGGGCGTCATCTGCGAAGTGATGAAGGACGACGGCACGATGGCGCGCCTCGACGACCTCATCCCCTTCGCCCAGAAGCATAAGATGAAGATCGGCACGATCCGCGACCTGATCGCCTATCGCCGTCGTCACGACCATATGATCGAGCGGCGCGCCGAAACCACGTTCGACAGCCGCTGGGGCGGCGACTGGAAGGCGATCAGCTTCTACAACAAGGCGACCCAGACCGAACAGCTGGTGCTGCAAAAGGGCCATGTCGATCCCGAAAAGCCGACTTTGGTGCGCATGCACCAGATGTCGCCACTGAGCGATACATTCGGCAAGCTGGGCGCGCGCACGGGCCTGCTGCCGCGCTGTATGGAGATTATCGGCGACGAAGGCGCTGGCATCATCGTCATCCTGCGCGGCGACGAACCCGACATGCTGACCCGGATGCTGCAATATAATGCCGGCATCGTGACGGGCGACATGGACGAATTGCGCAACTATGGCGCGGGCGCGCAAATTCTGGCGGACCTGGGGGTGCATGACATGATCCTGCTGACCAACAGCCACCGCAGCCTGATCGCGCTTGACGGCTATGACCTGGCCGTGGTTGGGCAACGGCCGATCGAGCTGTAAGGACATAGCATCATGGCAAAATTTCTGATCGTCGAAGCGCGCTTCTATGACCATCTGAACGACCTGCTGATCGAAGGCGCCAAAGCCGCGCTGGACGAGGCCGGTCATAAATATGAGGTGGTGACGGTGCCGGGCGCGCTGGAAATCCCCGGCGCGATCGCGCTGGCGGCGGAAAGCGGCCGTTATGACGGCTTCGTCGCGATCGGCGTGGTGATCCGCGGCGAAACCTATCATTTCGAAGTGGTGTCAAACGAAAGTGCCCGCGGCCTGATGGCGCTGAGCATGGACGCGATTGCGATCGGCAACGGCATCCTGACGGTCGAGAATGAAGCGCAGGCGCTGACTCGCGCCAAGCCGACCGAAAAGGACAAGGGCGGCGAGGCGGCTAAGGCCGCCATCGCCATGCTCGCCCTGCGCGAACGCTTCGGCATGTAAAAAAGGGCTCCTTACGGAGCCCTTTTCATTCGCCCATAGCAGGGTTCAGGCGTCCGCCTTTTCCTGCGCCAGCGTCGGATAATCGGTATAGCCTGTCTCGCCCAGCGCATACCAGGTTG
This sequence comes from Sphingobium psychrophilum, assembly GCF_012927105.1. GTDB lineage: Bacteria > Pseudomonadota > Alphaproteobacteria > Sphingomonadales > Sphingomonadaceae > Sphingobium > Sphingobium psychrophilum. The sequence goes on along the minus strand of NZ_JABBFV010000006.1, from coordinate 103,950 downwards.
TCATATCCTGAATGGGATTGAGCGGCGCGCCGATGCGGAATCGCTCCACCAGATCGGGGTTGGCCATCAGCGGGCGGCCGAAGCTGATCGCGTCGGCCAGGCCGCTGGCCAGATCCGCCTGCGCCCGGTCGACATCATAATCGCTGTTCAGGATCAGCGGTCCCTTGAAATGCTGGCGGATCAGCGGCGACTGGCGCGGCACATCGGTCGCGCCGAACGTGCCGTCCGGTCCCGGTTCGCGCAATTCGAGCGACGCGATGCCGATCGCGTCCAGCACGTCGGCGGCATGGGCGAAGAGGCTGGCGGGATCGCTGTCGTCCACGCCCTGCGAATCGCCATTGGGGGACAGGCGCACCGACACGCGGTCCGCGCCGATCGCATCCACTACCGCCTGCGTCACTTCCGCGAGCAGCCGCACGCGATTTTCCACGCTGCCGCCATATTCGTCGGTGCGGAAATTGGCGTTGTCGCGCAGGAACTGGTCGATCAGATAGCCGTTGGCGGCATGAATCTGCACCCCGTCGAACCCGGCGGCGATCGCATTATGCGCGGCGCGGACATAGGTGTCGATCAGGCCAGGAATTTCGTCGACGCTGAGCGGCCGGGCGGTTTCGAACGGCGCCTTGCCTTCGTAAGTATGCGCGTCGCCCGCCGTCGCGGTCGCGCTGGACGACACCGGCTGCTCGCCCGTCACGCTGCTATGGACCTGACGCCCCATATGCCAGAGTTGGACGACGATCCGGCCACCCGCATCATGGACGGCTTGCGTCACCGGCCGCCATGCGGCAACCTGCTCGTCGGACCATATGCCCGGCGCATAGGGCCAGCCAAGCCCCTGGCGCGAAATGCCGGTCGCTTCGCTGATGATCAGGCCCGCCGACGCGCGCTGGCGATAATAGTCCACCATGATCGGGGTAGGCACATGGTTGCGGGTGGCGCGGCCGCGGGTCAGCGGGGCCATCAGGATGCGGTTTGGCGCGTCGATGGCACCGATCTGGATCGGATCGAACAGGGTCGTCATGGAATCTCTCTCAATCATAGTTGCAATTTGCAACGGGACTTGATGCGTAAAGCCAGCTAGGGAGCCGGGATGTCGAGTTCAACCCCCGCCGCGCGGATCGATATGCCGCGCCTCGCCTTTCCGGCGCTGGTGCTGGCGAATTTGATCCTGCCGCTGGGGCCGGTGCTGGTGCGCCTGTCCGATGTCGGACCGGTGGCGGCGGCCTTCTGGCGGCTGGCGCTCGCCCTGCCCTTCCTGCTGCTGCTGGCGCGGCCGGGCATAAGGCGCACGCCGCCCACGCGCGGCGAATGGATCGCGCTGGTCTTCGCTGGCCTCGTCTTCGCGGCCGACCTGGCCGCCTGGCATGTTGGCATCCTCTATACCAAGGTCGCCAACGCCACGATATTCGGCAATATGAGCGGGCTGTTCCTGCCCGCCTGGGGGATGCTGGTGCTGCGCCAGAAGCCCCGCGGATTGCAGGCGGCCGCGCTGGCGCTGGCGGGCGCAGGGGCGCTCGTCATGATGGGCGGCAGCTACGACCTGTCGATCGGTAACCTCAAGGGCGACCTGCTCTGCCTGGTCGCGGGCATCCTCTACACCGCTTATCTGCTGATCGTGCAGAAGGTGCGCGGGCGGCTGGACAGTTGGTCGGTGCTGGCCGTGTCGAGCGTGGTCAGCGCGCCGGCGCTGCTGCTGTGCGCGCTGGCGCTGGGCGAACGGGTGATGCCGGGGAACTGGACCCCGCTCATCATATTGGCGCTGTCGAGCCAACTGATCGGCCAGGGGCTGCTGACCTATGCGATCGGCTGGTTCTCGCCGCTGGTGCTGGGAGTCAGCCTGCTGCTGCAACCGGCGGTGGCGGCGCTGCTCGGCTGGTTGCTGTTCGGCGAATGGCTCAGCCCCATCGACATGGTCGGCACGGCGGCGGTGGCCGCAGCGCTGGTGCTTGTACGCCTGCCCTCGCGCGCCTAGATAAGCCCTATGAGCGAAACATCGGACCTCACCCTGGACGAAATCCGCGCGCTGCTGGCCCCCGCGCTGGCGCGCCATGCCGCTTTCGACGGCTGGCGACCGCCGGCCGTGGCCATGGCCGCGGCGGAAAAAAGCGTGGATGCGGACATCGCCGCCCTTGCCTTCGCCGATGGCGCGATCGACATGATCGACGCCTGGTTCGCCAGCATCGATACGCGCATGGTCGACGCGCTGCCGGCGGACGAGTTGGCAACGATGTCGATCCGCCGAAAAATCACGGCGTTGGTCGAGGCGCGCCTGGAGTTGCTAGCGCCAGACCGCGAAGCGCTGCGCCGCGCGATCGCTATCCTCGCGCTGCCGACCAACGCCATGCGCGCCGCCAAGCTTGGCTGGCGCGCGGCGGATGTCATGTGGCGCGCGGCGGGCGACACGACGACCGACCTGGCCCATTACAGCAAGCGCACGACGCTGGCCGCTCTCTATACCGCCACGCTGCTGGTGTTCGTGGATGACGAGAGCGAGGGTCATGCCGACAGCCGCGCTTTCCTGGCGCGCCGGATCGAAGATGTGATGCGCTTCGAAAAGTTCAAAGCGAAGGTCAAGGGCGTGGGCGGCGGTGAGCGGCTGAGCCTGTCGCGCTTCATCGGCCGCTTGCGCTACCCCGCTATCTGAGTGGGCGTGATCCGGGCGGCACGCGATTCGCGCTGGCCTTTCCCAATCGGTATTGATAGTCACTCGCAGAAATAGCCCGCGAGTATCCTTCCTTTGCGTCTTACCGACCTGCCGCTGCGCCAGCCCGCCTATGTCGACCTGATCGACTGGTCCGTTCTCACGCCCTCCGAAGGACAGCGGTTGCGCGAATTTGGCCTGTGTGAGGGCGCCAGCGTCGAAGCGCTGCACCATGGCGGAATTTTCGGCAAGGGGCCGATCGCCTGCAAGATCGGCCGCATGACCGTGGCGATGCGCCGTAACCATGCCGCCGCGGTGACGGTGCGCACCGGACCGGAGCAGGAGGCATGAGCGCGCTGCCGCTGGTCGCGCTGGTCGGCAATCCCAATGCCGGCAAGAGCGCGCTGTTCAACGCGCTGACCGGCGCGCGGCAGAAGCTGGGCAATTATCCGGGCGTCACGGTGGAGCGCAAGGCGGGGCGGCTGGCCCTGTCCGATGGCCGCCCGGTCGAACTAGTCGATCTGCCGGGCACCTACAGCCTGGACCCCGGCAGCCCGGACGAGCAGGTCACCCGCGACGTCGTAATGGGCAAGCAGGCCGGTGAAAAGCGACCCGACGCGCTGGTGATCGTGGTCGATGCCGCCAATCTGGACAATCATCTGCGCTTTGCCCTAGAACTGCTGGCGCTCGGCCTGCCGACGATCGTCGCGCTCAACATGGTCGACCTCGCCACCCGCGACGGGCTGGAACTGGACGCGGCGGTGCTGGCGCGCGAACTGGGCGTGCCGGTGATATCGACCGTGGCGGTGCGCAAGCGCGGCCTGGATCATCTGCGACAGGAACTGGAAGGGCTGCTGAACGGCGCGCCACGCGCCTATCCCACCGGCGCCGCGCAGGATTTCGATGCGGTGCGCAAGGAAGCGGGCCGCATCGCGCGCGCGACAATCGTGCGCGAAACCCCCTCCCGCCGGCTGACCGCCGCGGTCGACCGGGTGGCGCTGCATCCCGTCTTTGGCCTCATCCTGCTGCTCGGCCTGCTGTTCGTCATGTTCCAGGCGGTCTATGCCTGGTCCGAAGCGCCGATCGCGATGATCGAGGGCTTTGCCGAAGCCATCGCCAATGCGGTGCGCACCGCCCTGCCCGACGGCATATTCCGCTCTTTCCTGGTCGATGGCATCATCAACGGCGTCGGATCGGTGGTGGTGTTCCTGCCACAGATCCTCATCCTGTTCTTCTTCATCCTGATGCTGGAGGCGACCGGCTATATGGTCCGCGCCGCCTTCCTGATGGACGGGCTGATGGCGAAGGTCGGCCTGTCGGGCCGCGCCTTCATCCCGCTTCTGTCCTCCTTCGCCTGCGCCATTCCCGGCATCATGGCGACGCGGACCATCGCCGACCCCCGCGACCGGCTGACCACGATCCTGATCGCGCCGCTGATGACCTGTTCGGCGCGGCTGCCGGTCTATGCGGTCATCATCGGTGCCTTCATTCCCGCCCGCGACGTGTTGCCGGGCGTGGGCCTTCAGGGCTTCGTCCTCTTCTGCCTCTATCTGGCCGGCATCGTCGGCGCGATGCTGGTCGCGATGCTGCTACGCATGACCGTGACCAAGGGGGCGAGCGGCGGCTTCCTGATGGAAATGCCGAAATATCAGTGGCCCCGCCCGCAGGACATATTGCTCGGCCTGTGGCAGCGCGCGGTCATCTTCCTCAAGCGCGCCGGCACGATCATCTTCACATCGACCGTGATCCTATGGCTGCTCTTGAGCTTCCCGCGCGTGCCTGATGGCGATCCCACCAGCCAGGTCGATCATTCGATCGCCGGGCGGATCGCGAGCGGCCTCAACGTCGTGCTGGAGCCGATCGGCTTCAACCGCGACATTTCGCTGGCGCTGATCCCGGCAATGGCGGCGCGCGAGGTCGCGGTGTCGGCGCTCGCCACCGTCTATTCGATCGACGCGGGCGACGATGAAGCGCTGCTGGAACGGAGTCTCGGCGATCGGCTGAAGGACCAGTGGCCGCTGCCCACCGCCCTCGCCTTCCTCGCCTGGTTCATCTTTGCGCCCCAGTGCATATCGACCATCGCCGTCACCCGGCGCGAGACGAACGGCTGGAAATGGCCGCTATTCATGGTCGGTTACCTGTTTGCGCTGGCCTATGTCGCGGCGGGCATCACCTACTGGACCGCAACCGCTTTGGGTTTGGGGTAGCTTCCGCCTAGACGGCGAAAGCGGCAGGACTATAAGAGGCGGCTTTAGAGTTTCGGAGGAATCATGGCAGGGTCTGTCAACAAGGTCATTCTGGTCGGCAATCTGGGTGCCGACCCGGAAGTCAAAAGCTTCCAGAATGGTGGCAAGATTTGCAATCTGCGCATCGCGACATCCGAAAGCTGGAAAGACCGGATGACCGGCGAGAAAAAAGAGCGCACCGAATGGCATAATGTCGTCATCAACGGCGAAGGCCTGGTCGGCGTGGCCGAGCGTTTCCTGCGCAAGGGCAGCAAAATCTATATCGAGGGCCAGTTGCGCACCCGCAAATGGCAGGACCAGTCGGGCAATGACCGCTACACGACCGAAGTCGCGCTGTCGGGACCGGGCGCGGTGCTGACCATGCTGGACGGCGCGCCGGGCGGCGGCGGCCAGGGTGGCGGCGGTGGCGGCCGTTCGCAGCAGGGCGTGAGCGACTGGGGCGCATCGTCGGGCGGTTATGATGATTTCGGGGGCGGTGCTTCGAGTGGCGGCGGCTTCGGCGGCGGACGATCGCAGGGCAGCGCAGGTGGCGGCGGTGGCGCCAGCCGCGCGGGCAGCCCCAATTTCGACAATGACCTGGACGACGAAGTGCCGTTCTGAGCACCCAGGTTCAACGATATGAAAAAAGGCGGCTTCCTATGGGGAGCCGCCTTTTTTCATTCGTTCCGTGCTCCCGCCTACGCGGGAGCACGTCAAGCTGCAGTTCAGCGCGCCAGTTCCGCCGTCGCGAAGGCGCGGATATGGTCGCCCAGATCCGCGCGCTCGAGCGCCAGCGCCAGGTTCGCCTCGATATAGCCGGCCTTCGACCCGCAATCGAAGCGGCGACCGTCGAAGGCGACGCCGTGGAAAGGCTGCTTGCCGATCAGCGAGGCCATGGCGTCGGTCAGCTGGATTTCGCCGCCAGCGCCCTTTTCCTGGTTTTCCAGGATCTTCATGACGTCGGGCTGAAGGATGTAGCGGCCCGGCAGGATCAAGTTGCTGGGCGCGGTGCCGAGCTTTGGCTTTTCGACCAGCCCCTTGACCTCCGTCAGCGCGCCGTCGCGCGCGCCCGGATCGATCACGCCATAGCTGGGCGTCTGATCCATCGGAATTTCCAGCGCGCAGACCAGATTGCCGCCGACCTTCTCATAGGCGTCGACCATCTGCTTCATGCAGCCATTGCCCTTTTCGCCCTTCATAAATTCGTCGGGCAGCAGGATGGCGAAGGGTTCGTCGCCGATGATGTCGCGCGCCACCCAGATGGCGTGGCCCAGGCCCAGCGATTCCTGCTGGCGCAGGAAGACGGCATTGCCCGGATCGAGCCGCGTCCCTTCCAGCGCCGACAAATCCTTGCCGCGCTCGCGCTGCAACGTCTCGCATTCGAAAGCGATGTCGAAATAATCCTCGATTGCGCCCTTGCCGCGACCGGTCACGAAGATGAACTGCTCGATCCCCGCTTCGCGCGCTTCATCCACCGCATATTGGATTAGCGGACGATCGACCACCGGCAGCAATTCCTTGGGCACCGCTTTAGTGGCAGGCAGAAATCGCGTGCCAAGCCCGGCGACAGGGAAAACGGCTTTACGAATCGGCTTGGTCAAGTTGGTATCCCTTTCACGCGGACGCGATCGGGCTTTGAATTGCCGCCCGTGCAGAAAAGGTCAAGCGTCGCGCGCATGTTATGATGATGTGTGGCGGGTTTTTCAGCCCGATTTAAGACATGGGCAAGACGAACGAATTGGCGAGCGCACTATTCGAAAAGGCGTCGCCCTACACGGCAAGAAGACGGCTGGCGACACCTTCCAGCGCAGCGATTTCGCCATCGAGATGATCGAAGGCGACATGATGGATCGTGTTGCGGCTGTCGCGGCAGGTAAATCCGCCCGGTTCGGGCTGGTGAAACCCCTGGATGATGAGCGCGCGGAAGCGGTCGATCCGCTGTATGTCGCGCTCGATCGCGGAAATTTCGGTCAGCGCGCTGGCGTTGCGCCGGTCCCGCATCGCGACCATCGTGCGCAATTCGGTCATCAGCTTGGCCATGCTTGGCCGGGTCCGCGCGCCCACGGTGCGTATGTCGCCCATGGCGTCGCGCAACAGGCCGATCTTCGCCTCCAGGCTTTGTTCCAGCATCGTCCAGGCGCAGACCAGCCGCCCGACCGCGCAGAGCAGCGCCGCATCCTCCGGCGCATAATCCGAAACCGCCTTGCCATTCCCGTCAGAAACCAATTGTACGCCCACGCCCCACTATCTCCTCTTACCCCAAGCCTTCAGGCCTTGCGGGGCAAAAGGCCAGAGCGAGGCGCTTGACTCCCCGCAGCGGCGGCACGGGCCATCGGCAGCCGTGCAAAATCGACGGCGAGCCGAGTCATGCCAGCAGGATCAAGGATTTAGAGCCAACTCAGAAATCGATCGCGATGCCCTTCCGCTCCCAATCGCCATAGCGCACCGGGCTCATCGCCTCGTCATGGGGCGTGGGCTGGTCCAGCGGATCGGGCTGCGGCACCGGCGGGCTTTTGGACAGGTGCGCAGGCGGCTGCACATGCGCGGGGCGTTTGCCGTTGAAGGTTCCCATGGTGGCGGCCTTTCGATTGCGGAGGGGCGACATCACCCCCATATTCAGGACTGCGATGCTATCTGGGCCGACACGGAGGCGAGTGCAAGTGAGCGGAATGAAGACGACCCTATTGCTGGCGGCGCTGACCGCGCTGTTCATGGCGTTGGGCTATACGCTGGGCGGCAGCGGCGGGGCGGTGATCGCGCTGCTGGTGGCGGCGGGCATGAACCTCTTCACCTTCTGGAACGCCGACAAGATCGTGCTGCGGATGCATGACGCACGCGAAGTCGATGCGCAGAGCGCGCCCGATTTCTACAATCTGGTGCGCGATCTGGCACAGCGGGCGCAGCTCCCCATGCCGCGCGTCTATATCATCGACCAGGACGCGCCCAACGCCTTCGCCACCGGCCGCAACCCGGAAAACGCCGCCGTCGCCGCCACCAGCGGCCTGCTCTCGATGCTGAGTCGCGACGAGGTAGCCGGCGTGATGGCGCATGAACTGGGCCATGTGCAGAACCGCGACACGCTCATCATGACGATGGTCGCGACGATCGCGGGCGCCATTTCGATGCTGGCCAATTTCGGCCTCTTCTTCCGCGGCGGCGACCGGGAAGGCGGGCATGGCAATATGATCGCCAGCCTGATGGCGGTGATCGTCGCCCCCTTCGCCGCGATGATCGTGCAGATGGCGATCAGCCGCACCCGCGAATATGGCGCCGACCGGGCCGGGGCGGCCATCAGCGGCAATCCCCATGCCCTCGCCGCCGCCCTGGCCAAGATCGCGGGAGCGGCCGAGCGGATTCCCAACCCGGTGGCGCAGCGCAATCCGGCCGCGGCGCAGCTCTATATCGTGCCGACCCATGTCAGCGAACTCTTCTCCACTCACCCGGCCACGGAAAAGCGGATCGCCGCGCTACAGGATTTGGCGGCGCAGATGGGCGCGCCCACAATCGGCGCAGCGCCCCGCGCCTCCGCCCTCTCTCCAGCAGCGCCGCCCCCGCGCCGTCGCAGCGCGCTCGACCCGCACGGCCGCTGATGGTGGACGAGGTTGTCAGTGAAGCGGCCGGCTTCCTGTTTCGGCAGGTCGGCGGCCTTGCCGTGGAACTGACCGTCAATCATGTCTTTTCCCGCCACACCGCCCGCTTCTTTCACGGCATTGGGCGACGGCTCATCGCGGTCGCGACATTCGGCACCAAACGCATCCCCTCCTCGCTGCGGGTGGTGCCCAAGGGTAGCCGCCCCAAGCCGCGCCGGTCCGACTGGCTGGCCCTTTGGGTCGGCATATTGTCCTGGGTCGCGCTGTTCCTCGCCATTGGCTTTGGCGTCTCCCATTTTCTTTGATGGCGAAAGCGCGTAGGGGCCGCCCATGTCCCGCCGTCCCGCAATCCGCCCCGAAGATGTCCCCGGCCTTCCCGCCCGCCGCGCCGCGCTGAAACTGCTCGATGCGGTATTGCGTCGGGGCGATCCGCTGGAGCTGGCGCTGCATGGCGCGGCGCAGGGATTGCCGCCCGCCGACCGCGCGCTGGTCCATGCGATCGCCGCCGAAACCCTGCGCCACCTGCCCGATCTCGACGCGCTGATCGACGGCGCGACCAAGCAGATCCTGCCCCCCGACGCCAAGGCGCGGATGGTGCTGCGCATCGCCCTCGTCCAGACTTTGGTGCTCGACACCCCGCCCCATGCCGCCATCGCCACCGCCCTGCCTTTGGTCGATGGCGGGCCACGCAAGCTGGTCCATGGCGTGTTCGGCACGGTGACGCGCGGCGAACCCGCCCTGCCCGTCCCCCTGACCCTGCCCGCGCAAGTCGCCGAACGCTGGGCCGCCCAATGGGGCGACGCCATGCCACTGGCCGCCGCCCATGCCTATGCGATCCGCCCGCCGGTCGACATCAGCCTGCGCGACGTAGCGGAGACAGCGAAGTGGACAGCTGAACTGGGTGGCGCGTCGTTCGCGCCGGGCCATGTCCGCCTGCCCGAAAGCGTTGCAATACCCACCCTGCCCGGCTTTGCGGACGGCGCCTGGTGGGTGCAGGATATCGCCGCCTCCTGCGCCGCGCGGCTGCTGGGGCCGGGAGAAGGCCGCGATGTGCTGGACCTGTGCGCCGCACCGGGCGGCAAGACGATGCAGCTGGCCGCGGCCGGCTGGCGCGTCACCGCGATCGACCAGTCAAGCAAGCGGCTGGAGCGGCTCACCGAAAATCTGGCGCGCACCGGCCTGACCGCCGATGTCGCGACCGCCGACCTGCGGACATGGCAGCCGGAGGAGCCGGTGGACGCCATTCTGCTCGATGCGCCCTGCACCGCGACAGGCATCTACCGTCGTCATCCCGACGTGCTGCACCGCATCGGCCCGCGCCAGATCGCGGAACTGGCCGAACTGCAAAGCGCGCTGCTGGCCCGCGCCGCCGACTGGCTGAAGCCGGGCGGCCGGATCATCTACGCCACCTGCTCACTGGAACGGGCCGAGGGCGAAGAGCAGGTCGAACGCTTCCTGGCCGCTCGCCCCGACTTCGCGCTGATCCCTGTGGAAGCTGACGAAATGCCCGAAGGCATGGCCCCCACGGCACAGGGCTGGCTGCGGACATTGCCCGACACGCTGGCGGCGCAGGGCGGCGCGGACGGATTTTTCATCGCGAGGCTTGCCAAAAGGGCGAACTAAGCCTTAACCATGAAGGGCTTAGAGAGGATTTCCCCGCGTAAAAGGTGCCCCCTGTGCGTCCGATCGAGCCTCTTCCCCTCAATCATAGCTGGCCGCTCTACGACCTGCGCGAACATCTTGCCCCGGTGCTGCTCGATTCCAGCATCGCCCGCAACGACGCGGCGCTGGCGGAACGGGGGCTGGGGCTGTGGCATTGCAACCTGGCCGACAATGCGCTGAGCTGGACCGCCGGGGTCTATGACATATTCGGGCTGGAACGCGACAGCGCGGTATCGCGCCCGCTGTCCGTGTCGCTCTACACCCCGGACTCCCGCGACGCGATGGAGCGGCTGCGCACCTATGCCATCCGCCATAAACGCGGCTTCACCCTGGACGTCGATATCAACCAGATCGACGGTGCGGGCCAATGCGCCATGCGACTGATCGCCGCGCCGGTGCTGGACGATGATGGGGTCGTGGTCGGGCTGCATGGCGTCAAGCAGTTGCTGCCCCGCGGCGCGCCCGCGTCGCAGCGGCTGGACCCCACGATTTTCGTGATGCTGTAAAGCGCCGCAGGCGCAGCGCGGAAACAATCGCGACTCGCCTGCAAATGTCCGTTGCCCTCGCCCCCGGTGGCGATTAAGGCGAACGGTTAATGACCCGTTCCATTCTCATCTCGCCCTCCATCCTTTCCGCCGACTTCGCCCGCCTGGGCGAGGAGGTGCGCGCCATCGACGAAGCGGGATGCGACTGGGTGCATATCGACGTCATGGACGGCCATTTCGTGCCGAACATCACCATCGGCCCCAACGTGGTGAAGGCGCTGCGCCCGCACACGACGAAGGTCTTCGACGTCCATCTGATGATCTCTCCGGTCGATCAGTATCTCGAAGCCTTCGTGGCGGCGGGTTCCGACATCATTACGGTCCATCCCGAAGCGGGTCCGCACATCCACCGCACCGTCCAGCATATCAAGTCGCTGGGCGTGAAGGCGGGCGTGGTGCTGAACCCCGGCACCCCGGCCAAGATGCTGGATTATCTGATCGACGACGTCGACCTGATCTTGGTGATGAGCGTCAATCCCGGTTTCGGCGGGCAGAGCTTCATCGACAATCAGCTGCGCAAGATCGAAGCGATCCGCAAGATGATCGACAAGACCGGCCGCGAGATTCACTTGCAGGTCGACGGCGGCATCGATTTCACCACCGCGCCCAAGGCGATCGAAGCCGGCGCAGACGTGCTGGTCGCGGGCACCGCCACCTTCCGTGGCGGCCCGTCCGCCTATGCCGACAATATCCGGAAGCTGCGGGGCGGGTGAACGACCACCGGCGCATCGCCAGCCGCTCCACCCCCGACGCCGCGCCTGATGCCGGCGACGACGGCATAGAGCAGGGCAAGCGCCTCATCCGCGTCGCGGATGACAAAGGCCTGTCGCTGGCGCAAAAGATCGCCAATCAATTCTATCTGCTCAGCTGGAAGACGCCGATCCACGGCCGCAAGCTGCGCGGTAAATATCCCCTGAAGCTGCTGGCTGTGCCGGATGACGCCATTCCCGGCGATGGCCGGGCGGGCGCGGCGATGCGGGCGGGCTATTTCCTGTTCCGCGGGCACAAGCTGCCGGTCGATGCGCTCGACTTCGCCAAGCTGTCGGTCGGCCCGGCCTTTGCCGACTATCTGCACGGCTTCCGCTGGCTGCGCGACCTGGCCAGCAGCGCGTCGCGGGAACAGGGCGCGCCGATCGCTGAAAGCGTGATGCGCAAATGGCTGGCGGCCCATCATGAAACGCCCAGCGAACCGGCCTGGCGCGCGGACAATGCCGGCTGGCGGCTGCTGTTCTGGACCGCCCATGCGCCGCTGATCCTTTCGTCCAGCGACCTGGTCTATCGCTCGCTGGTGCTGAACTGCATTGCGCGCACCGCCCGCCATCTGGATCGCAGCGCCGACAAGGCGCCGATGGGCCTGCCCCGCCTCGTCGTCTGGTGCGGCATCGTCGCCGCAGCGCTGCTGATTCCCGGCGGGGGGCCACGCAAGCTGTTCGGCGAAGCGGGCCTCAAGCGCGCGATCGACAGCGGCTTCCATCCCGATGGCGGCATCGTGTCGCGGTCCCCGCTGGCGCAACTGGAGGCGGTGATGCTGCTGTCCATGCTGCGCGCAGTCTATGACGTGCGCCGCGAAGCCCCGCCCGCCTGCCTGATCGAAGGATTGAACCGCGCGGTCCCGGCGCTGCTGGGCCTGGCCCATGGCGACGGCGGCCTTGGCAGTTGGCAGGGGTCCGGCGCGATCGACCCCGACCTGGTGTCCGCCGTGGTCGCGGCCAGCCGGGTCCGCGCCCGGCCGCTGCGCCAGGCGCGCGACTGGGGTTATCAGCGCATCGCCGCGGGCGCGACCGTGCTCCAGATCGACGCCGCCCCGCCCCCGGTCGCGCGCCTCGCCGAAGCGGGCTGCGCATCGACCGGCGCGATCGAGATCAGCGACGGGCCGCTGCGGCTGGTCGTCAATTGCGGCGGCGCGGCCCTGGAGGGAGCGTGGATACCGCGCGATCTGGCGCAGGGACTGCGCACCACCGCCGCGCACAGCACGCTGATCCTCAACGATAATAATTCGACCGCGCTGCTGCCCGACGGCACGCTGGGCAAGGGCGTGACCGAAGTCGAGCTGAACCGGCAGGAGCTGGACAATGGCAGCCGGCTGGACCTGTCCCATGACGGCTATGTCCGCCGCTTGGGCTATGTCCACCGCCGCCTGCTGTTGATGAGCGGCGACGGCAAGGAAATCCGGGGCGAGGATATGCTAACCCCCGCCGAACGCCGCCGCAAGCCCGCCAAACAGCCGGTGCAGCTGCGCTTCCACCTGGCACCGGGCGTCGAACCGACGCTGACCGCCGACAATATGGGTGCGCTGCTGCGCATCGACCATGGTGCCCTCTGGCAATATCGCACCGGCGCAGGTGTACTGAGCGTCGAGGACAGCCTGTGGGTCGACGGCGACGGCCGCCCCCACCCGACCAAGCAACTGGTCGTGACCAGCGAAGCGCTGCCCGGCGGATCGAGCATCGGCTGGATTTTCAAGCGGGTGGGGTGAGCCGGTTGGGCCGTGGGGCTGATGGAACGGACCGTCTGGGATCGACCATTTGTTGCCGTTCCGCCGTGGAATTTTCTTGCCCGATTGCGGACGTTGGAAGCTTGGGCCAAGACATCTCAGCTATGCAAGGATTGTCGAATGCCGCAACGTGTGAAGCTGGGTGATGTTTTTCTCATGCCGATCGATCAAGAGCGCAACGGCCTTGGGCAGATTGTGGGTGACTGGAAGGGTGAACTCTATGTCGTTGTCTTTGACAAGGTCGTGAACAACGATGTCGCAATTTCAACCGTGGATGGAGCCCCCATCCAATTTGCAGCCCTTACTCTCGACGCCAAGCTGCATCACGGAGATTGGAGTATTATCGGCAACTATCAGGATAATTTGGGTACTATTCCTCAGCCTTGGTTCAAAGTCAGCCAAGGTACGGACATGTATATCGAGGCGCGTGATCGATCATATACCCGAAAGGCCACATCATCGGAGGGTGCCATGTTGCGACTTCGGACGGTGGTTGCTCCCGTTCGATTGGAAACGGCTCTAAAGGCCATGCATGGTATTGGAGATTGGCACTCGCGCTTTGATGATCTCAAAGCCGACTATGCTGTCGAAACGGCAAAAGCTATCATACCTTAATTTCTGGTTTTCGGCGGTAGAGGGCTAATAACAGACAGTCCCCTAACCACCCTTCTCGCCATCCGGATGTAAGCCAGCATGTCTCCGCGCGATTAAATTTTCTCACGCGGAGAAGACGTGGATGCCATCCTTCGGCGGCTCTTCAACTCACTCCCCATCATTGCCCCGCAGCGGGCTTAAGATATTTGTCGAACCATGCAACCGTCCGCGTCAGCGAATCCAGCTGGTTCTCGCGCTTCTGGAAGCCGTGACCCTCGGCGGGGTAGAAGATGGTTTCGACCACATTCCCCTTCGCCTTCAATATGTCATGCACTTCCTGCGCCTGCCCGCGCGGCACGCGGATGTCGTTTTCGCCCTGGATCGTCAGCAACGGCGCCTTGGCCGCGCGGATATAGGTGAGCGGCGAGGCGGCGTCGTAGACTTTGGGGTCGCTTTCCGGCGTGCCGAGCAGTCCGCGCTGATAGGCTTTCAGTTCCTCGTCCTGGTCGCGATACATGGTGCGCCAGTTGATGATGCCGAACCATTGCACCGCGGCGGCGAAGGCGTCGGGCGCGCGGCCGATCGCCATCAGCGTCATGAAGCCGCCATAGCTGCCGCCGAAAATGCCGACGCGCTTGCTGTCGACATAGCCGGTCTTCACCAGGAAATCCTTGGCCGCGATCGTGTCCTTCAAATCGCCGCCGCCCAGATCCTTGTAATTGCCGTCCTGAAACGCCTTGCCATAGCCGGTCGAGCCGCGGAAATTGGGCTGGATCACCACATAGCCGCGGCTGGCGAAGGCGGTGGCGTAGCGGCTGTACCCGTCCTGCGCCTGGCCGGTCGGGCCGCCATGGGGCAGGACGATCGCGGGATTGCCGCCATCGCGCTTCAGGTTTGCGGGCATGGTGACGATCGCGCTGACCAGCGTGCCATCGAAGCTTTTGTAGGTGACGACGGTCGATTTGGGCAGCACGTCGGGCTGGAGGCTGGCGATGGCGAGCTGGGTCGCGGGCCGCGATGCGCCGGTCGCCAGATCGTAGAGATAGAGATTGGCCGGCGAATCTGCGCCCGAATGATTGACCATCAATGTGCGGCCATCGGGCGATCGCGGCTCGCGCCCGACGGGATAATTGACGCCCGGTGGGATCGGCAGCGCGCTCTCCGCGCCGCTCGCCAGATCATAGGTGTAGAGCGTGCTGCGCGTATCGGCGTTGGTGCCGAAGATCAGCGTCTTGCCGTCGCGGGTGAAGAGGCTGGCGGTCTGCTCCCAGGGCGTGGGTTTCAGCCATTTCCAGCGCTTGGCGGCGACATCATAGAGGCCGGCATGAATCTGGCCGGTGCCGACATCGGTGTTGACCGCGATCCATTTCCCATCGGCGGTTGCGTCCGCCGCGACATAGACCGTATCAGCCTTGGCGATCAGCCTGGTCGCCGCACCGCTCGCGACATCGATCCGCCACACCTCGGCCACCTTGGAATCCACGCGATCGCGATTGGCGATCAGCGCCTTGCCGCCATCGATCCAGGCGATCGGGCTCCAGCCATATTGCGGGTCGGCCTCCTTCGTCAGCACGCGCACCGTCCCGCTGGCGTCCATCACCGCGACGTTGGTCTGGCCCTGCGACTTGAGCTTCGTCGATAGCGCCACCAGCCCGCCGACCGGGCCGGGCAGCATCCCGCTTTCGCGCCGGTCGGGCGTGTTGGTCAGATTTTCGACCGCGCCGCCATCCACCGACACGCGGTAGATGTCGCTATATTCATTGCCGCCGACATCCTGCTGGAAATAGAGATATTGGCCGTCCGCCGATGCGGTAAGGCCGGTCTGCGCGTCGTCGGACTGGGTCAGCTGCACCGGCCAGCTGCCCGCCGTGTCGGTCCGCCAGATATTGGTGCGGCCAGTGAGGTTGGTCGCGACGAAAATCTGCTTGCCATCGATGCTCCACGCCGCGCTGCCCAGCGTGCGCGACGCGCCGATATCCGCCACCGGCACGGCGCGCGCCTTGGGATTGGCGGGCGATTGCAGGCTGGCGGGGTCGGTGACGGGCCGGTCGGGGGTCGCGATCTGGGCGGCGGCGGGGTGCGCGATAAGCAACGGCAAGGCGGTGGCGGCAAGCAGACGGCGCATGATGATTTCCCCAACTGTCGTGATGGAGCAGGACACTATGCGCATGCGGTTCCAAGCCAAGCGGAATCGCGCTTTCGCACTGTATTTTTGCGCGGTCCGGGCCTATGGGGCTGGCGCAAAGCCGTCCTGCCCTTTGCCTGTAGAAAGCGCCTTGCTCATGACCGACTATCCCATCAAACGCGCCCTGTTGTCCGTGTCCGACAAGGCCGGCCTGATCGAACTGGGCCGGGCATTGGGCCAGCATGGCGTCGAACTGGTATCGACCGGCGGCACCGCCAAGGCGCTGCGCGAGGCGGGGCTGGAGGTGAAGGATATTTCCGACCTCACCGGCTTCCCCGAAATGATGGACGGCCGCGTCAAGACGCTGCACCCCAAGGTCCATGGCGGTCTGCTCGCCGTCCGCAACAACCCCGACCATGTCGCGTCGATGGAGAGCCATGAAATCGGCGCGATCGACCTGGTGGTCGTCAACCTCTACCCCTTCGCCGCGACCGTCGCCAAGGGCGCGGAGCGCGAGGAGATCATCGAGAATATCGATATCGGCGGCCCGTCGATGGTCCGTTCCGCCGCGAAAAATCATGAGAGCGTGGCGATCGTCACCGATCCGGCCGACTATGACCGGCTGATCGCGGAAATGGCGGAGAAGGGCGGGGCGACCAGCTATGATTTCCGCCGGATGCTGGCCGCCAAAGCCTATGCCGCCACCGCCGCCTATGATTCGATGATCGCCAGCTGGTTCGCCTTCGCAGATCAGGGCGTGATGTTCCCCGACACGCTGGCCGTCGCCAGCACCCTGTCCACCACGCTGCGCTACGGCGAAAACCCGCACCAGTCCGCCGCGCTCTACCTGCCTACCAGTCCGTCCGCCAAGGGCATCGCCCAGGCCAGCCAGATCCAGGGCAAGGCACTGAGCTACAATAATTATAACGACGCCGACGCCGCGCTGGAATTGGTCAGCGAGTTTCGCAATGGCCCGCCGACCGTGGTGATCGTCAAGCACGCCAACCCGTGCGGCGTCGCCACCGGCGAGACGTTGATCGAAGCCTATGAAGCCGCGCTCGCCTGCGACAGCGTATCGGCGTTCGGCGGCATTATTGCCGTCAACCGCCCGCTCGACGGCCCGACCGCCGAGGCGATCAGCGGCATTTTCACCGAAGTCGTCGCCGCGCCCGACGCCAATGACGAAGCCAGGGCAATCTTTGCGAAGAAGAAGAATCTGCGCCTGCTGCTGACCGGCGACCTGCCCGATCCGGCGCGTCCCGGCCTTCAGATCAAGACGATCGCCGGCGGCCTGCTGGTCCAGAGCCGCGACAATGGCCAGGTCGACCGCGACGCGCTGAAGGTCGTCACCAAACGCGCGCCGACCGACCAGGAACTCAAGGACTGCCTGTTCGCCTGGACCGTCGCCAAGCATGTGAAATCGAACGCCATCGTCTATGCCAAGGAGGGCAGCACCGCGGGCGTGGGCGCTGGCCAGATGAACCGCCTTGAATCCGCGCGCATCGCCGCGTGGAAGGCGAAGGACGCCGCTGAAAAGGCCGGCTGGGACACGCCCCGCACGATCGGTTCGGCGGTCGCGTCCGACGCCTTCTTCCCCTTCGCCGACGGCCTGCTGGCGGCGGTGGAGGCCGGCGCGACGGCTGTGATCCAGCCCGGCGGATCGATCCGCGACGACGAAGTCATCGCCGCCGCCGACGAAGCTGGCTTGGCGATGGTCTTCACCGGGATGCGCCACTTCCGGCACTAAGCTTTGACGCGGGTGCGAAGCTGATCCCTTCGCACCTGCAAAATAACGCTTTTCAGCCACTTTTTATAAAGTGGCCTCTTTTCATCAACGCCCTGTGCGCTTATTTAGAGCATGGCCCTGTTTCCACGTCAGACGCGGGGCAGACAATTAGAACAATATTCGACAGGAGATACAGGATGACCAAGAAAACGTGGGTGGCCATGGCCGCCGCTATCGCCGTTGCGCTGCCTGGCGTGGCAAGCGCCGGCAGCAACGACATGGATGTGATCGTGGACGGCCGCGCCGGCACCGAAACCCGCAGCCTGGCCGTGTCCGTGGCCGACCTCAACCTTACCAGCACCAACGGCATGCGCCGCGCCGATTCGCGCGTGACTCGCGCCGCCAAGCAGGTGTGCGGCTTTGTGAACGGCTCCGTCCTGCCCGTGACCGAGGATTATCGCAATTGCTTCGGCAGCGCGATCGACGGCGCGCGCAACGACCTGAGCACGCTGGCCCAGCGCCAGAGCTGAGAACATCCGCCTTCCCCACGCGAAGGGGAACTGCAGGGGGCCGTTCCATGCCCATGGAGCGGCCCTTTGTCATGCGCGGGCCGCTCATCCTTACCGCGCGTTAACCAGTCCTTAGAGGATTTCCTTCACTCCGGCAGGCACGAACGATCTTCCGGGGGAATAGCCTGCCATGCCGCGTACCGACCGACATGTGGACGTCGCCATCATCGGCGCTGGCCCGGCGGGCCTGACCGCCGCCTATCTGCTGACCAAGCAGGGCCTGAACGTCACGGTGATCGAAAAAGACCCGGTCTATGTCGGCGGCATCAGCCGCACGGTGGAACTGGACGGTTTCCGGTTCGACATTGGCGGGCACCGCTTCTTTTCCAAGTCGCAGCAGGTCGTGGATCTGTGGAACGAGATCCTGCCCGACGACTTCATCCAGCGCCCGCGGATGAGCCGCATCTATTATGAAGGCAAATTCTACAGCTATCCGCTACGCGCGTTCGAAGCCTTGTGGAATCTCGGCATCTGGCGCTCGACCCTGTGCATGGCGAGTTTCGCCAAGGCCAAGCTGTTCCCGAACCGCAACGTCCGTTCCTTTCAGGACTGGACCGTCAACGCTTTCGGCCACAAGCTCTTTTCCATCTTTTTCAAGACCTACACCGAGAAGGTGTGGGGCATGCCCTGCGACGCAATGTCGGCCGACTGGGCGGCGCAGCGGATCAAGGGCCTGTCGCTCTGGGGCGCGGTCGTCGACGGGCTGAAACGCTCGCTTGGCCTTAATAAGCGACCCAATGACGGCATGGCTACCAAGACGTTGCTGGAAACATTCCGCTATCCACGCCTTGGCCCCGGCATGATGTGGGAAGCCGCGCGCGATAGGGTGGTCGAGGGCGGCAACCAGATACTGATGGCGCACAGCTTCAAGCGGTTGGAGGAAGATCAGGCGTCGGGCCGTTGGCGGCTGATCGCCGACGGCCCGGACGGCGATGTCGTGATCGACGCCGCCCATGTCATCTCCTCCGCGCCGATGCGCGAACTGGCGGGCCGCATCCACCCGCTGCCCGACACACTGCCGCAGGCGATGGACCTCAAATATCGCGACTTCCTGACCGTGGCGCTGATGGTGAAGGGGGAGGATATCTTCCCCGACAACTGGATCTATATCCATGACAGCAAGGTGCAGGTCGGCCGGATTCAGAATTTCCGCAGCTGGTCGCCCGAAATGGTGCCCGATCCTTCTTTGGCCTGCGTGGGGCTGGAATATTTCTGCTTTGAAGGCGATGGCCTCTGGTCCGCCGACGACGCTGATCTGATCGCGCTCGCCACGCGCGAGATGGCGCAACTGGGCCTGTGCAACCCGCACGATGTCGTGGGCGGCGCGGTGGTGCGGCAGGAAAAGGCCTATCCGGTCTATGACGACGACTATGCCGCTAATGTGCTGGCGATGCGCAGCGAGCTGGAAGCGCGTTACCCGACGCTGCACATGGTCGGCCGCAACGGGATGCACCGCTATAATAATCAGGACCATGCGATGATGACGGCGATGCTGACCGTGCGCAACATCGGCGCTGGCGCGCGCATCCATGATGTGTGGAGCGTCAACGAGGACGCCGAATATCATGAGGCGGGCGATGAGGGCCAGGATGCCGACACGCAAGCTGCGCTGGCCAGCGTTCGCGCCGTACCCTCGCGCTTGAAGGCCGCCTGAGCGCCATGGCGCAGCAGATCGGCGCGCTTTTCGCGCGGCTGATGTTCGCCCGCTATCTGCTGGCGAGCGTCTGCGCGCTGTCGAGCGATTTCGCCACCTTCCTGATATTGGACCATGGTGGCGCGGCACCGATGATCGCGGCGCTGGGCGGCTATCTGGTCGGCCTTGTCGTCCATTGGGTCATCAGCACACGTTTCGTCTTCGACCTGGCGCATGGGCCGACCCACGCCCAGCGCATCGGCTTCGTGGTCAGCGCGGCCGTGGGCATGGGCATCACCATGGCGCTGGTGGGCGCGCTCAGCGCCATTGGCCTCGCTCCGCCGATCGCCAAGCTGCTGTCGGTCCCGGCCAGCTTCCTGACCGTCTATGCGATCCGCAAATATGGCATTTTCGGCAAGGCCTGATGCCCCGCGCACCGCGCTTTGGGCGCTGATCGCCTGGCTGCTGTGCAGCATGGCGATGCTCTGGCTGTTCCGGGGCGATTTCTCTACCCTCGCCTTTCGCGATCCCGACGATGCCATGCGCCTGGCCCAGGTGCGCGACTGGATCGGCGGGCAAGCCTTTTGGGACGTCATCCAGCATAGGGTGAACCCGCCGGTCGGCGGGCCGATGCACTGGTCGCGGATCGTCGACATGCCGATCGCGGCGCTGATCCTGCTGCTGCGGCCAATGATGGGCGCAGCGGGCGCGGAGTTGGTCGCCTGCGCCCTCGTGCCGCTGATGCTGCTCGGCGGGTTGACCGCCACGCTGTTCGTCGCGGCGCGACGGGTGACGGGCAGCGGCATCGCCCTGCTCGGCGTCACGCTGCTGCTGACAAGTCCCAGCATATTGGTGCAGTTCACACCGCTGCGGATCGACCATCATGGCTGGCAGATCGCCATGGCGACGCTGGCGCTGTGCGGCGCGCTCGACACGCGGCCGGCGCGCGGCGGGATCGTCGCGGGGCTGGCACTGGCGCTATGGCTCCAGATTTCGAGCGAGTCGCTGCCCTATGTCACGCTCTTCGCCGCCGCCTTCGCCCTGCGTCACTGGATGGCGCGGGATCAGGCGCCGCGCTTCATTGCG
This sequence comes from Sphingobium psychrophilum, assembly GCF_012927105.1. Classification (GTDB taxonomy): domain Bacteria; phylum Pseudomonadota; class Alphaproteobacteria; order Sphingomonadales; family Sphingomonadaceae; genus Sphingobium; species Sphingobium psychrophilum. The sequence continues at coordinate 83,060 of NZ_JABBFV010000006.1, read as the reverse complement.
TTCGCGGCCATGCTGGGCGGCGCGGCCCTGCTGTTGCTGGCGCTGCTGCGCGGACCGCAGGCGCTCATCGACAGCCGCTGCGATGCGCTCTCCTTCGTGTATCTCTGGCCGCTCGTCGTTCTGGCCCTCGCCACGACGATCGCGGCGCGGCTGATCGGCACGACCCATGCGGGCCGTCGCCTGGCCGTCGCAACGATCGGCGGCGGTGCGGCGTTGGCGGCCTTCCTTTTGACCGGCGGGCCGTGCCTGTCGGGCGATCCCTTCGCGGCGCTTGGCCCGATCGCTTACCGGCTCTGGTATCTGCAAGTGCTGGAAGGGCGGCCGATCTGGGAACAGAGCCTGTCACTGCAAGGGGTGATCCTGCTGCCCGCATTGCTCGGCCTCTATGCCAGCCTGCTGGCCGCGCGGGCGCACCAAGGCGAAGCCCGGATGCGCTGGTTGGTGCTGGCGCTGCTGCTCGCCGGATCGACCATGATCGCGCTGCTGGTGATGCGGGCGCTGTCGGTCGCCCATGTCTTCGCGCTGCCCGGCATCGCCTGGCTGGTCGCGCGGCTGTTCACTAGGACGCAGGCGTCGCGCGCGGCGCTGGTGCGGGTGATCGGATCAGTCGCGCTGGTGCTGTTGACCCCCGCGGGCCTTTGTGCGGCGTGGGTGGCGGTAGCGGCCAAGCCCGAGCCTGCCAAGGCGGCGAGCGCCAACTGCCGCGCCGCCAGTGTGCTGGCTCCATTGAAGGCGCTACCGCCCGCCACGCTCTTCGCGCCGCTCGACCTTGGTCCCGACATCCTCGTCCAGACGCGCCATGGCGTCATCGGCACCGCGCATCACCGCAATGCGACCGGCATTACCGCGGTGATCGAGGGGTTCGTCGATGCGCCGGAGAAGGCCCGCGCCGTCATCGCCCCCACCAGCGCCACCTATCTCGTGACCTGCGACGGGCTGACCGAATATCGGCTCTACGGGCAGGAGAATAAGCAGGGCCTCGCCGCCCTGCTGGCGAAGCGATCTCCCCCCGACTGGCTGGAACCGGTGCCGACGCAAGGCCCGCTCCATGTCTGGCGGATCAGGCGGGACTGAACTTCATCGCCACGCCGTTCAAGCAATAGCGCTTGCCGGTCGGCTTTGGCCCGTCGTCGAACACATGGCCCAGATGCCCGCCGCACCGCGCGCAATGGACTTCGGTGCGCGCATAGCCCAGCAAACCGTCTCGGCTGGTGCCGACCGCTTTGGGCAGCGGCGCGTAAAAGCTGGGCCAGCCGGTGCCGCTGTCGAACTTGGTCTTGGAACTGAACAGCTTTTGATCGCAACCGGCGCAGGAAAAGATACCCGCGCGATGCTCGTCGTTGAGCGGGCTGCTGCCGGGATATTCGGTGGCTTGCTGGCGCAGCACCTTATAACCCCACGGGCTGAGCCGCTTCTTCCATTCCGCGTCGCTCAGCACAAAGGGATAGGCCGCCTGCGCCTCTTCGGGCGCAAACTGCCAAAAGGCCAGAGCCACCGCGCCAGTCGTGACGCCACCCAGGAAATGCCGTCTGTTCATGGCGCTGGGTTTATCGGCCTCAGCCTGTCGCAGGCCTGAACAGCCGCTTCCACCAGCTTCCGCCCGACTGCATGACATGGCGGCGGAACAGGAGCACGCCGACCCGGATGATGAGCGCGACGAAGCTTGCCTGCCACACCAGCGCCACCAGATGCGGCCAGATCGCGCCATCCTGCGCCGCGCGGGCAATCATGGCGAAGGGCGAGCTGAACGGGAAAATGCAGGCCGCCAGTTCCGCCGGCGATCCCATATGATCGACCGCATAGCTGGCGAAGAAGAAGATCAGCATCTGCCCCATGGTGATCGGCATGTTGAGCGTCTGCACTTCGCGCACCGTCGCCGCTTGCGCGCCGATCCCCAGGAACAGCGATCCCAGCAGCGTATAGGCCATGGCGAAATAGAGCACCGCCAGCGTCAGAAACAGCGGCCAGCCCACCGCCGGCGTCGGCAGCGACCCGCCCCCGTCATGCAGCGCAGCGAAAATGGCGAAGGCCGTCCCGCCCCAAAAGGCGATGCCGACAAAGCTCATCGCCAGCATCGCCATCAGCTTGCCCAGGAAGATCGCGTCGATCGGCACCGCAGCGGCCAATATCTCGATGATCTTGTTGGTCTTTTCCTCGACCAGATTGGACAGGATCATGCCCGCCAGCAAGATGGTGAGGAAGAACATCACCACCTGCGCCACCCGCCCGATCAACAGCCGCGCCTGCGCCTGCGCGCCCAGGCTGGTGGCCACTTCCTGCCGCTCGACGGTCACGAACCGCAGCGTGCGTTCGGCCAGCGCGGCGGTGGACAGCAGGCTGATATCGCCCTGCAACTTGTCCAGATCCTCCGCCTTGCCGGTCAGCGCCGGACGCAGAAGCGTGCCCGACATGATCGCCACCACCTCCGAATCCGGGCGTGCCAATTGTATCCGCGGGCTGGGTGTCGACGCCACGGGGCGCAGTCGTGGCAGCGCCTGGTCGCCCATGCGCTGCGTCAGCCGATCATGCGCCCGCTCCAGCGCGGCGGTATCGCGCGCGGACATGGCCACGCCCACGACGGGGCGCAGGTCGGTGCTGGAAATCCGGTCGCCCAGGCCGCCGAAAGCGAAGCCGATCAGGATCGGCAGCAATGGTCCCAGCAGGAACAGGATGAAGGTGCGCGACAGCACGACCGCAGTGAAATCCCGCCGGGCGATGACCAGCGCGGCGCGGAGCAATTCCCTCATGCGTCCTCCTCCGGCGTCGGTTCAGCCTGCATCTGCTGCGCGGCGGCCGCCCCGGCGATCGCGACGAAGGCGTCATGCAGGCCGGGCCGCTCGATCGACAGGCTCTCTATCCCCGCCTGCCCATCCAGCAGCGCGCGCAGCAATGGCTCTATCCCCTCGTCGGGCAGGGCGAACAGCCAGGCACCATCCTCCGCCACCGTATCGGCCGGCAAGGCGCGCCGCCACGCCCCGTCGCTGACCCGCGTGCGCAGCCGCACCTGCGATCGCAACTGGTCGCGCGCCTCCCCCGGCGTCCCTTCGAACCGGATGCGGCCGCCCGCGACGATGGCGATCCGCTCGCACAGCCGGTCGGCATGGGCGATGACATGGGTGGAAAAAAGGATGGTGACGCCCTGGCGCGCCTGCTCCCGAATCAGGGCTTCCAATTTCTCCTGATTGATGGCGTCCAGCCCGGAAAAAGGCTCATCCAGCACGATCAGCCGGGGTTCGTGGATGATCGTGCCGAACAATTGCACAGTCTGGGCCATGCCCTTGGACAGCTGGCGGATCGGCTTGTCGATCGATCCGCCCATGCCATAATCCTCCAGCATCGCCCGCGCCCGCACCCGCCCTTCTTTCAGCGGCAGGCCGCGCAGCGCCCCCATGAAGGCGATCGCCTCATACGCCTTCATAGACGGATAGAGGCCGCGCTCTTCGGGCAGATACCCCACCTGCCGCGCCATGCGCAGCGGCTGCACCTCGCCCAGCAGCGTGCGGGTGCCCTCATCAGGGTCGATAATGCCCAGGAGGGTGCGCAGCAACGTGGTCTTGCCCGCGCCATTGGGGCCGAGCACGCCGTATATGGTGCCCGCGGGCACGGCGATGTCGATCCCATCGACCGCCCGAAAGCTGCCGAACGTCTTGACAAGCCCATGGCCTTCAAGAGCATAGGCGGGCCGAGCGGAAGGCGCGGGCACAGGCGCGGGGGATAAGGCCGGGGTGTCGCCGATCATCCTGCCCTGATAGTCTGGACCCATGCCCGTGGAAACCGAAACCTTGGAACAGCGCCTGAAGGTACAGGCCACGCGGTTAGGTTTTGCCGCCTGCCGCATCGCGCCCGCCGACGCCGCGCCCAAAGCCGGCGAGCGGCTACGCCAATGGCTGGACGCGGGCCATCATGGCGACATGCTGTGGATGGAGGAGCGGGCGCAGCAGCGCGGATCGCCCAAGGGCCTGTGGCCGGACGTGCGCAGCGTCATCATGCTGGGCATGAGCTATGCGCCGGGGCGCGATCCGCTGGCGCTGGCGGACGTGGGCGACCGGGCGCGCTTTTCGGTCTATGCGCAGGGCAAGGATTATCACGACGTCGTCAAGAAGGCGCTCAAGGCCCTGGCGCGCTGGCTGGTGGAACAACAGCCCGGCAGCCTAAAGGTGTTCGTGGATACCGCGCCCGTGATGGAAAAGCCGCTGGCGCAGGGCGCGGGGCTGGGCTGGCAGGGCAAGCATAGCAACCTCGTCAGCCGCGACCATGGCAGCTGGCTTTTCCTGGGCGCCATTTATACCGAATTGGCGCTGGCGGCCGACGCCGCCGAAACCGACCATTGCGGCCGCTGCACCGCGTGCATGGCCGCTTGCCCGACCGATGCCTTTCCCTCCCCCTATGTGGTCGATGCGCGGCGCTGCATCTCCTACCTGACGATCGAGCATAAGGGGCCGATCCCGCCGGATCTGCGCGCCGGGATCGGCAACCGCGTCTATGGCTGCGACGATTGTCTGGCGGTGTGTCCGTGGAACAAGTTCGCCGATGCCGCGGCGGCGAACCGCGCGTTCATGAGCCGCGCGGAACTGGCCGCGCCGGAAATCGCCGACCTGCTCGACCTGGACGATGCGGGTTTCCGCGAAATCTTCTCCGGCTCCCCGATCAAGCGCATCGGCCGCAACCGCCTGGTCCGCAACGCCGCCATCGCCGCCGGCAACAGCGGCGACCCTCGCCTGCTGGCGCGGTTGGAGGCGCTGCTCGGCGATGACGACCCGGTGGTGGCGGAGGCGGCGAACTGGGCGATCGGGCGGATTGTCGACGGGGATTGATCGGGCGGCTGACGATCAAAAAGCGGAAATATAGCCGCTCCCCTGGAAGAGAGGGGAAAGATAAGCCGATATTTCTTATTGCTCTGCGTTCTCTACGCCTCTGCGCGAGAAATTTTATCGTGCGAAGCCGCGGAGCCGCGGAGAAGAAAAGAACAACCGCCTCACTCGTGGGTTGACGGGCACTGACGCCGCCCCTCCTATTCCCCTTCCAATGTAGGATTTCTTCTGATCTATCCTTGTCGATGGACCCGCACAGCCTCGACGCCCGCTCCCCCCTCCCGATCGCCCCAGCGCTGCCGCCAGCCCGTGACCCACATGGGGCGTGAGGGACGCGTGGGCGTGACCCGACAGGCGCGTCGCCGGGTCGTCAGCGATAGCTGGGCGGGAGGTTCCCGGCGCCATTGCCGCGAAAAAGCGCAGAAACGCGATTCCAACGATGGTGTGAACTTTGGAGCTGTGACCCTGCCGGTCGCTTCATCGCGCCCGGATCGCGCAGGTGGACCGGGTCAGGCGCCGATCGCCTCCAGCGCTTTCCCCACGGCGGCAATCCCCTCCGGCGCGGCGGCGAAGCCCATATGGGTGCAGTCCACCTCGATCGCCCGGTCGCGTTCGCCCGCGCGGCCCCTGGCGCAGGCGGGCAGGATCACGCCGTCGCGCAGCGACCACAGCGCCACGGTCGGCACCGGCGGCTTGGATTCGCGGGTGCAGGGGAAGGGTGGCCGATCGACCGGGAAGCCCGACACCAGTTGGTATAGCCGCCAGGCATGGTTGGCGCGCGGATCGCCGGAAAAGGGCGTACCCATCGTCACCACGCCGCCAACCTTGTGCGCGGCGAACTTGGCATATTCGCGCGCATACAGCCCGCCCAGGCTCCATCCGACCAGCGTCACCGGCGCGCCGCTCTCCCGCCGGATCGCATCCACTCGCCGGTCGATCTGCTCCAGACTGTCGGGCTTCGGCCCGAAATTGCGCCCCATGCCCCATCCATGGGCGACATAGCCGGCCGCATCCAGCACCGCGCGCAACGGCTCCATCCGCTGTTCGGACGCCAGCAGGCCGGGGATCAGCAGCACATGCCGGCCATCGCCCCGCATCCCCTGCGCCAGCATCGCGCCCTGCGCACGGGTCCGCGCCAGGTCGAACGGCAAAGACGCATTGCCCAGCAGATGCGAGAGGGACGGCCGCTCCGCCGCACGCGGTCCGCCGACCATACGGTCTTTCCAACTATGGGCTTTCCAGAAACTGGCGATGGCATCGGCGTAAGGCGGCACGAACGGATAGTCCTCTTTCGAAATCGAAAGATGACATTCCCATGACAGGCAGGGCCGCGTCCATGCCGTTTATCGATGCCGACAAACGGTTCGTCGTTTGTGACAGTGGTTGGTGGCGGGGGCTTAAGGGGCGAGCGGTGACGTCTGGGTCACGGTCGCGCCTTCGGTCCCGCGCAACTGCCGCGGTTCAAGGATCGCGGCCGTCTCGATCAGGTCCAGCGCGCGCCGCGCTTCCAGATAGCGGCGGGCATATTGCATCCAGCGATCCGCCGCCGCCTTGCCTGGCAACCGTTCCACTTCGCCCAGCGCCGCGCTCACCCGGCCGCCGTCGATGTAGCGCAGCGCCCGGTCCATCGCCGCCTGCGGCCGGGGCGACGGGGTCGATGCCTTGCGGATGGTGACGAGTTCGCGCGCCTCATGCTCCATCGCGTCCCACCAGCCGGTGCCGGCCGGCGGCGTGACCAATCGTTCGGCCACCTCGCCCAGTCCGCCACGCAGGTCAGCGAGCGTGATCGGATCGCGTGCCGCATTGATGACGGCGGCGACGGCGCGTGGCTGGGCCTGGCCGAAGCGCAACCGCAACTGCCCCTCGACATAGCCGAGGGGCGTCCCGCTATCGAGCGCGCGCCGCGCGGCGAAAGCGACCAGCAGCCCTTCGGCGCGGGCGGCATTGCCCGACGCGGCCTGCGCCTCCACGGTGATGCGATTGAGCCGTTCCTCCAGCTGGATGACGCGCGTGTCGAGCATCTGCGCCGCATCGGCGGTCAGCGGCCGGACTGTCGCGCTCGCGCCGGTGCCGGTGATCAGTCCCTGCGGTTGGGTCGCGACGGTCGGCTGTGGTTGCGGATCGCCCCAACGGCGCTGGATCTGGGGCCAGGCCCAGACGGTGAGCGCAACGCCCAGGGCAAAGGCGAGCAGGATTACGATCAGGAGCGGCAGGATCGTGCGACGGCGCGGCGGTATCACGGTCGCGTTGCCAACCCCATCCTCGTCGCTCATGCCGGCCCTTTCGTCTGTCATTATGCCCGTCATTCGCACAATCGCGCGGCAAGGGCCAGCATCTCGTCATCGACCGGCCGTGCGGCGGCCCGCCCGCTCGCCCAGCCCGCGCCGCACGCCGCCAGCGCAACCGGGCTGATCGCGACGATGTGCAGCGCTGCGCGCGCGTCCTGCGCGATCTGCGCCGCCAGCCTTTCGCCGGCGCGCGGCGAATGGACCAGCAGTATCGATCCGGCCACGGCATCGGCGATCAGCGCCGGGTCGGGCGGCAGGCTGGTCATGCTATATACCGCGATCCGCGTCACATCGATCCCATCCGCCGCCATCGGCGCGACGGTGGTCCCACCCAGATGGAGCAGCCGCCGATGACCGTGCGCCGCGACCCGCGCCGCGATCGCGCTACCGTCGCCCACGCCCGCCACGACATCGGCAAAGCCCGCGTCGCGCAGCGCCCGCGCCGTTGCTTCCCCCACCGCATAAGCCGGCAGTCCGCGATAGGCGGCCAGCTCCGGCCCGGCCAGGCGCACGCCATGGGCGCTGGTCAGCAGCAGGGCTTCGAAATCCGTGGGCGGCGGGGGCGTCCACGCGACCGGCTGGGGCGCGAACAGCGGATGCACTCGCGCGTCCAGGTCCAGCGCGGCCGCCTTTGCCGCCGTCCTGCCCGCCGCCGGTTCGGGGCGCAGGATGAAGACCCGGTTCACGCTTCGAACAGCGACCGCAGCGCCGGGCTGGCCCGCCCCAGCAGCGCATGGCCGACCGCCTGCGCCGCGTCGTCGCCGCGCGCGAGCCGCGTCTCTTCGCGCACCGTTTCCTGCCCGTCCGGGCTGATGATCTCCGCGATCAGATGCAGAAATTCTCCTTCGACCCGCGCCAGTGCAGCGATCGGCGAATGGCAGGTGCCGCCCAATCCCTTGAGCACGCCCCGCTCGGCCATCACCGCGTCAAAGGTGTCGCCGTCGTTGATCGCACACAGCGCCGCGACCATGGCGTCATTGTCGCCCAGCGTCTCTATCCCCACCGCGCCTTGCGATGGCGCGGGCAGCATGACGTCGATCGCTATGGTCGCGCCGACATCCTGTTGGTCCAGCCGGTCCAGCCCCGCCGCCGCCAACAGCGTGGCATGGACCTCGCCAGCCGCCAGCTTGGCCAGCCGGGTCGCGACATTGCCGCGGAACAGGGTGATGGTCGCGTCGGGGCGCAGCCGCTTGACCTGCGCGGCGCGGCGCGGCGAGCTGGTGCCGACGATCGGATTAGCGGGCAGCGCGGCGAAGTCATCGGCCCCCACCAGCCGGTCGCGCACATCGGCGCGCGGCAGCATCGCGGCGATGCGGAAGGCGTCGGGCCGCAGCGTCTCCACATCCTTCATGCTGTGGACCGCAAAATCGATTGCGCCCTCGACCAGCGCCCGGTCCAATTCCTTGGTCCATAGCGCCTTGCCGCCGATATCGGCCAGCGCCCGGTCCTGTATCCGGTCGCCGCTTGTCTGGACGGTGACGATCGCCACGGCCTCCTCGGGCCAGCCATGGGCAGCGCACAAAGCGCGGGCGGTCATGCGGGCCTGGGCCAGTGCTAGGGGCGATCCTCTGGTGCCGAGGCGCAACGGTCTTTCGGGCAAAAACATATGCGGCTTGCTCTAATAGCCACGACCTTTAGATGGAAGCGGCAATGACAATCATCCTTGGCCTGGAATCGAGCTGCGATGAAACCGCAGCGGCGCTGGTGACGGCAGACGGCCGAATCCTGGCCCATCGCCTCGCCACGCAGGAGGAAGCGCACCGCCCCTATGGCGGCGTCGTCCCAGAAATCGCCGCCCGCGCCCATGTCGAAATGCTCACCCCCCTGGTCGCAGAGGCCCTGGCCGACGCGAAGATGACGCTGGCCGATGTCGACGTCATCGCCGCCACCGCCGGGCCGGGCCTGATCGGCGGCGTCATGGTCGGCCTTGTCACCGGCAAGGCGCTGGCCCATGCGGCGGGCAAGCCGCTGATCGCGGTCAATCATCTGGAGGGCCATGCGCTCTCGCCGCGCCTCGCCGATCGGACGCTGCAATTTCCCTATCTGTTGCTGCTGGTGTCGGGCGGCCATTGCCAACTGCTCCATGTGAAGGGACCGGGCGCCTATGTCCGCGTCGCCACCACGATCGACGATGCGGCGGGCGAAGCGTTCGACAAGACCGCCAAGCTGCTGGGGCTGGGCTATCCGGGCGGCCCGCAGGTGGAAAAGGCGGCCGCGCTGGGTGATCCCAAGGCCGTTCCCCTGCCGCGCCCTTTGATCCACACCGACGAACCGCATTTCTCCTTCGCCGGCCTCAAGAGCGCGGTGATGCGCGCGGTCCAGTTGGGCCGATATACGACGCAGGATATCGCCGCGAGCTTCCAGCAGGCGGTGATCGACTGCCTTGTCGACCGCACGCGCCGCGCGCTGGGGCGGAGCGAGGGCGTCACCGCACTGGTCGTGGCGGGCGGAGTCGCCGCCAATAATGCCGTCCGCGCGGCGCTCGAATCGCTCGCCGCCGCTCATGACCTGCCCTTCGTCGCGCCGCCGCTTTGGCTGTGCACCGACAATGCCGCGATGATCGCCTGGGCCGGGGCGGAACGCTTTGCGGTCGGCTTGATCGACGATCTCACCTTCCCGGCCCGGCCGCGTTGGCCGCTCGACCCGGCCGCGGAAAAGGCGCGCGGCGCCGGAGTGAAAGCATGAAGGGCGTGAAGGCATGAAAGCGGGCGTTATCGGTGCGGGCGCATGGGGCACGGCGTTGGCGCAATTGCTGGCCAGCGACGGCCAGTCGGTCGCGCTGTGGGCGCTGGAGCCGGACGTGATCGATGCGATCAATCACGTCCACGAAAACCCGCTCTATCTCGCGAATATCCCGCTCTCCCCCTCGATCCGGGCGACCGGCGCGATGGCGGACCTTGGGTCATGTGACCTGCTGCTGGTCGTCAGCCCTGCCCAGCATCTGCGCAGCGTGGTGGCGCAGGCCCCCGCCGGCGTGCCGCTGGTCCTCTGCTCCAAAGGGATCGAGGCTGGGACTAGCCTTTTGATGTCCGAAGTGGCGGCTCAGGCGCAGCCGACCTCGCCCATCGCCGTCCTGTCCGGCCCGACCTTCGCCCATGAAGTGGCCAAGGGCCTACCTACCGCCATCACGCTGGCTTGCGAAGACCGGGCGCTGGGCCAGCGCCTCGCCGCGCGTATCGCCCGTCCGTCCTTTCGCCCCTATCTGTCCGACGACGTCATCGGCGCGGAGATTGGCGGCGCGGTCAAGAATGTGCTCGCCATCGCTTGCGGCGTTGCGGAAGGGGCGGGGCTTGGCCTCAATGCCCGCGCTGCGCTCATTTCGCGCGGTTTTGCCGAAATGACCCGCTTCGGCCTGGCGCGCGGCGCGCGTCCCGAAACGCTCGGCGGCCTGTCGGGCCTCGGCGATCTCGTCCTCACCTGCTCCTCCACCAATTCGCGCAACTTCTCGCTGGGCAAGGGTCTGGGCGAAGGCGCCAGCGCCGCAGCCCTGCTCGCCAACCGCCGCACCGTGGCGGAAGGAGCGTTCACCGCGCCGGTGCTGCGCGATGCCGCGCGCGCGGCCGGCGTGGAAATGCCGGTGGTGGAGGCGGTGTGCGCGCTGCTCGCCGATGCCGCGCCGCTCGGCGCCGTGATCGACGCGCTGCTCGCGCGGCCGTTGCGGCCCGAATAAGCCGTCGCGTCGCCGCCTTCTTGCGCCTAGAGCAGAAAAAGAAACATGATGACGCAGGGGGTTCAGGGTTCGTTGGCGACGCCGGTATCGGGCACACAGGCATCCGCATCCAAGGATCAGGATGACATCGCCGCCCTGGCCAAGGGTGGGCGGACCAACATATTCGGATTTCTGCTGCGCCTGGCGGCGCGCCTGCCGTTCCTGTTCATTGCGGGACGCTGGTATGGCGCAGATGCGCTGGGGCGTTTCGCCTATGCCGTTCTGGTCGTGGAGTTTGTGGCACAACTGGCCACGCTGGGACTGAAACGCGGCCTGGCCGGCGCGCTCAGCCAGACCGAACGGCCTCATGCCCATGTCGTGACCGACGCCATGTTTGTCACCTTGCTCGCGGCGGTGGTCGGCGCAGGCCTGCTGGTCGTCTTCCCGCAGGCCATGTTCCCCAATAGCGGCATCAATGGCCTCGACCGGTTGCTGGCGCTGGTGGTGATCGCGGTGGCGGGATCGGACGTGGCGTTGGCGGCCTGTGCCTATCGCTTCGACGTTGGCGCGACCGTGCGGGCGCGCTCGATCATCGAACCCTGGACCATCAGCATCGGCGCTTTCGCCTTCGCCTTCTATTCCACGCGCGACGGCCTCATCCTCTCTTATGCCTTGTCGATGATTGCAGCGCTGGTCGCCTCGCTGATCCCGATGGCGCGCCATTATGGCCTGCCGCGGGGCTGGCGGCCCGATGGTGGACGGCTCTGGCGACTGGCCCGGCGCAACCTGCCGCTCGCCGCAGCCGACGGCGTCGAATGGGGATCGCGTCGGCTCGACATGGCGATATTGGGCCTGTTCGTCAGCCCGGCGGTGATCGGCATCTATTATGTCGCGCAACAGGTCGCGTCGCTGCCGCAGAAGCTCAAGACCAGCTTCGACCCCATTCTCGGCCCGGTCATCACCCGCAACCTGGCGGAGAACAACCTGGCTGGCATCGCCCGTCAGGTCAGCCAGGTCGGCTTCTGGATCATCGCGGCGCAGGCGGGCATCGCGCTCGCGCTCGGCATCCCCGGTGAAGCGGTGATGGGGCTGGTCGGCCCGCATTTCGTCGGCGGCACCGGCGCGCTCGCCTTTTTGCTGCTCGCCGAAGTGGTGGCGGCGACGGCGGTGGTCAGCGAATCGGCGCTGGTCTATATCGCCCGGCACCGCAACCTCATGATCTCGCTCGTCATGATCGGGTTGCAGGCGGCCTTCAGCTTCGCCCTGATCCTGGCTGCACGCCGGCTGGCCATGCCGGTGATGTGGGTGGCCGCCGCGCCCGCGCTCGCGCTCTGCCTGGCGCTGGCGGTCGGCGCTTTCGTCAAGGCGCGGCTGCTCGCCCGGTTGCTCGATGCGCCGATCAATGCCTGGCGCTGGCCGTTGCTGAGCGCTGCGGGGGTCGCCTGCATCGTCGGCGCGGGCTTCGTCGCCTTGCCGCCGCGCTTCGAATGGGTCGAACTGGCGGTCGGCGTCTGGGCGATATTGGGCGCCTATGGCCTCGTCATCTGGCGCTGGGGCTTCGGGTCCGACGACCGCGCCCTGTTCCGCAAGCAGAAAGCGGAATGACCCGATAGACAGGCCCGCCTCTCCCATGAGAAGCAGGCCTTGTCCGTGTCAGGCGAACAGCGCGTCGCGGATCACGCCCAGGTCGGCTTCCGGTCGCGCGCCCCAATGCGATATGACTTCGGCCGCTGCGGCGGCGCCCAGCGCCAGCGCATCCTCGACGCTGCGGCCGTCGATATGGGCCGCCAGGAAACCAGCGGCGAACAGGTCGCCCGCCCCCGTCGTATCAACGATTTGCCCGACCGGTGCGGCCGGGGCCTGATGGCGCACGCCATCGACGATCGCGACGGCGCCCTTTTCGCTGCGGGTCGACACCAGCACCGGCACCTTGTCGGCGAAGCGGGCCAGCGCTTTTTCGAAATCGTCTATCTGCGCCAGCGACTGAATCTCGCCCTCGTTGGAAAAGAGGATGTCGATCTGGCCATTGTCGATCAGATCGATGAAGTCGGCGCGATGGCGGTCGATCACGAAATTGTCGGACAGGGTGAAGGCGACCTTGCGCCCGGCACCCCGCGCCGCGTCGATCGCCGCCCGCATCGCCGCGCGCGGCTGCTCGGGATCCCACAAATAGCCTTCGAGATAGAGGATCTTGGCCGAACGGATCAGGTCGAAATCGACCGCGGCTTCCGGTAGAAATTGCGACGCCCCCAGGAAGGTGTTCATCGTGCGCTGGGCGTCCGGCGTCACCAGGATCAGGCAGCGCGCGGTCGGCACTTCGCCATGCATGACCGGCGTGTCGAAACGGATGCCCAAGGCGTGGACGTCATGCGCGAAGACCGCGCCCAACTGATCGTCATTGACCTGGCCGATGAAGCCGCATTTTTTGCCCAGCGCAGCGAGGCCCGCCAGCGTGTTGGCGGCGGAGCCACCGCTGATCTCCTTGGCCTGCGGCATGTCGGCATAGAGCGTCTCCGCCATGGCGGCGTCGATCAACTGCATCCCACCCTTGGTCAGCGCATGTTGTGCCAGGAAGGCGTCGTCGCTGCGGGCGAGCACGTCGACGATGGCGTTGCCGATCGCGACGACGTCGAGCGTGGCGGCTGGCAGCGTGGCGGCCGGGTTTTCCTGGGGCGCGGAGGATGCGGTCACGCAATATCCTTATCTTGAGATAGACATAAAATTTCGTCGCCTTTATCGGTCCGCGCCCCCCCATGCAACGGCGCTGATTGACCTTGCGCCCGCGGGGGAGGATAGACGGGACCATGGTCCTGACCGCCGCCCTGCGCGCCTTTCCCTCCCTCTTTCACGGCGCTGCGCTGCGCCTGCTGTTCAAGACGCTGATCCTGACGCTGCTGGTCTTCGCAGGATTGGCCGGTGCGCTCTGGGCCGGGTTTCATGCGCTGCGGCTGCATTTCGGTTGGGGCGGCGGCGGTGTCGCCGAAGCGACCGCCACCGCGCTGTTGATCGTCGGCGCGGGCTGGCTGCTGTTCCGCGCCGTGGCGATGGCGGTGATGGGCCTGTTCGCCGACGACATTATCGAAGCGGTGGAGCGGGACAGTTACCCCCAGGCGGCGCTCGCCGCGCGTCCGGTGGGCTGGGCGCGCAGCCTGCGCTTCGCCTTCGCCTCGCTGGCGCGCACGCTGGGCTGGAACCTGCTGGCGTTGCCCGCCTATATCCTGTTGCTGGTGACGGGGGTGGGGACGATCGGGTTGTTCCTGGTGGTGAACGCCTATCTGCTGGGCCGCGACATGGCCGACATGGTGGAGCCGCGTCATCCCGCCCTCCCGCCGCTGTCGCGCGGCAGCCGGTGGCTTTTGGGGCTCGTTTCGGCGCTTGCGTTCCTGATCCCGCTGGTCAACCTGCTTGCGCCGATCTGGAGCGCGGCTATGGCCGTGCACATGTTGCTTGGGCGAAAGACATCCGCATGAATTTCCCGCGCGTTGTGACGGCGGCGCTGTGCCTGCCGCTGGCCGCTTGTGGCGGCGGCGTCGTGCCCAAGGGCAGCTATGCCCCGCCGCCCGCCGGACCGCCGGCCAGCGCTTTCATGAAGCAGGGGCCGCTGATGGGATCGGATGCGGGTGCGCTGACCCGGATGTTCGGCCAGCCCCGGCTCGATATTCGCGAAACCACGGTGCGCAAATTGCAGTTCGCCAATGGCCGCTGCATCCTCGACGCCTATCTCTACGCCCCGGCGCGGGGGAAAGAGCCGGTCGTCACCCATGTCGATGCGCGCAGCCCGGCGGGCGCGGATGTCGATCCGGTATCCTGTGCGACCGCTTTGCAGGCGAAGTAGCGGGTTCGGTAGAGTTACAGGCGCGAAGTTCACACCGTCGTCGGGCTTTTCCGGCCGATAGTGACAGCAAAGCCCCCGCGAAGCCCCGGCCATGTAACGGCGAGGTAAGGGGCGGGTTACGGCGGGGTCACACCGACGCGCCTGTGGGGTCACGGCGAAGCGCTTGCCGCGCGACGGCGCTGCCGGAGGAATGGGGAAATGCTGGTCCACCTGAAAGCATAGATCAGAGGAAATCCTATTTTGGAAGGGGAATAGGAGGGGAGCGCGTGGCGCTTCTCGACTTCGTTCGAAGCGGAAGGAGGGGGCGGGTGGCGGCGGTCCAATCGGGCGACCGCAGGCTGGGGACGATGCCGGGACGACGAGAAATTTCGTCGCGCCTGCCTTCAAGTCCGCAGGCGTGCCAAGGCCTCATTCTTGCCGATCAGCGGCAGCAATTGTCCCATGTCCGGGCCGTGATCCAGCCCGGTCAGCGCGCGGCGGAGGGGGAGGAAGAGGGTCTTGCCCTTGCGGCCGGTTTCTTCCTTGAGTGCACCCGTCAGCGTGCGCCAGATGTCGGCATCGAAGGCGGCGTCCGACAGGATGCGATGGGCGGCGGCGAGGAAATCGCGGTCTTCGTCCGCTGGCGCCGGCGCGTCTATGGGGCCGGTGACGATGCGCCACCAGTCGGCCGCGCCGGCGACCGTTTCCAGATTGGGGCGGATGGCTTCCCAAGCGGCGGCGTCCATGCCTTCGGGCAGGCGGTCTGCGACAGCCTCAAAGGGGAGAAGGTGGACGATCTTCTGGTTGAGGGTCGCGAGTTCGGCTTCATCGAAGCGCGCGGGGGCGCGGCCGAAATGGGCGAAGTCGAAACTGTCGATCAACGGCTGGATATCCGCGAATGGCTCTATCGGCTGCGAACTGCCCAGGCGGGCGAGCAGGGAGGCGATGGCGGCCGCTTCGAGGCCGATCTCGCGGAAATGGGCGACGCCGAGCGACCCCAAGCGCTTGGACAACTTGCCTTCGCTGCCGGTCAGCAGCGCTTCATGGGCGAAGGCGGGGAGCGGCGCGCCGAGCGCCGTGAACATCTGAATCTGGGTGGCGGTGTTGGAGACATGATCCTCGCCGCGAAGGACATGGGTGACGCCCATGGCGATATCATCGATCACCGACGGGAGCATGTAGAGCCAACTGCCGTCGGCTCGGCGGATGACCGGGTCCGACAGCAATTTCGGGTCGAAGCGCTGGTCGCCGCGGATGAGGTCGGTCCAGGTGATCGGCTGATCATGGTCGAGCTTGAAGCGCCAATGGGGGGTGCGGCCTTCGGCTTCGAACGCGGCGATCTGGTCCGGTGTCAGCGACAGGGCCGCGCGGTCATAGACCGGCGGGAGGCCGCGACCGAGCAGGATTTTGCGGCGCAGGTCGAGTTCCTGGGCGGTTTCATAAGCCGGATAGACATGGCCGGACGCTTTGAGCGCTTCGAACCGGGATTCGTAGAGAGCGAAACGGTCCGACTGCTTCTCCTCACCGTCCCAATGGAGGCCGAGCCACGCCAGGTCCGCTTTGATCGCATCCGCATATTCGGGGCGCGAGCGTTCGAGATCGGTATCATCGAGACGCAGCAGGAATTGGCCGCCCGATTTGCGCGCCCACAGCCAGTTGTGGAGCGCGGCGCGGATATTGCCGACATGGAGATGGCCGGTCGGCGACGGGGCGAAGCGGGTGATGACGGTCATGATTGGTCCTAAACCCGTTCGGTTCGCGCGTAGCAAAGTCACTTCGCTTCGCTCAGTGCAGGGCTTCGACTTCGCTCAGCCCGAACGGCTTTTTTATATTGGTTATATCGTACGAAAGCCGTTGGTGATCGGGTAGCGGCGGTCGCGGCCGAAATTGCGGGTGCCCAGTTTCACGCCGGGCGGCGATTGGCGGCGCTTATATTCGGCGACGTAGAGGAGGCGCTCGATCCGGGCGACCGTCTCCTTCTCGAACCCGCGTTCGACCAGCCCGTCGACCGACAGTTCCTCCTCGACCAGGCCGTAGAGGATGGGGTCGAGCACTTCATAGGGCGGCAGGCTGTCGTCGTCGCGCTGATTGTCGCGCAGTTCGGCGCTGGGCGGCTTGGTGATGACGCGATCGGGCATCACCGGGCCTTCCGGGCCGATGCCTGCCCCCAGCGACGGGACGTTCTCGTTGCGCCAGCGGCACAGGTCGAACACGGTGGTCTTGTAGGCGTCCTTGAGCACCGAATAGCCGCCCGCCATGTCGCCATAGATGGTGGCGTAGCCGACCGACATCTCGCTCTTGTTGCCGGTGGTGAGCAGCATATGGCCATATTTGTTGGACAGGGCCATGAGCGTCACGCCGCGGATACGCGACTGGATATTTTCTTCGGTGAGGTCGCGCTGGCGCCCTTCGAACACCGGGGCCAGCATCGTGTCGAAGGCGGCGACGGCCGGTTCTATGGGGATCGTGTCGTAACGGACGCCGAGCAGGCGGGCGCACTCCACCGCATCGTCCAGGCTTTCCTGGGAGGTGAAGCGCGAAGGCATCATCACGCACCAGACACGGTCGGGGCCGAGCGCATCGACCGCGACGGCGGCGGAGAGGGCGGAATCGATGCCGCCCGACAGGCCGAGGACCACGCCGGGGAAGCGATTGCGGTTCACATAGTCGCGCAGGCCAAGGACCATCGCGTTGTAGATGTCGGCCGGGCGGTCATCCAATTGATGCGGCTCGCCGGGCAGGCAGACCCACTGGCCGTCCCATTTCTCCCATTGCGTCAGCACCAGCGCCTCTTCCCAATCGGGCAGTTGCTGCGCGATGCCAAGGTCGCCGTTCATCACGAAGGACGCGCCGTCGAACACCAGTTCGTCCTGTCCGCCGACGCGGTTGAGATAGACCAAAGGCAGGCCGGTTTCGCGGACGCGGGTGCCAGCGACGGCGTTGAGGCGGCGATCGTCCTTGTCGACCTCATAGGGGCTGCCATTGGGGCTGATGAGGATTTCCGCGCCTTCGGCCCGCAGATGCGCGGTGACGAAGGGGAACCAGATATCCTCGCAGATGGGCACGCCGATCTTGACGCCTTTGAAGTCGATCGGCGCGGGCAGCGGGCCGGGGGCGAAGAGGCGCTTTTCGTCGAAGGTGCCGTAATTGGGCAGTTCGCGCTTTTGCCGGATCGCGGTGACCGCGCCATTTTCCAGCAGGGCGACGACGTTGAAGAGGACGCCCTGCGCCGCGACGACCGTGCCGACCAGCATCGCCGGGCCGCCATCGGCCGTTTCCTGCGCCAGCCGGTCGAGCTGATAATTGGCCTGGGTGACCAAAGCGGGCTTGAGGACCAGGTCTTCGGGCGGGTAGCCGATCAGTTGCAGTTCGGGATAGACGATGAGGTCGGCACCCTGCGCCCGCGCGCGCCATTCCAGCATGGCGTCGGCATTGGCCGCAAGGTCGCCCACGGACTGGGTCATCTGCGCGAGTGCGATCACGAGTTTGTCGGTCATGCCAGCGCCCTAGTCCATTTTTGGGGCTGGCGCAAAAGCGCCTTTCCACTTGCGCCTTGCGCCGCTACAGGGACCGCGTTTCGCGCATCGTCATCCATTCGTCACGCCAATCAGCCTGGGGTTTTTCGCTATGAAACTCATGACCGGCAATTCCAACAAGCCGCTCGCGGCCGCTATCGCCGACTATATCGAAATCCCCCTGACCGACGCCAGCGTTCGCCGCTTCGCCGACGAAGAAGTTTTCGTGGAAATTCATGAGAATGTCCGCGGCGAAGACGTGTTCGTGATCCAGTCGACCGCCTATCCGACCAACGATAATCTGATGGAATTGCTGATCATGATCGATGCGCTGAAACGCGCGTCGGCCAAGCGAATCACGGCGGTCGTCCCTTATTTCGGCTATGCCCGGCAGGACCGGAAGCCCGGCCCGCGCACGCCCATCTCGGCGAAACTGGTCGCCAATCTGATTACCACGGCGGGCGCCGACCGCGTGTTGTCGGTCGATCTGCACGCCGGGCAGATCCAGGGCTTTTTCGACATCCCGACCGACAATCTGTTCGGTGCGCCGGTGATGTCGGCCGATATCCAGGCGCGCTTTGGCGACAAGAATATCATGGTCGTGTCGCCCGACGTCGGCGGCGTGGTGCGCGCCCGCGCGCTGGCCAAGCGGCTCGACAACGCCCCGCTCGCCATCGTCGACAAGCGCCGCGAGCGCGCCGGCGAATCCGAAGTGATGAACATCATCGGCGACGTGAAGGGCCGTTTCTGCATTCTGATCGACGATATCGTCGATTCGGCGGGAACGCTGTGCAACGCCGCCGCGGCTTTGAAGGCGCAGGGCGCAGAGGGCGTGATCGCCTATGTCAGCCATGGCGTGCTGTCGGGCGGCGCGGTCGCGCGCGTCGATGCGTCGGAACTGCTGGAGTTGGTGATCACCGATTCGATTCAGGGGACCGAGGCGGTGAACACGTCCAAGCGCATCCGCCACCTGCCCATCGCCCCGCTGCTGGGCGAAGCGATCAAGCGGATCGCGGACGAGAGTTCGGTATCCAGCCTGTTCGACTGAGGGTGGTCAGGCAGCGGGCAGCATCACCAACGGCACCGTCAGGATCATGACCAGGGCGACGACGATGCGCTGACCGCGCGAGATGCCCAGCGGCCTTTCGCGCCACAGCATCGGGCAGGCGAGCAGCGCAAAGCCGATCGCCAGATTGGACAGCGTAACCGATCCGCCGAACGGCATGTCCTGCCGCAGGGCGAGGCCCGCGAACAGGCCGACGAAACTCAGGAACCAGCCGATCAGCGCCATGCGCCCCCCTTTGACGATGCAGGATAGAACGGTCGGGTTTCCGAAGGCTTAATCGGTCCAGGGATCGTAGCTGCCGAAGCTCCAGACATTTCCTTCGGGATCAAGCGCGGTGTAGCCGCGGCCGGGATAGCCGTCATTGGCCTGCGGTTCCTGTACCACCACAGCGCCTTCGTTGCGGGCGTGGAGGCAATGACCGTCGGGATCGGGCACGACGATATAGACGCAGGCGGTGATGCCGCCCAGGTCGCGGACGGTGGACCAGGTGTAGAGCGATTCGTCCTCCATATCCTTGACGCTGCCCAGCATGACCATGCCGTCGCCCAGGATCAGCTGGGCATGGTGGATGATGGTGGGATCACTATCGTCGGCATGGACGGCATGGCGCGCAAAGCCGAAGGCGGCGCACAGGAAATCGATCGCGGCGGGGGCATCGGCGTAGCGCAGGCATGGGATGACGGGCGAACCGGGCATCTTCCTCTCCTTCTTTTCGTCTGTGGTTCAGTCTAGCCTAAGCGCGACGCAACCGCTAGGCGAAGGGCATGACAACCCGCGACGACCTGGCCCTTGCCAACCGCCTTGCCGATGCCGCCGGCGCGGCCATCCGCCCCTTTTTCCGCGCCCGTTACGACATGGAGTTGAAAGCGGACAAATCGCCGGTGACGGAGGCCGACCGCGCCGCCGAAGCCGCGATCCGCGCGATATTGGAGAAGGAACGGCCGGGCGACGGCATCATCGGCGAGGAATATGGGTCGGTGCGCGAGGATGCCGAGCGGGTGTGGATACTCGATCCGATCGACGGGACGCGCAGCTTCATCGCCGGTCGGCCGATCTTCGGCACCCTGATCGCGCTGACGCAAGGCGGCTGGCCGACGATCGGCATCATCGACCAGCCGATCGCGCGCGAACGCTGGGCCGGAATGAGCGGACAGCCCACGACCTTCAATGGCAAGCCGGTGCGCACGCGCGCCTGCGCCGCGCTGGAGGGCGCGGGCATCGCCACCACCAGCCCGCATCTGTTCGGCGAGGGTGACGTCCCCCATTATATGGCGCTGGTCGCCGCCGTGTCGGGCGGGTCGCCGCGCCAGGGGCCGGTCTATGGCGGGGATTGCTATAATTATGGCCTGCTGGCGTCGGGTTTTCTCGACATCGTCATCGAATCGGGCCTGCAAAGCTACGACTTCGCCGCTCTGGTGCCGGTGGTCGAGGGCGCGGGCGGGCTGATGTGCGACTGGCATGGCGAGCCGCTGACGGCCGACAGCGAAGGCCATGTGCTGGCGCTGGGCGATCCGGCGCGGCTGGAGGATGTGCTGGAGGCGCTGGGCAGCGCGCCGGGCCGCAATCACGATCATTGACCGACTGAAAGCAGTCTAGCAGCGGGTCGCGATCAGAAGATGCCTAGGAATTTCTTGTCCTGCTTCTTCTGCTCGCCCTTGCTGCCCTCGCCCTTTTCGTCCTTCGCCGTGGTGCCGCGGCCGACATCGTCGCGCGGATTGCCGCGCTTGGTGCGCTGGCCCTGGGCGCTCGCCCCGGCCAGGATCGGGCCACAGGCCGCGCCTTTCGCGTCGCCCGTGTCGACAAAGGCCAGCAACGACGCGATCGGCGTGCCGACCACGCCCAGCGCCAGCGCCGCGCCGCCACGGGTCAGTAGTTCGGGGCTGACGACATTGATGCCCGGCCGCGCAAAATAGCCGTTGATGCCGATCGGCGACTGGCCGGACAGCAGGCTGACCTTCTTGCCGTCGGCGCGGAAGGCAAGGTCGAGGCTCTCATTCTTGAACGAGAAGCCGCCGCGACCGATCATGACATTCTTCTTCGTATCGATCAGGATCGGATCGGCCGCCGCGACGCCGTTCCTCACCGTGAAGGCAATCAGGCCGCAGTTGATCTCCACCGGCTGCTTCAATTTGCCCGAGAACATCTTGGTGACGAAGGTGCCGACGTCCAGTTCGGACAATTGCACGTTGCGCGCCCACATCGTCCCGGCCGGCAGGATGACCGCGATGCGGCCGTTGGCGGTCGCGAGCGAATCATGGAGCGTGTCGCCCAGCCCGGTCATCTGCACGCGGCCCTTGATCGTGCCGGTGGTGCCGGATTGTTCGACGCCCCAGCGCGCCAGCAGCGTGCCCATGGGCGTGGGGGCCAGGCGGATGTCGTAGCTGGTCTTCACCGGCGCGCCACGGGCGTTAATCTCTATGTCGGACGCGACATGGCCGCCGGACATGTCGAAGCTGAGCGGCGACAGGGTCAGCAGGCTGCGGTCGAGCTTCAAGGTCAGGGCGATGGCGGAGATGGGGACATGCTGCGCCCGGACGCGCTTGACGCTGTAGCTGACATTCGCGTCGAAATTGCGGATCGCCTCCACCCGCAAGGGCGCGTCGGGCAACAGGCGCGGCGTACCCTGCACGGTTTCGATCGCGCCGGCTGCGCCCTGCTTCTCGATCTTGTCGGGGTCATAGCCGAAGAAGGGGGCGGCATCGACGATGTCGAGCGTCTGGGTCGCCAGGTCCGCCTTGAGCAACAGGCGGTTGTTGGGCAGCGACGCGGTGAAGCGGCCGGCCAGATCGCTGGCGCCAAAGCGGCCCTTCAATTGGGTGAAGCGCCATTCTTCGCCGACCTTGGTCAGGGCCGAGGTAAAACGATAGGCCCGCGTGTCGGGGATGGCCGCGCCCAGAAAATCGAACAACAGGCTAAGATTGGGGCCGCGCGTTATAAGGCGCAGGTCGCTGCCCTCCAATTCGGTCGCGCCGCGCAGCGTGCCGGCGACGTCGACGATCGTCGCGCCGGCCTGCGCGCGCATTTGCAGGCTGTTCTTGCCGCGCGACACCGTGGCGTTGGGGGAAAGGAGGCCGCCTTTGAGCGAGAAGGGCTTCCCCCGCATGCTGCCGGTGCCCGACAGGCGCACGTCGCTGGCGAAACGGGTGTCGCGCGCGCGGACCGTCTCGAACCCGATGTCGGCGTTCAACTGCATCCGGGGATCGCGGTAGCGCAGCGTGGTTCCGGCCAGCTTAGCCTGGGTGATCAGCGGGAAGACCATAGGCTTGCCCTCCACATTGGGATCCCCCAGCGTCCATGTATTATGTTTGTGATCGCGCGACCATTCCAGGTCGACGGTGCCGTTGCGCAACTCCAGCCAGGGCAGGCGGACTTTGTCACCGAACAACAGGCTGAGCGGCGCAATGCGCGCGTCGATCAGGTCGGCGCGGAACAGGTCGGGCTGGCTGGCCCAGGGCAGATTGCCGATCCGCGCCTTTTCGGCCAGGAATTTGATGCTGAGCGGAGCGAAATAGAGTTGGAAGTCGCCCTCGACCCGGACTTCGCGCTGAAGGCGATTACCCAATATCTGTTCGAAGGAGCCTTTAAGGAATCGGCCCTTGGTGATGAACAGGATCAGCCAGATCGCGAAGAGGAAGCCTATGATGGCGAAGAGCATGCGGACGGGCAGCGGGAGTTTGCGCCACCGTTCGCGCAACGCGGTCGCGTGCGCGCGATAGCCCACGCGCGGCGCAGGGGCCGGACGTTCTGAAATGTGCACATCGCTATCGACCATGGCGGCCTCAACGCCCCGACGGGGTAAATGGCTCCGGGCGGCGGTTTACGCGAATCGCTTGCCTTTGCGCGCATGTCGCCCTATGCGCGCCCTTCGCGAGTATTCAGTGAGACCGCCCGGCTAACTAGGGCTGCCGGGGCTGTCTGTAATCGTCGCGCAGATAAGGAGACGAAAATGCCCAAGATGAAGACCAAGAGCGGTGTGAAGAAGCGCTTCAAGTTCACCGCGACCGGCAAGGTCAAGCACGGCGTCGCTGGCAAGCGTCACCGCCTGATCAGCCACAATGCCAAATATATTCGCCAGAACCGCGGTACGTCCGTCCTGTCGGATTCGGATGTTGCCCATGTGCGCCTGTGGGCGCCCTACGGCCTGAAGTAAGGAGTAGAGGCACATGGCACGCGTAAAACGTGGTGTAACCACCAAGGCGAAGCATAAGCGGTTGCTGGTTCAGGCGAAGGGCTATTATGGCCGTCGCAAGAACACGATCCGTATCGCTCGCCAGGCCGTCGAAAAGGCCGGCCAGTACGCTTATCGCGATCGCAAGGTCAAGAAGCGCAGCTTCCGTGGTCTGTGGATCCAGCGCATCAACGCGGGTGTCCGCGCCGAAGGCCTGACCTATTCGCAGTTCATGCACGGTCTGAAGCTGGCCGGTGTCGAACTGGACCGCAAGGTCCTGGCCGACATTGCGATGCACGAAGGCGAGGCGTTTAGCGCCATCATCGCCCAGGCGAAGGCTGCGCTGCCCGCGGCCTGAACCAGTCGGTCGCAAGATCGTCAAAAGGGCGCCGGGGGCAGATGCTTCCGGCGCCCTTTTTGTTTGTTCGCTAACGCGCCCCGTTCGCCCCCCGATCAAGCCGGGGGCAGGCTCTGAGCGAAGTCGAAGGGTTCTGCCGAGCTTGGCGAGGCGCTTCATTTCGTTCAGCGGAAGGCTTCGACTTCGCTCAGCCCGAACGGACCTAATTTCGGAAGGCATCCCATGTCGCTGCATCTGTGGTGGTTGTATGTTACGGCGGTTTTCCTGATATCGGCCACGCCCGGCCCTAATATGCTGCATGTGATGACGCAGAGCATCGCCCATGGCCCGCGCAAGGCGACAGCGACGATGGCGGGGCTGATGAGCGCGGTGCTGCTGTGCCTGATCGCGTCCGCGCTGGGCCTGGGCGCGCTGCTCAAGGCGTCGCCGCGGCTGTTCGATGTGCTGCGCTATGCCGGCGTCACCTATCTGGTCTGGCTGGGGATCAAGGCGTGGCGCGCGCCGGTGAGCGGCGGCGAGCGCCAAGCGACCAACGCCCGTTCCGCGCGCGCCCTCTATGGCAGCGGGCTGCTGACGGGGTTGGCCAATCCCAAACTGATCATCTTCGCCGCGGCGCTCTTTCCGCAGTTCATCGAGCTGGACCGGCCTTTCTGGCTCCAGCTTGTGATCCTGATCGCCAGTTTCGTGGTGATCGAAAGCTTCTGGTACGCCGTCTATGCGCTGGGCGGGTTGCGCCTGGCCCGCTGGCTGGAGCCGGCCAACCGGCAGACGCTGTTCAACCGCGGCACCGGGTTGCTGTTCATCGGCTTTGGCGGGGCATTGCTGGGCGCGCGGGCGTAGCGCTTTCCTGGCCTGGCCCTTTCCTTGAGCGCCCGCCGCCGCTAAGGCCGCGGGCATGTTTCCGCCATCACAGGCTCTGGAAGATTTATGACTGAGATTAGCGCATTGAAAGCCGGCCTGATCGCCGACATCGCCGCCGCCGACACACTTGATGCGCTGGAGGCGCTGCGGGTCGGCGCGCTGGGCAAGAGCGGGGTCGTGACCGGCCTGCTCAAAACGCTCGGCCCGATGTCGCCTGATGAGCGGATGGAAAAAGGGCCGCCGATTCAGGATCTGCGCGAGAGCGTGACGGTGGCGCTGGCGGACAGGAAGGCCGCGCTGGAGCAGGCCGCGCTCGACGCCAAGCTGTCGTCGGAGAAGGTCGATATGACCCTGCCCGCCGACGGTGGTGCGTTTGGATCGGTCCATCCGGTCAGCCAGGTGATGGACGAACTGGCCGAAATCTTCGCCGACCTTGGCTTTTCCGTCGCAACCGGGCCGGAGATAGAGGACGACTGGCATAATTTCACCGCGCTAAACATTCCCGAGACGCACCCGGCGCGCGCGATGCACGACACCTTCTACTTCCCCGATGAGGAAGGCCAGAAGCGGATGCTGCTGCGCACGCACACGTCACCGGTGCAGATCCGCACGATGATGAACGGCACGCCGCCACCGATCCGCATCATCGCGCCCGGCCGCGTCTATCGTTCCGACAGCGACGCCACCCACACCCCGATGTTCCACCAGATCGAGGGGCTGGTGATCGACAAGGGCATCACGCTGGGCCACCTGAAATGGACGCTGGAGACGTTCCTGAAGGCGTTTTTCGAGCGCGAGGACATCGTCCTGCGCCTGCGCCCCAGCTACTTCCCCTTCACCGAACCCTCGGTCGAAGTCGATGTCGGCTATACCCTGACCAATGGCCAGCGGGTCATCGGCGGCGATGGCGACGCGCCGGGCGGCGGCTGGCTGGAAGTGCTGGGCAGCGGCATGGTCCATCGCAAGGTGATCGAGGCGTGCGGGCTGGACCCGGACGAGTGGCAGGGCTTTGCCTTTGGCACCGGGGTCGATCGCCTCGCCATGCTCAAATATGGGATGAACGACTTGCGCGCTTTCTTCGACGGTGACCTGCGCTGGCTGAAACATTATGGCTTTTCGGCGCTGGACGTGCCCACGCTGAGCGGAGGCGTAGGCGCATGAAGTTCACTCTGAGCTGGCTCAAAACGCATCTGAACACCGATGCCGACCTGCCCACCATCCTCAAGACGCTGAACGCCATCGGCCTGGAAGTCGAAGGGGTCGAAAATCCCGCCGAAAAGCTAGGCGCGTTCAAGATCGCCCGGATCCTGACCGCCGATCGCCACCCGCAGGCCGACAAGCTGCAAATACTGACGGTCGATCATGGCGACGGGACGCCGTTGCAGGTCGTGTGCGGCGCGCCCAATGCGCGCGCGGGGCTGGTCGGCGTGTTCGGCCTTGAGGGCGCGGTGGTGCCGTCCAACGGCATGGTCCTGAAAAAGACCGCGATCCGGGGCGTCGAATCCAACGGCATGATGTGTTCCACGCGCGAGCTGGAACTGGGCGACGATCATGACGGCATCATCGAACTAGATGCAACTGCGCCGGTGGGGCAGGTCTATGCCGACTGGGCGGGGCTGAACGATCCGGTCATCGACGTCAGCGTCACCCCCAACCGTCAGGATTGCATGGGCGTGCGCGGGATCGCGCGCGATCTGGCGGCAGCGGGCCTGGGCACGCTCAACGCCATCATCGTGCCGGAGATTGCCGGCGTGGGTCCGGGGCCGGATGTGCGCACCGACGATATGGACGGCTGCCCCGCCTTTTTCGCGCGCACGGTGCGCGGCGTGACCAACGGCACATCGCCCGAATGGATGGCCAAGCGCCTCAAAGCCATCGGCCAGAAGCCGATCAGCACGCTGGTCGATATCACCAATTATATCATGTTCGATCTTGGCCGGCCGCTGCATGTCTATGACATGGCGCGCCTGAAAGGCGGCCTGGTGGCGCGCAAGGGGAAGCCCAGCGAGCAGGTGCTGGCGCTCAACGGCAAGAGCTACACCGTGGATGAGACGATGACCGTCATCGCCGACGACGAAGCCGTGCACGACATTGGCGGCATCATGGGCGGCGAACATTCGGGCGCGCAGGAGGGTACGACCGACGTATTGATCGAATGCGCCTATTTCACGCCAGAGCGGATCGCGATGACGGGGCAGAAGCTGACCCTGACGTCGGACGCGCGGGGCCGGTTCGAGCGTGGGGTCGATCCGGCGTTTCTGGACGACGGCCTGTCGATCGCGACCAGCCTGGTGGTGAGCCTGTGCGGTGGTACGCCCAGCCAGGCGACCCGTGCCGGCACCCCGCCCGCGACGCCCCGGACCGTGGCCTATGCGCCCGACCAGTGCCTGGCGCTGGCCGGCGTGCATGTGCCCGCCGACGAACAAAAGCGCATCCTGGAGAGCCTGGGCTTTGGCGTCAGCGGCGAGGCGAGCCGCGTCGAATATGAAGACGGCATGCCGGTGACGGTGCCGGGCAGCTGGACGATCATTGTGCCGACATGGCGCCGCGACGTCGATGGCTGGCCCGACATTGTCGAGGAAGTGGTGCGCATCGTCGGCCTGGACCAGGTGCCGTCCACCCCGTTGCCGCGCGTGCCGGGCGTCGCCCGCCCGACTGCTACCCCCGAACAGATGGTCGAGCGCCGGGTGCGCCGCACCGCCGCGGCGCGCGGGATGGCCGAAGCGATCAACTGGTCGTTCATTGCCGAAAAGGAAGCCGCCGCCGTGGGCGGAGGCGACTGGACGTTGGCGAACCCGATTTCCGAAGAGTTGAAGGTCATGCGGCCATCGCTGCTGCCCGGCCTGCTATCGGCGACGAAGCGGAATGTCGATCGCAGCGCGACGAGCGTACGTCTGTTCGAATTGGGCCGCCGCTATTTCAAGCAGGGTGAGCGGGCGACCGTCGGCTTCGTGCTGGCTGGCGAGAAGTTCGCGCGGGGCTGGCAGACGGGCAAGGCGCAGGGCCTCGACGCATTCGACGCCAAAGCCGAGGTGATCGCGCTGCTGGCGGCGGCCGGCGCGCCGGTCGGCAATCTCCAGAATTTCGGGGAGGCGTCGGCCGCCTATCATCCGGGTCAGTCCGGCACGCTGCGGCTGGGGCCGAAGGCGGTGCTGGCCGAATATGGCGTGTTGCACCCGTCGCTGGCGAAGCAATTCGGCTTGTCGGGCACGGTGGTTGCGGGCGAAATTTTCCTCGATGCGATTCCGGGCAAGCGCAAGAGCGGCTTCATGCGCGCGCCCTATGCGCCGCCCGCCTTGCAGGCGGTGAAGCGCGACTTTGCCTTCGTCGTGCCGGAACAGCTGGAGGCCGATGCGCTGGTGCGGGGCGTGAAGGGCGCGGACAAGAAGTCCATCGTCGATGTGCGCCTGTTCGACGTCTTCGTCGGGCCGGGCGTGGAGGATGGCTTCAAGTCGCTGGCGATCGAGGTGACGTTGCAACCGGGCGAGAAAAGTTTCAGCCAGGAAGAGCTGGAAGCGATCAGCGCCGCGGTGGTGAAGGCCGCGCAGAAGCTGGGCGGGTCGCTGCGGGGTTGATGATTGGCTTCGGGATGAAGGGCCGCGATGCAAAGGTGCCGCGGACCATTTACCCATCAGCCGTTCGTTTCGAGCGTAGTCGAGAAACGGCTGGCGCAGCGTTTCACGCTTCTCGACTTCGCTCAAAGCGAACGGAATTGGTGTGGGATTCGACTGATACCAATATGCATTGATCGGAACCTACGACATGCTGTTCCCCGGCGAAGGCCGGGGTCCAGTCCGCAGCGTGGAACTGGACCCCGGCCTTCGCCGGGGAACGCTATGACCGTTCCCATGAGTCGCGATCATCGCAATCTGGTATGACCTAAAGATCCACGCCTGCGGCGATCGCTTCCAGCTTGCGGATGCGTTCCTTGAGGTCGGCGACCTCGATCCGGGCCGACGCGCTTGGCGGCGCGGCTTCCTCGAAGCGGCGACCCAGTTCGGCGCGCTTCAACTCCAGCCAGCCGTTCCAGCCGCGCAACCCAGCGGCCGCGATGATGGCGAGGCCGAGCAGGCTGGTCGTCGCCAAGGTGATGTAGAGATAGGGGTCTTGCATCTAAGCCTCCCTGTCCGGCGCGGACTATGTTCAGTCGCGGTCCCGCAGTTTTTCAAATTCCCGCTCCAGCGCGCTGGAGCCGTCCGTCGCCAGCCGTTCCAGCACGGCGACACGATCCTTAAGCCCTTTCACTTCGGCACGGAGCCGTTCGGCTTCGGGGTCGGGGCCGCGCTGGATAAAGTCTTCGCCCTTGTCCCGGCGCACGACGCCATATTTGGCGCGCAGAACGCTGGCGATGGCGGTGATGGCGATGATGGCAACGACCATTTCAAACGGATTCATGTCGATCACTCCCTGATGGCGCTATGCTCTCTGGCCTTAGTTGGCCGGGCTGCGCAGTTGTTCGATCTCACGGGCCAGTTGATGGCTGCCGTCGGTGACGATCCGCTCCACCACGGCGAGCCGGTCCTTCATCGATCCGATCTCGGCGCGCAGCTGAGCGTTTTCCTGGCTCAGCAGCTTGATGCGCTCGACCATTTCGTCGTTCTTCTGCGGATAGACCGGCTTTCCCCAGCTGTTTTCCAGCGGATAGCCATTCTTGACGCGGAGCCAGGTGGTGAAGATCCAGCCGCCGACCGCCAGCGATCCGACAATGACCGCCACCGGGGCGAAGGCTTCGAATGGAAACATGATGATACTCCCCTTGGCTCGCCGGTGTCAGCGCAGCGCGTCGATTTCGCGCGCGGTGCGGGCGGCGGGATCGGTGGCGATCCTTTCCAGCACGGCGATGCGGTCTTCGAGGCGACTGATGCGGCCCACCAGCTTTTCGTTTTCGTTGGAAAGAAGGTCGATTTTTCGACCGGCGTCGGGGTCCGTTCGATGAACGGTGCCGGTCCATTCATTTTCCACCGGATAGCCGTGACGGGCACGGACCCAGGTGGTGAACATCCAGCCCAGCGTCGACATGGCGATGATGGCGAGGACAAAATAGGGTCCACTAAAGCTCATGAACATTCTCCCCTGTTATGAAGCCCCGACGCGGCGCTCAGCGCAGGCTGTCGATCTCGTCGGCGAGGCGGGTGTTGCGGCTGGTATAATAGATTTCGATGTCGGCCAGGCGGCGATCGATATCGCGGAACTTGGACCGGACGTCGCGGGCCGAGCGGGTCGGGTTGGTGCGCACGCCCTGCCAGAATTTTTCGTCGTCACGGTCCGAATAGAGGCCCACGGGTTTGTTGTCGGCGAAATAGACGGCGCAGGCATAAGCGATCAGCGTCCAGGGGAAGGCCCCCATCAGCGTGATCAGCACCGCGCCGACCCGAACCCAGGTCACGTCGATCCCGCTATAGTCGGCGATGCCGGCGCACACGCCCGACCATTTGCCATTTTTCTTGTCGAGGTAGAATTTGGTACGGCGGGCGGTCATGTCAGTTCCTCCGGTCGAGTTCGTAGCCGTCGTCGGCCGACGGGCGAGAGGGGCGGAAATCGGGATTGTCGGCGGCGACGATCCGTTCGACCGTCTGGAGCCTTTCCTCCAGACGGCGGGCGAGAAGGTGAAGGTCATCCAGCAGCTTCTCGTCCTCATCGGTGATCTTGGGCGCCTGCTTCCATTTGGTGACATAGTGGAAGATCAGCCAGGGCATGCCGATGAACAACATGCCGCAGATCATGATGGGCAGGAATATGTCCTCCATGGCGTCAGGCTCCCCCGGTCTTGTCGGCGTTCATAGAGGCCTTGAGCGCGGCGAGATCGGCATCGACCTTGTCGGCCGACTTCAATTCCGCAATCTCCTCCTCCAGCGTCTTGGGTTGGCCGCCCAGCGTCACGGCGTCGGCGCGGCCTTCGGCCATGTCCACGCGGCGTTCGAGCATGTCGAAGCGGGCGAAGGCGTCGTTGACCTTCTCACCGGCATAGGCTTCACGCACGCGCAGGCGGTTTTCCGCGCTCTGCATCCGGGTCACCAGGCTGTTCTGGCGGGCGCGGGCTTCGCGCAGCTTGCCCTGCAACTTGGCGATATCCTCTTCCGAGGCGCGCAGCGCTTCGTCGAGCGTCGCGATCTCATGGCTCAAATGATCCGCCATGTCGGTCGCCTTCTGGCGCTCGACCAGCGCGGCCTTGGCCAGATCCTCACGGTCCTTGGACAGAGCCAGCTGCGCCTTTTCGGTCCAGCTGTCCTGCAAGGCGGTCAGCTTGGCGATGTGGCGGCGCATTTCCTTCTGGTCGGCGATGGTGCGGGCGGCGGACGCGCGGACTTCGACCAGCGTTTCCTCCATTTCGAGGATGATCATGCGGATCATCTTCGCGGGGTCTTCCGCCTTGTCGAGCAGGTCGGTCACATTGGCGGCGATGATGTCGCGGGTGCGGGAGAAAATACCCATTTTAACGTCACTCCTGGTCTTATTGTCTTGGGAAGACTGGTGCCGCTTACGCCAGATAGCGCAAGGGGGCGGTGCTTTGCTGCGCCGCGAGGATCGGTGCTTCGCTGGCGCGGGCCGGGCCGACCGCCGAAAGGATCATGGTCGATCCGAACAGCAGGGCGGCGATGGCGGCCGACATCAGCTGGCTGATTTCGCGAACGCTGTTGCTCTGGTTGGTCATCGTCATACTCCCTGAACCTTGGCCTTCATAGGTTCCGCGATTGGTTGCGGATTGCCCTGAGCTTTGCAGAAGCCGTGCCAGTTTCGAAAAATACCCGATTTTCTGCCATTTTTTGGGCCATCGCAGGGGGATGTGCCAATATGTCCCTTGCCAAGGAGTGGGAAATTTCACCATAAGTTGGCGTATGGAGAAAAATACGCAATTTATCGGCCAGTCCTCGGTCTTTCTCGACGCGGTGGAGCAGGCCGGCCGGGCGGCCGAGTTGAACCGGCCGGTGCTGGTGATCGGCGAACGCGGCACCGGCAAGGAGTTGATCGCCGAACGGCTGCATCACCTGTCGCCACGCTGGGGTGAACCGCTAATCACAATGAATTGCGCGGCACTGCCCGAAACGCTGATCGAGGCGGAATTGTTCGGACATGAACAAGGCGCTTTTACGGGCGCGACCAAGGCGCGGCCGGGGCGGTTCGAAGATGCCGATGGCGGCACGCTGTTTCTGGACGAACTGGGCACGCTGTCGATGGCGGCGCAGGAGCGGTTGCTGCGCGTGGTCGAATATGGCGAGGTCACGCGGATCGGCGCGTCGAAACCACTGACCGTGGACGTCCGCATCGTCGCTGCGACCAACGAGGATCTGCCCGCCGCGGCCGACGCCGGACGGTTTCGCCCCGACCTGCTCGACCGGTTGAGTTTCGAGGTCATCACCCTGCCCCCGCTGCGCGCGCGCGAAGGCGACATCACCGTGCTGGCTGATCATTTCGGGCGGCGTATGGCGGCCGAGCGCGACTGGCCGCAATGGCCCGGCTTCACGGCGGCCTGCGCGGCGGAACTGGAAGGCCATGGCTGGCCGGGCAATGTGCGCGAGTTGCGCAATGTGGTGGAGCGAGCGGTGTATCGCTGGAACGAGCCGGGGCGGCCGATCAGCCGGATCACCTTCGACCCGTTCGCGTCGCCCTGGAAGCCCAAGTCGATGATGAAGCGGGCGGAGGCGGCACCATGCGATGCCCCCGCCGCGCAATCAGCGCCCGGCATGAGCTATGAAGAGATTAGCGACCTGCGCGCCGCCGTGGACGGGCATGAAGCGGCGATCATCCGCGCGGCGCTGGACCGATTCCGCTACAATCAGCGCGCGACCGCCAAGGGGCTGGGCCTGACCTACGACCAGTTGCGCCATTGCATGAAGAAACATGGGTTGAGCGCAGGGTAATCCTCCCCAGCACGGTTCGAGAGAGTCACGTGGCTCTGCCGAAGGGGCCGCTGGCGAAGCCAGTGGTGGAGGGGGCGTTTGGCCAGTGCGGCCTGAAGCGGTGAGCCCCCTCCGTCACCCCTGCGGGGTGCCACCTCCCCGCGAGCGGGGAGGATTAGTTCAGCGCGTCGGCACGGGTTCCGCGCCGCTATAGTCGTAGAAGCCCTTGCCGGTCTTGCGGCCGTACCAACCCGCTTCAACATATTTGACCAGCAAAGGCGCAGGGCGATATTTGGGGTCGCCGGTGGTGCTGAGGAAGACGTTGAGAATTTCCAGCGCGGTATCCAGGCCGACGAAGTCCAGCAAGGTCAGCGGCCCCATCGGATGGTTGAGGCCAAGCTTGCAGCCCTGATCGATGTCCACCACGCTGCCCACGCCCTCGCCCAGCACGAACACCGCCTCGTTCAGCATCGGCAGCAGGATGCGGTTCACGACGAAACCCGGCGCGTCGAAAGCATGGACCGTGGTCTTGCCGATGCGCGAGGCGAACCCCTCCACCGCGGCGACCGTCTCGGGCGTGGTGGCGAGGCCGCGAATAACCTCCACCAGCACCATCACCGGCACGGGATTGAAGAAATGGACGCCGACGAAGCGGCCCGCATCAGGCGCGGCCTGGGCCAGACGGGTGATGGGGATGGAGGATGTGTTGGTGGCCAGGATCGCGTCGGCGGCCAATATCTTGCCGACATTGGCGAAGATGGCGCGCTTCACCTCCTCGCGCTCGGTCGCGGCCTCGATCACCAGTTGCGCGTCGGCGAGCGGGGCGATGTCGCCAACGGGCATGATCCGGGCGAGCGCGGCGTCAGCGTCAGCCTGTGTGATCTTTTCTTTGTCCACCGCCTTGGCCAGCAGCTTGGCGATGCCGGCCAGCCCCTTTTCCGCGCGGGGCAGGTCGATATCCGACAATATGACGTCATAGCCCGCCTGCGCCGCGACCTGGGCGATGCCCGCGCCCATCTGTCCTGCGCCGATCACGCCCACTGTGCGAATATCCGTCATGCCTTGCTCTCCCTCATGAATCGTCGCCTCTCCCTTAGCGACGCAGGCGTCCGGCGGCCAGTATCGCGCGCCTATGCAATCACACAGGCTGGATCGCATCGTGGCGACGACCGATTGCGGGCGCCCCAGCCATTTCCGGCTTTGCGTGGGCGCTGCGCCATGGTTAAAAGCGCGCGATGTCCGTTTCAGACCTGATGCCCGCGCCGGCGACCGGACGCTTCCTTGCCGCCGTGCATCATTTCCCGCTGCGCGTCTATTTCGAGGATACCGACCTGTCGGGGCTGGTCTATCACGCCAATTATCTGCGCTATATGGAACGCGCCCGGTCCGACATGCTGCGCATCGCGGGCATCGACCAGCGCGCCAACCATGAAGGGGGCACGGGCGTCTATGCCGTCACCGACCTCCAGATCCGATACCGCCGCCCCGCCCGCCTGGACGACGACCTGATGGTGGTGAGCCGCGTAGCCGATGTGCGCGCGGCAAGTTGCGCCATTCACCAGAGAGTCATGCGCGGACAAGAAGAGTTGACGGACGCCACCATCACCGTCGCCTGGCTGACGCCGCAGGGTCGCCCGCAGCGGCAACCTAAAGCCTGGACCGCCATTTTCACCCGCCTTTGCCAAGGGGAAGACATTCACCCATGACCCTCAATCTGCCTGCCGGCGCCATCACCGACGCCGCGACCATATCCCCGCTCGCCCTGTTCTTGCAGGCCGACATCGTCGTGAAGGGCGTGATGCTGGGCCTGTTGCTGGCCAGCATCTGGACCTGGGCGATCATCATCAGCTTCAGCGTCAGCCTGCGCAAGGCGAGCAAGGAAAGCCGCAAGTTCGAGGCCGATTTCTGGAAGGCGGAGGATATCGACCGCTTTTACGAAGCGCGCGGCAAGACCGATTTCCCGGCGGCCAAGGTGATGGCGGCGGGCGTCACCGAATGGCGGCGATCGACTGCGCAAAAGGTGATCGACCGCGACGGCACGCGCGACCGGCTGGGGACGTCGATGTCGAGCGTGATCGCGTCCGAGATCGATCGCCTGTCCGATCGCCTCAACATATTGGCGACGGTCGCGTCGGCCGCGCCCTTCATCGGCCTGTTCGGCACGGTGTGGGGGATTATGCGCGCCTTTACCTCGATCGCGGCCGAGCAGAACAGCTCACTCGCGGTCGTCGCGCCGGGCATTGCCGAGGCGCTGTTCGCCACCGCCATCGGCCTGTTCGCGGCGATCCCGGCGCTGATCGCCTACAACCGGTTCAGTCATGGCATCAACCGGCTGGAAGCAGGGCTGACCCGCTTTGCCGACAGTTTCTATTCCACGCTGAGCCGGGAACTGGAGTCCCAGCGATGATCTTGGGCATCGCTGTAGTCAAAAAAGCGATGATCTTGCGCATCGCTGCAAAGAAGGGCGCGCGATAATGGCGATGTCCGGCCCACCATCCAGTCGCCGCGGGCGCGGGCGCGCGCCGATGGCCGACATCAATGTGACGCCGCTGGTCGACGTCATGCTGGTGCTGCTCATCATCTTCATGGTCACCGCGCCGCTGCTGGTGACCGGGGTGCCGGTGAACCTGCCCGAAACCCGCGCCAAGGGGCTGGACGCGGACGCGAAGCCGACTATCCTGTCGATCGACCGCGACGGCGGGCTGTTCATCGACGATGCGCAGATCAGCGACGCGGACCTGCCCGACCGGCTGGCGGAAATCGCCGCCGCCAATGCAGGCCAGCCCGAGCCGCCGCAAATCTTCCTGCGCGCCGACACCGCGCTCGACTATGGCCGGGTGATGCGGGTGATGGGCGAACTCAATCGCGCTGGCCTGAATAAAGTCTCGCTGGTCAGCACCGGGTCGGACGCCGGTGATGTCAGCGACGGTTCAGAATAGGGGCCATAGGTCAGCCATATGGAGCGTGCGGAAAAGATCGGCCTGGGCGTCGCGACGGCAGGACATGTCCTGCTGTTCGGATTGCTGTCGGCCGGATTCCTGGCCACCCCCAATCCGTTGAAGCTGAAGTCGCCGCCGATGGACGTGAGCCTGGTGGACGAGGTGGCGCTGCAATCGACCGCGCCGCAGGTGTCGACCCAGCCGCCGCCGCCCAGCGTCGCGCCGGAGGAAGGGCCGACCGAAGATGCCAAGCCTGCGCCGGAGCCTGCACCGGCCCCGGAGCCGACGCCTGCGCCGCCACCACCCAAGGCGGAGCCGAAGGCGGTGCCCAAGCCGTCGCCGCCAAAGCCGGTCGTGAAGGAAGCCCCGGCCAAGCCCAAGCCTGTGCCGCCGAAGAAAGAGGTGGCCAAGGCCGCGCCGAAACCCAAGGCGGCGCCCGAAAAGCCGACGCCCAAGGCCAAGCCCGCGCCTGAAAAGCCAGAGGCTGCTGCAGCCGTGCCGTCCAAGAGCGACGCCAAGGCGAAGAGCGACGCAAAAGCGAAGGCCGATGCGAAGGCCAAAGCCGACGCGAAAGCAAAGAGTGATGCCAAGGCCAAGAGTGATGCGAAGGCCAAGGCCGATGCCGCTGCGCGTGCGTCCGGCGCAGGCAAGGCGGACAAGCCCAAGGGGTCGCTGCTGGGCAAGGATTTCCTGAAAGGGATCGACACCAAGGACGACGCGCCGCGTAAAGCGGCACCGCCGCCGGCCGCCGCCATGGGGCCGCAGCAAAAGGCCGCGCTGGACACGGAAATCCGTCGCCAGTTGAAGCCGCACTGGCGGCCGCCATCGGGCGCGGACGCGGATCAGCTGGTGACCTTGTTGGAAGTGCGGCTCGACAAGAGCGGCGCGCTGATCGGTGCGCCCGAAGTGATCGATCAGACCGGCGTCACCGCCAGCAACCGCCCCCAGGCGAAGCTGCATGCGGAGCGCGCGATCCAGGCGGTGAAACTCGCCGCCCCCTTTCGGAATTTACCGCCTGAATTTTATGACCAATGGAAATGGCTCCGGCCACTCCGCTTTGACGCGAGGCTGAACCGATGAAGACCAACTTCCTTCGCCGCATCTCTCTGGCGACCGTCGCGCTTGCCGCCATCCTGTCCACGCCCGCCATGGCGCAATTATCGGTCGATGTGACCGGGGAGGTCGACAGCAACGTCAAGGTCGCCGTCCCCACCCTGCCCGCGCAGCAGGATGTGGCGACCCCCGCCGGCACCGCCAGCGAACTGGGCCGCAAGGTGGCCGAGGTGATCGCGTCCGACCTCAAAGGCTCCGGCCTGTTCGATCCGTCGGGACCTGGCGGGATGCCGCCGGTCGCCTTTGCCGAAGTCACCAACCCGGTCTATGACAAATGGAACGCCTATCAGGCGCTGGTCCAGGGGTTCGTGCGCACGACTGGGGGTGAAGCCGACATCACCGTGGGCTGTTACCTTTATGACGTGGCGCTGAAACAGGAGTTGACGCGGCAGGGCTATGTCGTCGCGCCGCGCGACTGGCGGCGGGCCGCGCATAAATGCGCCGACGCCATCTATGCGCGCCTGTCGGGCGAAAGCCCCTTCTTCGACAGCCGCATCGCCTATATCGCCGAAAGTGGTCCCAAGGGTGCACGCGTCAAGCGCCTCGCCATCATGGACTCCGACGGAGCGAACCACCGCTTCATCACCAACGGTCAATCGATGGCGCTGACGCCGCGCTTTTCGCCCGATTACAAGTCGATCCTCTATGTCAGCTATCTGGGCAGCCGGGTGCGCCTCTATATCTACGACATCGGCGCGGGGCAGCAGAAGCTGGTGACCGAAAGCACCAATGCGACCTTCGCGCCGCGCTGGTCGCCCGACGGGCGCAACATCCTGTTTTCCATGGCGGTGGCCGGCAATACCGACATTTACCGCGTGTCGACCAATGGCGGGACGCCGGTGCGGCTGACCAATTCGCCGGGCATCGACGTGGGCGGCAGCTATTCGCCCGATGGCAGCCAGATCGTGTTCGAAAGCGACCGGTCGGGTGGGCAGCAGCTCTATGTCATGAACGCCGACGGCTCCAATCCGCGGCGCATCAGCCATGGCGGCGGCCGTTATGCGACGCCCGAATGGTCGCCGCGCGGCGACCTGATCGCCTTCACCAAATTGTCGGGCGACTTCAAGGTCGCCGTGATGACGCCCAGCGGCGACAATGAGCGCATATTGACCAATGGCTGGCAGGACGAGCAGCCGACTTGGTCGCCCAATGGCCGCGTGCTGCAATTTTTCCGCACGACGCCGGGCAAGCAGGGCAGCAGCCAGGTGTGGCAGGTCGACCTGACCGGGGTGAATGAACGGCGGATTCCGACGCCGCTGAGCGGCTCCGATCCGGCCTGGGGACCGTTGCTGCCCTAAGCTTAGGTTCAGGCACCTTCGCCCATTGGGGAACCTAGTCGTCTTGACAGCGTAACGAACATCACGGACCCTGATGACTGTCTTAGCGGGCAGCATAGAATATACCTAAGGAGATCCCCATGAAACTGTCCCGGACTCTGTTGATGGCGACCGCCATCATCGCGCTGGCCGCCTGTTCGAAGAAGCCGCCGGCTGAGCTGCCCCCTGCCCCTGGCGGCACCGGCGGCACGACTGCACCCAGCGGCCCGGTGGGTTCCGGCGCTCCGGTCAAAGGCAGCCAGGAGGATTTCGTCGCGTCGGTATCGTCCGACCGCATCTTCTTTGGCCTCGACCAATATGATGTCGATGCGGAAGATCAGGCGACGTTGCAGAGCCAGGCCGCCTGGTTGCAGCAGAACCCGTCGGTGCGCGTGACGGTGGAGGGCCATGCCGACGAACGCGGCACCCGCGACTATAATATCGCGCTGGGCGAACGCCGCGCCAATGCGGCGAAAAACTATCTCGCCTCGCTGGGCATCGCGCCGGGCCGCATCACCACCGTCAGCTATGGCAAGGAACGGCCAGCGGCGCTGGGATCGGACGAGGCAAGCTGGGCGCAGAACCGCCGCGCGGTGACCGTCACCATCCAATATTGATCCGCCTGCCCTGTAGATGCCTGAAAAGCCCGCCGGTCGCATATGACCGGCGGGCTTTTCAGGCCTTGGAACCCCATGATTTTCCTTGGCCGTAAAAGCGGCTAGGGAAGAGGGGATGCAGAAAAGCGACCCCAAGAAAAAACCGCCCACGATCAAGGAAGTCGCCGCCTGCGCGGGCGTGTCGGTCATGACCGCGTCGCGCGCGGTCAACGGCAAAGCGTTGGTCAGCGCCAAGGCGCGGCGGGCGGTCGAACTGGCGGTCAAGGAGCTGGGCTATATCCCCAATGCGTCGGCCCGCGCGTTGGCCGGGAGCGCCGACCGGCGCGTCGCGTTGCTGCACAGCAACTCCACCACGTCGGCCTATCTGGGCGAACTGCTGCTGGGGGCGCTGGGCGAAGCGCCGCAGCGGCACCTGCATCTCGTGGTCGAGCAATGCGCGCCCGGCGCCTTTGCCGAGGAAATCGTCGAACAGGTGGCCCATGCCAATGTCGCCGGCGTGATCCTGCCGCCGCCGCTGTGCGATTGGCCGGAACTGATCGCCGGGCTGAGTGCGCGCGACATCGCCATCGTCGCGATCGCGCCGGACCAGGATGGGCCGGACATGCTGGTGGTGGGCACCGACGATCGCCATGCCGCCTATGACCTGACCCGGCACCTGATCGAACTGGGGCATCGGCGGATCGGCTTCATCGAAGGCAATGTGCGCCACCGGTCGAGCGCGCGGCGCTTGCAGGGGTTTCGCGATGCGCTGCTCCATCATGGGCTGGACCATGACGACCAGTTGATCGTGCCGGGCGACTATAGCTATCGGTCGGGGCTGGACGCGGCCGAGCGGCTGATGAGCCTGGAGCCGCGGCCGACCGCGATCTTCGCCTGCAACGACGATATGGCCGCCGCGGCGATCACGGTCGCGCACCAGCGACGCATCAACGTGCCGGCTGAGATCAGCATCTGCGGCTTTGACGATACGCCACTGGCGAGCGCGATCTGGCCGGCGCTGACCACCATCCGCCAGCCGATCCGCGACATGAGCCGCGAAGCGATCGGCCTGCTGGCGATGCGTTTCCGCAGCCAGGACGAGGGCGCTGAGGGAATTATCGGCAAGGTGAAGCTGGATTATCAGCTGATCCGTCGCCAGTCGGATGCGGTGCCCGCCCGGCATTGACGCCGGGCCGGGCCGTCACACGGCCAGGCGGTTGCCATAGCCGATGATCAGGGTGGCGAAGATCAGCAGGCCAACCCCGGTCCATACCATGCGGCGGACGGCGGGGCGGCGTCCTTCCACTCTCTGAAGGCGAAGCCCCAGCAGGTGCCGAAGATGATGATCGACGCCATGTGCAGCGTCCAGCTTGAGAAGCCGAAGCGACCCATCTGGCTTTCGCCCATGGTGTAGAAGAAGAACTGGAAATACTAGGCCGTGCCCGCCAGCGCGCAGAGCAGGAAATTGGGGAGAAATTTGGGCGCTGGCCGCTGCCCTTTTTGAAATCAAATTCGGCGACGGCGGCGGCCTTTTGCTCGGTGGACAATGCCGCATCCTTGCGTGCGCCGGCCATCGCAACGACGATGATGCCCAGCACCGTGACGGCCAGGCCCAACAGGACGATCCGGCCATGGAGCGTTCCGGCGATCTCCGTCATGAAGCTGCCATCGACGATCGGCGGGATCAGTGTGCCGAAGACGGTGCACAGGCCCAGCACCACCGCCATGCCGAGCGAGAGGCCGAGATAGCGCATGGTGAGGCCGTATGTCAGGCCGCCAAAGCCCCAGAGAAAGCCGAAGAACACGCACCAGCCGACGACCGAGGAGGGCACCTGTCGCATCACACTCATCAGGTCGTTGGTCTGGATCGCGGCGAAGAACCAGGGCGCGATTACCCAGGAGAAGATGCCGCCGGTGAGCCAGAATATCTCCCAGTTCCAGCGCTTCACCCCGCGATAGGGGACGTAGAAGCGGAGGCCAGGCCGCCAAGCCAATGGAACAGCACGCCGAGCAGAGGATTTGCGATCATAGGTCCAGTCCCAGGCGATAGAGGCGGTTGGCGTTGCCAGCGAAGAGCGCGCGGCGGTCGGTTTCGGGATAGTCCGCCACGATGGCGTGATAGGCCTCCATGGTGCGGTCGATAGGGGCGAATAGCGTGTCGGTCGGCGTGTCGCTGGCGAAGGCGCAGCGGTCGGTGCCGAACAGGTCGATCGTTTCGCGCATCAGCGGTTCGATCGATTCGCGGGTCCAGTCGCGGCAGATGAAGCCCACGCCCGACAACTTCACCGCGACATGAGGCAGCGCGGCGAGCGCCTTCATGCCTGCGCGCCAATCATCTAGGCCATCGGGGTCGGTCAGCACCGGCATCCCCATATGGTTGATGATGACGGGAATGTCCGGATGGCGTGCGATCAGCGGGGCGAGGCCCGGCATCTGCCCCGGATAGCATTGCAGGTCGAAGGACAGACCGTGCTTGGCCAGCAGGGCATAGCCCGCCTGCCATTGGGGATCGACGGTAAGGTCGACCGGGCCATAGGTGCGCTTGGGATCGCGGTGCCAGTTGACGATATGGCGGATGCCCTTGACGCGGGGGTCCGCGGCTTGCGCGGCGAGCAGGGCATCGACATCGGGATCATGCAGGGCAGCGAAGGCGACGAAGCCGGTGGGAAGCCCTTCGATCTGCGCCATCCCGTCGAGCCACTGGGTTTCGCGCAGGGCGCTGGCGGCCGCCGCGCCGGCATCGACATGGACGGTGCCCACGACATTCCACCGGGCCAGGTCGGCGCGATAGTCGGCGACGCCATAGTCATGCGCGATCAATTCGACGCTGCCGTTCGGCCCTTCGTCGGAGAAGGGCGCGCTCAGCCAGTCGTATCGGATATGCTGCAAGTCCCATAAATGGATATGGGCGTCGACAAAGGGGATCATGGCTATCCTCTCCAAGGCATTGTGATCAGGCAAGTCGTCCGGTTCAACCAACCCCCGTTCGCCCGGAGCGAAGTCGAAGCCTTCGCTGCGCTCAGGCGGGGGATTCGACTTCGCTTAGCCCGAACGGGGTAGGACAGATTGCGGCGCGCCGGCTCTTGATGGCCAGTCGCGCCGCGCAACTTTGCATTTTAGAAGGTGGTGCGGCCGCCCGACATGTCGAAGGTCGATGCGGTGGTGAAGCTGCATTCCTCACTGGCCATGAAACAGACCATGGCGGCCGATTCCTCGATCAAGCCCAGGCGACCCATGGGGATTTTCGAGCGCATATAATCGACCTGGCTCTGGGGAAGTTGCGCCAGGATCGGGCTTTCAAAGGTCGCGGGGGTCAGTGCGTTTGCGATGACACCCTTGCCCGCCAGTTCCTTGCCGAGCGGCTTGGTGAAACCG
Organism: Sphingobium psychrophilum; assembly: GCF_012927105.1. Taxonomy (GTDB): domain Bacteria; phylum Pseudomonadota; class Alphaproteobacteria; order Sphingomonadales; family Sphingomonadaceae; genus Sphingobium; species Sphingobium psychrophilum. The sequence continues at coordinate 41,353 of NZ_JABBFV010000006.1, read as the reverse complement.
ATCACGCCCGCCTTGCTGGCCGAATAGGCGCTGGCGTTGGGATTGCCTTCTTTACCCGCGACGGACGCCAGGTTGACGATCCGGCCATAGCCATTGTCGAGGAGCAAGGGCGCAACCTCCCGGTTGCAGTAGAAGAGGCCGTTCAAATTGATGTCGATCACCCGCTGAAAACTGTCGACCGGATAGTCCCAGACGGTCGCGGTCGCGCCGGTGATGCCGGCTGAGCAGATGAGGATATCGACCTTGCCCAGCACGGCGGCGGTGTCCTTCGCGGCGGCGACGACGGCGGCGTAATCGGACACGTCCAGCGCAACCATATGAGCCGCGCCGATCTCAGCGCTGGTGGCCGCGAGCGCTTCGGGATTGAGATCCTATAGCGCTACCTGGCCGCCTTCCGCGACGATGCGGGCGGCGACCTGCTTGCCCAGGCCAGAGGCGCCGCCGGTGACAATCGCGTTGCGACCTGCGAAACGGCCGGCATAGACGCTCATCCGAGCACCACGTCGCCCAGGTGACGCCATTCCGACACCTGCTGTGTCTGCGTGCCCAGCTTGGCGATGCCCAGTTCCATGACGTCGCCGGCCTTTAGGTAAATGGCGTCGGGCTTCTTGCCCTCACCCACGCCCGGCGGGGTGCCGGTGATCATCAGGTCGCCCGGATAGAGGGTGATATATTCGCTGACATAGGCAATCAGCTGGGCGACGGTGAAGATCATCGTCTTCGTGTTGCCGGTCTGCATCCGCTCGCCATTGAGGTCGAGATACATGTCCAGATCCTGCGGGTCGCCGACCTCGTCCGGGGTCACCAGCCAGGGGCCGACCGGGCAGAACGTGTCATGGCCCTTGCCCTTGCTCCACTGGCTGCCGCGCTGCTTCTGGTTGAAGCGTTCCGACACATCGTTGACCAGGGTATAGCCAGCGACCTTGGACAGCGCTTCGTCTTCGCTGACGAAGCGGCAGGTTTCGCCAATCACCACGCCCAGTTCGACTTCCCAGTCGCCATGAGTGGCGTTTTTGGGCAGCATGACTTCGTCGTTCGGGCCGTTGAGCGACGACAGCGCCTTCATGAACATCATCGGTTCGGTCGGGATCGGCAGGTTCGATTCGATCGCATGATCCTCATAATTGAGGCCGATGGCGACGATCTTGCCGATGCCCTTGACCGGCACGCCATAGCGCGGCGCGCCTTCCACGATCGGGAGCGAGGCGATGTCGGCGGCCTGGGCGGCGGCCAGCGTTGCGATAGTCAGTTCGGGGACGACGCTCGACAGGTCGCGAATCTGGCCATCAGCATCGATGACACCGGGCTTTTCCTGGCCAGGCTGGCCGTAACGAACGAATTTCATGGGACGTTTCTCTCTTCTGACGATCAATGGGTATAAGGGCGGTGCATGGCGATGTCGGGATTGAGGTCAACGCCAAAGCCGGGCTTGTCGAGCGCGGTCACCTTCATGCGGCCATTTTCCGGCACCGGTTCGCCGAGAAGCTGCGGATGGAACATCGGCACCACTTCGGTCGGCTCCGGATGCATCATCAGAAATTCGGCGAAGGGCGAATTGTGGCGGGTGATGACGAAATGGTAGCTGTAGACGGACGAGCCATGCGGCACGACCATCTTGCCATGAGCGTCGGCCAGCGCACTGATTTTGAGCAGTTCGGTCACGCCCCCGCACCAGCCGACATCGGGCTGGATGATGTCGCAGCAATCCATTTCCAGCAACATGCGAAAGCCCCATCGGGTCGCCTCATGCTCGCCGGTGGTGACCAGCATACCCTTGGGCACGTTGCGCTTGAGCTGCTGATAGCCCCAATAATCGTCGGGGCTGATCGCCTCCTCGATCCATTTCAGGCCAAGGTCATGGGCGGCGATGGCGAGGCGGGTGGCATAATCGACGTCCAGCGCCATCCAGCAGTCCCACATCAGCCAGAAATCGTCGCCGACCTTGGACCGCATATCCGCCAGTTCGGCGATGTTCTTTGTCAGGCCCTCAACACCCTCCGCCGGGCCGTGGTGCAGCGCCATCTTGCCGCCGATGAAGCCGAATTCCTTGGCCTTGTCGGGCCGCGCGCCGGTGGCGTAGAATAGCAGTTCGTCGCGCACCGCGCCGCCGAGCAGATGATAGACCGGTTCCTGCCGCAGCTTGCCCAGCAAATCCCATAACGCCAGGTCGACGCCGGAAATCGCGTTCACGACCAACCCTTTGCGGCCATAATATTGGGTCGAGAAATACATCTGGTCCCAGATTTTCTCATAATCCGTGGGCGAGCGGCCTTCGAGGAAGCGGGCGAGATGCTTTTCCACGATATAGGCGGCCGGTTCGCCGCCCGTTGTGACGGCGAAACCGACAGTTCCGTCCTCCGCCTCGATCTCCACGACCAGCGTGCCCAGCACGTTGATGCCGAAGCTCTGGCGCGACTGGCGATATTCTGGTTAGCGCGACATGGGCGTCGCGATGTGATCGTCGATCCAGTGGCCTTCGCCCTGGTCATGATAGTCTGCCCCGCCACCGCGCACGGTGAAGGCCCGGACATGTTTGATCTTCGGCAAGTCACGATCGGCACGCACACACTCCCTGAACCTACCAATGCCCAATATGTGGGACGGATCGGCAGAAACTTCCAATATGTGAGCAAAACATCCATAAGGGCTGGCTATTGGAGGAGGTGGCGTGACTGGCACAATCACGTCCTGCCTCTCCTTCACCCTTGTTTTTCTCATTTTGTGGGATAGAATTTTATTGGATGAGACAGAAAACGTCAAACTCAGAATCGGATGCATCTGAAAATTTGGGGCGGGAGGAGAAGAAGGCGGGCGGGTCGCAGACTTTGCAGCGCGGACTGGACCTGCTCGACCAGGTGATCGCCGGCCCGATCAAGCTGGCCGACCTGTCGGAACGGATGGGCCTCACCCGCTCGACCACCCACCGCCTCGCCAACGCCATGGTGGAGCGCGGCTTCCTGACTTTCCTGCCGCGCGAGGGCTATCAGTTGGGGCCAAAGCTGCTCCAGTTGGGCTTCCTCGCCCAATCGCAGGCCGACCTGGTGCAGATCGCCCGGCCGCATCTGGAGGCGCTGGCCGCCGCCAGCGAAGATGTCGTGCATCTCGGCCGGCTCGACGGCGACCAGGCGCTCTATCTCGACAAGATTCCCGGCCGCCGCCGGGTGGAGATCAGCAGCCGGATCGGCGATCGGCATCCCTTGACCTCGACAGGGCTTGGCAAGGCGCTGCTGATGGATGATCCGGAGGGCAATTGGCGTCGGCTGTTCGACGCGGACCAGGCGGCGGGCACCCATCCAATCGCCTATGAAAGCTGGCTTGAACGGATGCGCGACTATGCGGTCACCGGCCGGGCGTTCGATCTGGAAGAAAATGAAGACCAGATACGCTGCGTCGCCGCGCCGATCCGCGACGCATCTGGCGCGATCGTCGCCGCCATCAGCCTGTCGAGCGCCGCCCAATATATGGATGACGGTCGCATGGCGGCGCTGAGCGACGATGTTCGCGCCGCCGCGCACAAGGTCAGCGCCGACCTGGGCTGGGCCCCCGGCGTCAAATCCCCCCGCCGCCCGGTGCGGCGATAATCATCGAAGGAAAATCCGCCCCATGAAGTTGCTTGAAGGCAATACCGTCCTTGTCACCGGCGCATCGACCGGCATCGGCCGCGCCGCCGCCATCGGCGCGGCGCAGCATGGCGCGGATGTCGCGATCAACTACGCCAACAGCGACAGGTCGGCCGCAAGCTGCGTGGCGGAGATCGAGGCGCTGGGCCAGCGCGCCATAACGGTGAAGGGCGATGTCGCCGACCCGCAGACCGCGCAGGATTTCGTGGCCAGGGCGGTCGAAGCGTTCGGCAAGGTCGACGTCAAGGTGAGCAATGCGGGGATCTGCCCCTTCCACGCCTTTCTGGACATGCCGGCCGATGTGGTCGAGCGCACCTTCAAGGTGAACCTGCATGGTGCCTATTTCATGGTGCAGGGCGCCGCGCAGCAGATGGTGAAACAAGGCCATGGCGGATCGATCGTCGCCGTCTCCTCCATTTCGGCGCTGGTCGGCGGCGAGTATCAGACGCATTACACGCTTACGAAAGCAGGGGTCCATTCGCTGATGCAGTCTACCGCGATCGCGCTGGGCAAACATGGCATACGCTGCAACAGCGTGCTGCCCGGCACGATCCTGACCGAGATCAACAAGGATGATCTGGCCGATGTCGAAAAGCGCGAATATATGGAAAAGCGCGTGCCGCTGGGGCGTCTCGGCGCGTCGGAAGATCTGGCCGGGCCGATCGTCTTCCTGGCGTCGGACATGGCCGCCTATGTCACCGGCGCGGCGCTGCGGGTCGATGGCGGCATGTATGTGAATCTGCAATAATGCCCCGAAATGTCGCCCTATTCGTCACCTGCCTGGTCGACATGATGCGTCCCCGCATCGGCTTTGCCGCAATCCGCGCGCTGGAGGCGGCCGGGTGCGACGTGGTCGTACCGGAAGGGCAGACCTGTTGCGGCCAGCCCGCGCTCAACAGCGGCGACCGGGATCATGCCGCCGCACTGGCGAAGCAGACGATCGTGGCGCTGGAGCCTTATGAGGCGGTGGTGGTGCCGTCCGGCTCCTGTGCGGGGACGATCCGCTGCCATTATCCCGAAATATTCGCGCATGACCCCGAATGGTTGCCGCGGGCACAGGCGGTGGCGAGGAAGACGTGGGAGGTCATGGCCTATCTCGATGAGATATGCGGCTGGCGGCCGGAAGGCGTGTCGATGGACGCCATGGCCACCTATCATGACAGCTGTTCGGGCCTGCGCGAACTGGGGATCAAGGCGCAGCCGCGTCGGTTACTGAAGGCTATCGACGGCTTGCGTATCGCGCCTTTGCAGGGCGAAGAGACATGTTGTGGCTTTGGCGGCACCTTCTGCGTCAAATATCCCGCCATTTCCAACGCCATCGTTGGCGAGAAGGCGTACGCGATAGATGCGACCGGAGCCGACCTGCTGCTGGCGGGCGACCTGGGCTGCCTGATGAACATGGCGGGCAAGCTGCATCGCCAGGGGAGCAAGATACGCGCCTTTCATGCGATCGAACTGATCGCCGGCATGGGCGATGGGCCGGCGATCGGGGAAGAGGCATGAGCGCTTTCACTGACCGCGCCGACGCGGCGCTGGCCGACCCGATCCTGAAGATCGCGGTCGAGCGCACCGCGGGGACAGCAGAGGCCAAGCGGACCATCGCCATCGACGCCTTCCCCGATTTCGAGGCCGCCCGCACCCGCGCCGCCGCGATCAAGGATCATGTGATCGCGCATCTCGGCCCTTATCTGGAGCAGTTCGAAGCCAATGCCGTCGCGGCAGGGGCAAAGGTGCATTGGGCCAGTACGGCCGACGAAGCCTGCAAGATCGTCATCGACATCTGCCAAGCAGCGGGCGCAAAGAGCGTCGCGCGGTCAAAGTCGATGCTGGGCGAGGAGATCGGCCTGCCCCATGCGCTTGCCGAAGCCGGGATCGGCCGGGTCGAGACGGACCTGGCCGAGCATATTATCCAGCTGGCCGACGAACGCCCGTCGCACATCATCTGGCCCGCCATGCACAAGACGCGCGAGCAGGTGTCGGCGCTGTTCAAGGCGAAACATCGCTCACCCCATGTGGAAGAGACGATCGCCGCCATGGCGCAAAGCGCGCGGCGGGAACTGCGCACGCAGATGCTGAGCGCGGATGTCGGCATTTCGGGCGCGAATTTCCTGATCGCGGATAGCGGCGCGGTCTGCACCGTCACCAATGAAGGCAATGCCGAATTGTCTCTGGTGCCGCCGCGCGTCCATATCGTGACGGCGGGGATCGAGAAGATCGTGCCGTCGATGCCGCACGCCATCCATATGCTGCGGATGCTGGCGCGATCGGCCACCGGCGCGGCGCTGACCCAATATACGACCTTCTATACCGGGCCGAAACGCGCTGGCGATCGCGACGGGCCGGAGGAAATGCATATCGTGCTGGTCGATAATGGCCGCACGAAGATGCGCGACGAGGGGCTGGCCGAGATGCTGCGCTGCATCCGTTGCGGCGCGTGCATGAACCATTGCGTCGTGTTCCGTCAGATCGGCGGCCATGCCTATGGCGGCACTTATCCAGGGCCGATGGGCGCGGTGTTGACGCCGGTGCTCGACGGGCTGGCACCCAATCGCGACCTGATCCACGCCTGCACCCTCAACGGCAAGTGCCAGGAGGTGTGCCCGGTGCGCATCCCGCTGCCCACGTTGCTCAAGGGCTGGCGCGAGAAAAGCTGGCGCGAGGGGCTGGAGCCGACGTCGATGCGCGCGGGGCTGGGCCTGTGGGCCTGGGTCGCGACGCGGCCGCGTCTCTATCGGCTGGGCACCACCATCGCCGTGCGGGTTCTGCGGCTTTTAGGGACGAAAGGCTGGATCGCGAAACTGCCGCTGGCGGGCGGCTGGACCCGCCATCGCGACATGCCCAAGCCCGCAGCGCAGACCTTCATGGCGCAATATAAGAAGGCGCGCCGACCATGAGCGCGCGCGACGCCATCCTCGCCCGGTTGAAGGGACCGTCGCCCGACCAGGCGGAAGCCGACGCGCTGTTGGTCGCGCCGGAGCGTCCGGCGGTGGACGAGGCGGCGCTGGAAGCCGAATTTCTCGCCCGGCTCGCTTTGCCGAGCGTCAATGCCAGCCATGACGTGATCGGGTCCATGGCGGACCTGCCTGCCGCCGTCGCCCGCTATCTTGCGGGGCAGGGTGAAGCGCGCACGCTCTGCCTGCCCCCCGATCCGCGCCTGACGGCCTGCGACTGGGGCGGCTTCACCCTGCACGACATCGCCGCGCCCGACGAAGCGGCCGCCCTCGCTATCGCGCGCAGGGGGATCGCGGAAACCGGGTCGCTGATCTTCGAAACCAGCCCGGCCGCCCCGATGCTACCCAATTTCCTGGCGCTGCATCATATCGTGCTGCTGGCCGTCCGCGACATCGCGCCCTATCTGGAGGATGCCCCGCTGACCGGCCCGCAACCCCGCGCCCATTATTGGGTCACCGGCGTGTCGGGCACCACCGATATCGAAGGCACCTATGTCCGCGGCGCGCATGGTCCGCGATTCCTGCACGTCATCCTCTTGCGGAATTGACCACATGTCGGATCATCATGCCGCAGGAGGATGGCCTGTCTTGAAGCGGCGGCGGCGATAAAAGGTACAATCCTTGCCAGGGAATCTCGATGCTGCCGGAAAATTTCCTTACAAGTTGGACAGAATGCCAATTACTGGTGAAAATCCATTAGGTGATTTCTAGAATTGGTGAAAAAACCGGCGTTTCCCTGCCATTTTTGGAAATTGGCACGCCCCCTGCAATGTCGTTGGCATGATCCAGCAAGGATCGCCAACCACATGTTCAGGGAAGGACAATCCTCATGAAGACCATCGCTTTCACCGCCGCTATCGTCGTCGCCGCCATTGCCGTTTCGGCCGCCAGCACCCCCGCCTTCGCCCAGTCGCAGGGCAGCTTCGGCAAGGCCAAGGTGACCTATGACCAGAAGAACGACCGCTATTGCTTCCGCGAAACGCTGAGCGGATCGCTGGCTCCCACGATTCGCTGCCGCTCGAAGGCGCAATGGGCGCAGGCCGGCCTGACCATCACCCGCAAGGCATCGGTGCAGCTGGCCCAGCGCTGATGCACCACTTGTCCTGTCCCCGGCGTCATGGCGCGCAAGCGCGCGTCACGTCGGGGGGCAGGATATCGCGCAGCCGCTTACGCACCACTTCGGCCCAGATGCGATAGCCACGCGCATTCATATGCACCCCATCGGGCTGATAATTGTCGCCCATTGCGCCACCGACGAAAAGTGGGGTTGTGATATCGGCATAATGGGCCGCGCGCATGTGGAGCAGGAATTGCTGCGCCGCAGCGTTGAATATCCTTTGTTCGCCCAAAAACCCCAAGCGCCCCGGACTGGGTTTCGCCGACAGCAGCAATACGGGGACATCGGGCAAGAGCCGGTCGCGCAGATCGAACAGGCTGGCGAGTTGGCGCATCACCGTGCGTACCGGCACATCATTGGCGATGTCATTTTCGCCGACGTAGAGAATCAGCGCGCGTGGGCGCCCCTCCTTGGCCTTGATATTGGTGAAGCGCGGCAGGATATCGGTCAACATGGCGCCATTGATGCCGCGATTTTCCACCGCCCAAGGCGTCATGTCCCGATCAAGGCTGGTCCAGCGATGGATCGACGAACTGCCCACGAACCATAGCGTGCAATTGCCAGCGACGGACATGCTGTCGGGAAGGCTGGCCGTGGATTCGCGATAGCGCCCATAAAGCCGCCATCCCACGATGATCATGGCGAAGACGAGCAGCGCCATGAGCAGCTTGGCGAGAGGCGAGGAATCGATGCTTTGCAATAGAACGACCTTCAGATGGCGAGCATGATGGCGGTTTTTCGGGACGAAAACATCCGCAATGATCCCGTACAATATCCGTTCACCACATATTTTAAAGCGTTTGCAAGCACACAGGATGCAGAATCGCGCGGGGCCGGGGGTTTATCAGCGTGGGCAAAAATCCGTCGATCGACCTTCTCAAGGGGGTCTTGATCCTTTTGGTGATGGCCGGGCATGCCATGGAGCTTGCCCATCAGCAACATCCGGTGCTGTGGATCGGCGCAGGGTTCCGCATGCCGTTGATGATCGGCATATCGGGCTATCTGCTGAACGTCACCCGCACCCGCACCGAACAGACTGGCGTTCTGCTGGGCCGCTATGGCGAACGTATGTTGCTGCCCTGGCTGGTCGCGTTGATCATCTATCTGCTGGTGAGCGGCTGGCCCGTGTCGTGGACCGCCCCGCTGGACCTGGTGCTACGTCCGCCCTTCCATCTCTGGTATGTGCCGGTCCTCTTCTTCCTGATCCTGATGACCCGCCTCCTTCCCTTGCCGCCGCTGTTGCTGCTGGCGATCGGTGCGCCGATCAGCTTGGCGACCATGTATGGCTTTGGCCTGGATCATGGGCCGGTCGGGATCAGCCTGCTGTCGCCCGACAGCCGTTTCTTGCGCTTTCCGGTCTATTTCTTCTTTGGCATGCTGATGGCGGAAAAGGGGTTGCCGACCCGCTATCTGGGCGTCGCGTTGCTGATCATGGCATTGGGCCTGACCTGGTGGGCGGGCCTGCAGGGCAGCGGAAACGGGCTGGCCTATGTTCCGGCGCGGCTGATGATGTGCCTGGGCCTGATAGCGCTGCTGCCCAGATTGTCGGCACTGCGCCTGTCCTTCGCCCCGCTCAATCGCGTCGGCCGGGACAGCCTGTTCTTCTACCTCTGGCACCCGCTGGTGATGGGGGCGGCGCTGGCAAGCGGCGCGAGCGCGACGGCGACGCTGGCGCTCTCGATCCTGATCCTGCTGCTCGTCAGCCGCATGCTCGCGCCCGGCGCGCTGATCCGCCGCTTGCTTGGCAGCGCGCCGTCGCCGCGACCGGTCGGCGTTGCGCCGGGCGCGGCACCACAGCCGGCCTGATGGAATCAGGGCGGGCTGCCCATTTCAGATGAGGTCAGAGCTTGCCATATTTCGCTTCGAAGCCGGCAATATCGCCGGCGGCGAGATATTTCGCCTGGTCGACCCAATGGTCGCGCACCGGGCGGCCTTTGAAATTACCGAGCTTCGCGTCGATCGCGGCGATGTCCACATCACCCCAGGCGGCGATCTGGGCATAGCGGGTGACGCCGAGTTCGATTAGCAAACTCTTGAGTTTGGGACCGACGCCCTTGAGGCGCAGCAGGTCGTCATCCTCATCCGCGATCGCCGCAATGGCCGGCGAGGCGGGGATCGGCTCGCGCGCGGGGGCGGGTTCCGGCATGGGTTCCGGCGCGGGCATCGGTTCGATGGGCACGACCGGGGCGACGGGTTCGACGGGCGCGATCGGCTCCACCGGCGCAACAGGCTCCACCACGACCGGCGCCACAGCAACTGGCGCCGCGATGATCGGATCGACAAATGGGGTAGGTGCCGTGGGCGTCGGCACCGAGGGTGGCGCGGCGACCGGAACGGACGGTTCGACCGGTTCTTCCGCCTTGCGCTTGCCCGACAGCAGGAAGACCAGCGCGATGACGACCAGCAATGCGACTAGCAGCCACAGTCCATAGTCCATGAAGAATTCCTGCATCGCGCTCCGTCTCCCCTGCCAAATCCTGACGCTATTTAAGGACGCTTTGCCACCCGCCGCAAGAGCATGGCCTATTGCGCTTCGCGCGCGACTTCTCGCCAGCCGATGTCACGACGGCAGAAGCCGGTCGGGAAATCGAGCGCGTCCACCGCAGCATAAGCCGCAGCCTGCGCCGCGCCGACCGTATCCGCAGTTGCCGTGACGTTGAGGACGCGCCCGCCATTGGCGACCAGCGCGCCATTTTTTTCGGCGGTGCCGGCATGGAAAATCTTCGCCCCGCCCTGCTCCGCGGCCACGATCCCACCGATCGCGCCGCCCTTGTCGGGCGTGCCGGGATAGCCGTTGGCCGCAATGACGATCGTGAGCGCGGTGCGATCCGCCAGTTGGACCGGCCCCTGATCGGCCAGCGTCCCTTGCGCCACGGCGAGCAGCAGGTCGATAAGATCGCCGTCGAAACGGGTCATCAGCACCTGACATTCGGGGTCGCCGAAGCGGGCATTATATTCGATCAGCTTGGGGCCGTCCGCCGTCAGCATCAGCCCGGCATAGAGGACGCCCGAATACGGCATGGCTTCGGCCGCCATCGTCTCGACGGTCGGGCGGATGATGGTTTCCATCACCTGAGCCTCCAGTTCCGACGTCAGCACGCGGGCCGGGCTGTAGGCACCCATGCCGCCGGTATTGGGGCCGGTATCGCCGTCGCCGACGCGCTTATGGTCCTGGGCCGAGCCGAAGGGCAGGATCGCGACGCCATCGGTGAGCGCAAAGAAGCTGGCTTCTTCGCCGGTCATAAATTCTTCCAGCACCACTTCTTCGCCCGCTGCGCCAAACGCGCCGGAGAACATGGTGTCGAGCGCGTCGATCGCCTCGTCGCGCGTTTCCGCGATGATGACGCCCTTGCCCGCGGCCAGCCCGTCGGCCTTGATGACCACCGGCAAAGTGAAATCGTCCAGCGCGGCGACCGCGCCGTCCTTGCTCGTGACGCGGACATAGGCGGCGGTAGGGATGTTCGCGCGCTGGCACAGATCCTTGGTAAAGCCCTTCGACCCTTCCAGTTGCGCGGCCTTCTTGTTGGGACCAAATACCGGCACGCCCATAGTGCGCAGATTGTCGGCCAGGCCATCGACCAGCGGCGCTTCCGGCCCGATCACCACCAGACCGATCGAATGGCGGGTGCAGAAATCGAGGACGGTGCGATGATCCGTCGCGTCGAGGTCGACCAAAGTGGCATGCTCGGCTATGCCCGGATTGCCCGGCGCGGCGTAGAGCGTATCGAGCCGGGGCGATTGCGCCAGCTTCCACGCCAGCGCATGTTCGCGGCCGCCGCCGCCAAGCAAAAGGATGTTCATGTCGCCCATGTCCCCGGATTTCGATGCCTATGACAGTTCGGGCCGCCTGTTAGCGGAGGAACGCGCAGGGGACAACGCACCGCCGCTCAGCGTCAGCGAATTGTCGGGGATGCTCAAGCGCACGGTCGAGGACCGGTTCGGCCATGTCCGCCTGCGCGGCGAGATTTCCGGTTTCAAGCGAGCGGCGTCGGGGCACCTCTATCTGGCGCTGAAGGATGAGAGCGCCGTGCTGGACGGGGTGATGTGGAAGGGTGGCGCGCAGCGGCTGGCCTTTTCGCCGCAGGATGGCGTCGAGGTGATCGCGACAGGCAAGCTGACCACTTATCCGGGGCGGTCGAAATATCAGATCGTGATCGAGCGGATGGAGTTGGCGGGCGAAGGCGCGCTGATGGCGCTGCTGGAGAAGCTGAAGGCGAAACTGGCGGGCGAAGGGCTGTTTGCGGTCGAACGCAAGAAGCCCCTGCCCTTCCTGCCGCGCACCATCGGCGTCGTGACGTCGCCGACCGGGGCGGTGATCCGCGACATATTGCATCGGCTGGCCGATCGTTGCCCGACCAATGTGCTGGTCTGGCCGGTGCTGGTGCAGGGGCAGGGCGCGGCCGAGCAGGTGGCGCGCGCCGTGCGGGGCTTTTCGGCGATGGACGGCAGCGGGCCGGTGCCGCGCCCGGATTTGGTGATCGTCGCGCGCGGCGGCGGGTCGATCGAGGATCTGTGGAGCTTCAACGAGGAGATCGTGGTGCGGGCGGTGGCCGACTGCACCATCCCGATCATATCGGCGGTGGGGCATGAAACGGATACGACGCTGTGCGACTATGCCGCCGACCGGCGCGCGCCCACGCCCACCGCTGCCGCCGAAATGGCGGTGCCGGTGCGGGCAGAATTGCTGGCGGGATTGACCGAGATGGGCCTGCGCGCCGGGCGCGCGGTCCGGCGCGGTGCGGCGCAGGCAAGAGAAAGGCTGGAGATGCAGGCGCGGCTGATGCCGACGCCCGACATGCTGCTCAGCCCCCAGCGGCAGCGGCTGGATGACGCCAGCGCGCGGCTCAATCGCGGTTTGAGCCACCGGCTCGTGGTGGCGCGCGCGCACTTGAACGAAGCAGGCGGCGCGTTGCGACCCGCCCTGCTGCGTCAGCATGTCCAGCGTGCGGGCGAACGGCTCGACCGGCTGAAGCTGCGCCCCGACTATCTGCAACGCGCCTTGTCCGATCGCGCCATCGCCTTCGACCGGGTATCGCGCCATTTCGCCTCGCTCGATCCCGATCGGCCGCTGCAAAAAGGCTATGCGCGGGTGATGGCGCAGGGGCGGCTGGTGCAATCGGTGGCGGCGGCGCAGGCGGCGGGCCGGGTGACACTGCATTTCAAGGATGGCACGGTAGACGCCGCCATTGGCGATGCGCCCCCGCTTGAGAAGCGCCCGCCGGACGCTATATCTTCGTCATCGCGGCCGGTGCGCAAGACGCGCGAGGCGGACGACACGCCGCAGCAGGATCTGTTTTCCTGAAGCGGCGAAGAAAGGCCTGACCCATGTTGATGTCCAACCGCGACCGGATCGCCCGGCTCCATTATATGCCCTATAGTTTCCGCGTGTTGCAGGCAGGCGACCATGTCCTGTGCGCTGTGACCGGGCGGAAGATCGCGCTGGAGGATCTGCGCTATTGGAGCATCGCGCGGCAGGAACCCTATGCCAACGCCGAGGCGTCGGTGCAGGCGGAATTGAAGGCGCTTGGGCCGCGATGAGGCGGATCGGCCTAACGCTGCTGCTGGCCTGCGCCGGCGCGGCGGTCGCGCAGCCCGGCGCTCGTCCCCTGGAGACGCGGACCGATTTTCAGCTGACCGGCGCAGCGACGCAGGGTGGCACACTGGTCGGCACGGCGCCCGCCGGGACGGTGGCGCTCAAGCTGGACGCGCAACTCGTGCCAGTGGACGCCGACGGGCGTTTCCTGATCGCGTTCGACCGCGATGCCGCGCCGACCGCGCGCCTGGTTGCCCGGTTGCCCAGTGCGCGCACGATCGAACGCACGCTGACCGTCGCCCCCCGCGCCTGGCGGATCGAGCGGATCGACGCGCCCATGCGGCCGACCAAGAGCACCGAAGCCTTTCTGGCGCTGCGCAAGCCGGAACTGGAGGCGATCGCCGCTGCCCGCGAGACGGTGACGGACGCGCAAGGGTGGCGGCAGCGCTTCATCTGGCCGCGGATCGGGCGGATATCGGGGCTGTTCGGGTCGCAGCGCGTCTATCAGGGGACGCCCGGCGCCTATCATGGCGGCGTCGATGTGGCGGGTGCGACCGGCGTGCCGGTGGTGGCGCCGGCCGATGGCGTGGTGATCCTGGCCGCCGCGGACAAGTCCTTCACGCTGGAGGGGCATTTGCTGATGATCGACCATGGCCATGGCCTCAACAGCGCCTTCCTGCATCTGTCGCGAATCGACGTGAAGGTTGGCGACCCTGTGGCACAAGGGCAACGCATCGGCGCGGTCGGCGCAACCGGGCGCGCGACGGGGCCGCATCTCCATTGGGGGATGAAATGGAATGAGGCGCGGATCGACCCGATGCTGGTCGCCGGGCCTATGCCGAACGGGCTGTAAGGGTCAGCTCACCCGCTTCATTCGCACGGCCCGGCCGCCCTCCACCTTACCCATGAAGCTGCCCATGGCGGCCCGCTTCAACTCGATCTTCTGGCCCGGCTTGGGATCGCGCGCGGTCATCGCCTCGGTCGTCATCCATTGGGCGCCGTCCTCCAGGCCGATCTGCCACTTGCCATAGCCCAGGCTGCGGACCGACGCGATCGTGGCGTCGATATGGGTGACGCCTTCTGCCTGCGGCTTGTCGCCGGCCTCATCGTCACCACCGCCCAGGAAAGGCAGTTTGGGGAAGGAGAAGCCGAACAGCGTCTTGCGCGTTTTGTTGAGTTCGCTCTTGTCGAGCACCACCACCTCGTCACGCTGGGCGGCCGCGTCCATCGCGCCGACCTGCTGGTCGAAACAGGCCAGGCGCGCGGCATTATCCGTTAGGGTGCGGCATTGGAGCAGGTTGGTGAAGATTTCCGGCCGGGGCTGCTGCTTGGGCGCGGCCTGCGCCTGACCGATGACGAGCGGCCCGGCCAGAAGGCATAGGGATAGCACCAGAATCCCGTCGCGCTTGCCATTCATATCCGCTCTTCCTTGTCCGAACCGTCTGATGCCCATTAGCATGCACCCGTAAAAGATGTCGTCAATATGACAGTCCCGCCAGATCCGCGCACCGGACAGCGCCACAATCGGTAGGTTGCACTGCACCATGATGCATGATTGCTACATCCTGTTGTAACTTCGCGTAATTATCTTGCAATACAGGCGTAAAACAGAGCGTGTGGATGCTTGTTGCATTTATGATACAGCCGCCTCCAAAAGCGGTCATCGCCCTTTTCCACCGCTTTACAGCGCCCTGAACCCCGCGCAGTTTCGCGGCCATCCATATGGGGGGATCGCTGTCGGGCACCATATCCCTCTGTACGGGCCACATCTGTGGCAGGCTATCTGCCAAACTCCAGAGCAAGGGACTGGACCGTGAAAACATTTTCGAAGAGGGCACTATTGCGTGCCAGCGCCGCACCGGCGATTCTGGGCGCGTCGCTGATCGCGACGGCTGCGTTCGCACAGGACGCACCGCAGGCGGCGGAAGCCGAAGCGGGTGACACCATCATCGTCACCGGATCGCTGATCAAGAATCCGAACCTGGCGCAGTCGA
This sequence comes from Sphingobium psychrophilum, assembly GCF_012927105.1. GTDB lineage: Bacteria > Pseudomonadota > Alphaproteobacteria > Sphingomonadales > Sphingomonadaceae > Sphingobium > Sphingobium psychrophilum. Next base: position 26,138 of record NZ_JABBFV010000006.1, on the reverse strand, counting down.
ACCCTGTGCTGACGACGACCGCAGACCAGATCGAACTGAAGCAGAACAACACCGCAGAAGATATTCTGCGTGAAATTCCGGGCATCGTCCCCAGCATCGGTTCGGCCGTCAACAACGGCAATGGCGGCGCTTCGTTCGTCAACCTGCGCGGCCTGGGTTCCAACCGCAACCTCGTCCTGCTCGACGGCGACCGTATGGTCCCCGCCGAACTGAACGGCCGTTTCGACCTTAACAACGTCCCCGTCGCTCTGGTCGAGCGCGTCGACGTGCTGACCGGCGGCGCATCGACCACCTATGGTGCGGACGCGATTTCGGGCGTCGTCAACTTCGTGACCAAGTCCGACTTCTCGGGCCTGGAAGCGAATTTCTCGAACCAGATCACCGATGAAGGCGACGGCAACTACGTCCGCGCCGACGTGACCATGGGTGCCAATTTCGACGACGGCCGCGGCAACGTGGTGTTCGCGATCGGCTACCAGCAGTCGGACCCGGTCTATCAGGGCGGCCGCGACTTCTCGGTCGACAATATCGATTCCTACAGCGGCGCAATCGGCGGTTCGGGCACGGCGACCCCGTCGCGCTTCTCGCTGGGCGCGCTCGGCACCCGCCAGGTCACCGCAGACGGCACCGCCTTCCGCCCGACCAGCGCGTTCGACGCCTTCAACTTCAACCCGTACAACATCTTCCAGACGCCGTTCGAACGGTTCAACATGTTCGGTTCGGCCAAATATGAGATCAGCGACGCGGTCGAAGTCTACAGCCGTGGCATCTTCTCGAAGAACACGGTCAACACGATCATCGCGCCGTCGGGCTCTTTCGGCCTCAGCGTCCAGGTTCCGGTCAGCAATCCCTATCTGACCGCCGCCCAGCGCACCGCTTTCTGCGCCAACAACGACTTCAATGCAGGCCTCGCCGGCATCCAGTCGCTGACCGTTGCCCAGTGCAGCGCGGCCGCCGCCGCCACCAGCACGTCGGACCCGAACTATCGCCAGTTCACCACGACCTTCTCGCGTCGTGCGACCGAATTGGGGCCGCGCGTTTCGGAATTCACCACCACCTTCTTCGACTATAAGCTCGGCGCGCGTGGCGGCATCACCGATTCGATCAGCTGGGATGTTTCGGGCGCCTATGGCGAATCGGAAAATATCCAGACCCAGACGGGTTACTGGCTGAACAGCCGCGTCCGCCAGGCTCTGCTGGCGACCAGCACCGATGCCTGCCTGACCGACACCAATGGCTGCGTCCCGCTCAACGCCTTTGGCGCGGACGGTTCGATCACCGACTCGATGAACAGCTATCTGACGGCCAACAGCCAGATCGCGACCAAGACCTCGCTGGCACAGGTCAAGGGCTTGATCAGCGGCGACTTCGGCTTGACCGCTCCCTGGGCGGGCGACGCCGTCGGCTTCGCCATCGGTGGCGAATATCGCAAGTACCAGGCCTCGCAGGAATCCGATTTGCTGTCGCAGTCGGGTGATCTGGGCGGCGCCGGCGGCGCTGCGCCGAACATTGCAGGCGGCTATGACGTCTATGAAGCCTATGGCGAACTCGTTGTGCCGCTGGTGCAGGACAAGCCATTCTTCCAGGACCTGACCGTCCAGGGTGGCGCACGCTATTCCAAGTACAGCATCGATGCTGCCGGTTCGCCGGGCTACGAAACCTGGACCTGGAATGTCGGCGGCAGCTGGACCCCGGTGGATGCGATCAAGATCCGCGGTAACTATGCACGCGCCGTGCGTGCGCCCAACATCGCCGAACTGTTCGCGCCCAACAATACCGGCCTGACCAACCTGTCGATCGATCCGTGCGCCGGATCGGCACCGCTGACCAACGCCAATCTGGCCGCAGTCTGCACCGCGCAGGGCGGCGGCGATTATCTGGGCCTGATCGAGAATGATCCGGCCGGCCAGATCAACGCCACGTCGGGCGGCAACCTGTCGGTTGGTCCAGAAAAGTCGAACAGCTGGAAGATCGGTGCTGTGTTCCAGCCCGACTTCATCCCCGGCTTCTCGGCGACCGTCGATTATTACAACATCAAGGTCACCGGGGCGATCACCACGCCGACCCCTGGCGACGCGATCAGCGCCTGCTTCGACAATCTGTCGGCCGCCAGCGCCAGCGATCCGGCTTGCACGATCATCCGCCGCAACCCTGCGTCGGGTAACCTGTTCGGCGAATCGACCACCACGGGGGGCCTGTTCCTGGGCCTGTCGAACCTTGGCACGCTCAAGACCGACGGCGTCGACCTCACGCTCAACTATGATCGTGACATCGGCTTCGCCAAGCTGTCGCTCAGCCTGAACGGCAACTGGACGGGCAGCTCGAAGTTCCAGGCGTCGCCATCGTCGCTGAACCGCGAATGCACCGGCTTCTACTCGGTCAACTGCGCCTCCATTCAGCCCGAATGGCAGTTCTCGCAGCGCAGCACGCTGGCATTCAAGGACTTCGACGTGTCGCTGCTGTGGCGCTACATCGACGGCGTAAGCTATGAGCCCGCCGCCTATGACGACGATCTGGCCGCTGCGGTTGGCGCAGGCTGCACCGATCCAGAAGGTGCTGATCCAGACGGCTGCATGATCGACCCGGAATTCCGCAAGATTCCGGCCGAACATTATTTCGACCTGACCGGCCGGTTCCACATCACGGACAACCTGACGTTGACCCTGACGATGCAGAACGCGCTGAACAACAAGCCCAAGGTTGTGGGTTCGACCATCGGTTCGACCTCCTACAACAGCGGCAACGTCTATCCGTCGACCTACGACGCGCTGGGCCGCCGCTATGCCGCTTCGGTGAAGTTCCGCTTCTGATCCTTTCGATCAGGCATGAAAAAGGAGGGGCCGGTGGCGACACCGGCCCCTTTCTTTATGCCAGAGCGAGCAGCAAGACCGCCGAAGCGGATGATCAGCCCAGCAACGGATTGGGCAAGGTCATCGCAATACCGCCCTTGTCCGCCAGCGCCCGCGCCCAGTGTGCGACCTTCTCCACCTCCTCGCCATGGAGTTCCAGGCCGCGCCGTGCGTCCTGCGCGCGCTGGCCGGGCGCGAAATCGCCGCCATCCTTGGCGTTGCGGGCGAAGATCGGTCCGTTGACGATGCCCGCGATCGCGCTGGCGTCCAGCGCCAGGCCGAACAGCCGGGCGAGCGCCGCAAGACTGTCCGCCGGGCGGGCGACCAGCATGTCGCTGTCGAGCGTTGCCACCCGATCGCCCAGCTTCAGGGCGATATCCTGAAACTGCCGTTGCTGCGCCAGCCAGCCGGCGGCCGCGACCTGGATGTCGGTGAGGCCCAGATACTCGTCGGGCGCGATCCCCAACGGGGCCAGCATCCCTTCACGCAGCAGCTTGCCAAACAGGTCGCGCACCCACAGCCGTCCCCACATGCCCTTGCGCGCGATCGAGGCGAGATAGGCGTCGAGCGGGGCATGGAGCAGCAGCGCGCACGCCTGGGGCCGTAGCGCCAGGATCGCCGGGATCAGCGGATTGACGATGTTGGAGGGCTTCACCACCACCGCCTCGTCCGGCGCGAAGGGCCGCGCGAGCAGGCGCAGCCCCTCGTCCAGAACCCGCGCGACGTCCGGCCCTTTCGCGCCGCGGTGCCGCCAGCCAATCAGGTCGTTGAGCAGCACCGGCTCCTTCAGCCCCATCGCGACACCCGGATGGTCGAAGGCGGCGGCGAGCAGGGTCGAGCAACAATAGGCCGAATGAAAAATGAAATGGATGGGCGCAGGGGCCGGCGCCTGCGCCATCGCATCGGCGCGGCGCAGCACCAGCGGGGCATCCGCCTCGCCCAGATGCTGGTCGGTCAGGAAGGGCAGCGCGGCGTGGCGCGCCCGCGCGACGCGGCGCATGTGAAAAGCATCATGGCCCGGATCATAGCGGTGGGCGAGCCATTCGGCACTGCCCATAACGTCGCGGATCGGCAGAGGGGTGAAGGTCATGGCTCCAGCTTTCGCACGGGTTTGGGCGGCGAACAAGGCGTGGGGACTTTAGCCCACTTGCCAGCGCATCCGCTTGTGATAGCGATGATGGGCAAGAAGCTGGGGGGCTTTATGGATGTGACGATCGGACGCTTGTTGCAACAAGCCATCGAAGCGCGGCGGCAGGGCCGGGCGGCGGAGGCGGAGCGTATATTGGGGGAGGCACTGGCGCGCCAGCCGGGTGAGCCACAGTTGCTGAACCTGCTGGGACTGATCGCGCTGGATCGCGGCGATTTTGCTGGCGCACGCACCCAGTTCCAGGCCGCGGCGCAGGCCGATCCGGGCGAAGCGGCGCTCTGGATGAACGTGGCGTCGGCCGAACGGGGCCTGGGCGCGGTGGAGGCTGAACGGGCGGCGCTGAACCGGGCGATCACCATCGACCAGCGCAACCTGATGGCGCAGATCCGCATGGCGCAATTGCAGCAACGGCTGGACGAGGCGCAGGGCGCGGCCGACAGTTGGAACAAGGTGCTGGCGCTGACGAGCGGCATGACCGACATTCCGCCCCAGTTGGGCGAGACATTGGCGCAGGCGCGCCATTTCGTCAGCGACCATCATGCCCGCTTCGCCGCCTTCGTCGAAGCCGGGCTGGGCGATCGGTTGGGCCAAGCCGACGCGGTGACGCAACGCCGGTTCCAGGCCTGCCTCGACAGAGAGTTCGGCCGCCGCACCCTCTATCAGAACCAGTGTTCCGGCCTGCATTACCCCTTCCTGCCCGCCGACGAATTTTTCGATCGCGGACATTTCCCGTGGATAGCGCAACTGGAGGCGCAGACCGATGCGATTCGCGCCGAGTTTCTGGCGATGATCGCCAAAGATGGCGGCACGGTCCGACCCTATGTGCGGCAGGAGGCCGGGACGCCGGAGAATAAGTGGACGGCGCTCGACGGATCGCTCGACTGGGGCGCGTCCTTCCTGTGGGAATATGGCGTGCGCAACGAAGCGGTCTGCGCCGCCTGTCCGCAAACGGTCGCGGCGCTGGAGGCATTGCCCCGCGCCGACATTCCGGGGCGCGCGCCGTCGGCCTTCTTTTCGCTGCTCAAGCCCAAAAGCCGGATTCCCGCCCATACCGGCGTCACCAACAGCCGCGCCATCGTCCATCTGCCACTGGTCGTGCCGCCGGGCTGTTTCTTTCGGGTCGGCTTCGAAACGCGGGCCTGGGAAGAAGGCGTCGCCTTCGCTTTCGACGACACGATCGAGCATGAAGCGTGGAACGAGAGCGAACATGTGCGCGCTGTGTTGATATTCGACGTGTGGAACCCGCATTTGTCGCTTGAAGAACAGCAATTATTGAAGCAATTCTATGCCACAGCCGATGCGAGTAAGACGAACGACGTCCGCTCGACCATCTGATCGACGGCAGGCAGCGGGGTTCATGCGGAGAGGCGGGACCGGCCAGGCCGCCTTTCCTGGGAGATAATAGGTGCCTATTTTGAAAAGCATGATTGCCGCCAGCCTGTTCGCCATGGCGATGCCCGCCCTGGCGCAGGACAAGCCAGCGCTGGATCGCAACGATCCCAGCGCGACCCGTTGCAAGCGAATCGCCGTCACCGGATCGCTGGTGCGCAAGGAGCGCATCTGCAAGACCAATGCAGAATGGCGGGCGATGAGCGAGCAGCAGAATCGTGACGCCGACGATTTGATTACCCGCAGCCGCGCGGGCATGAACCCCAGCGGCTGATTGCTTTCGCTTTTCGATACGCCATTCGGGAAAAGGCCCGCCGAATCGATCGGCGGGCCTTTCTTCCTTATGCGACCGTCAGCTTGAGCGCGCCGTCGCCATCCTCCACCCGCACCGTCGATCCGTCAGGCACTTCGCCGCGCAGGATGAGATCGGCCAGCGGGTCTTGCAGGTAACGCTGCACCGCGCGCTTGAGCGGCCGCGCGCCATAGACCGGGTCATAGCCGACCCGGCCGAGCCAGGCCCGCGCCTCCCCGGTCAAGTCGAGCACGATCTTGCGATCCTTGAGCAGCTTGCCGATGCGCGCGACCTGGATGTCCACGATCGGTGCCATATGGGCAGCGCCCAGACGGTGGAACAGGATCACCTCGTCCAGCCGGTTGAGAAATTCCGGACGGAAGTGACCGCGCACGATCTCCATCACCTGCGGCTCAACCTTCTCCACCGGCTCGTCATCGGCGAGGCCCGTGAGATACTGGCTGCCCAGGTTCGACGTCAGGACGATGATCGTGTTGGTGAAATCGACCGTGCGCCCCTGCCCGTCAGTCAGGCGGCCGTCGTCCAGCACCTGGAGCAGGATGTTGAACACGTCGCCATGCGCTTTCTCCACCTCGTCGAACAGGACGACCTGATAGGGACGACGGCGGACGGCTTCGGTCAGGACGCCGCCCTCCTCATAGCCGACGTAGCCCGGAGGTGCGCCGATCAGCCGGGCGACGCTGTGCTTCTCCATGAATTCGCTCATGTCGATGCGCACCATCGCGCTGTCATCATCGAACAGGAAGCCGGCGAGCGCCTTGGTCAGTTCGGTCTTGCCGACGCCGGTGGGGCCGAGGAACAGGAAGGAGCCGAGCGGGCGGTTGGGATCTTGCAGACCCGCGCGCGACCGGCGCACGGCGGTCGCCACGGCCTTCACCGCTTCGGCTTGCCCGATAACGCGCTTGCCGATGGTGTCTTCCATAGCCAGCAGCTTTTCGCGCTCGCCGGTCAGCATCCGTTCGACCGGGATGCCGGTCCAGCGGGCGACGACGCCCGCAATGTCCTCCGCCGTCACTTCCTCGCGCAGCATTGCGCCTTCGGACGCCGTTTCCGCTTCGGCCAGACGCTTTTCGAGTGCGGGGATGGTGCCGTAGGATAGCTCGCTCATCTTCGCGAGATCGCCCGCGCGCTGGGCCTGCTCCAGTTCCAGGCGCGCGGCGTCGAGCTGTTCCTTGATCTTGGCTTCGCCGGCGATCTTGTCCTTTTCCGCCTGCCAGCGCTGGGTCAGCGCAGCGGATTGTTCCTCCAGATTGGCGAGATCTTCTTCCAGCGTAGTCAGACGATCGGCCGACGCCTTGTCCGTTTCCTTCTTCAGCGCCTCCCGCTCGATCTTGAGCTGGATGATGCGGCGGTCGAGATTTTCGATCTCTTCGGGCTTGGATTCCACCTCCATGCGCAGGCGCGATGCGGCCTCGTCCATCAGGTCGATCGCCTTGTCGGGCAGGAAGCGGTCAGTGATATAGCGGTTGCTGAGCGTCGCCGCGCTGACCAGCGCGCCGTCGGTGATGCGCACGCCGTGGTGCAACTCATATTTCTCTTTCAGCCCGCGCAGGATGCTGATCGTGTCCTCGACCGTGGGTTCGCCAACGAACACGGGCTGGAAGCGCCGCTGGAGCGCGGGGTCTTTTTCGACATATTTGCGATATTCGTCGAGCGTCGTCGCGCCGATGCAATGCAATTCGCCGCGGGCGAGCGCAGGCTTGAGCAGATTACCCGCATCCATCGCGCCTTCGGACTTGCCCGCGCCGATTAGTGTGTGCATTTCGTCGATGAACAGAACGACATGGCCTTCGGCGGCTTTCACCTCGTCCAGCACGCCTTTCAGACGCTCCTCAAACTCGCCGCGATATTTGGCACCCGCGATCAGCGACCCCATGTCGAGCGCCATCAGGGTGCGATCTTTCAGCGTATCGGGCACGTCGCCATTGGCGATGCGCAGCGCAAGGCCCTCGGCGATCGCAGTCTTGCCGACGCCGGGGTCGCCGATCAGGACCGGGTTGTTCTTGGTCCGCCGCGCGAGGATCTGGATGGTGCGGCGGATTTCCTCGTCCCGGCCGATGACCGGGTCGAGCTTGCCCGCGCGCGCCGCTTCGGTCAGGTCGCGGGCGAACTTCTTGAGCGCGTCATAGCGATCTTCCGCGCCCGCCGTGTCGGCGCTGCGGCCCTGGCGCAGGCTGTTGATCGCGGCGTTGAGCGCTTCGGCCTTCACCCCGGCAGCGGCGAGCGCCTTGCCCGCCGTCGTGGTGGTGGCGAGAGTAAGCGCGAGCAGCAGGCGTTCGACGGTGACGAAGCTGTCGCCCGCTTTCGCTGCGACCTGCTCTGCGCTGTCGAGGACGCGCACGGCGTCATTGTCGAGGCCAGGCGTCTGCTGCGCGCCGGAACCGGACACGGATGGCACCTTGGCCAACGCTGCGTCGATGTCGCGCAGCGCGACTTGCGCTGTGCCGCCCGCCGCCTTGATGAGGCCGGACGCCATGCCTTCGCTGTCTTCCAGCAGGGCTTTCAACAGATGTTCCGCGCCGATGCGCTGATGGCTCATGCGGATCGCCACGGTCTGCGCCGATTGCAGGAAGCCCTTGGCGCGGTCGGTGAATTTTTCGAGGTTCATGTTATCCCACTCACATCAGATGCTGCTGATGTAGTGTTGCTCAAAAAGCACACAAGGGGCGATGCGTGATTCTCCTTAGTGGGGGGCCTTCTCCGCCTGTGGGGCGAACAGGTCACCGAAGAAATCCTTGGCGAACCAGCGCGGCGGCGCGTCGCCGTCCGCCATGGCGCGGGTGATGCGGTAATTGGCCTCCGCAAAGCGCGCGCCGGCGGTCCAGTCGATCTTTTGGCGCATGTCGTCGCCAGGATGGTGATAGGCACCGCCCAGAAAGTCGCCCCACGCCTTTTCGCCGCCATTGGCATAGCCGGTCGCGAGGAAGACGGCGGGCACGCCTTGTTTCACGAACATATAATGGTCCGAGCGCACGAAGATCGTTTCTTGCGGCATCGGATCGGGGGAGAGCTTCACACCCATGGGCGCGACCGCCTTGGCCACGATCGGCCCCAGGGTGGAATGATCCGCGCCGAAGGCGATGAGGTCGGTGAAGGGATAGAGCAGCAAGGGCATGTCGAGATCGACATTGCCGACGATCTGTTTGACCGGGACGCTGGGATGGCGGGCATAATAGTCGGCACCGAGCAGCCCCTTTTCTTCCGCCGTGGAGGCGAGGAAGATGATTGAGCGGCGCGGTTTGTCCGGTGCCTGCGCCATGGCGCGCGCGACCTCCAACATGGTCGCGATGCCAGCGCCATTGTCCAGCGCGCCATTGTTGATCCGATCCTTATCGGCTGCGTCGCCGGGCTTGGCGGCACTGACACCGATATGGTCGAGATGGGCGGACAGGACGACATATTCGTCTTTAAGCTTGGGGTCGCTACCGGGTAGGATTGCAACGACATTGGGGCTGGTGACACGCTCGCTGACCGTGTCGGCCTTGATCGTCACGCTGGTCTTGAGCGCAAAACCCTTCGGCTTGCCGCCCGCCTTGTCGGCGGTCTTGCGGATCGCGGCGATGGTCGCGGGCGCACCGGCGAACACGGCCTGCGCCGCCGGATCATTGAGCATGGCGGAGGCGCGCAGGCCCGGCGCGGCGTTGAAGGGCACGCCATCGGGCGAAACCCAGGTGAAGTCGGGTTCGTCGGCGAATTGCACCATTCGCGCCCAGGGACGCGCCTTGGCCGACTGGAGCGTGTTCAGCGCGATCATGCCGATCGCGCCATGGGATTCGGCGATCTTCCCCTTGGTGGCGGAGAGGTGTGCGCCCTCCTCGCTCGGCAGCCCTTTGGGATAGCCGCGCAGGGTGACGACAATTTTCCCCTTCACGTCGAGGCCGGCATAGTCGTTGAGGCCAAGTCGCGCATTTTCAAGGCCATAGCCGACGAAGACCAGCGGCGCGGTGACGTCAAGATGTGGTTGGTCGGCGTTGATGCCGAGGATCACGTCGCCGGCATGGGTGAAGCTTTTTGCACCGGCGGGGCTGGTGACGGTCAGGGTGGCGGGGGTCTTGCCAAATTCGGTTTTCTGGAAGGTGATGCGCTGGAGCCAACTGACCCCATTTGCATTGTTGTCGCCGGCGGGTTTCAGGCCGAGGCCATCAAACTGGCTGGCGACGTAGCGGGCGGCGATCTCATGCCCTTCGCTGCCGGTGTCGCGGCCTTTCAACAGATCGTCGGCGAGAAATTCGACATGGGCGCGCATGGCGGCGGGGGTGAAGACCGGTTCGGCGGCGTTCTGGGCCGGAAGAGCGGCTGGCAGCAACAACGCCGTCATGGCAGCAAGGGCGAGGGCGGTTTTCATGGCGGAGCGCTTTCCACTGGGTGGCGGGTTGCGCCGAGGATTGCCGCCGTGCTGCGACCCTGTCCAGCAATAAGCGTATTGCGCGTCTAAAACGGCCCGCTATGCTGCGCCCATATGTGCAGCGGCTGCGTTCTGCCCCAAGTTCCGCTGCTGCAAAGTCCCCCTTTTCATGAGGTTCTCATGGCCCTTTCCCCGATGTCGCGCCGCCTGTCCCTGATGATGGGCCTGTCCGTATTGGCGCTTTCGCCCATGGCGCAGGCCGCCAAGCCCGTAGTGGCGGCGGCGGCCCCTGCCCCGGTCGCCAGCCTCGTGTCGCAGGTCGACATTCCCTATGAGGAATTTACGCTGAAGAACGGGCTGCGGGTCATCGTTCATACCGACCGCAAGGCGCCGGTGGTGGCGGTGTCGATCTGGTATCATGTCGGGTCGCGCTACGAACCGGCAGGGAAGACCGGTTTCGCCCATCTGTTCGAGCATCTGATGTTCTATGGGTCGGAAAATGCCGATGGGCCTTTCTTCGGGCGGCTGGAGGATATCGGGGCGACCGATTGGAACGGGACGACCTGGTTCGACCGCACCAATTATTTCGAGACGGTGCCGACCGGCGCGCTGGACCGGGCGTTGTTCCTGGAATCCGACCGTATGGGCCATTTGCTGGGCGCAGTGACGCAGGCCAAGCTGGATACGCAGCGCGGCGTCGTCCAGAATGAAAAGCGGATGGGGGAGAATGAGCCCTATGGCCTGGTCGAATATGCGCAGCTTGATGCGATGCTGCCCGCCGGCCACCCGTATCGCCACTCGACCATCGGGTCGATGGCGGACCTGAATGCGGCCAGCATGGCCGACGTGCAGAGCTGGTTCAAGACCCATTATGGGCCGAACAACGCCGTGCTGGTGCTGGCGGGCGATATCGACGTAGCGACCGCGAAGACCAAGGTCGAAAAATGGTTCGGCAATATCGCCGCTGGCCCGGTGCCCAAGGATGTGGACGCGGCCGTGCCGACGCTCGACAAGGATGTCGAGAAGCTAATGAACGACAATGTCGCGGCGACGCGGCTCTATCGCAACTGGATCGTGCCGGGGGTCAATTCCGACGAGTTGCAGCAACTGGACCTGGCGATGACGGTATTCGGCGGGCTGGGTTCCTCGCGGCTCGACAATGCGCTGGTGCGGGACGAGAAGGTCGCGGTCAGCGTGAAGGCCAGCATCCAGCCGTTCGAGAAATTGAGCATCGCGGAGATCACGGTCGATGTGAAGCCGGGCACGGACGCGGTGGCTGTGGGCAAGCGGCTGGACCAGTTGCTGGCCGACTATCTGGCCAAGGGGCCGAGCGCCGACGAGGTGCTGCGCGCGGCAACCACCCAGGCGGCCGGGACCATTTCCGGGCTGGAGAAGGTTGGCGGCTTTAGCGGCAAGGCGGTGACGCTGGCCGAGGGCGCAGTCTATTCCAACGATCCGGCCAAATATAAGAAGGATCTGGCCGTCTATGCCGGGGCGACGCCGGCAACGGTAAGCGCCGCCGCGCGCAAATGGCTGGGGCGGCCGGTGCTGCGCCTGACCGTCGCGCCGGGCGAGCGGTCGGCCGCGGATAATGCGCTGGCGGGGAATGCGACGCATAGGCCCGCCTTCTTCCGCAATCCCGATGCTGCCGCACCCGTCGCGGCCACGCCCCCGACCAAGATCGCTGAGCCGCCGATCGAGCCGGTCAAGGATCTGGACTTCCCCGATGTCGAACATGCGACGCTGAAGAACGGCATCCCGGTGGTCCTGGCGCATCGCGCGACCGTGCCGACGGTGCGGGTGTCGGTCGCCTTCGACGCGGGCAATGCCGCCGACGACCGCGCCAAGCTGGGCACGGCGGGGCTGACCGCTGCGCTGCTGGACGAGGGCACGACGACCCGGTCGTCGGTGCAGATCGCCGAGGAGCAGGAAAGGCTGGGCGCGTCGATCAGCGCGGGTAACAGCATGGATCGGACCAATGTCGGCCTGTTCGCGCTGAAACCCAATCTGGACGCCTCGCTGGGCTTGTTGGCCGATGTGATCCGCAACCCGGCCTTCGCGCCGGCCGAAGTGGAGCGGCTGCGCGGACAGGTGCTGACCGGCATCCAGGCGGAAAAGACGTCGCCGATGTCGATTGCGCAACGGATGCTGCCGCCGCTCCTGTACGGGCAGGCGCACCCATATGGCATCCCCTTCACCGGGTCCGGCACCGAGACTGGCGTCAAGGCGGTGACGCGGGCGGACCTGACGGCGTTTCACGATGCCTGGCTGCGGCCCGACAATGCGACGATCTTCGTCGCGGGCGATACGACCCTGGCCGAACTCATGCCGCTGCTGGAAAAGCGGTTCGGCGAGTGGAAGGCACCCAGGACGGCGAAGGGCGTCAAGACGTTCCGCATGGACCGGATGATGCGCCCGGCCAAGATCGTGCTGATCGACAAGCCGCAAAGCCCCCAGTCGATGATCTTGGCGGGGCTGTTGACCAACAAGTCTGGGACCGACAACCCGGTGACGTTGCAGACGGCCAACGAAGTGCTGGGCGGCGCGACATCCTCGCGGTTGTGGATGGATCTGCGCGAAACGAAAGGCTGGGCCTATGGCGTGGGCACGGCGCTGTCCGGGGTCAAGGAAACCATCCCCCTGCTGGTCTATGCCCCGGTGCAGACCGACAAGACCGGCGAATCGATCCAGGCGATCCGAAAGGATATGACCGAGTTTCTGACGACCAAGGGCACGACGGAGGCTGAGCGCAACCAGACGATCAACAGCCAGATCCTGTCGCTGCCCGGTAGTTTCGAAACCTCTTCGGACCTGCTGAGCGCGATGATGCGCAACAGCCTGATCGGCCGGCCGGACGATTATTATGAGACGCTCCCCAAAACCTATCGCGCCATGACCGCCGCCGATTTCGACAAGGCCGCGCGCGAGGCGATCAACCCCGACCGGCTGATCTGGGTCGTGGTCGGCGACGCCAAGCTGGTGCGACCGCAGCTTGACGCGGTGGGCTTGCCAGTGGAAATGGGCACATTGGCTGATTGACGCCAACGTAAAGGAGATTGGATATGGCAAGTGTCGATGGCGCTTATGATTGCGTGGCCAAGACGCCGATGGGCGACCAGAAGGGCGTGTTCACCGTCGTCAGCAGCGGCGACCGTTTCAACGGCACCTTTGCCGGGATGATGGGGTCGCTGGACGTGGTCGATGGCAAGGTCGATGGCGACACGCTGACCTGGAAGATGGAAATGACCATGCCGATGCCGATGACGCTGGAATGCGAGGCGCAGGTGGCGGGCGACGCCATCACCGGGACGATGCAGCTGGGCGCGTTCGGGGCGTCGGCCTTTAACGGGACGCGCCGGGGATAAGATGCTTTGACTGTACTCCCGCGCAGGCGGGAGTACAGTTCAGACCGCAGGACTGGACTCCCGCCTGCGCGGGAGTATGGCGCATTGCCGGTTGATCGCACGGCGACTGTCCGTTGTGCGACAGCGAGCGAGACAGTTGTAAGCCGTTGACATTTTTCATTAGTTAGCTATCTAATGGAAATGCCTCAGTCAGAACCCAAGCGCGCCCTGGCGCATAAAATGGCCCCGGTCGCCCGCGCCTGGCGGCAGTTGGCCGACACCGCATTGGCGGAATTCGGCGTGTCCAACAGCGCGGCATGGTGCCTGATCCATATCGACCGGCTGGGCGGTGAGGTGGGCCAGAGCGCGCTGGCCGAGTCGCTGGACATCAGCCAACCCTCTTTGGTTCGTACATTGGACCAGGTGCAGGCGGCGGGGCTGGTGCAGCGCGCGCAGCACCCGGATGATAAACGATCCAACGTCATCATCCTGACCGACATTGGGCGCGATCTGGTAGGCCGGATCGAAGCGAAACTCGACGCCCTGCGGGTCGAATTGCTGAAGGACGTGCCGGACGGCGCGATCGAGGTGACCGTGTGGTTGCTCGACCTGCTGAGCCTGCGCATCGCCGAGCATAAGAGCCCGGCGTGAGCATTCGGCCATGAGCGGCACGATCATTGGCGAGCGCTTCGGCGTGCCGGCCGCGCTCTTTTCGGTGAAATGCCTCGTAGCGGCCGTATTGGCGCTTTATGTCGCGTTCAGCATCGGGCTGGAGCGGCCCTATTGGGCGTTCCTGACCAGCTATATCGTCGCCCAGCCGATGGCCGGGGCGGTGATTTCCAAGGCGGTGTTCCGCGCCGTCGGCACATTGGTCGGCGCGATGTTCGCGGTCGCCATCGTGCCGCCGCTGGTCAATGCGCCCGAATTGCTGGTGCTGGCCATGGCGTCATGGCTGGCGCTGTGCGTGTTCGTGTCGCTGATGGATCGCACGCCGCGATCCTATATGTTCGTGCTGGCGGGCTATACCGCCTGCCTGATCGTCTTCCCCGACGTCGATACGCCGCAGACCATCTTCACCGTGGCGTCGCTGCGCGTGCAGGAGATTTTGATCGGTATCGCCTGCGGCAGCCTGGTCCATAGCGTTGTGTTGCCCGGATCGGTCACCAACACGCTGCTGGCGCGGGTGGCGGCGATGCTGCGCGATGCCGAGCGCTGGAGCCGCGATGCGATCGCGACGGAACCGGTGGCGGGGCTGGACGCAGAGCGCCGCCGGCTGGCGCAGGACGTCACCGAATTGCATCAGATGTCGGTCCACCTGCCCTTCGACATCAGCCGCCTGGCGCCGCGGGTCCGCACCGTGCGCGCGTTGCAGGACCAGTTGTCGATGCTGCTCCCGCTGGGCGCGGCGGTGGAGGACCGGCTGGCGCAGTTGAAGGCCGCCAATGGCGGGACCGTGCCAGCGCAGGTCGAGACGCTGATCGCCGATGTGCGCGCCTGGCTGGATTCGCCGGTGGTGGACAATGACAGCCGGGCGCAGTTGGCCCAGGCGCTGATCGACCGCTGCGCCGCCATGGAGCCGGCGGCGACGCCCGACATGGGCTGGGCCGACATGATGCGGCTGAGCCTCTATGCCCGGCTGGCCACGTTGATCGCGGTGCATCGCGACTGCCGCGATCTGCACGACCAGATGGCGACGCACAGCCGCGCCGCCGTGACGCCAAGGGTCGCGCAGCTGCTGGAGGGTCGCCGCAATCGCGAGCTGCACCGCGATTATGCCAGCGCGGCGCGCGGCGCGTTCAGCGCGTTCATCACCGTGACGCTGGGCTGCGCGATCTGGATATTGAGCGGGTGGAAGGATGGCGGGACGGCGGTGATGCTGGCAGGCGTATTCCTGGCCTTGTTCGCGGCGGTCGATAATCCGCTCGCGCCCTTGAAGGGCTTCATGATCGGCACGATCGCCGCGTCGGCGCTGGGCGCGCTGTACGGCTATGCGATCATGCCCCGGCTGGACGGTTTTGCGATGCTGGCGCTGGCCTATGCGCCCGCCTTGCTGTTGCTCGGCGCGATGATGGCGTCGCCGCGCTGGGCGGGGATTGCCCTGCCCACCCTGTTGGGGCTGGGTAGCCCGGTGCTGTTGTCGAGCCGCTATGTCAGCGAATTTGGCAGCTATATCAACGGCGCGGTGGCACAGATCGTGGGCATCTGGTTCGCGATCATCATGGCCGGGCTGTTGCAGTCGGCCGGGGTCGAAGGCGCGATCCGCCGCACATTGCGCGCGGGCTGGACCGACATCGCCAATCGCGCGACATTGATGCGCCCGCCCGACCTGCGCGGCTGGATCAACCGGATGCTCGACCGGATCGCCCTGCTCGCCCCCCGGCTGGCGGCGACCCGCGCCGATAGCGGCAAGCCGCTCTACGATGCGCTGCGCGACCTGCGCACCGGGGTCGCGATCGGCGAGCTACGCCAGTTGCGGCTGGACCTGCCGATTCAGGAAGGCGCGCCGCTGACCGCCGTGCTGGGCGGGGTCAGCCGCCATTATCGCGGGCTGGACCCGGACGGGCCGGCGCAAGCCGATCCCGCGCTGCTGCACGATATCGACAGCGCCATTTGCGATATCAGCGCCCATCCGCGCCTGCCGGTGCGGCGGGAGGGCGTGCTGGGGCTGGTGAGCCTGCGCCGCAACCTGTTCCCCGACGCCCATGCCTATCGGAGGGCCATCGCATGACCGGCGAAATCGCCCTGGGGGGCATCTATATCCCCACCCTGTTGCTGCTGGCGCTGGTCGCGCTGGTGCTGAGCTGGGCGCTGACCCGGCTGATCGGTGCCTTCGGCCTCTATCGCTTCCTGGCCTATCGCGCCGCGGTGGACCTCAGCCTCTTCATCCTGTTGCTCGGCGCCCTCGCCCTGCTCGTTCCCACCTTTGGAATCCGTCTATGAACCGCCTCTCGTCCACGCTGATCCGCAGCGCCGCCACTCTATTACTCGTCATCGCCGCGGCGCTGGTCGCGATATGGATGTGGAATCATTATGAGCGCAGCCCCTGGACGCGCGACGGGCGGGTGCGCGCCGATGTGGTGCGAGTGACGCCCGATATCAGCGGGCTAGTGACGTCGGTCGCGGTGCGGGACAATCAGCGGGTGAAGGCGGGCGACCTGCTGTTCGTGATCGACACGCCGCGCTACGCGCTGGCGCTGGACCAGGCCCGGTCGCAGATCGCCAGCGCGCAGGCCACGCTGGCGCAAGCGCGGCGGGAGGCGCGGCGCGACCTGGCGCTGGGCGACCTGGTGGCGGCGGAGACGCATGAGCAGAATGTCGCGCGGGTCGAGACGGCGCAGGCCGCGCTGACCGAGGCGATGAGCGCGCGCGAGGGCGCGGCGTTGAACCTACAACGGACAAAGGTCTTGGCGTCGGTCAATGGGGTGGTTACCAACCTGGACCTGCATCCGGGCGACTATGTCGGCGCGGGCAGCCAGGCGCTGGCGCTGATCGACAGCGATTCGATGCGGGTCGAGGGCTATTTCGAGGAAACCAAGCTGGGGCTGATCTGCGTCGGCGCACCCGTGACGGTGCGGCTGATGGGCGAGTCGCAGGATCTGCATGGCCGGGTGGAGAGCATCGCCTTTGGCATCGATGACGACAGCCGGACCAATTCGGGTAATTTGCTGCCTGCGGTGGAGCCGACCTTCAGCTGGGTGCGGCTGGCGCAGCGGATTCCGGTGCGGGTGAAGCTGGACAAGGTGCCAGAGGGATTGCGGCTGATTTCGGGGCGGACCGCGACGGTGACGGTGCAGCCAGCGGCGAAGGGTGATGCGGGGAAGCCGGGGGTTTGCCGTCATGGGTAAGGATTACCGGAACAAACGGCAGCGTGTTCCCGCGCAGGCTGGAACCCAGATCAAAGCGTGGGACTGGGTTCCCGTTTTTACGGGAACACGAAAGGGTATGGGCGTTTCCCTCCTCGCGCTGGCGCTGTCCGCCTGTGCGACCGCCGGGCCGGATTATCGCCCGCCCGCCCGGTCCGCCGCCACAGCGCCGGCCGCGACCGGGGCGTTTCACTCCGCGCAGGGCGGACCCTATAGCCAGGCCGACCTGCCCGACCATTGGTGGCGGCTTTATGCCGATCCGCAGCTCGACGCGCTGATCGAGCAGGCGCTGGCCGCCAATACTGACCTGCGCCAGGCTAACGCCAATCTGGCCCAGGTGCAGGCCGTGCTGCGCGAAGCGGAGGCCGGGCGCGCGATCACGACCGGGATCAGCGGCGGGGCGACGCTGTCGCGCCCGTCCAGCACCGGATACAGCCTGCCGGGCGTGGTCGGCTATGATCTGGGCCTGTCCGCCAGCTATCCGCTGGACCTTAATGGCCGGATCAAACGCGCGATCGAGGCGAGCGGCGCGGACGTAGAGGCAAGCGCAGCGGCGCGCGACTATGTGCGGGTCAGCGTCGCGGCGGCGACGGCGCGCGCCTATGCGCAGGTGTGCGCGGCCAATTACAGCCTGGGCGTAAACCGGCAGGTGGTGGCGTTGCAGCGCGATACGCTGAACGCGACCCAGCGGCTGGCTAGAGGCGGGCGCGGCACCGCGTTCGACGTCAGCCGGGCGCAGGCGGCGGTGGACAGCAGCGCGGCGGCGCTGCCCGCGTTCGAGGCGCAGCGGCAGAATGGGCTGTATCTGCTGGCGACACTGCTGGGGCGGTCGCCGGCCGATTATCCGCGCGACGTCGAGAGTTGCGCGGCGCTACCGGCGTTGCGGGCGCCCCTGCCTGTGGGCGACGGCGCGGCGCTGATCCGACGGCGGCCCGACATCCGGCAGGCCGAACGCGCGATCGCAGCGGATACCGCGCGGCTGGGGGTGGCGACCGCCGACCTCTATCCGCAGGTCAGCATCGGCGGGTCGGTCGGCCTGTCGGGGCCGCTCAAGGATCTGGGTTCGGGAACGGCCTTTGGCTTCAGCCTGGGGCCGCTGATCAGTTGGAGCTTCCCCAACCGGCCAGTGGTGCGGGCGCGGATCGCCCAAGCCGATGCGGCGGTGCAGGGCGACCTGGCCGGGTTCGACGGGACCGTGCTGGAGGCTTTGCGCCAGACCGAGACGGCGCTGGAAAGCTATCGCCGCGATGCCGAGCGGGCGGCGGCGCTGGACCGGGCGCGGGACAGCGCGGCGCTGTCTGCCAATCAAGCGGCCAAGCTGTTCCGCTTTGGCCGGGGCGATTTCCTGTCGTTGCTGGATGCGCAGCGCAGCCTGGCCAGTGCAGAGGTCACAGCGGCTGCGGCGCGGGCGCAAATGGTGCAGGACCAGATTGCGATATTCCTGGCGCTGGGGGGCGGATGGGAGTGAGTGTTGGACGGCCACACCGCTACCAACTCCGTTCGTGCTGAGTAGGGGCTGAGCCCTTCGACTGCCTGCTTGCAGCAGGCGCTCAGGATAAACTTCACCAAAGGTGAAGTCGAAGACCCGTATCGAAGCATCATACGCTTTGCATGATCCTTCGATACGCCATTTGCCCTTCGGTCGTCTTCGACTCCGACTTCGCTCAATGCCTGTCCTGAGCGCCTGCCTTGGCAGGCAGTCGAAGGGGCTACTCAGGACGAACGGAAATATTAGGATCCAGTTGAATTAGCTGCCGTTCGGGCCGCCGCCGCCGGTGTTGCTGCCGCCGCCACCGCCGCCCATACCGCCGGCACCGACCGCGCCGATATTGCCGAAAATCTCGTTGAACAGGCTGCGGTTGCGGCCCAGCGTCGGGGTCTTGTCCCCCATGGGCGAGATATGGGCGACCTGGTCCAGCCCCATGCGATCGACCGTCGTGACATTGCCCGCCGGATCGAAGCGGACGCGCAGCACCGTCTGTTCCACCGGCTTGGGATTGGAGAAGGCCAGCGCGCGCATTTCACGCGAGACATAATACCAGTCCTGCTCGCCAAATTGCGAAATGAAGCTGGGGCGGCCCAGCGTCCCTTCCACCGAGGCGCGATTGTCGATGCCGGGCTGAACCGAATCGACCAGCAGCTTGTCGATCGAATAGCCCTGATGCGTGCGGATTCGCGTGCAGCCAGACGCGCCCAGCACCAGCGCGCTGAGGCCGATCGCGAGCAGGATGCGCCCGCTTGACGAATGACGGCTGAACTGACGCATGAAATTCTCCTGCGGGGGGCCGACCCGCGAACCCAAGAAACCAATGTCGCCATTGCATTGGGCGACGCAGCGATCAATATGGAAATGCGCAAGCCCCGGCAAGGGGCGCAAAACATCGGACGGCGCGTCGCCATCCGATCCGTCACGAAAAGCTGTTGTCCGATGTCCGCTTCCCCCTCCTTCCTCCAGCGCCTGTTTGGGCGAACCGATCCCAAAGAAGGGCTGCGGCCGCTCTATAACGCCGTGATCCACGAGGGGCGGCAGCCGCATTGGTATGTCGAGGGCGCGGTGCCCGATACGATGGACGGGCGATTCGACATGATCGTCGCGATCCTGGCGCAGGTGCTGATCCGGCTGGAGCAGCAGGATGGGGCGCAGGACAGCGTGTGGCTGACCGAATTGTTCGTCGATGATATGGACGGGCAATTGCGGCAGGAGGGCATTGGCGACGTGGTGGTCGGCAAGCATGTCGGGCGGATGATGAGCGCGCTGGGCGGGCGGATCACCGCCTATCGCGCGGCGCTGACCGGGGGGGCCGATCTGGCAGACGCGCTGCGGCGCAACCTGTATCGCGGCGCGGCGGTGGACGACGGCGCGGTCAACCATGTCGAGGGTGCGTTGCGGGCGCGATGGACACGGCTGGGCTGCGTATCGCGCGACGCGCTGCTGACGGGAGATATCGGATGACCATCAACCCCACCCCCAATCTGGCACCCGAATTTTCGCGCACCCATAAAATCGACCAGATCGCGCGGCTGGCGGGAAAGCTGCATATCGCAGCCAAGCAGCCGGAGCGCGACGCGCTGGCGCTACGATTCGGGTTGCTGGCGCTCGACCGGCTGGAGGCCGATTATGGCGTGGCGATGGAGGATGGCGCAATCATCGCACGCGGACGGGTGCGCGCGGAACTGGCGCAACCGTGCGTCGCGACCGGGGTGCCGGTGCCAGAGATGATCGACAGCGATTTCGTGCTGCGCTTCGTGGTCGAGAGCGAGGAGGCGCAGGCGGCCGACGAATTGGAGCTGGACGCGGAAGATTGCGACACGATCGGCTATGACGGCCATGTCATCGACATGGGTGAAGCGGTGGCCGAGACGATGGCGCTGGCGATGACCCCCTTTCCCCGCGCGTCGGACGCGGAAGCCTATCTGAAGGAGGCCGGCGTCCTGAGCGAGGAGCAGGCCAGCCCCTTTGCCGTGTTGCTGGGCCTGAAGGAGAAGGACGCGAATTAAGAGGCCGGTGTTTTTCTTTCGTTCCTGTCGGTGGCATAGAGCGAACCATGGACTCGGCCACGGATTCAGCGGTACGCAAGATCATCCATGTCGACATGGACGCCTTTTATGCGTCGGTGGAGCAGCGCGACGATCCTTCGCTGCGGGGATTGCCGATCGCGGTGGGCGGGGCCGGTCCGCGCGGCGTGGTGGCGACATGCAGTTATGAAGCGCGCACATTCGGCGTGCGGTCCGCCATGCCGGGCGCGCGGGCGCGGCGGCTTTGCCCCGACCTGATCTTCGTGCCGCCCCGTTTCGACGTCTATCGCGCGGTGTCGGGCCAGGTGCGGGAGATTTTCGGCCGCTTCACTGATATCATCCAGCCGCTCTCTCTCGACGAAGCCTATCTGGACGTGACGGTGAACAAGCCGGGGATCGCATCGGCGACGCAGATCGCAGAAGAGATCAGGCGGATGATCCAGGCTGAAACCGGCCTGACCGCGTCGGCCGGCGTGTCCTATAACAAGCTGATCGCCAAGCTGGCGTCGGACCAGAACAAGCCCGACGGCGTGTGCGTGGTGCGGCCGAGCGAGGGGCCGGCCTTCATCGCGGCGATGCCGGTGCGGCGCATCCACGGCGTGGGACCGGTGACGGCGCGGCGGATGCAGGCGCTGGGGATCGAGACAGGCGCGGATTTGCGGGAACGGGACATGCGCTTCCTCCAGACGCATTTCGGAAGCTCCGCCGACTATTATTATCGCGCGGCGCGGGGGCAGGATGACCGGCCAGTGCGCGAGCGCGAGGGGCGCAAGTCGGTGAGCGTGGAGGACACCTTCTTCGACGATCTGGTCGAGGAGGCGGCGTTGGTGGCCGAGATCGAGCGGATCGCGGCGTCGCTATGGACCCGGATCGAGAAGGCGCAGGCCTGGGGCCGGACCGTGGTGTTGAAGGTGAAATTTGCCGATTTCCGCATCATCACCCGGTCGCGCAGTTTTTCGACGCCGGTTCGGTCCCCCGAATTACTGGCGCAGGCGGGGCGAGAATTGCTGGTCGCGCAACTGCCGCTGCGCATGGGCGCGCGGCTGCTGGGGCTGGGGGTGCATAATCTGGAGGGGGAAGAGGAAGACGGCGAGGCGCAGGGCGGGCAGTTGGCGCTGGGGTTGTAGGGGTGCGCCAGTGGCGCACCCCCTCCACCGCCCTCCCCGTTCCGGGGAGGATCAGAAAGGCAGCCAGGTGCGCTTTTCGCTGAACTTCATATAGCCCGCGTTGATGCCCAGCCGGTAACCGACGCCGAGGCGAATGGGGATCAGCACGACATTGCCCCAGCGCAGATAGGAGGCGGTGAAGCCGCCGACCAGATAGGCGGTGCCCTCCGCCGCGGGGAAGCGGTGGTAGAGTTCCTGGCTGTCGTAGAGATTATAGACGAGGACGAAGGTGTTGGCCGCATTGCCGCCGACGTCGAAGCCGATCGACGGGCCGGTCCAATAAACTTCGCGCTTGCCCTCAACCTTATGGTTGAGCGTGCCCGACCCGTAGCGCAGGCCCACGACGAAGGCACCCGACGCTTCGCGCCCGGAAATATAGGCGTTGGGGCGGCCCTGATCCTTCAGCACTTTTTCGATCAGACCGGCGAGGCCTTCGGCGCCCTTGCCGAACACCCCTTCGGCCGCGCCGATCAGGTCGTCTTCCTGATAGGATTCGGCGGGCGGGAGGGCGGCGGGCGGCGAGTTGGTCGTCACCGGCGCGCCGGTGGCGGTGTTGCCCGTCGCGCTGTCCGCTGGCGCTTCATAGGGGGTGACGCCGGGTCTTACGCTGCTGTCGACACCGGGATCGGTGGGGGTCGTGTTGGCGGGCGGCGGCGGCGCGAGGTCGGAATCGATCGCCGTATTGGGATCGATCGTCTTGACCTGCGCTGTGGCGGCGAGCGGCGTCAGCGCCATGCCCGCGAGCGCCGCAACCAGCGCCGTGGCGCGCGCGATGCGGCCACCTATCTGCCCATTGATGCCGATCATGCCCGATACTCCCCGAAAAGCCCGCTTAAATCTCATATCATGGCATTGCGACCAGCAAGCTGAAACGACAATGAACGAACGGCGACCCGAGTCGATTCCGCGCCGGAACGAAAGAGGAGAGACGGCGAAAAATTCCGCAAACAGGCCGTTGCCATGCTGCAAAGCCCTCGCTATAGCCCCTGCCAGCCATTGCTCTCCTGTCTGGGTGGGCAAATTTCGTGCGGAGACGTGGGTGAGTGGCTGAAACCAGCGGTTTGCTAAACCGTCGTGGCCTTAAGGGGCCACCGAGGGTTCGAATCCCTCCGTCTCCGCCAATTCTTTGTTTTCTTGCATTCCTAGCGAACCGAAAAAGCCCAGTGTTTCTGGGCCTTTCGGGTTGATTCGCGTCCCACCTCATCCCCTCGCATCTGTCGGTGACCGATTTGGCGTGTGGTAAAAAGCGTGGGAGAATATCGGCATGGGAAAGCCTCCGTAACAGGTGTGAAGGCAGCAAAACGACCGGGCCGTTTCGGTGACGGTGATGGCCTGTTTTTGGTGGTCGGCGCGACCGGCTCCAAAAGCTGGGTGCGCCGCGTCCAGAAGCATGGGCGCAGGCGCGACATCGGATTGCGCAGCGCGTCGAAGGTCACGCTGGCTGTCGCCCGCGATCGGGCACGCGAGGTGCGGACCTGGATGGAGCTTGGCCTCGACCCTGTGTTCGAGAAGCGCAAGGCCAGCGGAATACCGACATTCAGGGAAGCGACGGCCAAGGTCTATGCGGCCAACCGCAAGACCTGGCGCAACGAAAAGCATGAGGGGCAATGGCTGCGAACGCTGGAAGCCTTCGCCTTCCCTATCGTTGGCGATATCCGGGTGTCCGAGATCACCGGGCCGATGATCCGCAACGTGCTTGCCGAAATCTGGCTGACCAAGCCGGAAACGGCGCGCAGAGTCCGCCAACGCATCGGCGCGGTCCTCGATTGGGCGTTTGCGTCGGGCTACCGTGAAACCGAAGCACCGATGCGATCCATCACCAAGGGACTTCCACGCCAGCCCAAGAAGGACGGGCATTTTGCGGCTATGCCCTATGCCGATGTGGCAGGCTTCATGGTCAGGCTGCGCGAACGGGAGTCGTTCAGTCGCCTTGCCTTGCAGTTTGCCATCCTGACCGCTGCACGCTCCGGCGAGGTGCGCGGTGCGGCATGGACCGAGATCGACGTCGAGAACGCCCTGTGGACCATCCCCAAGGAGCGCATGAAGGCGCAGCGGGAGCATGTCGTCCCGCTGTCGAAACCGGCAATCCGTATCATCGAGCGTTGCCGTGAACTTCGGACCCGCGATTGCCCCCTGATCTTTCCCGGCATGAAAGGGGACAAACCCCTGCCCGACATGACGCTGACGAAGCTCCTGCGGGAAATGAAGCAGCCTTACACCGCCCACGGATTCCGATCCGCCTTCCGCG
The DNA here is from genome assembly GCF_012927105.1 of Sphingobium psychrophilum. Taxonomy (GTDB): domain Bacteria; phylum Pseudomonadota; class Alphaproteobacteria; order Sphingomonadales; family Sphingomonadaceae; genus Sphingobium; species Sphingobium psychrophilum. Next base: position 1,958 of record NZ_JABBFV010000006.1, on the reverse strand, counting down.
ACTGGGCTAGCGAGGAAACAGACGTACAGGGCGAGGTCGCCGAGGCGGCACTGGCGCATATGGTCAGGGACAAGACGGAAGCGGCCTATCGCCGTGGCAGCCTGCTAGAGAAGCGCCGCAAGCGGATGGACGATTGGTCCATCTACTGCTCCACGATCAAGTGAGGGCGCTGCGATGCGCGACACCATCAGGCAGGTAGAAGGCATTTGCGCCGCCCAATCCTATGCCCCGCAATCGGCACATTTTCATGTCCTTTCATGCCGTAAGAGACGGAGAACAGACAGGGGGCGGACTCGGCCTATCGGGAACCGAAAATGGCCTTAACATCATGACATTGAACCATGAATCCGGCCCTTAACAATGCTAATAGTAGAATCCTACGGATTCTTGCTAACCGGCGCGGCCGGATCGCGGCGGCATCCGGCTTTTTGGATCAGCGCCCCCCCCCCCCCCGCGATTCCGGTGCCCTTTCTAAAGCGGGTGCATGGCTGCATCCGACTTGCTAGGTGGTTATCCATGCGTACCGAACTCGATCATTTGCCAGCCAACAAGCAGCGCGAGCTTGAGCGCCTGGTGCAGATCATCTTTGAGGAATTCGAGGACAGCCTGTCGCTGGCACGGCATGAGTGGAAGAAGAAGGGCCGCATCCAGAAGGTCATCCTCTACGGCTCCTAAGCGCGCGGTGGCTGGGTGGATGAGCCGCATACGGCAAAGGGCTACCAGTCGGAGAGCTCCTGATCATCGTCAACGACAAGCGGCTTACCGATCGGGTGACATATCGGGCGAAGCTGGAAGCACGCCTCTATGCCGAACAGACGATCACCAAGGCGATCCGGACGCCGATCAATTTCATCGTCCACACGCTTCAGGAGGTGAATGACGGCCTCGCCCATGGCCGGTACTTTTTCATGGACGTCGCCAAGGACGGCATCGCGCTTTACGAATGCGATGACAACGAACTGCACAAGCCCAAGCCCAAGCCCAAAACGCCCGCCCAGGCGCTCGCGATAGCGCAGGAGTATTTCGATGAGTGGATGCAGGCCGCTGTTGGTCGGGAGAAGTTGGCGAAGTTCGCCGTACAAGAGGGCCTCTACAAACATGCGGCCTTCGAGTTTCATCAAACCGCCGAAAGTCTCTACCATTGCGTGCTGCTGGTCTGCACATTCTACACGCCACATGTGCATAATCTCGGCTTCCTGAGGGAACAGCGCAACACTCATGCAAAGCCGATGGAATCCACGCGAACCCAATCTGCTGGCCTATGAGCGTAGAATGACAGGCTCTGGCGTAGAAACGTCATGTAGCGCCCACCTTTCGCGTCACCGATAATCGACGACGGTGGCGGGCTGGCCGTTTCTCCCCTGCGGTCTGGTTCGTCACCACCAGCACCAAGGAGCATCGCATGGCCCAGCGCACAGCCTTCCAAAATTTGGACGTAGAGCATCCAGGCAGCAAGGTTGAACCGATCTGCCTACGTGTGCCGGACGCCTGCCGTTTCATCGGCGTCAGTCGCAGCACGTTGTATGTGCTGATCGCAGATCGAGAGGTTGAGGTGGTAAAGCTGGGTAGCTCTACGCTTGTCCTGGTCGAGAGCCTGCGCCGGTTGATTGAAGCGCGCCGGTCGCAGTCGGCGGCGGCGATCAATTGAGCCGTTCGAACGGTGCTTCCGAAGATGCGCGCCATGCGCAATCGGACCAGATTCTTTGCACGCTCCTCGCCTCGACCGTTGCTCGAATTCTCATGTGGATAAGGCGGGACCTGGCGTCATCGGATGCCAGTCTCCGACAGAGAGCCGAAGATGCGGTAGCAGCCCGGATCAGGGCCGCACTATCAACTGTAGAGGGCGGTGACAAACCAGGCCAATGGAACGCCAGCGATTTGCTGAGCGTGGCGGTTTAAAAACCAGCCATCGGATAGGTTGCTCCTTTTAAGGGGGGTGGCCGGGGATGTTTGCCGTG
>NZ_JABBFV010000059.1 GCF_012927105.1 Sphingobium psychrophilum | reverse complement strand
GCGACCTTTAGCTTGTTTCCGATCATGATGGCCTCCTTGACGACCGCAACAGGTCGGTTTCCATAAATGCGATATAGGAACACTTTTGTAAACCAAAACCTCTTGAAAAGCGGTAAACAGCACTCAGATTAGGCTTAATGCTGCGCTAACTCGGATTTCTGTAAACCGAAGCGTGTTGCAAGGGGCCGGTCCCATTCCGGTTGAGAATGCCAAACCGGAAAGGGTGGGGCGATGGCTTTGAGTAACACGGAATTGCGATACTATGACAGCAATGTGCTGCGCTTGCCCGCGGATAAGCGGAAAGAGTATCACGCGCAGGTTGATCGGCTGATCACCGAGCTGTGCAAGAGTGTCCGCGACAAAACCGAAATCAAGATCACCAAGGTCGTGAAAGCGGGGTCGTTCGCGAAATACACGATTCTTCGCAAGACGGCGTCCGATCCGGTAGACGTCGACGTGGTGTTCTACATCACTGGCCGCGACGTGACCAAGGAAACCCTCGATAGCCTCAGCGCCACGATCTACGATCTGTTGATCAAGATTTATCCGACCAAATCGGTCGAGGATTTCGAGATTCAGCGCAAGGCCGCCACGGTGAAATTTGTTGGTTCGGGGCTCAGCGTCGACATCGTGCCGGTGATCGAAGATGCGACGCGGGCAGGCTATGGCTGGCAGTATGACATCCATGACGGCTCGAAGGTCCAGACCTGCGCGCCGTGCCAGATTCAGTTCGTTCGCGATCGCAAGAATCAGGACGGCGATTTCCGCACCCTGGTCCGAATGGCGAAGAAGTGGCGCAACTATGCGGAGATCAAGCCGCTCAAGTCTTTCGCCATTGAACTGATCATGGCGCATGTTCTGGCAACGCAGGGCAAGGCGGGCAGCGTCGAGCAGCGCTTCCGCAACTTCCTTCTCTATATCGCCCAATCGGGCCTCAAAGACCAGATCAGTTTCCCTGAGAACACCGCACCGTTCGGGTCATTTTCGGACCCGGTCGTGATCCTCGATCCGGTCTACAGCCTCAACAATGTGACCAGCCGGATTTCGGAGGCTGAGCGCAAGGAGATCGTCGCTGCGGCCCAGGAAGCGTGGGAGACTGCGAACTTCGCTTCCGCTGAAAATGACAAAGGGGTCTGGAAGGAACTCTTCGGTCCCGGCTTCAAGGTGGAGGATTGACCATGAGCCAGACGCGAACCGCATCCGCCACCTATACGACGACCGATGTTGAGAATGTCGTGCGGCGGGTGAAGGCAGATCTCACGATGATCGCCGACAGCACCGGCACATGGACGGCTGCGGAAGCGGCCAACTATGCCCATGACATCGAGGTGCTGGCCAAGGCAGGGTATCTCGCCTGGGTCGATCTCACCTTGCTCCAATACGGGGTCGAGAAGAAGGCCGTCCGCTTCAATGTCGACACCGATGCCGGCGGCCTGACCACGAGCCGCCCCGGCGGCGTGCTCTGGCCCCGCCTGTCGGGTGCGACGCTGCGGATCGTCATCAGCTACACCGCTGACTATACCGACGAAGCTCGCCGGGCCACCAGCGGCAAGCTGAAGATTGGTTGGACCACGTCATATGACGACACTAGCCATTCCAGCCTGAGTTCGTCGGGTGGGCGCAACTATGTCAGCTGTGCCTATGGCATGCAGCGCAAGGATTGGGCCGCATGAGCCAGCCGAGTATCTTCGATAGCGAAGTCGCGCTCCCCAGCGATGTGCTGGCTGCGCGCGAAAAGCGGTTGTTGGGGTTCGATGTCCGTTACACCCGCGTTCACGACCAACTCCGCCTATTGCTTAACGTCAGCGCCCTGGGCGACTGGAACCGTCAAAAGCATGGCGGCAAGCTTGCCCTGTGCGATCTGGTCGCCGAGCAATATCCGCTGGTGATTTTCCACGGGGACGTCGGCACCGGCAAGACGGCGACGGCGGAATGTATCGCCAACCGCCTTATCGCGGAGTCGAGAAGTTCGGATTCGATGCTGTTCAAGCTGTCGAACCGGGTACGCGGCAATGGCATGGTCGGCGAAATGGGGAGCCTCATCACCGAGGCCTTCCACAAGGTCGTCCAGGCGGCGGGTAAGAGCCGGCGCGCGATCCTCATCATCGATGAAGGCGACAGCCTCGGCGCTTCCCGATCGCAGGATCACAGCCATCATGAAGACAAGGTGGCTGTCAACACGCTCATTCAGGGCGTGGATGACCTGCGCCAATATGGCGGCCGGATCGTTGTGATTCTGTGCACCAACCGTCTGTCCGTTCTCGACGCCGCGCTGCGGCGCCGTGCCGCCATCATCGAGGAGTTCCGCCGCCCATCGGACCAGGAGCGCGGGCAACTCTTCCAGATGGATCTGGCCGGCCTTGATGCGGGGGCGGCCCAGATTGCCCAACTGGTGCGGGCGACGGCCGCACAGGAGGGGCGCCCGCCCTGGACCTATTCCGATATCCGCACGCGGCTCTATCCAACGGCGCTGGCCCAGGCCTATCCGGATCGCGCCTTGTGTTTCGACGATCTGCTTTCGGTTGCCGCGACGCTTCATGCTTCGCCTGTCATGGAGGACAAGTGATGGCGCGCTCCCCGCTGTTCGGACGCCGCATCCATATCTCTGGCAGCGTGGCCAAGGATCTCACCATCGCCCCAACGGCTGACGTTGAAGCCGCGCGCACACTGGTCGCCGGGCTGGTCAAAGAACTGGTCCGGCGCGGTGCCAACTTCGTCATCCCGGTCGATGCCGAGCCTCCTCGAGAGGGAGATGGCTTGCCGGTCTGCTTCGACTGGCTGATCTGGAAGGCCGTGAAGGACAATCTGGCGCATCGGCCGCAAAATGTGCCGGGTCCGTTTGTAGTCGCCGTGCAGCACCATAAAACCGAAGAGCAGATTCCTGAAGAACATGCTGAACTTTGGGATGAGTTGCGCTCGTCCCAGCTTATCAAGATCGAAAGCGCCGCGCAGTGGAATATGAACAGCAAGCGCATGGAGGCGCAGGCACGTTTTGGTGACGTTCTCATCGCTCTGGGTGGCGATGAAGGCGTCCTTTATCTGGCGAACCTCTATCATGATGCCGGCAAGCCGATCGTGCCGCTCAACCTCCCGCTCTGCGCTGAGACGAAGGGCGCGCGGCGGCTCTACAATTTTGGTCTGGCCAGCAGTCAGACCCGCCGCCTGTTCCAGATTGCGGACGATGGCGATGCTCATGACTGGATCAACCGGGTCGGCTTTCCAAGCCGGCAGAAGATCCCGGACCGCATAGCGGCACTGGTCGATCTGTTAGAGGCGTTGGAACGACCAAAAGCGTTCGCGGTCCGACTGCTTAATCCTGATCTCGACGATTATGAAGATGTGCAGACCTTTTTCGATCTGGTTGTAAAGCCGGTTATCGAGGATGAACTGGGCTATCGCCTGGTCGTC
>NZ_JABBFV010000058.1 GCF_012927105.1 Sphingobium psychrophilum | reverse complement strand
GCGAACGCCGCGCAAGCAGCTCGCGATGAACTACCGCGCCGCGTCGAGCGAATTCAGTTGTTCTGTCAATCTCACAGCGGGCGAAGGCAAAGACATCGCAGTCCCCGACGTCTCCGATCTTCGTTCGCCCATCCAGAAAGCGCAGAAGATTGCGGATGAGGCGATGGATGAGCTCGATAAGTTCAGCCGCTACCTTGGGCGCAATGCGGACGGCAGGGGATCGATTGAGGCACAGGCGCTGCTTCCTGCCCGATTGTGGGGATTGTTCCCTTCCGCAGAGTTGGAAGGCCTCAGGGAATGGGCGCGTGAGCGAGTGGCAGCTGGCGGTCTCGTCCCGGCGCTCGAGGTGGTTTCTCGTCTGGAGGGCAGTTCTCCCAAGAAGCTTGGCAAACGCCAGTTAACCGGCGCGGCCGATGCGCTCGCCCGCATCGGCTTCGGCATGGCGCCCGATCCGAGATTCTCGCTGCGCGCGCCCAGGATCGACGAACCGGTCGTGATGTTCGATCTCGGCGAGACGGTCGAGCAACTCGAAACAGTCTCGCCTGCCTATCGTGCGGCCTTGTTCGAACTGGCGTTGGCGACCTTCGTTGCACATTCGGACAGCAAGATCGTCGAAGCGGAACGCCGAGCATTGCGCGATAAGGTCGAAGCGATCAGCGGCATCGGCGATCCCGAGAGAAAGCGTCTCCATGCCAATCTGACTTGGTATCTGGAGGTTGCTCCTGACATGTCGTGGCTGCGCAGCAGATTGAAGGAAGTGGATGCCGAGCACCATCTCACGCTGCGTGCGGCGGTTGTCGTGATTGCCCATGCCGATAGCATCATCCGATCCGAGGAGGTCGCTTGCATCGAGAAGATCTACAAGGCGTTGGGGATCGATGCTGGCCTCGTATATGCAGATCTTCATGCTGGCGATGCCCCGGATGGACCGGTACGGGTCAGGGCAGCCGAACCGGAGGCGCCAGGCGAACGAATTCCTGCCGAACCTCAATCAAGGGGCGGTGCGCTCAATGCGGCGCGCATCGCTGCGATCCGCAGCGATACCGAGCGCGTTTCGAATGTCCTGGGCGAGATATTCGCAGCAGACGACGATGCGGGCGACGGGGCGCCGCGCGAACATGCGCTTCCAACGGCATTGCCAGGCCTCGACAGCAAACATGCGGATCTGGTGACACTTCTCATCCAGCGCGACCATTGGACGCTGCAAGGCTTCGCTGACATCGCCGGAGAACAGGGCCTGCTGCCGTCCGGCGCTCTGGAAGCTATCAATGAGTGGGCCTTCCAGAAGTTCGAAGAAGCGTTGCTTGACGAATATGATGGCTATGACGTGTCGCCGGATATCGCGGGAGCGTTGCGGGCCGAAATGGCGAAGGAGGATAGTTGATGTCGAAATTGAAGCCGCGCGAGCGTGATGCGATCGTTCAGGCATTGCGCGCGGGCGTGGTTCCGAAGCTGGGGCTTCGTCACATTCAGGTCGGTCGCGCTCGTGAGATTGAGGAACTCGTCAAGGATATGGACCGGATCGCCGACGGGGGTTCCGCGATCCGGTTCATCATTGGCGAATATGGGTCGGGCAAGACCTTCTTCATGAATCTCATACGCCTTGTGGCGCTGGAAAAGGGGCTGGTCGTGATGTTTGCCGATCTGGCTCCTGACCGGAGGATCCATGCCACAGGCGGCCAGGCGCGGGGCCTGTATGCCGAAATGGCGCGGAATCTCGCGACGAGAACCAAGCCGGATGGCGGCGCGCTTACCAATGTCGTCGAGCGTTTCGTCAGCCAGGCCCAGCACGATGCCGAGGCGAAAGACCAGCCGACGGTAGACATCATTCGCCAGCGCCTGGCCCATTTTGAGGAACTGACCGGAGGCTTCGACTTCGCGCAGGTCATCCGCCGCTATTGGGAAGGGCAAGAAACAGGTGACGAAGAACTCAAGTCGGCCGCGATCCGCTGGCTGCGCGGGGAATTCGCCACCAGAACCGACGCGCGCAAGGCTCTTGGGGTTCGCACGATCGTCGATGACGCCAGCGTCTACGACCAGCTGAAGCTGATGTCGGCGTTTGTTTGCGAAGCGGGTTATAAGGGGCTGCTCGTTGGTCTCGACGAGATGGTCAACCTCTACAAATTGACCTCATCGCAGGCACGGAACGCCAATTACGAGCAGATCCTGCGCATTTTGAATGACGTCCTGCAGGGTAGTGCGGAAAATCTCGGTTTCCTCATGGGCGGAACGCCCGAATTCCTGATGAACACCCGCCGTGGACTCTACAGCTATGAAGCGTTGCAATCGCGTCTGGCCGAGAACAGCTTCGCCCGCGAGGGTCTCGTGGACCTCTCCGGCCCCGTCATTCGCCTTGCGAGCCTGACGCCTGAAGATCTGTTCGTGCTGCTAGCCAATATCCGCGCCGTTATGCAGAGCGAAGGCGCGTGTCTGCCGGATGATGCCCTGGAGGCGTTTATGGTCCATTGCTCGGACAGGATCGGCGAGGCCTATTTCCGGACACCACGCAACACCGTTACCGCCTTTGTGAACCTCCTCGCGGTTCTCGAGCAAAACCCCGGTGTTGAATGGTCCGATCTCATCGGCACGCTCGACGTCACCCAGGATGATGGTGACGATATGAGCGATGTCGATGAGACTGTCGGCGCGGCTCCAGCGGCGGATGAGCTTGCCAGCTTCCGGCTGTGAGCACCGCCTTCGACAAGCTTGCCAGACCGATCCAGAAGTGGATTCGCGAGCAGGACTGGCGTGAACTGCGCGATATCCAAGCACGCGCAACGCACGTGCTCATGGACAGTGACGCTGACCTCATCGTTGCCGCCAGCACGGCAGGCGGAAAGACCGAGGCCGCGTTTCTTCCGCTGCTTTCTCAAGTGTTCAATGATCCATCCGAACTCTCTGGCTTTGACATTCTCTATGTCGCACCGTTGAAGGCGCTCATCACTGATCAAGCGCGGCGGCTGGACGATGTCTGCCGCGAGACCGAACTACCGGTCATCCCCTGGCACGGCGACGTACCATCTTCGGTCAAAGCCCGTGCCCTTAGGCATCCCAGAGGCGTACTGCTGATCACGCCGGAATCGCTCGAAGCCCTCTTCATTCGCCGAGGACTGGAGATACCGCGACTGTTCGGCGCGACACGAGCGGTGATCCTTGACGAACTGCATTCCGTGCTCGACAGTGAGCGCGGCATTCAGATGCGCTCGCTGCTCGCGCGCCTCGAGCAGTCACTAAACCGCCCGATCCGCCGTGTCGGTCTCTCGGCTACGCTCGGGGACATGGAACTGGCAAAGGCCTATCTCCGCCCAGACAATCCCGAGAACGTCGAGACCGTGATCGCCACAAGCGGTTCGGCGGAGCTGCAACTCCAGTTGCGCGGCTATGTGGCCGGGGACAAGGATGACGATGCACCATCGGCAACCGACGCCATTTCCCTTCATCTCTTCGGACATCTC
>NZ_JABBFV010000057.1 GCF_012927105.1 Sphingobium psychrophilum | reverse complement strand
ACCATACCGGCCAGCGGCTTCTGGAATGCCGCATTATACAGGCCTTACAGAAGACCGCACTCGATCACGCGCGCATCGGACCAGAAACTTCTTGCACCGCGGGCGGCAACCACAGAAGAAATCACGCCCCGTGGAAATCCCTCAACGATTCATAACGGTCGAAAACCGCTTGTCTTATGACTTTGCGGTCCGTTCGGGTCAGGATGCGATGTCCGGTCCGGGGTGGCCACCCCGGACCGGACGGAAGGGGACGGATCGCAAAACCGCTGGTCGTGAAGGGACCGGGTTAGAGTAGGATCGCCCCTTTCTTTTTCATCAGGCCCGAACGGATACCGGGGCTTTCAAGGCCCGGATGACAAGCATGGGACAGCGAAAAAGATGAGCAACTCTCTACCACAAACCATCGGCATCGACATCTCCAAAGCGACGTTGGACTGCTATGTCCATCCCATCGGGATCGAGCGCCAGTTCCCCAACACCACCAAGGGCCACAAGACCCTGATCGCATGGGCCGGGCAATGGGAGGTCGAGCGGATCGCCTATGAGGCTACCGGCATCTACCACCGCGCGCTGGAGGTCGCGCTCGGCCATATGCCCTGCGTCAAGCTCAACCCGGAACGGGCAAGGCGCTTCGCTCAGGCGACAGGCACGCTCGCCAAGACCGATCGCATCGACGCCAGGCTGCTCGCACGGATGGCGGTGACGCTGAAACCCCCGGTCAGGCCCGCCCGAAGCCCGCAGCAGAACCAACTGGCCGAACTCGTCAACGCCCGCGATGGTCTGGTGCGTGATCGCACCGCGCTCAAAAACCGCGAAAAGAACCTCACCGTCACGCTGCTTAAGCGCCAGTGCAGCCAACGGCTCGAACAGATCGCTCGCCACATCGCTGCGCTCGACGCTGAAATCGCGGCCGTCATTGCCGCAGATGAAAAGCTCGTCCGGCGCCACCACATTCTCACCAGCATCGCTGGCCTCGGCACACTCACCGCCAACCAGATCATCGCCACCATGCCCGAACTCGGATCGCTCGATAACAAGCAGGCTGCCTCGCTCGCCGGACTTGCCCCGGTCGCGCGCCAGTCCGGCCAATGGAAAGGCAAAAGCTTCATCCGCGGCGGTAGGGCCAATGTCCGACAGGCTCTCTACATGCCTGCTCTGGTCGCCGCCCGATTCAATCCAAACCTCAAGGCCAAATACCAGCAGCTCATCGCTGCCGGAAAACCCGCCAAAATCGCCATCACAGCCATCATGCGAAAGCTCATCGTCACCGCAAATGCGCTACTCAGGGCAGATCATCTCTGGACCACAGCATGCGCTTGACCATCACGGATACTCTAAGTGCGGCGCGCCCTCTAGTTGAACGAACGACCGCTCCAGCCAGTTTGCCGCCGGGAAGCGGACTTGCCGGATCGTCCAACCTTTCGGACGTGGAGAAGCCGACAATCGCACGTTGGCCTATGTCCGCTTACCGGGAATGAAAAAGCGATCGGGAAGGACCACAAAGGGTCGATGATTGCCCTACTCCGCCACCATCACCCGCTGGATTATCCGAGTGATGTCGGTGTCAGCAACAATTTGCAAAACTGAGGCCGTTGCAGAACGCCGCATTCCAAGGCATGATCGTAAGCGTGGCGGGCAGGCCCAGTGTAGGGCATGCCAAGTGATTGTCTTTTCATCGATCGCCGGGTTTCGGCGAGATTTATTCCGAAACGAAAGCATCCCGCTTCGCCGGCCAGCTTTAGCAGTCCGGCGGGACGAACCGAAACCAAAGCATCTTGCAATCTGCTGGAATCGGATTCACGATGGCAACCGGTAGCCGTCAGCAGCGACAGAAGTCATCCCGGCCTGATGAGCCGGTGCTCAACCTGGCCTCCTGCGGCAGCGGCCCCGATCCGCGTCTGGTCAAGCTGGTTCGCCTGCTTGCCCGTCGTGCCGCGCGGAAGGCGTATCTGGAGATGCTGGAGGAGCGCCGCACGACCCGCTCCTGAGACGAGGAGTTCCGTTCCGTGAAGGTTGCTTTATACGCCCGCTATTCTTCCGACAATCAACGTGACGCCTCCATTGCCGACCAGTTGCGCATCTGTCGCCTGCATGCCGAAAAGCAGGGCTGGCAGATTGTCGAGGAATATACCGATCATGCTATTTCGGGCGCTTCGCTATTGCGGCCCGGCATTCAGGCGCTGATCGCAGACGCCAATCGCGGACGTTTTAACTACGTGCTGGCCGAGGCCATGGATCGCCTGTCGCGCGATCAGGAGGATATTGCCGGGCTGTTCAAGCGGATGGCTTATGGTGACGTCAAGATGGTCACCCTGTCAGAAGGCGAGATCACCCATCTGCATATCGGCCTCAAAGGTACGATGAACGCCCTGTTTCTGAAAGATCTCGCCGACAAGACGCGGCGTGGACTGCGCGGCCGGGTCGAGAAAGGCAAGTCGGGCGGTGGTAACAGCTATGGCTATGACGTCGTCAAACGGCTCGACGCCAACGGCGAACTGATCCGGGGCGACCGCTCCATCAATGACGCACAGGCAAGCGTCATCCAGCGCATCTTTCGCGACTATGTCGCTGGTAAATCGGCCAAACGGATCACAACAGAACTGAACAAAGAGGGCATTGAGGCACCGACCGGCGGCACCTGGGGCTTTAGCACCATCAATGGCAATCCCAAGCGCGGCACCGGGATCCTTAACAATGAGCTTTATATCGGAAAGTTGATCTGGAACCGGCAACGCTTCATCAAGGATCCCGATACAGGAAAACGGCAAGCCCGGCCCAACCCGGAATCCGAATGGATCGTCCAGGAGGTGCCTGAAATGCGTGTCATCGACGATACATTATGGCAGGCGGCCAAAGAAAGGCAAAAATCCTGCCAGATCGTGCGATCGAATAGTACCACCACGCAATTATGGGAACGCCGCCGCCAGAAATATCTGTTGTCCGGCATGCTGCAATGCGGTTGCTGCGGCGGTGCCTACACGATGATCTCGGCAGCGATGATGGGGTGCGCGGCTGCTCGGAACAAAGGGACCTGTGACAACCGCCTCAATATCCGACGCGATCGTCTGGAAGAGCGCGTGCTTCATGCGTTGCGCCATCATCTGATGGACCCGGCCCTGTTCGCTGAATTTTGCGCCGAGTTCACCAGGGAGATGAACCGCATGAGGGGCGACGCTGGCGCTGCTATCACAGCGGCGCGGGCAGAGATTGCCAAAATCGACCGGGACCTGGATATGCTGGTGAACCTGATTCTGCGGGGCGGTGCCGCAGACAAGATCAATGCAAAGATGGTTGGATTGGAAGCGCGCAAGAAAGAACTGGAGCGCGACCTCGCCCAGGCCCAGGAGCCCCCTCCCCTACTCCATCCCAATATGGCGCACCATTATCGGGCTCAGCTTGATAATCTCTATCAGGCCCTGGAGCATGACGACGAGAATAAGCGCTTCGAGGCGGCGGACGTCATCCGTTCGCTCATCGAGGCGATCCTATTGGTGCCTGAAGGTGGCGAACTCAAGATCGACGTACGCGGCGATCTCGCCGGCATCCTCGCGATTGCGGTAGAACGCAAAAAACCCGCCTCAGGGGCGGGTTCCAAGCGGTCTGCGACCTCTGGAGATCTGATCTCGCGACAATCGCAAGTATCGGTGGTTGCGGGAGTAGGATTTGAACCTACGACCTTCAGGTTATGAGCCTGACGAGCTACCGGGCTGCTCCATCCCGCGTCAATGTTTGTTTGGCCTCAAGCGCCAGCGGGAACATGCGTT
>NZ_JABBFV010000056.1 GCF_012927105.1 Sphingobium psychrophilum | reverse complement strand
CCGCCAGTCAGAGGCAAAATGTTGTTAGCACATCCGATTTTGCCGCGAAACTCACCCCAAGCAAAATCAGATACTTACGATCTCGCGTTCCCCGCGTGTTCCGCCAGCACTGTTCAACTTGGGCCAAACGGTTCCAAGGACTATACCAGTCCAGCCTGGGCGTAGTGGCAATGATGCGTAAGAGGTTGGCATCAGGATCGACGCGATCGTTCGCAACGCAGATATGGATATGGTATCGAGGACGCGCGCCACGCGCTCGATGCTTGAAGCGTAATATTACGAACACGGTGATGGGTGGTGCCGGAGACTTTGCGCTAGCCGGATCAAGGTGCCACGCAAATGCCAAAGCGGCGGTGCACATGTTTGCTTAACCGCACAAAGGGCGTTCGCTGCTGCATTTGGGCGTCTATCCCTCGATGCAGCCCTCAGTGTGTCCACGGCCACCATACAGCGTGTCGGAGGCGGGTGACGATGTTGCGGACTTGCGTGTCCTGCGTAGGTGCCTTGGTTCTGCAGGCCAGGCGGCGCTACGCCTCGCACATTTCGCGCCATGGTGGTTCTTGGCAAATGCTGGCAGGATCAGCGGTTCCTCTGGGGTCGTTGACCGCATCTGTATGAACGGTCGTCAAGATTTGGATAAGCGCGCTGGACGGCATGGGTAAACAGGGTGAACGCTTAGCGACGTCACGCCTTGCAAAGCGTCACGACCTTGGATCTGCCATAGCTCTCGTGGCCAGGCATGGTGATGTCGCCTTGCGGGCTTGAGAGGATTTTGAACAGTAGAAATAATCGACCGTCGCCAATTACATGCATAAACATGGAATGTCCTGATAAGAATTTTCAATCACGATCAACACAATTTTGTTGTTAATATACGTCTGACGGGAATATCATAATATCGATGTGCAAAATATGAATATGAAATTATTATCGATAATGTGCTGATAAATATATATAGATTTTCTATATTAGTCAGTCGTGCAAAAATTCCACCGAATATGATAAGAATTGGCATATGCGTCGCGTAGAGTGGATAGGATAATTCTCCAAAAAAATGGGATATTCGCGGCAAACAGGCATAACTATTTGCAGCGAAAAGGATAATTGCTGGAAATAGGAATATGGCGCATATTGCGTCAAGCCATATTCGTGGAAATGTTGTGGGTATCGACACTGACATGGATAGTATCAATATGATGTAGACCCAAGGTCGAGACTTTGTTTGGATTTCAATGCGCGGTAGTACGGCAACTTGAATCAGCACTCCGATCAGGAACAAGCTTCCGGATCTGGGCAGGCCTGCCCACCAAAATTCGCGAACGGTACCAAGTTCTAGCCAGCTACCGCTCGATAGCGCCGCACTGGCGAGCCATATCAGAAGGAAAAATAAAACTAATAAGATATGTCTTATGCGTAGATATCTGTAGAAAAATGCAAATAATATGTTGGAAACTACTTCCCAAAATAAAGACCATACGGGAGGATTTACAGGAAATGGATCTATCCAGATCGCCGGTATGGCGAAAAGAGAAAAAAATACTATCAGTATATCATCATGGCTTAGACTTTGGTTCGCTATATTTAACCGAATAGCATAGACTATGATTCCCATTATTGTTCCAAGAAACAATAATGGATATAATCGGATAAACCGAATTGCTAAGAATGAACGAAATGACCCCGATTTCTTTAATGTCGGTCCATATGCATGCGCGATGACAAAGCCACTTAGAACAAAAAAGAAGTCGACAGCGAGATAGCCGTAGGGGAAGGTGTGCCATCCTGGCATCATCGGGCCCATATGGTAGCCCAGGACCGCAAGGGCTGCCCACCCGCGCATGCCATCAAGAACGGGTAGTCGTTTCGCTTTGCCTTGCACGGAACCAACTTGCATGGAACGGCTCTCTTTCGATCTCATGGCGGGCTCATCGATCTACCTCGCAACCGTGCCAGATCGATGAGTAGCGCAGCGTTTGACGATGGCGAGACGTAAAATGCAACATGCTGCCTCTGAATTGGTCGTTCGTCATCGTTCTGTCCTCCCTTCGAACGCAAAAGGGTGCCAGGTTACGCATGACAGGTTTATGCCCCTCTTCGCGCCCTAACGTCCGTGCGTTCGGGCAAGATCAAGTGCCTCTACCCCGTAAAATTCATCTGGTTGATCAGCGCAGGCCAGGATTTGGATTTTGAGAAGGCGGCGCGCGCGCCGCTTCATTGCCGGGGATGATCCGGATTTCAGGGTCATTGAGGTTTACGGGTTGAAGGGGCGGGGTTTGATTTGAAGGTGCACTGCCCTGTGGTTCAGGTGATGAGGCGAGGGATGCGATCGAGGGCGAGGCGGAAGATTTTCTGGTCGGGACAGGCGGTGGGCCATTGGATAGGGATAAGGGTCTTCAATTCGGTGACGCGGGCAGCGATCTTGATGAGGCACTGGCGTAAAGTATCGAACTGGACGGTGCGCCAGGTTGAATCTTTAGGCATGGCGCTACGCGGGCCCCACATGAGCCACTAGGCACCGGAATCGAGCAACACAGCTGGTTGGCGGTGGTCCTGGTGCAGGATGTGCGATCGGCGGCGAGGTGGGTTTTTCAGGACTTGATGTGATTTTCCGCCTGGCCTCGCCGGCAATAGACCTGCTCGTACAGCCGGCGGCGCGAGCCCTTCTTGAGATTTGTAACGACGAAACACGTGTCCGTGCCCTGATCGCCGACCTCGACGCGGGCGATAGAGCGTTTTTCGATCAGTCTGGATCATATCCGCATGATGTGAAGTAGTTGGCGCATTCACGGGGCTGGAAGATATCGACGAGCCTGCCGATCAGGTCCCACAGGCCGCTCACCGTGCGCTCGCCGATCTTCCTGAGCATGGCCTTGAGCTTGGAGAAGGCCTTCTCGATAGGATTGAAGTCTGGGCTGTAGGGCGGGAGGAAGCGCAAGGTTGCGCCTGCCGCTTCGATCCGCTCGCGCACCGATGCGCGCTTGTGGCTCGACAGGTTGTCCATGATGACGACGTCGCCGGGCCGCAGTTCGGGCACGAGAACATGGGTGACATAGGCTTCGAACCAGTCGCCGTTGATCGGGCCGTCCAGCACCATTGGCGCGACCATTCCGGTCATGCGCAACCCGGCAACCAGCGTGGTCGTCTTGCGGTGGCCGTGCGGGAAGCCCATCCGCAGGCGCTCGCCCCTGGCGCAGCGGCCATGGCTGCGGGTCATGTTGGTCGCGGTCCAAGTCTCGTCGATGAACACGAGCCGTTCGGGGTCAAGATCGAGTTGGCCATCGAACCAGTCATGTCGTTGGTTCAGGACATCGGGGCGGTCCTGCTCGATCGCATGGCCAGTCTTTTTTTGCGCGTCATACCGTGACGAACGAAGAAGCGATGAAGCCCGGCAACCGAGACGTGCAGGTCCAGATCCATCAATGCCAGGCGCAGTTCTTCAAGCGAGATGTCCTTGCGCGCCTCCCACACGGCGAGGATCTCCGCTCGACGCTCCTCGATCCGGCGCGATCGCGTATCGCCACCCTGAGGCTTGGGAGCAAAGGTGCCGGTCGTGCGCCGCTGATCGTGCCAGCGGATCGCTGTCGAGGGCGCGACCCCAAAGCGAACCGCCGCAGCGCGGCAACTCATCCCGTCATCAATTGCAGCCAGCAGCCGCCTGCGCAAATCCATTGATAGAGCTTGACCCATCCATGCCGACCTCCCTCACCAGCACGGATTCTGAATCAGATGGGGTGGTTGCCGCCCTCCCCAGACGGCATCGCAATGTGCCAAAGAAGTGGTGTTGAGACCACTGAGCGGAAAGGACGGCAACCGTGACAAAAGATACGATGATCGGGGTG
>NZ_JABBFV010000055.1 GCF_012927105.1 Sphingobium psychrophilum | reverse complement strand
AGGACTTTGAACAGACCATCGCATCGGCAACTGCGTGGCTGTTCATAGCTTCCATCCAGCTATTCGCGCGTCGCATCGCAAGACTATGAAATTTCATCGGATAATTATGAATCAGGCTCTGAGGCGAATTCCACATTGGGCTGCCGGATGTTGAACCCGGCATATTCTCGCCACGTCGGGATCAGTTCAGGAGCGGTCCGACAATGATTACACATACAGGTGAGCCCATTGCTACTGCAACTTCGATGAACGGTGCTCAGCTTTTTCTCGCAGACGAATTGTTATACGATTGTGCAGTAGTAATTTCGAACATATGATGCCAAAGACCAACCTATCCTTGGTCGCAAAAATTGAAAGTCGATATGATAGATTCCGAAAACCTCATGACCTTGACTGCGGATATCGTTGCCGCGCACGTGAGCAACAACAGCGTCGCGGTCAATGATATCACTACGCTGATTGCCAACGTTCATGGCGCGCTTTCCACCTTGGGCGAGATTGTCCCGGTTGAAGAAGTAAGGCAGGAACCTGCCGTTTCGGTGCGGTCATCGATCAAGCCCGACTACATTGTCTGCCTTGAAGACGGCAAAAAGCTCAAGATGCTCAAGCGGCACCTGATGACACATTATCAGATGACGCCTGCCGACTATCGGACGAAATGGAACCTCCCTGCCGATTATCCCATGGTAGCTCCCAACTATGCTCAACAGCGCAAGGAACTGGCGCTCAAGATCGGGCTGGGGCGCAAACCGGGCGTAAAACTGGGTCGCCCTGCGCGCGCCAAGAAGGGTGCTGAACCGGTAGCATAATGTCTCGACCGGCGGCGGATCGTCATCGACGTGATTGCCGTCGGGCGCTTTCTATTGGATGGTTCTCAAGCTGTGTAGGATCGCCCGCTTTACCGCGCCAAATATGTTCCAGACGCCGTGGGAAACAGGCGGGCGAATCCGATCTCAAAGGCGGTCGGGCGGCGCATAGATATGATCATGGGCCGTCAGCCTGATCGCTGACAGGTCGTATAGCTGAGCGAGAAGACGTTGGTTTCGCGCGCTGGACGTCCCAATCTGTCCGGAGCAGGCCGCGGTCAGTCGCGGGCAGCCCAAAGCTGCCTATCGCCCATAATAGGGTTCGCAGGCGACACCATCTCCGTCGCCATCCAGATGGGGTCCGTAGCCTGGCTGCCCCCGGCGCAACGGTGCAGCACCCACAGCACGCACCTCGCGGCAATTACCATAGGACCATCCGTTCTCCCCAGACGAAGCATCCGTCCGTAGCGTAGGTGCGGCCCTTCCAAAGCTCATCGTGTTGGGCTGTTGAGCGTCCAATTCCACGGCGGACATTGATTGCACCGTTCCTATGGTATTGCGGGTCGGCGGCCAGCTATCTTCGCGTGCGGGCGATGGCATGATCTGCCCGGACTCGAAAAGGCGTATGGCGGTTCCGATTAGAGCGCCGAAAATGATAGCGCCAAAGAGGGCTTTGAGAGCGAAGCTTTGAGTCACCATCAGGCTGCAATAGTTCAGCGCGGTAAATGATCTGTTTCTGCGCATTCCAAAATGACGATCACCTAGAGCATAATCCGACCTGACAGAGTCGCTGGGGATTCCCTTTCCGTTGGAAGTCTGATCATCGTGTCGGCCGAGGGGAGGTCGGCGTGGCATGACGAAATCCATATCTGACGATCTTCGATTTCGCGTGATTGCAGCCGTTGATGCAGGATTGTCGCGGCGGGCGGCGGGCGGCGGGCGGCGGGCGGCGGCGGAGCGGTTTGGTGTCGGCACGGCCAGTGCGATCCGTTGGGTGCGCGAGTGGCGGGAGACGGGGTCAGCTCGAGCAAAGCCGCAGGGCGGTGACCGGCGGTCACAACGCATTGAAGCCTATCGCACGGCGATACTGATGGCAGTTGAGGATCAGGTGGACATCACGCTGGTGGAGATAGCAGCGATGCTCCGAACGGATCATGGCGCCATTTTTGCGGCAAGCACGATCTGGCGCTTTCTGGACCGTCACGCGATGACGTTCAAAAAAACGGTGCACGCCAACGAGCAGGAGCGGCACGACGTTGCCATGCGGCGTCAGGCCTGGTTCGACGCCCAGCCTGATCTTGACCCCGAACATCTCGTTTTCATCGACGAGACTGGCGCTTCGACGAAGATGGCTCGTGTGCGCGGTCGCGCAAAACGCAGCGCGCGATGTCGTTCACCGATCCCGCATGGCCATTGGAAGACGACGACGTTTACAGGAGCGCTGCGACTGTCCGGTATGACCGCACCCATGGTCCTGGATGGGCCTATGACGGGCGAATGGTTCGTTGCCTATGTCGAGCAGATACTTGTGCCGACGCTGCGACAGGGCGACGTCGTGATCCTCGACAATCTCCCCGTCCACAAAAGCGCTGCTGATCGGGAAGCCATTGAGGCGGCAGGCGCGCAGATGCTTTTCCTCCCGCCATACTCGCCCGACTTCAATCCGATCGAAATGGCATTTTCCAAACTCAAGGCTATCCTGCGAAAGGCTGCCGCACGAAATGTTGCCGACCTGTGGGATGCGATCCGTGATGCCCTGCCGCGCTTCACCCCAAAGGTATGCGCCAACTACTTCTCTGCCGCCGGATATGAACCAGAATGATCGGATTCTGCTCTAGTCTGAAGGTGCCGGGCTAGGGGAAGGCCAGTCGATGCCATCCCTTCGCGCCGTAGGGGCTGGCGTGACGGGCGTGCAGCAATGGCGCGTTCCAGGCACTCGCGCCCAAGCATGTGGTGCCGGCGGCCTGCCCACCGAGGTGCTCCCTTTAGCTTCCCAACCTGACGAGTGCAGATGCGATTATCTGGCGACAGGCTGCGTCGCGGGTGATTTCAAGCACGGCCCACAGGCTCCGTCGAGCCTCGTCGAAGTGTCCGAGCCTCGTTTGCATGCCCGCCAAATTCCACCATCCCTCACAATGCGATGGGGCAATGATTGCTATGCGCTCGTGTAATTTCATCGCTCTTGAATAATCTCCACTCCGCTCAGCGCTATTTGCCTCCTCGGTCAACGACAAAACGAGTACCATTCTGTTCGATATCGGTATAAAATTGTCGTTCGCGGGGACGATCTTCGCCAGCCACCTTGATGCCGGCCCGCCGCTCAAGTGGGGCGCACTTGCATGAATTTTTCCCGTGGACGGGTCGATAAAACGTGGATGGTCTGCAGGCCCCACGCGCACCAGAATTTGGGGTGGCAGGCTAACTACGTCGGCTACCCAACCCATTCGTCGTGCTGCTGAAACATACAGTATCGCTAAAGATGTCGGCGGCCCTTCGCGCCGGTCGATGACGGGCATCAGGCCAGCGCTTAACCGGGAATCTCCACTCGCCCTCTTGCCTGAAAAGCCGAATTTATAAGCAATAACATCCACAAGAGTGGCAGCAATATCACTTCCGGACGACAAGGAGCTGACAAATTCGATTTCATCACCAATAGATTTAAGTAGATCTATATATGGATCGAACGAAATATTATCATAATCGAGGGCGCTAAGAATCAAAGACGCTGTATCAAGAATAATATCTTTATCATCAAGCTGTGCGAGAAATGAAAATCTGTCACTCATTTATAAAGAACTAACAATCTATTTAAAGATGCTATCGATATTGTTCTATTGATATTATCAAGCAAAAAATACACAAAACGATCTCAATATTTTAATGATGTAATAAAATACATCAATGAATTTTTTACTTAATTATCTCCATCGGACTATTATTCGACGGCGGGCTGCGCATGGGGCCTGACCCATTGTCTGTCATATTAATATGCCGAAAAAATTGTTAATAAGCTCTGCATCAAGAAGCGCAGGAATTTTAAACAAGTCTGATTATTGGCAAGTTCGTTCAGATTCTTTGGTGATTTCCCATGTTTTTCTACGTTTGCAGGGGTCTGATTACAATAGAGTCCAGGCAAATCAAGGTCTAATCGATCAGGCTATGGGCAAGACGTAAATGGCGGCCTGCGTGAACGCGTCACCGGATCGCGCGCGCCGCGAATATGTGGTGTCACATGCGCAATCGTACGCTTCGTGGATCATGTTGTATTGCGCCTCACGGTGTCAATGAGGCCAATCCGCAATAGCATTCAGTGCCATCGTCCTGCGCCGCTGATATTCGACATGCCCAAAAAATGTGATCTGTCAGATCATTTGGATCGAGCCAAGCGCGACGATAGTCGAAGGAGGCTACGTGCCGGCAGTCGTCAGTTCAACTTTGCCCCTGTCATTAACTATTTATCCAACCACCGGCACCTTCATCTGCCGTTAAATCTGCGGCGCGATCATTGAGGGCGATAGATCTCACAGATGCATCGTCATCGACTGCCGTGGTGTTCGTCATTAAATTTCAAGCGATTCAATCTTGTGCGGCGCCTTGTGAGTGACAGATTTATGTCGAGCCATATATAGGTTAGAGCCTGATTCATAATTATCCGATGAAATTTCATAGTCTTGCGATGCGACGCGCGAATAGCTGGATGGAAGCTATGAACAGCCACGCAGTTGCCGATGCGATGGTCTGTTCAAAGTCC
>NZ_JABBFV010000054.1 GCF_012927105.1 Sphingobium psychrophilum | reverse complement strand
ACGAAAATATCGTCGACCATTGCTGCTTCGCCTGGAACCTCCTCATTGATCAGCCCTGGCGCATCATGACAATCGGACTTCGCCAATGGGCGCACAGGTTCTGATCAGAGAGTCTTGGTATAAATGGTGCGATCAGCGGGTCCCGGGCAAGTGCAGCGGCCAGGGCGTTGCCGTCGCTGCCCTGGGGAAGAACGCCCGCCCGCCTGTGCCCATCGATACGAACGGGATGATGGGTCCCTAAATGCTCGACAAGCGGAATGCGCCCAAGAAGGCAGCGCGCGCGCGTATCCTTCAGGTCGGCAAGCAGCCGCAAATCGATCCGCTCGTCTTTGGCTTTTTCCACCTTTGGGCGGGCGCGCGCATGGCTGCCCAGAACCCACAGCCATCCATCGTCCGCACTTAAACCCTCTAAATCTACTTCTTGGTCCGGATCGGCTAAGGGCAGTAAATCGCCCAGACTGAACTGCGCGTGCTCGCTCCAATCGCCCGTGGCCGATCGGCTCAAGCGATCGATATCGGCATGTTCATCTGCGCCAAGAAAAAGGCTATTGCCGACCCGCGTGCCCGCAGAAAAGTTTCGAAGCGCTTTCTTCTTCTTGCCTTTGCCAAATTGAAGGACAATCCGCTCGATAGGCACAGCCGGTGCGCTCCAACTGCTCGACCAAATGTCATTCATCGTACAATCCTTGGGGCAAGATATTCGGGCCGCTCTCAGTCCGTCGCGTCGACAGGAAAATGCACTGCACCCGCTGCGCTACTTGGAAAAATTTGGCTTCGTGACCTTAATTCGGCGATACTTGGCCTCGATCAGGCTGAACAGACCGAAGAGGGCCAAGCCAAAGGCAACTACCCCTAAAAGAACAGCGCCATAATCCTGCGCCCGCAATTGCTTCAGCGCCTCTCCCAGACCACCCGCCCGGTCCGCATCGTGATTGAGCGCGGCCGAAATTACGAACCAGCTAATCAGGGCGAATATCAAGGCGCGGGCGGCATATCCTAAGCGTCCGATCCAACGCACATAGTCGGGCGCAGGAACATCCCCGTCTAGCTCGTCGAATCGCGCCTTGTACGCCTTCAGTGCCTGCGCGGCCGCAACAACAAAAAGTAGCATCCCAACAAAGACCAGGAGGAACGTGCCGCCTGGCTGTTCCAGCAACCAGGCCGACCAGCTTTCCGCACTCTGATCGCCCGGGCTGCCTTCCTGCGCGGACGACTGTTTGAGCGCGAGCCGTGCCGCCGCAGTAGCAAGCACGAGGTGGGTAAGCCCGCTTAAGGCATATCCCACGCGTTCGAACTTGCCCTTATGATCGCGGCTGCGGTTCTCGGGGTCTGTAATCGCCTCGGTCAATCGCCAAACGGCATAGCCAGCGAACCCCAGCGCGCAAATCCCGAGCAAAATATGTCCTAGCGGGGCGTTGGCTAATGCACCCAATGCACCCTGGTTGTCCGTGGGTTGGCCGCCGTTGACCGCAACGTCCAGCGCGAACCAGCCAATCAGTACATATACCAGGCCGCGCGCCGCAAAGCCGATACGCGCAAATAAGGTCATCCGTTCATTGTAATTCATGCCGCCCTCCAGAAGGTGGGAAATGCGCGGTTACTGTGTCCGTTCCCTCCAACCGTAACTGTCGCCGCCAAATCACCTGCTTCAAGTGGTCGCCATTTGTGCTACGTCGCTGCTGACCGTTCGGGTTCCGTTCACGAGCAAAACCGACTTATTGCCGCTTCCGCTCGCTCTCGCTGGGCATATCCAGCTGCACACCGCTGTCTTGGTCAGCCACCAAATCCAGCCGGCTGGCCGCACCCGCTGCCCTATTGGCCGCGCGCTGGCCCGGCACCGGCACAGCTGCCGGGCCTGGCCCCGATGGTCGGCCCATCCCTTGCGATGGAAGCGCCACATAAGCCGTGCGGATTGCCCCAATCCACGCATCCGCCACTGCCAATGCCAGACGGTTGAAACGCCGGAAACCATGAGCTTGAGGTTACCCCATGTCCGTGCACGGGATCAAAATCGTGCTGCTTTGCGACTTCGTCGCCGAGATATCCCGAGGTGCAGCTCGACGCGCAGTGGTGAGCATCATGCGAGATCGAGCGGGCGTCGCATAGAGGCACCAAGGGCGGCGGCTAGGTTCCGCAAGCTATGCTCGCGCGCAAAAACCTGTGTGTTGAGATCGAGTAGAATGCTCCCAGTCGCCAAGCCTTTGTGCACCAATGGCCTTTTGTCTTCTTCGGCAGGGGCCTGGTCGCGCACCGCCAGATCGGCATGCTTCTTACTCACCGGCTCTTCTCGAAGGAACCGCATGGGATTCAGAGCGTCTTTGCTCTATGGATGGCGCGCTCACCCTCTTTCTCGTGATCTTTGGATGCAGCGACGATATGTCGCGATGTCAGCGCATCGACACGCCGCCAACAACCTTCGCATCTGCTTCAATCTGTAATTCCCAAGAAGCTGCGGCCCTGGCGACCAAGGAAGCCATGTCGGCAGATTACCCAACCATCATTGCCAGATGCGTCAATGGTAAACAGCTGGCAGCCTGGGGCCTGAAGACGATCGATATGAGCAATCTTTTGCGCTAAGTGGGCGGTCGCCGCCCAAGGAGTTGCAGGGCTTGGATTCTGAACCACGCCCGTAAATGATAGCGAGACGCCGCTGACCGGCGACTCCATCCAACCCTAAAGCCTCGCGCTTTCGTTCTTCCTAGCGGCTCCGCTCCGCAATATACTGTTCGGCGCGGCAGTAGCATGGCTTCCCCGGCGGAAAGTTGCGGAAAAAAAAGGGCCGGTCCGCAGATCAGCCCGATAAGTTTTAGGAGAGGATGCCTGAAAGGCACGCTCCTTTTGTCCGGCCCGCAGGCATGCGGCAAATGCTAAGTACAGCGTGGCGATTGCGTTATGGACAATCGCTCAATTGGGGGCGCCTCGTAGGTGTTGTTTTAATGTGTTGTGCCAAGTCTAAGTGGAGATAGGCCGGATCGAACCCGCACAACTTCCTAATCTTCTCAACACCGACAAATGCCACACGGCCCGAGCGAAACGAAAACAGATTTTCGTTCCTAAACTGCTTCATCACGCGGTTTACGTGCACCGACGTAAGGCCCACAGCGTCGGCGATTACCTCTTGGGTCAGGGGGCAATCGAAACCGGTCTCATCAGCCAATCCTAAGATGCTCAACCGTACATGCAATTCGCAGATCAGCCATGCGACGCGATTATAGGCGTTCCGCCGACCGACATTGGCAAGCCAGGCTCGGAGCAATCTCTGCTCTAAAAGCGACCCAGACAAAATGGACTGCATTTGATCAAAAGGCTGCGCAAACCCTAATGGTCCTTCAATCGATATGGGCTTCACGAGCGACGGGGTTAACGTACAGACGCTGTAGTCGATCAGCGTACCATGCATCGGGGTGCTCTCGCACACGTCGCCCGGCAAGAGGAACGCGCTGATCTGGCGCTTGCCATCTTTCATTATGTTGTAACGACATGCCCAGCCCATATGCATCACGTGAACACAATCGAGTGGGGCGCCTTCTTTAATAATGGTGGCGTTTGCCTCCAAAAATAAGGCGCCCGACAATGCGTCATTAGGAGGGCCGTGATTCTTTCGAGCATGCAGATGCCCAAGATCACCAGCGGGGGTAGCCCGTAGATGCATAACACCTCACAATATTTGTTACGCCCGCAAACGTCCGCTCCCTGAAATGGTTTCCTGCTCACAGGCCATATCCATTTGATAGCGACAACGCCGGCCTACGGCTCTGCAACCGGCTCAACCAATCCACCTCGGCGCGGTCCAGCTCCTCGAAACAGTTACCCTCCGCCACGCCATCCTGCTACCGCTTCCGCAGTTCCTCTGGTGTCTTGCTGGCACGAAACCGGGTTAGGATTTGGTCGACTGGGCCAAGCTGCCAATCAGTCGTGCTGCTTGTCTGGTTCCGCAACTACGCACTGAAGCCTCGCCTAGTTTGTTAGTGTCCATGAGGCCCCCCGATTGCTCGAACCATCACCAGCCAAGATATTTCGGCAGTGATCGGCTGGAAGATGGGAACTGCTTTTCAGTGTCGGACGTGAACTTACGTGCAGGTTGTCCATTGCAATGCGTTCGGTCTTTAAACGCGCATTATGGAAGACGCAGTCACACTTTTGCTCGTCGAGGATGAGCCACTGTTGCAGAATATCATGGTGGCTGGGCTGGAAGACGCTGGATTTCGCGTCGTCACCGCTGCCGATGGGGCAACCGCATCGAAATCCTTTCATGCTAACGCGGATGAAATCGCCGCGTTGATAACCGACGTGCGTCTGGGCGCAGGTCTGGACGGCTGGGAGGTTGCGCGGCGTGCACGACAAATGAGGCCAGAATTGCCAGTTGTGTACATGACCGGCGATAGTGCCGCAGACTGGGCGGCCAAGGGAGTGCCCAAGAGCGTTTTGCTTCAGAAGCCGTTTGCGATCCAACAGGCCGTTATTGCCGTTGCGACCCTGTTGAATGAGGCTAGCAGCACGATCACTCATAACAGCTAAACGACCGGAGAATTGGGCTCGGCATAGCTGATCGCGACCAGTAATAGAGGCCCCGCCAGCATGTTCTGGCGAAGCGTCTGGACAGTTTGGGCAGGCACCTGCGCCGGAAAGGGACCTTGAGCGCATTGTTCAGATGGTCACGGACGCCTGTAGAGGGCGGTGACAAACCAGGCCAATGGAACGCCAGCGATTTGCTGAGCGTGGCGGTTTAAAAACCAGCCATCGGATAGGTTGCTCCTTTTAAGGGGGGTGGCCGGGGATGTTTGCCG
>NZ_JABBFV010000053.1 GCF_012927105.1 Sphingobium psychrophilum | reverse complement strand
TGGTATCGGTCCACATTGTTGATCTCCGGAAGTTTGTTGCAAAACCCCTGAATCAACGACTGCGGCAAGCGTCAAGCTAACCCGCTGATACCACTCAACTTAGTTTCGGATCGGGCTCTCAGACGTCTATTCCAAACGGAGTGGGGCGTTCCAACCATGGTGAAGGGAGCGACCAAGATGCAGGAGAAGCGCGCAATCAATGTCTGGAACCTTGCGCGCTCATTCTGGAAATCGATGCTGGGTCTAACCTGCAAACCCAATGAACTGGTTACGCCCTTGCGCCCCAAGGCGATGTCGGTCGTCCTTGAACCGGCGCTGTATGAGGATTGGCTCAGCACGGACTATCTGAGTGCCCGCGCTATGGTGCGTAAGCGCCGACGGAAGCTTTCAATTACCCACAAGTGGTCTGACGCCAGATTCCACTGATCGCAGCGGTATTGCTGCGATGGAATCAGCTATGATTCATGTTCCCGCAAAGGCTCGCTTTTGCGGAGTGCACGATGGTCGAGGGTGGCTCGGAATCTCAGGCTTGGATCGATGATGAATTTGCTGCGTCGCGATTTAGCGATGTGCGTCTTGGGCGTCGTCTGCGCCAGTTGGTGACGCAGATGGCAGGTGCGGTGGGCGGTCCAATTCCACTCGCCTGCCAGGACTGGGCCAACACCAAAGCTGCCTACCGCTTTCTCTCAAATTCAGAGGTCGTGTCCCACGGGGTGGTGTAGGAAGGTTTCCCTGAGAGGGTGGCCACCGTCGATCTTCTGGTAGGGTTCGGATGCGAACTCGAACCTGGAGAAGAAGACGATGACCGATGACAGAATGGCCCTTGTTGAGCTGATCGAGCAAGGGGCTGACAGCGATTTGGTGCGCGAGATGCTGGCTTTTGCCGCTGAGCGCATGATGGATCTGGAGATTGAGGCCAGAACCGGTGCGCCCGCCGGCAGTCGCAGCCAGTCGCGACTGAACCACCGCAACGGCTACCGCGAACGGGGATGGGACACCCGTGCCGGTCGGATCGATCTGGCGATCCCGAAGCTGCGCAAAGGCAGCTACTTTCCGAGCTTCCTGGAACCGCGCCGCACCGCCGAGAAGGCCTTGGCAGCGGTGATCCAGGAGGCCTATGTGCACGGCGTCTCGACCCGTTCGGTCGACGATCTGGTTAAGGCGATGGGTGCCAGCGGCGTATCGAAGAGCCAGGTCAGCCGCCTGGTTGCCGAGATTGACGAGCGGGTGAACGCCTTCCTCACCCGCCCGATCGAGGGCGAGTGGCCCTATTTGTGGATCGACGCCACCTACCTCAAGGTGCGTGAGGGCGGACGGATCGTCTCGACGGCGACGATAATCGCCGTTGGCGTCAACACCGATGGCCGCCGTGAAGTTCTGGGCGTCGCCACCGGCCCTTCGGAGGCGGAGCCCTTCTGGAAAGCCTTCCTGCGTTCGCTGGCGGATCGCGGACTGCGCGGGGTGAAGCTGGTCATCGCCGATGATCACAAGGGACTGCGCGCTGCCGCCAGCAAGGTGTTTGCCGCGAGCCAGCAACGCTGCCGGGTGCACTGGATGCGCAACGCGCTGGCCCATGCCGCGCCCAAACAGCGGCCCGCCGTGATTGCCATGATCAAGACGATCTTCGCGCAGGAGACGACCGAAGCGGCGCACCAGCAGTGGGAGCAGGTCGCCGATGCCCTGCGCGAGAAGTTCCCGAAGCTGGCCGACATGATGGACGCATCGCGCGAGGATGTGCTTGCCTACATGGCGTTCCCGAAGGATCACTGGGCGCAGATCGCGTCCACCAACCCGCTGGAAAGGGTGAACAAGGAGATTAAGCGAAGGGCCGATGTCATCGGCATCTTTCCCAATGATGCCTCGGTCATACGCCTCGTCGGCGCGCTGATGCTGGAGCAGAATGATGTGTATGGACCACCCCCACCTTGCAAGGCTTTTCAACAGATTTCGACGATTTCGGATCTTGCGGTCGTGTATCCGGCCTTGTTGTGCGGCATAACACGCCGCAGGCCCCTATGGTTTCCGCGGATCGACGGCCGGACAAATGGACGAACTCAAATTGGTTCGCATCATTTCAGTGACCTTTGTCGATCCCCGGTGATACCGGTTCGCCATACTCTGTCGTTGCCCTCGCAAGTCGGCACCATCACATCGGCGCCGAACTGGTTAGGCCGCCATCGGCAAAGGCGATGGACGGCGGTATACCTCATTCCTGGTCAACATGGCCCAGATCGAGCGAGCCGTCTTGTGAGCGACGGCTGTTGAGGCTACATTCACGGGCCTCCTGTCGACCAAAGCTTTAAGCCAGGGCCGAGGTGTCACGTCCTTGCGGAACGTTGTTCCTACAACGGCCCGAGCTCCATGGATCAAGAGCGTTCGGAGATATCGATCGCCGCCTTTGCTGATCCGACCAATCTTCTCTTTTCCCCCGCTCGCTCGAATCCGTGGCGTCAGGCCAAGCCAAGCTGCAAAATGACGGGAAGACTTGAACTGACTGCCATCGCCGACGGCTGCCACAATCGCTGTCGCCGTAATTGGGCCCACACCCGGAGCAGTAGCCAGACGCTGGCTGTCCGGGTTTGATTTGTGCCAGGCGACGATCCGCTTCTCCATCTCGCCAAGCTTATCGGTTAATGTGTCGATGTGCCGGAAAAGACATCGCAACGCTTCTCGCGCTTCGTCCGGGACGACGGTCTTGTCCGAGGTTGCAAGACGCTCGCTCAATATCGCGAGCTGTCGCACGCCCTTGCCCGCGATAAGCCCGTATTCGCCCAGCAGTCCGCGCAGTGCATTGATCGTCGCCGTTCGCTGTCGGACCAACAGGCTGCGGACACGATGCAAAGCCAGAACCGCCTGTTGCTGCTTCGTCTTGATAGGAACAAACCGCATGTTCGGCTTGGCGACGGCCTCGCATATGGCCTCCGCGTCGGCGGCGTCCGTCTTGTTCCGCTTCACGTACGGCTTAACGTACTGAGGTGGAATGAGCTTGACCGTGTGGCCGATCTCCACAAGCAAGCGCGCCCAGTGATGCGCGCTAGAACACGCTTCCATTCCGACTAGGCACGGCGGCTGCTTTTTGAAGAAGGCCGCCATATCGGCCCGAGAGAGCTTTCGGCGAAGCACGGTTAAGCCGGCCTCATCTACACCGTGAACTTGGAAAACCGTTTTGGCCAGATCAAGGCCAATCGTAACAACTGACATCGCGCTTCCTCCACTTTAATGGCACCATATAATATGATCGTTTGCATGGGGGTGGTCCATGCCATCAAATGGGCGGTGTCACGCCGCTACATGACGCTGGAAACAATCGGCGCGGTGAGCCATAACCCCATTGTCAGCCTGCCAGCTCTGGCTGCCTGACCCGAACCCGATCCCGATCCTGCCGTGGATTGACGGTTCCTACACCACCTCCTGGGACACGACCAATTCAGATGTTTGCGAAGGTAAAATTCTGCAAGGCCATTTCCAATCCACGGCGTCGCGTGTCGCAGCTATTGATGGACCCATTCTGGTTCTGCAAGATACCACCGAATTTTCATATGAACGCAAAAAGCCCGAACAGGTTGGAATCATCGGCTATGCCCCGAGCAAGCGCGAGACTGTGGGGATTGCTCGGCGACACACCATTTGCGGGCTGTTGATGCATAGCAGCCTGGTGGTAACGACAGAGGGGCTGCCGCTCGGCTTGGCGGCGATCAAATTCTGGTCCCGCAGCAAATTCAAGGGTACCTCGGCACTTAAGCGTCATATAAATCCGACGAGGGTGCCGATCGAAGCCAAGGAAAGTATCCGCTGGTTGGAGAATATGCGCGCCTCCACGGCTCTGCTGGGGAAAGGCCAGCGTCTGATCCACATCGGCGATCGCGAAAACGACATCTATGAGTTCTTCTGCGCTGCGGGCGAAGCTGGCACCCATTTCTTGGTACGGACATGCGTTGATCGCTTGGCGGGCGATGGCAAACACACCATTGCTGCTGAAATGGCGGACGCGCCCATTGCAGGTCGCCACATGGTTGAAATTGCCGAGGGCGTGACCGCCAGCCTGGCACTGAAATATAAGAAGATTCGGGTCTTGCCGCCGATTGGCAAGCAAAAACGCTACCCTGCGCTCGATCTTACCATAGTCCACGCTCAGGAACAGGAAGTCCCGGAAAACCGCTCTCCTATCGACTGGAAGCTTATCACTGACCTTCCCATTACGTCGCTGGAGGAGGCGATCGAAAAGCTTCAATGGTATGCTTTGCGCTGGAAGATAGAGGTTTTTCACAAGATCCTTAAATCTGGATGTCGCGCAGAAGAAGCCAAATTACGTACCGCTGAGCGGCTCGTGAACTTGCTTGCGATTTACTGCGTTCTGAGCTGGCGTATATTCTGGATGACTATGATAACCCGTACTGCGCCTACGGCTTCGCCAAATATCGCACTGACCAAAGATGAAATAAACCTCATCGACCGCATTGTGATAAGCCGCACCGGCCAACCGCCGCCGCAACAATTATCATGTTACCTGACACAGATCGCAAGACTCGGCGGCTATCTCGCTCGCGAGCGAGACCCGCCTCCCGGCAACACCGTCATATGGCGTGGATGGTCCCGTCTTATGGACATGAAACTTGGTATTGATCTCGCTGGGCGCACTTATGGGTAATTGAAAGCTTCCGTCGGCGCTTACTATGGTGCGGCTGTTTCGAGCAGATCAAATTACGATTGATGAGGTAGGGGATTGCCAGCAACGTGATGGAGGCATCCGAGCAAGTTGGCCTCGCATTGCTCAGCCCGCAAAATCTGTGAAGGATCACGATATGCGAGGCTCTTCTTCATCAATCTTCGAAATCGTTCGAGGCGACTAGCAATGATGGCGCTGCGTGGCGGCAAGACGATCGCACCTTCGCACCTCATCGCTAGAGATGCTTCATCTGCATATTCTTCAGCCAAAAAAGAATATGTTACCTCACTATCTGGTGAATGTGCCAGAACTGCCATCGCCTGCTGCTTCCTACTTCGGCGTGAAAAGTAGAAGAAATCCCACCATCTCTTTTTTAATTCCGTACCTGAGCTCGACTTTGTACGATTAGGTGGCGAAGCATAGTGCTTGAGCCATACGTACGAGGCGGGTTGTCGGAATATAGTGCGGTTCTCGGTGCGGCGGGGATTGTTGATTAATGTCGCCGACCCAG
>NZ_JABBFV010000052.1:2500-5446 GCF_012927105.1 Sphingobium psychrophilum | reverse complement strand
GACGTTGTGAATGGGTTTTTGTGTCCGATATATGCGCGAGCTTCAATGCCTGGCGACGCCCTACTCTTCCAGTGCTTGAGCAATAGTACCATCGGCGCAGACTGGTTTCACGGCCGAGTTCGGGATGGGATCGGGTGGGTCACAGACGCTATGGTCACCAAGCAATGAAGCTGGCGCATATATGGGTTTATAATCGATACCGTGCACATAAGTGTTTGCTTGCCAAGCACGGCAACAGCCGCGTTTGGTGTGTGTATTTGCAAGCTTTATATCTGGGCTGACTTAACAACCGACCGATCTTGGACTGCGCTGGAGGCCAGTGCTGTCGTTGATGGCGGGACTCTTAAGCGCGAATAGGACAATTAGTATCGGTTAGCTTCATGGATTACTCCACTTCCACATCCGATCTATCAAGGTCGTGGTCTTCGACCGTCCTAAGAAATCTTATCTTGAGGGAGGCTTCCCGCTTAGATGCTTTCAGCGGTTATCCCGTCCATACATAGCTACCCAGCTGCGCCCTTGGCAGGACGACTGGTACACCAGAGGTATGTTCAACCCGGTCCTCTCGTACTAGGGTCAACTCCTCTCAAATTTCGACGCCCACGGCAGATAGGGACCAAACTGTCTCGCGACGTTCTGAACCCAGCTCACGTACCACTTTAATTGGCGAACAGCCAAACCCTTGGGACCTGCTCCAGCCCCAGGATGTGATGAGCCGACATCGAGGTGCCAAACGATTCCGTCGATATGAGCTCTTGGGAATCATCAGCCTGTTATCCCCGGCGTACCTTTTATCCGTTGAGCGATGGCCCTTCCACGAGGGACCACCGGATCACTATGACCGACTTTCGTCTCTGCTCGACTTGTCAGTCTCGCAGTCAGGCGGGCTTATGCCATTGCACTCTAACAGACGGTTTCCAACCGTCCTGAGCCCACCATCGCGCGCCTCCGTTACTCTTTAGGAGGCGACCGCCCCAGTCAAACTACCCACCACAGAGGGTCCCTGCACCGGATAACGGTGCGAGGTTAGACATCAGAAAACAGCAGGGTGGTATTTCACCTATGGCTCCACATCATCTGGCGACGATGCTTCAAAGCCTCCCACCTATGCTACACAGCTCTTTCCTAATGCCACTCTGAAGTTGCAGTAAAGGTGCACGGGGTCTTTCCGTCTAACCGCGGGTACTCCGCATCTTCACGGAGAATTCAATTTCGCTGAGCATATCCTGGAGACAGTGGGGAAGTCGTTACGCCATTCGTGCAGGTCGGAACTTACCCGACAAGGAATTTCGCTACCTTAGGACCGTTATAGTTACGGCCGCCGTTTACCTGGGCTTCAATTCAGTGCTTGCACACCTCCTCTTAACCTTCAGGCACCGGGCAGGCGTCAGGCCCTATACGTCGTCTTGAAGCCGACTTAGCAGAGCCCTGTGTTTTTGCTAAACAGTCGCTACCCCCTGGCCTGTGCCCCCCACAAGAGCTTGCGCTTATGTGGGGCCTCCTTCTTCCGAAGGTACGGAGGCAATTTGCCGAGTTCCTTCAGGATACTTCTCTCAAACGCCTTGGTATACTCTACCATTCCACCTGTGTCGGTTTAGGGTACGGTCTATACGGAGGGGCTATTTCCTGGGACAACTTCACTGCCAGGAGCAATCCAATAAGCCCTGACAATTTACGCCATCCGTCACACACCTCCAGGCCCACGAATATTAACGTGGTTCCCATCGACTACCCCCTTCGGGCTCGTCTTAGGGGCCGGCTTACCCTGCTCAGATTAGCTTTAAGCAGGAACCCTTGGAATTTCGGCGACAGTGCATCTCACACTGTTAATCGCTACTCATGTCTGCATTCGCACTTCCGATACCTCCACGACCCATTACCAGATCGCTTCAACGGCCTACGGAACGCTCCGCTACCGCGTGATCGTAAACGATCACACCCTAAGCTTCGGTGCATCACTTTAGCCCCGTTACATCTTCGCCGCAGGATCTCTTATTTAGACCAGTGAGCTGTTACGCTTTCTTTAAAGGATGGCTGCTTCTAAGCCAACCTCCTGGTTGTTTTGGAAATCCCACATGCTTTCCCACTTAGTGATGACTTGGGGACCTTAGCTGTAGGTTAGGGCTGTTTCCCTTTTGACGACGGACCTTAGCACCCGCCGTCTGTCTGCCGGACTAGACTCGTTGGTATTCGGAGTTTGGTTAGTGTTGGTAGATCTCGCGACCCCCGCAACCATCCAGTGCTCTACCCCCAACGGCAATCATCCGACGCTCTACCTCAATAGATTTCGCGGAGAACCAGCTATTTCCCGGCTTGATTGGCCTTTCACCCCTAAGCACAACTCATCCGACAATTTTTCAACATTGAACGGTTCGGTCCTCCAGTGCGTGTTACCGCACCTTCAACCTGGTCATGCATAGATCGCCGGGTTTCGGGTCTAATGCATCAAACTCATGGTCGCCCTATTCAGACTCGCTTTCGCTGCGCCTACACCTAACGGCTTAAGCTTGCTTGATACACTAAGTCACAGACCCATTATGCAAGAGGTACGCGGTCAGGGCTCAAGGCCCCTCCCACTGCTTGTAGGCATCCGGTTTCAGGTACTGTTTCACTCCCCTCATCGGGGTGCTTTTCACCTTTCCCTCACGGTACTGGTTCACTATCGGTCATGTACGAGTATTTAGGCTTGGAGGGTGGTCCCCCCATGTTCAGACAGAGTTTCACGTGCTCCGCCCTACTCGAGTCCTGAGATATCATTTTCGCATACGGGGCTGTCACCCGCTATGGCGTCCCTTTCCAGAGACTTCTGCTAACTATATCCCAGGCACTGGCCTGGTCCGCGTTCGCTCGCCACTACTAACGGAATCTCGGTTGATGTCTTTTCCTCCGGGTACTGAGATGTTTCAGTTCTCCGGGTTCGCCTCACCAAAGCCTATTTTATTCAGC
>NZ_JABBFV010000051.1 GCF_012927105.1 Sphingobium psychrophilum | reverse complement strand
TGCTCAGCGATGGACGTCTCACGACCAAGGCCTGGCACCAATTCCTCGATGACTTTATCGACGATCCCGAACTCGCCGCGCGCTTCAAGGCCCATAAGCCGCGGTAACAATCGGACGGTTACGTTCGATCCACTCCAGGATCCGGCCAAACTCGCCGTAGAGCATGGCGTTGACCTCACCGCGCTTCGCCCCGGGCGTTAGGTCGATGCGCTCGATCAGCGTCCGCAACGCATCAGCGGCTTCCTGGCGCTCCTCCGGCTGTGATAGTGCATGCGTCAGTCGCTCGACCTTGCGCCGATAAATCTCGGAGATGTTGGGATGGATATCCGGCACATCCGCCGGTGCCGTAGCGAGCCGTGCGCGGATC
The DNA here is from genome assembly GCF_012927105.1 of Sphingobium psychrophilum. Classification (GTDB taxonomy): domain Bacteria; phylum Pseudomonadota; class Alphaproteobacteria; order Sphingomonadales; family Sphingomonadaceae; genus Sphingobium; species Sphingobium psychrophilum. The sequence continues at coordinate 5,104 of NZ_JABBFV010000051.1, read as the reverse complement.
GCATCCTCCTGCGCTTCTAGTTCCACAAGCTCATCGACAAGCGCGCGTGTGCCCTTGCCTTCCTTCGCGAGTGTCACAAGGCCCTTGATCGCCTTGAGGACTTTCTGCAGGTCGGTTCGATCGGCGATTTCTGACGCGCGGCGCTGGTGATTGATCCGGTTGCTCTCCTCGACATAGGTCCGAATGGCCTCTGCCGCGACCTCCGGGGTCATCATCCGATCGCGCAGACCATCAAGGACGCGTGCTTCGAGTTTGTCGCGCGTGATGCTATGCCCGTTCGAGCAGCTTTTCATAGCAACATGGTTCGAACAGGCAAACCGCCCCTGCCCGCGAAGGGAATGAGGACCGCCGCAGCAGCCGCAATAGACCAAGCCGGACAGCAGGCTTTTCGGGCGATGCGTGCGATTAAGAGCTGTATGGGCGGAGCGGGTTGCCTCGATGACGTCGGCATATTGGATCGCGATACTCTCCTGCCTTGCCTTCACGGCCTGCCAGAATTCTTCATCCACGATCCGCAGGTCAGGAACCTCGGTTACAATCCATTCGGATTTGGAATTGATGCGGGAAACCCGCTTGCCGGTTTGCGGGTTTTTCAGATAGCGCAGTCGGCTCCAGACGAGTTTGCCGATATAAAGCTGATTGTTGAGCAGGCCGGTACCACGCTTGGCGTGGCCGCGGATCGTGGTTGAGGTCCACAGCTTGCTGATGGTGCTGGAATGCCCATCTCATTCAGGCGGCAGGCAATCGCATGCGGGCTGAGCCCATTGGCGAACTGTCGAAAAACCTGGCGAATGACTTCAGCTTCCGCGGCATTGATACTCCGCTTGCCATGCACAGGTTCGCCTTCGTTGGAGAAGCGTCGCACGACATCATAGCCAAAGCAAAGCCCGCCCCCGGATTTACCCTTCTCGACGCGGCCGCGCAGACCGCGATGGGTCTTCTTCGCAAGATCCTTGAAGAACAGGGCGTTCATCGTGCCCTTGAGACCGACATGCAGTTCGGAAACTTCGCCCTCGGCCAGCGTAACGATCTGCACGCCAGCGAACTGGAGATTCTTGTAGAGCGTCGCGACGTCGGCCTGGTCGCGCGACACCCGATCCAGCGCTTCGGCGAGCAGAATGTAGAAGCGCCCCATCTGCGCATCCTGCAAAAGTGACTGGATGCCGGGACGGAGAATGACGCTCGCGCCGGAGATCGCTGCATCCTTATAGTTGGCGACAATTCGCCAGCCTTCGCGCGCCGCCTGTTCACGGCATATCAAAAACTGGTCGTCGATGGATGCAGGGCTCTGCTTGTCATCGGAATAGCGGGCATAAAGCGCTACGCGGAGCATTCGGAGTCTCCAGAGATCGGCTTTGTCTTCAGTCTACAGATTTGACCATCCTTGCCAATCTGGGGAAGATACCAAAATTAGAGTGTGCTTTTATGCTGCCCTGAGGTTCCGCCAACATGCCCGACTGGGCCTTCGAGAGAACGGTTGATGAGCCCTCGCAGGGTTATACCGTCTCTGCAGCCGACCTCACCTTGTTTAGCGAACGACATGCGGACGGGCTGTGATAGCCAAGACCGTTACCCTGATCTCCCGACAGAGCCAAAGAGGCACCGTCGGGAGTGGGGAGGCCCACTTGGGGGGTAAGCAAACCTCATCCTTCGCTACTCCACCATCGCTCGGAGGAAACGCTCTTCTCGCCAGATCGGGGCAGGAATGGGACGTCCTGACCGGCTCACTGGAAGCCATACATCTACGTTTTCGGTCGAAGCCAAAGCGGCTTCTCTCCATCTCACTGGCAAATCGGCGTCGATTATGCGATCCGATCGCAAACGAGGAGACATGTGTGAGCAAGCGTAAAGCACAGCCTGTAGTCGCGACAGGCGTGGCGGGACTGGACGAAATCCTGCGCGGCGGCCTGCCGGCATCGAATCTGTATATGCTTCAGGGCGCGCCGGGTGCGGGCAAGACGACAGCCGCTCTGCAATTCTTGCGCGCGGGCGTAGAAGCCGGGGAAAGATGCATCTACGTAAGCCTTTCTCAGACAGCCGCTGAGCTGAAATCGATCGCCCTATCGCATGGCTGGACGTTGGACGGGATCCGGATCGAGGAACTGTCGGCGTCCGACGCCGTCAATGGCGCGGCGGATCAGACCATCTTCCAAACCGCAGAACTCCGCCTGGACGAAACGCGCCAAGCGATCGAGCTGGCGATCGAGGAGCATAAGCCGCACCGGCTCGTCTATGACTCGCTGCTGGAAATCCGGCTCATCACGGGCGACACGCCCCGGTTCCGCCGCGAATTGCTCGGCTTCAAGGCATTCCTCGCACAACGCAAGGTCGTCGCGCTCCTGCTCGACACCCAGACCAATGAGGCGGCATCCAACGGCGAGGAGGTCGAAGGCATCGCGCATGGCGTCATCCGCTTCGACAAGTCATTGCAGGACTATGGCTCGGTGCGCCGGCGGATCGAGGTGAGCAAGATGCGCGGTGTGCCGATCGCCGATGGCTATCACGACATGGCGATCCGAGAAGGCGAAGGCGTCGTGGTGTTCCCCCGGATCGTCCCTGGCGAAGCGGTGGATTCCCGCAAACCGCAGCTGATCAAGTCGGGTGTCGACGCGCTCGACGACATGTTTGGCGGCGGCCAGGAATCGGGCACCACGACCCTGGTCATCGGCCAGTCCGGCACTGGCAAGTCGACCATGGCCTCGCTCTATTCGACCGCAGCGCTCAAGCGGGGCGAAACGGTCGCCCTGTTCCTGTTCGAGGAGCGGCTGGAGACTTTTTTCCGGCGTTCCGAAGGGCTGGGCATGGATTTGCGGCAGTTCCACAAGGACGGCCAGCTGATCATCCGAGATTTCAATCCCAATGAAATCTCGCCCGGAGAATTTGCCCAGATCGCGCAGTCGATCGTCAAGGATTTCAAGACCCGCGTCGTGGTCATCGACAGTTTCACGGGCTATCTCAACTCGCTTCCGCACCGTGACAAGGCGGTGCGCGATATTCAGTCGCTCCTCAAATATTTGGCGCGGTCGGGCGTGCTGACCATGCTGATCGTCGCCCAGCATGGCTTGCTCGGCCAGAATGTCGGCATCGACGTAGACGTGAGCTTCCTGGGCGACACGGTGCTGCTGCTGCGGATCATGGAGGATGATGGTCGCCTGCGGCGCAACATCACGGTCGTCAAAAAGCGCCATGGGCCGCACGACCTCAATGTCCATGAGCTGTTGATCGAAAGCGACGGCGTCAAGGTCGTGCCGTTCAACCCGCTGCCGACGCCATGAGCGAAGCCGATCTGGTCGAGCCGGGCGCGCTCGACCAGGTTCTCATTCTTGCACCCTATCGACGAGACGCGGCCTATCTGGGCCAGTTGCTCGCTGAATATGATATGGCCGTAACAACCTGCGCGTCAGCAGAAGAGTTGGCGGGACATCTCGTGCCTGGACCGGGCGTGTTTGTGACGACCCATGAGGCATTGACGCCAGCCCTCATCGACATCGTCGCAAAGCATCTGAGCGCGCAGCCGCCCTGGTCTGAAATGCCCATCGTGGTACTGCTCGATCGCGCATCGCCCAACAGCCGGATACGCGGCCAGTTGGCGGCCGCATGGCCACGGTCGCGCCAGCTTTTCTATCAGCGCCCGCTGACGCAGGTCGAACTGGTCAGCGGTATCCAGTCGGCCCTGCTGGCGCGGATGCGGCAGCGGGAGGTGCGCGATCATATCGAGCGCGAGATCGAACTGCGGCGGGAGCTGAACCACCGCGTCAAGAATATCTTGGCCAGCGTGTCGTCGATCTTCGAGATGACGCGCCGCGGGGCGACCAGCGTGGAAGCGCTTGCGGGCGATTTCGGCGCCCGCCTGACGGCGCTTTCCAACGTGCATTCGGCGGTGTTCGAGGCCAAAGGGGAATCGATCTCTATCGCCGAGATCGCACAGCTCACCTTCGATCCCTACCGGCAGATGGGGATAAGCCGGATCGACGCCGCGGGTCCGCCGATCATGCTCACTCGCGAGGCAGGGACGACACTGGCGCTCTGTCTGCACGAGTTGACGACGAACGCGATCAAATATGGCGCCTTATCCGTCCCCGACGGCCGGGTTACATTCTGTTGGGACATCCTTGCCGACTATGGTCCTGAACTGTCAGTCCTGTGGCAGGAAGCGGGCGGTCCGCCCGTCGTTGCGCCATCGCGCTCAGGCTATGGCACGCGTTATCTGCGCGCTGCGCTGGCCGGCCTGTTGGGTACCAAACCCGACATCCAATTTGTGCCCGAGGGCCTGCGATGCGAGGTTCGGGGACCACTAGTACGCGTCGCCTGCAACCCGAAAGCCCCTGCCGACGTTTGAGACTCATGACATCAGACAGCAGCGAGACTCGCCCAAAACTCCGGATCTATTGTGTTGAAGACAATCCCCTCATTGTGTTTCACATAGAGCATCTGATCGAGGAGGCGGGCCATGTTCTGGTCGGTTTTGCCGACAGCTTCTCTCAGCTGAAGGGCGATCCTGTGGTGGCCGACATAGACGGTGCCCTTGTCGATATCGACCTAGCTGACGGCCGCACCGGCCCTGATGCAGCCGCATGGCTCAAGCAACGAGGGATCCCGTCGATCTTCGTGACGGGCCAGCAGGATGTCGCAGATATCTATGCCGATCGGGTCGTGGCTGTGGTCATCAAACCCATCGTTGCTGATGAGTTTGCGCATAAAATCAGCCTTTTATGCGGTTGAACATGATCCGCGCCGGTTAGCGGCGTTAATAATTTAACGTAACTGATTTGGGCTGGAAGCTAATCCTCTCTCATCCCTGGTCATCGGGCATGGATTGGTGCACCCTTACTGCCGGTCGGAAAAGCAGGTTTCCTTACTCTATAGAGATAGCATAACTTTGTAGCTACTCAACAGGGGCGCGCTCAATCTGCCTTCTCAGCTTTGAGGGAATTTTCGCTAAGCAGCATTCAAATGAGCGGAACTGGCTTTAGCAGACTGACTAATACCAACCTTCCATGATGCTGACTCATGTAGGGGATTCCCAAAGCGGCAAATTTCTGAATCTATGGGCGCCGATTGGAGGGCATGGCCATGGGTGCAGCGATTGGACTGCGGGACGACT
>NZ_JABBFV010000050.1 GCF_012927105.1 Sphingobium psychrophilum | reverse complement strand
TCACCATACCGGCCAGCGGCTTCTGGAAAACGCTGCAATCAAAGGCCTGACAGAAGACCGCGCTCGATCACCTGTTCACCGGTTCAAAAACTTCTTGCCTCACGGGCGGCAACCACAGAAGACACTTAGGTTATTGCGTCGAGCGCAAATTAGGTTTTTATGTTGGATAGTCTGAACCGTGCCCTCCAATTCATCCGTCTAAGGCAATGACACTCTCTTCCTCGACCAGGTTCGCCGCTCCATATTGGTGGAGCGTCTCAGCGGGCTCGAGAAGTCGCGGATATAGGGACTGAACCCCACCTACCTGACCGAAATTGTAGTCATATTTCGGATAAGCCCTAGCCAGTACGATGCCCAGCAGGACTCGAACCGCCGTGTCCATTCACATCCATCCTTTTCCACATTCCAGATCGTGCTATTCATGCTCTTGGTGAGTTCATAAGTCTATGATATAACTACGAAATTGATCGCTCAAGTTGCCCGGCCGAAAGCTCTTCTGGGGCACCGATCGACCGTAGCGACGATCCCATCCTCAAGCTGGCAATGGAAGATCGACGTACAACCGCACGCGACGTGCCGGGCCTGGAGGCAAGGTCATGATCGCGCAGTCCGAGAGCGAACGCTGGGTGACGGCGGACTATGTCTGCCGATCGATATCGACCTCCACGCTTTGCCGGATCCACAACAACGCTGCTGGCGCCACTGCGCGTCCGTCATATCCGATGGATATCGCAGTCCCTCCCGGCTATGCACTTGCCGGGCAATACCAGTCCATGCCAACATTCACTCTTCCTCCTCATAACGAGGCGTGGATCGCAACATGCTGCTATTGCTAACCAATGTTCGGATCGGGCTTAAAGAGCGGGAAACATAGGCATGGAAGACATCAAAACCCAATCGCCTTCGTTCCTAGATCAGCTTCAGGAGCAGGGGTCATCAAAGACCGATGCCGTTCTGACAAAAAGCTGGCATGAGCGAGCGATCGAGTTTGCGACAGTGGCCTTGCTGATAATGGTACTGCTTGCACCGCTCATGACCTATAACGAACTGCCTTTGACAGGCGAGGGCAGTAGTCAACGGCAAATTGGGTATCTGTTGATCCTCGCGCTGGCCATCTATGGCGCTAGACCCGCCATCAGCCGTTGGCGACTGATAGCGATGCCGTGGCCGATATTGCTCGCCATTTCCTGGTGCTGGGTTAGCCTGGCTTGGGCGATCGCGCCCGATATTGCGGTACGTCGCCTCCTTCTGACAACAGTGGTGGTCTGGACGACTTTTCTCGTGGTGCAGCAAGCGGGCTATCGTTCAACATTGAATGTCGTGCGGGTTGCTCTGGTCGTGGCGTTGGTCGCAAATTACGCCGTGGTATTTCTTGATCCGGCCACAGGCATTCACATGATGACCGACTCAGCCATCGCTTCTGCACTGATCGGCAACTGGCGCGGGTTTCTGGTTCATAAGAATTTTGCCGGGGCCACCTGCGCCATCACCATCCTGCTATTTCTTTTCGATGCGAAGAAGATACCTACAGTCTGGCGTATTCTCGTCATACTCTTGTCTGCCTATTTCATGTACCGGACCCAGTCCAAGACATCGGGCGGCATGACCGCCATCGCGTTGCTGGCCGGCTGGATTTACCAATTTTATTCCAGGCGCTTTAGGATGTACGCAATCCCGGCGATCGCTATTGCCGCATCCTTGGGCGGGATGGCATTGAGCGCGTATAAAGATATATTGATATTCAATTATCTGGCACCTTCGGCCTTTACCGGCCGAGGTTATATCTGGGGCATGCTTGTTCGCTATGCAGGAGACAATCTTGGCACGGGTTCGGGATTTGGGTCCTTTTGGAATATCGGGCCATATAGCCCGGTCTATCAATATGGATCAGGTATGCTGACGCAGATCACCGTCGGGCATAATGGGTATCTTGATCTGCTTGTAACTGTCGGTTTGCCGGGCCTTGTGATTGCCGTCTTCGCGCTCATCATTTGGCCCATCTGGAAGCTGCTGGCTGATCAGAGCATCAAGGCCGAGGAGGGCGCTCTTATTTCGGCCATGCTGATCTTTTGCATGGGGCATAATGTAACAGAAAGCAGTCTGCTCTCGCGCGACGCATTGGTAGGTTTGTTCATGGTTCTGGCTGTCGCTTTCGTCTGTGCCGTTGGCGGGAGGAAAGTCCGGAGCCCTAAAAATACTGCCGCTGGTGATGACTTGATGAGGTCCTTGCGTAAACGCCGTCATGCATCGCCGCCCGTTACGCTTTAGCGCGACGAGATTGGCCGTTTGCGATCGCCGCTAAAAGTCAAAGAGGGTAGTTGGAATAGGATGGGGACGGGGTAGCATTAGGTCAGGCAGGCGTGTGCTTAATATCGGGCAGCAGATGCAGGCACGTGTTTGTAGGGATGCGGGCCTGATACTGCTGGCGTCCTTTCTATTCACCCCTTGCCAATCTCTGCTGTGCGCGCAAGACGAGCGACGATGCTGGCCAGCATATTTGATGTATTTGAAGAAAGCGAATATACACAATGCAAGGGCCATCGCACGTGATAGGCAATCCTGGACGATCTGGCAGCGTACCTGAAGCGATTCGGACAGCGGCAGGGGGCGATAGCGCCACCATCTTAGTCCAACCGGCAGGCTTGAAGCATATGGCGCTCGACGATCAAGCCTCGCTTCTTCTTGTAACCCATGTGTCTATCCGACAGGGTCCTTATGGTCCGGAAGTGGATGAGCAGACTGCCGCTGGTATCGAACAATGGTGCCAGCATTTCGATCGGGTTACCTTTTATGGTGTGGAAAGCCAGGCGAATGCGATCAGCGGGGGCTCGGCATCCTGGGTCCGTACGGATGAGGGCCTCCTGGGTGCGCGCGCGCGACTTGTGATACTGCCACACGCTTATACCCCACGCAAAATGATCCGCCATTATGGCGCGGTTCGGAACGAACTGCGCCAAGCTGTCGCGACCCACCGCCATCTCTGCTTCACATTGGGCAGTATCATCGGCGATTGGCCCACCATCGCGGCCCTTGAAGCTATCGAACAGCGACGGCGTTATGCCGCGTGGATTGATCGGGTCGAACCCTTTGTCATCCGCAACAAGCTGGCACGGGCACCACTGAAGCGGCTTTTGGCGGAGATGGTCATGCCCTTTACACAGGCTGCAATTCGGTATGTCTTGCGCAAAAGCACTGTAGCGCTGCTGCAGGGAGGCGATAGTTTTGCTTATTATGCAAGATCGGCATCCGATCCGCATTGCACCTATGACACCCACACCCGATGCACGGAGCAGATTTCCGCGTCCGCCCTGTTGCGGAAGCAGGACCGAGCCCTTGCTAGAGAACCACTCAAGATAGTCTATGTGGGCCGGGTTGCTGGCATGAAAGGGCCGTTCGACTGGCTGGCGTGCCTGGCACGCCTGCATACGCAAGGAATTGCGTTTCAAGCGTGCTGGATCGGTGATGGACCCGATTTGCCCGCACTCAAAGCACAGGTGTCGCGCGCTGGTCTCAACCACGTCATTGACTTTCCAGGATTCGAAGGGAGGCGCACGCACCTTCTGGACCGGCTGCAGGAGAGCGATCTCTTGCTGTTCTGCCACAAAACGCCAGAATCTGCGCGCTGCCTTATCGAGGCGCTGGTCAGCGGATGCCCGATCATTGGCTATGACACGGCCTATCCACGCGGATTGACGCAGACATATGGAGGCGGATTGTTCGCCCCTGGACATAGCATTGAAAAGCTTGCAGATCATGTCGCTCGCCTACATCATGATCGTCAGGCCCTGTGCCAGCTGATGGAAGCGGCAGCTCTCAGCGGGACGCTCTATAATGAGGATGCTGTCTATGCGCATCGGGCCGCGCTCATGCGGCGTGGTTGATCGACAAAGCTTGAAGATCGGGCACGCAGTTATCCAAAGCAACTCTGGTCGATATATAACCGATTGAGCATAAATTGGCAAGGTGCCACGGCAGACCGATGGCGATCAGCAGGCTTGGTGTCGCGCCATGCACCGAATGTCGCGGGCAGTTCAACGCGCAAAATGGTAGCCATGCGAGAAGGGTCTGACCGCGCGTATGCGGGCCGCGCCTGCGAGCAAAATAGCGCGCAATTTGCGCGCAGGTGAAGCCAACAGTGCGTTGGCGCGGTCACCGGTGGCAAAACAGGTCGGGTGCATGGCTTCATGACAAGGATCTAGCCGTGAGGAACGACACGCATAGCAGATTGCAATGAGGGACATGCCAGGGATCTTGTCCTTGGCCTGCGCCGAGGGCACCATCTATAGGTTCTTTTCGATGGTCGTTGATCTGACCATGACGGCAGGACCAGTGCATGGCGCAGATGTGCACGCCTCCATTGATACGTCGCGGTGGCCAGGATCCGCGCTTCCCGGCTGCGGGCCGCGGCCCAGAGCTTGACTGATCTCCTCTATCAGTAATTGACCCATACCCCAGGCACAGGTTTCTCTTTGGACAGTCTCATAGTAATGGCTGGTCGTCTGCCCTGATGCATGGCGCGGCGAGTCGGGGGCTGATAAATATGGACAATCGCGCAGAGCTTGTCGGCATTCAGTTTTTGCGTGGTTTCTGCGCACTGGGCGTGGTCGTCGGGCATTGCGCCGCGATGATTGCCGATCCCAAATATGGCGGCCTGAGCTTGTTGGGCGGCGCGCTTGAAAGCGGTTCCTCAGGCGTCGATATCTTCTTCGTCATCAGCGGATTCATCATGTCGGTGGTCGTCCTCAAGGGCAGTGATCTTCGTCCAAGAATGACGCTATCGGCCTATGCCACGCGGCGCTTTGTCCGGATCGTCCCGATGATGTGGCTGGCCATCCTGTCTTACGCGCTGCTCCAGCGCGGGTTCGCGCGCGATGCCATTGACTGGGCCGCTTACGCCAGGGCAGCTTTTCTCATACCCTATTCTTACGTCAAACCTGACATCATCTGGACCTTGCGCCAGGAACTGATTTTCTACAGCCTCTTTGCCCTGAGTTTCTTTGGCCCGCGGGCGTCTCGCTGGCTGCTGCTGGCATGGGTGGTTTCCCCGATCGCCTATGTCGCATTCCTACCGTCCTGGGGAGCCACCACCGGCTATATCGACAGTCCTTGGTCGATTTTGTTCAGTTCCGTAAATATCGAATTTGGTATGGGTGTTGGCCTTGGCTTGTTCTGGAACAGAATGTCGCCGCCCAGTGATTGGCGACTGCCTGTCCATCCGTTCATAGGGATTGGCGTGCTGCTTACTGCTATCCTCGCTGTATATTGGTGTGGCGGGCTGATAAGCCAAACTCTCCCCAGCGTAATCTTTCTCGGGCTATGTGGGACAGGACTGGTGCTTGTGTCTGCGCGCTCTCATTGTCCGCAAGGATGGTTGACGCGCCTTGGCGGGCTGCTTGGCGATGCGTCTTATTCCATCTATCTCTTCCACCTCCATGTCCTTGCCGGCCTGCTTGCCCTGCGAGCCAAGTTTGCCATCCTTCCAAATGCGCCGCTTGCCATTCTCTTGGCTGTCCTTGTTGCGACATCATCGAGCATCCTCATTCACCTTTTGGTCGAACAGCCAATGACCGGCTGGATGCGGCGGGCATTGGCCCGGCGCGCAAAGGCTTCGCCAACCGGTTCACAAGAGCAGGGCCGAGCTCCTGATGCTGCAGTCTGAAACAAGGGCTAGCTGCCGCATCTAAGAGCCCTCTGTGGTTGCCGCCCGTGAGGCAAGAAGTTTTTGAACCGGTGAACAGGTGATCGAGCGCGGTCTTCTGTCAGGCCTTTGATTGCAGCGTTTTCCAGAAGCCGCTGGCCGGTATGGTGATCCG
>NZ_JABBFV010000005.1 GCF_012927105.1 Sphingobium psychrophilum | reverse complement strand
AGGACTTTGAACAGACCATCGCATCGGCAACTGCGTGGCTGTTCATAGCTTCCATCCAGCTATTCGCGCGTCGCATCGCAAGACTATGAAATTTCATCGGATAATTATGAATCAGGCTCTGAGACGGGCACGGACAGTCACATCGATATTGCACGCGACAAGATCGACGAGCTTCGGCGGATTCACTGTTCCGTCGAGCAAAATCTGATCATCATCCAGATGCATCGCGATGACTTTGTTGAACGGCGCCAGCGAGCCCAATTTGGCCGAAAGAAACGACTTCACATCCTCGATCGACGGGCCGACACGTTTCTCGCCAGCCTGCGACACTTCGGCAGGCTGCGGCTTGGCGGCAGAAACCTCGCGACGCGAATTCCGCTCACCCCAGACGAGCGGCAGGTTTTTCGGCTGCAGGATTGGCCCCAACTCGGTGATAAGCTCTTCCCCCTCGGCGACGCGAAACTCAGGGATTGCCGCAAGCAGTTCTTCGATCGCCATGACCGATTCGCGCCGGGCCAGCGGCGCGCCGATACAGCGATGGATCCCGTAGGCGAACGTAATATGGCGAGGAGTCCGATCGAAATCGACGTCGAAGGGGCGTTCCCATGCCGCCGGATCGGTGTTGGCCAATGTCGTGGGCATGGCAATCTTGTCGCCCGGCATGATAGTGACACCGTGAAGGCTCGTTTGTTTGATACAGGTGCGGAAGGTCGTCACTGCGGCGTAGCGGCGGTACATTTCCTCAACCGCAGCGGGGATCAGGGAGGGATCGGCGCGCAGGCGGCGCTGGTCTGCGGGATGCTCGGCGAGATGACGGATCTGCCAGGCGATGTTGGTTGAAACGGTGTCGAGGCCGCCAATGAACAGGTTGAAACAGAGTCCGATCAGTTCGTCATCGTTGAGTTTGCGACCCTCGACCGTTGCAGTCACGGCGAAGCTGACCAGATCGTCGCCGGGATTTTTCCGGCGATCCTCGATCACTTCCCGCAGATAATCGACGGATAGTCGCGTTCCCCTGGCTACGTCTTCAATGTCCAGACTGTGGAGCAGCATGAACTCCCATTCGAGGAATTGCTCCATCCGCTCGCGCGGGAGCCCCATCAGATCGAGGAACACGATAATGGGAAACCGCAGCGCAAATGCGCCCATAAACTCGCATTCGTCGCCGTCCTTGAATTTCGCGATAGAGTCACGCGCCGCCTCGCGCACCCTGTCTTCCAGCGCGCGCATCCGGGCAGGCGTAAAAAGCGGGTTGAGCAGAGTCCGGTACATCGAATGCGCCGGCGGATCGATCTCGACCGGCACGAGACTCCAATTTTCACCGATCAGCATCGGGAAGGGAGAGAAGGCTTCACTCGAAAAATGTTCGGTGTCCATGTACAGGGCTTGCAGCGTTTCAAGACGCCGCGGGATCCAGACCGGCTGGAAGCCCGGATAGAAGTTGGTGGAATAGATCAGGTCCGGGCCATCGTGCAGAGCGGGAACCATGGAGTTGAACGGATTTTGCGATGTCTGCCCCCCCATGATGAAAGGATAGGTCTCACGCACCAGTTCGCCTGGAACATGGGCGGGCACATCGCTGGCCATCATTTGGGTGTCACTCATGCAAATCCTCAATTCCGTCGACGCGATCGACCGTTCGCTGATAGGCACTGGTGCCCGGGGCGAAAATCCCCGTTCGTTGTAGTGTTGACCTAGCTAAGCGACGACGCAGTGGACGGCCCTCCACCGGGCGACATCAAAGGAAGTGTGCGATGGATGATGTGGCCCCGATTGACCGGCGGACACGACGCAAGTCGAAAAAGGAGGGTTTGAAACATATATTGACGGCAGCAACCAATGAGTTCTGCCGCGCGGGCCTTGCAGGCGCCAAGCTTGACGTGATCGCGATGGAGGCGGGCGTATCCAAGCAGCTGATCCACCATTATTTTCGGACAAAGGCCGAACTTTATGCGGCGGTCATGGAGGAGGTTTCGGCGCAGGCGATCCAGCAACTTTCAATTCCCGATTATGAATCGCTTGGCCCAGAAGATGCGATCAGGGTGTTTCTTGGCGGTGTGTTCGACCTTTTCGTTCGCTGGCCTTTTCTCTCCGGGCTTTTCAATGACCAAAGCCTTTATGGCGGAGAGCATATTCCCGAGTGCCGCGAACTCAAACGACGCAGTCCCCAATTGATGGCGCGTCTTTCAACCATCTTCCGCGCTGGCCAGAGCGCGGGGACCTTCCGCAAGGAACTGGAGCCGGATGCAGTCTTCGCCGTCGCAATCATGGCGATGATCGGCAATTTCACGGGTGGCAAAATCATCGCGGGCTTCATTCCAGCCGATTTTTCGGCTCCCGAGCGTCTTGGCTTCTGGCGAACGTTCGCAGCCGATTTCGCGTTGAGTGCGATAGTGCGGTAGCGTCGATCTGCGGTAAAGCCTGGTCCATCTGGATGGCCAACGACGAGTTCAGCGTGTGCCCCACAGCTATGCCTGTCACCGATCCGAGCGTTGGGCGATAGCGACCTCCAATTTCGGTTGCTGTCTGCGGAGCCGGTTTCTGATTCAACCGCCCACTGTAGCATTCGAGCCTGGGATGTCCGCTCTATGACAGCGATACGCGCGATTTCTACCGAATAGCCGAGCCCCGACCAGCTTTTGGTAGCGGACCACACTTGCGTCGCCATCAGCAGCGGTTTCGCCTATGTCGCAAATCTCCTCAATGCCCTGCTCCCGTCAAAGGCTATGCGATCGGCAAATCGAGCGGCGGCGTCCGCGGCCGGGACTTGTCCATCTAGCTAGGCCCTTTCAGCAGGACTCATGGCTCGGTTACGACTTGCGCCGCGGAGCCAGAATCGGACCCGGTTTGCGGCCTCGCGATCGCCGGATATCCCGGCGTCGCGCCGCCTGCGTTTCCGTTCGCATCTGTGCGAGCACCTGGCGAAGGCCATGCAATTGATCCACGAGGTGGAGCACGATGTCGACGCCTTCGTCGTTCACGCCGAAGTCTCGCTTCAGATCATGTATGAGGCGCGCGCGGGCCGCGTCCATGTCGGTCAGGACGATGGTCGTGGATCGGCGCTCGCCAAGGAGCCATTCGCGATCGATCCACTGCTCGAGCGAGTGGAGTTCGATCCCCGAGCGGGATAGAAATTCGTCCAAGTCTATCATCGCGAGGCCTCACGAGGATTGAAATTCTTGCCGGCTTCCCAAGTCGAAACGAATTGTATGAGTTCCGGATCGGCCGGCTTGGGCAGCACGATCCTGAGCTTCACGAATTGATCGCCACGACCGCCGCCCAGCCGAGGGGCACCCTTGCCTTTGAGGCGCAGCGTGCTGCCACTGTTCGAATTGGCCGGCACGGTCATCGTCACATCACCGGTTGGCGTGGGAACGCGGATCTTGCCGCCGAGGACGGCTTCCCTCAGCGAGATCGGAACGTCGATCGTGATGTCGTCGCCATTGCGGAGGAAGCGTGGGTCGGATCGAACCTCGATCTCGATATATGCGTCTCCTGGGCCGCCCTTGCCGGCGCCAGGTGCGCCCTTGCCCTTGAGGCGCAGCGATTGACCATCAACGACGCCCGCCGGGATCGTCACGTCGAGCGTGCCGCCCGCTGGCAGGGTTATCCGCTGTGAACCGCCGGTGATCGACTCCACGAAGCTGACCGAAAGGCGATAGTGCAGGTCCTGCCCGCGGCGATTGGCGCGCGCCTGTGCGCTGCGACGGAAGAGTTCGGCGAACGGATCGTCGCCTGCGGCAAAATCCGCAAAGCCAGCGCTACTCGAATAATGGCCGGGGTCCGACCCGGCATAGTCACGATAATATTGCTGTTGGGGCCGCTCTGCGCCGGTCTCGTCGATCTCGCCCGTGTCGTAACGCCTGCGTTTCTCCGGGTTGCTCAGCAGATCGTAGGCGCCTGCGACTTGCTTGAACTTGTCCTCGGCCGACTTGTCGCCAGGGTTGAGGTCCGGATGGAGCTTCTTCGCGAGCTTGCGATACGCTTTCTGGATATCGTCCCCGCTCGCGGACGCGGCGACGCCGAGAACTTCATATGGATTGCTCACCTGTTACGCCTCCTGGCCGCGCTGAGGATCGGCGCGAACCCTTCCGCAGCATTCGCCGTCAGCCTCGGTATATCCATCTCCTGGCCGCATCCCCTCGTCACGCGGACTTCAGCCGCCTCAGGCCAAAGGCAAGTGAGATAAGGAAAACACCGCGGAAGAGAAAGCTGAAGCCGATGATCGCCGCCACGAAGGCAAGCCCTGCCAGCGGGCCGCTGATCACCAGATAGGTACCCAGCCCGATATCGACGACGCCGAGCAACAGCCTCCATCCCTTGTCATGCGTACCTTTCAGTCCATAGAAAAGCTGGGAAAATCCTGAGACGAACAGCCACAGCCCGATCGCCCAAGCGAGCGATGCGGCACCCTGGAATGGATCGAACAGCACGAAGAGGCCTGCGAGTACCGCCACGACGCCGAGGAGCAACTCCAGCACCTTCGATCGGGTGGAAAAGGCTGACAGTCCAGCGACTATCGCGATGACGCCATAGGCAAGCAATATCGCTCCGAAGATCACGCCGGCGGCAAAGCCCGTCGCGAGCGGGTTCAGGAAAGCCAGGATCCCGCCCAGGATCAGGAGCACGCCATAGGTCAGAACCCATCCCCAACCGGTGGATGCCGGAAACGGCGAACCCCAGACCCCCTTATTTGCTTCGTGCGCGCTCATAAGCTTTCTCCCTAATTCGTTCGGGCAATCCTTCGTCAACTGCTGCTGTCGCCCAATTCAGTCCCACGCTATTCCAGGCGGCCATCGTAACTCTTAGCCTAGATTCAGCACGAGTGCTCCGTCACCCTCATCGATATGGACGGTCGATCCGTCGCGGATCTCGCCCTGGAGGATCAAGTCGGCGAGCGGATCCTGGAGAAAGCGTTGCACCGCGCGTTTCAATGGCCGCGCGCCGTAGACCGGATCATAGCCGGCGCGGCCGAGCCAGGCGCGGGCCGCATCGGTGAGGTCGAGCGTGATCTTGCGGTCCTGGAGCAGCTTGCCGACGCGGGCGACCTGAATATCGACGATGGGCGCCATATGGTCGGCGCCCAGCCTGTGGAACAGAATAATCTCGTCGAGGCGGTTGAGGAATTCCGGTCGGAAATGGCCGCGGACGATTTCCATCACCTGGTCCTCGACCTTCTCGACCGATTCGTCGTCGGCGAGGCCCGCAATATACTGGCTGCCCAGATTGCTGGTCAGCACGATGATGGTGTTGGTGAAGTCGACCGTGCGGCCCTGGCCGTCGGTCAGCCGCCCGTCGTCGAGCACCTGCAGGAGAATGTTGAACACGTCGCCATGCGCCTTCTCGACCTCGTCGAAGAGGACGACCTGATAGGGGCGGCGGCGAACCGCTTCAGTCAGCACGCCGCCCTCTTCATAGCCCACGTAGCCCGGAGGGGCGCCGATCAGCCTGGCGACCGAGTGTTTCTCCATGAACTCGCTCATATCGATGCGAACCATCGCGTTGTCGTCGTCGAACAGGAAGCCGGCGAGCGCCTTGGTGAGCTCGGTCTTGCCGACGCCTGTGGGCCCTAGGAACAGGAATGAGCCCAGGGGCCGATTGGGGTCCTGCAGACCGGCACGCGCGCGGCGCACGGCGGTCGACACGGCGCGGACCGCATCGGCCTGGCCGATGACGCGCTTGCCGATCGTCTCTTCCATGGCGAGCAGCTTCTCGCGTTCGCCGGTCATCATTCGCTCGACCGGAATGCCGGTCCAGCGCGCGACGACGCCGGCGATGTCCTCCGCTGTCACCTCCTCGCGCAGCATTGCGCCTTCGGCTGCGCCCGCCGCATCGGCCAGCTGCTTTTCGAGCGTGGGAATGGTGCCGTATTGCAGTTCGCCTGCCTTGGCGAGGTCGCCCGAGCGCTGCGCCTGGTCGAGCTCGATGCGTGCAGCGTCGAGCTGTTCCTTGATACGGCTCTCACCCGCGATCTTTTCCTTCTCGGCCTGCCAGCGCGAGGTGAGTTCATCCGATTGCTGCTCGAGATTGGCGAGATCCTGCTCCAGCGTCTCCAGTCGGTCCTTCGACGCCTTGTCGGTCTCCTTTTTCAGCGCCTCCCGCTCGATCTTGAGCTGGATGATGCGCCGATCGAGATTCTCGATCTCCTCGGGCTTGGATTCGACTTCCATACGCAGGCGCGAGGCCGCCTCATCCATGAGGTCGATCGCCTTGTCCGGCAGGAAGCGGTCGGTGATGTAGCGGTGGGACAAGGTCGCCGCCGAGACCAGCGCGCCATCGGTGATGCGCACGCCATGGTGCAGCTCATATTTTTCCTTCAGGCCGCGCAGGATCGAGATGGTATCTTCGACCGTGGGCTCACCGACGAAGACGGGCTGGAAGCGCCGCTGGAGGGCTGGATCCTTCTCGACATGCTTGCGATATTCATCGAGCGTGGTCGCGCCGATGCAATGGAGTTCGCCGCGCGCGAGCGCGGGCTTGAGCAGGTTGGATGCGTCCATCGCGCCTTCGCCCTTGCCGGCGCCGATTAGCGTATGCATCTCGTCGATGAACAGGACGATATGGCCCTCGGCGGCCTTCACCTCATCGAGCACACCCTTCAGCCGCTCCTCGAACTCGCCGCGATATTTGGCCCCGGCGATCAGGCTGCCCATGTCGAGCGCCATCAGCGCGCGGTCCTTGAGCGTATCGGGCACGTCGCCATTGGCGATGCGCAGGGCGAGCCCTTCGGCGATCGCGGTCTTGCCGACGCCGGGTTCGCCGATGAGGACGGGATTGTTCTTCGTGCGCCTGGCAAGGATCTGGATGGTCCGACGGATCTCCTCATCGCGGCCGATGACCGGATCGAGCTTGCCTTCGCGGGCCGCTTCGGTGAGGTCGCGTGCGAACTTCTTGAGCGCGTCGTAGCGATCCTCGGCCGAGGCCGTGTCCGCGGTCTTTCCCTTGCGCAGCGCGCTGATCGCCGCATTCAGCGCTTCTGCCTTCAAGCCCGCTGAGGCCAGGGACTTGCCGGCCGCGGTGTTTGAGGCCAGCGCTAGCGCAAGAAGCAGCCGCTCGACGGTGACATAGCTGTCGCCCGCCTTCTGCGCGACCTGCTCGGCCTGATCGAGCACCCGCACAGCATCATTATCGAGGCTCGGGGCCGATTGCGCGCCGCTGCCTGAAACCGATGGCACCTTGGCGAGCGCGGCGTCGGTCTGCCGCGTCGCCACGGCGGGATCGCCGCCTGCCGCGCGGATGAGGCCGCTTGCCATGCCCTGCTCATCCTCGAGCAAAGCTTTCAGAAGATGTTCCGGGCTTATCCGCTGATGGCTCATGCGGATCGCGACGGTTTGCGCGCTCTGGAGGAAGCCCTTGGCGCGATCGGTGAATTTTTCGAGATTCATTGATTCCTCGTTTTTCCGTTTGGCGTGAGTACCGATCGCGTCTCACCCCATTGTCGGTTCGACGTCGCACGTGATGGCCAAGGGTTATCGAACCGATTCCAACACGGCCGATGAAGGCCCTATCGATTGGTTCGGCAAAGTCGGAGATTTCTTGGCATAGCGTGTTCCCCCTCTCTCGTTCGCTCAGAATTCTTGGCGCTTATCTTTCAAGCCGAAGCCCAGAAATATACGGGATGTTCCGATGGGCGCGGAATTCAGCCAAGTCCGGACCGGCGATGTTCATGGCTATCTGCCGATCGGCTGCCGCCGGACATGGCTGGAGAGAAGAGCGCTTGTGCTGCCCACCTCTGGCGAAATGGCTGCGACATGGCCGTGCCTCCTTTCTATGTCGCTCCTTTCCCATTGATGCGGACGCGCCGCAGGTGAAACCGGCCCGGCCCGGCCCGATCTGATCGTCGTTCCGATTATGGCGACTCGCAGCATCGCCCGGGGGACGGGGGGCAAATCCAGCGTCCGGCTGGCGGGAATAGAACAGCCATAAGGCGCCAGACCCGGCGTTCTGGCCCAATTGCGGGCCTCACGCTATCGATCGTGACGTCAGGTCGTTCGCGGCATCGCGCTTGGCGGTCTCGGACTTGCGCTCAGAATATCGATCGACAAGCTGCTCGGCATGGCCTCGGATCAGAATGGTGAACCGGATCAACTCTTCCATCACGTCGACAATGCGGTCGTAGTAGCTGGAAGGTCTCAAGCGGCCTGCCTCATCGAACTCCTTGAATGCCATTGCGATGCTCGATTGGTTCGGGATCGTGAACATCCTCATCCAGCGGCCGAGCAGACGCAGCGTGTTGACCGCGTTGAAAGACTGCGAGCCGCCTGAGACCTGCATCACCGCGAGCGTCCTTCCCTGGGTCGGGCGCATACCGCCAAACTCCAGCGGCAGATGGTCGACCTGCGCCTTCATGATGCCAGTGATCTGGCCATGACGCTCGGGACTGCACCACACCATGCCCTCGGACCAGAGCGCGTGCTGACGAAGTTCATGGACCGCCGGATGGTCGTCCCCCCTGATCTGATCCGGCAGCGGCAGGTCGCTCGGATCGAAGATCCGCACCTCGGCGCCGAACAGGATCAACAGGCGCGCCGCCTCCTCGACCACGAGTCGACTGAATGATCGCTCCCGCAGGGATCCGTAAAGCAGCAAGATGCGGGGCGGATGTTCGAGCGAACCGAGGCCGACGGCGGGACTAGGTCTAACGAGCGACCGATCGAGCGCCGGCAGGTCATCAGGGTCGGCAAGGGAACGAAGGCGCGACATCAGGCTACCCGACGCTCATACCAAGGGCGTGTCGCCTTCACGATTCTGACCACGGACAGCATGACCGGAACTTCGACCAGCACGCCGACGACGGTAGCAAGCGCTGCGCCGGAGTTGAGACCGAACAGACTGATCGCGGCAGCGACCGCCAGCTCGAAGAAGTTGGACGCGCCGATCAATGCGGCGGGGGCGGCAACGCACCATGCCACGCCGAACCGACGGCTCAGCCAATAGGCGAGCCCTGCGTTGAAATAGACCTGGATGAGAATCGGCACGGCGATCAGCGCGATCACCAGCGGATGAGCTATGATCGCCTGCCCCTGGAATCCGAACAGCAGCACCAGAGTCGTCAGCAACGCGACCAAAGATACTGGGCCAAGACGGCTGAGCAGCCGGTCAAGCGCGGGCTGTCCGCCCGACGAGAGCACGGCACCCCGAATGACCTGCGCGACGATCACCGGCACGACGATGTAGAGTAGGACCGAGATCAGCAGCGTGTCCCAGGGTACGGTGATCGATGCGACGCCGAGGAGAAGGCCGACCAGCGGGGCGAACGCGAACACCATGATGGTGTCGTTGAGCGCGACCTGGCTCAGCGTGTAGGTCGGGTCACCATCGCAGAGATTGGACCAGACGAACACCATCGCCGTGCAGGGCGCTGCGGCAAGCAGGATCAGTCCGGCGATATAGGAGCTGATCTCAGCCTCCGGCAACAGCGGCCGAAACAGCCAGCCCAGGAACAGGGTGCCGAGCAGCGCCATCGAGAAGGGCTTTACCGCCCAGTTGATGAACAGCGTTATGCCGACACCCTTCCAATGCTGCCTGACCGAACCAAGCGCGCCAAGATCGATCTTGAGCAGCATCGGGACGATCATCAGCCAGATCAGAACCGCAACGATGAGGTTGACCCGCGCAACCTCGGTTGACGCAATCACGCCGAACAGGCCGGGCAGTGCATAGCCGAGTGCGATGCCGACGATGATGCAAAGCGCTACCCAGACGCTGAGATAGCGTTCGAATGTGCTGATCGCCGGCCTGGCCGGCGCCAACGTTCCAGCAGTGGTGGCGTTCATGATGCGACCCGCTGGCCGCGGTCATCGACAATGCGTTCGCCATCTTCCTTCGCGAAGGCGCCACGCTGATCGCTCGGCAGCAGATCGAGCACCTCCTCGGAAGGGCGGCAGAGCTTGACGCCGAGCGGTGACACTACGATCGGGCGGTTGATCAAGATTGGATGCGCCATCATCGAATCGAC
Source organism: Sphingobium psychrophilum (assembly GCF_012927105.1). GTDB lineage: Bacteria > Pseudomonadota > Alphaproteobacteria > Sphingomonadales > Sphingomonadaceae > Sphingobium > Sphingobium psychrophilum. The sequence goes on along the minus strand of NZ_JABBFV010000005.1, from coordinate 275,100 downwards.
AAGCTGCCCATCACTCAGCGACGGGTTATCGAGCCCCAACTCAGCGAAAGGCGTGCCCTTCTCGCGCAGCAAAGAGCGCGTGGTAATACCCATGCGCTCGATCAGCCACATAAGCATCGACCGCGACGGAGGAGTCTTCAGATAGTCGATCACACGCGGTTCGATTCCAGCATTGCGGATCATCGCCAGCGTGTTGCGGGAGGTGCCGCAATCGGGATTGTGGTAGATTATGATATCGACCGGCATCAGGCTGCGTCCCCGCGACGGCTGCTCGCGCCTTCGCCATGCCCGATCTCACGGACACGGGCCCGCAAAGCCATGGCGTCGAGCCTATCGAAGGGCAACGCCGCGAAGAGCTTTATGCGGTTCTCAAGATAGCGCAGCGCTGTCACGAACGCGCGCTCCCGCTCGATCTGCGAACCCTGGACGTGGCTTGGATCCTCGATCCCCCAATGGGCGGTGACAGGATGACCTGGCCAGATCGGGCAGACCTCGCCCGCCGCGTCGTCGCACACGGTGAACACGAAATCCATCACGGGCGCGCCAGGCACGGCGAACTCGTCCCAGCTCTTCGAACGGAGACCTTCTGTAGGATATTCAATCCGCTCGAGCAGAGCGAGCGCGTCAGGGTTGATCGCGCCCTTGGGGTAGCTCCCCGCCGAAAAGGCACGGAAGCGGCCGCCGCCCAGCTTGGTGAGCGCACTCTCCGCAAGGATCGAACGGGCCGAGTTGCCGGTGCACAGGAAGAGGACGTTGAAGATGCGGTCAGACATGGCAAACTCCATCAGCAGCAGGGGGCGAGTTCGGCGATCAGCGGCGCGCACAGCGCCGCGTTGCCGCCACAGCAATCCTTCACGAGAAACAGGGTCAGCGTCTTCAGCTGGTCCAGCTCGACGCGAAAGTTGACGACCCGGCTGCGCCGCTCGGATCGGATCAATCCGGCTCGTGAGAGCGTGGCCAGGTGAACCGACATGGTGTTCTGGGGAACGCCCAGCGCCTTGGCGATCTCGCCGACAGCGAGCCCATCGGGCTCGTGCCGGACCAGAAGCCGGAAGGCGTCAAGGCGGGTACCCTGCGCGAGAGCGCCCAAGGCGGCGATGGCTGAATCATTATCCATATATCTACACTAACGGACATATGGATAATGATCAACGACGACATTCACAGCGATTTACATGCTTTTCCAACATCCCCAGCCGGATCGCGGCCCCGCCGGGAGAGCCGCTCGGGTCGCTCAAGCGGCGCGAATCTCTTCGGCAGCGGCCTTCCCGACGGTACGGTCGTCCGCAACCGTCTCGAAGGAGACCTTCTTTAGGATCGGTCGCCGCGACGTCCAGCCTCTTGAGGACGCGTTCCCGGCGCCTCAGAGCGGCGGACGGCAGCCTCTTGCCTGGTGGATGCCGCGCAGGAAGCCCCGTCGCGCAAAACCCGCATCGATCGCGGTGTTGAGGCGACGCTGCGCCGGCGCCGCGCCGGTCGCCTCCCGCACCAGTCCCCGGAAGGGAATGAGCGAGTTCACCACCATCTGGCCGCCGGCCTCTGCAAATTTTCCGGCGCTGTTCTCTTGCTGTTTCGCACCGACAATGAAGTCCGGTCCAAGCACCGCGCTCAGTTCGGTTACCGCACGGGCCAGTTCGGTGCAGGCTCTAAGGCCGTCGAGGTTGTAGGGGTTCTCGCTCGCTCTTTCCAACACCGGCGGAATATTGGTCGCGGCCACACCGACGTCGCGAACCGGCTGGGTCACGATCTCGCCCGCCCTCCTGCCCGTCTGGTCTACCTTGCTTTCCGGCTGCGCGACGGGTGGCGCGGCTGCGCCGGTCTTGGGCGGCGGGCTATGGGGAATGCAGCCGGCCAGCAGAAGCGAAGCGATCAGCAGGGCGCAGAGCGGAACCCCGGCGGCTGCCGTCGACTTGCGTGGGCTGTAAGTGGGCAAGACCGTCATATCCGAAATATAGGGTTTTAGATGCGTCAGGCAGGTCCCTCTGTAAGGAATTCCCCTAAGTCCCAAGCGATGGGAGATTTCTGCCCACGATGAGGACCGGGCCATCGGTCCTTGCCAGAACTGCTTCGTACAGGACGTCATGTGGCGTTGGATGAAGCCCTCGGCAGCGCCTTCCTGCCGCGGCTGGCCACCGGCTTTGCTGCATCGGGATCATCGGCTATTCCGAGTTCCTCCTATATGTGCGGTACGGTTGACCAAATCGTTGGGCATGCTGCCGGTCCCCAAGCGCTTCCACCGCGGCAAGGAACCTTCCGCGTCGGCACCTGGGCTTCTGGCCGAAGGACGACCGCTGCGACAAGATTGTCGCTTCGCTTCCAGTGGAAGGACTATGAGGGACGGTGATCGCCGGGACCTACGTATGTATACGAATTCGTCCGGTTAAGAGCATGAGGCAGGCTCGGATCAGCCACAGATTTTCATATGGCTCGTGCAGAGTCGGCTCAAGCCGAGCGAAAGGCACGGCTCGATTTGCCATGGCGGCAGGAAAATACGGGAACGATCATGCGCGGCAGCTTCTTCTGGGGAATGGTGGTCGGAGCGGGTGGCGCCCTGGTGGCGTCGATCCCGTGGGAAACGACGAGGCCTGCGGCCAAACGGGCGCTGCGGGCCGGTCTTGCCGGCTATGCAGCAGTTCGCGGCGCGGCCGCGCGTTTCGCTGAAGATGTCGAGGATCTGGTCGCCGAGGTCGCCCATGAGATGAAGCAAACACCCGCGCCAGAGGCCGCTTCCGCAACCGCGGCCACGCAAGGAGCAGCCAGCCAGGAGAAGGACGCCGTCGATGGATCGCAGTCCAAAAGCTGAAACGACGCGAGGTCATCTCAAGCACCGTATGCCCGGACGCGTCCGGATCGTGCTCGATCGTCCCCTGCCCCACCGCGAGCGGCTTGAGTCGCTTGCTACGGCATTGGCCGCGATTCCGGGCATAGACTCCGCCGAGATCAGGCCGACAAGCGGCAGCATCGTTATCAGACACCGAGGCGATTTTGATGAGTTGCGGGAGTCGATCGCCAGGGAAGGCATCCAGTTTGCTTCGTCCATCACGCATCTTCAGCCGATTGATCCGATGGGCGCCGCCGCACGGCAGCTTGGTACGGTCGACGGAGCGATAGCGCGCCTGACGGACGGCCGTGCGGATCTGTGGAGCCTGGCTTTCGCGGGGCTTGTGGCCGGGGGTGTGATCCAGCTCGCAAGAGGCAGGGTTGCCGGACCGGCGCTGACCCTCCTCGGTCAGGCCGCCACCCTGACGATGGCCCGGCCACTGCGAACGTTCATTCGCTGAGTCCGTCGCAGTTCGCCGATGCCGAAAGAGGTCGCCGCCAGCCCGGCGGAGAGCGCCAAGTCGCCCGGACTCGGCACACCCAGCCCGAGCAGCGTTCGCAGTGGCCGGATCAGGAAAGGCGCGGCAAGCAGTCCGCAAGCCGCTGCCAATGCGCCGCCAAGCCGTGTCTCCGATACCACTCGACCTGCGACCGATCCGGGCGTCCGGTCACGCAGCCCCCAGGCGTGGGCAAACTGCGCCAGCGACAATGTTATGAAGGTCGCCGCGCGTGCCTGTGGTCCGGCGCCCTTGCGCGCCAACAGGATGAGATGGGCGGTCAACGCCGACGCAGCGAGGTGCGCGCCGTCGAATCCAAGATCCCGAAGCTCGTCGTGGCCGAACAGCGGCGCATCCGCAGTGCGCGGGGGGCGTGTCATCACGTCGCCTCGCGGCTCGGCCATCGCCAGCCCCAGACCTGGCATGATGTCCGTCACCAGATTGAGCCAGAACAACTCCATCGGCGTTTCGAGCCCGCCCCGGCCATGCAGGGTTTCGCCGAGCATGAGGAGCACCTCCGACAGGTTCGTCGACAGGAAATAGCGGGTGGCCGCGCCGATGCTGTCATCGGTCGCGCGCCCGCGGGCGATCGCCCGTGCCAACGCCCGTAAATCATCGTCGGCGATCACGATGTCCGCCACCTCGCGCGCGACATCGGTTCCCTGCCTTCCCATGGCGACGCCTACCGCAGCAGCCCTGAGCGCGGGACCGTCGTTGACGCCATCCCCGATCATCGCCACGCGCCGGCCCGCGCCCTGAAGCGCGCGGACGATGCGCAGCTTGTCACCAGGGCTGATACGGGCGAAGACCGACGTCCGGAGCGCCAAAGCGCCAAGCGCCTGATCGTCGAGATCCGCAAGGTTCGCGCCGTCCACGACGGGGATGATGCCGGTCCGTGACACGGCGACCGCTTCGGCGACCGAAAGCGCGGTGGCCGGCTGGTCTCCGGTGATAATGATCGTTCGAATGCCGGCGCGGTGAAAGATCTCGACCGCTTCCTGCGCCTCCGCGCGGACAGGGTCAGCGAGCGCCACGAGGCCCAGCCAGACGAGGTCGTCCGGCAATCCGTCGCGAAGATCACCTTCCTTCCTCGCAACGCCGAGCACCCGCAAGCCTTCCCGGGCGAGCGTCTCATTGGTGGCAAGGATCCGGTGACGCCGTTCCTCGTCGAGCGGCCGAAGCCCATCCTCCGTCAGTTCGTGGGCGGCAAGCGCGAGCAATTCGTCCGGCGCGCCCTTGACCGCGACATAATCCGCGCCGTTGCGGCGATGCGCTGTCGCCATCCATCGATGCGCCTGATCCCGGCTCTGGAGGCCCACTATCGGCGACTGTTGTTGGACGGCATCGGGGTCGATGCCGACGTCGCTGGAAAAGCGAAGAAGCGCCAGCTCGGTGGAGGATCCCGTCTGCATAGCCAGATTTGCCTCATTGCACAGCGCCACGGCCTCGGCGATGGCGCGCAGCAAATCTGTGTCCGAGCCATGGCCATGTCCGTCCGCCGAAGTCCGCCGAACCTCTTCTCCGATGGCGACCGCCACGACCGCCATCCTGTTCTCGGTCAAGGTTCCCGTCTTGTCGAGGCAGATGGTGTCGATGGTGCCCAGGGCCTCGACCGCGGGCAGCGCCCGAACAAAAGCCTGCTCGCGCTCCATCGCCCTTGCGCCCAGCGCAAGTGTCGTGGTCGCGATGGCCGGAAGACCCTCGGGAATGGCAGCGACGGCGAGCGCGACCGCGCTTCGCGCCATGGCCAGCAGTGGCTCGCCGCGCAGCAGCCCGACCAGGAACACAACGCTCGATGCGCCGACGCAGAGCAATGCGAGACGGCCGCTGAGGGACGAAAGCTCCTCCTCGATGACGGGTCGGGGCGGACGCGCCAGATCGATCAAGGCGCGGGTTCGTGCGGCCTCCGTGCCGCTGCCTGTACGAAAGACGACTGCGCGCCCGTCTCCACCGCTGACGATCGTTCCATCGTGGACGATATTGTGCCGGTCGGCGACTCCGGCCGGCGCCTGGTCCAGCACCTTGGCGTGCTTTCGAACTGGCAGGCTCTCGCCCGTCAGCGTCGATTCATCCACCGTCAGATCCCCGCATTCGAGAATTCGGGCATCGGCGGGCACGAACTGGCCCGGCGCGAGGACGAGGATATCGCCGGGCACGATCGTCGCGGCGAGCACCGTAAGGCGATTGCCGTCACGCTGGACCTCCGCCATATGCTCCGTCGGCCGCGACAGGCGGCGGATAAGGCGCTCCGTGGCATTTTCCGAAGAGAAGCCGATGGCGGCGTTGGCGAGTACGACGCCGATCGTCAAAGCGGCGTCCAGCAGGCCACCGGTGGCGAAGGAAAGAACCGCCGATCCGAACAGCAGCGCCACCGGCAAGCCCGTGAACTGCGCCGCGACCATATCCCGCTGCGAGCGGCCGAGCGGCGGCGGAGTCTGGTTCGGCCCGTAGACGGCGAGCCGGCGGCGCGCCTCGTTCGCAGAAAGACCGTCCGCCCCGCTACGCAACAGCTCGAGGATATCCTCACCCCGCGAACGGAAAATGGCGTCACTCTCCAGTGGCGGTTCGTCCAAAAGCCTCGGTCGCCGCGGACCGGAGCGGGAAAGCCGGTCATCTGGCTCGGCGGCCGCCTCGATCGGCGCCGATTCCTCCAACCAGGAGACGATGGCGGCAATGGTCACTGCGGGATCATGTTCGACAAGCATGCTGCCCAAGAAGGCATTGCCCTCCCCTACACGGCAACCGCGAGCCACCAATCTGCTTCGGAAACGCCGTAACGCGTCATCGGCAGGCCATGGAGAAAACCGCAATCGCGTTCGACCCGGAATGTGATGATGTATCGAAATCGCCACTGGTATTCGCGATCCTTTCATTCTTCCGGACGCTGCCCGGGAAGCATGACCAATCATATGTCCGCAGGCGTTACATCATCGAGAGACCGCAGCAGATTGGTATGTTCCCTCAACGTCGTCGCTTTGCGAGCCAGAGTTCACTGGTCCGCAGCCCCCGGCACCGCGCGGCAGAGTGGCGTGAGCAGATCGCCGCGGTCACATCCCCGGGGACGTGACCGCGGCACAAATTCCGACACAAGCGAGGCGGTCGCGGGCCATCACGAACTGAGCGTCTTGCGCCTCTCCGAAGTGGTGCGCGGGACTGATGACGCCCCATCCGGGGCTTTACGTAACGCACCGCGCAGTAGTGCCCGGTATCGGGAGCGATGCAATATCTCCTCTCCGAACGGAACGACATGACATACCGAAACACTGTTTCGGATTCAGGACAGCCGAAGATCCTGCTTGCAGAGGACGATCCCGCGGTCAGGCGATCGCTTCAGCTGGCCTTGCAGGCGCGGGGCTATGACGTCAGGGCGCACGCGACCGGAAAGACGCTGCTCGACGATCCGTTTTGCACAAGCGCTGCCTGCCTGGTGGCAGACTATCGGCTCGACGAACTCGACGGCTTCGAGATTTTGTCGCGCCTGCGTTCGCGGGATTGGAATGGACCCGCCATACTGATTACCGCCTACGCCGCCCTAGGCCTTCAGGAGCGAGCTGCCAGCCTCGGCTTTGGGGCGGTGATCGAGAAGCCGTTCCGCGAAGGAGCCGTCGGTGACACTATCGACCGTCTCTTGCATGCGCACCGTCAGTCAGGCGGAGCGCGTCACGATGGTCAGTGAAAGGGAGCCAATCACCAACCGCCTTTTGCTCTCGCTGCCTCCGGCAACGCTCGCACGGCTGACACCCGAGATGGAGCTTATTCGGACGGAGTCGGGGGCCGTCATCGATCATGTTAATGGGTTGATCCAGCATCTCTATTTCGTAAACCGGGGCATCATCTCGATGGTTAAGGTGATGCGCGACGGCCGCTCCGTCGAAGTGGGCGCGATCGGTCTCGAGGGCATCACCGATTCCAATGCGCTGTTCGGCGTCGATGTGGCGATCACCGAGACGATGGTGCAGGTGCCGGGCAGCGCGCTCAAGATCAGCCGAACTTTCCTTTCGCGCGAGCTCGAGCGGGATCGCGATCTGAGGCGGATGATGGAGCGGTACTGGCGCTTCGCCTTTGGCCAGCTCGCACAGACTGCGGCTTGTAACCGACTGCATACGCTCGAGGAGCGCTGCTGTCGTTGGCTGCTGACGAGCCATGACAGCGCGCTTGCCGACAGCTTTCCGCTCACGCACGAGTTCCTCGCGACGATGCTTGGAACAACCCGCTCCAGCGTCTCGCTGACCGCCAAGGTGCTCCATAGGGCGGGATACATCGACTATGTGCGTGGGATCATTACGATCGTCGACCGGGCGGGTCTCGAGGAGACCTCATGCGAATGCTACGCCGAGACCACCGCAGAGATGAATCGATTGTTCGGTCCGGAAACGCAGCCGAGCGGCTGATTTTTCGGGAAAGGTTCGGACACGCTCATGCTATGTTCGACATCGAACAGACGCGTGCGCGAACGGTCATCACTCTGTGCACTCCGACACGCTGAGTCGATAGGATAGCCGCCAGCGGCGCTCCGCTCACCCGTAGGCAGGTCGCTAGCGGGAGCGTTACAAATGGCGCGTGAGGGCGGGAACGGTCGGAGCGACTTCGAGAAGCAATCCTGGGCGCACAACCAAAATATCCTGCGCTTCCAGTCCCTTCTCCATAATGCCACCCATCTCGACAGGCATGATGAGATCCGCAAACTTCTTCGCGATGAGGAAGAGAAGCTGCGGTCGCTTGAGAAAGATGGGTGACTGCAAAAAGGGCAACGCGCAATGCCCAACGTCTGGGAGATAGCAGCGCCGAGCCTGACGATGTTCATCGCTTCGACGCGGTCCATTTCGGCGTCAATGAAGATTTTCCGGAACCGGTCGCGATCCAGTCTGGGTGACGTTCTGGATGCGGATCGGGCGGGAAGCATGACGGCCCGCTGGCGCCATGATGATGATGAGCGCCGACTTTGCGTCCTTTCGATCAGGCGCGGCCACGAATGACTGTCCAAGGCTATTCTGCCCGATCATGCTCGAACCCTCGTTCAAGCAGCTTCAAACGATCAACGATGGAAAAGAAGAAGGCGGTGGACCAGCCGATCAGAATTATTCCGCTGGCGCCCTCGATCGCGCCCAAGATGCGACTGCCCGGGGGAAGAACCAGATCTCCGTAGCCTATTGTCACATAGGTCGAGGTGGAGAAGTAAAGCGCCTGCTCGAAATCAGGAAAAGCGTTGAGCCACCGGTATACGCCCGCCCAGATCCAGATCTCGACCGAATGCAGCGCAAAGAGGCCGAACGCCGCTAAAAGGATCGCCGCTGTGTTGAACATCGCCGCCAGCATTCGGCTCGATGCGTGACGGTGTCGGCGCAGAATTGCAAGCAAGGCCCCAAGCCCCACGAGGTGCACCAGCACCGTCAGGGCGACGACCGCTGTTGCGATACCCAGTTGCGTGGACAATGTCATGGCAGTCGGATTGGCATGGACGGCCCGTCCCGCCCACGACAATCCATTCGATGGAGGCACGTTGGTCGGCGTAAGCCGGGCTTGCACCGGCATCCGTTTCTACGCCAGCGATGAGAGCCGGAACTATCGGTCATCGCCAGAACCGCTTCGTGTCGATCAGCGCGTCATGCGCGACCGCCGCAGCCTTCAACAGCGCCTTCTTCCGGGCGTTGACCAACAACATTGACGCATCGTGATCGTCAGCGATTCCTAGCGTTTCCAGCAGGCGCGGCGCCGTCGCCAGGTCGTTGAGCAGACCGAGCTGGTCCTGAAGCTCTTCCAGCGCCACGAGGAATCGCTCGTACCGCCGCCTCTCGTGCTTGCGCTCGAACAAGGTGGCGAAGAACTCGGCCCCATAGCGCAATTTCTTGACGTTCTTGCGGACCCGGTGCCGGGCGGCATCGGCCGCATGAGCGAGATCACCTCCCCCCTTCTTCACTTTGCGGCGAAAGCGGCCGAGCGCGGCGACCGCGAATTCTCGCGCCGGCTGATGGCGATCCGCCTCGGTGGCGGACACATGTAGCCAGTCGCCGTTCACAGTCCACTCCGCAAGATCGAGCATCAGCTTCCGCGCGCGCGATGACGCCAATGCATCCGCGACCTCGCCATAGGCCGCTTGGCGCGCCGCCTCGATGCGATCGTATAGTGGACCCGATCGGGCGCTTTCGAGCAACACATCAAGGTTGCGGGCGTCGCCAAGCTTCGAAGCGACCCACCGCAGCTCCTCGCCCAGCTTCACTTTCATGTCTCCGCCGATCAGCGGCTTGAAGATTGAGAAGCTTGATCGCAGGCGGCGCAACGCCACGCGCGCCTGATGCAGCGCCTCGGTGTCCCCGCCCGTCAGCAGCAGCGTCTCGTTCAGCCGGAACTGCCGCACGCAGCTCTGGACAATATGCTGGAACGCCTGGGCCGCCGTCATGTCGCTGGTTAGCGCTATCGGCTCGGCCTTGACCATCGTCGTGACCGGTCCGGTGAGCCGGTAGCCCCGCTCGGCCTTGGTCTGTACACTGAGCCGGACGGGCGCGACCGCATCGATGCGCCGGGCAAGCGTGAACAATGCGGCCGGATCGCCGGCCTTCAACTCCAGCTCGATCTCGCAGATCGGCGATGTTCGGTCCCCCGCCGCCGCCTCGCCGCGGTCCAGAACCACTTCAATCGTCGCGCCCTCCTGCCTCAGTATCCACGTGCGCCGCGCGATCCGCACCTCGAAGACCGAACCGACGCTATCGACCGCGCCGCCGATCATGGCCCGGACCGGCGTCGTATCATCGAGGATTGGCTTGTCGTCCTTGACGGCGCGTTCCCATTCGGAGCGCACGAACAGGCCCGCGGCACTGGCGCCATCCGCCTTCACGGTCTGCGTGCGCTTCCTGCCCGAACGGCGGATGCGAAGCGAAAACCCCTTCTTCGCCAGAGCATGATCCGGAGTGTCGAAATAGACCGACCCTTGCTCGATCTTTTCAGGATTGGCCGGCAGCAAAGCGGAAGCTTCGAACGCATCGGCGGCGTCCGGCGTCAGTTCGAGCTTCAGTTCGATTTCGTCCGCCATGCATGCCTTCTCTCACCGTTTCGTGATGTCATCTAGGAGCCGTCTGAACGCTAGGCCGCCTCGCGCAGATTCGGCCGATGGGCGTGGTCGATGTTCCCGCTGGGCACCGCAATTTGCAAAGGTCATCGGGGACAATTCTCCTCGCCCGGCACCGGCATGCCGCGGTCCCGATGGTAAACGTCGGGAAAATAGCGGATACCGCCTTCGCCGTCCGGTTCGGCCGTGAAATAGGCGACATAGACGGGAACCGGAGCAGCCATCGGTACGGTAGCCGTCCGCCCTGCCGCGACCATGGCATCCGTGCGCGCCCGGTCCCAGCCCGGCTCGGTCGCAAGAAGCGCCGTGGCGAGGCCGAGCGCGTCCCCGACCCGGACGCAGCCATGGCTGAAGGCGCGTACATCCTGCTCGAACAGGCCCTTGCTCGGTGTGTCGTGAAGATAAACGCTGTAAGGATTGGGCATGACGAGTTTCATCCGCCCGAGTGCATTGGTTGCGCCCGGGCGCTGTCGATACCGGCCACCCTGCACGACATAGCCCTTGCGCGCCGCCTCGGCAGGACGGTTGCGCACCAAAGCGCCGACGCTTTCCGCGACGATGCTCGACGGAATCTCCCACCAGGGGTTGAACGTCACACCTGTCACTGTTGCGGCGAATACCGGTGTCGGCGAGCCGGTCTTGCCGACGATTACCGCCCAGCGGCCGATTTGCTTCCGGCCGTCCCACAGCGTCGCTTCGAAGGCCGCGGTGTTAACCAGCAGGTAGCGGGCTCCGAGCACGCGCGGCATCCAGCGCCAACGATCGAGATTGGCGGCGATTGTCGCGCGCCGCGCAGGATCCTGCTCGTGCGAATAGGCTTTGCGAAGCGAATAATAAAAGGGATGCGAGGGGCGCGCCGTGCCGAACAGCCGGTCGAGGTCGTCTCGCGCCAACGACGCCGCCACCGCAGCAGCCGGTTCGGCCCCAAGCGGCTCCCCCGCGATGCGCCAACCGGTGCGCAGGGACGCATTGCAGCAACCCGTCCGGTGAGCCTGCAACAGCCGGATCGCTGCCGCCGTCGCCACCGTATCAAGGCGCACCTCTTCACCGGCCGCAATCGCCGCGCGGACCACGTGCGCTTCCTTGCTGACGGGCGCGAGGCCGTCGTCGGCAGCTGCGTCGAGCCATTCGACGAGGCGTTCGGCCTGCGCCTTGTGCCAATGCGGCGGGTTGGGGACGGATGCCGCGGGCAGGAAGCAGGCAAAGGCGAGAAGCAGGAATTTCTTCATGGCTTTTCCTGTCGAAAGCCGGGGCGTGACAACATAGGGAACAATACGGAGCCGTGTCCGCACCGAAGCCCACTCGATAGCTGCACAGGGGTATGGCGGTGACAGAGCCGTCGCGGTGGCCATGGCAGTCAAGCGAGCCGAACTGCGGAGCATCTCGGGACATATACTTATTCCGACGTCAAGGCTCGCGATGATAACCTCCCGGACATGAAGAGAATTGCGACCCTTACGATGAACCCGGCCATAGATGTGGCCTATGAGGCGGACCGCGTCTTTCACACTCACAAGATCCGGGCCCGCCAGGAACATTATGACCCGGGCGGCGGCGGCATCAATGTGGCGCGTGTCATCGCCCGGCTGGGTGGCACCGCGCGCGCGCACTATCTCGCGGGCGGCGCCACCGGCGCTACGCTCGATAGTCTTCTCGATCTTCACCAGATGGTTCGCTCCCGCATCCCGATCCAAGGCAACACCCGCATAAGCACGGCGGTCTATGAGCGGGAAACAGGCAAGGAATTCCGGTTCGTGCCGCGCGGCCCCGTCGTCACCGAGCAGGAATGGCAAGCATGCCTTGACCATCTCGACGGTATCGAATGTGATTATCTCGTCGCGAGCGGATCGCTGCCGCCGGGCGTGCCCGACGATTTCTACAGCCGCCTGCAGACGAAGACGCGGGCTCGCGGGATCGAGTTCATTCTAGACAGTTCGGGGGCCGCACTCCAGCAGGGCCTCGCCGCCGGCGGCATATTGCTGGTCAAGCCCAGTCTTGGCGAGCTTCAGCAGCTTGTAGGCCGTTCACTGGCAGATCGCAGCGACATCGCGACGGCAGCGTCGGACATCGTCCACAAGGACCAGGCCCAATATGTGGCTGTGACCATGGGCCATGAAGGCGGCCTCCTCGCGCAGCGCTCCGGTGTCCTCTGGCTGCCCGCAGTGCCCGTTGAAGCGAAGAGCGCAGTCGGCGCCGGCGATAGCTTTCTGGCGGCAATGACATTCGCGCTGGCTTGCGGCCGGGATCCGATGGACGCCTTTCGATATGGAATCGCGGCAGGCGCCGCCGCCGTCCTGACGCCGGGTACTGATCTTTGCCATCGGGATGAGGTGGAACGGCTGTACGTCCTTGTCGATCCGGGCGAAACGCTGGCGGAAGCTTCGACCAATATGGCAGCGCATAGCAGCCGGGCAGCGGAGGCACAGCGCGCGTGAGAGACAAGCGCCCTGCCTTGCTGCAACGGCAGGCAAATGATCGAGCGGACGGAGAGAGAAGATGAAAGCAAGCGATGTTATGAGCCTCGGGGCGGCGACGATCACGCATGATGCTTCGCTTGCGCAGGCGATACGAACCATGGCCAACCACCACATCAGCGCCCTGCCCGTGGTCGATCGGGGCGGGCAACTCCAGGGCATTATCTCCGAGGGGGATTTCTTCCGGCGTGAAGAGCGGCCGGCTCGGCTGACCGCGCTCTTCGGCGCAGATGCCAACGCGCGCATCAACGCGCTAGAATCCCGGACCGTCGGCGAGATTATGTCGCGCGACCCGATCACGATCGGATCCGATGCATCCATGGAGGAAGCGATCGAGCTCATGGAATGCCATGCTGTCAAACGGCTTCCTGTAGTGACGGACGGTCGGGTTGTAGGCCTGATCAGCCGTGCCGACGTGCTGCATGCCTTGGTCGCATAAGCAAAGCCCTCCAGCTCGCAAATTCCTGCCGCGTACATCCGTGCCAACCTTGATCCTCTTGGCGCGGTGCTCAGGCCTCGGGCTGACACGCTGAACGGCAGATCATGCCGTTACCTCTCGCGGCCGGCTACCGCCCGGCGCGAAAAATGCCTTTACGCCGGGTCGTTCTCTCGGCCCGGATAATCCTGGTCGGGAACGTCTGGAATGATCTCCGGCGGCTCGGAAAAAGGATCTTCCGCCGGACCGGGCCCAGGCGGAGCCTCCGGTGGCGACTGGGGTTCGATGGTGTCTGGCGGCGGGAATTCCGGCTGGGTCGCCATGCTGTTTCTCCTCATTTCGATCTTTGCCCGCAACTCGGGATTGGGGTCAGAAGTGCCGGGCGCCATCAGCCTGTGCCGGAATAGATTCGCACGACCTCGTCCAGCATCGCCAGAGCCTCGGAGCGAGGCCGCTGGAAGCTGTTGCGGCCGATGATCGAGCCGCTGCCGCCGCCATCACGTATCGCGCGGGCGTCCCGATACAGCGACTCTGCGTCCCTAGCCGCGCCTCCCGAGAAGAGCACGAGGCGACGCCCGGAAAAAGCGGCCTGGACGACGTGCCTTATCCTCTCGACCGGGTCGGACCATTGCCGGTCGGCATAGGCAGGCCTGGAGGCGTCCTGTTCGATATGCTCGCTGGGCAGCTTCACCTTCACGATATGGGCGCCCAGCGCGACAGCGATGTGTGCGGCATAGGCGATGATATCGAGCGCGGTCTCGCCCTGTTCGGAAATCAGCCCGCCACGCGGATAGGACCAGACAAGCAATGGAAGGCCGGCGGCGCGGGCCTCCTGGCCCACGATGCGCAACTCCTCGGCCTGGTCGATAAAGGCATCCGAACCAGGGTAGAGCGTGAATCCTACAGCGGCGCAGTTGAGGCGCACCGCGTCGTCCACGGTCGCGACGACCGCTTGATCCTTGATCACCGTGAGGCTGTTGGCGGCGTTCAGCTTGAGGATCGTGGGGATCTGTCCGGCGAACGAGTCAGCCCCGGCCGCGAGCATGCCGGCCGGTGCTGCAAAGGCAGACAGGCCCGCATCGATCGCGAGCCGAAAATGGTAGTGGGGATCGTAGGCGGCTGGATTGGCGGCAAAGCTTCGCGCCGGGCCGTGCTCGATCCCCTGGTCGACGGGAAGGATGATCAGACGGCCGCTGCCTCCTACCCGGCCATGCATGAGAATGCGCGCCAGGTTCAGCTTGATCTCGGCCGGTTCTCCTTCGTAGCGCGCGAGGATCTTGTGGACCGTGTCGGAAATATGCATCCGCACAGGGTGTTCACACTGAATATCCGGCTCGGGGAGGTCGTCGCCGTCTTGCGTATCCGTGACACTGGCTGTGATCACCGCACCCTCCAGCGCCGGCCGCCGGCGTCCGTCCTGGCGCTCTCGTGATCTGCGTACGGCGCGGTCACCTACGGGGTCGCCCGGCTGACGACGTTGGCGGTCCCGTCCGGCAGAACCTGGATGAGGTGCGCGACGCCGTCCTCGCATTGAGCGCGCCACATCGGCGCCTTTTCGCCAGTCGCGATCTGCTCGGCGCCGGTCACATTCTGGCACGGCAGACCCGCGTCCCGGATCGCGCGGAAGAAGACCGCATTCCGCTGACGTTCGGGTAGAGCCACGACCTCTGCGACATAATTGGTCACATTTCCGGCTACTTCCCTCGGCTCTGTTACAATTTTTTCGGCCGCATCGCAGGCGCAGAGCGCGAGGAGCGCTATACTTGTCAGGATCGTGCGCATCATGCTTCTCCGTTGTTGGACGCAGGATGATCGTTCGCCAGCTGTGCGCCTATGCGTAATTGACCGGATCGGAACATCGCGCAGGTTACGGGTCCGGCGAGCGTCGCGGGACAGATCGATATCAGCTGCGAACCGGCGCAATCTGGTGCGCAGCGACGCCTGTCCCCTCGAAGCTGGAAAGGTTCTCAATCGTCGCCGCCGCAATCGCGGTCAGAGCCTCGCCCGTGAAGAAGCCCTGGTGCCCGGTGACGAGAACGTTGGGGAATGTCAGCAGGCGCGCGAAAATATCGTCCTGGATCACGTCTTGCGACAGGTTCTCGAAGAAGAGCCCGTCCTCCTCCTCGTAGACGTCGAGCCCTAGATAGCCGATCACACCCGTCTTCAACCCATCGATCATCGCCTGCGTATCGATGACCCCGCCCCGGCTTGTGTTGATCAGCATGACGCCGCGCTTCATCCGGGCGACGGCGCGGCTATCGATGATATGCCGGGTTTCCGGCAGGAGCGGACAGTGCAGCGTGATGATGTCGGATGCAGCCAGCAACGCATCCAGCTCCACATAAATGCCACCCATGGCGACAATTTCGGCGTTCGCGGTGGGGTCACAGGCGAGAATATGGCAACCGAAACCGTTGAGAATGCGCGCTACGACTGCCCCGATTTTTCCGGTTCCGACGATGCCGACCTTCCGCCCGTTCAGATCGAACCCCAGCAGTCCTTCGAGCGAGAAATTGCCTTCGCGCACTCGGGCATAGGCCTTGTGGATCTTGCGGTCGAGGGACAGGATGAGGGCGAGCGTATGTTCCGCGATCGCTTGGGGCGAATAGGCCGGAACCCTTGCTACCGGGAGTTTCAGCGCATCTGCGGCGAGAAGATCGACATTGTTGAATCCCGCGCTGCGTAGCACGACGAGCTTAATCCCGAGCACGGCAAGACGTTCCAGCACCAGGCGATCAAGGCAATCATTCACGAAGGCGCAGACGGCGCCGGATCCGGCGGCAAGCGGCGCAGTCTCGACGCTGAGCCGCGCTTCCAGGAAAGCGAGATCGTGCGGAAAGCCGGCCGCAGCGTTGCCAACCTCGAGGAACTGCCGGTCATAGGGCTTGGTACTGAAAACGGCCACCCGCATCATGTGACTCCCTGAAAAGCATGCGCCCGTCCTCTCGACATGCCGGATTTCAGTGCGTCGGCCACTACGTATCATCCCCGACAGACAAGCCACCATGGGCGAACATATCGTCCTCCATCTCTACAGAGGTGGACCAGACAATGACCGAGAGCCCGATACTTTGGTTCGACAAGATCGGGATCGGCGATATCGCGTCGGTAGGCGGCAAGAATGCTTCACTCGGTGAAATGGTGCGCACGCTTTCGGGCAAGGGCGTGCGTGTTCCCAATGGCTTCGCCACGAGCGCCGACGCCTATCGGAGCTTCATTGCGGCCAACAGAATAGAAGCCGCGATCCGGGCGCAGCTCGCCACCTACGAGGAAGGCAAGGCGACGCTCCAGGAAGCCGGCCATGCGATCCGGTCTCTGTTCCTTGACAGCGAGGTTCCCCCTGCCCTCGCCGACGCCATCCAGACGGCCTATGACGAACTCAAGACCAGGGCTGGCGCCCCCAATCTCGCCGTGGCGGTCCGCAGCAGCGCAACGGCAGAGGATCTGCCGGACGCCAGCTTCGCTGGTCAGCAGGAGACCTTCCTCAACGTGCGGGGCCACCGCGCCCTGCTCGATGCTTGCCGTCGCTGTTTTGCATCACTCTTCACAGATCGGGCGATCAGCTACCGCCAGACCAAGGGGTTTGACCATTTCGATGTCGCACTATCGATCGGCGTCCAACAGATGGTGCGATCCGATCTTGCCGGATCGGGCGTGATGTTCTCGATCGACACCGAAAGCGGCTTCCCTAACGTGGCGGTGATCAGCGCCGCCTGGGGTCTGGGCGAAACGGTTGTGCAGGGCAGCGTCGACCCGGACAAATATCTTGTCTTCAAGCCGCTGCTCGAACAGGCGAACGCGCGTCCCATCATCGAGAAAAGTCTTGGCAAGAAGGCCTTGAAGATGCGCTATGCCGAAGGAGGCAGCAAGCGCACCCGCATCGTGGAGACCAGCCCCGCCGAACGCGAAGCCTTCGTGCTCGATGACGACGACATCCTCGAACTCGGTCGATGGGCCGTCATCGTCGAGGCCCATTACGGCCGGCCGATGGACATGGAATGGGCCAAGGATGGCGAGACCGGCCTGCTCTACCTCGTCCAGGCACGTCCAGAAACCGTCCAGGCCGGGCTAAGCCGCTCGTCCTTCCAGCGCTATCAGCTCAAGACCAAGGGCGGCACTCCGCTGGTGACCGGCGCCGCCATCGGCAGCGCGATCGCATCAGGGCAGGCCTGCGTAATCCACAACGCCGCCGACATCGGCCAGTTTCGCGACGGCGCGATCCTCGTCACCGGCACGACCGATCCCGACTGGGTGCCGATCATGAAGCGCGCGGCCGGCATCATCACCGATCATGGCGGCGCCACCAGCCATGCCGCGATCGTCAGCCGCGAGTTGGGCGTTCCCGCAGTCGTGGGGACCGGCAACGCCACGACGGTACTCGGCCAGGAGAAGGCCATCACGCTCTGCTGCGCGGAGGGCGATGTCGGCAGCGTCTATGACGGTCTTCTCGCTTTCGACCGGGAAGAGATTGATCTGGGCGCCATTCCCACGACCAGGACGGACGTGATGGTCAACATTGCCAATCCGGCCGCCGCCTTTCAGTGGTGGCGCCTCCCGGCCAAGGGTGTCGGTCTTGCCCGCATGGAGTTCATCATCAACGCGCTGATCAAGGCGCATCCGATGGCCCTGCTCCATCCCGAGCGGGTTAGCGCGGAGGACAACCGCCTGATCCGAGAGCTGACTCGAGGGCATGCCAGTCCGGCAGACTATTTCGTGGAAATCCTGTCGCGCGGGATCGCCAAACTGGCGGCCCCCTATCATCCGTATCCGGCAATTGTGCGGCTGAGCGATTTCAAGACGAACGAATATTCCCACCTTCTGGGTGGTCGAGCCTTCGAGCCGGAGGAGGAAAATCCGATGCTCGGATTTCGCGGCGCCTCGCGCTATTATGACGAGCGCTATCGCGAGGGTTTCGCGCTTGAATGTCGCGCACTCAAGCACGTCCGCGAAACGCTCGGCTTTACCAATGTGATCATCATGGTCCCCTTCTGCCGCACGCCGGCCGAAGCCGATCGGGTGCTCGCGGTGATGGCGGAGAACGGCCTGCGCCGCGGGGACAACGGGCTCCAAGTTTATATGATGTGCGAGATCCCTTCGAACGTGATCCTCGCCGAAGAGTTCGCCAAGCGCTTCGACGGCTTCTCGATCGGGTCGAATGATCTCACCCAGCTTGTGCTCGGTGTCGATCGCGATTCCGATCTGCTCGCGACGCTGTTCGACGAGCGGGACGAAGCCGTAATGCGGATGGTGTCGGAAGCGATCCGAAAGGCGCATGCCGCCGGCATCAAGATCGGCATCTGTGGCCAGGCGCCCAGCAACTATCCCGATTTCGCGGCATTCCTGGTGAACGAGTGCATCGATTCGATCTCGCTCAATCCCGACAGCTTCGTTCGGACGATGGCCCATATCAGCCAGGCGGAACAGTCCCCTCGTGCAGAGCCGACGCCGGCTCCCGTACTGGCCGCGTGAACGGAATGAATCGCCTGCGCCCGCGTGGCTATCTCCGTTTATGTCCGTATCCTTGATAAACCAGATGCGATGGCGCCGGTCGCAGTTATTCGCCAAGGTCAGCGCCGCTGTTGTCTGTCAGGTGCGACGCTCCGCCCAGAAAGGGGCCCGGGACCCGATCGCGGAGCCGAATAGATAAATCCTACTCGCGGCCTTTCACTTAAATTGAAGCTGGACCGCGGCAGCGAAGACGCCAAAGATCGCCGCATCACGCTTGTGTATGACACAGGAAGCGCTTGTCAGGGGTCCGCGCCCCTTTTCGGGGAATGACGACATGTGCTTTTCAGCCAGTTCCAGCTTTATCGCCAGCGCCGTGATTGGATCGATCGGCGTGGCGACATTGCGGCATGTCCGGGAGCCGCGCGCCCTCCTGTTCGCTTCCGTGCCGATGCTGTTCGCGGTTCACCAATTCTCCGAAGGGTTCGTCTGGCTCGGCCTTGACAGGCATATCGACAAGCTTGCGCTTGATCATGTCGCCTTCCTGTTCATGCTCTATGCGCAGGGGATACTGCCCCTGCTGATGCCAGCCGCTGTCGTGTTGATGGAGCCACCCGGCTGGCGCAGAAAGGCCATTCTCGGCCTGACCGCCGTCGGCGCGCTCGTATGTGTGTGGGACGTTTACGGGTTGATATTCTTTCCGAGCCAGGTCTTTGTCGAGCAGAACTCGATCGCCTACCGCAATCCGCTGACCGGCGATTTCTGGATATCCTGCCTGTATATTATAGCGACGTGCGGCGCTCTGCTGCTGTCCACCCATCGCGTCGTCAAAGCCTACGGCGTGGTGAACGTCATTGCGCTGACGGTCGCACAGATCGTCAAAGAATACGCATTTGCTTCTGTCTGGTGTTTTTACGCCGCGATCATGAGCGTGATGATCTATTGGCAATTCAAGCGTCTGAACATTGATATCGAGACGCCCAACGGCGCTTCACCAAACCTCAGGCCGTTCCTTCTCGCCTGGTTACGTCCGGGCAGGTCAGCTCTTGTGGGGACCGATTGAACACCAGAGGCTGGTTGATTGGGATCTCTGCAATCGACCCGCTGGCCTCGCCCTTATCGCCGCCCTGAGGAACCGGGCAATGTTGAGACCGCCGGCTCAGGGGAAGCGTCTACCTCTGACGTCCGCGCCTGGAGCAAGCCATCGAAAATTGCCGGTGCGTCCCGTCAGCCAAGACGCGAAATACCTGATCGAGATTGTTCGCATGAATGACCCACGATGCATCGGAATTTTCTAGCTGAAGTTGCGTTGTGCGCGCGTGCCGCGCGGCGGCGGGGCATCCGCCCCGTCACCCCGCCCGGACTTTTGATGATCGGGTAGAGCGCGAAACGTTCGGGTTGTCTCGTGGGAAAGTTGCTGTAGCGACAAAGCCGCCTTTGGGCTGGTTCGCAAAGCGGATGGCAGCACCTTCGCGATCGGCCAATGCGCGGACGATTGCCAGGCCAAGCCCGGCGCCCCCGGTCTCACGGTTGCGCGAAGGGTCGAGCCGCCCGAACGGCTCGCCCAGCCGCTCCAGCGTCTCGGGCGGAACGCCGGGTCCGTCATCGGCGACCGAAATCGTGACGGTCTGATCATCTGCGCTTGCCTCGATCGACACGTGGCCGCCATGGCGCACGCCGTTGTCGATCAGATTGGCGAGCATGCGGCGAAGCGAGATCGGCGTCGCTTCGATCGCGAGATCGGAAGGTATGGCGCCGAGCGTGACGGCATCGCCCATGTCGACGCGCAGCGCAGCGATCGCGGCGAGTTCTGTCGCCAGATCGATGCGTTGGGGCTGCGGTGTCGCTCGGCCATCCCGCTTCGCGAGCAGCAGCGTGTCGTCGAGCAGTTCCGCCATTTCGTCGAGATCGGCGGAGGCCTTCGCACGCTGCTCGCTGTCGTCGATAAACTCGGCGCGCAGCCGCAGCCGGGTCAGATAGGTACGCATGTCGTGAGCGATTCCCGCCAGCATGCGCGTGCGCTCCGCCATCAGCCCACCGATCCTGGCCTTCATCTCGTTGAAGGCGGCCGAGAGATCGCGCATCTCGCGCGATCCGGCGACGGGGAGGTCGGGCGTGTCGAGATCGGACGTAAAGCGGCGGACGCCCGCCGATAGCCGGACCAGCGGCCGTGTCGTCTGGCGAACCGCGAGCGCCAGTACACCAAGCACCAGCAGTCCGCCGACGGCGCCGAGGAACGCGCGCTGGCGCAGATAGGCCCGCACCACCATCGAGGGCCGACTGTCGACCACAAGCAGATCGCCACCGCGCATCGGCACGGTAAGCGTGATCGGCGCGAAGAAGCGGCTGGTCCAGGGGCGTGTCCCCGCCATGCGGCCAAGCAGCGGCCGTCGTCCGGTAAGGCCGATATCACGACCGGGCAGCGCCGCTGCATAGTCGATGCGCAGACGATCCAGCCCCTCGCGCTGCGTGGCTGGCGCCGGCGGCGGCTCGCGTAGAATCCGCACGGTATAGAGCGAGCCATTGAACATCGTGACGAGCGATGCGCGGCGGGCCGGCGGTGCGGCCTCCAGCGTGTCGACCATCGTCCGCGCCTCGGTCGGCAGCGGCAGATTATAGGGGCGCTGATCGTCCCCGCGCGAGGGGAGCGCCATCACCACCCAGATCAGCATCTGGAGCAGCACGAAGCCCCCGAGCAGGATGGCGGTGATGCGCAGCGAGAGATTGGACCCGATCGTCATCGGCTCAGGACCGTGGGCGTGAAGATATAGCCGCCGCCACGCACGGTCTTGATCAGCGCCTCGCCGGTCGGATGCTCGGCGAGCTTGCGGCGCAGGCGGCTGAGCTGGACATCGACCGCCCGGTCATAAGGGCCGGCGCTGCGCCCGCGCGTCCAGTCGAGCAACTGATCGCGGTTGAGCACGCGCTGCGCGTGGGTGACGAGGCTCAGCAGCAGGTCATATTCGCCGCCAGTCAGATCGATCAGGCTGCCGTCGGGATCGGTGAGCGCGCGCGAACCCGCGTCGAGCATCCAACCGGCGAAGACGTACCGCTCGGACCGCAATGCCGGCACGACCCGCTGGGCGTCCCGCGTGCGCCGCAGGATGGCCCGCACGCGGGCCACAAGCTCGCGCGGATTGAATGGCTTGGGCAGATAGTCGTCGGCGCCGATCTCGAGCCCGACGATGCGATCGACGTCGTCGCCCTTGGCGGTGACCATTAGTACCGGCACATCCCCGCGAGCGCGCAATCGCCGACACAGCGACAGGCCGTCCTCGCCCGGCAGCATGATATCGAGGATCGCGAGATCGATCCGCTGACGCTCGATCAACCGGTCGAACTCCACCGCGGTGCGGCAACCGATCGCTTCGAAACCTTCGCGCACGAGCAGCCCGGTCACCAAGGACCGGATCTCGTTGTCGTCCTCGACGACGGCAATGAAACTTGTCTCCATGAAGTGTTTGTGCCGCGTTGCGACGGAGGATGGAATAAGCGTGCGGCAGTGCGTTACAATTCGTCACCGTCCGTTACCGTGGTGCAGCACCAGGCTTACGCAACACACCCATACCGATTGAAGGCGGTCAGACCGTCGGACAATCAAGGAGCGTATCCATGTACAAGCAACTCTTCCTGATCGCAGCCGCGACGGCAGCGGTCGCCAGCGCCACCGTCGCCACGTCTGCGGAAGCCCGCCAGCGTGGTCGCGTGGTGAGCGTCCAGGGCTCGGGCGGCCGCGGCTATGTCAAGCAGCGCTCGGTCTCACGCCAGCCCGGCAGCACCTCGATCAACCGCAGCCTTCAGACCAACAATGGGCGCGGCTACAACAGCAACCGCAGCGCCAACTGGGGCGACGGCAGCTATAATGGCGGCCGCACGACCACGCTCAACGACGGCACGAGCTTCGGCCGCAGCACGACCGCGACCAACAATGGCGACGGCACCGCGAGCTATGCTTCGACCCGCACCCGCCGCGACGGCACCAGCACCTCGGTGTCGGGCACGGTCAATCGCGATCCCTATTGATTGCCCCCGGCCGCGCTCTTCTCCCGGGGCGCGGCCACCCAGTCGAAGGAATTCCCGATGACCCGATTTTTCATCCTGATCGCTGCAACCGCGGCTGTCGCCACGCCCGCCTGCGCCCAGCGCTTCGGGGGCGGCGACGGCGCTGCGGCGTTAGACAAGGCCGATGCCAATCATGACGGCATCATCACCCGCGCCGAATTCTCCGCTGCGCGCACGGCTCGCTTCGACACGATGGACCGCAACCATGACGGCGCGATCAGCAAGGCCGATTTCGCACGCCTCGCCAAATTCCGCCCGCAGGCGGTGGACCGCCTGGAGGCCATGATCGCGCAGGCCGACGCCAATCGGGACGGCCGGCTGACCAGAGCCGAGATGGCATCGGCTCCGGCACCCATCTTCGAGCGTGCCGATAGCAACAATGATGGCGCTATCGACAGCGCAGAGCTCGCCGCAGCCCGCACCGCCATGGCCCAGATGCGGGACGGAGCGAACTGACATGAGCCCCGAGCGCTCGCCCGTCTGGTTGGCAATGATGCTGGCGCTGGTGCTGGCCGAGGTGGCCTGGCGTATGCGCAAGGGGCATGGCTATGATGCCCGTACGGCGCTCACGACGCTCGGTATCGTTGCCGGCAACATCCCGTTTGCCGCGCTCAACGCGCTGCTGCTGGGCGGCCTATTCACGGCGGCGTGGACGATCGCGCCAATCCGCTTGCCGCTCGACGACTGGCGAACCTGGGCGGCGGGCTTCCCCGCGGTCGAATTCGCCTATTACTGGTTTCACCGCGCCAGCCACCGCGTGCGCTGGCTATGGGCGTCGCATTCGGTGCATCATTCGGCCACACAGATGACCTTGCTGTCGTCCTTGCGGCTCGGCTGGACCAATCTCTTCTCGGCCGGCTGGATCTTCTATGTTCCCTTGGTGTTCGCAGGGTTCGATCCGCGGCTGGTGTTCGGGCTGCTTGCGCTCAACCTGCGCTACCAGTTTTTTCTGCACACCGAAGCGGTGGGCAGGCTCGGCCCGGTGGAATGGATCTTCAATACGCCCGCGCACCACCGGCTGCATCATGCGTCGAACCCTGCCTATATCGACCGCAACTATGGCGGCGTGCTGATCGTCTTCGACCGTCTGTTCGGGACACTTGCGACCGAACGGCCCGATGAACCGATCCGCTACGGCCTGGCCCATCGCGAGGCGACGGCCAATCCGATCCGGCTGGCGCTGCGCGAGTGGAGCTACATTGCCCGGGACGCCGCCGTGGCCAGGGGACCGCGCCAGCTAGCGCGCGCCCTGTTCGGCGCGCCCTGAGGAAAAGTTCATGAAAATCATTCTGATCCTGATAGCCGCACTGAGCCTCACCCCATCGTCAACCGCCTGGGCGACAACGTCGCCCGGCCCAGTGTGCGAGGCCAGCTGGGTGGATAGCGCCCGCACCCGCACGGTGCCCGTCCGCATCCGCATGCCGGAAGGGTCGGGCAAGGTGCCCGTCATCCTGTTCAGCCATGGCCTCGGCGGCTCGGTGGATTCGGGCATGCTCTGGGCGCTGGCTTGGGCCAGCGCCGGATTTGCGGTCGTCAACCTCCAGCACCCCGGCAGCGACCGGAGCATCCTGCGCGGCGGCGCGGTGCGCGGCGCGATGTCGCCGCAGCAGCTCGTTTCCCGCATTACGGATGTCCACTTCGTCATCGACGAACTCGGCCGCAAGGGGCGCGAGGGTAGATGCGATCTCAGCCGCCTCGATCTCTCGCGGATCGGCATGTCGGGTCACAGCTTCGGCGCGCATACCACCCAGGCGATCGCAGGCCAGCATTTCCCGATGGCTGGCAGCAATGCCTACACGGACCATCGCGTGAAGGCAGCGATCGCTTTCAGTCCTTCGCCGCCGTTCCGGGGCTCGACGGAAGCGGCGTTCGCCGACGTGCAGATTCCCTTCTTCTCGATCACCGGAACGGACGACAGCGTTCCACTGACCCCGCAGATCAGGCCCGCTGACCGCGAGCGCCCGTATCGCGCCATGCCGCCCGGCGGCAAATATCTGCTGGTGCTCGACGGCGCCACCCACATGGACTTCAACGGCCGGGGTGATGGCCGTCCCGCACCGAACGCCCATATCCAGGCGGTGGTCATCGACGCGACGATCGCCTTCTGGCGCTGGACCTTGCTGGGCGATGAAGCGGCGAAGCGCCAGCTCGACGCGGATGACGTGGGCTTGGTCGCTGGCGATCGGCTCGAACATCGCTGAACCTCGACCCAGTTCCGGGGATTGGAGCACCCATCAAGCTCAAGCGGTCGGCTTCCCCCAGACCTAATGTCGCGCAGGTGCGAAAAAGCCACTGCACACCCGCAGTTAGGATTTACCTGTCGGGTGCCGGGTGCCGGGTGCCGGGTGCACGTCGGCGCCGGAGTTAAAACCGCCCGCAGAACCAGCCAGGACCCACCCAGAATCATGGGTACGCAGAGCCACTGACCCATGTGAAGCCCTGAATGGACGGCAAAGGCGACGAGTTGCTGATCAGGCTCGCGGACAAACTCAACGAGGAAGCGGAAAACGCCATAGCCGAGCACAAACGCGCCACACAGAAGGCCGGGGCGCCGCCGTGCTCCGGTAAACCGGAACAAACACCATAGCATCGCGAACAGGAGCGGTCCCTCGAGCATCGCTTCATAAAGCTGGCTTGGGTGGCGCGGCAGAGGGCCGGCACCGGGAAATACGATCCCCCAGGGCAGGGTGGTCGGTCGCCCCCACAGTTCTCCGTTTACGAAGTTTGCAAGCCGGCCGAGAAACAGTCCGATCGGTGCGGACATCGCTACATAGTCGATGATCCGCAGCCAATCGAGGCGATGGCGACGGGCGAAGAGGAAGATGGCGATGGCGACACCCAGCGCGCCACCATGAAAGGACATTCCGCCCGCCCAGAGACGCAGGACATTCAGTGGATGAGCCAGATAGGTGGCAAAATCGTAGAAGAGCACATAGGCAAGGCGCCCGCCGATCACTATGCCCGCCGTCGCCCATGTGACGAGCGCGTTGGCATGCTCTCGAGTCATCGGCGCCGCATTCTCGTCCAAAAGGCGGACGAGATATAACCAGCCGAGCAGGATGCCGGCGATATAGGCGAGACTGTACCAGCGCAGCGCGAACGGACCGACCTGGACGAGCACGGGATTGAGATGAAGCGACGAAAAATAGATCGCGTTTGGGACATAGCCCGCGAGACTCATGACGCTGGTCCGATCTAAGGGGGGATCTAGCCTCTTTCCAATATTCGGACTCGCGCTCAACGGTAATCCTTTCCATGTTTCCAATCATTTCCGTCACATTTGGTGCCGAAAGCGCAGCCAGTTTCCCATGAGTGAACGCCTGCTGCGCCCCACCGCACTTCTTTCGCTCGCGCGCCGCCTTTTCCGCTTGAGCGAAGCAGGCTTCATTTTGCTTTCGATCGGTGTCGGCATCGCTGCCGGGCTGCTCGCGGCAATCCTCGGCACTGTCGCGCATTTCCTGCAGTCGACATTCTATCATTTCGACGTCGAGGATCGACTGAGCGGCCTTGCAACGATTTCGCCAGGGCGATTGCTGGCTCTGCCCCTGGGAGGACTGCTGCTCGGGGCGATCATTCTCACCGTCCGCTACCACAAGCGCACGGCGATAGACGTAGTCGAAGCCAACGCCCTCCATGGCGGCCGCATTCCGTTCCGCGACACCATGCTCGTATCCGGCCAGACGTTGATCTCGAACGGCTGCGGCGCGTCCGTCGGGCTCGAAGCTGCCTATGCGCAGGCCGGCGGCGGCGTTGCCTCGCTCATCGGCCAATGGATCAACCTGCGCCGCAACGACCTGCGCGTGCTGGTCGGCGCGGGAGCCGGCGCCGCGATTGGCGCGGCATTCGGTGCGCCTCTCACCGGGGCCTTCTACGCCTTCGAGATCGTCATCGGAGCCTACACACCCGCCAGCATCGCACCTGTCGTCGCCGCCACGCTCGCCGCTGTGATCACGGCTCGCACACTAGGCACCGCTGCTTATCTCATCGCCGCAACGAGCAGCCAGAATCTCGCCACCGTCGATTATCTGCTCTATGCCGGGCTCGGCCTGATCTCGGCGGTTGTCGGTATCGCGCTCATGCGCCTGGTCTCGCTCGTCGAGGCGGTCGTTAGGCGCAGTGTACTTCCCGAATGGTCGCGTCCAGCCATTGGCGGTTTGATCCTGATTCCGATCGCGATGATCTCGCCGCACGCACTCTTGGCCGGACATGGGGCCCTGCACCTGACCATCGGTGGCGAACTGGCCCTGGGTGCGCTGGCGCTTGTCTTCGCGCTGAAGTGCCTGGCGTCGATCGTGTCGCTCGGCTTCGGATTTCGCGGTGGCCTGTTCTTTGCTTCCCTGTTTCTCGGTGCATTGCTCGGCCAGATTTTCGCAGAACTGTGGGCGCTCATCCCCGGCGTGATCCCTTTATCACCGGTGGATGCGGCGCTTGTCGGCATGGCGGGCCTCGCGGTCGCGGTTGTCGGTGGCCCGATGACGATGTCGCTCCTCGTCCTGGAGGCAACCCATGATTTCGAGATCACGGCGATCGTCCTCACAGCGACCCTGTGCTCGAGCGCACTCGTCCGCGAGCGGTTCGGCTATTCTTTCTCAACCTGGCGCCTCCACCTTAGGGGCGAAGTGATCAGAAGCGCGCGCGACATCGGCTGGATGCGTTCTCTGACCGCACGGCGGATGATGCGCGCTGCGCCGGCCACAGCCTTGTCGACGCTGCCCATGGCAGAGTTCAAGGCGCAGTTCCCCCTGGGTTCGACGAGTCGCGTCCTGCTCGAGGACGAAGCCAGCCATTATGCGGGGCTGGTTCCCACAGCTGCGGTCTTTGCCGACACCGACGCAGGCGAGCGTCCGGTGTCGGAACTCGCGATCCTGAAGGACGTGACCTTGTCGCCCGAACTGACGATCGGCGCGATTATGGAGCGCTTCGACGACAGCGGTGCCGACGATCTCGCCGTTATCGATCCGGAAGGTCGTATCCTCGGCATGTTGACCGAAAAATATGTGCGCAAGCGCTATGCCGACGAGATCGACCGCGTGCAGCGCGACCTCTATGGGGAGGACTAGGCAAGCCGCGAAGCCGACAGAGTCCGCCCTCGGCCATGCCTATCCAGACAGCGCAATGCCAGTCCGCTGTTATGAATCGGTTGCCGCTGTCGGAACACGAGTGCCGCTTCGGTCCGATCTTCACGCCAAGCCTTCGACGGGCGTATCTTGAGTGACCCTGCCAAAGGCCAACCCTTTCAGGAGATTTTTGCTGAACTTCCCGCACGCTACCCTTCGGTCCCCAATTCACCGCTCAGGAAGATGGGCGATTACGATCTGCCCAGGCAATGATGGACTGACGATCCATTGCACCCGCCGTGCGCTTGATTTCGTGACCATTGGCAAAGAGAATCATCGTCGGAATGGAGCGGATGGCGAATCGCGCGGCAACGGCCTCCTCTGCCTGGGTATCAATCTTGAGCAACCGCATGCCGGGCTCGAGTTCCTGGGCAGCGGCGGCAAAGGCGGGTGCCATCGCGCGGCAAGGCCCGCACCAGGGCGCCCAGAAATCAACCAGCACCGGCAATGAGCCGGCTTCGACGTGGCGCGCAAACGCGTGCGAGTCCGCGACGATCGGCTCACCCCGAAAGAGCGGCTGCTTGCAGCGGCCGCACTGAGGATGTTGGTCAAGTCTTCGCACCGGAACCCGATTAACCGAAACGCATCGCGGACACACCACAAGGGCCGGATCGGACTGGATTGCTGTCATGCGGCTTTACTCCGGCCATTTAGTTGATTACATGACTTATGTAATCAAGAGATCACGATTGCCAAGATGGCTATGGAACGGAAGACGTGAATGAACGATGCGACGGCCACCGCCCAGACGCCAGATATCTTGCAGATCGGAGACGCGGCACCCAATTTCCAGGCGCGTAGCACGATGGGCACGGTCAGCCTGTCGGATTTCCGGGGTCGCTGGCTGATACTGTTCTCGCATCCGGCGGATTTCACGCCGGTGTGTACGAGCGAGTTCGTCGCGCTCTCACGGGCGTCAGAGCGGTTCGAGGCGCTCGGTTGCAAGCTGCTCGCGGTGTCTGTCGATAGCCTTTACGCGCATCTGGGCTGGATCAGGGCGATTCGCGATGCTTTCGACGTGAGGGTCGCCTTTCCGATCGTCGAGGATCCCTCGCTGATCATCGGCCGGGCCTATGGCATGATCTCGGACCGTTCCCCCGACGCAGCGACGATGCGCTCGACCTATTTCATCGATCCCGATGGCATCATCCGAGCGATGATCTGCTATCCCGCGACGGTCGGTCGGTCGGTTGATGAGATGCTGCGCGTGCTTGCCGCGTTGCAGCGGGTCGATGCCGATAATGTAGTGACGCCCGAAGGCTGGCGTCCGGGCGACGATGTGCTTTTGCCGCCCCATGCCGATCAGGCCGCGCTTCTTGCCGGCGCAGCCGATCCGCTCTGGTTTCACAGATCTCGTCCCGATCGGAAGGACGCATCGACGTGACGGCTAAGCCCTTGTCGGAAATCGAGCTGGAGACAGTTGCCGAGGTGATGCGCATCCTGGGCCACGAAACACGGCTAAGGCTGATCGACGCGTTGCGCATACGGGGTGAGCAATCGGTGGGCGAACTCGAAGCATTGACTGGGATCGGCCAGCCCGGTCTCTCGCAGCAGCTGGCGATCCTGCGCAAGGCGGAACTCGTCAGGACGCGCCGCGCCGCAAAACAGGTCTATTACGACCTCGCGCCGACGGCACTGGCCGGCACGGCCGCCTTCATGGCAGATCTGGCCGGGATGAAGACCTCGGGAGCCGAACCCATCAAGGCCATCCCCGCGCGCGGTTCGGCGGCCACGTTCGCGAAGATCCTTTAATCGGGCAGCTCCAGGAAGCGATGTGCAAGTGGCAGCATCGCGGAACGGTGGGTGACCAGAACCAGTCCGTTTCCAGTATCCCGCAGCCAGGAATCCAGGTTGCCGCAGAGCGCCGCCTCCGTGGCAGGATCAAGCCCCTCACTCGGCTCGTCGAGGAGCAGCCAGGGTCGCCCAGCCAGCAGTGCGCGCGCCAGGGACAGCCGTTTGCGCTGTCCTCCCGACAGGCGGGCACCGCCGTCGCCAATCCAGGTCAACAGTCTCTCGGGCATGACGCGAACGTCATCTGCCAGACAGGCTATGCCGAGCGCGTGCCAGAGGGCCTCGTCTGCAAGGCCAGGCCGCGCCAGCCTCAAATTGTCGGCAATGGTGCCGGCGATCATTCCTCCATCCTGCGGCGAGAGCGCGAATAGGCGCCGTCGCGCCTCGGGCGGACATTCGGCAAGTGGCCGCTGATCGATCCGCAAGCTATGGCCACCTGTGGTGCGCCAGCCGGCGAGACACTCCAGCAGACTAGTCTTGCCCGCCCCGGACCGGCCCGTGATCGCGAGCCGATCACCCTTTGCAAGAATGACCGAGCGCGGATCGTCGCCCAGCGCAATGCTCTCACCGACCAAAGGGACAGGCGCCGCCGTGGGCCCAGGAATACCGGCGAGTTGCGCCAGCCGCTCCAGGCCTGCCGCGACGACGGCGTCGCGGCCGAGGGACCTGATCGTGGCGCCGAGCGCTTCGAGCGCCCCTGCGGCTGCGAGGGCGGCAAGCAGGGTGAGGGGAAGGCTTGCCTGCGACAGGGCAATCATCGTCGCAATGGCGAGGCCGCCCAGCGCGGATACCCCCGCGCCGAGCAGCGCCTCATTCCGAGCGAAGCTGACACGGGCGTCATCGAGCCGGGCGGCCTGCCGCGCCAGCAGCGCCTCGATCGAGGGACCAAATCCATAAGCGGCGATCTCGGGCGACGCCGCTGCATACTCGACGAAATCCTGCTTCAGCCGCGCGATCTGCTCCTGGATGTCGAGCGCCCGGCGCGGCAGCACACGCCGGGCGAACGATCGCGCGGCCAGGACTCCCGCAGCCATGATGACGAACAACGCAAGAAAAGCGTGCGGTCCGGCGGGCAGCGCCAGCGCCAACGCCGTGGCTGCACCGAACATCCCGGCGAAATAGGCTGGCGCGCGGACGAAGCGATCCTCGAGCGCGTCAACGTCCTGCAGCAGCAACGCGCCAGCCTCGCCAGCAGACCGGGTGTATTCTGGCGACGACGCGTTGATCAGGCGCCCGAACAGTCGGGCCCGGAGGGCAGCAAGAGCGAACAGCGCAGCCTTGTGCCCATAGAGTCTTTCGCCGTAGCGCGTGACGGTCCGTACGATCGCGAGCAGGCGGATCGCGGCGCTGGGGATCAGATAGTTGAACGCCTGGATCGCGGCTATTCCCGCCGCCCCGGCAAGGGCCGCGGCGGTGATGAACCAGCCTGCAAGCCCCAGCAGCAAGATCGCCGCGGTCGCGGCAGTCGCCGCGCAACACAGCGCGACGCGGCTTGCACGCTGCTGTGGCTTTGACACATCCGCCAGGAGCGCCGCCAGTTCGCGATTCATGAGATCACCACGCGATGATCGGCCAATGCGGCGATCGCGGCGCTATGGGTGACGAGGAGAACCGTGCGCCCCCTGCCCGCCTCGACTATGTGCCGGGCCAGTTCCATCGCGGAGCCTTCGTCGAGATCGGCGGTGGGTTCGTCGAGGAGCCACAGCGGGGCGTCGCGGAGCATCGCCCGGGCAATGCCGACGCGCCGGCGCTCGCCGCCCGAGAGGCCCGATCCGCGTGGGCCGATGAGGGTTGCAAGGCCCGCCCTTCGGGTCTGCGCGACCTCGATCAGTCCCGCGCGCCGTGCGACATCCTCGACCTCCGCGTCGCTCGCATGGGGACGTGCGAGGCGGATATTGTCGGCTAGGCTTCCCGGCACGAGCGCCGTCGCCTGACCGGCCCAGCTGACCTCCCCGCGAAGCGCCTCCGGCGAGAGTGGGCGTCCGTCGAGAAGAATATCGCCAGCGACCACCGGCGCCAGCCCCAACAGCGCGTGGAGCAGGCTCGACTTGCCCGTTCCGGTCGGACCCGAGAGCGCCGTCACGCAGCAACCGGCAATGTGCATCGAAATCGGTCCCACTCTTCGTTCGCCATAATCGATAACGACTGACTTGAACCTGATGGCGGGCGGAGCCGCCAGCATATGGGCCGGCGACGTGGCGACCACCGTCCCCGGAGTCAGGGCGGCCAGACGCTCGATCGCCGCCTCGCCGACCTGCTTGTCGTGATAGGCTGCGGCTAGGCGGCGCATCGGCAGATAGAATTCAGGCGCAAGGATGAGGACATAGAGGGCGCGGCTCAGGTCGAGCGTCTCGGGCACGGGAAAGGGCAGCAGCCCGAGCAGATTGAAACCGCAATAGACCGCGACCATTGCAACCGACAGCGCGGCAAAGAACTCGATGATCGCCCCGGAGAGAAAGGCGATGCGCAGAACCGCGACGGTGCGCCGGGCGACCTCCTGTGTCGCCTCGGCAAGCTGGCGCGTAATCCGATCCTGCGCGCCAAAGCCAAGGATCAAGGGGAGCGCCCTGATGCGATCGATAAACAGTCCCGAGAGCCGCCCCAGTACGTCGAGCTGCCGAGCGGCTGCCCGGCTCGCCACGGATCCCGCCAGCGCCATGCCCAGGGCAAAGGGGATCAGCGTCGCCAGGAGAATGGCCGCTGCAATCCAACTCGCCAGCGCTGCGGATGCCGCGATCAGCAAGGGCGTCGCCACCGCCGCAAAACGCAACGGTAAGAAGCGCGCATGATAGCCGTCAATGTCCTCTATCCGGTCGATAGCATCGGCGACCTGCTCCCCGAGCATCCGTCGCGAGCCGGCAGCAGCGCGCAGCACCGCGCCGAATGCAGGCGATCGCCATGCGCGCTTTGCACGAGCCGCGTCCCGGTGCCCCTGAGAGAAGGCCGTTATCTGGAGAGCTGCGCGCGTTGCGGCAGCGGCGGCGAGCAGGAGGAGCGCGACTACGTAATGTTCACGATTTCCGGCCCGCGTCGAAATGGCGATAGCGACTGCTGCGGCCACACAGACGGCCAACACTCCGTCCACCAGCCATAACAGGGAAGCGCGCCTCGTTCGCATCAGTTTCGCACCAAAGGGTGCTTGTTCATATACATACTTACGCCTAATGACTAATCAATATCGCGACTGACTCGGTGGGCAGGATGCCGCAACCGACCGCACAGGAGTTCCGCCAATGGTGGATATGGCAGTAATCGAGCTTTCGCGCCTGCAGTTTGCGCTGACCGCGCTCTATCACTTCCTGTTCGTGCCGCTGACGCTCGGCTTGTCCTTCATGCTGGTGATCATGGAGAGCATCTATGTGATGACCGGCCGGCCAATCTGGCGGACGGTCACTCGTTTCTGGGCCAAGCTGTTCGGGATCAACTTCGTACTCGGCGTCGCCACGGGCCTCACCATGGAATTCGAGTTCGGCACCAATTGGTCCTATTTCTCCCATTATGTCGGCGATATCTTTGGTACGCCGCTGGCGATCGAAGGCCTAATGGCCTTCTTCCTCGAAGCCACCTTTGTGGGCCTGATGTTCTTCGGCTGGGACAAGCTGTCGAAGCGCCAGCACCTCTTCACCACCTTCATGGTGGCGCTCGGATCGAATCTTTCCGCGCTGTGGATCCTGATCGCCAATGGCTGGATGCAGCATCCGGTCGGCTCGCGCTTCAACCCGGACACGATGCGCATGGAAGTAACCGACTTCATGGCGGTGCTGTTCAATCCGGTGGCGCAGGCGAAGTTCGTTCACACGGTAAGCGCCGGCTATGTAACGGCGTCGGTCTTCGTGCTCGGGGTTTCGGCCTGGTATCTGCTGAAAGGCAAATGGGTCGCCGTCGCCAAGCGCTCCTTCACCGTCGCCGCCGCTTTCGGTCTTGCATCGTCGCTCTCGGTCGTCGTGCTGGGCGATGAGTCTGGCTACGCACTTACGGACAACCAGAAGATGAAATTGGCCTCGCTCGAGGCCATGTGGCACACCGAACCCGCGCCTGCCGGCATCGCCATCTTCGGCATACCCAGCCTCGAAGGGCGCGACACACGCTATGAGATCAAGATCCCCTATGTGCTGGGCCTGATCTCGACGCGCAGCCTGACCGGCCAGGTTGAGGGTATCACGGAACTTGTCGCCAAGGCGCAGGGCCGGATCGAAAATGGCATCCAGGCCTATGACGCGGTCGAGAAGCTGAAGGTCAATCGCACCGACATGGTCGCGCGCGAGCAGTTCGAGCGGCACAAGCTCGATCTCGGCTATGCCATGCTGCTCAAGCGCTTTGTCGCCGATCCGCGCAATGCCACGCCGGACCAGGTCGTCCAGGCCGCATGGTCCACGGTGCCAAACGTGCCCGTCATGTTCTGGGTGTTCCGGGTGATGGCCGGCCTTGGTTTCTTCTTCATCGCCTTCTTCGGCGCCGCCTTCTACATGGCCTCGATCCGGCGCTTTGGATGCGTCAACGGCTTCTGCCGCCTGTTCATGCGGGCTGCGGTCTGGATCATTCCGCTTCCCTGGCTCGCCGCCGAGTTCGGCTGGGTGCTTGCAGAGATCGGACGCCAGCCTTGGGCGATCGAGGGTGTGCTGCCGACTTTCCTGGGCGCTTCCAGCCTGACGGTCGGCCAACTCTGGACGACGATCATCGGGTTCACGCTGCTCTATGGCACGCTGGCGATGATCGAGGTGCGGCTCATGCTGGCGGCGATCCGCAAGGGACCGCTCGACCATGAAAATGAGCAATCCGATGCTGCTGTAGCGGGGCACGGCTACACGCCGCTGCCCGCTGAATAAGGAGAGCGATCATGGTGCCTCCCATCGACTATGAAACCCTCCGCCTGATCTGGTGGGCTCTGATGGGCCTATTGCTGATCGGCTTCGCCTTGACGGACGGGTTCGATCTCGGCGTCGCCGCCCTGCTGCCCTTCGTCGCCAAAACCGACGCGGAGCGGCGCATGGTCATCAACTCCATCGGCGCGACCTGGGAGGGCAACCAGGTGTGGTTCATTCTGGGTGGCGGCGCGATCTTCGCGGCCTGGCCGTTCGTCTATGCGGTGAGCTTTTCCGGCTTCTACCTTGCCATGTTCCTGGTGCTCGCCGCGCTGATCCTGCGCCCCGTCGGCTTCAAATATCGCTCGAAGAGGCCCGACGCGGCATGGCGCAGCCGGTGGGATTGGGCGCTGTTCGTTGGCGGGTTCGTGCCGGCTTTGGTCTTCGGCGTGGCCGTGGGCAATGTGCTGACCGGCATCCCTTTCCGTCTGGATGGCGACCTGCGCTCCTTCTATGAGGGCTCGCTGCTGGGCCTGTTCCACCCGTTCTCGCTGCTGGCCGGCCTGCTCTCGGTCGCGATGCTGGTCCTGCATGGCGCAAGCTGGCTGGCGATCAAAATCGAACGCGGCACAGTTCATGACCGTGCCCGGCGTTTCGGGCAGATCGCGGCAATCCTTTCGATCCTGCTCTTTGCCATCGGGGGCTTAATGGTGGCGCGCGGCGGCATGGGATTCCGCATGACAGGCGTGGTGGACCCGATGGGCCCCTCCAACCCGCATCTGATGACCATGATTGCCGCGCCCGGCGCATGGATGAGCAATTACACCCTCCATCCCTGGATGCTGGTCGCGCCGGTGCTTGGTTTTGCAGGCCCGCTGATTGCGCTGGCTGGGATCCGGACCGGCCGCGAAGCGCTGGCGTTCGGCGGCTCGTCGCTCGGCACGCTCGGCATCATCGCCACGGTGGGCCTATCGATGTTCCCCTTCATCCTGCCCAGCTCGATCGACCCGGCCTCCAGCCTGACCGTCTGGAACGCATCCTCCAGCCATTTGACGCTGTTCGTCATGCTGCTGGTCACGCTGGTCTTCCTGCCGGTCGTGCTGCTCTACTCCGCTTGGGTCTACAAGGTGCTGTTCGGGCGCATCACGCTCAAGGACGTCGGCACCAACCCGGACTTCTACTGATCTCGAGGACATCGACCATGTGGTATTTTACTTGGGTATTGGGCCTTGGCCTGGCCGTCGCCTTCGGCATCCTCAACGGGCTCTGGCATGAATTCCATACCGACCCAGACGAAGACATGACGCTTTAGCGTGGGCAAGACCCACGAACAACATTCCCAGTGAAGATTGGAAGACAGCCATGAGCCTCAACATCGGCATCAGTGATACGGATCGTGCAGCGATCAGCGACGGCCTCAGCCACCTGCTCGCGGACACCTATACGCTGTACCTGACCACGCATAATTTCCACTGGAACGTCACCGGGCCGATGTTCAACAGCCTGCACACGATGTTCATGGCGCAATATACCGAACTGTGGAATGCGGTGGACCCGATCGCCGAGCGCATCCGGTCACTGGGCCATCCCGCCCCGGGCTCCTACGGCCAATATGCCAAGCTGAGTTCGCTTCCCGACGCTCCGGCGACGCCCCCCAAGGCGCTCGAGATGGTCGCCATCCTGGCGCAAGGCCATGAAGCGACGGCGCGAACCGCGCGAGGCCTCTATGCAGTGGTCGAGGCCGCCAGCGACGAACCTACAGCCGACCTCCTGACCCAGCGGATCGGCGTGCATGAGCAGTCGGCGTGGATGTTGCGCGCCCTGCTCGAAGATTGAGGCACATCTCGTAACTGATTCTGCATATGCCGATCCGGCACGCGGTAGCAGGCAGAGTCGCCGCAATCCAGTGGGGATCGTGGACGGCCGTGACACCCGGTCGGGATCAAAAACATTTGTCGACCGCACGTTTCTTCACCGAAGCCGGCTCGGCGTCTAACGAAAATCCCAAGGACGATTTGAGCGATCCGAACGATGTCTATGCGAAGAAGAGGCTCACCAGAGTCGCGACAAGCGGATCGAGCCACAGCCAGCCCGTTGCGAGAAGACCTCCGGAGCGATCGCGACGCCCGCCGATGCCCCGGTGTCGGCTGCCATGTGCAGGAAGGCACCTTTGCATTGAAATCGTTCTTCCGTCTTTTTGGAAGAGCAGCACCGTTCCGGTATTGATAGCGATGCCAATGGCGAAAATGATTAGGGTAGGCAGGGCCAGCGGTTCAACCGGCGTCGAAAAGCGCTCGAAGGCTTCCAGGGCCACCGCACCCACGCCTATCAGAATCGCGATTGCGTTGCCGAGCGCAGCAAGGATGGCGGAGCGGCCCAACCCATTAGGTAAGCGCTCCGATTGCCGCTTTCGGACGGCAGTCGCTGCCCCTCATGCGATCAGCAGCCCAGCAACGTCGATCAGGTTATGCCCGGCATCGGCAAGAAGCACGAGTGAACCGATCTTGAGTCCTGCGGTCGCCTCGATCAAAATATGGGCGACATTGAATATGACCGCTCATTTGAACGCCGGCGCCGATATCGTGAAGCACAATGCGTTCGTGGGCATGAATATGCACTATGGTTGGTGCCGACCGGCGTGATCAAGTGGCTTACCGAAGATGGAGTGGCCAGTTCATACTTTTCCTCCGGATCACCTATTCTAAGCTTGATGGCGAGCAGGTTGCGCGTTGAGTTCGTCCCGCAAAGGAAAAAAGGCGCTGGACCGGCCTCACGCCCCCAGCCACTTACCGATGTCTTCTTGCTTGGGCAGCCCGCCAGCATGCACAACCTTCCCGTCGATCACGACGGCGGGCGTCGACATCACGCCAAATTGCGCCATTGCGGCATAGTCGGTGACTTTCTCGATCGTCATGTCCACACCAAGCTTGCCGGCTTCTGCCCGAATCATGTCCTCCGTTGCCTGGCATCGCTTGCATCCGGGGCCGAGTATCTTGATGTTCTTCATGACTGTCCTTTCAGGCGAAGAGGGCGTTGAAGAGAAAGCCGACCGCCAGGATGCCGGTCGCGACCACCCCGATGAAAACCAAAATCAGCCTGATGCTGAGCACCTTGCGCAGGATGATCATTTCGGGGAGCGACAGCGCGATAACCGACATCATGAAGGCCAGCACCGTTCCCAGCGCGGCGCCCTTGCCCAGCAGCGCCTCCACGACGGGAATGATCCCGGCGGCATTGGAATACATCGGAATGCCCAGGAGGACCGCGGCCGGCACCGACCACCATGCGCCTTGCCCCATGATACGGGACAGAAGCTCGGCCGGCACATAACCATGGATGAAGGCGCCTGCCGCGATACCCGCGATGATCCAGATCCACACGCGGCCCACAATGTCGCGAACGGCATCCCATCCCGCTTCGAACCTGTCGACTAGGCTCAACCGCTGCGCCTCGAGATCGACGGGCGCGGTTCGCAGGTCGCGCACCCAGCTTTCGAGCCAGCCTTCGAGGTGGAGGCGGCCGATCACCCAGCCGGCGACGATCGCGATGCTGAGTCCGAACGCCAAATAGGTCAGTGCCACCTTCCAGCCGAGCAGGGCGAAGAGCAGGCCAAGCGCGACCTCGTTGATCATCGGAGCCGCGATCAGGAAGGAGAAAGTCACCCCCAGCGGGATCCCTGCCGAGACGAACCCCACGAACAGCGGGACGGCGGAGCAGGAGCAGAAGGGCGTGAAGATACCCAGCCCGGCCGCCACCACATTTCCAAAGCCTTCCCGCCGCCCCGTGAGGATGGCGCGGGTTCGCTCGGGAGAAAACCAAGTGCGAACCACGCCCATGGCGAAGACCACAAGGGTCAGCAGCATCAACACTTTGGCGGTGTCATACAGGAAGAAGGAGACGGCCTCGGCCAGCGATGTGCCCGGCTGGATCGGCAGATGGGCAGCGGCCCAGTTGGAAAAGGGCTGGAGTTGGCGATAGATCGCAAACCAAGCGATCAGCGTGACGATCAAGCCCATGCTCCAGGCCGACGCCGACCGCCGCCACGGCGAGGGGGCGGTCGATCGCGTCGCCATTCTCAGAGCGCCTTTCCAGCATCGGACGGGAGCGCATCCAGCATCGCCGTGACGATCGCCGCGATCTCTGGCGCGATTCGGGGATTACGGTGATAGCGCGCCCATTGGGTATCGCGCCGGTCGACGAGGAGACCGGTGGCCTTGAGTCCGCCCCATTTGTCGCGACCTGCGCGACTGGGAGACGTCGAGGACTTCCATGAGCTCACAGACACAGTGGTCTTCGCCGTCCCAAAGAACGGCGAGGGCCCCGGGCAAATTGGCTCGGACAGGCGGCCATGGGGTTGGTGACAAGCATGCAACCTCGATATGCCGCGCCTGCCCATGCCAATATCCGCATATTTACCTAAAGGCCGTGCTTGCTGCTTGCGCCGCGTCGCTCGCGACGATGGCCCGCACGATCGCGCGAGCCCTGCGTCCGCTTCCGATCAACGTGGCGGAAGCAAAGCCGGTCCAGTCACCATAGCCGTGCAGCCAGAGCCGCGGTTCCGCTTCGGCCTGGCCAAGAGCATTTACCGCCACGCGCCCGTCATCGCCGACGAATCCAAGATCGCCCAGAAAACCCAGCGCGGCGCGAAAGCCGGTGCACCAGATGATAGCATCGACCTTCGTTTCCGCCGCTTCGGGCCAGACAACGCCATTTGGGGTCATCTGAATAAATGGCCGCACGTTGGCGAGCGCGCCACGATCCCGCGCCTCGCGAACCGGAGGCACCATGACGATGTTCGCGAAGCCGAGCGCGGGTCCGGCAATGGCTTCGCCACGATGCATGGCCGTGGCGCGCTCGAACAGCGCACGCCCATCGACATCATCGGGCAGGAAGACCGGCGGGCTTTGCGTAACCCAGTTCGAATGCGCCACTTGCGAGATCTCGGCATGGATCTGCGCGCCCGAATTGCCGCCGCCGACCACCAGCACCGTCTTGCCCGCAAAAACGTCGGGCCGGACATAGTGCGCGGAGTGGAGCTGGATGCCGGCAAAGCTGGAACGGCCGGGAATGTCCGGGATAAAGGGGTGGCTCCAGGTTCCCGTCGCCCCGATCACCGTCTTCGCCAGCCAGCTTCCGCGATCCGTCTCGACTCGCAGCCGGCCATCGTCCGCCTTGTGCAGCTGTGACACCTGGACGGGGCGTTCGACCGGAAAGTCGTATCGCGTCTCATAGGCCGCGAGATATGCGATCACATCATCACGGGTGGGGAAGCCATAATGGCCTGGCGGAGGCATCTGCCATCCCGGCAGCGAGCTATAGGCCGCCGGCGAGAACAGCCGCAGCGAATCCCAGCCATGGCGCCAGGCCCCGCCGGGCAGCGTCCCGTCGTCAAGGACAACGAAGTCGCGTTGGGACCGCAGCAGATGCCAGCCCATCGAAAGACCGGCCTGCCCGCCGCCGATGACGACGATATCCTTTTCGAAGAGTGTCACGTTCGGACTGTCTGCGACGCAATGGCGATCGAATACACGCTGGGCGGATCAAGCGGGGCGCGGGCCTCCTTGCGCTCCAAATCGCGATCGATCGTATGTATGGCATGCGTCGCAGGAAGATAGAGAACCGAGACCAGTTCCTCCATGACATTGATGAAGCCCTTTAAGGCGGAGCAATTTTCAAGTGCCAGCTTGATCTTCACCTCCCGCGAAAAGCTATCGTGCATGAGAGTCTCTAGAGGAGCCGTAACGACCGACCCCTGTTCGAAACGCCTCAGACGATTTATCGCCCGTATAGCCGATGATCAGCCCTCGCCCATGCCCTCCGACGGCTTCGGTGCGCCGCCGCTGCGGACGCTTTGCTCGATCCGGCGGCCGACATCGGCATCTATGCTCTTCCAATATTCGAACGCCCGCTCAAGAACCGGCGAGCGGACGCCGCCGAGCAGACTGCCCGCGACCTGATCGACCAGCTTCGTCCGCTGCCCGTCATTAAACACGTCGCGGACCATGATCCCGGGTTGCATGAAGTCATCGTCCTCGGCGCGCAGCGTATAGGCGCTGCGAACCATTGGACCGTCGGCCTCCCAGCCGTCCGCAACAGGCCCTGTTTCGTCCGCCCAGCTTCTGCCGCCGCTGTTGGGCGCGTACACCGGAGCGCTACCGCTGTGATGATAGGCCATCTGGCCGTCGAACATGTAGGTGTTAACCGCTACCTTCGGCTGGTTGACCGGCAGTTGGTGAAAGTTGGTGCCGATGCGGTTACGCTGCGCGTCGTTGTAGGCGAACGCCCGGCCGAGCAGCATCTTGTCGGGCGACAGGCCGATGCCCGGCACCGTGTTTCCTGGTGAGAACGCTGCCTGTTCGATCTGGGCGAAGAAATTCTCCGGATTGCGATTGAGCGTCATCGCGCCCACCGGGATCAGCGGATAATCCGCATGCGACCAGGTCTTGGTCAGATCGAACGGGTTGATCCGGTAGGCGCTGGCATCTGCATAGGGCATGATCTGGACAGACAGCGCCCAACTGGGATGCTCGCCGCGCGCAATGGCTTCAAACAGGTCGCGGCGATGGAAATCCGCATCGGCCCCCGCCATTGCCGCGGCTTCGGCATTGGTAAAGAAGGCCATGCCCTGATTGGTGTGAAAGTGATATTTCACCCAGAATCTCTCGCCTTCGGCGTTGATCCACATATAAGTGTGGGAGCCGTAGCCGTTCATGTTGCGCCAAGTGCGGGGCAGACCGCGTTCGCCCATGAGATAGGTCACCTGATGGGCGGATTCCGGATTACTGGTCCAGAAGTCCCACTGCATATGATTGTCGCGCAGACCCGAATCCGGCAAACGCTTCTGACTGCGGATGAAGTGCGGAAATTTCATTGCATCGCGAATGAAGAATATCGGCGTGTTGTTGCCGACCAGATCATAATTGCCTTCGTCGGTGTAGAATTTAAGCGAGAAGCCACGCACATCGCGCCAAGTGTCGGGACTGCCGGCCTCGCCGGCAACGGTAGAAAAGCGCGCGAGCATGTCAGTAGTTGTGCCCGGCTGGAACAGGGCAGCCTTGGTATAGGCGGAAACGTCCTTGGTCGTTTGGAATATACCGAAAGCGCCCGAACCTTTGGCATGCGGTTGCCGTTCGGGGACCTTTTCGCGGTTGAAGTGCGCCATTTGCTCGAGAAAATGGACATCCTGAAGTAGAATCGGGCCATCCGGACCAACCGTCAGCGAGTTGCGATCGCTCAGCGCCGGAGCACCTGTGCTCATCGTGGACCCGCGCTCATCTTCCCGGTCGGTCATTGCACTTCTCCAGCAGAAATCAATGTTTCCTGTCTCGGCGCTATCTTCCTTTGCCGATATCCGTAGAGGCCCTTATGCTGAAGCAACGACCGTCGCCGGACGCCAGAACTCGTGACGGTAGGCGCGTTTCGCTACGTCGAGTGGAGCGGGAAAGTGCCGCACGGACACGTGCCGATGGTCTCGTGAATTCTGTATAGCCATAATGTCGGGCGAGCTGCTTCGCGCATGACAATATCGATAGCATGCAATAGCTCCGTTCGAATTGCGTCGCGACGGTGCGGAACAGGTCTGTAGGTGCCGGATTCCGTGGGTAGCACTTTCAGGAACACCAAGGCGGCCGCCTATCCATTTCTCATATATGCTCTTCCGTTCGCCCGAAACGGCTGCACAGGAATTCCATCAGCGCATCCACATGGGGGTTTGCCATGCTATAGTAGATCGTGGTCGCTTCACGGCGGGTTTGCACCAGGCCGCCCTCGCGCATCTTCCCCAGATGCTGGGAAACGCTGGATTGGGACAGGCCGCACAATCCCACCAGTTCGCCCACCGAAGCCTCGCCCTCGCGCAGGCGGCACAGCAGCAGCAGTCTTTGCTCGTTGGCCACCAGCTTGAGCAGGTCGGCGACTTCCGTCGCACGCTCGCAGAGCATTTCGGCGGCAGCACTCCAGGCCATCATCGTGTCGCGCTTTTCCCGTCATCCCGCAGCACGACATAGATCGCCGGGATGACGAGAACGGTGAGCAGGGTCGAAGAAGCAAGGCCGAAAAGCAACGAGATTGCAAGACCCTGGAAGATTGGGTCGGTGAGGATCACGGCCGCGCCGATCATCGCCGCCCCGGCCGTCAGCACGATCGGCTTGAACCGGATCGCGCCCGCCTCGATCAGCACGTCGCGCAGCGGCTTGCCGGGTGTCGCGGTGTGTCGGATGAAATCGACCAGCAGTATCGAATTGCGCACGATGATGCCGGCGAGCGCGATGAAGCCGATCATCGACGTAGCGGTGAAGGGCGCCGAAAACAGCATGTGCCCGATGACGATGCCGACCAGCGTCAGCGGCACCGGCGTCAGGATCACCAGCGGCAGCCTAAAACTGCGGAACTGGGCGACGACAAGGATGTAGATGGCGAGCAGTGCGACCATGAACGCCGCGCCCATGTCGCGGAAGGTAACCCAGGTGATTTCCCACTCGCCGTCCCATAGCAGCGAGGTGACGGCTTCATCTTCGGGCTGGCCGTTGAGGCGTATGGTCGGCTTGGCGAGGCCTTTGGACGCCCAGTCATAGGCATCGACCGCCTTGTCGACAGCGAGCATGCCATAGATCGGCGCCTCATAGTCGCCGGCGAGTTCGGCCGTGACCATGTCGGCGAAGCGGCCGTCGCGCCGGAAAATCGCCAGGCTGCCCTGTTCGTTGCGCGCATCCACGATTGCGCCCAGCTCGATCAGCGCGCCGCCCGGCGTTGCCGCGACCGGCGTGCTGGCCAGCGTCTGCGACCATCCCCGTGCCGATTGCGGCAAGGCGATGGTGATCGGCAATGGCGTGCGGCCTTGGCCGCGCGGCGCATAGCCGACCGTCTGGCTGCCCA
Source organism: Sphingobium psychrophilum (assembly GCF_012927105.1). GTDB lineage: Bacteria > Pseudomonadota > Alphaproteobacteria > Sphingomonadales > Sphingomonadaceae > Sphingobium > Sphingobium psychrophilum. Next base: position 231,719 of record NZ_JABBFV010000005.1, on the reverse strand, counting down.
TCAGCGCGCCGATGCTGTCGGCGACTTGACGCTCGGAGAGCCCATAATAATCGATGCGGTCCCGCTGCGGGACCAGGCGCAGTTTGGGTCGAGGCTGGCCGAAGCTGTTGTCAACATCGACGATATAGGGGACCGAACGGAAGATCTTTTCCAGTTCGGTCGCGGTGCGCTGCCGGGTCTGTGCATCGGGACCATAGATCTCAGCCAGCAGGGTCGCGAGCACGGGCGGCCCTGGCGGTGTCTCGACCACCTTGACCGACGCCCCATCGGGCAGTTTCAGCGCCTTGAGCTGTTCGCGCAGGACAAGGGCGATCTGGTGGCTGGACCGGTCGCGCTCGCCTTTGGGCAACAAGGCGACCATCACGTCGCCCATCTCCGGCTTGTTGCGCAGGAAATAGTGGCGGACGAGGCCGTTGAAATTGAACGGCGCGGACGTCCCGACATAGGCTTCCATGGCGGTTGCCTCGGGCAGCCTGCGCGCCACGGTCGCCACATCCTCAAGTGTCCGGCCGGTCGCCTCCAGGCTCGTGCCTTCGGGCATATCGACCACCACCTGGAGCTCCGACTTGTTGTCGAAGGGCAGCAACTTCACGGTCACGGCCTTGAAATAGAACATCGAGCAGGCGAGCAGCGTGGCGATGCCGACCGCGATCAGGAAATTGCGCGCCGAGGCACGGCTGTCGATCACGCGGTGGGCGACGCGGGCATAGAGCCGGCCCAGCTTGCCGCCGCTCTGGTCATGTGCGTGGCCGGCATGCGCCGTTCCGTCCGTCAGCGCCTTGCGCGCGAAGCGAACCATCAGCCAGGGCGCGATCACGACCGCAACAAAAAAGGAAAAGACCATCGCCGCCGAGGCGTTGACCGGGATCGGCGCCATGTAGGGGCCCATGAGCCCGGAGACGAACAGCATCGGCAGCAAGGCGGCGACCACGGTGAGGGTTGCCACCACGGTCGGATTGCCAACCTCGGCCACGGCCTCGATCGCGGCCTGCGTCCGGGTTCGATCGTCCGGCATCGCCCAATGGCGGGCGATATTCTCGATCATGACGATGGCATCGTCGACCAGGATGCCGATCGAGAAGATCAGCGCGAACAGGCTGACGCGGTTGATCGTGTAGCCCATGAGGTTCGAGGCGAACATGGTGAGCAGGATCGTCGTGGGGATGACGACGGCGGTCACGCCGGCCTCGCGCCAGCCGATGGCAAAGCCGATCAGGACGACGATGGAGACGGTCGCGAGCGCCAGATGGAACAGCAGCTCATTGGCCTTCTCGTTCGCGGTCGCGCCATAGTTGCGCGTGACCGCGACATCGACCCCGGCGGGGATGAGCTTGCCCTTGAGGCTTTCGATCCTGGACAGCACGGCGTCAGAGACGACAACCGCGTTGGCACCCGACCGCTTGGCGATGGCGATGCTGACAGCAGGCGCGCTCGACCATTGGTCGCCGCTCCGCGCCCAACGCCAGGCTCGGGCCTGGTCCTCGCGTGGTCCCTGGCTGACGGCGGCAACGTCGCGCAGATAGACCGGCGCGCCGCGCGCCGAGCGGACGGTGAGCATACCCACTTCCTGCGCGGAGGACAAAGTGCGGCCGGCGGTGACGGAAACCGCCTTGCCGCCCTCGCGAATGCTGCCGGCCGGAAAACTGCGATTGGCCTGGCCGGCCGCTTCGATGACGCTGCCGAGCGGCACGCCATACTGGTTGAGCCTGGCCGGGTCCGGTGCGATCCGGATCTCGTCGGGACGGCCGCCGGTCAGGAAGGTCAGGCCGACATTGTCGACCTTGGCGATCTCGGTGCGCAACTTGGTGGCAAGATCGTGGAGCGCCTGGTCGCTCCATTGCCCAGCGCCCCCCGGCTTGGGCGTGAGTGTGAGCACGATTGCGGGGACGTCGTTGATCCCGCGCACCGTGACTTTGGGGTCGGGAATGCCCACCGGGATTCGATCCCAATTGGCGCGCAGCTTCTCGTCGATACGGGTCGCGGCGTCCTCGGGGTCCGATCCTACCAGGAAGCGCGCCGTCACCATCACGCCATCATCTTCGGCCTGGGTATAGACATGCTCAACGCCATCGACGCTCTTGACGATGGTCTCGAGCGGAATGCCGACCAGTTCGACGGCGTCGGCAGCGGCGAGGCCAGGCGCCATCACCTGGATGTCGACCATCGGCACGCTGATCTGCGGCTCCTCCTCGCGGGGAATCGAGAAGATGGCGAGCAGCCCGACCGCGATCGCCGCCATCAGGAAGAGCGGCGTCAGCGGCGACATGATGGTGGCGCGGGTCAGGCGACCGGAGATGCCGAGGTTCATTTGCGTGCGCCCGCCAGGAAGAGCGTGTCCCCGGCCGCGACGCCGCTCAGGATCTCGATGCTGTCGGGGTTGGCGGTGGGCGCAACCTGCACGGGCACGGCGCTCACCCGGCGGTCGGCCGTCACGACATCGACCTGGTCGATGCCGTAGCGGGTCGAGACGAAGCGGCGCGGCACGATCAGGGCACGGCGGCGGCCGACTTCGATCGAGACGCCCGCGCGCCGCCCGACAAGCTGTGTCGAAAGGCCGGGCACGGTCGCATCGACCCGCACCCGGCCCCCGGTGACAGCGGGATAAACCTGCGTCACTCGGCCCTGACGCGACCCGTCGGGCGGATCGCCGTCAGCCACCAGGATTTGCGCGCCGCTGCGCACCTGCCCGGCAAGCGATTCCGGCAGCTCGAGCCGCAGCAGCGGCGGACCGGCGGTGATCGTCGCCACCGACATGCCCGGCGCGACGACCGATCCGGCCGGGATGTCGGCGCGCAGCACCCGGCCGCTGGCTGGCGCGAGGATCGCGCCCTGGCCGGCGACGCTGGCGCTCGCGCCTTGCTGCGCACGCGCAGCCGCGACCTGTGCATCCGCGGCGCGCGACATGGCCACCGCCTGGTCAAGGCGCGCCTTGGCATAGACCTTGTTGTTGTAGAGATCCTGGACGCGGGCGAGGTCGCCGCGCGCGCGCGCCGCCTCGGCCTGCGCGGCGGCGATCTGCGCGCCATAAGCGCTGGTCTCGTAGCCCAGGCGGGCATCGACGATCATGCCGATGCGCTGGCCCTTTTCGACCATATCGCCTTCGCGGACCGAAAGACTGACAAGTGTCCCGGATATCCGGGCGAGCGCCTCGGCGGAATCGCGCGTTGTGATCTCGGCGCCGACCGCCTTCATGTCGGCGATGTCGCTTGCCGCAAGCTTCAGCGACTCACCGGCGGGGAGCGTCGCGGAGGCTGGCTCGGCTTCTTCCTTGCCGCCGCAGGAAGCCAAGGCGAGCGATGCGCTCGCAAGCCAGACCCAGTTTGTCATCCTGCGCATCCCCGACCCTTTCGCTCTTATTTGCCGCTGACGATCGGCAGACCGGCGTTTTTCCATGCGCCGATGCCGCCGCCCAGATGCGTATCGATCGCCGTCTGCGCCTGCGCGCAACGGTCCAGCGCCATGCCGGAGCGTTTGCCACCCGCACATTGAAGCACGACCGTTCGCCCGGCTGCATCCGGAACATTACGCGGTGAAAAGGTCGACAAAGGGATGTTCACTGCGCCAGCGATGTGGCCCGCTGCGAATTCGTCCGGCTCGCGCACATCGATGAGCAGCGCGGAACCGTCCGCGAGCATGCTCTTGAGTTCCAGGGGCTGCAACTCACGATGCGATTTTGACTTTCCGAAACCAAACATGGGACTCTCCATCAATTTGATTATTGCATATATCGTGTAATCATTATATTCCGTCAAGCCAGCTCTTGAGAGGTGCGAGAGGAAGTCATGGACAAGCCGAAGATCGTGGTGCTGGGCGCCGGGCTGGGCGGCACCATCGCCGCCTATGAAATCAACGCGGCAGTAAAGGCGCGCGCCGAGGTGATGATGGTATCCGACTCGGAAACGTACTCTTTCGTGCCCTCCAACCCATGGGTCGCGGTCCGCTGGCGCGAGCCCGAGGCGATTCAGGTACACCTTCCGCCCATCTTCGCGAAGAAAAGGATCGGCTTCACGGCGGTCGGCGCGAAGCGTCTCCATGCTTCGGAAAAGCGGCTGGAGCTTAATGACGGCACGTCAGTCAATTACGATTATCTTGTAATTTCAACCGGGCCTGATTTAGCATTCGATGAAATCGAGGGGCTGGGGCCGCACGGCGGTCATACTGTTTCGATCTGCCAGACGGCTCATGCGTCCGCTGCGGCAGAAGCCTTCGATCGCTTCGTCGAAAACCCCGGGCCCATCGTGGTAGGCGCCGTCCAGGGCGCCTCCTGCTATGGCCCGGCCTATGAGTTTGCCCTGATCCTCGACACGGAACTGCGCCGCCGCAAAATTCGCGACAAGGTGCCGATGACGTTCGTCACCGCCGAGCCCTATATCGGCCATCTCGGCCTCGATGGCGTCGGCGACACCAAGTCCTTGCTCGAAAGCGAGATGCGCGAGCGGCATATCAAATGGATCACCAATGCGCGCGTCGCCAAGGTCGATGCCGGCATGATGCATGTCGAGGAGATCGCCGAGGGCGGTGCGGTCGCCAAGACCCACGATCTGCCGTTCAGTTTCTCGATGATGCTCCCCGCGTTCCGGGGCGTTCCGGCCGTTCGCGACATTGCCGGGCTCACCAATCCGCGCGGCTTCATCCTGGTCGACAAGCACCAGCGCAACCCGGCCTTTCCCGAAATCTTCGCGCTGGGCGTCTGCGTCGCCATCCCGCCGACCGGCCCGACGCCGGTGCCGGTCGGCGTGCCCAAGACCGGCTTCATGATCGAAAGCATGGTCACTGCGATCGCCGCTAACCTCGACATGATCCTGGACGGCAAGGAGCCGACCGCCGAGGCGACCTGGAACGCCGTCTGCCTGGCCGATTTCGGCGATGGCGGCGTCGCCTTCGTCGCGCAGCCGCAGATCCCGCCACGCAACGTCAACTGGGCGGCGAGCGGCAAATGGGTCCATCTCGCCAAGATCGGCTTCGAGAAATATTTCCTGCGCAAGGTGCGCAAGGGCGAGAGCGAGCCCTTCTACGAGAAGTTGGCGCTCCAGGTCATGGGCATCCGCAAGCTGCGGATGTGATCTCACTTCAGGAAGGGAATCCGACAATGACTCTCGATCGCGCCGTCATGATATTTGCAGGCTGTGTCGTCCTTCTGGGCATCGTTCTGGCCTATCTGGTTCATCCCTGGTGGATCGCGCTGACCGCTTTTGCCGGCCTCAACATGATCCAGGCTGGCTTCACTGGTTTCTGCCCCGCCGCGACCGTCTTCAAGGCGATGGGCGTCCGACCGGGGACCGCCTTCAAATGAACCGATCCCGCCGGGTCGCTCGCCTGACGCTGTGGTTTGCCGCTTCGCTGCTGGCGAACACGGCGGCCAACGCCACGACGCTTGATGAAGCGATTGCGGCGGCGATGCGCCATGCACCCGAGATCGTGGTCGCGGATGCGGAGACCGACGCGGCCAAGGCGCGTCTCGATCAGGCGCGGTCGGGACAGCTTCCGACCGCAACGCTGAGCGGGACGATCGGTTATGGTCGCCTCGATCCCCAGAGCTTTTTCGGGCTGGGCGCCGCCAATGTAACCCCGCGCGCGGCCCAGGTGACGGTCGAGCAGCCGCTCTTCACCGGCGGACGGGTCGGCGCGGGCATCGATCGGGCGCGCGCAGGGATTGCAGGCGCCGAGGCCGGGCAAAGCGGCGCGCGCGCGCAACTCGCCATGGCGGTGACCCAGGCTTATGGCGACGTCCTGACAGCGGCGCACATGCTGGCTCTTTATGAGCGGCTGCTCGCCGAGACGACCGAGATCGAGCGCCAGGCGCGACTGCGCTATCGAGCCGGTGAAAGTCCCAGCACGGACGTCGCGCAGGCTGGTGCGCGCTTGGCCGAAGCGCGCGCGGGTCTGGCCCGGGCGCAGGGCATGCAGGTCTCGGCTCGCGCGCATTTCACCAACCTGACCGGCCTTGAGCCCATCGATTTGCAGCCCTTGCCCGCCAATCCGCCGCTGCCCGCGACGCTCGACGAGGCGATGGAGGAGGCGATGCGCAGCAACCCCCTGGTCGTCCAGGCCCAGGCCCGCCTGCGCGCGGCGCAGGCGGCGTCCCGTGGCGCGCGCGCCGAACGATTGCCCACTGTCGGGGCTTTTGCCGAAGCCGGAACGGTGCGCGACCAGTTTTTTCCCGATTATCGCGCGGACAGCGCGACCGTCGGTGTCCGGGCTCGCTGGGAACTGTTCAATGGCGGTCGCGTGTCGGGCAAGGTTGCCGAAGCGAGCAGCGAAGTCCGCGCCGCCGACGCGCGGATGCGCGCCGCCAGCATGCAGGTCGAGGAGCAGGTCATATCGGCCTTCCAGGAGGTGCGGACGGCGCAACTCGTCGAGCAGGCCGCGACCGAACAGGCCGCCTCGGCCGCGCAGGCGCTCGAGAGCGTCCGTCACGAGGTGCGGGTGGGTATGAAGCCGCAACTCGATCTGCTCGACGCCGAGCGCGAAGCGATTGCCGCCGAAGCGGGGGCCACCCGCGCTCGCACCGACCGAATCGTCGCAGCCTATCGGGTTGCAGCGCTGCTCGGACGCCTTTGAAGCCTGGAGTAAAGAAAATGCACAAGGACTGGCCAGCTATGGCCTCGGAATTGACCGGGGCGATCAAGGAAGTGCGCCTGGGCACTCCAGAGGTAATGAAGGCCTTCTCGGCGATGGCGCGCGCCGCGACCGAAGCGGGTGCTCTCGACACCAAGACCAAGGAATTGATCGCGCTCGCCATCTCGGTTGCGATCCGCTGCGACGGATGCGTCGCCTTCCACTCGCAGGCGGCCGTCAAGAATGGCGCCACGCGCCAGGAGATCATGGAGGTGATGGGCATGGCGCTCTACATGGGTGCAGGTCCGAGCCTGATGTACGCGGCGCAAGCGGTGGAGGCCTTCGACCAGTTCGCGGATAAGGCGCCGGGCTCATAGTGTCCATCGGGCGACCTTCCCGTCCCTCCTTACGCTTTAGAGGTCAGCTGCCGCCATCTGGCCGCTTGGACATCATACTGCGAACGAAGCTGCGCCTTCGGTCGATTCTTCGGAGCAATGCATCAACGGGGACGCGCCCGAGTCGCCTTATCGAGCTGGACCAACAGCGCCTGTTCTTCGATCCAATTCGATCCGTGATCGATCGGTTCATGCCAGCCCTATCGATCCACGCGCTTCGGCGCGGGCTTCCCGGCGATCCTGCTTCAGCATCCGCTATATCCTGCTGGAGCAAGCCCCGGACCAATGCCCGCGCATGATCCATCCTGGCGAGACGTCTCACAGCCTATGGACTATTTTGGGAACACGAATGCTCGAACGCGGCGGGCTCGGATCGACCACCTGCTGCTGAACCTATCGGTCGCCACCCACCTAGCTGACGCGCAGGGTGGATCGTGCCGTACATGGCTGGGGAAGATGTGCAGGCACCCGCCGGTCCGTCGAATTTGCCCTACAGCCGCATCAAGGGGGTGCGTATGCACGGCTGCGGTGCCAATGTCGGCCCGTGAAGCAGGTCGCGACCATTCTCGAATTCTCGACGCGGCGGCAGGGGCTCGTCGAGATCACACGGCACGTAACCGACTGGGTCGCTGAAGCGGGATTTCGGCAGGGGCTGCTCACCCTGTTCTGCCGCCACACCTCGGCATCGCTGCTGATCCAGGAAAATGCGGCGCCCGAGGTACGCGTCGATCTCGAGGCCTATTTCGCGCGGATCGCACCGGAAGATCCGTCAGCATATGTGCATGACGATGAAGGTTTGGACGACATGCCAGCGCACCTGCGGACTGCGTTGACGCAGGTGCAGCTTTCCATCCCGCTGATCGATGGGCGCCTGGCGCTCGGCACATGGCAGGGCATCTATCTGTTTGAACACCGGCGACGGCCACATCGCCGCACCGTCGCGGTGCATCTGCTTGGCGCATGAGCGCAGTCGTCCGAGAGGCAGCGTCATGGCACCGATGAGCGCGGGAGTTCTGCTGTACAGGCGCCGCGGTGCGGAGGTTGAGGTTCTGCTTGTCCATCCAGGCGGGCCTTTCTGGCGTAACAAGGATGCTGGGTCATGGCAGATTCCCAAGGGCTTGATCGAGCCGGGCGAGGAAGCATCCGCTGCGGCACGGCGCGAGGTCGAGGAGGAACTCGGCATCCGCCTTACCGGCGAGCTCCATCGGCTTGGACAGCTGAGGCAGGCGGGAGGCAAATCTGTCGAGGCGTTCGCTCTTGAGCAGCAGGTCGATATCGACGCCGTGGAGAGCAATCTGTTCGAAATGGAATGGCCGCCGCGATCCGGCAGGATGCAGTTGTTTCCGGAAATCGATGAAGCGCGCTGGTTCGCTCTCTCCAGCGCCTCGCCCAGCATGCTCATAAGCCAGCGTCCGCTGCTCGATTGGCTCGCAGATTATCTGCGGAACGACGATAGTTCGGCTTCGCCGTTGGAACGGTGACCGGCGCCGTCTGGAATAGCCGGCGACAGCGGGAAATGATTGAACGAGGACCGTTCCCGTGGCTCAGTAGCCCTGCCGACAAGTCGTCACTCGCATCGATGATACGCTAACGAGAGAGGCTGGAGGTGGCGGCCGCGCGCTCGGGTGGGGACTGCACTAAGGCAGCAGGTGGCCGGGGGAGACGATGGTATCCGGACCGAAAAATCTATAGAGGATTCCAGCCATTTGACATTGATATCCACGCGACGATGCGTTCTGTGGCGCGGCACCCCGACTGGCTGCCTTCCGCTTTGGTCAAACCTGCCAAGTCCTGATCGTTCGGTAATGTTGCGTATACTGGGGCGGCATGGCGCCCTGTAATCGTTCGGTGAAGATCCCGCCCGAACGAGGAGAATGTCATGTCCCCGGTTCCTCTCATGAACGAGAGCCCCACCCGATCCGACGCGGCAATAATCAATTGTCCGGGAAGCGCTTCAAGGGCGCGCGGATGGAAAATCGCACTCTCCGCGCTTGCACTCGCCGCCCTCCCCCTGGTTTGCGGATCTGCGCTCGCACAGAGCGCTGTCGATCAGCGGCGATGGACGGACGCCCAGGAACGCTATCGCGCGGAGGTCGCCCGCTACGAGGCGGAGCGCGATCGTTATGAAGCCGTCGTGCGCGCCGATCATCCTGACACGACCGGTCGGCGCGGCAGCGATCCCTACACGACGGAGTATGACGCGGCCCGTTACTACAGGGACGATCCCCGTTATGGTGAGCGTCGCCTGTCCGACCGCGACGAGGTTTATCGTGGATCCGATGGACGCTATTACTGCAAGCGGAGTGACGGGACGACCGGTCTCATCATCGGAGCCGCGAGCGGCGGGATTCTCGGCAACATCATCGACGGCGGTCGCCATCGTACCGCCGGTACGCTGATCGGCGGCGCGCTGGGCGCGCTTGCCGGCCGATCGATCGAGCAAAATGACATCCGCTGCCGGTAAAACGCCCTGTCCACGGGAAGCATGAAGTCGTGACCGTGGACTAGCCGCATCGACTATCTCGCAACCCTGACGCCGTCCAGAATGGCAAGTTAGAGGCCATCATCGTGACCCACAACACTCGCGCTCGTGCCGGATGTTCCGCCTATAGCCGCCTCTGGCTTGGCTCCGCGCTGATACTCGCTGCTTCCCTCTCTCCGGCGATTTCTCCGGCCCAGGCCGCTGCTGCGGAGAACGACATTTCGCAGCGTCGGGCATTGTGCACCCGCTCGATTGCGCTCTCCGGCTTCGATCAGGTCATGGACGCCAACATCCGCGAAGCGGTCGAAGACTCCTTCCGGACGCTGTCCGCCGCCTTCCCCGACGACACAGATACAATCTCCGCCTATCGCGACTCATTGGGAGAGGCGATGGTGGCCGCGAAGGCCCCCGTCCTTTCAAGGCTTCGCGAGAGTTGCGCGGCGGCCTTCACAGTGGAAGAGTTGACGGGAATTAACGCCTTCTATGAGAGCAGTGCCGGTCGCGCCTGGCTCGAAAAGGGCCGCACGCTCATGGTTCCGGCACTTGAGAAGGCGGTGAGCGATGTCACTCCCGAGATCATTGTCGATGCACAAAGACGATTCTGCGCCCGCTTGGGTGGGTGCAAGAAAGAGCCGGCGGCATCCTCTGCCCATCCGACATTGTGAGAACGTTCGGCGATCCCGCTGGGAGCGTCTCGCGAAACTGGCCGGATGTCGAATGGTGGCGTGCCGAATCGGGTCCGAACCACCCTGAAAAGATCGAGCCCTGCGGAAAAGCACGTAGAGACCTGGACGTGCAAAGCTTGCTAGTCAAAGATCAATCAGAAGCGATGATGAAGATCCGGATCGTACAATTTGTGCAGATGCTCGGATGGTCGGTGGCGCAACGGTGGAAATGCGCCAGGCGCGATGCAGGATCCGGGGTTTCGCCTGCCGCCCACGACCGGGCGATATCGTATCGATTTTGATATCAAGCGGGAGATGAAGATGGCCTCGCCAGTCGATGAGTTCGTCCGTGTTGGCCAGCTGAACTTCCAGCTTGGCCTTGTCCTGACGGATATCGCGCGTGCTACCTGGGAACGCTTCGTCCAGATCAGCGAAAAGATTAGCATCGAATGTTCCACGGAATCGGATGCGGTGATGCAGCGACTTTTCCAGCCCAATGCCGAAAGTCAGACAGATGTTCGCGGCGGTCAATGGGATGATATCGTCGCCGATGTGGAGGCATGGCGGCTGGAGACGATGGAGCGGAGCAGGACGGCCTGCGAGGACTGGCGGCGGGCTTGGCTCAATGGGGCAACGAGTGAGTCGCTGCTCCCAGCCGCTTCGACGGTCCTATGTCCTTGGCCCGTCGCCCTTACGGACCAGGCTGATATAGGTCAGACAAGGTCAGCTGGCGATACCTGAGAAGAAACGCGCTCGACTCTTCGCGGGCCATGCTGGTCGCAGGGACCAGCGGCGCTCACCTCGTCGCCCAGACGCCCGGGATGGCTTTTCCGAAGGAACCTGCCGGAGCGAACGCAGCCATCCAGACAGTGGAGATCGACTCAAGCGTTTCGGTCGATGGCGTGACCGACGAGAAGGAGGAGATCGAACGCCGCCAGGTGCGCATTCTCAACCGACAGGGTGCGGCGATGCTCGCTGCAGAGAAGCAACGTGCGGATGCCATTCAGCGCAACTATCGCAACTATGATGAGGCTATGGTCGCCGCGTACGTTGACATCCACCGGAAGGCGACTTGGTGACCAAGCGCCTCCATGCTCAAGCCGCCCGGCAGAACGATATCTTGTTCGGCAATCGCCTCGCATCGGGAGGGCTGACAAAGCCGCGATGAATATAGGGGGGTGAAGATTTCTGGAGTTGGGATCGATGCGTCCCGCCAAGATAGGCGAGCATGGCAATCCGTGCCCTGTGAACCCGGCTTTTCAGAACTGCCAGTGATACGCCGCATTGTTCGGCAGCGGCCTCATAGGCGAGCTGGTCCTCGACCACGGCAAGCAGCGCCTGCCGGTTGAATTCGGAGAGCGCTGCCAGAGCCTGGCCGAACTCCTCGCGCAGAAGGCCAATCTCCTGATCCGGTGGCGAAACCGGCAAGCTATGCATCGCGAGATCGTTCCAATCGACCTTCCTGCGCTCGCGCCGCACATGTGAGAGGAAGAGGTTGCGCAGGATCGTGAAGGTCCATGCCTTGAAGTTGCTTCCGGTTTCGAAGCGCTCGCGCGCTTTCCATGCTCGCGACAATGCCTCCTGCACCAGATCCTCGGCTCCGTCGGCGCCATTGGTGAGCCGTCGCGCATAACGGGTGAGTGCTGGTAGTGATGCCCGTGTCGCACAGTCGAATTCTCCCGGGGTCATGGATTTCGCTCTACCTTCGGAGTTGCTTGCGACATCATTCTTTGTGTCGACGACATTGGTTATCGACGGCCGATTGACGACCTCACCGTCCACGACGGCGCGGCCACAGGCGCACTGGCGGCACATAAAAGGCGACGAGGCAGGTCAACGCCAGGAACACGAGGGCTATAGCCATGGCCACGACCCAGAAGCGGGGATCTTCTTTCGATACGAACCAGCCCGCGATCAGCGCGGGTATGATCAGCAGCAACCTGGCGGCCCAAGCCATATTTCCATCCTGACATCATCGACCAGGACACTACATCCCAGCTATTGTTGAAGGTGGGCACCGGCACAGGGCAGGTGATCCGCGATTTCGAACGAGAAGTTAGCCCGGGCATGATGGTGCGGGCATACGTAAGTTTACGAAACCGCGACGACGGCTCGGCCCTTGGTCGTTGCCGCAGATGACAATGATTCACGCATGACCATCCGTTCCCCCAACGCTTCCAACCGCCCCTCGCCGGAAATCTAAGGACTTTTGCGCATTGCCCGCAGACCTTCGATCTCCTTCTTACGCTCCTGGGCTGCCGCAAAGAACCGGCCGGCGATGTCCGCACATGAACCGACTCGAAACTGGGAGCAGCTGTGAAGACAGAGACCGCGATGGCCGACAACACCGCCGGCAGCGTACCCCGACACATTGACTTTCTCATCGTCGGCGGTGGCGTCGCGAGCGCGATCGCAGCCGAGACGCTGCGCGCCGAGGGTGCGAGCGGCGCTGTTCTCATACTATCGGCGGACGAATTACCGCCCTATCATCGCCCGCCTTTGTCCAAGCAGTTGCTGCCCGAACGTGAAGACGAGGAACGGATCTTCGTCCATCCGAAAGGTTTCTACGACGAGCGTGATATCGAACTGCGGCTCAACAGCCCGGTGGTCGGCGTGGACACCGTCAGCCAGATCGTGCGGACCGCGGCAGGTGAAAGAATCGCCTATGGCAAGCTTCTGATCGCCACGGGAGCGACGCCGAAGTCTCTCGGTGTTCCGGGAGAGGCGCTCGCGGGCGTTCACACGCTACGGACCAAGGCCGACACCGATGTTATCCGCGAAGCCGCCGGGACGGCAAAGCGCGCGGTCGTCATCGGCGCCAGCTTTCTCGGTATGGAGATTGCCATGTCGCTGGTGGCTCGCGGGCTCGACGTCACCGTCCTCGAGCGCGGAAGCGTGCTCCTTCCCCATCTCGAGGCGTCGGACCTTTCGGCCCATTTCGAACGCCGTGCGCAGAGCCAGGGCGCTACGGTGCTGCTGAACGACACCGCGATCGCGTTCCACGGGAGCACGACGGTCGAGGAAATCGAAACGAGCGCCGGTCGACGGATAGCCTGTGATCTGGTCGTGGTCAGTATCGGCGTTTCGCCCACCAGCGGCTTTTTGGAAGGCAGCGGGATCGCGCTGGAAGACGGCTATGTCGCCATCGACGCGCTGCTGCGCACAAGCGTGCCCAATGTCTTCGCGGCAGGCGACGTCACGAGCTTCTACGATCCGGTCTTCGCGCGCCGGCGCCATATCGAGCATTGGGACAATGCCATAAAGCAAGCCCGCCTCGCCGCGCGAAACATGCTGGGCCGACGCCTGAGATATGACGAAGTCTCCTATTTCTTCTGCGAGGTCGGCGACATCGGCTTCAACGTGCTGGGCGCCACCGAGGAAGCCGACGAATGGATTACCCGGGGCTCGCTGGACGACGGCTCATTCGCGATGTTCTATCTCAAGGGCGATGTGCCGCGCGCGCTGTTCTCGACCGGACGACCCGCCGACGAGACACGTGTTGCCGAAGGGCTCATCCGTTATCGGGTCAACCTTGGCTCGGTGAAGGAGCGCCTGCGGGAGGCCGACTTCGCGCTCGAACAGATCCCGACGCAGACCGCGCTGATCCTGCAGGGCGGCGGCGCGCTGGGCGCGTTCGAATGCGGGGTCGTGAAGGCTTTGGAGGAAGAGCAGCTTTTCCCGGACATAGTCGCAGGTGTTTCGATCGGCGCGTTCAATGGCGCCGTCATTGCCAGCAATCCCCGGCAGGCGACGCAGGCCCTGGAAGCCTTCTGGAACGAACTGGCCGTGCTGACCTCGGCGCTCTCGCCCGCTATTTTCCGGCAGACGGTGGCCGCGGCCCAGATCCTGACGTGCGGTGTGCCGAATTTCTTCAGGGCAAGGTGGCTGCCGCCGTTCACCCCGCTGGAATGGCCCGTGGCCTGGACAAGCTATTATGACACGACGCCCATGCGCCAGCTGATCGCGAAACATGTCGACTTCGCCGCGCTCAAGACGAGCCCGGTGCGCCTGCTGATCAGCGCCGTCAACGTGGCGACCGCAGAACTCGAGGTCTTCGACAGCTATGTCGATGACCTCACGCCGGACCATATCGTGGCGAGCGGCAGCTTGCCGCCAGGCTTCCCGTGGACGGTGATCGACGGCAAGGCCTATTGGGATGGCGGCATTATCAGCAACTCGCCGCTCGATCTCGTCGTCGACCGCTGCGGCCCGGACGGCAAGCGGGTCTTCATCGTCGACCTTTATTCGGGACAGCGGGCGCTTCCCTCCAACATGATCGAGGTTCTGGCCCGGCGCGATGAGATCGTTTATTCCGAGCGGGTGCGGAGCGATCTGCACTACCGGGAGACGGTCGACAGCTATCGCAGGCTCATTGACCATGTTCTCAGCTATGTCGATCCTGCCAGCGCGGCCCGGGTCAAGCATCTGCCCGATTATATCCAGCTCATGGGGGACGGCGCGCCGACGAGGATCACCCGGTTCGTGCGGACCGGCCAATCGGACGAGCATTCCTCGGGCGACTATGATTTTTCGGATGTGGCGATCGAGGCCAGCCGGTCCGAAGGCTATGCGGTCGCAAAAGGAATACTCGGCCAGGCGCGCGCGCCTTCCGCGGATCCCGCACGGCCATGATGGCTACATGGACCCCACCGCGTTCTTGCCGATCCGCCAGCGCCACAGGAGGAGTGTGATCAGCGCGATCGCAGCGAAACAGGAGCCGGCGGCAAATGTTAGTTTCGGCCCGTATCCGTCCCAGAGGCCACCCGCGACGACGCTCGCGACCAGCATGGCGATCCCCTGAGCAAAGCTGAAGATGCCGAAGCCCGTCCCGCGCAACCGCGCAGGCGCCGTATCGGCCACGAGGCTGGCGAAGAGCCCCTGGGTCAGCCCCATGTGCAGGCCCCAGAACAGCACGCCCAGCATGACGCTGGCGACCGTCGTGCCGAAGGCGAGAATGAGATCGGCGCTAATCAGGCAGGCAATGCCCATCGAGAGAAGACCTGTCCGGCCGATGCGGTCGGACAGCACGCCCGCCGGATATGCCGAGCCGGCGTAGACGATGTTCATCACCACCATCACGCTCGGGACAAAGGCAAGCGGCAGGCCCGTATGCTGGGCGCGCAGGATGAGAAAGGCCTCGGAAAACCGTGCGAAGGTGAAGATGATCGCGATGCCCGTCGCCATCCAGAAGGCGACCGGCATGAGACCGGCATCCGACAGCCGGAGTCTCTCCTTCCCCTCGGCATGGTGTTGCGGCGGCTCGCGGACGCCGAAGATCATGATCCCGAGCGAGGCAAGAGCCGGGACTACGGCGATCCAGAATACCAGGCGGATATTGTCGGAGCTGAGCGCCATGAGCGCGATTGCGGCAAGCGGGCCGACGACGGCGCCCACCGTATCGAGCGATTGACGCAGGCCAAAGCTCGCGCCGCGCAGGTCAGGCGGCGCAATGTCGGCGATGAGGGCGTCGCGGGGCGCGTCGCGCACGCCCTTGCCGATCCGGTCGATAAAGCGCGCCGCGACCACCCAGCCGATCGTCGCGGCGAGCGGGAAAACGGGCTTGGTCAGGGCGGCGAGACCGTAACCCACCGTCGTCAGCAGCTTGCGCCGGCCGAGCCAGTCCGACAGCCCGCCTGAAAAAAGCTTGGTCACATTGGCGATGGCTTCCGCGATGCCCTCGATCAAGCCGAGTGTCAGCGCGGACGCACCAAGCGTGGTCACAAGAAAGACCGGCAGCAACGCGTGGATCATCTCCGAAGAAATATCCATGAACATGCTGACGAAACCCAGCATCCAGACACCCGACGGCATCGCGCGTGACAGGGCGCGGGCGGGAGGCGATTCAGCCACGATGGGGAGGGACGCCGGCAAAACCGGTTGGGAGTGATCGCGCCGCCTGGGCCACGAGGCGTCCCGCGCTCATTCCGGTGCGCGTTTCAACCATCGCGGCGGACCGGGTGACCATGAAGGATGTGGATATAGTTGGCGCGCTCGAACGCCGCTGGATCCTTGAGGTGCCGCTGGCTCATTCTGCCGCGCACATCGGCCAGCGAGGCGACACCTCGCGCGGCAAGCAGCGTGGTCAGTCCCTCGATCAATGTCTTCATGTGCGGGATGCCATGCCGCAGCAGCGCCGAGGTCGTCATCACGGTATCGGCGCCCGCCAGCAGATATTTCAGCACATCGCCCGGCGCCTCGACGCCGGTGCTTGCGCCAAGCGAGGCCCCTACCCGCCCGTGTAGCACCGCGATCCACAGCAGCGGCAACCGCATCTCCGCCGGCGTGCTGAGCTCGAGGTCCAGTTTCAGTTCAAGCGTAACAAGATCGATGTCGGGCTGGTAGAAGCGGTTGAACAGCACCAGAGCGTCCGCGCCCTCGCCGGCGAGGGCGTGCGCCATCGCCGCCATGCCGCTGAAATAGGGGCTGAGCTTGACCGCGACGGGAATGGCGACGACAGCCTTCACGGCTTTCAGGGTGTCGATATAGCGCTGCTCGACCGCGCGGCCGTCCGCTGTCGGGTCGGCCGCGATAAAGTAGATATTGAGTTCGATCGCATCGGCTCCGGCCTGTTCAAGATCGCGGGCGTATTCGGCCCAGACTTCGCCGGACACGCAGTTCAGGCTGGCGATCACCGGTATTGCGACGGCCTGCTTCGCGCGTCGGACGATATCGAGATAGCGCTCTGGTCCAAAGCCGTACCCGCCATAGAGCGGGAAATAGCTCTGGGCCTCGGCCGAACCGGTCGCTGCAAGCTGGCCCTGCCGCTCGAGCGCGTGGCGCTCGGCGTCGATCTCCTCCTCGAAGATCGAGGGAAGCACCACGGCACCCGCGCCATGGTCCTCCAGCGCCCGCAGCGTCTTGATTTCCCCGTTCTGCGGCGCTGCCGAGGCGATCAGCGGGTTGTTCAGGCGCAATCCCATATAGTGGGTGGTCAGGTCCATGCGCCGCTCCCGGTCAAAGGCGCGAGATGCGAGCCTGCCCGGCACGAACCGTTCCACGACCGGCCCCATGCGGCCACGCCAGAGCGATGTTGCCCCTTGGCGCACGCGAGACGCGTGCGCGCGAACGAACGGTTGCAGGCGACGGGCCGCGTCATCCCGCCTCGCCCGAATGGTCGCGCCTGGCTGGCGCGACAGCCGGTCGCCTGGCCTCGCGTGTTTCGGGATGGAAGCCATCGCCACCGCGGCTCGCAAGCGCCTCGTATTGGCGATATTTTTCGTCGGCGACCTGCTGTGCCTGGGCGAGCAGCGCCGCGGCTACGGCCGGATCGCTCTGGGCGAGCGCGCGATAGCGCAACTCGTTATAGGCATAGTCCTTGAACGCTATCGTCGGCCGCGGTGAATCGAGCAGGAACGGCCTTTCACCGATCGCGCGCATCGGCGGGTTGAAACGGAACAGTGGCCAGTAGCCGCTGGCGGTCGCCAGATCCTGCTGCTTCATGCCATGGCGCAGGTCGAAGCCGTGCGCGATGCAATGGCTATAGGCAATGATCAGCGACGGACCCGCATAAGCCTCGGCTTCCCGCATTGCGAGCAGCGTATGCTGGGGGTTGGCCCCCATCGCAACCTGGGCGACATAGACGTCGCCATAGGCGATCGCCTGCAGCGCGAGATCCTTGCGCGCCGCCCGCTTGCCCGCGGACGCGAATTTGGCGACGGCGCCGAGTGGGGTCGCCTTGGAGGCCTGGCCGCCGGTGTTGGAGTAGACTTCGGTGTCGAGCACGAGGATATTGACGTCGCGTCCGCTCGCCAGGACGTGGTCGAGGCCGCCATAGCCGATGTCGTAGGCCCAGCCGTCACCGCCGACGATCCAGACGCTCCGCCTGACGAGATGATCGACGACCGAAAGAAGATCACGGGCCCGCTCGTCATCCAGCGCAGCAAGCTTTTGCTTCAGGGCATCGACACGGGCGCGCTGGGCGCGCAGGTCCGACTCGCGCTCCTGCGGCGCGTCGAGGATCGCCCGGGCGACCTCCTCGCCCAGGCTCGCGGCCAGGTCGAGCAGCAACGTCCTTGCCAGATCGAGGTGCTTGTCCGCCGCAAGGCGGAAGCCCAGCCCGAACTCCGCATTGTCCTCGAACAGCGAATTCGACCAGGCGGGGCCGCGGCCGGAGGCATCCTTCGTCCAGGGCGTGACCGGAAGATTGCCGCCGTAGATCGACGAGCAGCCGGTCGCGTTGGCGATCTGCAACCGATCGCCAAACAGCTGCGACAGGAGCTTGAGATAGGGCGTCTCGCCGCAGCCGGCGCAGGCGCCCGGGAATTCGAACAGCGGCTCGAGGAACTGCACGCCGCGCACATTGGCGAAATCGACGCGCGCGCGATCGTTGACCGGCAGCGTTTCGAAGAAGGCGATGCTGGCCTTCCCCGTCTCAAGGATCGGCGCCTTGTCCGCAAGGTTGATCGCCTTCCTGCCCGGTTCGCGCGAACTGTGCGCGGGACAGACCTCGACACAGATGCCGCAACCGGTGCAGTCCTCCAGATAGACCTCCAGCGCGAAGCGAACCTCAGGGTTCCCGCGGGAGTTGACCGGCGCGTGCTTGAACCCTTCCGGCGCGCCGTCGCAGGCATCCTGTGTGAAATATTTCGAACGGATGACGCTATGCGGGCAGGCAAAACCACATTGGCCGCACTGGATGCAGACGTCCGGATCCCAGAGCGCGACGCTCTCCGAGACGTTCCGCTTCTCGAACGCCGCGGTTCCCGAAGGATAGGTTCCATCGATCGGCAGTTGGCTGACGCGGAGATCGTCGCCGCGACCACGCATCATGCTGGCAGTCACTTCCTGGACGAACGCCGGCGCGCGCGACGGCACCGTTGGCGGTCGTTCGAACAGGCTCGTCACGGTGGACGGCACCGCCACCTCGAACAGATTGGCCAGCGCATGGTCGACTGCCGCGAAATTCGCGCGCACCACGCCCGCGCCCTTGATCCCGTAGCTCGCCTCGATCGCGTGCTTGATCCGCCCGATCGCCTCGTCGCGCGGCAGCACGCCCGAAATGGCGAAGAAGCAGGTCTGCAGCACGGTGTTGATCCGCTCGTCCAGGCCCGCCTCGCGCGCGACCCGGGAGGCGTCGATCACGAAGAAGCGCAGCTTTTTGTCGACGATCTGGCGCTGGAGCGAGCGCGGCAGATGATGCCAGACGGCCTCCTGCCCATGCGGCGTGTTGAGCAGGAATGTCCCGCCATCGACCGCCAGCCGCAGCACATCGAGGCGGTCGAGAAGGCCGGACTGGTGACAGGCTATGAAGTTGGCCGATTCGATCAGATAGCTCGATCCGATCGGATGCTTTCCGAACCGCAGGTGCGAGATCGTCTGCGCGCCCGACTTGTGCGAGTCATAGACGAAATAGCCCTGAGCATAGCTGTTGGCATCCTCGGCGAGGATCTTGACGCTGTCCTTGTTGGCGCCGACCGTGCCATCGGCGCCGAGCCCGAAGAACAGGGCCCGCACGACATCCTCGCGCTCGAGCGAGAAATCCGGATCGACCGCAAGACTGGTCTGCGCGATGTCGTCCTCGATGCCGACGGTGAAGCCGTGCTTGGGATTGGCGCTTTTCAGTTCGTCGAACACGGCCTTCGCCTGCGCCGGACTGAAGTTCTTCGATCCCAGACCATAGCGTCCGCCGATCACCCGCGGCATGGCCGCGCGCGTACCGCTTGCGACCGCCTGGGCCAACGTCGCGACAACGTCCTGGTAGAGCGGCTCGCCCGATGCGCCCGGTTCCTTGGTCTGCTCGATCACCGCGATCGCGCGGCAGGTCTCGGGCAGGGCCTGCAGGAACTGCTCGGTCGCGAACGGGCGGTACAGCCGCACCTGCAACACACCGACGGACTCGCCCCGGGCTTCAAGGAACGCCGCCGTCTCGCACGCAGTCGCCACGCTCGAGCCCATCAGCACGATCACGCGATCGGCGTCGCTCGGCCCGGTATATTCGAACAGATGGTAGGCCCGGCCGGTCAGCGCGGCGAAGCGGTCCATTGTCGCCTGCACGATCGCGGGCAGACAGGCGTAATAGGGGTTCACCGTCTCGCGCGCCTGGAAGAAGGTGTCCGGATTATGCGCCGTGCCGCGCACGACGGGATGCTCCGGTGTCAGCGCCCGGGCCCGGTGCGCGCGAACGAGATCCTGGTCGATCATCGCGCGGATCTGGATATCCGAGAGCAGGCTGATCTTGTTGAGCTCGTGCGAGGTTCGAAAGCCGTCGAAGAAGTGCAGGAACGGTATGCGGGCCTCGAGCGTCGCCGCCTGCGCGATCAGCGCTGCGTCATGGGCCTCCTGCACTGAGGCGGACGACAGTAGGGCAAAGCCGGTCGTCCGCACCGCCATGACATCGGAATGATCGCCGAAGATCGAGAGGGCCTGCGTCGCGATCGCCCGGGCGGCGACATGGAACACGGTCGAGGTCAGCTCGCCGGCGATCTTGAACATGTTGGGCAGCATCAGCAGCAACCCCTGCGATGCCGTGAAAGTCGTCGTGAGCGCACCGGACTGCAACGCTCCATGGACCGCGCCTGCGGCGCCGCCTTCGCTCTGCATTTCCTGCACGACCGGCACATTACCCCAGATGTTGGTCAGTCCCCCGGCGGACCATTCATCGGCCAGCTCGGCCATCGTCGAGGATGGCGTGATCGGGTAGATCGCGCACACCTCGTTGATCCGGTAGGCGACATGGGCAACCGCGGTGTTGCCGTCCATGATCTCGGTACGGGGCATGTCGGGCTGCATCATGCCTTCCTTCAGCTCGCCGCCGGTTCGGGGATCATCTCGATCGCATGGCAGGGGCAGCTCTCGTAGCAGACGCCGCATCCGGTGCAGCGATCGTAGAGGAGCCGGTAGCGCAGCCCGGGACCGAGCTTCTCGATCGCCTGCTCGGGGCAGGCCGCATAGCATTGGTCGCATTCGAAACAATTGCCGCAGGACAGGCAACGCTGCGCTTCGTAACGAGCGTCCGCTTCGCCCAGCCCGGCCACCACTTCCTCGAATCCGGCGGACCGCGTCGCGGCCGGCAATGTGGCCTGCGCGCGTTGCTCGGCGTCGCTGTAGATCGGCAGATGCAGCATCTCGAAGCCGACGACGGGGCGCGGCTGTGCGGGCCGCGCGTCCTCGCCGCGCAGCCAGCCGTCGATGGCGCGCGCCGCCTTCTTGCCGTGCCCGACGGCGGCGGTGACGGTGCGCTCGCTCGGCACCATGTCGCCGCCCGCGAAAATGCCGGGATGGCCGGTCATCATGTTCGGGGCGACGACGACGGTGCCGTCCGCCGCTACCTCGATACCGGGGATCTTCGCGAGGAAACCACTTTCGGCCTGCTGCCCCAGCGCCAGCACGAGCGTGTCCGCCGTCAGCGTTTCGATTTCGCCGGTACCGCGTGGCGTGCCGTCGACCCCCAGCTCCATGACCTCGACCGTCAGGCTCGGGCCGGCGATGTCCCTGATGCTGGTCAGCCACCGGATCTTCACGCCCTCCTGGAGTGCCTCCTCGGCCTCGAACGCGTGGGCCGCCATATGCGCCCGGTCGCGATGATAGATGATCAGCGCTTCGTCGGCGCCCAGGCGCCTGGCGGTACGGGCGGCATCCATCGCCGTGTTGCCGCCGCCATAGATGGCCACCCGCCGCCCCAGTTTCGGGTGTTCGCCGGCCCCGACCCCGCGCAGCAGGCTGACCGCGTCGAGGACATGCGCGGCGTCGCGCGCGGGAATGTCGACATGCCTGG
Source organism: Sphingobium psychrophilum (assembly GCF_012927105.1). Lineage (GTDB taxonomy): Bacteria > Pseudomonadota > Alphaproteobacteria > Sphingomonadales > Sphingomonadaceae > Sphingobium > Sphingobium psychrophilum. The sequence continues at coordinate 209,906 of NZ_JABBFV010000005.1, read as the reverse complement.
AGGCATGCGCTCCAATCGCGACGAACGCGGCGTCGAAGCCGCCAGCATCCTTCTCCGCGAGCAGATCCTCGACCTTGTGATCGAGGACGATGCTGACGCCCATCGCCTCGATCCGCTGCACCTCGCGCATCAGCTCCTCGCGCGGTAGCCGGTAGGCCGGGATGCCGAAATGCATCATCCCGCCCGGCAACGGGCCAGCATCCCGGATTTCCACCGTGTGACCCAGCCGCGCCAGATGATAGGCGGCGGAAAGACCGCTCGGTCCCGCCCCGACGATCAGCACGCGCTTGCCGGAGGGGGTTGCCTCGACAGGCAGACGCCAGCCTTCGCGGGCCGCCTCGTCGCCGAGGAAGCGCTCGACTGCGTGGATCGAGACCGCGCTGTCGATGTCCTTGCGATTACAGCTCACCTCGCACGGGTGATAGCAGACCCGCCCGTGAATGGCCGGCAAGGGATTATCCTGCACCAGCGTCAGCCAGGCCTCACGGTAGCGACCCGCCCGGGCATGGGCGAGCCAGGCCTGGATGTCCTCGCCTGCCGGGCACGCATGATTGCAAGGCGGTAGAAGATCAAGATAGAGCGGATGGCGCGTGCGCACCGGACCAGTGCCCGGCTGGGCAACCAGATCGATGAGGGGTGTGAAATCGCTCATCATCGCGGTCCTGCCGGGCATATCGGCCGAGCCATCGGCTTCGCGCGGTGGCCCCTTTGTCCGAGAAGACGCTCATTGGACGATGACACGATACCGGCCGCTGGACAGCTGGGCAGACACATGGTGCGCATCGCATCATGTGAGCGTGAATCTGCTGCCTGACGACCGGCGGGAGCCACGCCGTCAGGCGGCAGGCTGCGTGTTGGCCGACGCCGCGTTCCTGGCCGCGCCGGCGAGCAGCTTCGCGGGATTCCAGGCATCAGCCATGGAGCGCTGCCAGGCTTCCCACGCGCTGGCGAGCGTCCGGGTCGTTCGCTCCCGGCTCTTGTTCACGGAGGCAAGAACGCCTTCGCCGAGATTGCCCGGAGCGATCAGCGAAAAAGGCAAAAATCCGGCCTTGCCATTGGTCTCAGCCGGTTTGCCGACATGCGTGAACGCCTTCCCCGCAAGATCCATCCAATCTTCTCCGGCCTGGCGGGCTGTCTCGACCATGCTTGTCGCGAGGCGGACATTAGCCTCGGAAGTCGCGGTCAGTTGATCGAGGGGATAGGTCATCGAGTCTTCTCCTGCGGTGCGAATTCAAGGGGAAGCATGCGTTGTGGCGAAACGCAGAACCGACATGCATTGGGAATGCTACGTAGGCCGGTTTGGGAAGTTTGCCGACAGCGGCACGGGCTGCGGGACGCGCGGCGGTAACACTATCGGCTGCCTGCGTGAACGCCGAACGCGAGAGAGTGAATCTCCGCACAAAGCAACGCTCGTTGAGATTTTGCACCGATGTGGATGTGAAAGTACGCGGAAATGGAGTCCGAAATGCGAACTCTCGGCATATGTGAGCGCCCATTGGGTCGGGCCATGCTATGATCTGTCAGACGACTCGGACAGGTCCGGGCAGCGTTCCGAAGGAACAGCGGCCATGAAGGAATTTGTTACCCAGACCAATATCGAGCGGTTCGAGAATCTGCTCGCGAGCGAAACCGACGCCTGCAAGGCGACGACTCTTCGCGGACTGCTGGCAGTCGAAAAGGCGAAGGCTGTCGCGGCCCGGCGGAGCGAGCCGGGGGACATTCGAGTGATATCGGCGGTCCCCGTAATCTGAATCTAATGGAAAACTTCACCTCCCGCGAGGTGCGGCGTGTGGGGCGACCGGCGGCGCGGCCGGCCGCTGGACCGGCGATGGTTGGCGCATGTCTGCGAATGCCCTGCGCAAGCCTCCGGGGCTGATGCGATCCTCCATCCAGCCGCGGCGCACGTCAGAGCCTCAACGCGGCCACGAGAATGGGATGGCCGTTTCACCCTCCCTGTCTCCACTCGCGCCGAAACGACGCTCGAAGATGATGCCGCGCCCGACACCATCAATCGCGACGACGGTGCTGCACCGCGTCCCGTAAACCGGATCGCGGATAAAAATCGGCGAAAGAGGTGGCTCCTGCACCACGTCAGATGGGCCGACCGGCCAATCGGACGGTTCCGTAAGGGTCTCTTCCATTAGTCCGTCCAGAAGACTCTCGGGGTGCTGCGCGCCGGCGCCGATCCAGTCGCGAAGAACGGCCTTGAGGCGAACAGTCTTGGGCCAGGGCTCGTCCAGCCCGCCGTTGGACAGACCATAGACCTGCGGCGGCAGGATGTGCCGCGTGGGACCGGGCCTGTTGGACCAGAATTCGGCCTGGCCGGGCTGGACCACGATGAGGTTGAACGGATTGAAATCCACGAGGTCCGCGTCGGCTGGTTCGGCATATCGCCCCTCCCCCGCCAACAGATCCTTCAATAGAAGACCGCGGGACGGTCGGCCTGGCTCCGACGGCCCGAAGCCTCGCAGGTTCGTGACCACGGCAAACCGTCCCTGCTCCGAGGCGCCGAGCCATGTGCCGCCCGATAGCAGATCCCTGCCCGCAAGCACATGATCGGGCTCGTCCCATCGTCGTAACGGTTCTGCAGGGCGCGCGTGAAACTCGTCACGGTTGCCGGCAACGACGAGGCGCCAATTCGGGTGCGCGCACCACGCCAATGCTAAGACGCACATATCCGCTCGCCGACGGCTGCCGGATCAATCGAAACGCTGTCCAACGAGATGGCGTTCCGTTTCCGACACGCAAGAGCGGGCGGTCTCGGGACTTTAAGTTGCCGCTCGCCGTTTCGGCCGACAACCTGATCAGGCCCGGCAACACCTATCATCATCTGTTTCCTCCCGTTTGTCGCCATAGCCGTTTCGCAGGGCTGTCACGCGTGTGCCGCCCACAATGCGCGCGCCGATGTGCGGCGAATAGATCTGCTCGCCGGGCAACGCGTCATTGCTTGCCCAAACGAAGCGTATCGTGCTCAGGGACCGTCAGAACGGCCGCTCAGCATCATCGCTGATAGCTTCAGCCGCCGCGAGTGTCTTCGCGCACGTGCAGCGGACGCCCACTAAGGGATCATTGTCGCGGCCGTCAGGCTGTCGTCAGTAAGCGGCCCTATCGATTGGGCAAAGGAGATGTCGATGCTCGTGGCAAACCCCGCTGGTGGCAATACATTCAAGGTCTGGGACGCGCCGCTCAGGCTGTTTCACTGGCTGCTCGTCGCTGCGATAACAGCGGCCTTCCTATCCTCGGAAGGTGACAGTCCGATCGCCGCCTGGCACATGGCGGCCGGCTGGGTCGCGGCCGTGCTCCTTGCGTTTCGCCTGATCTGGGGATTTGTCGGAGGCGAGCATGCGCGGTTCGTGAATTTCATCCGGCCTTCGGGTATCGTGGCGCATATCCGTGGCCTCGTGACCGGCCATCCGGAGCGCACGGTCGGGCATAATCCGCTTGGCGCGCTTGCTGTGCTTGCCCTGTTCGCGGCGGTCGGCGCAGTCCTGTGGACCGGCATCCAGGTCGATGCGGGCAAAGCGGACGAAGACATCCACGAAGCGCTCGCCTACGGCATGCTGGCGCTGGTCGGCATCCATGTCGCCGCCGTTCTCGTGATGTCGCTAGTCACTCGCGACAACCTCGCCAGAGCGATGGTCACGGGTCGCAAGCGCACCGCACTCTACCCGGGCGCGCGGGATGCGCGGGTTCCGGGTTTCATGGCGGTCGTGCTGGGCGGCGTGGTCGTCATCGCGGCGGTGTTCGGCATCACGCGGTTCGATCCCGCCGCCTTCAGCCCGCAGGCGCATGGCGAGGCGGGAGAAGGCCAGGGCGGCGAGTACACAGCCGCCGGGCGCGGCGAAAATCCTGACGGGGATTGAGCGTAGCTCCCGGCGCGGTTTGACCTGGGCTGCCGCAACCTCCATGTCGCTCGTGCCAATATACGCAAAGAACAGGGGCAGAAGCCCTGGAACGGGCTATATTGGAGAGGTCCATTTTTATGCGTGTCCTTGTAGTCGAAGACAATGACCGGCTGGCGAAGCTGGTCGCGGACGGACTCCAGCGCCGGGGCTTTTCGTGCGACGTTGCCGGTTGCCTGGCGGGTGCGGACAGCGCGATGGACAGCGCGGTCTATGACGCCATCGTCCTCGACCTGGGCCTGCCTGACGGCGACGGGATCGACTGGCTGGCCGCGCGGCGGCGATACCGGCAGGTCCCGCCCGCGATCGTCCAGACCGCGCGCGGCGCGCTGGAGGACCGGGTAACGGGACTTGACGCCGGCGCCGACGATTATGTCGTCAAGCCCGTGGAGATCGACGAACTGGCCGCACGCCTTCGCGCATTGCTTCGCCGCCCCGGCCCGCGCACCCAGACCGTGCTGCAAGTCGGGCCGCTACTGTTCGACACCGCTGGGCGGACGGCGCGCCATGACGGCAGGGAGATTGACCTGTCCCGCCGCGAGGCCGACCTGCTGGAACTGCTGATGCGGCGCGCAGGCGCGGTCGTTCGCCGGGAAGCCATCGAAGACGCGCTCTACAATTTCAACGAGCCCGTCACGCCCAATGCGGTGGAAGCGGCGATATCGCGGCTGCGGCGCAAGCTCGAAGATGCCGGCGCGGGTGGAAACCTCCATACCATCCGGGGCGTGGGCTATATGTTGCGGGACAATGGTGCATGACCTATCGGCGGTCCGTTTCCCGACGGCTGGTGCGTGGCCTGGGCTTGGTCGGGCTGGTCGGCACGGTCCTGCTGCTTGCGGCCGTCGCCTTCTTCTATCGGCTGTCGTTCGCAGACCTTGCCGCAGGCGAAGCGACGTCCCGCGCACTCAACGAGATGCTGGATCATGTCGCCCTGCCGGTGGTTATCCTGATGGCGCCGGTCGCGTTCGTCGGTCTCCGGGTCATCAGACAGGCCTTCACCCCGCTGGAAGAGGCGGCGGCGGAGATCGAGGCGGCACGCGGGCATGAGCGCGGCTTCCGGATCGATACCTCGCGAATGCCCTCCGAGGCGTTGCCGTTCACCGATGCGGTCAACGATCTGCTCACCCGGCTCGACGATGCGGCAATGCGTCAGGAGGCCTTCGCCGCCGACGTCGCGCACGAATTGCGCACGCCGCTCGCCGTGCTGTCGCTTGAACTCGACCGGCTCGATCACGCCGAGGCAGGCCGTCTCAAGGGAGATGTCGCGGCCATGCGCCGGCTGATCGACCAACTCATGCTGCTCGCCCAGATCGACGCCGCCACGGCGGCCCAACTGGTGCCGGAAGCCGTTTCGCTGACGGATGTGGCGACCGACGTCGTCAGTTTCATGGCCCCGGGGATCATCGCGACGGGCAAGACCATCGCCCTCGAAACCGGAGAGCAATCGCCGATCGTCCGTGGACGGCGCGAGGCGATCGCGGCGGCCCTGCGCAATCTCATCGAGAATGCTGTGCGCGTGACGCCCGCCGGCGGGGCTGTCCATGTCAGCGTCGGTCCCGGAGCGGCGATCGGTGTTCGAGACGATGGGCCGGGCCTTTCGCCCGATCGCCTGCGCGATCTTGTGCGGCGCCACAGCCGCGCCGACCATGCGAGCAAGGACGGCGCGGGGCTGGGCCTCGCGATCGTCGACCGGATCATGGCGGCGCACGGCGGGATGCTTGCGACCGATTCGGACAGGCGCGAGTTGTCGCTGCGCTTTCCCAGCGCCTGACGTTCCGCTCCCGTCAGGGAGTCGTCAGCTTCGTCCGCTAGGCGAAAGCCATGTTGAACCGCAGCTTCATCCTTGCCGGCGTCGCCGTGATCGCGCTGACGCTTGCCGGCCTGTGGTGGTTGACCACCCGTGCCGGCACGGCGCCGCCCGCCGCTCAGTCCAGCCCCCCTGTGGACTCTGCGAGCGCGGCGCCGGGCCATCTACGCGTCGAGGCCAGGCAGGCGGCGCAACTCGGTATCCGCCTTGCACCCGCCGTTGCGGCGAGCGAAGCGCCGCTCGCGATCGTGCCCGCCCTGATCCAGCCGCCCGCCAATGCGCGCGTGGCTGTGGCCGCAACCTTTCCGGGCGTGGTGATGCGCACCCTGGTCGTCGAAGGCGACACGGTGCGGCGCGGACAGCCACTTGCGGTGATTTCGAGCCGCGAGGTGCTGATGATGGGCGCGGACCTGACGCGCGCGAACGTACGGCTGGGGGCCGCTCGATCGAATGCCGCTCGTCTCTCGCAACTCAGTCGTGAGGGCATCATTGCCGGCGCCCGTGCCGACGAGGCCAGTGCGATCGCCGTGGAAACGAGCGCCGATGTTTCGGAGAAGGCGCGTATCCTGCACATGGTCAACGGCCATGGTGCAAGCGGCAGCTACACGCTGACGGCACCGATCGCCGGCCGCATCACCACGGCCAGGATCCAGACCGGAAATTCGGTGGAGGGCACGAGCGCGCCTTATGTGATCGATGCAGCGAACCGCTACGAAGTGCTTGGCCAGCTGCCCGAGCGGCTGGTTGGGCTGGTCCGTCCGGGCATGTTGGTGCGGATCGATCCGAACATACAGGGCCGCGTCACGGCGGTGGGGTCGACCATCGATCCTGCAACACGCTCGGCCAGCGTGAAGGCCGAGATCGCCGCCGGTCCAGGCATCGTGGCGGGGCGGGCGACCAATCTGCTGATTTCCGGCCCGGCTCCCGCGGGCGCGGTCGGCGTGCCTGCTGCCGCCGTCGCAACGATGAACGGCCGGACTGTCGTCTTCGTCGCCACCAAGGGCGGCTTTGCGGTGCGCGACGTGAAGAGCGGCGGGGCGAATGGAAGCCAGGCCATCCTGCTGTCTGGCGTGAAGCCCGGCGAGCAGGTCGTCATCGCCGGCACGAGCGCGCTCAAAGCGCTCGCCTTGTCGCGGTAACCGGCCAATGCTGCGCTCACTGGTCGCCGCGGCTCTATCCTATCGCGTGCTCGTGCTGGCTCTCGCGCTGACGGTTGCGGGCCTCGGTGCATGGGCCTTCGGGAACCTGCCGGTCGATGCCTATCCCAATATCGCTCAGACGCAGGTCAAGATGATCCTGAAGGCGCCAGGGATGACACCCGAGGAGGTGGAGAGCCGCGTCATCACGCCGATCGAGATGGAGATGCTGGGCATTCCCAACCAGGCGATCCTGCGCTCCACCGCCAAATATGCCATTGCCGACATCACCATCGACTTCACCGACGGCGCCGACATCTACTGGGCCCGTCAGCAGGTTGCCGAGCGCCTGTCGGGCGTGATGGCCGATCTGCCCGCGTCGGTCAGCGGCGGCCTCGCCCCGATTTCGACGCCGCTGTCCGACGTTTACATGTTCACGATCGAAGGGCCGCTCTCGCTCCAGCAGAAGCGCGAACTGCTCGACTGGACGATCCGGCCCGCGCTCAGGACCGTGCCCGGTGTGGCTGACGTGAACGCCTTGGGCGGTTTCGTGCGGACGTTCGAGGTCAGGCCCGATCTGGTGGCGCTTGCCGGCACGGGACTGTCGACCGCAGACATCAGCGCTGCGATCGAAAGCGGCAACCGCAACGACGGTGCCGGCCGCCTGACAAGCGGAGAAGAATCGCTGATCGTCCGCGCGGTCGGCGCGATCCGCACGGTGGAGGATCTCCAGTCGCTGGTGATCGCCAGTCGCGATGGCCGCATCGTCCAGTTGGGCGATGTCGCGACGATCGGGATCGGCAGCCTCACCCGTTACGGCGCCGTCAGCAAGAACGGCAAGGCCGAGGCGGTCGAGGGGCTGGTGATCGCCTTGCGCGGCGCCGATGCGCGGCAAGTGGTCGACGGCGTGCGCGCCAGGCTCGTCGAGGTTGAAAAGACGCTGCCCGCCGACACGCATGTCAACGTCTTCTACGACCGTTCCGATCTGATCGAACGCGCCATAGGCACGGTCGAGGAAGCTCTGCTCGAAGCGACGATCCTCGTGGTCGTGCTGCTCATCCTGTTCCTGGGCGACTGGCGGGCGGCGGCGATCGTCGCCGCGACCCTGCCGATGGCGGCCCTCATCACCTTCCTGTTCATGCGCGGCATGGGGTTGTCGGCGAACCTGATGAGCCTGGGCGGCCTCGCCATCGCCATCGGCATGCTGGTCGACGGCGCGGTGGTGGTGGTCGAGAATATCGTCGAGCGGCTCGGGCGGGCTCATGATGACGACCATCCGCGCCTCAATCATGTCTTCCAGGCGACCAACGAGGTGGTCGTTCCTGTGTCGGCGGGCATCGTCATCATCGCGCTCGTCTTCCTGCCCTTGCTTGCGCTCCAGGGATTGGAGGGCAAGCTGTTCGCGCCCGTCGCGCTGACCATCGTCTTCGCGCTGGCTGGCTCGCTGTTGCTGGCGCTGACGCTGGTTCCGGTGCTGTCCTCCTTCGGCCTGAAGAGCGGCCACCACGGCGATCCCTGGATCATGCGCCGGATCTCGCCGCGTTACCGCGCGCTGCTGGACGCGGCATTCGCCCGCAAGCGACTGGTCTATGGTCTGGCGACGGCGGGGCTGGTGATCGCCGGTATCGCTTATGGTGCGGTCGGCAAGACCTTCATGCCGACCATGGACGAGGGCTCGGTGATCGTGCAGCTCACCAAGCTCCCGTCGATCAGCCTCGACCAATCGGTCAAGGGCGACATGGCGGCGCAGCGCGCGTTGCTGACGGTGCCCGAGGTCGGCGACGTGATCGCCCGCGTCGGCGCCGACGAGATCGGCCTCGATCCGATGGGGCCGAATGAGACCGACAGCTTCGTGCGCTTGAAACCGCAGTCGGAATGGCGCGGCGACAAGGACTTCGTCGTCGGCGAGATGCGCAAGGCTATGGAAGGCATGCCCGGCATCCAGCCCAGCTTCACCCAGCCGATCGAGATGCGCGTGTCCGAGATGCTGACCGGCGCGCGCGGCGATCTCGCGGTCAAGATTTTTGGGCCAGACCTCGCGACGCTCGCTGACCTCGCCGGTCAGGTCCAGCGCACCCTTTCCAGCATAAGCGGGGCGTCGGAAGTGCTGACCGTCGCCAACGACAGTGTCGATTATCTCCAGCTCGACATCGATCGCGCGGCGGCCGGGCGTTTCGGCATGCCGGTGGACCGGATGCAGGATGCACTGCGCGCCCAGGTCGAGGGCATTCACGCGGGCATTGTCGCGGAAGGTCAGAAGCGCGTTCCGATCATGATCTGCGGCGACGAAAGCCTGCGCTCGGACCCAACGCGCTTCGCCGACCTGCAACTGCGCACGCCCGAAGGCATTCTCGCTCGCGTCAGCGACATGGCGCGGGTCGAGCGGACCCAGGGGCCGGTGAAGCTCGACCATGAGAACGGCTCGCGCTTCGCGCTGGTGCAGGCGTTCGTCTCGGGCCGCGACCTGGTGGGTTATGTCGACGAAGCCAGGGCGGCGGTAGCGGCAAAAGTCAAGCTGCCGGCTGGATATCGCATCGTCTGGGGCGGCCAGTTCGAGAACCAGCAGCGCGCCTCGGCCCGGCTGATGCTCGTCATCCCGGTGGCGCTGCTGCTGATCTTTTTCGTGCTGCTAGCGACGCTCCGGTCGCTGCGCGCCTCGATCGTCATCCTGCTTAACATCCCGTTCGCGATGGTGGGCGGCATCGTCTCGCTTTGGGCGTCGGGGGAATATCTCTCGGTGCCGGCCTCGGTCGGGTTCATCGCGCTGCTGGGGATAGCGGTGCTGAACGGTCTCGTGCTGGTCGCCTATTTCCGGCAGCTTCGCACCGAAGGGCGCAGCATGACAGAATCCGTCCGTCTGGGCGCGGAGCGCAGGTTGCGCCCGGTGCTGATGACGGCGAGCATCACCGCCTTCGGCCTCGTCCCGCTGCTGTTCGCCAGCGGCCCAGGCTCGGAAATCCAGCGCCCGCTCGCCATCGTCGTCATCGGCGGGCTCATCACCTCGACGCTGCTGACGCTGGTCCTCCTGCCCATCCTGTTCGAGCGCTTTGGTGAAAGTGCCAGGGAAACCGAAAATGCCTGACCTGCTCCTGACCTTTCACTGCGCGACCCGCGATGTCGAAACCGTCGTGGCGGCGATCCGCGCGGCATCACAGGCGCCGATCCACATCCACGATATCGCGGTGCGCGGCCGGGATTTCAGCGACGCACGCACCGCCGAGCGCGTGATGGGCAATCTTGATCGAAGTGCGATCGAGCTGATCGTAGCGGACGATGCGATGACCGAACTGGTTCGGGCCGTGGCCGAATCCAGGCGCGACCTGCCGGTTCGCTGGCGCGCCGTTCCGGTCGTGGCGCGGGGCAGGCTCGCATGAGGCCGTTCATTCTCGTCCTCGCCATGCTCTCGCTGCTGGCGCCTGGCATGCTCCATGCCCAGCGCGCGGACCTCCCGCCGGTCGAGAAGGTCAACGAAGCGCTCGACAACCATCCGACCGTCATGGCCGCCGCCGCCAGGGTTGAAGTCGCCCGTGCGCGCGGGGACATGCTGTATAAGGGCACCCATGAAGCGGTTATCGCGGGCAGCTATATTCGCCGCAGCGTTGACCGCGAAGGCGGCTATGACGAGTTTGATGCAACCCTCTCCCGTCCCTTCCGTCTCCCCGGCAAGGCGGCGCTCGACCGCGAGTCAGGCGCGCTGGGCGTCGAGGTTGCGGAGAACCAGATGGAGGATGCGCGCCATCAGGCGGCGTTGGTCCTGACCGGGCTCTGGCATGACTGGCTGACCGCCGGCAGCCATTATCGCAACGACCTCGACACGGTGCGCTCGCTGGAAGCGGCCCTGACCGCCTTGCGTCGCCGCGTTCAGCTACGGGATGCCTCGGCGCTCGATCTCGACCAGGCTTCCGCTGCACTGGCGCAGGCTCAAGCCCAGGCCGCTGCGTCTCTCTCTGCACGCGAGCAGGCGCGCGTGATCCTGGTCGCAACTTTTCCAGAGATACCGCTTCCTCCCGAGCCAGCCGAACTCGCCTTGCCCGAACTGCCGCCACAGAAACTCGAAACCATGCGGACGCTGGTGATCGAGCGCAGTCACGAGATCCGCGCCGCCGACCGCGAGGCGCAGCGGTTGGCCGTCGTTGCGCGACGGGTTCGAGCGGATCGGATCGCCGATCCCTCTTTCGGTGTCCGCCTGTTCAGTGAGCGTAGCGGCATGGAGCGGGGCGCGGGCGTGGTGGCGTCCATCCCGCTGGGAGGCGGCTACCGCCGGGCAGCCGCCTCCCAGGCGTCGGCGGAGGCAAACGCCGCCCGTCTCGAACTCGCCAATATCCAGCGATCGGTCGCGGCTATCGCCGACGCCGACCTGTCGAATGCGCGCACCCGGCTGGAAGCGTGGCGAAGCGCGCAGGCATCGGCGCAGAGCGCTTCCGACGCCGCCGGGCGGACGGAGCGCGGCTATCAACTGGGCCAAATCGATCTGGTCGACCTGCTCTATGCCCGCCGCCAGGCGAACGACGCTCGCCAATCCGAGATCGATGCGCGATCGGAAGCCTCGCGGGCGCTGCTGAAATTGCAGATCGATTCCCATAGCATCTGGGTTCCCGATGGCGACCATGATTGAGAACGGCTTTGTGCACGGGCGCGAAGCCAGGCCCTCTGGTTCAGCTTCTTGGCGGCACAAGAGATGAAATGTGCAGGGAAGCCGAGTCCGGACCTCACCGACGGCGGCGTACCGCGAACGCTTGGTCGCTTGACTAAAGCTTGGCCGCGTAGATCATTCGGCCCGGGCCGAGCCGGCCGAGAATTTGGGCTATATCGGCCTGTGCAACAGCAAAGCACCCCTGGCTTCGCCCGAGCTTGCCGGTGGCACGAACTATATCATCCGATACGTAGGATGCCGCATGGATGACAATGGCGCGCGCCTCGGCGTTGCTGTTCTCAGGGTCAAGGCCGATCAGGCGCTGCGAGCGACCATGCTTGCCTGAATAGCCGTTGCCGACCAGATAAGCGCCCGCTGAAGACGCCGCCGAGCCCGGTGAATTCGAGAAGCGCTCGACCCAACCGCTATGATCCGGATCGGATCCGCGCCCGTGCGCGACCAGCAGACTTTGGCTTCGCCCGCTCATCACATCGACGAGGTGGAACCGGGGAATGCGCGACGCCTGGCTGAAATCCACGATACCGATCACGTCGCGATGCTTTATCGTCGCGCGGTGGCGGTCCAGCGCACTCAATGCGCGTTGAAGCAAGGCCGGGCGCGGAGGAACTGGTCCTGGCAGGGCGGCAAGCCCGTTCGTCTGTTGTAACATGCCCAAAGCAGCGGCACCGCCACCCAGAAGCAGATGGCGCCTGGAAATGAATGTCACGCTTGTCTTGAACCACTATCTGTTTGCTGATCAAGACCATGATAAGCATGATATGAGCCACTTCACAGATAAGTACTAAACCTTACGAGAATCGGGAAGATTGCCGGGCGGGCTGGTTCGAGACGATCGCCTAGACCGATGCGGACGCCGCCTGAGTACCGAGCGCATCATCATAAGACCGGGCAGAAGCGGCAGCCACAATGTCAGGATCCTCAGCAGCATGGTGGCGGCAAAGGCATTCTCGATCGGCACACCCAGGAGACCGAGCGTTGCGGTCGACGTCGCCTCGAAGCTGCCGAGGCCCAGCGGGATCGGGCCCAGCGTCACGACGATCGAAGCCATGATCAGCGCAATGAACGCAGTTCCGAAACCGGCGGGTCCTCCCAGCGCGTCAAGACAGGCCCAGAGCGTCGCGGCGTCGGCAAGGAAGACCAATGCATTGAAGCCCGTGACGCGAAGCAAAAGCGGGCGATCACCGATCAGATGGGCCGGGGCCTGACCGACGATCTCCAAAAGGTTACGGACCACGCCCACCCGTTCGAGCCGGGGCGACAAGGGCTGGCTGCCGCGATGTCTGAGCCAGAGCGCGAGCGACGGAATGGCGAGCGCCACCAGCAGAAATGTGGTGACCATACCGGCCATCAGCGGCGTCGCCTTGTCGTGGAGCCATAACAGGACCAGCATGGCGACCGCGAAGAAGGCGAAGGCGGCGTAATATCCTGTCATCGAGACAAGCAGCGCCGCCACGGCCGTCCCGCGCGGCACGCGCAACCGCACGAGTTGGTCGACGAGGAGGACATTGCCCCCCATTCCCGCGCTTGGCACCGCCTGGTCCGCGAACAATTTGGTGAGCGCGATGCGCATCAACCAGGAAAGCGGCCGCGAGGCGCCGGCGCTGCGCAGCACCGCCGCCCAGCCAGCCGCCACGCTGGCATAGGTCGAAAGCTGGAACAGGACGGCAAGAGCCAACCAGAAGAGATTGGCGCGAGCGACCAGCCGGCCGAAATTCTCGATCTCGCCGAAATGCAGCACCGCTCCGACCAGCGCCGCCACAAGGATGATGCCGAGAAACCAGGACCGCCATGCGCCCGACGGCTTTGTGGCGGTCGCCTCGTCAGCTTTCGAGGACATAGCTGCCCGGCGCGTTCCCGAGCGTTCCAGCGTTCACGCCAGAACCGCCGAGCGGCGGCGGTACGCCTGGAGGGCTTGAATGCAAATCGAGCCAGGCGGCCCATGCCGGCCACCACGAACCAGCTTCTGACGATGTCCGGGCCATCCAGGTTTCAGGATCGACGCCGTCCGCGTCTGCCGGTCGTGCGAGCAACCGATAGAATCGATCCGGATGGCCGGGTTCGGATACAATTCCGTCGTCATGGCCGCCGGTGGTGAGCAGAAATGTCACCTCCGTACCCATCAGCCGATGGATCTTGTAGACGGAGCGCCAGGGCGCGACATAGTCGCTTTCGGCGCCGACCGCGAAAACCGGTACATGGATATTTTCGAGGGGGATCGGTCGACCATCGACCTCATACCGTCCCTCGGCCAAATCGTTAGCAAGAGCCAGGGAGTGAAGATACTGGCTATGCGCTGCAAATGGCAGGCGCGTGGCGTCGCTGTGCCAGGCTTGCAGGTCGCTCATCGGGCCGCGTGCGCCCATGAGATAGTCGCGGACAAAATAGGGCCAGACAAGTTCGTTCGAGCGCAGCGCCTGGAAAGCGCCGCTCATTTGCGCGCTGTCGAGATAACCCCGTGCGCGCGCCATCGTCTCAAGAAAATCGAGCTGCGCCGCGTCGATGAACAGGCCGACCTCGCCCGGTTCGCTGAAATCGGTTTGCGCGGCGAACAGCGTCATCGACGCAAAACGATCATCGCCATCGCGCGCCATCGCCGCCGCCGCGATCGCGAGCAAGGTTCCCCCGAGACAGTAACCCGTAGCGTGAACTCTGTTCCCGCCGGTGATCGCGGTGATCGCGTCGAGCGACGCCATGATACCCAGCCGACGATAATCCTCCAGGTCGAGCGTGCGACCGCCTTCGCCGACATTGCGCCATGAAATCATGAACACCGTCTGTCCCTGCCCGACGAGCCAGCGCACCAGGGAATTCTCAAGCGACAGGTCGAGAACATAATATTTGAGGATCCATGCCGGAACGATCAGCAACGGTTCCGGACGGACGGCCTGCGTTGTCGGCGCATATTGGATGAGCTCGATCAGATCGTTCCGATAAACTACCTTGCCCGGCGTGATCGCCACGTCGGCGCCAGGACGATAGCATTCGGCGCCGGCCGGCCGCTCTCCCGCAAGCGAGCGGAGCCAGTCCTCGATCAGGGTTGCCACACCATCGACCAGGCATTTGCCCTGGGTTTCGATGATGCGGTGCTGGAGGACCGGATTGGTGGCGACAAAGTTCGAGGGCGCCAGCATGTCGAGTATCCGGTGGATCGAAAAGCGCATGATTGCCCGATGCTGCGCTGTAACCCCAAGAATATCGCACGCCGCCTCATCCCACCACCTCTCGCTGTGCAAAAAGGACTGACGTATCAGATCGAAAGGCCATGCCTCCCAGGAAGGATCGTCGAAGCGGTGTTCCCGCGTTGGAGGGCCGGCTTGGGGCTTGGGTGCGCCTGCGGACGCAGCAGTCCGCCACTCACCACCGGCGAGCGACATAAATTCGCGGACGGTCTCGGCAACAATATGCATTTGGCTACCTGGAAATAAGGCGAGATGCGTCGCCCAGTCTGCGAAGGCCTCACCGAGCGACGACGGCGCCAGCCCGCCTGTAAGGGTTGCAACGGCCGCTCTCGTGGGGCGAAGGAACAGTTCGGCCCATCCGTCATATGGACCACCAGCACATTTTGTTGCCGTTCCGTCGGGCGTCGATAGCGAAACCACTGCCTGCTCCTCGTTGCCTGTCACTTGGCTCATAGGGACTTCGGCAGCGCCACGAATTAGGTAAGCCTACGGACCCGGGCCGCCCGTCAGCTTACGTAGCTTTGCGGATTGGTCGCAGCGACGTGCCGACACAGGGTAGAAGTGTAGCTTTTACCCAAGGCGAGGACCGGCGTATGCTCCATCGAAGCAACGAATTTGAGTGGCCGGCATCCGGCAATGCGAACGGCGGGTATCGTGGGCTGGGCGCCTATATGAGCGCGGTCTATCTCCACATGGCCGGCGGCGTGATCCTATCGGCAGCGTTCGCCCTTCTGGCCTCCTACAGCCGATCGCTCGCGGACGCCCTGTTCACTGCCGACGGGCTCACCATCATTGGATGGATCGTGACGCTGGCGCCCCTGGGACTGGTGATCCTGCTCGGCGCACGGGTCGATCGGCTGTCTGCCTCGACGGCCAGCGCGATCTTCATCCTCTACACCGCGCTCGTCGGATTGTCGCTTGGCAGCTTGCTGCTCACCTACAGCAGCGACAGCGTCGGCTACACCTTCGTTTCCGCTGCGGCCGGATTTGCCGTGCTCGCTCTGGTGGGCACTGTCACGCACAAGGATCTGTCGGGCCTGGGCGCCTTCTTCACGATCGCGCTCGTCGGGCTCATCGTGACGATGCTGCTTAATCTGTTCGTGCGCTCAGGCACTGTCGATCTGCTCACCTCGGGCGTCGGCATCCTGCTGTTCGCAGGGCTCACCGCATTCGATGCACAGCGGCTGAAGCGTCAATATGAGGAGGGCGCCGCGGATGGGCGCAATGGCGCTGCGGTGCTGGGTGCGCTGACGCTCTACCTCGATTTCCTGAACCTGTTCCTGTCGTTGCTGCGGTTCAGCGGACGGGAGCGGTGGTGACCGAGCCGCAGGCGTTCTGGCAAGCCACGCCCGACGATTCTCTCCGCACGCTCGCCGCGACCTGCGACGGGCTGTCGTCGAATGAGGCTGCCGCGCGTCTCGACCGTGACGGGCCGAACGAGATCTCCGCGGCGAAGCAGCGGCATCTCCTGCTCGACCTCCTGCGCCGCCTCGGCAATCCGCTGATCGCTATCCTGCTCGTGGCCGCCGGCATAGCCGGGGCCACCGGCGACATGGCGAGCTTTGCCATCATTTTCCTCGTCGTCGCGCTGTCTACCACCCTCGATCTCGTCCAGGAGCACAGGGCCGAAGCGACGGCGGAAGCGCTCAAGCGGGCGATCGCCCTTCATGCGACCGTGCTGCGCGACGGCAAGCCGATCGAGTTGCCCGTGCGCGAACTGGTGGCCGGCGATATCGTCATGCTTGCGGCGGGCGATCTCGTCCCCGCCGATGGCGTCGTCCTGGCGGCGAACGGCGCGCAGGTGAACGAGGCGCTGCTGACCGGCGAACCCTATCCGGTCGAAAAGCAGATCGAGCCCGTCATGGTCGCCGAGACGCCGGCCGACGCGCGCAACGCGCTGTTCCACGGGACATCGCTCATTGGCGGCACGGCGACAATGCTCGTCGTCCAGACCGGTTTGCGCACGCGCTTCGGCGCGATCGCGCGTTCGCTCGCCGGCAAACAGCCGACGACTGCTTTCGAGCATGGCATCCACAAGCTCGGCGTGCTGATCGTCAGGCTCACGATCTTCCTCGTGCTGTTCGTGCTGCTCGCCCATCTCGCGCTCGGGCGGCCGCCGCTGCAATCCTTCCTGTTCGCGATGGCGCTCGCGGTGGGCCTGACACCCGAGCTTTTGCCGATGATCATGACCGTCGCGCTCGGGCGCGGCGCTCAGCGGATGGCGAAAGCCAAAGTCGTGGTGAAGCGGCTATCCGCGATCCACGACCTCGGCCAGATGGATATATTGTGCACCGACAAGACCGGCACGCTCACCGAGGCGCGGATCACACTCGTCGGCCACCCGGGCATCGACGGCGAGGATGACGAGCGGGTGGCGGAGTTGGCGGCGGTCAACGCCCGCTTCGAGACCGGCCTGAAAAGTCCGCTCGACCAGGCGTTGCTGCTCCACATGACCGGCCGCTCGCTCGAGGGCTGGCGCAAGCTGGATGAACGGCCGTTCGATTTCGAGCGGCGGCGCGTCGCGGTGCTTGCCGAGCAGGGAAGCGAGCGGATCGAGATCGTCAAGGGCGCGCCCGAGACGCTGCTCGCCTTGTGCACAAGAGCGCAGGACCGATCGGGAGAGTTCGTGCCGCTCGACGATGCGCTGCGCGCCCGTCTGTGCGCGCTGCGCGACGATCGCGCGGCGCAGGGGCTGAGATTGCTCACGATCGCATGGAAACCGGCGGCCGGGCAAGAGCGAATCGACGCCCGAGGAGAGGACGAGCTGGTGTTCGCGGGCTATTGCGTGTTCGTCGACCCGCCCAAACCGAGCGCCACGTCCGCAGTCGCCCGGCTCGAAGCGGCGGGCATTCGCATCAAGGTGATTTCGGGCGATGCGGCGCCCGTGATCCAGCATCTCGTGGCGGCGCTCGCCCTGCCGGTCGAAGGTATTTTGACCGGCGAAGAGATCGCGAAGCTGAATGATCCAGCACTAGCTGCCCGGGTGGAACAGGTCGACCTTTTCGCTCGGGTCACGCCCGACCAGAAGACGCGGATCGTCCGCGCTCTCCGTGCACGCGGTCACACGGTGGGCTTCATCGGCGACGGCATCAACGACGCGCCGGCGATCCGCGCCGCCGATGTCGGCCTGTCTGTCGACGGCGCCACCGATGTGGCCCGCGAGGCGGCCGACATGATCCTGCTCGCGCCCGATCTCGGCGTGCTCGCCGATGGTGTCGCGGAGGGGCGACGGACCTATGCCAACATCATGAAATATGTCCGGATGGGAACGAGTTCCAACTTCGGCAACATGCTGACCATGGCGATCGCGTCGCTGTTCCTGCCGTTCCTGCCGCTCACGCCGGTGCAGGTGCTGCTCAACAACCTTCTCTACGACCTTTCCGAGATCGGCATCCCGTTCGACACCGCGGACAGCGGCGATCTGGCGCGTCCGCAGGGATGGGACATAAGGGGGCTCGTACGCTTCACCGCGATCATGGGACCGCTTTCCTCGCTCTTCGACTTCGCGACTTTCGCGCTTCTGCTCGGCGTCTTCCACGTCGGCATCCCGGAGTTTCGCACGGCCTGGTTCATGGAATCGATGATGACGCAGATCCTCGTCGTGTTCGTGATCCGTACATCCCGCCCGGCCTGGTCGAGCCGGCCTCACATCGTGCTGACGGTCACCGCGCTGGCCGGCCTGGCGGCAGCGCTGCTGCTGCCGCTGCTGCCTTCGGCCGGTCTGCTCGGCTTCGCGATACCGGGTGCAACCATATTCGGCGCCATCGCGCTGTTGGTGGCCGGCTATCTGGCAAGCGCGGAGTTCCTCAAGCGGTTCGCATTGCGGCCAGCGAGGTCCGCGCGTTGATGACGAGGCCGCCGTGGCTGCATGACCGCGACCCTCGATCTTATCGGGATGGTTTGAAATGCCGGCAATTGGCATCGCGGCGGAGCGATAGGCCGGGGCCGTAAGCGCCCATGCGGACGCACGGCGCTGGCGCACGGGCCCGGTATCATGAATGCTTGCAGGCAGTTTGAACACGATCGGAGATTCGGGACGGTGAAGGAACGACGTATTGGTTACGAAGCGCTGCGGTCGAAGCTGATGAGCGCGCAGGATGCCGCCCGGTTGATCGCACCCGGCACCACAGTGGGCATGAGCGGCTTTACTGGTTCGGGCTATCCCAAGGCGGTCCCGCTCGCCCTTGCCGAGCGGATCGAGGCCGAGCATGCCGCAGGCAACCCCTTCTCGCTCCGCGTCTGGACCGGCGCGTCGACAGGTCCGGAACTCGACGGTGCGCTCGCCAAGGCTGATGGCATCGAATTCCGCCTGCCCTACAACTCCGACCCGATCGCCCGCGACAAGATCAACCGCGGCGAGATGGAATATTTCGACATGCATCTGAGCCAGGTCGCACCCATGGCGTGGCAGGGCTTCCTGGGTCCGCTGGACACGGCGCTGGTGGAGATCAGTGGCATCCGGCCGGACGGCTCGCTGATCCCCTCGTCGTCGGTCGGCAACAACAAGACGTGGCTGGACAGGGCGAGCCAGGTCATCCTCGAGGTGAACAGCTGGCAGAACCCGGCGCTCGAGGGCATGCACGACATCTATTATGGCACCGCCCTGCCCCCGCACCGCGTGCCGATCCCGCTCGTGCGGCCGGACGACAGGATCGGCGAGACCGGATTCCGGTGCGACCCCGCCAAGATCATCGCCATCGTCGAAACGGACGCGCCCGACCGCAATCTGCCGTTCAAGGCGCCCGACGAGGACGCGCTGACCATAGCCGGTCACCTGCTGGATTTCTTCCGCCATGAGGTCGCACAGGGCCGATTGCCCGCGTCCCTGCTGCCGATCCAGTCGGGGGTAGGCAACATCGCCAACGCCGTGCTGACCGGCCTTGTCGACAGCCCTTTCGAGGACATGACCGCCTATACCGAGGTGATCCAGGACGGGATGCTGGACCTGCTTGCCGCCGGCAAGCTGCGGATGGCATCCGCGACGGCCTTCTCGCTCAGTCCCGAGGCCGCCGCCGGGCTCAATGCCGACATGGAGCGTTTTCGGGGCAAGATGGTGCTGCGTCCGCAGGAGATCAGCAACCATCCCGAGCTGATCCGGCGGCTGGGCTGCATTGCGATGAACGGGCTGATCGAAGCCGACATCTACGGCAACGTCAATTCCACCCATGTCATGGGCTCGCGCATCCAGAACGGCATCGGCGGATCGGGCGATTTCGCCCGCAACGCCTATGTGTCGATCTTCATGACGCCCTCGCTCGCCAAGGGTGGCGCGATTTCCGCCATCGTGCCGCAAGTGAGCCATGTCGACCACATCAACCAGGACGTCCAGATTCTCGTGACCGAGCAGGGCCTGGCCGACTTGCGCGGTCTCTCGCCCAAGCAGCGCGCGCGACTGATCATCGAGAAATGCGCGCATCCTCGCTACAAGCCTGCGCTGTCCGACTATTTCGAGCGGGCCTTGCGGTCATCCTACGGCAAGCACTCTCCGTCCCTGTTGGCCGAAGCCCTGTCATGGCACCAGCGCTTCGTGGAGACAGGCACGATGATGGCCTGAGCCAGCGCGAGTCCCTCGGATCATCGTCTCTCAATGCCGCCGGGCGGCGCGCTTGTCCCGGACCTTCTTGTAGCTCTCCAGAACAGCCCGCATATCGTCGAGCGCCTGCTGACGGATCCTGGCATCCTGTATTTCCGCCAGTTCGCGTTTCAGGCCGGCGGCGAAATCAGCGTAGCTGTTCTGCCAGTCGCGACCCACGGCCTGCTGAAGCTCCGGGTCTCCGGTCTTGATCCGGGCTGCGGGCGTGCCGACGGGCAGCCGGAACACTTCGCCCATCTCCGGCACGATGATGGAAGCGCTCAATTCGCGGGCCTGGGTGATGCGACGCAACGTCTCGATCGCCGTCGCTTCCCCATGCGAGAGGAAAAGACTGCCCCCAAGAGGACGCCGCGCCTCCATCCACGCCAGCAGATCGTCCTGATCGGCGTGCGCCGAATAGGTATCGATGTGCCGAATCTGGGCGCGCACGACGATGTCCTCACCCGAAATGCGCACACGCTCGGCGCCGTCAAGAATGATCCGGCCCAGCGAACCCTCCGCCTGGAAGCCGACGAACAGTAGCGTGGATTCGCGTCGGAAGAGATTGTGCTTGAGATGGTGCCGGATGCGGCCGCCTTCACACATGCCCGATGCCGCCATGATAATGGCGCCCGACAAGCTGTTCAGCCGGATCGATTCCGCGACATCATCGACGAAATGAAAAGCCGCGTGACCAAAGACATTCTCGCCCTCCATGTCCTCGAGCGACCCGGCATATTTGGCGAACACGCTGGTCGCGCGATTGGCCAAAGGGGAATCGACGAAGACGGGGGTGGATGGAATGCGGTTGGCGTCGATCAGCGCGGCGATATCCAGCAGCAGTTCCTGCGTGCGCTCGAGCGCGAACACCGGAATGATGAGATTGCCACCGCGGGCCAGCGCCTCCTTGATCTCGGCTTCCAGCAAGCTTCGGCGCTCGCCGATGGCGAGATGGTCGCGCTTGCGGTCGCCGTAGGTGGATTCGCAGATGACATGATCGAATCCCGAGGGACCCTCGGGATCGCGTTGAAACGCCTTATGCTCGGGACCAAGGTCACCGGAACACAGGACATGCGTCCCACCGACATCGAGCTCAACCGACGCCGAGCCCAGGATGTGCCCGGCGTTCCAAAGGCGCGCCCTGAACCCAGGGACAGGCTCAAACCATGTCTCGAGGTCAACGGACCGGGCCTGCCGCCACGCGGCGACTGCGTCCTGCTCGGTGAAGATCGGCAGGATCTCCGGCTGGTCCGCACGATCCTTGCGTCGATTGCGTCGGGTTGCGTCGCTCTCCTGGATGCGCCCGGCGTCGGCCAGCATGAACTCGAGCAGATCCGCCGTTGGCGCCGTGCACCAGATCTCGCCCGTGAAGCCTTCGGCCACGAGCCTGGGCAATAGTCCGCTATGATCGATATGGGCGTGGGTCAGGATGACCGCGTCGACCTCCTCCGCGTCGAACGGGAAGGCACTCCGGTTGAGCGCTTCGAGCGTACGGGAACCCTGGAAGAGCCCGCAATCGACAAGCAACCGTTTCCCGTCACGGCAGAATTCCATGCATGAGCCAGTGACAGTACGGGCTGCTCCGTGGAAGGCGAGTGTGAGGTCGTCAGTCATGAAGTATCAGATCATTGTCCTGGATCGGCTGGGGACAGGTCGTTTCTCCCACTCGAACTTGCCCATGTCCATTGTTTCGGCGGAGAGTGTCCGACGCGTTGCAAGCGAAGCAACCCAAGCAGGACTTGCCGCCACGAAAACAGTATTTGGGACGATATTCTGGGCGGCATTCATCCGGACGTTGGCTGAGCAGCCTATCGGCGCGGATGGCGCCGCGATCAACGAAGCTTCAAATTCAGAAGAGATGGCGCGGATGCGGCCGCCGGAAATCGTCGGCAGCCGCTCCGCCATTCGCCAGACGAAGGTCAGACGACGACGATATTATCCTCGACCTTGGTCACGCCGGGAGCGGCCCATGCAGCGCGCTCGGCGATCTGCCGCTCGTTCCACGCCCTGACCTTGCCGCCCAGCGTCACCTTGCCGCCATCGGTGAACACGGTGACCGAAGCGGCGTCGAGATCGGCGTTGCGCTTGATCGCCGCCACGATCCGATCCTTGACGTCGCCGGAGGTCGGCAGCGTGTGCAGTTCGATCAAGTTGCTGACGCCGATGACGCCGTTGACCTTGCCGGCGACCTTTCTGGCCTCATCACTCTGATAATACCAGTCGACCGTGCCGCTCAGCGTCACCCAGCCATGCTCGACCTTCACCGCGATCTTGTCGTCGGGGATCGAGACGTTCCAGGAGAACATGTCGAGGATGCGCTTGGCGATTTCATGATCGGCCGTCTTCGGATCGGAGGCGAAGCGCACCTTGATCTCCTCGGCGAGCGCCTTGACCCCAGCAACGCGCCGGGTTGCCTTCTCCGCCGCCATCTTCTGCGGATAGCTTTTGACGAATCCGGAAAGTGTGACGACGCCGTCCGTCACGGCCACGCCGATATCGGCGTGGTCGATGCTCGGCTCCCACGCCAGCTCATCGAGAACGTCACGCTGTAATTGACTGTCGCTTTTCATGTCTGATCTCCTTGCGGGTCATTCTATTCCACCGGGCGGGGGCCGTCGCGGCGGTCTCAGCGCCGGCGACCTTGAGGACCAGCGGCAAGTTCAGGGAAGCGATGGAGCCGCGGTTCTCGCGGCTTCGAAAACGCAGGCGGCCATGGGCGGTCTCGACGAAATGCCGGACGCGGACGAGGCCGGAGCCGTTTACGGAGGACTGTTCGAATCCATGCAGCGCCGCGTGGAGTTCGGCGGCGCTCACGCCGCGGCCATTATCGGCGACGATGAGCCGGACACGGCCTCCGAGCCGCCTGGTCCGGATCCGGATGACGCCCGGCTTCACGAACGCCGCGCAGGCGTTGGAGACCAGCTCCAGGATCACGGCGTCCAGATCGGCGGGATCGAGCTTCACCGGAAGCGGGCCGGCGGCCGGTTCGAACCGGATTTCGACGTGCCGACCGGCGCGCGCGCGCATCAGCGATCCGAGGCCGGCGAGATGCTCGTTGAGGTCGAAGCGCGTCGCGGCGCCTCCCGATCGGCCTTGCCCGAGCATCGCGCTGGTAAGTCGTCCCCCGCGCAACGCGGCGTCCTCGATCGCGTCGAGCAGCAATGTCCGCCGATCGCCCGTCGGCCTGTCGTCCAGCATGTGCCGCGCGGAGGCCACGACGCCGAAGAGGTTGCGCAGATCGTGAATAGTCTCACGCGTGGATATATCCGGATCCCGGTGAAGTGAGACACTGTGCATGGCGCCCTCCGTTGACGCAATTCTTGTCCCTCTCAGGAAGCGCCCGGAGAATCGGGAATGTTACTTAGGGGTCGATCCCCCATGCTCGCGTCCTTCCATATTGATGTTTCACGCCGCGGGCTCTTGGCGACGGCTTCATCGTGGCCGTCAGCCGAGCGACACGCCGACGATTGCCCCGGCACCATAGGTGACTGCGGCAGCGGCAATCCCGATGACGAGTTGGCGCGCCGCCGAGAACAGCGCGGAACGGCCGGTGAAAAGGCTCGTGCCGGCGCCGATCAGCGCGAGGGCAAGGCCGCTGGCGGCCAGGCTGGCGATCAGCGCCGGTCGCCCCGAGAGCAGCAGGAACGGCGCGACCGGGATGATCGCGCCGGTCGCAAAGAGCAGGAACGACCATGTCGCGGCCGTCCAGGCGGACCCGCCGAGCTGATCCGGATCGATCCCGAGCTCCTCGCGCGCCAGCGTGTCGAGCGCGGTTCCTTCATTGCCCAGCAGCCGCTCCGCCAGCGCGCGCGCCTGTGGTTCGGCGATGCCTTTGGCCTGATAGATCAGAACAAGCTCCTCCTCCTCTTCCTCGGGAACCTCGCGCAACTCTTCGGCTTCGGTCGCGATCTGGCTCTGGTAGAGTTCGCGCGAGCTTGTGACCGACAGCCATTCGCCCATCGCCATCGAGCAGGCGCCCGCGACAAGACCGGCAAGCCCCGTGAGCAACAGCGTATTGTCCGCCGCGGCGGCGCCGGCCACACCCATCACCAGGCTGAAATTGGAGACGAGGCCGTCATTGGCTCCGAGCACGGCGGCGCGCAATGTGTTGCCACCGCCGCGGTGGCGTCCCTCGAGGAGCGCGATCGTCGGTCCTGAAAGACCTCCTTTGCCGGCGGCGGCCCGCATCAGCACGGCATGCGATCGCTCATCGGCGGGAAGCCCGGCGGCCTTCGCCTCGGGCTGTGCGTCATAGGCTGTGCTGCCGCGCTCCTCGCTGGCCGCGAGCGCGGGCAGGACGAAGGCTGGCCCGAACCGCTGGGCGAGCCAGGCGAGCACGCGCGCACTTGCGGAAGGGGTGGGCGAGAAATGGCCGCCGCCCGCTTCGATCCGCTTGCGCCAGAACTCGCCATGGGCCTGCTCGACCGCGGCGAGCCGGTGGAACACCTCGGCCAGTTTCGGGTCGGCCTCGCTCTCGGCCAAAGCCGCATAGACCGCCGCGCCGTCGACCTCGCCCTGGAGATTGGAGCGATAGCGCGGCAGAGGGTCAGGATCGGTCCCGGTCGTCAAGCTTCTATGATCACTTTCAGCGCCTGGGTCGCCGCGGCGCGGCCGAAGGTGTCATAGGCATCAAGAATGTCCGCCAGCGCGAAACGATGCGTGATCAGCAGCTTGGGATCGATTTTCTTCGATTGGACCGTCTTGAGCAGCATCGGCGTCGTCGCGGTGTCGACCAGCCGCGTCGTGATCGAGATGTTGTGCGACCAGAGCCGCTCCAGATGGAGATCGACCTTGGAGCCGTGGACGCCGATATTGGCGATCACGCCGCCCGGCGCGACGATATCCTGGCACAGCAGGAAGGTGGCGGGGATGCCGACCGCCTCGATCGCGGCGTCGACGCCGCGCCCTTCGGTCAGCGCCTTCACCGCATCTGCCGCCTTGCCGTCGGCGCTGTTGACGGTGTGCGTCGCGCCGAAACGGCGGGCGACCTCGAGCCGGTTGTCGTCGAGGTCGATCATGATGATCTGGGCGGGCGAATAGAATTGGGCGGTCAGCAATGTCGCAAGCCCGATCGGACCCGCGCCGACGATGGCGACGCTGCTCCCGGGCGCGACCTTGCCGTTGAGCACGCCGCATTCGAAGCCGGTTGGCAAGATGTCGCTCAGCATCACCAGAGCCTCCTCGTCGGCGCCCTCGGGGACCGGGTAGAGGCTGGTGTCGGCATGGGGGATGCGGACATATTCGGCCTGGGTGCCGTCGATTGTGTTGCCGAGGATCCAGCCTCCCGTCGTGCAATGCGAATACATGCCGCGACGGCAATAGTCGCACCGGCCGCAGGCGGTGACGCACGAGATGAGCACGCGGTCGCCCGGCTTGAAGACGGTGACGCCCGCGCCGATCGCCTCGACCACGCCCACGCCTTCATGACCGAGGATGCGGCCCGGCGCGCAGGTCGCGACGTCGCCCTTCAGGATATGCAGGTCCGTCCCGCAGATCGTCGTCCGCGTGATGCGGACGACCGCGTCGCCGGCGTCACGGATTTCGGGCTTGGGCCGGTCTTCGAGCGCCTTGGCGCCGGGACCCTGATAAACGAGCGCTTTCATGAACAAACCTCTCTAAGGTGAAATGTCGGCGTGCGCCTTGGGCGCATCCCTCCAGGGCCGATGATCAAGACCAGCGATTTGAACCCGGACTCGCGCCGAACCTATCCGTAAATCAACGGAGGGGGCGAATCCTGTCGATGTCTCGTGACCTCCGACGGGTTTCGGCTTTCCCGTGAGGCTGGCTAGAGATGATTCTCTCACACCGGCATGTCGCATACTGGAACGCGACGTCCAGGAACACCGAGAGACTCGTAACGCCGTGCTTGCGCATCAAAACGGGCGCGATGGATCTCGGCGATGCGAAAGCCGATCCCAGATGCTTATGCGTGGACGACCCGCCAGTAAAACTCCGGAATGCCGGCCCTGCAAGCCCGGTTTAGAAGGCCGGTGCGCGACGAGTTGCTTCGACAGGAGTCAAATTCCGTCGCAGCGAAGGTAGTTTGCGCCTGTCTGTCACATGACACCCGTAAGGAAGGTCGTCGATCAAGACGCGCAGCTTCCCTTTGTCGATCGCTTTGGAGAATATCATGTCCCAGGATAGTCATCTTCAACAGTCTGTGCTCGCCGAGCTGAACTGGGAACCGAGCGTGACCGCCGCCCATATCGGTGTCACTGCGAACGCTGGCGTCGTGACGCTCACGGGCCATGTCGAGAGTTTCGCGGAAAAGCAGGCAGCCGAGGCTGCGGCCCGCAGGGTGAAGGGCGTCAAGGCAGTGGCCGAGGAGATCGAGATCCGGCTCACTTTCGATGACCAGCGTGACGACGATGACATCGCGGCTGCCGCGATCGATCGACTCGCCTGGGATGTGTCCGTTCCACGCGACGCCATCAAGGTACAGGTTGAAAAAGGGTGGATCACCCTGACCGGCGAGGTCGACTGGCACTATCAGAGGGACAGCGCCGAACAGGATATCCGGCGGCTGCTCGGCGTGATCGGCATGTCCGACCAGATCACGATCAAGCGCAAGGTCGATGTCTCGAATATCAGCGACGAGATCATGCACGCACTCCATCGCTCCTGGTTCTTCGACCCGAAGACCATCACGGTCAGCGCGCAGGAGGGGAATGTCGTGCTCGCCGGAACGGTTCACTCGCCGCATGACAGGCAAGTCGCCGCGGCGACGGCATGGGCCGCACCGGGCGTGACCGATGTGCGGAACGACATCATCATCGCGTGAATGCGCGGTATTGGACTCTGACAGGCGACGATATCGTTGCGAGATGCGCTGGTCGATATGGCGTGCATCGCCGTTCACGGCATCAAGACGGCCGCGCCCTCGAATATTTTCGAGGTGACCGTCCGGCTTTCGTCGAGCGTCAAAATCTCGGATAACAGGTCGTAGGTGCACAGATTTGCTTTCGAGCATCCGGTCGCCATGCAGCAGCTCATCGCCCGGGCGACCCCTGCCACCAGGCGGTGAAGCTACTCGAAAATGGTGATATCGAGTCCCGGACATTCGCATCACGGATCAGGAAAACCGCCGTCGCAAGGAACACGATCGCGCCGCCGCCAAGGTAGACTCTGGCTGGCTACATATGGTCACAAGCCATGGGTCGGGATTTCCACATCGGCGGCGACATCTGGCAACTCCTGCGACGGCGTCGACATTCGCGCCGACATTGTCTGGATGATGCGCCGAACTGACCCTCGGGGCGCCAATCCGTAGATAAACGGAGTGTGCTGGACATTGCCGGAGCCTAGCAAGCAGTCGTTGGGCGTTGGACCGCACACCCAGAGGAGACGAACATCATGATCAACACGCAAGGATCGCGCTTCGGCGACAGTCCGGCTTCGCTGGAGCAACGCGGCGCATGGTGCTGGTTCACGGTGCTCGGCATCGCACTTATCCTGCTGGGAGCCATCGCCTCCGCGAATCTGTTCATCACGACCGTTGCAGCGACTTTTTACGTCGGCGCCGTCATGCTCGCCGCCGGCGCGTTCCAGATCATACATGCCTTCGGCGTCAAAAAATGGGCGCGGTTCGCATTCTGGCTCCTGAGCGGCCTGCTTTATCTTGCGGCCGCCGTCGCGATGTTCCTCGATCCCCTGTTCGCGGCCACCCTGCTCACCCTGTTCCTCGCCGTCTCGCTCGGGCTCTCCGGCGCGCTGCGCCTCTTCATAGCACTGACAACGCGCACGCCGTCCGGATGGGGATGGATGACCGTCTCGGCCGTCGCGAGCATTGCGGCCGCGCTGGTGATAGCACTCGGCTGGCCGGTCAATTCGATCTGGGTACTCGGACTGATTCTGTCGATCGACCTGCTGTTCCAGGGGGTCGCCCTCTTGCTGATCGGTCTGTCCCTACGTAGCGCCACGTTCGGACCGCGCGCTTCGGGCTGGCGGTAGGGCTAGAACCAGAACCTAATCCCAGCCACGAGGCTCGTTGATGACGCTTGTTCGCCCGCCGCGCGCGCCATCCGCTTAGTGTCACCGAAACTGCGGTCCCAGGAAACGCCGATATAGGGCGCGAATTCCCTGGCGACCTCGTAGCGAAGCCGTAATCCGAGCTCGAGAGTCGAGAGGCCGGCGCCGATGCCGTTTTCGGGAATATCCTGTGCGGCGAAATTGGCTTCGACGCGGGGCTGGAGAATCAGCCGCTGGGTGATGCGCTGGTCGATGTCGCCCTCGACTCGCGCGAGCAGGTCACCCCTGGTGGACACAAACGCTGAAGCCCCCAGATCGAACCAGTAGGGCGCGAGACCCTCTATCCCGATACTGGCATAGGTGCGGTCCGGCCCCCTGCCGACATCCTGCCGGATGCCGCCCTGGACATTCCAATAGGGATCGATCGCATGCGACCATAGCGCCTGAACTTCGCCATGGTCGATCGCCTCGCCGAAACTGCCCTCCCCCTCCGACTTGAGCGCCAGCCGGTCGATGTCGCCGCCAAACCAGGCGCTGGCGTCCCAGCGATAGCCATCGCGAGCCTCGCGCGCCTGATATTCCGCGATATTGAACAGGACCTTGTGGAAGGTCATCCCCCCATGTTCGCCGAGCAGGTTGGCTTGGGCGGCGGCCATCGCGCGTGGATCGAAATAGCGATCGGCTGGGCGGTCAGTCGCCACCGGCGGTGGCGGCAGGTTGCCAGGTTCGAGGTCTGTGCCCGCTGGGCCGGCCGGTTCGGCTGGTACGGCGGCAGGCATAGCCATGTTGGGCATGTCCTGGCCGTTCGGAGGCTCAATCGGAGTAGGCATTGCATGCCCAGGGTGCGGATCGGACTGTGTCGGCATCGCCATGCCGGACATATCTTGGCCCTGATGGCCTGAATGATCCATCGTCTGGGCCGATACCGACGCTGCGAACAGGAACGGCGAGAGCCCCAGGAACCTGAACGCGTTCACGCGGGATCTCCCGCATCGCGGACTTGCACGACGCGGATCATTCCCGCATGCATGTGAAGGAACATGTGGCAATGGAAAGCCCAGTCGCCATAGATACCGGTCACGTCGAAGCTGACCTTGCCGCCTGGCGGCACGTTGACAGTGTGCTTGCGGGGTGAATGATCACCCTGCCCCGTCACCAGCTCGAAGAAGTGGCCGTGCAGGTGGATCGGGTGGTTCATCATCGTGTCGTTGATGAGCGTCATGCGCACCCGCTCGCCGGTACGGACCGGGATCGGCGTTCGCGCTTCCGACAGCGTCTGGCCGTCGAGGGACCACATATAGCGTTCCATATTGCCCGTAAGGTGCAGTTCGATCTCGCGGGCCGCACCGCGCACGTCGGGATTGCGGTCGAGTGCGACGAGGTCGCGATAGACCAGGACCTTGTGGCCAACCTTCTCAAGGCCGACTCCGGGCTCGCCGGTGCGATCCATCGGCATCGGCGCTATCGTCTGCACGCCCGGCCCCAGCACGACCTGCGGTGCATTGGCGCCATCGCGCATCTTCATCGAATGCCCCGAACCGCCAGCGGAACCGTGCTCCGTCGGTGCGGCGGCGCCTGCGTCATGATCCATAGCGGGCATGTCCACCCCCGGCATATCCATGCCTGCCATGTCGTGTCCCGCGTGGCCGCCGGGTGCGTCCATTGCGCCCATGCCCATGTCCGCCATCGTCAGGAGCGGCCGCTGGCGCAGCGGCGGGACTCCGCCGGCCATGCCCTCGCGTGGCGCGAGTGTGGCGCGGGCCATGCCTGAACGGTCGATCGCCTCGCCGACGATGGTGTAGGCGCGATCCTTGGTCGGCGTGACGATGACGTCATAAGTCTCCGCGATCGTCATCTGCAGCTCATCGACGGCGACCGGGCGGATCGGTTGCCCGTCGGCGGCCACCACTGTCAGCGTCAGGCCCGGGATGCGAACATTGAAGATCGTCATGGCGGCGGCGTTGATCAGCCGCAGCCTCACCCGCTCGCCTGGCTTGAACAGCGCGGTCCAATTGTCCTGCGGACCATAGCCGTTGACGACATAGGTATAGGCCGCACCCGTCACATCGAGGATGTCGGTCGGGTCCATCCGCATCCGCGCCCATTCCAGGCGATCGGCGTGCTTCTGGTCCTTTCCTCCGAGCAGCCCCACCAGCGTCTGCTTCTGTCGGTTATAGTAGCCCGGCTCCTGCTTGAGCTTGGTGAACAGCGTGTGCGGATGCACGAAGCTGTGGTCGGAGAACATCACGACATGTTCGCGATCACAGGCGATTGGATCGGCGCCCCTGGGGTCGATCACGATCGGGCCGTAGTGCCCCATCGCTTCCTGCAAACCCGAATGGCTGTGATACCAGTAGGTGCCGGACTGCTGAATCGGAAACTCATAGGTGAAGGATGAGCGCGCGGGGATGCCGGGGAAGCTCAGGCCCGGGACGCCGTCCATCTGGAAGGGCACCAGCAGGCCATGCCAGTGCAGCGACGTCTCCTCATCCAGCCCGTTATCGACGGTGATTCGAACGGTCTGCCCTTCGCGCAGGCGCAGCAATGGGGCAGGAACGGTGCCGTTCATGGCGATCACATGTGCCTGCCGGCCGTCGACCTTCACCGTCTCGTGCGCGACCCGCAAGGAGATGCTGTCGCCCGAAAGCTCGGGCAAGGGTTTGGCGATGCCGCGCGATACCGGCTGCGCCCAGGCGGGCATCCACGCGGCCAGCCCAAGTCCGGCACCGGCAAGGCCCGCGCCGCGCAAAAGCGCGCGGCGATCAAGGGCCGGGAGCGAGGCGGGAGAGGTCGTCATGGAAGGGTTGCCTGTGTCGGGATCTGTTGTGCGCCAATACGCAAATCGCGCTTCAGGCCCTCAAAACTTCCTGCAATTTGTTCCGCGCGCGATGAAGCCGCGTTTCGACGGCTTTCTCGGTGATGCCCAGGATCGCGGCAGCTTCTGCTTGCGATGCACCCTCAACGGCGCGCAGCACCAGCACCTCCTTGAGCTTGGCGGGCAGTTTGACCATTGCGTGCATCACTTCGGCCAGTTCCTGGCGGTCACTGGCTTCGCGCTCGACGTCGGCGGACGGGTCAACCGGATCGGGCGCGCCTTCCAAGGGCGCAGCAAAGGCGAAGAGCGCACGCACCTTCCGGCGCCGTCCCCAATCCCGGCATTTGTTGAGCGCAATGCGGGTCAGCCAATGCTTCATCGGTCGCGACCGATCGTAGCGCTTCAGCGCCGCAAAGCCGGCGATAAAGGTCTGCTGTGTGATATCGAGCGCCGCATCGTCATCGGCGGTGTGCGCGCGGGCGAAGCGGAAAATGGCTTCGCGATGCCGGCGCATCAATTCGGTATAAGCGCTTTGCCGCCCCCCGATCGCCAGCGCCGCCAGTTCGCCGTCCGAACATTCGGCGAGATCGAGGCTCATTTTGCCTCGACGGTCAGCGCCTTGACCACTGCGTCGTCAAAACGCGTGGCCTGCTCGGGCCGGAGCACGCCACGCATCGCGAAGATATGCTCGAGCGTCTCCTTCTGCAGTTCACCCATCGCCTTGTGTGAGCGGTCGATGGCAGCGCTGACCTGCGGGCCGTAGCCATGTTCGGTCTGGATGGCCTGGGCAAGACGGGCATTGTCGGCGCGCAATTCCAGTTCGAGCGCCTGTTTCTGGATGGCGAACCGGGCTTCGATTGCCTCGATCCTGGTTTCCTGAGTGGGATCAAGATCGAGCTGCTCGTGGAGCAGTTGATGGAGCTCGCTTTCGACCGGGGGCGGCGCCACGATATAGCTGCGGCCGACAAAGACGCCCGCCAATGCCGCGCCGAATGCGATCAATATAACGAACAGGAAGCGGGACCGATCGGTCATTGCACGCCCGCCAGCAATGTTGACGGTGCGAGCGCTGCTGGAGCGCCGAACGGAAAGGCGGTGGTTGCCGCAGTTGCGGGTTCACCCGGAAAGCTCGATCCCAGGATGCCGGTCACAAGCGCGACGGCGGCGGCCGTGACGAACAGCCGCCCGGACGAGCGATCGCCAGCCAATTGCTGATTCAAGCCATCGAGTACCGCTGCATCGATCGCGTTGAGCCGGGGATCCACCGGCAACGCTCGCAGGCGCGCGAGCGCGTTTTCTATATCTGTCATTCTGTTTCTCCGAACTGCGCGCTTCGTCATACGCAAGGAATACTCCGACCCCTCAAATTAATAGCCGCACGATCCGAGGGGTGAGCGCTCGGCCTGCGTATGGACAGCGGGATATCCGAGGAGCGCTTCATGAAGGCCATCAAAATCATCGCCACTGCCCTCGCTGCCACCGCAATGACGACGACCATGCCCGCGCTGGCGCACCCGAGGCTGGTTGCGTCGATTCCTGCCGCCCAGGCATCCGTCGCGTCGACCCGGCATGTCATGCTGCGCTTCACCGAACGGCTATTGCCCCAGTTGACCGGTCTTGAGATCACGCTTGCCGGCATGGCTGGCATGTCGCACTCGGATCATATGGCGCACATGGCCATGACGTCTGTGCCGGCAGTGAAAACGACACTCTCCTCGGATGGCAAGACCCTCATCGCGACTTTCGCGAGTGCATTGCCGCGCGGTAGCTATGTCGTGACCTGGCATGCGGTAGCCGCAGACACCCACCGGGTCGAAAACCAGTTCGCCTTCACGGTCAGCTGAAGGCCATGTCCGAGGGGCCGATCATTGCTGTCCGCTTCGGCCTCTTTGCGATCGAGGGGCTCCTGTTCGGCGTCCCGCTCTTCGGCCTCTACGCCCTGCGTGCGCCGCAACGGGGCCTGATCCCGTTCCGAGCATGGCTGGTTCCGCTCAGCCTATGTGCCGCAGGCCTGAACATCGTCGGCTTTGCCCTGTTGCTGGCCAGCATGTCGGGCACGTCGATCGACGGCCTCGACCTCGAACTTGCCCGTTCGATCCTGCTGAACACTCCGGTTGGCTGGGCCTTCGCGCTGCGGCTTGCCGCAACCATGCTGGCCTTGTGCCTTGCCCTGCTCGCACCGGCGCGTCGAACAGACACGATGGCAGGCGTGGCGGCGCTCAGCGGTATCGCCCTCGCATCGCTGGTCTTGAACGGGCAGGGTGTCGCCACCGAAGGCGCATTGGCATGGCCACATCTCGTTTCCGACATCGTGCATCTTATGGCCGCAGGCGCATGGATTGGCGCCATTGCCTGCCTTCTCTTCATTGTGGGTCGCCCAACGGCCTCGCTCTTTGACTTGGCGGTCGCGCAGCGATCCCTCAACGGTTTCGGCATCGTGGGGTCGATTGTCGTCGCGCTGCTGATCGCGACCGGCATGGTCAACGGTTTGACCGTCCTGGGCGCACAACCTTTTAGCCCTCCCTTCGGCTCGACCTATATGGTTCTGATGGGCGGCAAGCTTGCGCTGTTCAGCCTCATGCTGGCTCTGGCTGCGCTCCACCGGTTTCGGCTTGTTCCTGCGATCGAGCGTGCTTCCGGCCTCGAGAACGGCGCTGGGGCGGATCGGGGCTACCATCGCTGTGGAGTTCGCCGCCGCAGTCCTGATCCTTGGACAGGTTGCGTGGCTCGGAATCCTGGAGCCAGGCTGGTGACCGGCTTCAGCGCCCCTTCGCACGGCAATGCGTGCCACCAAGCCTCCCCTCTTCCCGAAGGAACACCCCATGTCGGATCATGAGGCCCATTACGGCGGCAAGATGTCGGGCCGCGCCAAACTCATCTTCGTCGGGTTCGCCATCGTCGCGGGCTATTATCTCTTCACCGAGCATACCGCGCATGTGCTGAACGCGCTGCCATTCCTGCTCTTCTTGTCCTGCCCGGTCATGCACCTCTTCATGCACCATGGTCACAAACATGGCGGCGGGACTCCTTCAAGCAAATCACAGAGGACCGGCGACGCCGGTGTGCAATGATGGAGGGCACCATGGGCGCGCATCAAATGCAGGGCTTCGGCCTCTGGGGCCTCGCCTTCGTCAACTCGATGGTGTTCATTCTGTTCGCTCTGAGTTTCTTCAAACCGCAATCGGCAAGGGACTGGCGCAGTTTCAGCGCGTTCAGCGCCTTTCTCGTCGCGCTCTTCGCCGAAATGTACGGCTTCCCGCTCACCATCTACCTGTTCGCGGGCTGGTTCCAGTCGCATTATCCCAGCGTCAACTGGTTCTCGCATGATGCTGGCCATCTGCTCGAGATGATGTTCGGATGGCGGCTCAACCCGCATTTCGGTCCATTCCACATCGCCAGTTTTGTCCTAATCGGCGGTGGTTTCTGGATGATCTCGGTCGGCTGGGCCGTGCTCCATGCGGCGCAGCAACACCACGCAATGGCGATCACCGGCATTTATGCACGGCTCCGGCACCCGCAATATGTCGGCTTCATCCTCATTCTGACCGGATTCCTGCTGCAATGGCCGACGCTGCTGACGCTGGCCATGTATCCGGTTCTCGTCGTCATGTACGTCCGCCTTGCCCACCATGAAGAGAAGGTTGCGATCGCAGAATTTGGCGATGCCTATCGCCAATATATGGCGCGCACCGGCGGCTTCTTTCCGAAATGGCGAACCCCAAGCCCCAGATGAACCGCGTTCCGGCAAATGAGGGCTTGACCCTGACATGATGTCAGATCCCACATGACGCTGCGTTGAAGGAGAATCGATATGACATCGACTGATCACGAGGCGCATCATCATGGTGCGGGCTGCTGTGGCGGCGGCACGAAGAAAGTGAGCGGTACGGCCACTGCCGTTGATCCGGTGTGCGGTATGAAGGTCGATCCGGCAGCGACCGAGCATCATGCGACCCATGCGGGTCAAGGCTACCACTTCTGTGGTGCAGGATGCCTGTCGACGTTCGTCGCAAACCCGGGCCAGTATCTGGACAAGAAAGACGTGCCACCGGCCCGTGCGGTCGCAAACGCTGTCATCTACACTTGCCCGATGCATCCCGAGGTGCGGCAGATCGGACCAGGCTCCTGCCCGATCTGCGGCATGACCCTCGAGCCGGCAATGGTATCGGCCGACAGCGCCCCCAACCCCGAGCTCGCCGACATGACGCGCCGTTTCTGGGTGGCGCTTATCTTGACCATTCCGGTCTTTGCTCTGGAGATGGGCGGGCATCTGACCGGCCTTATGATGTTCGTGGGCAAGCAGACATCGAACTGGATCCAGTTTTTCCTCGCAACGCCGGTCGTGCTGTGGGCGGGCTGGCCGTTCTTCACGCGCGGCTGGTCCTCGCTCAAATCTCGCCATCTCAACATGTTCACGCTGGTCGCCATGGGGGTAGGCGTCGCCTATGTCTACAGCCTCGTTGCCCATTTCGCGCCATCGCTGTTTCCGCCCGCCTTCCGGGATTCGATGGGCACGGTGCCGGTCTATTTCGAGGCGGCCGCCGTCATCACTGTCCTGGTCCTGCTCGGCCAAGTGTTGGAATTGCGCGCGCGTGAGCGCACCTCCGGCGCAATCAAGGCGCTGCTTGATCTGGCGCCTAAGACCGCCCGCAGGGTTACCGCCGGCGGACAAGACGAGGAAGTCACGCTCGACCTCGTGGTTGTCGGCGATCATCTACGGGTTCGGCCCGGCGAGAAGGTGCCGGTGGACGGCGTCATCGCCGAAGGACGAGTATCGATCGATGAATCACTGGTGACCGGCGAATCCATGCCGGTGACCAAGGAAGCGGGCGCCAAGGTCATCGCCGGCTCGCTCAACAAGACGGGCAGCTTCGTCATGGTCGCCGAGAAGGTCGGGAGCGAGACGCTGCTTTCGCGGATCGTCCAGATGGTGGCCGAGGCGCAGCGCAGCCGTGCGCCGATCCAACGCATGGCCGATCAGGTCTCTGGCTGGTTCGTGCCCGTAGTGATCGCGGTCGCGCTGATCGCGGCCGCCGCTTGGGCGGTGTTCGGTCCCGACCCGCGCCTGACTTATGCCCTTGTTGCCGCCGTTTCGGTGCTAATCATCGCCTGTCCCTGTGCCCTTGGTCTCGCCACGCCGATGTCGATCATGGTTGGCGTCGGGCGCGGCGCACAGGCTGGCGTACTCATCAAGAATGCCGAGGCGCTGGAACGGTTCGAGAAGATCGACACGCTGGTGGTCGACAAGACCGGAACGCTGACCGAAGGTCGACCCGCTGTGACAGGTATCCGCACCGTCAGCGGATGGGACGAGAACGAGATCCTGCGCCTTGCGGCCAGTCTCGAACGGGGCAGCGAACATCCGCTGGCTGACGCCATTCTGCGCGCCGCGCAGGACCGCAAGCTGGCGCTCGAACAGGCGAGCGATTTCGACTCGCCTGTCGGGCGCGGCGTGACCGGCACAGTGTCGGGCAAGCATATCCTGCTTGGTGGCCTGCGGTTCATGGGGGAGCAGAAGATCGATACGGCTGCGCTCAACGAAGCGGCCGAGGCGATGCGCGCCGAGGGCGCGACGGCGATCTTTGCCAGCGTCGATGGCAAGCTTGCCGGACTTCTTGGCATAGCCGATCCTATCAAGGAAACTTCGGCTCAAGCCGTCCGCGAGCTAAAGGCTGACGGCATCCGTATCGTCATGATGACCGGGGACAATCGAACCACCGCTCTTGCCGTCGCGGCCCGCCTTGGCATCGATAATGTCGAGGCCGAGGTTCTGCCCGAAGACAAGGCCAGCGTTGTGCAGAAGCTGCGCTCCGACGGCCGCAGCGTCGCCATGGCAGGCGACGGCGTCAACGACGCCCCGGCGCTGGCGGCAGCCGAGGTCGGGATTGCCATGGGAGCGGGAGCGGATGTCGCCATAGAAAGCGCGGGGGTTACGCTGCTGCAAGGCGATCTCAACGGTATCCTGCGCGCGCGGCGGTTGTCGCGCGCCGTGATGCGCAACATTCGCCAGAACCTGGTCTTCGCCTTCGCCTATAACGTCGCGGGCATTCCGATCGCAGCCGGCGCGCTCTATCCAACCTTTGGCTGGATGCTCTCGCCTGCCATTGCAGCGGCCGCCATGGCGCTGTCATCGGTAAGCGTCATCACCAATGCCTTGCGATTGCGGGTCATTCGTCTGTGATCGACCTGCCTCGTCATTTCGAAGCGAGCGCGCCAACAGCCGGGTCGGCGGAAGGTATCCTTGTCATTGCCGACGAACCGGACCTGCTGGCCAAACATATGCGCTGCCCATCGTTCATGAAGGGTGGCGGCAGCATCCGTGCAACCTCGATGCTCTAGCGGGGAAAGAGGTCGGTTCAGTGATCCTGGGGCAGCCAGCGCGATAGGTCGGATCATGCAACATTTCCCAGCGAACGAGACCTTTTCCAACGTCCTTGGGTGTCACGATAGTCAGCGAAGGAAATAGGCCCCGCATGTGGCCGACATTCCAGGTGACGATCACCGGAACGTGGTGAACGATCGCCTTGCACGAAAGCACGAACGGCGTCGAACGGTTGCGCCAGCTTCAATCCGATCAAGACCGTCACCGCGCGCACGCTCTCCAACGCCGCCCAAACTTCCTCGGCCGTGAACCGGTATTGCGCCCGTTTGACCCGCTGATTCAAAGTGCTGCAGGCTTCGGCGTGACTGTATGCGGCGACGGCGTATTCGCTGCGCCTCTCACCGATCGGCAAGTCCGGAGAGAGCGCATGATGATCGTGGGCTTCCGCCAACATCGCGATGAGCAGGTTGCTGTCGAGAAGGGCATCGGCCTTCAAGAGTCCTGCTCCCGTCCCGCCTCGAGCGCGGCGTTAGCCTCTTCCAGGCTTACCCGCAGCACCACCGGAGGGCGGAGCTAGGGTCGGTCCGAGCCGAACCAGTCGACCTATTTTGGCGACCACGTCCGGCGGCACATAACCACGCAGCGCGTCTTCAACGACTGCTCCAAGTCGCTCCTGAAATAAAATCGCGGAGATTGGAGGGGCAAATGCTCCGCCTGCGTATGGCCTGGAACGACTTCACAGGAGCAGAACAATGAAAGCAGTCACCCTCGCAGCCTGTATGGCCCTCACTTTGGCCAGTTCTCCATCGTCCGCCCAGACCGGGCCGATGCCCGCTATGGACCATGACCACGGTCAGGTGCAGCCCGCTCCAACGCAACCGGCTCCCCCACCGGGCACCCACAGCGAACATGACGATGGCACCGCGGCAGGCGGTTCGATGGGCGGCATGGGCGGTGGCATGCAGGGCATGGGTCAGATGCCGATGATGGAACCGACCGCTGCCAATCCTTTCCCGCATGTCGAGATGAAGATGCACATGGCAATGATGCATGCGATCGGCGCCGACGCGACGGAAACCTATGTCCGCAAGATGATCGAACATCATCGCGGTGCGGTGGAGATGTCGCGGCTAGTCCTCGCCGGCAAGCCTGAGGGCGCCGTGAGCCGGATGGCTACGCAATCCATTACGGACCAGAACCGTGAGATCGATGCCCTGCAAGCGTGGCTGCGCCAGAATGGCAAGACTGCCCAATGATGCCTTGAGGCGAGTAAGCCAACGAGGTTCATCCAAGGGAGCAGTCCACTCTGAAACCGAAGCGTTTGGTCTTGCGCTTACAATGGTGCTGGCGGGGGGCCGCTTGCGTAAGTCTACCTAGCGCGATGTCCGACGAGTCGTGCGAGAATTGACGGCAACGCCAACGATAGGATCGTGACATGGGCCAAATGCATGCCATGCAACTCGACGGACCCGGCAAGCCGTTGCGCATGGTCACGCGGCCGCTGCCCGTTGCCGGTCCGGCGCAGCTCCTGATCAAGGTGGTGGCCTGTGGCGTCTGCCGCACCGACCTCCATGTGCTCGACGGGGAAATCCCGGCCCATTATCCGATCGTCCCGGGCCACGAGATTGTCGGACGCGTGATTGCTATGGGCGCGAGAACGGCAGGTTTCGCGATCGGCCAACGTGTCGGTGTCCCCTGGCTCGGCCACACCTGCGGCGTCTGTAGCTTTTGCAGGAGCGGTCACGAGAATCTCTGCGATCAGCCGGAGTTTACCGGCTGTACTCGCGATGGGGGCTATGCCAGCCATGTCGTCGCGGACGCACGCTATTGCTTCCCGCTGCCGGATCGCTTCACTGACGTGGAGGCCGCGCCGCTATTGTGCGCCGGTCTGATCGGCTGGCGCGCGCTGCGTCTCGCCGGCGACGGGCAGAGGATCGGGCTGTGCGGTTTTGGCGCGGCTGCGCACATCCTCGCCCAGGTCGCGACATGGCAGGGGCGCGAGGTCTATGCCTTCACCAAGGCCGGCGATGAGGACGGACAGGCGTTCGCGCGGTCGCTCGGCTGCATCTGGGCCGGGTCGTCCGAGGCGGCCCCT
Source organism: Sphingobium psychrophilum (assembly GCF_012927105.1). Lineage (GTDB taxonomy): Bacteria > Pseudomonadota > Alphaproteobacteria > Sphingomonadales > Sphingomonadaceae > Sphingobium > Sphingobium psychrophilum. The sequence continues at coordinate 170,456 of NZ_JABBFV010000005.1, read as the reverse complement.
CCCGTTCCACTCGACGCCGCACTGATCTTTGCGCCGGTAGGAGCGCTGGTGCCGGCCGCGCTAAAGGTCGTGCGCAAGGGCGGCCGCGTTGTCTGCGCGGGCATTCACATGAGTGACATCCCTGCTTTCCCCTACGCCGATTTGTGGGGGGAGCGCGCGATCCTCTCCGTCGCCAATCTGACGCGCGAGGATGGCACTTCCTTTTTCGAGATGGTGGAAAGGGCGGGGATCAGGACCGTGACCGAATCTTTTCCACTGGAGCGCGCGAACGAGGCATTGCGACGGCTGCGCGAGGGTCGATTGACCGGTGCTGCGGTGATCTGTCCCGATCCGGAAACATAGGCCGCGCGCGAGACGCTCCCGCGGGTGAACGACGGTGGACCAAAGTGGATGCAAGAGATTGAACCCGCCTACTCCGCGCGGGCATTCCTCATGGGCGATGCGCCAGGATTCCTAATTGTGTGCAGGCATTTAGCCCCTCTCGACATTGGGAGAATCCCCCGCACGCGGATGATGCGCCATACGTTATTGACCCCAAATCCTTCACCTCTGCTCCCAGGTGGACGATCAGGGCATCCTCGACGGCAGCACGATCGTCTCACCATCCACAACGAACCTGCCGTAGCCGCGATGGTGGATCGTCTGCGGATCATTCTGGGCCGGATTGCTCCAGGCTGCAACGATCTCCAGAATGAACAGATTATATTTGTTGACCAGGCGTGTCTCGTCGACCCTGCATTCCAGATTGGCGAAGCATTCCGCTACCAGTGGCGGCGCCACCAGCGCAGCGGGAAGCTGCGTCAGTCCGATCGCGGCGAACTTGTCGATGTCGCGGCCGGAGCAGTTGCCGATCTCCACGACCTTGGGCGCAAGATCCAGGGCCGGGACGGCGATCACGCACTCCCTTGTCGCGCGCAGTGCTGTGAAGCTGAAGTCGGCACTGCTGACGATACAGGCCAGCAACGGCGGCGTGAACTCGACCATCATATGCCATGACATGGTCATCACATTGCTTCGGCCTTGATGCGCCGTCGTCAGCAGGACAACCGGCCCGGGCTCGAGCAGCTGGTAAACCTCCGGCAACGGGAATGGCCGCATTGGTTCGCGATTGTTGGCGGCGATTGCAGGCATTGCCGTTGTTCCCTCGTTGCCGTCTTGCCGATGCTGCGCGGTGTCGCACAACGGCCCGGCGTTCTGTCCAAATCACCAGCGCCTCCCATGGCCGGGTGCCAACCCCGGGACGACGCGCTCTTGAGCGTGCGGCCACTACATCGTCATGCGAGGATACATGCGCGTAGCGATAAGGACGAGAAGGCTGGAGATCGCGACGAGCACGATGCAATCGGTGCCCACCCCAAACTTGCTCGCCTCGCCCGTCAGCATGAGTGCGCGCAGGGCATCGACCTCATAGGTGAGCGGATTGGCCAGCGAGATCGCCCTGAGCCATCCCGGCATGATCTCGATCGGATAGATGGCGTTGCTGGCGAAGAAGATCGGCATGGTCAACACCTGCCCGATCCCCATGAATCGCTCGCGAGTCCGCACGATGCAGGCGATGATCAGCGAAAATGTCGAGAACAGGCCCGAGCCGAGGATGATCAGGGCGGCGACGCCGAGCAGGTGCAGGACATGGAGATCGATCGCGATGCCGAGCGCAAGTGCAAGCACATAGACGATGATCGCCTGTGACAGCCCCCGCACGGCTGAGGAAATCGCCTTGCCGAGGACGAGGGCGCTGCGGGGCGCCGGACTGACCATATAGCGATGAAGGACGCCAAGGTCGCGCTCCCAGATCACTGCGATGCCATAGAAGATCGCCGCAAACAGCACGCTCTGGGCAAGAATGCCGGGCGCCAGGAAATCGAGATACCGGCCATTGCCGCTGGCCAGCCCGCGGACCTGCGCCATCACCTCGCCGAACAATAGGAGCCAGATAGCCGGCTGGATGGCGCGGGTGAGCAGTTCGGTCGGATCATGCCGGAGCTTCCGCACTTCGGCGTCAGCCACCGCATGGACTTCCGTGGCATAGTTGCCGATCCGGACGAGGATGTCAGCCATGCTCGGCCGCGCTCCGGCGCGTCTGGAGAACGTCATGCATGTTGCCGCCCGTCTGCTCGTCGCCGCCCGCGATCCGGGCAAAGACATCGTCGAGCGTGGCGTCCGGGCCGATCCCGGCCTTCAGCTCGGCCGGCGTTCCCACGTGCTCTAGCCGCCCATGGTGCAGGATGCCGACGCGGTCGCACAGGGCGTCGGCTTCCTCCATGACGTGCGTCGTCAGCAGGATCGTCGTCCCATAGCGGTCGCGGAGATTGCGGACATGGGCCCACACCGTGTTGCGGGCCACCGGGTCGAGACCGACCGTGGGCTCGTCCATGATGAGCAGCGCCGGCCGATGCATCGTGCTCTGGGCGATCTCCAGCCGGCGCAGCATGCCGCCGGAATAATGCTGCGCCAGCCGACCGGCGGCATCGGTCAGCTCCGTCCGTTCGAGGGCTTCCCTGATCCGCTGTGAACGCTGAGCCCGAGGAATGAGATACAGCCGCGCCGAGAGAAGAAGATTCTCGTAGCCGGTCAGGGCGCCGTCGGCCGATAGTAGCTGGGGTACGTAGCCGATGTGGCTGCGCACTGCCCTTGGTTCCCGGGCCAGATCATAGCCGGCGACCCGGGCATTGCCAGCCGACGGCGGTAGCAAGGTCGTCAGCATCTTGATCAGCGTCGACTTGCCCGCACCGTTGGGACCGATAAGTCCGAAAATCTCCCTACTGTGGATTTGCAGATCCACCCGGTCCACCACCACCCGGCCGTCGAAGGATTTGGACAGTTCAGAGGTTTGAATGACCAGACCGGCGTTCCCAGCCGGGATACCAGGCGACGCAGCCTGATCGATCGCTGTATTCAGCTCCGTCACGCCACATCTCGCGCGGAGGCAAGATGCTGTTCCGGCGCATGTGGCGGTCCCGAAATGCCACGGTAGAGTGCCCTATTCCTCGCTGTCAGCCTCACAGCCATATCGATCACATCCATCCGGCAGCCGCTCAAAAAGGGAGAATCTTACAGCCAGTCTAGTCCCTCGGGCGCCTTGGACACTCCGTTCTTATACGGATTGGAGCTTCCGCATTTCCGATCGACTCTGGACCGGCCAAAAGGCCGCGGCGCACGATTGCCGACCCGCGCCCGCGGCATCGGACGAACCAAGATTTCAATCTATTGCGGAGTGCATCACATGGACCTGACCGAAGCGATCTACGGACGCCGCGCGACACGCGCCTACACAGCGGCTCCTGTCTCGAAAGACCTGCTGGAGAACGTGATCGATGCTGCCATCCAGGCCCCGAGCGCCGTCAACGAACAGCCGTGGGACTTCACCATTATCCAGAACACATCGCTGCTCGATCGGATTTCTGCGGCGGCCAAAGCCCATATGATTGAGACGATGCCGAGCGGATCCTTTCCGGAACATCTCCACGAGACTCTCGGAAGTCCGGATTTCCACATCTTTTATCATGCGCCGGTCCTCATCACTATCTCGGCACGCGCCGGAGCATGGGCGATCGAAAATGCCACCCTGGCGGCCGAGAATCTGATGCTGGCGGCGCACGGACAGGGCCTGGGATCCTGCTGGATCGGCTTTGCCCAACGGTGGCTCGAGACTGCGGACGGCAAGCATGCGCTGGGCGTTCCTGACGATTTCGTGCCGGTTGCCCCGATAATCATCGGCCATCCCGCCGCGCCCGCCGGCCTCGTCCCCCGCCAACCACCGCAGTCGCGGTGGATCAATTGAACGCCCGCCTTCCGACGGGCGAACCGCCGCAAGGAAGCTGCGCCTAGTACCTTGGGGGGAGGATTTGCTTATCCACTTCGTGTGAATTCTGGATGATGCTAAATGACCATGGCGTCGCCGGGCCGTTTGCCGCGTGGAATGACGCGACAGAGTGACAGCACAGATGGTCGAGGTTTGTCTCCTTCCCCTTGCCGTGAAAAATGCCCGTGAAAACAGGGGACCCGGATTGGGTCTGGGGAGGAATGGCGGTGGCTGGACCCTAGCAATGTCATTCATTTTCTTGGCCCTTTGTCGCCTGCATCGCTGATCATCGCATCTCGAAGAGTTCTTGATGGAAGCGTGTCTTGGGCAGGCCGCGCGCAACCATCGCCTCGTGGAGGCTCTTTCCGAACTGCGCCGGGCCGCAAAACCAGATGTCTGCCTCCATCCAGTCGGGGATCAGTTCGGTCAGCCTGTCCAACGTCAATAAGCCATCACGAGGCGTAACAAGCAAATGGACGCGAACGCCAGCTCGAGTGGCGAGATCGCGAACCTGAGCGATGAAGTCGTCGTCGGGCGCCGCAGTGGAATAGAACAGATCAACGTCGCTGCCGTTCCGGATCGGTGCGAGTGCCTGCAGACGCGCGATGAATGGCGTAATGCCCACGCCGCCAGCAATCCAGATCTGGCGGGTCAGGTCGCTCTGGAAGTCAAAGCGCCCATAAGGGCCCTCGATCGTCACAGCCTGACCTAGTCGGAGCAAATCCGGAAGCTTGCGCGTATAGTCGCCTAGTCCCTTGATGCTGAACACAAGATGGCCGTCATCGTGCCATGTCGAGGAGATGGTGAAGGGATGAGCGCCTTCCCGATCGTTGGCCTTAAGGAAGGCAAATTGTCCAGCTTGGTGACCGGGCCAGGCTGTTCCGACATCGACTGTCACGTCCAGCACCGCATTGCCCGGATAGCGGACCAGACTGGTGATTTCCCCTACAGCGCGGCGCGAATGACCGATGCGCCGGAACAACGCTGTCGCCGCGGCTACCACGCCCGCCGCCAGCAGGATCGCCATTGGAGGGCCCAGCGGAGCGGTCCAATAAGCGCGATCCATCAGCACGACAGCGTGGAACGCCAGCACGAGAAATATGGGCGCCGTCAGCCTGTGGGTTTTGAAGAACCAGTGATACGGAAAACGCTTCCAGAGCGCGAGCGCAACCAACACGATCAGCAAGTAGAGCGCAAGCTCACCCATTTCCGTAGCAGCACCGCGCAGGCTGTCCAGGATATTGGCATCGGGTCGAGGATCACTGCTTCTTGGCCGGTTGGCGCGCGAGAGCCAGCCTTGATCAACCATCCACCGCGGGAGGATTTCAAGCAGCCAGTGGATCAGCCCAAAGAGCAGCCCGCCAACGCCGAGCCATTTGTGGAGACGGTAGAATTTGTCGAGCCCGCCAAGCGCGCCTTCGATCTGAACGGGACGCGCGGCAAGAACCACTCCCGCCGACATGAACGCGATGGCGAGAGTACCGGTGAGATAGATGAGCTGGTGTCGAATGGCCCAGAAGTCGCCCGCCAGCGCACCGTCGGGCAGGCTGAGCAACCAGATCACCGTGAGAATCAGGGCGAGGGCGGGCGGAACAAGCTTCAATGGGGTCGGTCGCATGGATCACCTTCACTACGGCTCGAACACACGCGAATGGCAGTGCGATGGCGTCCAGCATCGATGATGCGACGATCAAGGCCGCAGCAACACCGAGATGCGCTGCAAAGGTTATTGCCATCCCGCGCAACGCGCTGAACTTGCAAAGAAGCATGCGACGTATATGATGGCCAGACAGCGCGTATTGATACGTAGTAGACGAGCATCTGCCTAGGGTCCGGACCCAATAACAGGATTCCCTTGTACCTCGGATCATGATTCACTGTCTCATTGAGGAGGCGGTGATATGGCTGATTTCTTTTGGTTTTCCGATGCACAGTGGGCCCGGATCGAGCCGCTGTTGCCCACCGATGTGCGCGGTAAGCCGCGCGTGGACGATCGTCGTGTGCTGAGTGGGATCGTCCATGCGCTTCGCAGTGGCGGGCGCTGGGCTGACTGTGCCGACGTCTATGGCCCCAGGAAGACCCTCTACAACCGCTTCGTCCGCTGGTCCGAGCGCGGCATCTGGGAAGGCCTCTTCAGCGCGCTGGCAGGAGCAGGAGATGCGCCGGACCGGCTGTTCATCGACAGCAGTTGCATCAAGGTTCATCGCTGCGCAGGCGGCGGAAAAGGGGGGCCTTGGCTCATGGTATCGGCCGCACGAAAGGCGGACGCAACACCAAGCTCCACGCCGTCTGCGACGAGAGAGGGCGGCCCTGCGTCCTGCTCCTGACGCCCGGAAACGTGCACGATTGCAAGGTCGCACAGCTCTGTATCCAAGCAATGCCGCCATCCGCCCAACTCGTCGCCGACAAAGGCTACGATAGCCAGGCGCTGCGGGAATGGCTGATCGAGCGCGGCACCGAGCCGGTCATTCCGCCGCGCAAAAACCGCAAGATCCAATACGATTACGACCGTGCCATCTACAGGCAACGCAATGTCGTCGAGCGCATGTTCTGTCGCTTCAAGGATTGGCGCCGCATCGCAACCCGCTTCGATCGCAACATCCAAAACTTCATGGGCGCCATCAGCTTCGCCGCCGCCGTCATCTGGTGGCTGTAACGAGTCCGGACCCTAGGTAGCCCGCACGGCGGTCGTTTCTGGGACTCGCCTTCGGGTCGGGGTCCCGCCGTCACAAACGTCAACACCAGACGCGGATGCTGAACCAGGCTTCGCTCGAACGACTTGTCCATCCGCGCGCGTAATCGCCAGTCCTGCTGGCTCTCCAGTTCCAGGAAATGGTAAGGCGAAAGTCTGCGGGCGAATTCGATCTCCTTTATCGAAAAACCGAGATCACGTGCATTGGCGATGAACCGCTGCCGGTTCACGTCGGCGTTGGATAGTCACGGTACCCGCTGTCCCGCCGCGGTGCGGCGGGTATGAGGAGATCATCTCGCAATGGCGGATCATCCGCTGCGAGACCCCGCTCGCCTTCCAGGCCTCGCCTATGTTCATAGCCGCTGCGGGTTGAGCCGAAGTGCGTTGGTGACGACGCTGACCGGGTGGATGATCGAATATCGTTCTCCACCAGTCGAGGCGCATGGAACTTTGCCATTCCCGCACTGGAAGAGCCGGGATTATTGCTTCATCCATTGCTCGAGAGCTGTGTAGGACGCGCCAGCAACCGCCGCGTCCTGTGGAATCAGGATGCCAAAGCAATGCGGCGAGCCAGAAGACACTGGACTTCGCGCGTCTCGCCTTCAGAGGGAAAGGGGATTCCGTCCTTGGAGCATTCTGCACCATCGACCGTGATGCGAGCGTCGCCTGAAGCAAGCCCATCTGGGTTTTCGACCCGGATATGCAGACTGCCCGCCGTCCTGGTGATCGTTGCCTCGAAGAATTTCCACCCCGCCGGCAGGCACGGCGCGAGATGCAATCTGCCTTCCACCAGCCGCAGCCCCAATATTTCCTCGACGGCCAGTCGCCATGTCCAGCCGGCAGCGCCCGTGTACCAGCTCCATCCGCCGCGGCCGACATGCGGCGGCGTCCCGGCCACATCCGCGGCCAGCACATAGGGCTCCGTTCGATAGCGCGCGACGTCTTCGCTCGAGCGGGTCTGGTTGATGGGGTTGATGCGATCGAAGACCCGCATCGCGCCCTCGGCATCGCCAAGCCGGGCAAGGGCGATGCCGAGCCAGACGGCGGCATGCGTGTATTGGCCGCCATTTTCCCGGATGCCGGGTGGATAGGCCTTGATATAGCCGGGGTCGCGTGGCGTCGCATCGAAGGGGGGCGAGAGAAGTCGGACCAGCCGATCGTCGTCGCGGACCAGATGCTGCTGGGCCGCAGCCATGGCGCGCGCGATCCGCTCTGGACTGCCGGCGCCAGACAGCACTGCCCAGGATTGAGCGATCGAGTCGATCCGGCACTCGCTGTCCGCGGCCGAGCCCCAGGCCCGACCGTCGTCGTCGAAGGCCCGCAAATACCATTCGCCATCCCAGGCGGATTGTTCGGCCGCCTTGGCGAGCGCCGTCGCACGGGGTTTCCAGTGTTCAGCCAGATCACTGCGCTGCAGCCGGCCGCAAAGGCCAACGAACCCATCGATCGTGGCGATCAGGAACCATGCCAGCCAGACGCTTTCGCCCCGCCCCTGCTCGCCCACGCGGTTCATGCCGTCATTCCAGTCGCCGGTGCCCATCAGCGGCAGCCCATGGCCCCCGAGCCGGTGACCGCATTGGAGCGCGCGCTCGCAATGCTCGAACAGCGATCTGCGTTCGTCCGTGATATCAAATCGCGCGTAGCGGTCGGCCTCGTCCCCTGCCAGCGGAGGACCGCGCAGGAACGGCACCTCTTCCGCGAGAATGCCCACGTCGCCCGTGGCCTCCACATAGGCGGCAGTGACATAAGGCAGCCAGAGCAGGTCGTCCGAGCAATGCGTCCGGACACCCCGATCCAGCGGCGGATGCCACCAGTGGAGGACGTCGCCCTCCTCGAACTGGTGTGCTGCGGCCGAAAGAATGTGTCGTCGCGCCAGATCGGGATCGGCATGAAGCAAGGCGAGCACGTCCTGAAGTTGATCGCGATAGCCGAAGGCCCCGCCGGCCTGATAGAAGCCAGCACGGGCCCGAAGACGCGCACTGATTGTCTGGTAGGGGAGCCATCTGTTGACCAGCATGTCGAACGCGGGATCAGGCGTCGTCACCTTCACGGCGCCCAGAAGCCTGTCCCAATCGTGCTGGCATTGCTGGAAGGCACGCTCTACCTCGGCCATATCCTGCCACCGCAGCGCCAGCGTTCGGGCGTGGGCACGGTGATCCCCCTGCCCCAGTACGAATACGACCTCGGCGGTTTGCCCGGGGGCGATATCCAGATGGACCTGCAAGGCACTGCAGCAATCCGCACCGGCTGAATGCTGGCGGCCGCCTAGATCCCAGTTCAGAAGCGCTTCGGGCCGGCGTGGATTGCCCTCGCGTCCCATGAAGTCCCGTCGCGATGTCGTCAGGCTGTGCGGTGGATGGCTGCTTGTCAGGAACGCTGTCCGCTCGCTGAATTCCTCGTTCCACGGGTTGTTCGCCATCAGTGCATGGACTTCGGCATCATAGTGCGCGGTCCGCAGCGGGGCCGGTTCGCCGTGAACGGCGCCCAGCAGCCATTCGGCATAATAGGTCGCCGTGAGCCGGCGGGCATGGGGCAACAGGTTGCGAAGCCGCAGCCGGACGATCTTGATCGGATCGTCGACGGGGACGAACACCTGAAGTTCCTGTTCGAGGCCTTCGCTGCTGCTTTCCCAACTTGTGAAGCCTGCGCCATGGGACACGCGACAGGCCGCTGCATTCCCTGCGGGCTGCGGCGTCGGGGTCCACAGGCGCGCGTTTTCCTCGTCGCGCAGATACAGGATCTCGGTCTGAGGATCCCGCACGGGATCGTTGCTCCATGGGGTCAGACGGTTTTCGCCGCTGTTGATCGCCCAGGTGAAGCCGAGACCGGCCTCGGTGACGATCGTGCCGAAGCCGTCATTGGCGAGGACGTTCGACCAGGGCGCGGGGGTTGTCTCGTCCGGCGCCAGGTGGATCACATAGGTTTCGCCATCCGGCGTGAACCCGCCGCGACCATTGTCGAACGTCAGCTCCTTGAGCGGGAGCAACCCCGAACCGGCGCTTGGCGACGCCCCGGTGCTGCCGACCGGCTCGAAGCGCGGGCTCCGAAGCTGGGGAGATTCGGCGCGCGCGAGTTGGTCGCCGAGCGCACCCGCCGCTTCGTCGAGCACGATCTGCGCGGCGCGTTCCAGAAATTGGGCGCGATCGGTGTCGCCGTGCCCGATCCCCACGAGGTGGATTCCGCCATTCTGTCCGAGCTGCTCCTGCACGCCCGCCTCGCGGAGGAGCTCGATCAACCGCTCGCGGACGGGTTCGAGATAGCCCGCTGCTCCTTCATGCATGATCACGAGATCGATCGCGATGCCGCGCCTCCGCCACAGCTGCTGGGCTGCCGCAAGAAACCGTAGCAGGGCGGTTCGCTGGCCGTCGCCTGCGCGCACCAGCAGAATGGGATGATCGCCCGATATTCCAAGCGCCCAGAGATCGCCTCTGCCATGACGGTCGGCAACAAGCGCATTCAGCATGCCGGTAGATGACTGAACGGGCTGGAGCAACGCGGACAGCAACATCTGCGCGTCCCGCACGCGGTCGGGGCCAAGTCCGAGTTGATGCATCTCACGTGCCGCATCCGCCACGGCGTCATTCATGGCCCATTCGAGTGCCGTCAAAGTCGCATAGCGCTCGGCGATCTCCAGAGCGGATTCCCGTGAGCCCGCGACGATCGTGACGAAAGCGAGTTCGCGTCTCCCGTGCGGCGGAAGCTCCAGCTCGGCGCGCATCGCCAGGATCGGATCGAGGGTCCAGCCGGTCGTGCCATTGAGTTCATCGGAGTGCATCGCGGCGGGGTTCGCCTGATCACCGTGGCGCTTCAAGAAGGCCGCGCGATCGGTTTCGACGCCCCGCGGCGTGAAGCCCTTGTCGTCGGCGATGATCCGGTGAAGCAGCACGGGGGGACGATCACCAGCATCGCGTGGTCGGCGCGTGAACAGCAGGCCGTTCGCACCCGGAAGCAGTTCGCTGCCGACGAAGAGTTTGCTGAAGGCCGGGTGGCGTGCGCCGTCGAGCGGCGGCGCGAGCATGACCTCGGCATAGCTCGTGAAGTCGAGCGTTCGCGGCCGGTCGCTCTCGTTGACGACAGTGACCCGGCGGATCTCCAGATCGTCCCCGTGCGGGATGCCGACAGCCATGGTCAAAGCGATGTCGTGATCCCGACGATGATATTCGACCTGGTGCGCCTGAAAGAGTATGCGCGCCTCGGTCGCTGGCGCGCGCACCGGCTCCGGCGTCGCCGACCAGAGCGCGCCGGTTTCCCGATCGCGGACATAGATCCAGAGCCCGGCGTCGCCAGGGATCCGATCGGGGCGGGTGAGCGCATAACGCTGCCAGTAGAGCCCCCCTCCCCCATTCGCCGCCAGACGACTGGTCAGACGACCATTGCCGATCGCATGCAGCGCGGTGGAACCGCCGATGGAGCCAGGGTTCCAGGGCTGGAGACGGGGGATCGCGCCCTCGGCAACGGGCTGCGGCTCGCGGAGTTCGATGCGCGAAATCTCGGGCGGGAGATCCCAGGGAATGCGTTCGTTGAGGAGGAGGTCGATCGTGCGGATATGGGGATCGGCGTGGAACCAGCTGACGAACATATCGCCGCACAGCGCATTGCCGAGAGCGGCCATACTCATTCCGTGATGGTGCGCCATATAGGATCGGACGATCGCGAAGCGCTCTCCTTCCGGCACGCGCTCGGTTGTGAAGTCGATGGCCTCGTAGAAGCCGTATCGCCCGAGCATGCCCAGCCCCGCGAGATCACGAAGGTTACGGACTGCCAAGACCGTTCGTGCAGCGAGTGCGAGCACAGTCGCATAGGGGGCGACCACCAGATCGCGCGCGAGCCCACGGCGCAGGCCCAGCCCTGGGACGCCGAAAGCATGGTAGCGATACACGCGATCGGGGCCCATCGAGGCGAAGGAGGATTCGGATATACCCCAGGGGATGCCATGCCTGACCCCATAGGCATGCTGAAGATCGACGGCGGTCCGGTCGCTCTGGCCGAGAAGTGTTGCGGGATCGCTGCGCAGGAACAGGTTCGGCATGAGATATTCGAACATCGAGCCGTTCCACGAGACCAGCGACAGGCCCGAGGCCTTCTTCGTGATCGGGCGGCCGAGGAAGAACCAATGCTCGGGAGGCACATCGCCCTTGGCGATGGCAAAGAAGCTCGCGAGCCGTGCCTCGCTCGCCAGCAGGTCATAATGGTGCTGATCGATGCGGTCGGCGGTGACATTGTAGCCGATATGGAACAGCCGGCTGCTCATATCGAACAGCAGGGCGAAATCCATGCCATGGGCCCAGGCGCCCGCTCGTCGAGCGATGCCATCCAGCCGGTCGCCCATGGTCTTGTGGGCATCCACGGCGCGGGCGAGAGCCGAACCGAGCTCTTCCGCCCAGCTCCTTGCTTCGCAAGGGGCGAGGGAGCCGCCGAATGCGTCCAGCAGCGCGCTTGCCTCCTCGCACGCGGCCTCGACTTCGGCAGGCGTGCGCTCGCCCGCGAGCATGGGGCCAATCCGGGCGGCGATGTCGGCGCAATCGGCGGGCGGGCGCGTCGACAGCGGCAGCCACGGGAGGAACATCTGCACGTCGCGGCGTATGCTGCGCAGATGATGATCAACCCGCTCGAGCCACAGCTGAACATCGCGGATCACGTTCGTCGGAAGTGTCCCCGCGTTGGCGATGCCATTGCGGATCCTTTCCTGCAGCTCGGGGCAGTCCCGATCGCAGAGCGCGTCCAGCCGGTCGCCCCAGCAGGCGCTGTCGTCCCGCGCCGCAGTTGCGGCGTCACGCATCGCCGCAACAAGAGTACGACAGGCATGATCCGGGTCGGCGCGATCGGCCGCAAGCGCGCCGGCAAGCAGGTCCAGGGTGTCGTCGAGACCGGACCATAGTGCAGGGGAAAGCACGGGGGCTCGAACAGCATCGCGACACGCCTCGTTCACGACGATAAGACTGACGGCCAGATTGCCACTGTCGACCGTGGAGACGTAGCGCGGCTCGAGCGGCTGCAATGTACGAGTATCATACCAGTTGAGCATATGTCCCCGGTAGCGATCGAGCTGGTCGAGCGCGTCCAGCGCATTGCGCAGTCGCATCTCGAGATCGGTCACACCGATATGCCCCAGCTTCCAGGCCGTCAGCGTGGAGAGCAGCATCATGCCGACATTGGTCGGCGACGTCCGATGGGCGATCTCCTCCTCGGGCGGCTCCTGGTAATTGTCGGGCGGCAGCCAGTTGTCCTCCGGCCTCACGAAGGTTTCGAAGAACAACCATGTCCGCCGCGCGATGCTGCGCAGGAACAGACGGTCTTCAGCGCCCAGCGTCTCGATCGACGAGCGGCGCGGACGGCTTATCCGGTACGCGATTTCCGGAGCCAGCACCCATAGCATCAGAAGCGGCGCGGCGGGCAGGAGGGCCGCTGCATGTGTCAGCGCCAGTCCCGAGCCGGCAGCAAGCGCGAATACGGGCGACACCCACATCTCGCGCCAGGCCGCCCGTCGCGGATCGAGCGCGGCAAAGTGCGCTGTCGTGTGCGCGGCCGATGTCCACTCCAGCAGCCCACGCCCGGTGGCAAGCCGCCAGAGCGTGATCAGTATTGCATTGAGCGCGATGGCGGCATCGCTGATCAGGAAGGCGATCGACAGCGCCCATCGTCCGAGTTCATCGCCCAGACGTCGCAGGACACCCTGGAGAACGCCGCGGCGGCGGCCTTGCGCGAGACCCGTGACGACGTCGGTGAACAGATAGGCTGCCGGCGCGACGATGGCCAGCGATGTCCATATCCAGGGATTGCCGCCCAGGATAAACCATCCACCCAGCAGCAGGGCGACGAGGCTGGGCGGCACGAGGCTGCGGCGAAGATTGTCGAAGATCTTGAGCCGGTCGAACCAGGTGAGACGGTTGTGGAGGCGCGTTCCCGCGCGGCCCGGTACCAGGGGAAGCAGCCAGGGCAGCAGCTGCCAATCGCCGCGCACCCAGCGGTGCCAGCGCCGGCGGTAATCGAGATAGCCGGAAGGAAAGCCCTCATAGACGATGATGTCGCTGGCGAGCGCCGCGCGACCATGCAGCCCTTCGAACAGGTCATGGCTGAGCAGGTTGTTCTCGGGAATTCGTCCCTCGACGCTGCGCTCGAAGGCGACGACTTCGTAGATGCCCTTGCCGACGAATATGCCTGAGCCGAACAGGTCCTGGTAGACGTCGGATACGGCGCGTGAATAGATGTCGATCGCGGTGTCGCCGCCGAAGTAGCGCGTGAACAGCGATCGTCCGCTGGTTTCAGGTGCGATCTCGACCCGCGGCTGGAGGATCGTGTAGCCGCTTGCCACCCGCCCGGTGCGCGGATCGAAACGAGCCTTGTTGAGCGGATGGGCGAGCGTCGCCACCATCCGATTGATGACGCCCGTCGGCAGGCGGGTATCGGCGTCCGCGGTCACGACGAACCGAACCTCGCGAAGTGCTTCGATGCGGCCGGCGGTGCGTGAAAAAGGGCTGAGATCGCCGCGCAGGATATAGCCGTTGAATTGCTCCAGCTTTCCGCGTTTGCGTTCCCAGCCCATCCAGACCGACTGGGCGGGATTATAGAGACGCGGCCGGTGCAGCATATGGAAAGGGCCGCTGCCCGCGCTGCCATAGGTGTCGTTGAGGCGCTTCACGCCATTTTCCAGCGCAGCCTCGACATCCGCATCGCCAGGAAGGCTGTCGCTGTCAGCGTCGGCATGGTCGCTCAGCAGAACGAACTGCAGCCCTGGATCGGGATTGCCGAGATAGTGGCCTTCCAGCCGCTGGAGGAGCGCCGCCACGTCCGCCGGATGCGCGACAAGCACCGGCATCACGACCGCTGTCCGGCAATCGTCGGCGATCCCCTTCTCGAAATCGAGTTTCGGAAGCACCTGGGGCGACACGAGCAGCGTCGCGACCCAGTTGACGAACGTGACGCTCAGGATGGTAGCCGGCAGCGTGGTGAGCGCGATGCCCAGCAGCCACCCAATTGCGGTCGCCTCGACTAAGGCAAGGTAGAGCGCCGGAACGACAAAGCTGACGAATCCGGCCAGGAACAGCGCCGCCGTATAAAGCGCGGCGGGATAGCGCAGGAGCCTGCGGCCGATCGATTCCAGCGCCAGCGGCCGCACGTCGATCGCATCCTCGAACGCCGGCCGGCCATCACCGACCAGCCAGTAGCCGACATGATCGGCCGGCACGTCGGCATTGGCCCGGCATTGAACGAGCAGGCGTTCGGCGACATCCAACTCTGGCAGGCCGCCATGGTCCGACAACTGCTCGATTGCGTGCCGGTAACGGTCGCGCGTGTCGAAATCCATGTGCGGATAGACCTTGGCAGGGTCGAGCCTCAGGATCGCCTCGACGCGGCTTGTCCGGTCGAAAAAGTCCTTCCACTGGATCGTCGAGATCACCGCGAGGTTGGCGATCGCGCGCGAGACGCATTCTGTATCGTCCGCTGCGGCGGATTTGGTGGCATCAGGACCCACCTCGAACGGCGGGGCCACGTCCGGGAATATGCGTCCGAAGCCTGTTATCAGAAGCTCGAGGCAGGCCAGGCGAAGCATGGCCGGAAACGCCCAGAGCTCGGCAATGCTCAGAGGCTCTTCATCCTGATAGCGTTCGATGAACGGGATCGCGGTATTGAGCGATATCTGCAAATGCGACGCGTGGAGCAGCCCATGGGCCAGGGCATAGATGCGGGGCAGGCCCTTCGCCGCCTCACCCGCGAGGCCGGGCAGGCGCCGGTAGAACTGGGCCGGCATATCCTCCTTGATCTGGAGGATTGCGCGTTGAACGTGATAATCGTTGTCGAGCAGCCATTCGGCCGCCGAGCTGCTTTGCGGCTCCGCGGCGCCAGCGGCGATCCGGGCCATACTCAGCCATGCACGCAATGCCGGCAACTGCGACCAGGTTGTCAGCGGTGCCGCTCTGCGGGCCAAGCCCACAAGACGGTGACGGCGCGCAAGCTCGTGCGCAGCGGCGACTATCGGGTCCGCATCCTCGACATCCGCCATTCTCAGACCGGACCTACGGCCGGGAGGCGCGCATTCTGGACTTTCGTCAGCACCATCGGCTCCACTGAAGTCACGGATGGACGAACGATCAGCATCGGCGCCGGCGAATGGGTCATGAGGTAGGCGGCGACGCTGCCATAGGGAACGTCCATGTGATGGCGGCCGCCATGGCCGCGCGCCGACAGCACGACGAGGTCGGCCGCTTCGGCGCGGATCAACCCGGCCAGAGCAGCGCGAACATCCTCGCTGCGCATCGAGATCGCCCGAACTGTCAGCCCCATGGCCGCTACATATGTCCGAACATGGTCGAGATAGGCGCGCGCCGTCGCTTCATTTCGTTCGACAACATGCCGTTGGAGTTCGAGATCGCGCGGCTCGAGGGGCCTGGTTTCGGTGAGTTCCGGCGTCGGGACGACGTGCGCGAGGATCAGTTCCGCTTGCGCCGATTTGGCAAGCCGTGCCGCAAGCGGGATAACGCTTTCGGCCCAGGTCGATCCATCCACGGGCACAAGGATGCGCCGATAGCTCGGCGCCGGCGCGGCGGAGGCCGCGATCGGGACCAGCAGGATCGAACCGGGCGCCCGATCGAGAACATTATGGGCCGTGCCGCCAATGCCTTTCTGGCTTGCGCCATTCTCGCCCTGGGTGCCAAGTACGAGAAGGCAATCGGGCTGTCCGCAGGTGAATCGGCAGATTTCCTCGGCAGTTGCACCCTCTGCAAGTTTGACCTCTGCAATCTTGGTCGACGGCTTGGGTGCCGCCGCCAGCCCTCCAAGGAGACGCCTTGCTTCGTGCCGACGCAAGTCCCATTCGATCGGGTCAGGACGCATCTCCCTTCCCGGCTGGCCTTCCAGCACCTGCAGCAGCGTTACCGGAACCTCGAGCGCCTGGGCGATCGCAAATGCATGGGAAACGACGCCGGCCGCGTGCTCGGATCGATCGAGGCACGCGACGACGTGACAGGTTCCCGCTTGCGTGTCGGCGCGGACTGGGAAGAGTGCGTTCGATGTCGACATATTCCGGCCTCCTGTTGTCTTGGCAGCTTACTCCCGCGCGCGTCGTTACTGGCGGCACCACGCCCTGCACCGGGGGTTCGAGCACAATCTTCTGGCCCGTTGCGACGCCGCGATTTCCTATGCTGGCCACGGTGACCCATCCGGGAGATACCCGAAATACGGGTATCTACGGAGGTTATCTGAATCGGTAGCGCAGAGGCGTCGTCTGACCGGTCTGCGCGGTTGTCGCGGCAAGGACCGTTACCGAAGCAGCGGGGATAAATGCTCGCGGGGACTTCACGTACCGCTGACTGCACGGGTGCTGAATGGTTGAAACACTAGCGGTCCCTGAACCAATCCGCGCTCGTTGCGCTTTCAATATCTTGCCGGGTTGAAGCCGTGCGCCGAATGGGAAAGCCTCATTTTCTCTCCGGAAGGGCCCTCATATAGTCGCGAACAATCGGAAGTGCGTTGCGACGACGAATATATTGTATTTGATAGTTGCATAATTCTCCATGCCGGAAAGCCGCCAGCGCGCCGGCCAAGTAGAACGTCCACATGTGGTAGAAGCGGGTATCATATAGCGCTTCGATCCGCTCCTTTGCCGCGACCGTTCGATGATACCAGTGCTCCAACGTATAAGCGTAATGGAGCCGCAACGTCTCCACGTCGGCGACGATCAGCTTTACGATTTCACTCGAGCCGACGATCTCCGACAACGCGGGAATATAGCCTCCGGGGAAGATATATTTGGTGGTGAAGGGATCGGTGCTACCCGGCTTGCCCATGCGGCCTATGGTGTGCAGCAGCATCACGCCGTCCTCCGCCAGCAGCGACCGGCATTTCTCGAAGAAACGCCGATAATAAGGCGGCCCGACATGCTCGAACATGCCAACGGAGACGATGCGATCGAATGTCCCTGTTACGTCACGATAATCGACCAGTTCGAACTTCACACGGTCGGCCGCGCCGGCCTCGTCGGCGCGACGGCGGGCGACCCCGAGTTGTTCCTCGCTGAGCGTGATCCCCAGCACGTCGACATCTGCCACGCGATTGAGGTACAGTGCCATGCCGCCCCAGCCGCATCCAATATCGAGCACCTGCTGGCCTGGTCTGAGATGAAGCTTGGCGGCGATATGCGCTTTCTTGTCCGTCTGCGCCTGTTCGAGGCTCGTGGTCACGTCGGTGAAGTAGCCGCAGCTATACTGGCGGTCGGAATCGAGGAAGACATCGTAGAGGCGGCCGTCGAGATCATAATGATGTGCAACGTTGCGTTTCGAGCGCCGCTTCCAGTTGAGCCGGTCCAGCCGGGAAATCAGCGAATGGGCGACGCTCATAAAGAGGTTGCCGCGCAACGCGTCGCCTTCCTCCTTCTCCCAGGCTGTGTTGGACTGGATGAGGTCCACGAGGCCGAGAATGTCATCACCGTCCACAAGGAGCCTGCCATCCATCCAGGTCTCGGCTGCCCCCAGACGCGGATTTCTGGCGATAGCACGCGGCACGCCGCGATCGGTGAACCGGATCGTCACCGGCGCGCGCCCTTCTTGCGGAGATCCATAGTCATGGCGCGTGCCGTCCGCCTCGAACAGGATGAGCTCACCAGTCCTGATGAGGCGTAAAAGCAATTTGTCCAATAGCCGCATTCGGATAGTCCTGACGGAAGGGCTTACGGACGATCGACGGCTCAACCTGCGAAAGCGGGCTTCCTCTATTGCGTGTCAACAACGCTGGCCGGCGACGATTCCCGGGTCCGTATGCCGCGCGCACGCTTGCGTAACATTCCGTAGCTGTACTTAGATTATGGTATTCCCGCAGAGTTCCTGTCGCGCAGATCCGCGCTACCGTATATTCTCGTGGCGCCTTGCGCGCGAATGCTAGTGCGCCAGCAGCAGCGGAACGGATGTGTCGGACAGGAGATCGCGGGTCACCCCGCCGAGCACCGTCTCACGCAGCCGGGAGTGTCCGTAGGCTCCCATCACGAGGGAAGATGCGGCCAGTTCTCGCGCTGCGTTCAAGAGCGTCTGCGCGATAGTGCGCCCCTCTTGGGGCCATTCGTGCAGCTGAGAAGCTATACCATGCCGGGCGAGGTATCGGCTTGCGTCCATCGGTGGAAATTCGCTGGTATCGCTCGATATGGTGACAATGTGGACTTCGCTCGCCAGCCGCAAGAAGGAAAGCGTCAGGCGCAGGCTGTGCGCGGCTTCGATCGATCCGTTCCAGGCTATGACGACCGGCCCGTTGGCGTTGAAGCTGGTCGTGCCCGGGGGCACGACCAGCACCGGTGCGCGCGCGTGTATGGCCACGTCGGCGACGATCGGCAGAGGCTCCGGCGTGTCATCCTGCCCCTTGTTCTGGCGGCTCAGGATGAGGACGTCGGCCAGGCGCCCGCGGCTCACCAGCGCATCGGCGGCATTGCCATCGGCATGCTCCCAATCCCAGGAGATATCCTCGCTTTTCAGTCGCTGCTCGATGCGTTCTCGCTCCTCATCGTCGCGCGCCTGAAGGGCCTCAAGCAGCTGTGACGAGGCATAAAGGCCGCCGAAGGGGTCGCCGACGACATAGCTGTTGAACGGAGTGACCTGGACGCAGGTGATATGTGACTGGTGGGTGCGCGCAAGGTCCAGCGCCACGGCAAGCCGCTCCGCCTGTCCGTGATCGTCATGGATATGCAGAAGTATCGATTTCACCACGCCCTCCTCGTTTTCGCTACGATCCCGTTTGAAATCGCACGCTAGAGGTTAGGGCGGCGCGGATAACTAGGGGATAATACCAATCCCAGGACGGTGCCGATCACATCATTCTCGCGTGCGACGGGTCCAGATACGGATCGTTGTCCGCAGGATCGACATGACAGATTATCGAGGATCAAATGAGATGCGTTCGGCCGGCACGTATGCTTCTGCTACGCGAGCCATGCCGTGTTTGAGCTTGGCGATATATCCGATTTCGCGAACCTCGACGCGTTTGGGTCGCAGCATAGGGATGGCCATGATGTCGGCATTGCTCCTTGGCATGCTGTCCGTGCCGCTGTCCGCGCAGCAACCGACGCTGGATACGAGTTCGGTCCTTGAGACGGTCGAGCGGCTAAAGCCGGGGGAATATATCTGGGCGCCTGATATTGCTCCCGCCGGCCCCGTGCTGATCATCATCAGCCTCGCCAACCAGCGGGCCGTCACCTACCGAAACGGCGTACCGATCGGCGTCTCCACGGTCTCGACTGGAAAGCCCGGACATGAGACACCAACGGGGCTGTTCACGATCCTGCAAAAGCATGTCGACCACAAGTCCAACCTCTACGACGATGCGCCGATGCCCTATATGCAGCGCCTGACCTGGGGCGGCGTAGCTCTGCACGGCGGCAATCTACCTGGCTATCCCGCGTCGCATGGCTGCATCCGCCTGCCGCCGGGCTTCGCCAGGCTTCTCTATGGCGTCACCCGCCTCGGCTTGACCGTCGTCATCACGAAAGAGGCGGCAGTGCCGCGTGTCGCGCCGGTACCCGATCCCATGCGGCCGACCGCCTCCGACATCGACGACGCTCCACCTTCCGGGCCGTTCACATGGCGTCCCGAACTGTCACCCTCGGGATCTGTATCCATCGTGATCAGCACCGCGGATCGACGAATGATCGTGCTCCGCAACGGCCGCCAGATCGGATCCGCACCCATAGCACCCGACACCGCCGTCGACCGAACGACGGCTTATACGCTGCGCGCTATCGATGAAACCGGGTTTCACTGGCTGCACATCCCGTTGTCCGGCGAGGCATCGCCGGCGCAGCAGACGGCGCCATCCGAGGATCGGAACCGATTGCGCGTCGCCGAGGAATTCCGGCGTTCCGTCGCAGCGATCCTGACCGAGGGCGCAACGGTGCTGGTTACCAACGACAGTCTCGCAAGGAGTGAAACCGGCCGGCGGCTCACAGTTATAACCGGCGAAGACGAATAGCGGGCGCGGACAAAGGCTGCGGCCAACATGCCTACCGGCATGAGGTGAGGCGTTTCCGTCAGCAGAGTCCCAGTTTGGCGCACGCCACCGCAGCCACCTCGTCCAGCGATCCGTCCGCATGGACCCTATGCCACGAGCCGAGATCGCCGATTTCCAGCTGGGATTGGGCCTGCGCGACTGCAACATCGGCATCCGACGCGTCGGCGCCGCGCGTCCCGACCCGGCTGAGCCGCGCGGTTGCCGCCGCTTCTAACCAGAGACCATCGAAGGGAACACCCGACTGCCGCCCGACCGCCTCGATCCTCTCGCGCTCGACACGCTGCGCGAACACCGCATCGGCCACGACGGATTGACCGAGCGCAAGCGCCGATGCGGCCATCCTGTCAGTTGTCTCATAGACCCGGGCGGCGGCCTGCGCCGAATAGCTGCCGCGGGGAAGCCTTGCCTCGGGAGACAGCCCCGCGAGGCGCTTGCGCAGTACATCGTTCCGAAGGATCCTGGCACCGGGCGCGCGTCCGATCGCGCCGCCGAGCCGACGTGCGAGACTGGACTTGCCGGTTCCCGAGAGTCCGCCGATCGCTACCAGCCGCGGGGGAGCGGGCACCAGCATGGCGAGCGCAAGTTCGAGATAGGATCGCGCATTCTGCGCGAGCGCCCTGTCTTCAGGAGCACGCAGGCTCTGCGCTGCCAGCACATGCGCGCGGATCGCGGCGCGAACCGACAGGAACAAGGGCAGCAGCCCGATCCCGCTCTCATCCGCCGGCGACAGATCGAGATAGCGGTTGAAGACGATGTTCGCCTCGGTGCGGAGGTTGCGATGCCAGAGATCCATCAGGAGAAAGGCGAGATCGTAGAGGACATCGATCGTGGCCAGTTCGACGCTGAATTCCAGGCAGTCGAACAAGGTCGGCTCGCCGTCGATCAGCGCGATGTTGGCGAGATGGAGATCGCCATGACCATGTCTAACCCGGCCTTCCCGCGCTCGGGCACCGAGCAGCGGTGCCATATCATCGGTCATCTGGAGCAGGCTGTCGCCGAGATGCTTCGCCTTGTCCGGGTCGAGGATATCGGGAAAGGCCCCCATGCTGGCAATATTGCCGTCTATGACGCGGCGGAACGATATCGCACCCGCGTGAGCCCGATCAGCCTCCGCTGCCGAGTGAAAAGCGCCTATGTGGTCCGCCAGCCGCATCAGCAGGCGCTCATCGAGCTGGCCGTGATCGGCGATATGGATGAGCAGCGCATCATCGGGGAAGCGTCGCATCTCGAGCAGCCAGTCGACCACGTCACCGGCGCCGTCGATCGCCAGTCGACCGCCGGCTTCCCGCGTGATCGGATGAAGCGCGAGATATAGATCGGGCGCGGTTCGGCGGTTGAGGCGAAGCTCCGCCTCGAGCGCGGCATGGCGCTTGTCGAAGGTCGAGAAATCAAGATAGCCGAACCGGACCGCGCGCTTGAGCTTCCAGGCGCGGTCGCCGACAAGGAAAATACTGGCGCAGTGGGTATCGATGCGCGTGGGGCGCGTTCGCTCGAAGGCGTGACCCTGGTCGAGGAAGGCGACGACATCGGCTTGGTCGTCCGGCGTGCCGGGGCCAGGCGATGTCGTCGCCATTGGCTCAGACCTTCTCGATCGCGATCTTGCGCGTGCGTGCCGCCACATTCTCGTCCTTGGCCAGCGTCACTGTCAGGACTCCGTCCTTGAACTGCGCCTTGATACCCTCGGCATCGACATCGGCGGGAAGCGAAATCTGGCGCCGGAAGGAACCATAGCGGCGCTCGTTGAGCAGGAAGCCCTTCTCCTTGCGCTCTTCCTCTTCCTTCTTTTCGCCCGAGATGCTGAGCACGCCATCGGCGACGTTGATCTCCACATCCTTTTCATCGAGCCCGGGAAGCTCCGCGGTAAGACGATAGGCCTTCTCGTCATCGACCAGCTCAAGCGCCGGCACGATTGTCACGGCGCCGCGCGGAGCGAAGTGGAAAAGGCTGCGGCTGGAGCTGCCGAAATCGTCGAACAGGCGGTCGATCTCCGATCGCAGCCAGCCGACCGGCTCGCTGATCTGGGTTGCGAGATCGCGCAACGATGACGCCGGACGCGTTTTGGTCACTGGAACATTGGTCACACCGTTCATCTTGCTTCTCCTAAGGTTAAAGATGGTCGATCCCGTGACGAGGGAAAGACCTTTCGTCAGGCGAACAGGGCATGTTCGCTTTCAGCCTCGATCGGTTCGGGAACCACGAGCTGGTCATGCTCGTCGTGATGGTGCGGATGCGGCATATGTGGCCAAAGTGTCTCCACGCCCACATTCCACCAACTCGTGTAGAGCGTCAGCGGCAACTGCCACAGGCGTTGGGCGGCAAGCATCGCCGCTGCTGCGTCTGGACCACCGGACGGCCAGCTCGCCCGGATGGTGCTCTTGTCACTCATGATGACCTCCTTCGCCGAGTCTTATTGAGGATAAAGGCGGTCCATCGGCGCCTATATTGGGGAGTTTACCTAGCCGACCATCTTCGGGCGCCGTCCTGCGGCCGCACTCGGCTGAAATTTGTCGCTTGGCCAAGGAGTCGAGCCCCGGCCTGCAGGGATGATGGCATACCCTGGTCCCTCCGGGACAATACGGATTCTGTGGCAGCGCCAGGCAACAGACAAGGGACGTTGCAGGGATTCCCCGATGCGCGGTCAATCCATTGGCGACCCTGCGATGAACTTGCCGATGGTCCCCGGCTTATGGCCGTCGATGAGCTGCCGACCCACCTGGGACGGTTATTTTGCGAGCCAAGGAGAGCTGAGATGAAGAGCGACAGTCAATTGCAGCGTGACGTGATGGCGGAGCTGGAGTGGGAGCCGAGCGTCGATCATGCGGATATCGGGGTGGCCGTGACCGACGGCGTGGTGACGCTGTCGGGTTTCGTGAAGAGCTATGCCGAGAAGCTGGCGGCGGAAAAGGCGGCACGGCGCGTGGCTGGCGTGAAGGCGCTCGCCGAGGAGATCAAGGTGCGCTTCGCCTCCGATCCGAAGACGGCCGATCATGAAATCGCCAAGCGCATCCTCGACATGTTCGCCTGGAACGTCTCGATCCCCGACGACAAGATCGCGGTGAAGGTCGAGCATGGCTGGGTGACGCTGAGCGGGACGGTCGACTGGCACTACCAGAGCGACGAGGCCCGGAAGGTCGTCGGCAAGGTCAACGGCGTCGTCGGCGTCGGCAATCTGATCGAGGTGCGCAAGCTGCCGACGTCGGGCGATATCAAGGACCGGATCATGGCGGCGTTCAAGCGCAATGCCGATCTCGATGCGGCATCGGTGACGGTGTTCACCGATGGCGGCAAGGTGACGCTGGGCGGCAAGGTCAAGGCGTGGAACGAGCGCCAGATCGCCGAGCGTGCGGCTTGGGCCGCTCCCGGCGTCACCACGGTCGACGACAATATCATCGTCGCTTTCTGACCTTCGCAGCGAGCACACGAGCAGACGGCCGTCGGGACATCCCGGCGG
Organism: Sphingobium psychrophilum; assembly: GCF_012927105.1. GTDB lineage: Bacteria > Pseudomonadota > Alphaproteobacteria > Sphingomonadales > Sphingomonadaceae > Sphingobium > Sphingobium psychrophilum. The sequence continues at coordinate 146,528 of NZ_JABBFV010000005.1, read as the reverse complement.
CCAGCTTCGATAATCGCTCAAGATGAACGTGAAGTCCGCGCCTGTCCGTTCCTGGCGATCCTTCCTCTTCGCATTTTATGCAGGAAGCCCGGCCGGCGAGCACATCGACCCGGTGACATTATCTGTGGGTTGGCATTCGATTTCTATGTCGCCTACCCGGCGATCGACGCATGTGGGCTAGACCTTGAGGTGCCCGCCGTCGAGGACGCCCGCGTGGCTATCGATACCAACGGCTCGCCTCAGACGGTATGAACAAAACCGGCGTGGAACTGGCCAAGATCCACAGGCCAGAAGTAGCCACTCCGAGCGCGCGCCACCAGGACTGCGGACAATCAAGCGAGAAGCTCCTTGGGCATCACGCGCCGAAATTTCGACAGCGATTAGAGCCGCTGACTGGCTATTCGGTCTGGGAGTTCTATTACCGGGAATGCGCCATGATCGTGGATGCCCGCGCATCGATTTGGGGATGGACTTGCCGTGTGCTGAAGACCGCCGACAAATGAGGTAGGGGGTCAGCCCCAGTCGCCATCGACACCATGATCTGGCTCGCAACCACGCCGCACAGCATGATTATACCAATCCGCAAACGGTTGGCGCCGTCGGGCAGGTTTCGGCGTGTTTGGATGGACCGCTTCATCAGGGACTCCTGGGTTTAATCTTTGTCCGGGGTCTGGCCGGAGAACGTCGGAGTCGTACGCAACGAACGACCTGTTCGGCATCCGGAAGTCTACGCAGTGGCGCACCGCGAACTCTTCCTCCGTATCCTCACGTAATGATTGTCGCGAACGTGACCGCCATTGTTCGGCTACGACTCCGCCTCGATGGCGGGCATGCGCTGGAGATTCATATGAAGAATGTTCTGCTGTTGATTCACGATGACGCCGGTGAAGAGGCTCGCTTCCAGGCCGCGCTCGATCTTGTCCGCGCGACCAACGGGCATCTCACATGCCTCGACATTGTCCAGGCGCCAATCCTGGTCGGCGCAGACTATATGATGGCCGATGCCGAAGTCGCCCTGCTCGCCGACGCGCGCAACCGGGAAGCGGTTAATCGCGACCGGATCGAGGCGCGCCTTTCAGTCGAGGACATCGCATGGGACTGGGCTGACGCGACCGGCGACATTGCCGGTCTGCTGGAAGCCGAGGCGGGGCTCGCCGACATCATCGTGCTCAACACGATGTTCGCCGATCATGAGCCTCCCGACATGCGGGCGATCGTTTCCGACGTCGTTATGCGCGCCGGAAAGCCAGTCCTCGCGGTTCCACAACAGTTCCGCAGCCTCGATGCCCATGGACAGGCGCTGGTCGCCTGGAACGGTGCTCCCGCTGTCGCCGAGACGCTTCGCGCGGTCACGCCGCTCCTCGCCCTCACGAAAGGCGTGACGATCGTTGAGATCGGCAAGACCGATGGACCGCCTGCGGAAGAGGCCGCCGCCTATCTCTCACGCCATGGCATCCATGCCCGCATCGACCGTGATATTCCGCTGGAATGGACGGTGGCGGATGCGCTTCTCGCCGCCTGTCGGGACCGGCAACCAGCCTACTGCATTATCGGCGCCTATGGCCATTCACGCCTGCGCGAGCGGCTGATCGGCGGCGTGACCCGCCGGATGCTCGCCGAGAGTCCGGTGCCGCTCCTTCTTGGGCATTGAACGCGGACAAGGCCTGAAAAGGAAACTCTCATGCCGAACGCAGCGCTGCACGACCGTATTGGCAAGGAGGCATCGGCGGCGCTGATCGAAGCGCTGCGCCGCCACGCCGAGCCGCTGCCGCCACCCGAGCGCGTTGACGCGTTCGGGGCCTCCTTCGATCGTTTCGGCGATGCGCGCGTCGTCCTGTTGGGCGAGGCGACCCACGGTACATCCGAATTCTACCGCGCACGCGCCGCAATCACCCGCCGCTTGGTCGAGCGCCACGGGTTTACCATCGTGGCGGTCGAGGCCGACTGGCCGGACGCCGCGCAGATCGACGATTATGTCCGGCATCAAGCACCGCGCCCCCGACGCGGCGACAGCTTCGTGCGCTTTCCGACCTGGATGTGGCGCAATGTCGAGGTGCTGGAATTTGCCGACTGGATGCGGGGGCATAATGCATCGCTTGACGAAGATTGCCGCGCGTCATTCCATGGTCTGGATGTCTACAGCCTCAGCGAGTCGATCCACGCAGTGCTCGCCTATCTCGACACGGTCGATCCCGAGGCCGCCGGGAATGCCCGCCGGCGCTATGGGTGCCTGACACCATGGCAGGATGAACCGGCGCATTATGGCCGCGCCGTGGTTCATGGCGGCCGTCCGAGTTGCGAGGATCGCGCGGTCGCACAGCTTCATGAACTTCTGACCCATCGGCTCGAATATTTGCACGGAGACGGCGAAGCCTGGTTCGACGCGGTACAAAACGCGCGTATCGTGCGTGCTGCCGAGCGCTATTACCGTGCCATGTACCGCAGCTCGACCGAGAGCTGGAACCTGCGTGACCGGCATATGTTCGAAACGTTGCAGGCGCTGCTCACCCATCGCGGCGATGGTGCCAAGGCTGTCGTCTGGGCGCATAACAGCCATGTCGGCAACGCCGCCGCGACCGCGATGGGCTGGCAGGGCGAATTCAACATCGGTGAGCTCTGCCGCATGGCCTATGGCGAGGAAGCGGTGTCGATCGGCTTTGGCACCGATACCGGCACGGTCGCCGCCGCCAGCGACTGGGGCGCCGACATGCAGATCAAGACCGTGCGGTCGGCACGTGCCGACAGCTACGAGCATGCGTTTCGGTCCACGGGACTGGCGCGGACGCTGACCGATTGGCGGAGGAAGCCCAATCTCGCCGGGCTGCTGCGCGAGCCCTGCTCGAGCGCGCCATAGGCGTCTTGTACCGCCCGGAAACCGAGCGCCTCAGCCATTATTTCGAGGCGGTCCTGGCTGAGCAGTTCGATGCCTGGGTCTGGTTTGAGCAAACGACCGCGGTGACCCCGCTGGGACATGAGCATCCCCATGGCGCGCCCGCAACCTGGCCCTTCGGACTGTGACGATGATCGCCCTCGCCGCCCACGATCCGGTTCCCGTCACCGTTCAGCCCGATGGGCTCAAGGGGCTGCTGGGCGTGCCCGTCGCTGCCAAGGGGATCGTCATCTTCGCCCATGGCAGCGGCAGCGGACGGCTCAGCCCGCGTAACACTCATGTCGCGCAAGGCTTACGCGACGCGGGGCTTGGGACATTGCTGATTGATCTGCTGACTCCGGCCGAGGAGCAGGACCGCGTCAATGTGTTCGACATTCCGTTATTGGCGTCCCGGCTGAAGGCCGCCACCGGGTGGGTGAGATTGCTGCCAGGAATGGCGGCGCTGCCGGTGGGCTATTTCGGCGCGAGCACGGGCGCGGGCGCGGCTCTGCTGGCCGCGTCCGGCCCCGACGCACGCATTGCCGCCATTGTCTCGCGCGGTGGCCGGCCGGATCTGGCGGGTTCGGCCGCGCTCGCGCATGTCCGCGCGCCAACGCTGCTGATCGTGGGCAGCCGGGACCTGCCGGTGATCGAGCTGAACCGGATCGCGCAACGCCATCTTCATGCCGAGAACGAGCTGCTGATCGTACCGGGAGCGACGCACCTGTTCGAAGAGCCAGGCACGCTCGACGCAGTGATCGACCACGCCGCGCGATGGTTCCGGCAACATTTCCAGGAGGCTTGACCATGGCCGGCCATAAACCTGAGTTTCACGACAGGCGCGAGGCCGGCCGGAGACTGGCGATCGTGCTCGCCCCCTTGGCGGGGGCGCATCCACTGGTGCTGGCGCTGCCCCGCGGCGGCGTGCCGGTCGCGTTCGAGGTGGCCAAGGCGCTTGATGCGGAACTGGACCTACTGTTCGTCCGCAAGATCGGCGCGCCGGGCTATGAGGAGTTGGGCATCGGCGCGGTGGTCGATGGTGCCGAACCGCAGCTCGTGCTCAACGAGGACATCGTCCGCCAGCTGGCGCCCAGCCCCGACTATATCAGGGCCGAGATGCGGCGGCAGCTCGCGGAAATCGAGCGACGGCGCTCATCCTATGTCGGCGGTCGCGTCCCGGTGGAGGTGACGAGCCGCACGGTCATCGTGATCGACGATGGGATCGCGACCGGGGGCACGGTGAAGGCTGCCCTCAAAGGACTGCGCAAGAATCGGCCGGCACGCCTTGTCCTTGGCATACCGGTCGCGCCTAGCGACAGCATCGCCGAGATTTCGCCAGAGTGCGATGACATCGTCTGTCTGGCACAGCCCGATCCTTTCTACGCCGTTGGAACACACTATGCCGTGTTCGATCAGACGACGGACGAGGAGGTGGTCCGGCTGGTTCGAGAGGCGACACCTTTCGGTCACTCGCACGGCTCGCCCGGGCGTCCGACCGCCATGCGAGGCGCACGGGGTCCGGCCCCAGGATAAGGAAGAGACGATGCTTATTCCCCACGATACGACGATTCTGGTTGTCGATGGCGGCCATGTGCAGGTGCTTCGCAATCGCGGCACCGACGCCGCGCCCGAACTGGAGCTTCTGCACGAGCAGGCGATGAAGAATCCGCCGAGCCGCGCGATGGCCACGGACGCTCCGGGGCGCAGCTTCGGCAGCGCGGTGCCGACGCGCAGCGCCTATGCCGATGCCGACTATCACCAGCGCCGGGAAGACCGTTTCGGACAGGAGGCGTTGCAGGCGGTGGCATCGCTGGGCAGGCAGGGCAGGCCGCTGATCCTCATCGCGCCGCCGCGCATGCTGGGCGTGCTTCGCAGCGACCTCGACCCGACTATGCAGGGTCATATTCTGGCGGAAATTGCCAAGGACTTCGCCCAGCGTCACGCCACCGACATCCTGAAACTGCTCCGATCGCATCAGATCTGAAAGGCTGCCACCAGACCTTATGGCGGCCACAGCGTCCAGGGTCGATGCAGCGGCTTGATACGGAAGGTTTTAACGATGCGCCGGCGATCATCTTCGTTGCCAATATCGGTTCTGCGGACGGACAGTCATTCGGGAAACGACACGGTCGTATCTTGTGGACAAGCAGGGGCGATCGGCATAGCCTTTCCTCGCCCGTCCGATCTTGATCGTGAAGAGGGGTCCGCATCGCGCGGCAAACATGGGTTCTCGGCTTCGGTCGGGCGGCCTGCGGAATACAAAATCTTCGGGAAATACGCCGGGCGCGTTTTCCTATGTTTGCGCGCGATCAACCGTCCCGACTGGCGGGACGCGCGGCAGGCACGGGACGGCCAATGACGTATGCCTCATGACCCGCGATGCCTCTTGGCTTGCTCACGCATCGACCGATGCGTTGGCGCCCACTGTTGGCAGGATTGCACTCGGCTGCGAACCCGAACGATGCCTGGCATCGCGGATGTTTTGATGCTTTTCCAAGGCAAGGTTGCCAGATAAAGGTCTCAAAGTGAGACGGAACCTGCGAGGGTCTTGGGCCGATTCGAGGCTTTTAGAAGGACGGCAGTGGAGTTGCGAAGACGGGCTACGATCTCATTCCAAAAAGTCCTTCTGTTCTATCGAGTAGCATTTTCTGATGTAGTCAACTGACGAGTTCCGACGCTCGGAATATAATCAAGGTGCAACCAGAGAGGATGGATCAAAGCCAGACGGGATTCCATATGGAAAGTGACGCGCAGGATAGCTCAACACGGCAGGCCCGCTGGGGCTATGCGATTGGCATCGTGGCCGTTCTCCTCGCCGTACCCGCCGATCTTGCTCTCCGCGCGGGGGGCGTCAACCACAGCCCCTATCTGCTGCTCATCCTTTCGATCATCGTTGCAGCCGCGCTGGGTGGAACGGGCGCCGCAACGGGCGCGGCTATTCTCGCTATTCTGGTCGGGGCCTTGTTTGCCCTATTGCGCCCATTGCCTGGTCTTGAACCCTTCGATCTGCTGCTTTCGCTGCTGGTGGCCGCAGGCATCGCCCTGCTCGACGCTCGCAACGCGTCCTTGCGACGGCGGCGTGCAGCCTGGGACAGGAGACGCCAGAACCAGCTCTCGGAGATCGCCGACGAACTTAACCTGCTGATCGACGGAGCACAGGGTTATGCAATCTACATGCTCGATCCCGAAGGCCGCGTCACGATCTGGAACGACGGCGCCGAGCGGCTGAAGGGCTGGAGAGAGCAAGAGGTCGTCGGCCAATATTGCTCGATCTTCTACCCGGCGGACGCCGTCCAGGCCGGCAAGCCCGAAGCCGACCTCAAACGCGCGCGCGACGAGGGCAAATTCGAGGAGGAAGACTGGCGGCTCAGGAAGGATGGTTCCGAGTTCCTCGCGCATGTTTCGATCACTGCGCTGCGTGATGAAAGCGGAGCCTTGCGCGGCTTCGGCAAGGTGGTCCGCGATGCAACGGGGGAGCGCGCCGCCGAGAGTGCGCACAAAGCCAGCGCCAGCCATCTCCGCTCGATCCTCTCGACGGTCCCCGATGCGATGATCGTGATCGACGAACACGGCATCATCCTCTCGTTCAGCGCCGCGGCCGAACGGCTGTTCGGCTTTTCAGAGGCTGAGATTCGCGGATCGAACGTGAGCCTGCTCATGCCGTCGCCCGATCGTGAACGCCATGACAGCTATCTCGAACACTATCTTGCAACCGGCGAGCGAAGGATCATCGGGATCGGGCGCGTCGTCATCGGCGCGCGACGTGATGGTTCGACCTTCCCGATGGAACTATCTGTGGGCGAAGCCATTGGCGAGACCCAGCGCGTCTTCACCGGCTTCATCCGGGACCTGACCGAACGCCAGGAGACCCAGGAGCGCCTCGATGAACTGCAGTCCAAGCTGATTCATGTCGCCCGGGTGAGCGCGATGGGCACGATGGCCTCGACGCTCGCCCACGAGCTGAACCAGCCGATCACCGCCGTCGCCAACTATGTGGAGGCGGTGCGCGACCTGCTCGCCGAAGCCAATCCCGAGGATCTGCCGATGATCCGCGAAGCCCTGGATGATTCGGTTCGAGAGGCTCTGCGCGCCGGACAGATCGTACGGCGGCTGCGCGACTTCGTTGCGCGCGGGGAGGTTGAGAAGACCGTCGAGAATCTTCCCACCCTCATTGGCGAGGCGGCGGCGCTCGGGCTGATGGGCGCTAGGGAGAAGGGTATCGACGCCCAGTTCGATCTCGCTCCCGACGCTTCGAAAGTGCTTCTCGACAAGGTGCAGATCCAGCAGGTGCTAATCAATCTCCTTCGCAATGCGGTGGAGGCCATGGCGGAATCGTCCGAACGGCATCTGTGGATTGCATCCCGCCGTGACAAAGCTGGCTTCATTCGGCTAACTATTGCTGATTCTGGCCCGGGCGTTTCGCCTGAAGTCGCGGAACAGCTCTTCACCGCCTTCGTCAGCACGAAGAGCGAGGGCATGGGTCTGGGGCTCTCGATCTGCCGCACCATCGTCGAGGCGAACGGCGGTCGGATATGGCTGGAGCCACGTCCCGGCGGCGGGGCTCAGTTTCATTTCACGCTCGTCGAAGCCGAGCCGGAGACTATCGAATGACCGAAAGACGTATGATCCATATCGTCGATGATGAGGAGGCGATCCGGCGATCAGCCGGATTCATGTTGAAAACATCGGGTTTCACGGTGGCGAGCTACGCGTCCGGAGTCGCCTTCCTGCGCGAGGTGCGGCACGCCGAGCCCGGCTGCATCCTTCTCGATGTCCGCATGCCCGAGATGGACGGACTGGAGGTGCAGCAGGCGCTTCTCGAGCGCGGCGTCGCCATGCCCGTCATCATCTTGACCGGGCACGGCGATATCTCGATTGCGGTGCGGGCCATGAAGGCAGGCGCAGTCGAGTTCATCGAGAAGCCTTTCGAAAAGGCCGTGCTACTAGATGCTATCGCCGCCGCCTTCGAACGGCTCGACGGCAGCGACAAACGGGCGACAAGGGCGGCCGACGCGGCCGTGATGATCTCCGCGCTGACCGGACGCGAACAGGACGTGCTCAAGGGACTGGCCGAAGGTTTACCCAACAAGACAATCGCCTATGATCTCGGCATATCGCCCCGGACCGTCGAGGTGCATCGCGCCAATCTGATGACGAAACTGGGGGTCCGTAGCCTGTCCGATGCGCTGCGTATCGCATTCGCCGCCAATCTCGGCGACGACCGCTCATAGGACCTCTACGTAGCGACTTGCCGCGATTTTCCTGCGATTCCTTGCATCCGGTCGACGTTAGGAACCGGATCAATGCGAGACGATCATGAATGGCACTGTTGCACCTCTCCCGGTGGAGCGCCCTAAGATTTTACTGGTGGAGGACGAGCCGGCCGTCCGCCGCTCTCTCCAGCTTCTCCTTCACGCCCGAGGCTATGACATCCGCTCTTACGCATCGAGCACGGCCATGTTTGCCGATCCGCTTGTGAACGACGCGATCTGCCTGGTGACCGACTATCGCATGCCCGAAATGGACGGTCTGGAGGTCTTGCAATCGCTTCGTGCGCGCGGATGGCGGGGACCGGCCATCCTCGTCACCGCCTATGGCTCGCCAGATCTTGTCGAGCGGGCGATGAAGGAGGGCTTCAGCATCGTCATCGAGAAACCGTTGCGCGAGCATGCGCTCGCTGACGCTGTCGCGCGATTGACGGCCCCGCCCCGCGCCTCCCCTGCCCCATCTTCGTGAGCGGCGAAGCGGCGTTGGCCGCTGCAGCGCGTGCATGGGAGCGCGTACCCCTGCCTATTGCTGCGTCTAACCGAGACCCAGAGGCAGGACTCCATCGACAAGGCCAAGCAGCACATGGTGCGCGAACGGCTTGTGGAGAATATGCGCGTAGCCCGCACCGCGTGCGCAGAGTTCGGTCTCCGCGGAATGATCGGCTGTGGTTAGAATGGCCGGGCGCTGCCAGCCCGCCGCCCGGAGCTGACGCAGAAGGTCGATTCCATCCACATGAACGGGCCGATGCTCGGCGATCAGGCAAGCTGCCTCCTCTCTCATCGGATCTGCCAGGAGGCGGGTCTCCTCTGCATAGGCTTTCACGCTATAGCCGCGAGCCATAAACAACAGGTGCAACGCGCGCCTCAATCCGGTGTCGCTCTCGACAAGGAGGATCACAGCGTGAGGAATCTGCGGGTCGGTGGGCCTATGTGTCACTCGTGCCAAACAAACCAAGGACTGCCGGAATCGTCCGGTCGATTCGGTCTAACGGCAACGTCGCCGCTCTGAACTACGTAGATTTCCCAAGTGACGGATAGCGCCACTGCTGATTTCCCCTCCGAGGGGAGCGATCTCAATCCATCCGCGACCGATCCTGCGAACCCCCTGGCGACAGCGGCAAGAAGCGCGCTCTGGATGACCGTACGGAGAGCATTTGTCCGGTCGCGATCTGGTGCCGCACTATAGGGTCACAATGTAAGGACGGCTGGGCAAGACCGTCTGCTTCTGCTCGATCATTGGGTTTACCAAGATCAATTCCGCCGTGTCGCACCTATGTCATCCATGAAGGCAAGCTGCTTTTCAGGGGACGCGCGCGGCGATGGATCGCTGACGAAAATGTTCGGGAGCAACCGACGGACTTGCGCTGTATCTAACCTTTGCAGTACCGTTTATTGCCGTTGCGAAGGTGCGATTCTTTTCCAAGGCATGGATCACGCCCTGGCCCAAAATACCTGAGAATACAGGCGAAAGTGATAGCAATGGAATGCCGTGGGACATGCGGCATGGGGCATTTACGTAATGCGCTTGCGCGTGTTCAGCCGCAGTAGAGACAGGATTTTTTCAGGAGCTCCAAGATGGCAGCAGCGCATTCACGTCAGGACGCGTCCGATCCGCTCGACGGCATTGCCGAAACCCTGGACCGGGCCGCGATCGCGGGCATCGCACAGATCACCCACGGCCTGTCGCCCGCAACGATCTTCCAAGCCTTTTCGGACTGGGGCATGCATCTTGCCGGCTCGCCGGGCAAGCAGTTGCAGCTGGCGGCCAAGACGACACGCAAATTCATGCGGCTCGGCGAATATGCGGTGCGCAGCATCGGTGACCACGACGCCGCTCCCGCAATCGAGCCGCTGCCGCAGGATCGTCGCTTCGTCGATCCGGCCTGGAAGGAAGCGCCTTTCAGTCTGATCGCGCAGGCTTTCCTTCTCAACCAGCAATGGTGGCACGCGGCCACCACCGGCGTGGTGGGCGTCACGAGGCATCATGAAGACATGGTCGCCTTCGGGACGCGGCAGATCCTCGACACGATGGCGCCGACCAATTTCGTCGCGACCAATCCCGTCCTCCAGAAGCGGATATTCGAGACCGGCGGGCAATGCCTTGTCGAGGGTGCCAGGCTGCTGCTGGAGGACATGCAGCGCACGATGCGCGGCGAGCCGCCGGCGGGGACCGAAGCGTTCGAGGTCGGGAAGGACGTCGCCGCCACGCCCGGCAAGGTCGTCTACCGAAACGAGCTGATCGAGCTGATCCAATATGCGCCGACCACGGACACCGTGCGGCCGGAACCCATTCTGATCGTGCCGGCCTGGATCATGAAATATTACATTCTCGACCTGTCGCCGGAGAACTCGCTGGTCCGCTGGCTGACCGGGCAGGGCTATACGGTCTTCATCATCTCCTGGCACAATCCCGTCAGCGCGGACCGCGACCTCGACATGGAGGCCTATCGGCGCCTGGGCCCGATGGCGGCGCTCGACGCGGTGACAGCGATCACCGGGGCGCCGGCCGTTCACGCCGTCGGCTATTGCATCGGCGGCACGCTGCTGTCCATCGCGGCGGCGGCGATGGCGCGCGACGGGGATGAACGGCTCGCCACCATCACCCTGTTCGCCGCGCAGACCGAATTTAGCGAGCCGGGCGAGCTCGGCCTGTTCATCGACGAGGCGCAGCTCAACGTGCTAGAGAACATGATGTGGAGCCGCGGCTATCTTGACGGGGCTCAGATGGGCGGCGCCTTCCAGATCCTGCGCTCCAACGACCTCGTCTGGTCGCGGATCCTTAACACCTACCTGATGGGCGAGCGCGAACCCATGTCGGACCTGATGGCCTGGAACGCCGACGGGACGCGGATGCCCTATGCCATGCACAGCCAGTATCTGCGCCGCCTGTTCTTGGACGATGATCTTGCCGAGGGGCGCTACAAGGTCGATGGCCGCACGATCAGCTTGGGCGCGCTGCGCAAGCCGATGTTCGTAGTGGGCACCGAGCGCGACCATGTCGCGCCCTGGCGGTCGGTCCACAAAATCCACATGCTCAGCAATGCCGAAATCTGCTTCGTTCTGACCAGCGGCGGGCACAATGCGGGGATCGTTTCCGAGCCCGGGCACAAGGGGCGGCGCTATCATATCCTGACCCGCGAGACGGACGGCGCCGCGCTCGATCCGGACGACTGGATGGCGCATGCGCCCGTGCGCGACGGGTCCTGGTGGGTCGCCTGGGAAGAGTGGCTGCGCGCGCGTTCGGGCGAGCCGGCCGCCCCCCCGCCGCTGGGCGCGCCGGACAAGGACTATCCGGTGATCGAGAACGCCCCCGGCCGCTATGTGCTGGAGCATTGAGGGATGGCCGTCCCGGAAATGATCGAAAACCGCACCTTCGACGAGATCGCCGTCGGCGATACGGCGAGCGTCACGCGCACGCTGCGGGAAGAGGATATCCAGCTCTTCGCGCTCGTCTCGGGCGACGTGAACCCGGCCCATCTCGACGCCGATTATGCGGCGACCGACCTGTTCCACCGCGTGATCGCCCACGGCATGTGGGGCGGCGGCCTGATTTCGGCCGTGCTCGGCACCGAGCTGCCGGGACCGGGCGCAATCTACCTCAGCCAGTCTTTGCGCTTCACCCGGCCGGTGGGCCTGGGCGACGCCATCACAACCTCGGTGACCGTGACCGAAAAACGATCCGAGCATCATGTGCTTTTGCTCGATTGTCGCTGCGTCAACCAGAATGGCGACGAGGTCATTACGGGCCAGGCCGAGGTCAGGGCGCCGACCGAGAAGATCCGCCTTCCACGGATAGCGCTTCCCGACGTTCGCATCTCCGACCATGACGGCTATCGCAAGCTGATCGAACGGACGAGGGCGGACGCAGCGCCGCCGACCGCTGTCGCCCACCCCTGCAGCGCCGCGGCGATCACCGCGGCGGTCGACGCCGCCGAAGCCGGTCTGATCCTGCCGATTCTGGTCGGGCCGGAAGCGCGAATCCGCGCGGCGGCGGAAGAAGCGGGGAAGGATATCTCCGCTTATCGCATCGTCCCCGCCGCGCACAGCCATGCCGCGGCGACCGCCGCGGTGGCGCTTGTCCGTTCGGGCGAAGCGAAGCTGCTCATGAAGGGATCGCTTCACACCGACGAACTGATGAGCGCGGTGGTCTCCTCCTCGACTGGCCTGCGGACGGAGCGGCGCATCAGCCACGCCTATTTGATGGACGTGCCCGACCACCCGACGCCGCTCATCATCACCGACGCCGCGATCAACATCGAGCCGAGCCTTGAGGAAAAGGCGGACATCATCCGCAATGCGATCGACCTCGCCCATGTGATCGGGATCGAAAGTCCCAAGGTCGCGATCCTGTCGGCGGTGGAGACGGTCAATCCGTCGATGCGATCGACGCTCGACGCCGCCGCGCTCTGCAAGATGGCCGATCGCGGTCAGATTTCAGGCGGCGTGCTCGATGGCCCGCTGGCGTTCGACAATGCGATCAGCGAGGCGGCGGCCAAGGAAAAGGGGATCGTCTCGCCCGTGGCGGGCAAGGCCGAGATCCTGGTCGTCCCGAATCTGGAGGCCGGAAACATGCTCGCCAAGCAGCTCACCTTTCTGGGCGGTGCGGACGCGGCGGGCGTCGTCCTGGGCGCCCGGGTACCGATCGTGCTCACCAGCCGCGCCGACTCCGCGCGAACACGCCTGGCTTCCTGCGCCTTGGCCGTGCTGCTGGCGCGCGCCGCCACCAAGGCTTCGCCGGGCCTGCCCGAAGGCAAGGCTCTGACATGAGCCGCGCCGTCGTCAGCCTCAATTCCGGCTCGTCGAGCATCAAGTTCGCGCTGTTCACGCTGGGGCCGGACGGCCCTCAGCATGCCGCCGCCGGCAAGTTGGAGGGGATCGGCACCGCGCCGCACCTCGTCGCGCGCGATAAGGACGGAACTATCCTGATCGACCGGAACTGGGACGATGGCAGCGGGCTCGGCCACGAGACCCTGCTGCATGACCTGTTCGCGTGGGCGGGGGATCATCTGCCAGATCCCGACATCGTTGCTGTCGGGCATCGCGTTGTCCATGGCGGGACAAAGTTCTTCCACCCTCTTGTCGTCGACGACGCCCTGCTTGCCGGGCTGGAAGCGCTATGTCCGCTCGCGCCGCTCCATCAGCCCCACAATCTCGCCGCGATCCGGGCCATTCGCTCGCTCGCGCCCGATCTGCCGCAGGTCGCCTGCTTCGACACCGCCTTCCATCATGAGCTGCCCGAGGTCGCCACCCGCTTCGGGCTGCCGCGCGCGCTGCACGACAAGGGTATCCGGCGCTACGGGTTTCATGGCCTGTCCTATGAATATATCGCCCGCGCGCTCCGCGAGGCCGATCCGGTGCTCGCATCGAGGCGTGTGATCGCCGCCCATCTCGGCAACGGTGCCAGCCTTTGCGCGATGCGGGACTGCCGCAGCGTAGATACGACGATGGGGTTCACAGCGCTCGACGGGCTGATGATGGGAACGCGCTGCGGCACGATTGATCCCGGCGTCGTGATCCATCTCCAGACGCAAGAGGGCATGAGCGCGACCGACGTCGAGGCACTGCTCTACAACCAGTCGGGGCTGCTCGGCGTGTCCGGCATCTCCAGCGACATGCGCGCACTTCACAAGAGCGACGATCCGCGCGCGGCCGAGGCGATCGACCTCTTTACCTTGCGCGCGGCGCGAGAAGCGTCGGCCCTCATATTTTCGTTAGGCGGCCTCGACGGCATCGTTTTCACGGCCGGGATCGGAGAAAACGATCCCGTCATCCGTGCGGCGATCTGCGAGCGACTGGCCTGGCTCGGCATCGCCATCGACCAAGACGCCAATGCGCGCAACGCGCCAGTCATCAGCACGGCGGACAGCGAGATCGTCGTTCGTGTCATTCCGACCGACGAGGAACGCATGATCGCCATTCACACACTCGCCGCGCTGACCCCGGCAGGAGGACAATCATGAAACCGCTGGTCGATCTTGCCGGCAAGCGCGGGCTCGTCGTTGGCATTGCGAATGAACACAGCATCGCGGCCGGCTGTGCCGAGGCGTTCGCGCGTTGCGGGGCACGGCTCGCCGCCACCTATCTCAACGCCAAGACGGAACAGTATGTGGCGCCGGTCGCGGAACGGCTGGGGGTCGAATGGACCGCGCCTTGCGATGTCCGCGTTCCCGGCGAGCTGGAGGCGCTGTTCAACGAGGTGAACACGAAATGGGGCGGCCTCGATTTCCTGCTCCATTCGATCGCCTTCGCGCCGCGGGAGGATCTTCATGGCCGCGTCGTCGATTCCTCTGCGGAAGGCTTCGCAATCGCCATGGATGTTTCCTGCCACAGCTTCCTACGCATGGCGCGACTGGCCGAACCGCTGATGCCCGACGGAGGCTGCCTGCTGTGCGTAACCTTCTACGGATCGGACCGGGTGGTCGAGCACTATAATCTGATGGGGCCGGTAAAAGCGGCTCTGGAAAGCGCGACCCGTTATGTCGCCGCCGAACTGGGATCCAAGGGCATCCGCGCCCATGCGATTTCCCCGGGTCCGATCGCGACGCGGGCGGCGAGCGGCATCGAACGCTTCGATGAACTGATCGAGCGCGCCGCGGCGGCCGTCCCGGAAGGCCGGCTCGTCGATGTCGACGATGTCGGCGCGCTGGCAGCGTTCCTGGTCAGCGATGCTGCCAAGCGGATCACCGGCACGGTCATCCCGGTCGATAGCGGCCTGCACCTGCTCGCATGACGGGTTTCAACCGGCAGCACGCGGATTCCCTTGCCGACGCGGCGGCCGTCTGCTTGAATTGCATGCTCGGCGACGGACCGGAAGTCTATCCCTTCGGCCAGAGCTTTGTCGGCTATGGCGAGAACCTGCTCGACTATAATCGGCGAACGACGCGCCTGCGCATCGGCGTGGCGCTCGTCCGGTGACCGCGGCCGACTGGCGCCTCGACGACACCGATGTCCCCACGCTTCACCCCAGCGGTGACTGGACGGCGCTCGACCTGGGCGACGCTGCCCGTCGCCTGGCCACGAAATCCGGGAGCGCGCAGCGCCTCGACGTCTCCGAACTGGGACGGGTCGATACGGCCGGGGCGCTGGCGTTGCTGCGGTCCATGCCAACCGGCGCGGATATCGACTGCGGCCCGAGAGAAGATCTGCGGCGGTTGATCGACCTCGTGCGCCCTGCGCTTGAGAAGGAAGCCCCGGCGAAGCAGGGTCTCGAGGGATGGACAGGCTTTTTCGACCGGTTCGGCCGCCAGGTCGTCCAGTTCGGCGGCGATGCCTACGACATGCTCGAATTCGCGGGCCGGCTGGTCGTGGCCCTCGGCCGGACGGTCGTGCACCCGCGCCGTCTGCGTCTGACGCCGCTGGTCGCGATGATGCAGGACGCGGGCATCAACGCGCTCCCGATCGTCTTCATCATGACCTTCTTCATCGGCGCGGTGATCGCACTTGTCGGCACCAACTTGCTGACGACGCTTGGCGTCGAGGTGTTCACGGTCCAGCTGGTCGGCGTCGCGGTCCTGCGCGAGTTCGGCGTGGTCATCGCCGCGATTCTGCTGTCGGGCCGGTCCGCATCGTCCTTCGCCGCGCAGATCGGTTCGATGCGCATGAACCAGGAAACCGATGCGATGCAGGTGATGGGCGTCGACCGTTTCGACGCCCTTGTCATTCCACGGGTTCTCGCAGCGCTGCTGATGATGCCGCTGATGACCTTCTGCGCGGATATCGGCGGTATTGCAGGTGGCCTGCTGGTCAGCTGGGCGACGATCGACATCAGCCCCGTCTTCTTCGTTCAGCGCACGCTCGAGACCGTGAGCATAACGCATTTCTGGGTCGGCATGAGCAAGGCGCCGTTCCTGGCGCTGGTGATCGCCTCGGCGGGCTGCCGGCATGGCCTGATGGTCGGCGGCGATGTCCAGAGCCTCGGCCGCAACGTCACCTCGGCGGTGGTCCAGTCGGTCTTCATGGTCATCATGTTCGATGCGATCTTCGCGGTGCTCTTCATGGTGCTGGACCTGTGAGCGCGCCATCGCCCACCGACGCCGGCGATGCGCCGATCCGTGTCAGCGGCCTCAGGACCACATTTGGTGACAAGGTGATCCACGAGGATCTCGACCTCGAGGTCCGGCGCGGCGAAATACTCGGCGTCGTTGGGGGATCGGGCTCCGGCAAGTCGGTCCTGCTCAATACCATTCTTGGGTTGAAACGGCCCGATGGCGGGACCGTCGAAATCTTCGGGCGGAACATCGACGATGCGGATGCGCAGGCCGATATCGAACGGCGGATCGGTGTGATGTTCCAGCAGGGAGCGTTATTCTCTTTTCTGACGGTGCAGGAAAATGTCGAGACGCCGCTCCTGGAGCACGCGCATCTGTCCAAGGGCTTTGTGCGTGATCTCGCGCGGCTGAAGATCAAGCTTGCCGGCCTGCCCGACAATGCCGGTGCCCTGAAACCCTCCGAACTGTCTGGGGGCATGCGCAAGCGCGCCGGCGTCGCGCGTGCGATCGCCCTCGACCCCGACATCCTGTTCCTCGACGAGCCGACAGCCGGTCTCGATCCGATCGCGGCGGGCGAGTTCGACGACCTCGTCAAGACGCTGCGCGAAGCGCTCGGTCTCACAGTCTTTATGATCACCCACGATCTCGACACGCTCTATGCCATCTGCGACCGGGTCGCCGTCGTCGCCGACAGGAAGATCGTCGCGGTCGCGCCGGTCGCCGAGCTCGAGCAATCGGACCATCCCTGGATCAAAAGCTATTTCCTGGGGCCGCGCGGCCGTGCCGCCAAGAAGCAGAAAGAAGGCTGATGGAACGCCACGCCAATTATGCCCTGGTGGGCGCCGTCTCGATTGTGCTGCTCATCGCGACGCTCGTGTTCGTGGTGTGGCTGGGCGGCTCGCAGTTCAGACGGGAGCACGATCCCTATCAGATCGTCTTTCATGGTCCCGTGCGGGGGCTGAGCGTGGGGGCGGAGGTCCAGTTCAACGGCATCAAGGTCGGTCAGATCCAGCGGATCAGGCTCGACGAGCGCGATCCCAACCGTGTGGTCACCGATATCGAGGTCAACCGCGGGACGCCCGTGCGCGTGGATTCGATGGCGTCGACCGAAACGCAGGGCATTTCGGGAGTCAGCATCGTCCAGATCAGCGCCGGGACCGCGATCAAGCCGCTTCTACGGAAGGTCGATCATAGCAAGCGCCCGGTCATTCCGAGCAAGCCCAATGCGCTCTCGTCGCTGCTGCAGGGAGGAGGGCAGATGGTCGCGAGCGCGACCGAAGCCCTGACCCGCGTGAACAAGCTGCTCTCCGATCGCAACATTGCCGATGTCGGCGCGGCCATCCACGACATCAGGACGACGACTGGGGAGCTTGCGGCGAACCGGACCATGATCGCCAACGCCGCCTCGGCGCTGACCAAGCTCGACCGCGCCGCCACCGATATTCAGGGAGCGGCGGCATCCGTCCGTCACATCGCCGATGGCGACGGCAAACGCGCTTTTGCAGACATCTCCGGGGCGGCTGGCGAACTCAAGGTCGCGGTTCACGAGGCCCGCGGCGTCATCGCGAAGCTCGATACCCAGAGCGGCGACATCGGCACGACCACTCTCCCCAACATCAACGCCACGATGCGCAGCCTGCAGGAGACGGCCGAATCCCTGGACGGGCTCATCCGTCAGATCCGGCAAAATCCCCGTCAGGCATTGGGCAAGGACAGTGGCAAGGAACTGGAGCTACCGCGATGAGGCATTCCCCTGGATATCGGACATCCGCGACCCTGATGGGAGCGCTGTTGCTGGCCGGCTGCGGGAGCCTGTTGGGGGGTGGCAAGCGTGATGATCTCTTCCGTTTCGGCGTGATCGAGCGGACGAACGACACCGCCCCGCAGGCGGCGGTCGCCCGCCGGCCGCTTTCGCTGTTGCGGCTTCGCTTCGCACCGGAAATCGAGGGCGATCGCATCCTCACCACGCGCGGCGCGCAGGCGCTCTATATCAAGGACGCCCGCTGGGTCGCATCGGTCCCCGATCTTTTCACGCAGGCGCTGACGCGGCAGTTCGGTGCGCGCGCGCCCGACCTCCGCCTCGCTTCGCCCCGAAGCGCGACGGGAGCCTCGCAGGCCCTGCAGGTCACCATCGACAGGTTTGAGGCGCGATACACGCCGGAAGCCGATGGCAAGACCCCGCCCACCGTCGTCATCGCCGGGGAGGTGACCCTGTTTGGTGCCGATGACAGACAGCCGGTCGCGTCGCGCCGTTTCTCGGTCGAGGAACCAGCGCTTGCGAACAGCACGAGCGGGATCGTGCCGGCTTTCGACCGGGCGGTGACCCGTTATGCCGCACAACTCGTCGACTGGACGGCGCAAACCAGCCGCAGCGCGTCCTCCAATCCACCATCCGGAAAGGGCCAGAAAGATGAATGAAAAGACCGTGGAACTCGTGACGCGGAGCGGGCTTCGCCTTTACGTGCGGCAGGCGGGCTCGACGGACGGGCCGATCCTGACGCACTTGTTCCACCATGTGAGCCATGAGGATCTGCGCTTTCGGTTCCTGTCTGGGCTGAATGAAATCGGGCCAGAGCAACTCCGCGCCTTGACCCCGATAGATGACGGCAACGCGGTAAGCTTCCTCGCGTTCGATGCCGAGAGCGGCGCCGTGGTCGCAAGCGCGATGCTCGTCTCCGATGCAGCGGGCGAGCGGGGCGAGGTGGCGATCTCCGTTGACGCCGACTATCGGCACCGAGGCATCGGATGGACTCTCCTGTCCTTCGTGGCCGATCAGGCCGAGGCGCGGGGGCTCTCGAAAATCGAATCGATCGAGAGCCGCGCCAATGTCGCCGCGATCGAACTCGAACGCGACATGGGGTTCTCGGTAGAGGAATATCCTGGGGACTCGACCCTGGTGCTGGTCAGCAAAACACTGCGCGCCAGCTAACCGTCGAGGCCCGGCATCAACCTGCCAGCGCCGCGGCGATCGCGTCCTTCAATGGCGTGGTCGGCCGGCCGATCAGCCTGCCAAGGTCATGGCTGTCGTCGAACAGGGCGCCCTGGCCCGCCGCCGCGTCCGATTGGGCGAGCATCGCAGCAACCGGCTCCGGAAGACCGGCTCCAACCAGCGCCGCCTTGTGATCAGCTTCGCTCAGGTTTTTGAAGATGATCGGCTTGCCCGCTCGACGAGAGAGTTCGTCCGCGAATTCGGCGAGCGTATAGGCCTCATCGCCCGCCAGCTCGTAGATGCGACCGGCCTGATCCTCTTGCGCCACGAGTACGGCAGCGGATGCCTCAGCAAAGTCGGCGCGGGTGGCCGAGGCGATGCGGGCGTCTCCGGCGGAGCCTATCACCACGCCGTGCTCGAGAGTGGCAGGTATCGAGGCGGTGTAGTTCTCGGTGTACCAGCTGTTTCGCAGCAAGACGGTGGGTATTCCGCTTTCGCGGAGAAGCGCTTCGGTCTGGCGATGCTCCTCGGCAAGGCCGAGCGGTGACGTATCCGCGTGCAGCACGCTGGTATAGGCAATGAGGTTCACGCCGGCGGCTTTGGCGGCGTCGATAACCGCCTTATGTTGCGGCACGCGGTGTCCGACCTCGTTCCCCGAAATGAGCAACAGCTTGTCGACGCCCGCGAGAGCCGGGCCGAGGGTCTCCGGCCGGTTATAATCGGCTTCGCGCACGACGACCCCCTTCGCAGCGAGGTCGGACGCCTTGTCGACGTCACGCACCAGGGCCGCGATCTCGCCAGCCGGCACCGTCCTGAGCAGTGCTGCGATGACGAGCCGTCCGAGTTGTCCTGTCGCTCCGGTGATTGCGAGCATGGTTCTTCCTCTTCTTTGCTTGGAGGGCGTTCCGATCGTCTCGCCTTTGGCGTCCATCGAGTCGTTGGGCTCGGGCAATGTCAGCGAGTGGATCGTCGGCATACATAATATGCAATCGAATCGATCCAACCTAATCTCTGATCGCGCGACGGCGTTTCCTGCCCCAGCCCTGGGAGCTGGGCGGCAACGCCTCCGATGAGATCGACTCTACTTGCGCTGTGCGGACGGCGCCAACGCCCGCAACCCACTGATCAGCGTGTCGAGCCGCTGTTCGGCTTCGCCTTGATCAGCCTCGGGATAGGCCGTCGCGACGCGAGCGCCCCAATAGCCTAAATCGACCGTCGTGAGGCTGAATTCAAAAGGAACGCCTTCGCGGACGCCACGAAACCGCCCGCGCCAGACGGCATCCTTTGGCATGTCAGGAAGAGCAACCGGTCCCTCGGACAGCGGCGTGCTTTCATCGAAATAGCCGCGTGCGAGCCACTTCATGATCGTATAATGCTCCTTCGCCGACATTTGCTCGATGTGAACCAGCGAGATGCGCGCAACGATCGTCGAACCGCGCACCGGCGAACGATATTCGACGGAAACATACTGGCCGCTGGGATCATATCCCTGCTCGGCTACGCGGGTGAATCCGGCGAGCATATGGGGAAAGCGCGCACCGCTTCCCACATGCACCAAGGTCACGTCGGAATCGAGGCGGAAGCCCGCCGGGGCGGTCGCTTCGGCGGCAGCGGGCGCCGACTGGGCGGCGGTGTGAATAGAAAGCCCAAGAAGAACACTCAGAACGAGCGGCGCAAGACGCCTGAGACGCGTCTTCCTTTTCATTCGGGAAGCTTCGCCATGATGATTGCGGCGATCGCCATCACCAGACCTGCTGTCAATCCATACAGGAAAATGACGTCGATCGACTGACGAATTCTGTCCAGGGCGTGCATGGAGATTCTCCCCTTTGTGGTGAGAAAAGTTTCGCGCAGCCGCGCTGTTGGGCATATTGGTAGTGTTACTGAGGCGGCCATCACCATGTGCCTGCTTATGCCATCGTTCCGATCGTCCGGCGGAACCGCGCGAGCGCGATCAGGAAAAACACTGCACCGATCACGGCGATGGCAAGGAACTGGGGCCAGACCACGTCGAAGCTCGCTCCCCGGTAGAGAATCGCCTGCGCCATTCTCACAAAATGGGTGGTGGGCGCGGCGAGCATCACCGTCTGCACGAACTCGGGCATGCTCTCGCGCGGGGTCATACCGCCGGACAACAGCTGGAGCGGCAGCAGCACGAGCATCAGCAACAGACCGAACTGAGGCATCGAGCGCGCGATCGTGCCCATGAAGATGCCGATCGACGTGGTGGCGAACAAATGCAGCGCCGCACCCGTCAGGAACAGCGGGATCGATCCCTCGATCGGCACCTTCAATATTCCTTCGACCACCACCAGCAGCGCGAAGGCGCAGGCGAGCAGGACGACCAGCCCCATCGCCCAGACCTTGCTCGCCATGATCTCGAACGGCGTGATCGGCATCACCAGCAGATGCTCGATCGTGCCATGCTCGCGCTCGCGGATCAGCGCGGCGCCGGTCAACACGATCGAGAGCATGGTGACGTTGTTGATGATCTCCATCACCGACCCGAACCAGCTTTGCGCGAGCGTCGGGTTGAAGCGGGCCCGCAGGGCGAGATCGGCGGGCGGCGCGGCCGTGGCCCGCGTTCCCTTCATGAACTCCGACACCTCGCCCTGGACGATCTGCTGGATATAGCCGCCGCCGGTGAACGCCTGGCTCATCCGCGTGGCGTCGATGTTGAGCTGGACGGTCGGCTGGCGGCCGGCGAGGACGTCGCGCTGGAAATCGGGCGGCACGTCGAGCGCGAAGGTGTAGCGCCCGGCGTCCATGGCGGGATCGACCTCACCCAAGGCGAGCAGCGCCGGGTGCGTAAAGTGTGGCGGGTAAAACGCTCCGGTGATCCGGCTGGACAGCGGCGACTGATCCTCGTCGACAACCGCAATCGGCGCCTTGTTCAGTGTCTCGGGCATGGCGGAGGCCGCCACATAGATGCCGAGCGAGAAAGCGTAGACGATCAGGACCAGCATCATCGGATCGCGCCACAGGCTGCGCAGTTCTTTGACGCCCAGACGTCCGATATTGGCGATATGCCGCATCTCAGCCCTCCTGCTTTTTCAAAAGCGCGACGGACAGTGCGAGCAGCACCGGTACTGCCACGGCCAGCGCCAGAAGCGGCTGACCCAGATCGCCGAAGCCCAGCCCCTTGGAGAAGACGCCCCGACAGACGGTGACGAAATGGGTGGTCGGGAAGATGCGCCCGACGAACGCGCCGACGCCCTCCAGCGACGAGACCGGATTGATCAGCCCGGAAAACTGCACCGCCGGCAGGATGGTGCCGATCGCGGTGGCGAACAGCGCCGCGATCTGGCTGCGCATGAAGATCGAGAAGAGCAGCCCGATCGCGGTCGCGGACAGCGTGTATAGCAAGGCCGCCACCGTCATCGCCAGCACATTGCCGGTGATCGGCACGCGAAAGACGAGCAGCGCCAGCAGCACCAGCAGCACATAGTTGAGCATGGCGAGCGCGACATAGGGAAGCTGCTTGCCGAGCAGGAACTCGATCCGCGTGATCGGCGTGACATAGAAGTTGATGATCGAGCCCAGCTCCTTCTCGCGCACGACGCTGAGCGCCGTCAGCATCGCCGGGAACAACAGCAGCAGGACGGGGATGACCGCCGGCGCGATCGCGACCAGGCTCTTGACGTCGGGATTGTAGCGGTAGCGCGTCTCGATATTGATGAGGCCCGCCGAGGGCCGAGCGCCAAGCTCTTGCACGGCCATCTCTCCCAGCCATTGCGCGTGCAGTGCCTGGATATATCCCTGCACGGTCTCCGCCCGCATCGGCATGGCGCCATCGATCCACACGCCGATCTGGACCGGATCGCCGCGGCGCAGGTCGCGCGCGAAACCCGGTGGAATCTCGATCGCAACGCTGAGCTCGCCATCGCGCATGCGCCGGTCGAGCTGCGCATAATCGGTGATCGGCGGGCGTTCGATGAAGTAGCGGGATCCCGCAAGATTCAGAGCATAATTCTGGCTGGTGGTCGTCCCGTCGCGATCGAGCACCGCGAACGGCAGGTTCTCGACATCCAGGCTGATGCCATAGCCCATGATGAACATGAGCAGCACGCTTCCCAGAAGGGCGAGCGTGGCGCGGATCGGATCGCGACGAAGCTCCAGCGCCTCGCGCCGGGAATAGCTCAGCATCCGTCGGCGGCTGAAGGTGCGGGAAAAGGACGAAGCAGGCTCAGCCTTTGTCTCGGTGGCCGGCGCCGCGGCCGCCACTCCCGCCTCCGCCCTTTCATCTCCGCCCGCCGCGTCCTCCAGATAGCTGATGAACGCATCCTCGAGGTTCGTGCTGCCGCGCTTCTCGACGATCGCCGCCGGCGTATCGCTGACCAGCACCTTGCCGGCATGCATCAGCGAAATCCGGTCGCAACGCTCGGCCTCGTTCATGAAATGGGTCGAGATGAAGATCGTCACCTTGTCGCCCCGCGACAGGTCGATCATCATCTGCCAGAACTGATCCCGCGCGATCGGATCGACGCCCGAGGTCGGCTCGTCGAGGATCAGCATTTCAGGCTTGTGGATCATCGCGACCGCGAGGCTGAGGCGCTGGCGCTGGCCGAGCGGGAGCGCGTCCGGCAGCGCGTCCATGATGTCGGTCAGGTCGAAGCGTCCGGCCATCTCCTCGACCCGGGCGGGAATCTCTTCCGCCGGCACATGGAAGAGCTGTGCATGCAGCTCGAGATTCTGCCGGACCGTCAGCTCGGAATAGAGCGAGAAGGCCTGGGACATGTAGCCCACGCGCCGACGCGTCGCCACGTCGTCATTCTCGACTTCGCGCCCGAACAGCCACGCTTGGCCCTCGCTCGCCTTGAGCAGGCCGGTCAGCATCTTCATCGTCGTCGACTTGCCGCAGCCGTTCGAACCCAGGAAGCCGAAGATCTCGCCGCGCTCGATCCGGAAATCGACATGGTCGACCGCGGTGAAATCGCCGAACCGCATCGTCAGTCCCTTGGCCTCGATCGCGATCTCGGCATCGCTCCCTTCGTTGCGCGGAGGGATGATCACCGGTTTGTGCCCGCGCCGCCGCTCCTCGGGCAGCAGCGCGATGAACGCCTGCTCCAACCCGTCGGTGTCGGTGCGTCGATAGAAATCCGCCGGCATGCCGGTTGCGAGGATTTGCCCCGCATCCATCGCCACCAGCCAGTCGAACCGAGCCGCCTCCTCCATATAGGCGGTGGCGACAAGCACGCTCATGCCCGGCCGGTCGGCGCGGATGCGATCGATCAGGTCCCAGAACTGCGCGCGCGATAGTGGATCGACGCCGGTGGTCGGCTCGTCGAGCAGCAGGAAATCCGGATCATGGATCAGCGCGCAGCAGAGCCCGAGCTTCTGCTTCATCCCGCCCGAAAGCTTACCCGCCGGACGTTTGCGGAACGGCGCAAGGCCGGTGCTCTCGGTGAGCTGGGCGATCCGCCGCTCGCGCTCCTGCGCATCCTGCCCGAACAGGCGCGCGAAAAACTCCAGATTCTCGTCGATGGAGAGGGTCGGATAGAGGTTCTTGCCGAGGCCCTGCGGCATATAGGCGATGCGTGGACAGACCGCTTCGCGATGCCGCCGGTCCGCCATGTCGCCGCCGAGAACCTCGACACTGCCTTCCTGGATCACGCGCGCGCCGGCGAGCAGCGAGAACAGGGTGGACTTGCCGACGCCATCGGGACCGATCAGCGCCACCATGCGTCCGGCCGGAATTTCCAGATCGATGCCATCGAGCGCCCGCGTCCTGCCATAATCCAGGGCGACGCCCGAAAGGCGTGCCGCCAACCGGGGCGAGTCCCCGTCCGATATTCCGGGCTCAGTCATCGTGACACGTTGACGGTCAGCTTCGCCGGCCATTCGGCATCGCGGCTGGTCCGCACATAGGCCATGCCGGGAAGCCCGGTTTTGACCTGGGTGATATGGCGATCGAGCAAAGCGGGATCGATCCGCGCCTTGACGCGGAACATCAGCTTCTGCCGCTCGCTCTCCGTTTCCACCGTCTTGGGCGTGAACTGCGCGACATCGGCGACGAACGAGACCCTGGCGGGGATCACATAGTCGGGCGCGGCATCGAGCACGATCCGCACGTCGCTCCCCAGCGCCACGCGTCCCGCCACCGTCTCGGGCAGGAAGAAGGTCATGTAGACGTCGCCGAGATTGACGAGGTTGAGCACCCGCCCGCCGCCGGCGACGACCTCGCCCGGCTGGGCCACGCGATACTGGACCCTTCCGGCCACCGGAGCGCGCAGGTCGCTGTCGCGGATATCGGCCTCGATCCGCTCGATCGTCGCGCGGACGGCATCGACGTTCGAGCGCGCGCCGATCACCTGGCTGCGCGCGGTGCCGATGGCCGCATCGACCGCAGCCAGCTGCGCGCGCGCCGCCTCGACGGCGGCCGTCGCGCCTTCGACCTGCGCCTGATCGTCGTCGCGCTCCTGAACCGCGGTCGCACCCTCGCGCGCCAGCGTTTCCGAGCGAGCGAGCCGCTTGCGCGCGGCGCTCAGCTCCGCCTCACGCTGCCGCACGGCGGCAAAGGCGGCCGCGCGCTCGCTCTGGCGCTGCGACACCTGGCTTTGCGCGATCAGGATCGCGTTTTGCGCCTGGGCGAGCTGCGCCTGTGCCTCGGAGCGCTGGGCGTTGAGGACATCGGTGTCCATATGCGCGACGACCTGTCCCGCCTTCACGAAGTCGCCCTCGTCGGCGACGATGTCGCGGATCCGCCCAGGGGTCTTGGCGGAAATGTCGATCTCGATCGCCTCGATCCGGCCATTGCCGCCAATGATGCCGTCCGGCAGGCCGCCGGGCTTGAGCAGCTGCCACAGGGTCAGAGCGACGGCAATGACGGCCACGGCGATGGCGCCCCTGATGAACCATTTCTTCTGGGGCGTCGTCATTGTGCTGGATTCCCGGTTTCAGCTGCGTTGATGTCGAAGGCTGGATTCTGGATGAAGCCCCCGCCCAGCGCCGCATAGAGGGCGACGGCGCTCCCGAGATGGGCGCGGCGAAGCTGGACAAGCGCCTGCTCGGTGTCGAACAGGTCGCGCTGCGCGTCGAGCACTTCGAGATAGGCCGAGCGCCCGTTATCGAAGCGCAACTGGGCAAGGCGCGCGCGCTCCTGGAGCGCCGCGAGCATGGTGCGCGTCGTTTCGATCTGGAGGCCGAGCTGCCGGCGCCGGACCAAGGCATCCGACACATCGCGGAACGCGGCCTGTACCGTCCCTTCATAATCCGCGATCGCAATCACCTGCCGGGCCTTCGCCACGTCGAGATTGCCCTTGAGGCGTCCGGCATTGAACAAGGGCAGGCTCAGGGTCGGCGTGAAATTCCAGGAAAGGCTTCCCCCCTTGAACAAGCCGTCCAGTTCGCTGCTCGCCGTCCCGAAGGCGCCGGTCAGGCTGATATTCGGAAAGAAAGCGGCGCGCGCGGCGCCGATATTCGCTTCGGCTGCGCGAAGCACATATTCCGCCGCCACGATGTCGGGCCGGTTGACGAGAAGCTCTGACGGCAGGCCCGGAGGAAGCACGACCTCCGGCGCGGCTGCTGCAAGGCCGAGCGGCCCCGGCCGGATGTCGACCGGACGCCCGACCAGCAGTGCCAGCGCGTTGCGATTGACCTCGCGATCCTGATCGAGCGCCTGCAGCGCCGTCTGCGCCTGCGCCAGCAGGGTCTGCGCCTGCGTCATCTCGAGCTTGGAGCCCGAGCCCACCTCATAACGCCGCCGCAGGATCCGAAGCGCGTCCTCGCGCGTCGTGATCGTCCGGCTCGCCAGCGCGACGCGTTCCTCATATTCGCGCTCGAGCAGATAGCCGTTGGCGACCTGGGCGATGAGGTCGGTAGCGATCGCGCGTCGAGCTTCTTCCGTCGCCAGATACTGCGCGCGCGCCGCCGCGTTGAGGTTGCGCAGCCGGCCCCAGAAGTCGATCTCCCAGCCGGCGCTCAGCTGCGCATAGATCTGGTTGCCCGTCACGGCCTGGCCCGTCACCGACAGATCGGCAGGGGTTCGTCCCCGCGTTCCGGTCGCCACGGCATCGAACTGGGGATAGAGCGCCGAGCCTTGGATCCGCCAAGACGCCCGCGCTTCCGCGACACGCCCCGAGGCGATCCGGATATCGCGGTTGTTCTCCAGCGCCGCAGCGATCAGTGCCCGAAGCTGCTCCTCATGGAAAAAATCGTACCAGCCGACCCGGGCGATGGACGACGAGTCGGAGGCCGATGCGGCATAGCCCTGCGGAACGGGCTGCGGCGGACGGACGTGTGCCGGCGCGAACGAGCAGCCGGCCAGAAGCATGGACGCAGCGAGACAGGCAACGCTTGTAGCTGGCCGTCGGTATCTGGCCCTCATGATCTCCGGAACGGCCATATCGTCGCGCACTGCCCCTGGTTCGGTCTTCAAATAGCCGGCTCCCGTCCGGGAACCGGGCGGGAGCCGTTGTTCGCCGTGAGATGCGACCCTCAGGCTGTCTCGGTAGCTTTCGCAGGCGCGCGCACCGGGGCCGCGGGAACCTTCGCCTTCTCCGGCTCGGCCGCCGACTTCTTGAGCAGGGGCTGGAACCACGCCTGGATGGTTCCGGTCAGTTCCTGCTGGCTGGTCGTCTGCGAGAGCAGATCTTTCCAGCTACCCTGCCATTCGTCGACGGCCGCCTTGATCTTGCTCACCGAGGCCTCCCGGCTCTTTTCGACCTCGCCGAGCAGGCTCGTGACCGCGTCGCTCCTGAAGCTCGGGACAGTCCCCGGCTTCAGTTCCTTGAACTGATCGACGAAGAGGGTCGCCGCCTTGCTGCCGATCTGTGCATAGTCCTCGCCACCGCTCCGGGCGATCTCGGCGAATTTGAGGACAAGCTCGCCATTGGCCTTGGCAAGGGCGGTAATCTGATCGAGGGGATAGCTCATGGGCCAGGTCCTTTCGAGAATCGAGGCGGGAGGAAAAACAGTTTCCGTTGCGATGCTGCGCTGCGATATGAGGGATTGTCCTTACGCACGATGGCAGACGAGGCTCAGCCATTGGCGATATATTGCCCTCCGTTGATGGTAAGCACCGAGCCCGTGCAGAAAGCCGCCTTTGGCGAGGCGAGATAGGAGACCGCTTGCGCGACCTCGTCGGGGTCGCCGAGACGGCCGACAGGGATGCCGGCGATGATCCCGGCGCGCACCTCCTCCTTGACGGCGGCGACCATGTCGGTGTCGACATAACCGGGGCAGACCGCGTTGACGGTTATGCCGCGCGCTGCATTTTCCTGAGCCAGCGCCTTGGTGAAGCCGATCACGCCCGCCTTCGCCGCGGAATAGTTGACCTGCCCTATCTGGCCCTTCTGCCCATTGATCGACGAGATGTTGATGATCCGGCCGAAGCGCCGCTCGCGCATGCCCTCGATGATTGCGCGGGTCATGGTGAACATCGAGTCGAGGTTGGTCGCCAGCACGGACCGCCAATTGTCCCAGCTCATCTTGTGGAAG
Organism: Sphingobium psychrophilum; assembly: GCF_012927105.1. Classification (GTDB taxonomy): domain Bacteria; phylum Pseudomonadota; class Alphaproteobacteria; order Sphingomonadales; family Sphingomonadaceae; genus Sphingobium; species Sphingobium psychrophilum. The sequence goes on along the minus strand of NZ_JABBFV010000005.1, from coordinate 118,037 downwards.
ACCCCGTCGCGGGTGATGCCCGCATTGTTGATGAGGATGGACACCGGCCCAAGCCGTTCTTCGACCTGGGCCACGCCGTCCCGGCAGGCCGCCTCGTCCGCAACGTCCCATTTGAACACCGATATGCCGGTGTCCTGCTTGAACCGGGCGGCGGCGGCGTCATTGCCATGATAGACGGCCGCCACCTCATGGCCTTCGGCCTTCAGCGATCGGGCGATGGCCGCGCCGATCCCGCGCGTGCCACCGGTTACAAGTGCGATATCCGTCATGATCGTCCAGGTCCGTTCCTGTTTCAGATGCGCCGCGAGGTTTCCCCCACAGCTCCTCCCCGGACAATGCGTATGTATACTTAGCGGTTTTGTTATCGCCTCCTGGCGATACCGGATCAAGTCAAAACTCATGCAAGACCTGGATGATCGGGTTAGAGACGGTTTTATGACAAGAGCAACATCAACCGGACGTGCCAGGCGCCTGCCGCCGCGTGACCCCAAAGGGGGCCGGCCGACGCAGGAAATCGCGGCGCTACTGGGCGTTCATATTCTTGATGTGGCGCTCGAACAGTTCATCGCCCATGGCGTGGAAGGCGCCAGCATGGAGGGGATCGCGATCGCCGCCAGCGTCTCCAAGCGCACGCTCTATTCCCGGTTCGGGTCCAAAACGGCGCTGCTTGTCGCTGCCGTCGAGCATGGAATCGCGCATCATCTCAGGCCGATCGCATCGACCATTCCGGCCGGCTCGACGCGGGACAAGCTGTTCCATGTCGGCAGGAAAATCCTGGATGCATCGCTCAAGCGTGAGGTTATCGGCCTGGATTCCCTGATCAACTGGATCGCCGATCATGAATCGGAAGCCGGCCAGGCCAAGCCTTCGATGGGAGCCAAGGCGGGAATTGCGATCATCCAGTCAATTCTCGAGCAGGCCCATCGCAACGACGGCAGCGACAGCTCGGTCGACCTGTCGTTCCTGGCGGCCTTCCTCTTCGACGCGTTCGTCACAAGCCCGCGGCAGCGCATTCTCCTGCGGCATGAGCTGGAAAACACGTCTCGCGCCAAATCCGACTATCTTGAGCGCACCATGAATCTCATCGCGCGCGGAATGCCCTTCCTGGACGAAGACTGTTCCGGTTAACTCCATGTTCGATCCTGTTGGACATGGACTCCGACCGCAAATCTGGCACCATGGCGTCGCCCCGATGCATGAGCACGAGCAAGACGCCGTCAAAGATGGCCTGTGCTGACCGACGGCAACGGAGCGCTATGATCAACCAAAGGACAGGTCACTGCTCATAGTCCTCACCAAGGTAGAGTCTGCGCACATCGGGATTGTGAAGCACCGCGTCGGGCGTCCCCTCGAACAGCACCCTTCCCTCATGGATGACATAGGCCCGGTCGACCAGTTCGAGCATCTCGTGGACATTATGGTCGGTTATGAGAACGCCGACGTCATGCTGCTTGAGGTCGCGCACCATCAGCTTGATATCGACGATCGACAGGGGGTCGATGCCGGTAAAGGGCTCGTCCAGCAACATGATGGCCGGCTTCGCGGCCATCGCACGAGCAATCTCGGTGCGGCGGCGTTCTCCGCCTGACAAAGCCGGAGCCGGCGTATCGCGGACATGGGCGATGCTGAATTCGGCGAGCAGATCATCGAGGCGCGCCGCGATCCCCGCGGGATCGTCCGTGCGGCACTCGAGCACCGCGGTGATGTTTTCCGCCACCGTCATTCCCCGAAAGACCGATGGCTCCTGCGGAAGATAGCCCAGACCCCGTGCCGCGCGCCTGTCCATCGGAAGCGCCGTGACATCCGCTCCGCCAAGCAGGATCCTGCCGGCATCGACGCTCGTCAGGCCGACGATCGCATAGAAGCAGATCGTCTTTCCGGCGCCGTTGGGACCAAGCAGCCCCACGATCTCGCCCGGTTTGACGGTGAGCGAAACGCCGTGGAGAACCTTTCGGGCGCCGAATGATTTTTCGATCCCGACAATCGAGAGTCCTTGGGCCGTACCGTCGGAGCTCTGCAATTCGCCTGGTCGACCGGTCACCGGACCGCCACCCGTATGAACAGACGTGCCGCTATCCACGGCTCTCCGGTTCCCCTGCGAGAGTGGGTTTTCCAGAAAGCTCGCGATGAGCATGGGCACGCGACACCTTGTCGGTTGCGTTCGGGCCAGGGCAGCGTCGATGGAAGATCGATCGCCGCCCCAAGCCTCTTCGCTCAGGAGACGGCTTCAAGAGCCAGGGCAACGCCCTGCCCGCCCCCGATGCAAAGCGTGACAAGCCCGCGCCTGAGCCCGTCGCGCCGCATCGACTCGAGCAGCCGCGTCGTCAGCACCGCGCCCGTCGCGCCGATCGGATGGCCATGGGCGATCGCCCCGCCTTCGACATTGACGATGTCCTCCGGCAGCCCGAGTTCCCGTACGACGGCGATGGCGATCGCGGCAAAGGCTTCGTTGATCTCGACCCGTTCGAGATCCGACACCGACCAGCCCGCACGGGTGAGCGCCTGGCGCACGGCCGGGACCGGCCCCAGCCCGAACAGTCCGGGCTCCACCGCACCCACGCCGAAAGCGACCAGCCGACCGACCGGAGCTACGCCGTGCTGGCTGGCCCAGTCCTCGCTCGCCACGATCATCGCCGCCGCGCCGGTATTGAGGCCGGGCGCATTGCCTGCCGTGATTGTTCCTTCCGGACGAAAGGCCGGCTTGAGGTGGGCGAGGCTTTCGAGCGTCGCATCCGGTCGGTTCTGCTCGTCCCGCGAAAAGCTGGTCGGCCCCTTTCGTCCCGGAATTTCGACCGCCACGATCTCGCTGTCGAACTTGCCGGCCGCCTGGGCCGTACTGAACCGCTGTTGCGAGCGCACTGCCCAACTGTCCTGGGCGTCGCGCGAGATCTGAAATTTCGTGACGAGGTCCTCGGTCACCCAGCCCGAATGCTGGTCGACGAACGCGTCGTTGAGACCGTCATGGAGCATGCTGTCGAAAAGCTTGCCGTCGCCCATGCGATAACCCCAGCGGCCCCTCTCGATAAGGTAGGGCGCCTGGTCCATATTCTCCATCCCGCCCGCGACAGCGGCATTCGTCAGGCCCAGCATGATCTCCTGCGCGGCAGTGGCGATCGCCTGGGCTCCGGAGCCGCAGACCCGGTTGACGGTCATCGCCGGCACAGTGTCAGGGATTCCGCCACCGATCGCCGCCTGCCGCGCCGGGTTCATCTTCGCCCCGGCCTGCACCACCTGGCCCATGACGACCGTATCGATCGCGTCGCCGGTTACGCCGGCGCGCTTGAGCGTCTCGGCAATGGCGATACTGCCGAGTCTCGGCGCGGCCATGTCCTTGAGGCTGCCGCCATAGCTTCCGATCGCGGTTCGCACGGGTGCGCAAAGAACAACATTCCTGGTCATAATCTTCTCCTTCCATTCGGCCGCTTCAGGCCATGTATTTGCCGCCGTTGATCGAAAGCGTGGCGCCGGTGACAAAGCCGGCTTCGTCCTCGACAAGGAAGAGGACGCCGCGCGCGATCTCATCGGGCGTGCCGAGACGGCCCACGGGAACGGCGCCAAGAACAGCCTTCATCGCCTCCGCCGATACCGCGGCGACCATGGCGGTGTCGGTATAGCCCGGCGCTATCGCATTGACCGTGACGTTGCGCGCCGCGCCCTCGAGCGCGAGCGCCTTGGTGAAGCCGATCACGCCCGCCTTGGCGGCGGCATAGTTAGTCTGGCCGAACTGCCCCGACAGCGCGTTGACCGAACTCACATTGACGATCCGGCCGAAGCGCCGCTCACGCATGCCCTCGATCACCGCGCGGCACATGTTGAAGCAGCCGCCGAGGTCGACGTCGATCACGCTGCGCCATTGCTCCTCGCTCATCTTGTGGAGCGTGCCGTCGCGGGTGATGCCGGCATTGTTGACGAGGATGTCGACCGGCCCGACCTCCGCCACGACCTTGGCGACGCTCGCCTGGCTCGCGGCAAAATCGCCCACGTTCCAGCCATAGACCGGAATGCCCGTCTCGTCGTGAAACGCCTGGGCTTCGGCCTCGTTGCCGAAATAATTGGCGACGACGGTGTAGCCATGCGCCTTGAGGAGTCGTGCGGTCGCGGCGCCGATACCGCTCACGCCGCCGGTGATAAGCGCTATACGGGACATGAGAAATTCCTTGCTGCTGGTGCTGATGAAAAGGGAGTGGGCGACGCGGTCACTGCGCGAGATAGCCGCCATCGACGGGATAGTAGCCGCCGGTCATGAACGAGGCGCGATCGGAGAGCAGAAAGGCGACAAGCGCCGCCACCTCCTCGGGCCGGCCGAGCCGACCAATGGGATGCTGATCAATCAGCGCGGGCGACGGTTCGCCCTGCGCCCGGATCAGCGGCGTATCGATGACCGCTGGCCCCACCGCGTTGATGCGAATGCCCTTGCGGGCATAGTCGACGGCTGCGGTCCGGGTCATGCCGACCACGGCGTGCTTGGCAGCCGCGTAAGCGATGGTGCCGGGCAGGCCGAGCATGCCGCAGATCGAGCTCATGTTGACGATCGCCCCGCCGCCCGAGGCGAGCATCGCGGGAATCTGATAGCGCATGCCGTAGAACACGCCGTCCATGTCGACGCTGAGCACGCGCCGCCATTCGGCAAGATCATATTCACCGGCCGGAGCGGAGGCGCCGCCGACGCCGGCATTGTTCACGGCAAGATCGAGCCGGCCGAAGGTCTTCACCGCGAAAGCCACCATCGCCTCGACATCCGCGGCGTTCGCCACGTCCGTCCGAAGCGGAAAGGCCCTGCCGTCATCGATCTGGGCAGCGAGAGCGTGTACGCGGTCGATATCGAGATCGGCGAGCACGAGCCGGGCGCCGGAGGCGGCCAACTCACGGGAGATGGCCTCGCCCAGCCCGCTGGCGGCTCCGGTCACGATCGCGACCTTGTCATTGAAGTCGAACATCCGGTTCTCCAGAGCGCACGAAAGCCGCCGCCCAAAACGGGCGTCGCCAAGCCGATCCGGCACCTCTCCCTGGCGTTTTGGATTCCCGATCACCACGGGATATGCGGTTCATGTGCATCGCCGGAGCACCACCCCGCCATCGGGAACTATACTTATGCGTTTCGTATCGACGCTAATTCGTTCCTCTTTCCATCCGGGAAAGCGTGACGAATGGACGACGGCTGGAGCGGCAGGATCGTCACAAATCGGATGGCGAAGGACATATTCTGTGTCGGGCCAGGCGCAAATATACTGATGGCCGGGGTTGCGCCTTATCTCTCCCCTGCAGTACCGTTCTGTGAAATTGGCGACTCTCGGAAAGACATGCGTGGTGGTAAGATGAGAGTAGCCGCTTGATAACGATGGTATAATCGGAGGCGGTTTCAGGGGAGGATGCTGAGTCAGGCTACGTCATCGCGTAGTGCGTGTTCCTCGCTGTCAGGCGATGGAAGGGCATGTCCGATTGGAGATGAGGAACATGGACACATCCGCCGCCACTTCGCCACCAGACCCGTTGGAAGACGTTGCAGAGACATTCATTCGCGCCGCGGTTACCCGGCTCGCCTCGGCTTTTCCGCCCGCAATGCTCCTCCAGGTCTTCTCCGACCGGACATTTCACCTCGCCCTCCCGCCGGGCAAGCGACCGCGGCGCAACGCCAGGATCGCGCGCGAACATACGCGGCTGTCCGATTATCCGGTCCGTGGTGCAGGCGACAGCGGTTGGCACCTGCGCGCATGACGATCCGTCCGCACTTCTGGTTCATGGCTGGCGCATCGATTCTCCTCGCGCCGACGGCCCATGCCGCCTCGCCGGTCGAGATCCTGATCGGCGACGCCGGCCAGCGCGACCAGGACGGCGCCATTCTGGTCGATCTGCGATTGCTCAACGGGGACCGAGATCCACAAACGGTATCCTTGCCCGACCGAATCGAGGCACGGATCGGGGCTGCCGGATCTGTCCGGACCGTCTGGCTCGAACGCGCTGCGAATGTCCCGGCCAGCCTGACCGTGCCGCCTGGCGGGTTCATGCGCGCTCGCTATTGCTTTCGCGCGCCTTCCGACCTGACGCTGGATGGCGCGACGCTTTCCATTCCGGCGTGGCGTTCGCAGCAGATCACTGTTGCTTTGCGGTCGGCGACGCAAGTGGCGCAAGCCATATCCGCACCGCAGGCGCCTTCCGAGCCGGAGCGGGAAGCGGCGCCGCCGCCCGCCGACCGTTCGGCTGGCAATGCCTTTCTCGTCAATCTCTCGGCCTATGAGCCGATCTACGCCGTCTACGGGCCTGGCACCAACAGTGAGGCAAGGATCCAGATCAGCTTCAAATACCAGCTGTTCGGATCGAGACGGGCTGATGGGCTGCCGGGGTCCTGGCGTGATGGGCTTCACTTCGCCTATAGCCAGCGTATGTTCTGGGACCTGGGCGGGAACTCCTCGCCGTTCCGCAATGTCGATTATCAGCCCGAACTCTTCTATCTGACCCCTTCCGCCACTTTGTCGAACGGCATCTCGGTGAGCGCGCAGGGCGGTATCCGGCATGAATCGAACGGGCGCGACGGCGCGGCGTCGCGCAGCATCAACAGCGTCTATGTCGCGCCGATGGCGGCGATCCCGCTCGGCGGAGACTATCGCCTCTCGGTCGCACCACGTCTGGCGCTTTTCGTCGGCGACAAGTCGGACAATCCCGATATCCGCCGATACCGCGGCATCACGGGGCTATTCGTGGAGATCGGGGAGGATGAAGGACTGCGCCTCTCCACCTCCACCCGGTTCAACTTTTCGAGCGGCAAGGGCGCGCTCAGTGCCGATCTCTCCTATCCGCTGCCTCGTCTGCTGGGGGGTGGTCCGGACCTTTATCTGTTCGGACAGAGTTTCGTTGGCTATGGCGAGAACCTGCTCGACTATGATCGGCGCATGACGCGGTTCAGAATAGGCGTCGCGCTCGTGCGATAACGGAGATCGAGACCGGGATCGAGACGGCGATTCCGGACGAAACCTGCATCCCCCCACTCGACGACACTCTTCATAGGCCAAGCAGACAATAGCTGGCATATGAGTGCGGGTCCGGCAAGGGTCGGACCGGCGGGCCGCGTCGACTCTGCCGATCTGCGGCATTGAGTAGGAATGGAGAAAATCGGTCGTACCTCGCGTCGCTTCGGGGTCGGCCTCGCTGGACTTTGGCTGGGCTGGACCTTGGCCGCCTCCCCTTCTTGCCGCTGACCCCGTACCTGAACCGGCCATCTTCACGCGATTCCATCCTGGAATAAGAGAAATATATTGTTTGAAAATATATCGTGTGCAATTGAATGATCCGCGCCCGCCGAGTCGGATCCGTGGGAACGGACCCTGGCGCCTCGTGAGCGATAATCACGGGACGTGACTACGATCGAACGAGAAGGAGATCATTCCATCCCCGGAGTTGCCCAGCTTCTGTGCCGCAGAGAACATCGGTCCCGACTGCGAGACGATCGTGATCGGCAATATCAGCGACGCCCGCGAATGCTTGACACGGACGAACGTGAAGTACCGCTTCGTCATAGGCATGGCCACGCTGTCTGGCACACCCGTGACTCGAAGATATTGAGGGCAGCGGCTCCGAGAACAATGGAACGCCGGGTGTGCATACCATTTCAACTGGAGGATTATCATGAGCACACTGTATACGACGAGAGTCAAAGCCGTGGGCGGCCGTGCGGGCACGGTTCGCAGCGATGACGGACTGCTCGAACTTTCCCTGGCCCTGCCGACGGGGCTGGGAGGCAAGGGCGGAGCCACCAATCCGGAGCAGCTGTTCGCGGCCGGCTATGCCGCCTGTTTCGAGAATGCGGCCATTCACGTCGCGCGGAGCAAGAAGCTCGCTATTGCCGATGATGATCTTGAAGTGGTCGCCACGGTCAGCCTTCTGCCCAACGGCAGCGGCGGTTTCAAATTGGCCGCCGCTCTCGACGTTTCGATCGCGGGCCTGGAGCAGGCCGCCGCCGAAGAGCTGATCGCAGCCGCGCATGCCGTCTGCCCTTACTCGAACGCAGTCCGGGGTAATGTGGACGTTGCGATAAGCGTGAGCACGCGCTGATGGCGAAGCGGGAAGCGGACGCCGACGAGATCTCGGCGGAAACGGTAATGAAGGAGGACGATCCCCTGCGACTGGACCGTCAGGTCTGCTTCCCGCTTTATGCCGCATCGAACCTTTTGACCCGGCTTTATTGTCCGGTTCTGTCAAAGATCGGTCTCACCTATCCTCAGTATCTTGTCATGCTGGTGCTCTGGGAGTCTGAGCCCCGCACCGTCGGCGAGCTTGGCGCTACGCTGCATCTGGACAGCGGAACGCTCACGCCGCTCCTGAAACGGATGGAGGCTGCCGGACTTCTCACGCGTCGACGGGATCTCGCCGACGAGCGCCGCGTAATCGTTGCGCTGACCGAGGCCGGGCGCCGCCTGCGGGTGCCGGCGAGCAGCGTGCCCGCAACTCTGGGCGAAGGCCTTGACCTTTCTCCAGAGGCGATCGTCTCGTTGCGGGATGCGGTGCAGAATTTGGTGGCGGTGCTTACGAAACGACCGCGGCACAAAGGAACATAAGCCATGTTGACCGTCCATCATCTCGGTATATCTCAATCGGAGCGGCGGATTGTGGCGCGGGCTGCCCGCCGGACCGCTCAGCCTTGCCTCAACCCGCCGCGTTCCGCATCAGCTTGCCACTTGAGGCATTGATCAGTGCTATCTTGCTGTCTTCGTCTCAGCACAGCTGGCCTCCTCCAGTGCCCTCCACTTTGCGTAGTTGCTTTCATCCTGGGCCTGCAGATAAGCTGCGGCCGCCAACCCGGCCTGTAGGCACCGATCCGCCGCGCTGGCCCCTTCCGTGTTTATCTCATATTGGGTCACCGCCGCCGCGGCCGCCCTTCTGTTGGTGTCATTGCTGCGTGGATCCACCATCTTGTTACAGCTTGCGAGGCCGAGTGTGACCAGGATCAGCACGATCTTTTGCGACGTCACGATCACTTGCGCTGATCGCGCGTTTGCTTTTGGAGCCAGCGACCGCCCGCCCCCTATGTCGACAGCGGTCAATGGGACAGCATTGTGCATCTTACGGGATCCAGCAACAGATCGGCGGTCACGCCACCAAACGCCCATTCCCGGAGCCGGCCGTGCCCATATGCTCCAGCGACAACGACATCGGCGTGCTGAGCGCGAGCGACCGCCGCAAGGGCAGCCACATCATCGCCGGTCGACGGCGCCACCAGCGTCTCCGCCAGAATACCGTGTCTTTTGAGCCATGCGGCCACATCGGTCAGCCGCCGACCGGCCACAGCTTCGTCCTCCTCCCTAGCGACCTCGACAACAGTCACATGGCCGGCCATTTCCAGTAGCGGCAATGCATCAAGTGCGGCACGCCGGGCTTCCCGGCTGTCCTTCCAGGCCACCAGCACCTGCTCCGGTCGCAGCCCCTTAGCGTGCGTAGGAACGACAATTACCGGTCGCCCGGTCTGCATCACCAGATCGCCGATATTTGCGCGTCGTGTATCGGGAAGCAGCGAGCCGCCACGATCCGGTGCGGTCAGGATGACATCGACGCCGCGTGCCTCGCGTGCGAAATAGTCCGCAAGCGGCGTGGCCATCTCCACGCAGCGCCATTCAATATCCGCGACTCGACCGTCCAGCAGAGTTCGAAACTCTGCCTGGGCCTCCTTGGCTTCGCTTTCAATTTCGACACGATCCAGTTCGATCGCTTCACCGGAAACATAAGCGCCAGCAAATGCCGTCGCCATCAACGGCTGGCACGCGGCAATTCCGATGACGCCAGCCTGCGATCGTTCGGCCAGGTCGGCAGCAACATTGAGCAGCGCGGCATTGGACCGCCCGAGCTCCAGATGCACCATCAAAGTTGCGTAACTCACTGGCGGGCCTCCTACGATGTGTCGCGTTGCCGGGACGAATTCCCAAGGTATCGACAGAAGATATCCGTAGGCTATGCGACATTGCTTCCCTATCGGGTCATCTACTTACAGGCGCGACGATGAGCGCTCTCGTCGCGTGGATCGCTCAGTAGGTTTGGCACCTGGACGGGCCTTACGGTCCCGCTCGACGCCACCGGAAACAGGCTCTCGCGCCGCGGCGGAAATCGAGACGACCTCGAATGTTGCGTGTCCATTCGGCGGCGATGCGGGTGGATATTCTCATGCGTGCATGATACGATTCCAGGCGCTACCGGCCATTCCGACAACGCCGTTCGCGCCCGCTGTGCCCTCTCACGCGCGCGCGAACGTCTATTGGTCGAGACTATCGCGCGATCGTTATGCTATGGCGAGGTCACCAAATGCGGGATGTGTCCAGCATTGGATTTCCTCATCGCAATATCTTCAGGTTCGTTCTTGCAACGACCTGAGACGGTGAATAGCCAGTGGCATGATGCAGATTCGCAAAACCTTGACGCTCCGCCATTCAGGCGGCGGAAACGCGCCGGAAGATGAGGGAGAGAGCGTCTTCGCCCACGCGATCACCCATCAGCTGTGTGTGCGGGCAAGCTACAATCGTGGGCTGGTGATCCTTGCGCCGCACATCCTCTACACGCGGCACGGCGACCGGTTCGCGGATGCTGTGGTTATCGAGCGCAATGGCGCCAGGTCCACCGAAACGAAACTGGGCACCTTCAAGCTTTCGGGTCTTCGCGGTGCGGTCATCACCTCAGAGCCGTTCAATCCGTTCGATAGCTATGATGCAGGTGATGACCGCTATGCCGAGACGATCATCGCCCGCATCGATTCCTGACCATGTTGGTGGATACCAAGGTCTGAGGGCGGTCGAAGGACCTGCCGGCGGGATCGCCTGCCCATGATTCCGCCGAGGGTTTCGGGCGCTTGATCGCCGGAAATCAGGCACCGCCGTCTCGCGCCAACTTTGCAAGGGTCTGAAGGCCTCGACGCAGCGATCCGGAAGGCTCTGCGATGATGTCCTCAAGCAGAATGAAACCGGCAGCGTTGCCGTGGACCCGGCAGCAACGAGCATTGCCATTGCCTTGCGGCTCTATATTTCCCCTGCCAGGACCGTGCCTCGCTTGGCCGAGCCCACGCGCAATCTCCCGGGGAGCGTCCGTAGCATTGCGTATGACATGCCCACCGCCCCCTTCGTAGGTTGCACGAGTGGAAAGGCGGGACGGTGAAGGATTTATCGGCGGCTGCGGGAACTCCCGCAGTCTACTGTATCGGCAACGAGTTGCGCCCTGAACTGATGTCAGCGCTGAGTGGTGTCGCTTCGCGTTGCTTTGCGACGCTTCACGACTTTCTTGTGGCTTCGACGCGGCTGGCGCCGGGTATCGTCCTGTTCGACGCCGACAGTGTTCAGGATGACGTGTCAGATGCCATCGCCACCCTTCGCAAGCGTGGATCGGTGCAAGCTGTGTTGCTCGCGAAGGCAGCGCCGGACTTCGCATTTGGCGTTGCCGCTATTCGGGCCGGCGCTGTCGACATCCTTGAAAAGCCGCTGTCCGAGCAGCGTCTTCTGGATGCCATCCAGCTGGCGACCAGCAAATGCGGACACCTTCACCGGCCGCCCGATGCCAGGGACATCGATCGGCTGACGGCACGTGAGCGCGAAGTCGTGGCCTGGCTCCTGCACGGGCTTACCAACAAGGAAATCGGTCGGGAGCTGGGAATCAGCCACAGGACAGTGGAAATCCATCGCGCGAGGCTGATGCGGAAGCTCGCGGTGCCGAGCCTTCCCGCGTTGATCGACATTGCCCTTGCACAGCGCGACAAGCTGCCCGATGTCGGAGCCGCGCAACCCTCGTAAACGTCCCGTGTGTCGGTCCTTGCCCCAGCGGCAGAATGCTGACTCGGCGTAGAAGCCTTCCTCCCGCAGACGCACAAATCGATCCAACTGGTGCGGAGATTCACGTAGCGACATCTACCCCGTCAGGCGGCACCTTCTCATGGAAGGAGGCCTGCCATCATGGATGATCCCGACATTTCCTACCTGCTAGGCCGCTGCCGTTCACACCGGACATTGGCCCGTATCACGAGCTGTGCTGAAGCCCGTTGCATTCATCAGCAGTTCGTCAGCAGTTACCAACGGCGGTTGCTTGCCCTGCGACGCGCGCGCGCATCGGCAACTCCGATGTATCACGAGCGGCTGGCCGCATGATGCCCGCCCGGTCGAAGCGCTGGCGCCGCCGTGTACGAGCGGTAACCATATACCTGTCCCCAACGACAAACTTCGATCGGAGAAAAGATGAGTGAACTTGGCCACGATCTGCACGCGCTGTTTCCCGCGCAGCGCGAGATCCTTCACGCGCTGAAGCTGGAGAGCGCGCATTACCGCGACCTGGCCGACCGCCATCATAAGTTGGCCCAGCAGATATACCGGATCGAGGCGGGACTTGATCCCGCTTCCGATGACCGACTCGAAGACCTGAAAAAGCAGCGCCTGAGCCTGCTCGATGAGGTCGCAGCGATGATTGCGGAAAGGCAGGATGCGTGATGGATTTCGACCTTATGCGCCAGCGTCTCACCGATCGCCTCTCCGAACTGAACGCCCAAGTCGAGCGCATCGAGGAGGAGCAGGGCCAACCTCTCGACGCCGATTTCGAAGAACAGGCGATAGCCCGCCAGGATGATGAAGCACTGGATGCTGTCGAGCGCTCGACGTTGGCCGAAATCGCCCTCACGCAACAGGCGCTCGCAAGACTGGATTCGGACACCTATGGCCTGTGCACCACGTGCGGGGAGCCGATAGCGCCGGCACGGCTAGAGGCGCTGCCCGCCGCCGCACATTGCATCCGATGTGCAAGCGCGGCGGCGCACGACAGGGCCTGATGGACCGCGTATGCGCCGCATCGAGGACACGAGCTTTGCTGTGCTCATCCTGGCCGTGTCGATGGCCTTCGCGTGGATCGTGCAACCGCTGTTCGGCGCCATTCTCTGGGGCGTCATCGCATCGATCCTCTTCGCGCCTCTCAACGATCGCCTGCTGCGTGCGATGCCGACGCGGAACAACCTTGCCGCTCTGCTGACGCTGCTCGTGATCATGGCGATGGTAATCCTCCCCGCCATCCTGCTTTCTGCGTTCCTGCTTCAGGAGGTGGCGGGCGTCTACGCGCGAATGCAAAGCGGCGAGGCTGATCCCGGCACCTACTTCCTCCGGTTCCAGGCACATCTGCCGCAATGGCTGAAGTCGCTGCTGACAGGGTTGGGCCTGAGCGATTTCGATTCCGTCCGGACCAAATTGACCGCCGGGATCGCCGCTAGCTTCCAGACCCTGACGGCGCGAGCATTCAGCATCGGCCAGAGCGCCTTCGGCTTCGTCGTCGCCCTGGGCGTCATGCTCTACCTGACTTTCTTTCTTTTGCGCGACGGCAAGCAGGTGGCTGCCCGGGTGGAAACGGCCATTCCGCTGGATCCGGACCAGCGCGCCGCCCTGCTGGTGAAATTCGCCGCCGTTATTCGGGCGACGATCAAGGGCAGCCTCGTGGTTGCGGTCATCCAGGGCGCCATCGGCGGGATCGTCTTCTGGGCGCTGGGCATCCATAGCGCGTTGCTCTGGGGCGTGCTGATGGCGTTTCTGTCGCTTCTGCCGGCGATCGGGACAGGCATCGTCTGGGCGCCGGTCGCCGTCTATCTGCTCGTAACCGGCGCGGTCTGGGAAGGCGTCATTTTGATCCTGTGCGGCCTGTTCGTGATCGGCCTCGTGGACAATCTCCTGCGCCCGATCCTGGTGGGTCGGGACGCGCGCATGCCCGATTATGTCGTCCTGATCTCCACCCTCGGCGGTCTGCAAGTACTCGGCTTCAACGGGCTCGTGATCGGTCCGGTGGCGGCGGCTTTGTTCATCGCTGCATGGGATATATTTGCACGCTCGCGATTCCAGCCTCAATCGGATGCATCATAGGCACGTGTCACGTTCGCGGCTGCCGTGCAAAGCTTGACGCCCACCGCAACTCGACCATCTTGCTCGCCTCAAGCAGGATCAGGAGCAGCGCTGCTGACCCCATGGTGATCGCGAGGTCGGGGCCATGGAGCGGACCGAATTTAAGCAGGCTACGAAGTGCGGGAACGGTCATGATGATGGCCGCGACCGCAACCACCGCGCCCAGGACGTAGCGCAGGGCCGCATTGCCCCGGACCAGCGCGTGAAGGAGCGATGTGTCGAACGAGCGATTGACTAGGATCAGCACCAGGATCACGCCGATGAGCGAAAAGAAGGTCAACGCGCGCGCATCGGCTTCCGGCATGCCGGAATAGCTCGATGCCAGAAATATCCCGGCGAGCAGCACAAAGCCCAGCCCGCCCTGGAACACGCTCCAGCCGATCATGCGCAGCGAGAAGAGCCGTTCCTCGGGGTGGCGCGGCTTACGGTTCATCAGATCCTGCTCCTCGCGCTCGGCTTCGAAGACGAGCGCGCAGACAGGATCGATGATCATCTCGAGCAACGCGATATGGATCGGCCCGAACAGGATGGGCAGGCCGAAGGCAAGCGGCAGCAGCGCGAGGCCTGCGATCGGCACATGGACGGCAAAGATGAAGGCCATCGCCTTGCGGATATTGTCGTAGATGCGCCTCCCGAGCCGCACCGCCTTCACGATCGACCCGAAATCATCGTCGAGCAGGACGATCGCCGAGGCTTCCCGGGCGACATCGGTGCCGCGCTTACCCATGGCGATGCCGATATGCGCGGCCTTGAGCGACGGTGCGTCATTCACCCCGTCTCCGGTCATGGCGACGATTTCGCCATCCGCTTTGTATGCCGCCACGATCCGCAGCTTCTGCTCCGGCATGATCCGCGCGAAGACTGTCACCGTCTTCAGCCGTTCTGCAAGCGCCGCGTCGTCCAGGGCAGCGAGCTCGGTCCCGGTCAGCACATCGCCGTCCATGATTCCGGCCTGCGTCGCTATCGCTCGCGCGGTGGCAGCGTAGTCGCCCGTGATCATCACGACCCTGATCCCGGCGCTACGGCATTCGGCCACGGCGGCCGGCACACTGGCGCGCAGGGGATCGGCAAGGCCGATCAGACCGATCAGGGCAAAATCATGCTCCTGCTGGGATTCCGGCAAGCTGTCGCCCGGGCCAGTCGATGCCGTTGCGACACCCAGCACGCGCATGCCCCTTAGAGCCATGGTATCGACGGCAGCCTTCAGGCGCGCGCGCTCATCCGGCGACAGATGACAGAGCGCAGCGATGGCCTCCGGCGCGCCCTTGGCCGCCACCGTGCAGGCCGCCTCGGGGTCGGGCGCTTGCCAGACGTTCGACATCGCCAGCAATTCAGGCCGCAGTCCATAGCTGTGGGCCAAACTGAGCTTGGCACGGCGTTCTGCAAGGTCCGGGATGCCCGCGCCTGCCTGGTGAAAGGCGACCTCCATCGGATCGACCGGCACCGGGGCGCTGGCCAGGATACTGGTATCCAGGAGTTCGTGAAACCGGGTCGAAGGCTCGGTCACGCCGTCGACCGTCGCCGTCTCGCCCGACGCCAGCCACAGCTCCGTCACGGCCATCCGGTTCTCGGTGAGAGTTCCGGTTTTGTCGGTGCATAATATTGTCGCGGAACCGAGCGTCTCAATGGCGGCCGCCCGGCGCGTGAGGACGCCGGCTTGGGCAATGCGCCATGCCCCCATCGCGAGGAAGATCGTGAGGACCACCGGGAACTCCTCCGGCAGCATGGACATGCCGATCGCGATTCCCGCGAGCATAGCGTCGATCCATCCTCCGCGCAGGAGCCCGAAGAGCAGGACGACAAGGAGGGCGACGAAGCCGCCTCCGATCGCGCAGAGCCGGACGATCCGGGCGGTTTCCCGGCGTAGGCGCGGCGGCTCGGCATCGAGCGTCGAGAGCGACTGGCCGATCTTGCCGATCTCGCTGCGCGGGCCGGTCGCGATCGCCAGCGCCAGCCCCGAGCCGCGGGTGATGAGCGAGCCCGAATAGACAAGCGGCTGGTCCTCCCCGCCCGGCCGTCGCCGCAACGATTCCTCGCCCTGAAGCACCGCCTGCTTGCGGACAGGTACGGACTCACCGGTAAGCAGCGATTCATCGGCCTGAAGATCGTCCGCCGCGATCAGCATCGCGTCGGCGGCGACCCTGTCCCCCTGCTCCAGGACGAGCAGGTCGCCATCGACCACCTCGCGCCCGGCAATGCGGATGCGGGTCCCGTCGCGGATCACCAGCGCACGCGGCGCCGACAGGTCGCGCAGCGCCTCTAGGACATGCTCGGTGCGGCTTTCCTGGATGACCGTGATGCCGATCGAAAAGGTCGCGAAGCCAAGGAGGATGAGCGCTTCGCCAAGGTCACCCAGCAGCATATAGGCGACGCCGCCCGCAAGCAGCAGCGCCAGCATCGGCTCCCGGACCACTTCAGCGAGAATGTGCGGGACCGTGCGCCGCCCTGCTCTAGGCAGTTCGTTCGGTCCCTGGGCATCAAGGCGTCGCCGGGCCTCCGCTGCGGTCAGCCCGGACCGGGATGGCGCGGTAGGTCGCTGGTCAGTGGCGATCGGCATCCATTCTCTTCCTGTTCGAAGTGAGCGACGTGCTGCGTCGCCGGCCTGCTTCAAGATCATTCTGGTGCAAGCCGACTACCGGCACATTACGGGTACTTACGGATTCCTCTGATCGTCATTCCTGTTATCCTATTATGCTCGCCAAGATTGGCGCCGTGAGCCTTGGCCGCTACCCGCAGCCAATAGATATTCGCATTTGGATTGGGTCATACGGTCGCATCAAGGCCATTGGACGACCTTGCATTCAGAACCGAGGACATAAGTGACGGCGTTTGAGATGGATTTTGCGATAGCCGGAGGCGTTGCTACCATAGTCGGCATCGCGCTAGCGCTGGCCCTTGGCCTTCTCATCGGCGTCCAGCGTGGCTGGACCTTGCGCCATGAACCGGCCGGCTCCCGCTTCGCGGGCATCCGGACCTTTGGACTTCTGGGGCTGGCCGGAGGTGTCGCGGGCGCGCTTCGGCCGATCGAGCCAGGGGTGGCGATCATCCTCATGGCTGCTGCGGCCATGTTGGTTCTGATGGGATATGCGCAAGCGGCCTGGCGGGGCGGCCCGATCAGCGGCACGGCGAGCCTTGCCGGGCTGCTGACGCTTGGCTGCGGATTCCTGGCAACCACCCGGGAGGAACGCCTCGCCACGATCATCGCCGTGGTAATGACGCTGGTGCTTGCGCTCCGATCGCAGCTTCACGGCTGGATCAGGCGGTTGAGCGAGGTCGAGGTAAGCGCCATCGCCCGATTCGCACTGATCTCGCTCGCCATCCTGCCACTCCTCCCCGATCGCCCTTACGGTCCCTATGATGCCTGGAATCCGCGGCAACTGTGGATGGTGGTCGTCCTTGTTTCGGGCTTTTCCTTCGCCGGCTATATGGCCAGCAAGCGCCTGGGCGCATCTCGCGGGACACTCGCAACGGCCGCTGCCGGCGCCATGGTCTCATCCACGGCGGTTGCCGCCGCTTTGGCGACCCGGCTGCGCGACGGTACGGAAAATGCTCCCATTCTGATAGCAGGGATCACCACCGCCTCCGTGGTCATGCTGGTGCGCGTGCTGGTGCTAGTGGGCGTGCTGGCGCCATTTGCGCTGCCGGCGCTTGCGCTGCTGGTCGCGCCGGCGGCGGTGGTCAGTGCCCTCGCCACGGCTTGGCAGCTCCGGGCAGCGGCGCTGTTGCCCTCATCGTCCAGCCGGGAAGTTCCTGTTCGCAACCCGTTCAACCTCGCGCCGGCGCTCGGCCTCATGGCGCTGGTGATGGTTCTGTCGCTGGCCTCGCGTTGGGTGCTCGGTCGGTTTGGCGATGCCGGCCTTGCCACGGTTCTGGCCCTGTCGGGGATGGTGGATGTCGATTCCGCTATCATCACGATGGGCGGGTTGCCAAAGGGCGTGCTGGACGGACGAACGGCGGGCCTTGTTCTGGCCGCCCCGGTCATGCTCAACACCCTCGTCAAGGCCGGGGCCACGATCAGCCTGGCCGGGAGGCATCGGGGCAGATCTGCCGCCCTGGCCCTGATCGCGAGCGTCGCAGCGAGCCTACTGATGCTACCCGTCCTCTTGCACTGACCGATCGGGGGCGTCCGGCCACCCCGAATTCCCAGTCAGGACGTCGCAAAGGGCCGTTGCACCGACCCCAGCATTGGAGAGGTGATCTGAGCATTCGTCAGCGATGCTGGCGCCTGGCGGGACAGGTCCGCCAACGAATAATCGTCAAGGACGGCAAGAAATGCGCCCAGGGCTTCGCCGAGCGCGCCCTGCAGGCCCCAGCGATGCGTGATGACGCACGAAGCACAATCGACAAGGTCGAAGTCCCCTTCCATCTCCCGTACGACAGCGCCGATATTGATGGCGTCGGGCGGCCGGCAAAGGCGCATGCCGCCGTGGCAGCCGCGCACGCTCTGGACATAGCCCGCCTTGCCCAACTCGTGGACGACCTTCATCAGATGGTTCTTGGAAATCGCATGCGCGGTGGCGATCTCGGCGATCGCGCAAACACGTTCGGGACGCTCGGCGAGATACAGCAGCACCCGGAGCGCATAGTCGGTGTAACGGGTCAATCGCATGCCGCCAGATATGGGAGAAAGCCGGTCCAAGCACTATAAGTATATATCCCAAATGCATGTTTCTCTGTGCCCCGATAGATGCATCTCCAATACATGATTGGAGGACGAGACGGTGGCGCAGCGTACCGATATCGACGAAATTGGGCTGCGGCAGTTGGTCGACGCTTTCTATGCCCGGGTGCGGGCCGATAAGCTGATCGGCCCACTCTTCAACGGCGCGATCGACGACTGGCCAGGCGATCTGACAAGGCTTGCCGACTTCTGGTCCTCGGTCATGCTCGGTAGCGGACGCTATAAGGGGCAGCCGGTGCCGGCGCACGCACGCTATCGCGCGCAGATCACGCCGGCCATGTTCGACCGTTGGCTCGCCTTGTGGGCGGAAACCACGAACGCGCTGATGACGCCCGAAGCGGCGCATATGTTGCAAGGCAAGGCCGCCCGCATTGCCGAAAGCTTGAGCCTCGCCCTGTTCTTCAAGCCATCGCCTTCCCCGACCGGCCGCAGGCCGGCCCGATCTCCAGGAGTATCGTCATGTCCGTGCTTCCCGTGGAGACGCAGCCCGCCCCCTATCCCGCGCATGCCAAAGACATACGCCTCGCGGCCTGATTTCCCGGTTCGACCGCAGCGAGGGGCATGCGGACGATCCCACCACAACGCCCCAATCTGGAGAAGATCTCATGGCACGCACGATGTCGGCTGAAACGATGGCTATCGTCAAATCCACCGCACCCGCGCTTCAGCAGCACGGCTTGGCGATCACGACACGAATGTATGAACGCCTGTTTGTTGATCCCGAGATAAAGGCATTGTTCAATCAGGCCGCGCAACGGTCGGGCGAGCAGCCGAAACGCCTAGCCGACGCCATCCTCGCTTTTGCCAAGAATGTCGACAAGCTCGACGTCCTGACTTCCGCGATCGAGCGCATCGCGAGTCGGCATGTCGAGACGCATATCAAGCCCGCGCATTACCCGGCCGTCGCCGATGCCCTGCTGCCGGCGATCAAGGACGTGCTCGGTGACGCGATCGACGAACAGGTACTCGCGGCCTGGGGCGAAGCCTATTGGTTTCTTGCCGACGTGCTGATCGCGCGTGAGGCGGCGCTCTACGCCGAGGCGGCCTGATCCGATGGAGCTGGCTCCCGCAGCGCTCACTTTGCCCGATGGGCTTGCCGTCTATCGGCGGACCGCCGAGTTTACGTCGGAGACGATCCCGGCGGCCCTACTGCGGGACCACAACACCAAGCCTGGCACATGGGGGCTCGTCCATGTGACCGAAGGCGCGTTGCGCTACAGGGTGACCGATCCCCGCCGGCAGCCGGGCGAACGGCTTTTGGCCTCTGGCGGGCCGCCCGGTGTCGTCGAGCCGACAATCCTTCACCATGTACTCCCGGTTGGCCCGGTTCGCTTTTATGTCGAATTCTGGCGCGCGGCGGACGCGTCGTGATCGACGATCTCGCCCTCGCGCGGACTCTGCATGTGGCAGCTGTCGTCCTTTGGATCGGTGGCGTCGCCTTCGTCACGACGGTGCTCATGCCGGCCATCCGGCGACGCCATCCACCTGGCGAGCGGCTCGCGACCTTCCATGCATTCGAGGGGCGGTTCGCGGCGCAGGCGCGACTGTGGGTGCTGCTCGCCGGGTTAAGTGGCGGCTGGATGGTCGGGCGCGGCGGCATGCTCGAAAGGTTCGCCGACCTGCATTTCTGGTGGATGCATGCGATGCTGCTGCTCTGGATCGGATTTGCCGCCATGCTCTTTGTAGCCGAGCCGTTGGTCGCTCACCGGCGCCTGGCGGATCCGGTGACGCCGGCGGCCGTCTTCGATCGCATGCAACGGATGCATAATGCTGTGCTGGTCCTGTCACTCCTGACGGTCATGGCTGCCGTCGCGGGAAGCCATGGCCTCATCTGAGCAACGCTGAACTCGCAAACTATCGGAGGCCGTCGGCCGGCCGGCGGCCAGTCCCCGGGGGTACGCCACCGACAATGCCACCATCCATTTGGTTTGCCGCAACGCGAAGCCGCTTTGCCGCCACAGGTTGCTGAGCGAACAGCCATCCAGCGATCGCTGCAGTCACCATGTGACTGTCTCGCATCAGTATAGTCCCGCATATTCTGAGCCGTGGGTCGCAAATAGAGTCCCTCCATCAATATGGAGGCGACGATGAAGAACATTCTTTTGCTGGTTCACGCCGACGATGGGCAGGAAGCCAGGCTGCAGACGGCGCTCGACCTGACACGTGCCCTTGATGGGCATCTGACCTGTATCGACGTCACGCAATCGCCGGTGGTCGCGGGCGACCTCTATGCCGGCTTTGGTGAAGCCGTGATGCTGACCGACGAGCGGGAGAACGAGGCAAAGAACAGGGCTGCGCTGACGGAGCGCCTCTCGCATGAAGACGTTCGCTGGGACTGGACCGACGCGACCGGCGATATCGCCAGTTGTGTCCTCGAGGCGGCGACGCTCGCGGATCTGATCGTGCTCAATCGGACGCTCGACGCCTATCCCCTTCCCGATATGCGCACGATCGCCAGCCGGATTCTGATGCACGCGCGCAAGCCCATCGTTGCTGTTCCGGAGAACCTGGAACGGCTCAACGCGGCCGGTCGCGCGCTCATCGCCTGGGATGGTCAGGCGTCTGCGGCAGACACGATGCGCGCCTGCGTGCCCCTTCTTCAGCTCGCATCCGACGTCCATATCTTCATGGCTCGCGACGGCGCCGAGAAGACCGAACCGACCGAAGCCGCCGAATATCTGTCACGCCATGGCGTGCACGCGAGCGTGAAGATCGTCGACGACGGACTTCACGCGCCGGACGCGTTGATCGCCGAGGAAGCGGCTCTTTGGCACGCCGACTATGTGCTGATGGGCGCCTATAGTCACGGCCGACTGTTGGAAGCGTTTGGCGGCGTCACGAAGCGGATGCTCACCAAGAGCAAGCTGCCGCTGGTGCTCGGGCACTGAAGGAGCCGTGCGCGTAAGTGCGACGGTCGACTGCCGTCATCCAGAGGTTCGCGCCGCCGTGGCCATGCAAGCAGTCGCAAATTACACTATGACTCCTTGAAGGGCATATCAGCCCCACATTGCATATTTTGACCACGATCAAAGAGAGAAGCGCTACCCTCGCCTAACACCATACCGGACGCGGGCCATCTCCTCCCCGCACGCGAACGGAACTCGCCCCCTCCGGGCAACCGGGTGGGGCGTCCTTTCGTACGTATCGCGGAAACGAAGCTCAAACCTCCGCATCCCCTTGAAGTATTCATGTTCGGTTGAATCATATCCCGGAACGGCCCGCGCAAGCAACGCGGCGGTATTGTTCGAGAACGGCCGCGACACCACCACTTGAGAGAGCCTATCAGGCGCGCTTCGAACAGTGCGCCAGAGAGCGGATCGGATCCGCGGCAATCTGCGCGATATCTATCGCGCCAATGCACATAATTTCCGCCTCTGTAGTCCGACGAAACCAATGCGACCGGGTCTATTGGAACCAACTCAGATCGCGCACATATGTTTGCGCTCGGTCAAAGTTCGAAGTCGGCAAGTCTCCTAATCCATATCTAACAGGGCATTGAGATAGGCATGAAAAGGATAGTCCTTGTATCGATTGGCGCAGTTGTTGCCGCGCTCGCGGTCCCGGCCCATGCCGAAGAAGCAGACAAGCGTTGGATCATCCGTGCCCGTGCGATCCGGGTGACGCCGACCGAGGAGACCGGCCCGATCCTTCCGAGTTTTCCGACCGCCCATACGGCGGTGACAAACAGTTATGCGCCAGAAGTGGACTTCACCTATATGGCGACCAGGCACATCGGTGCCGAACTGATCCTGGCCACGACGAAGCATCACATCGAAGGACGCGGCGCGCTTGACGGGCTCGGCAAGGCAGGACGAACCTGGGTGCTTCCGCCAACGCTCACGCTTCAATATCATTTTGCGCCCAACGCACATATTCGGCCCTATGTCGGCGCGGGCGTCAACTACACGATCTTCTATTCGGAAAAGGCCAGCAATGCGCTCCAGTCGGCTATTGGTGACACGAAGCTGAAACTGAAGGACAGCTTCGGCTATGCCCTGCAGGCCGGCGTCGATATCGACATTACCCCTCGCATTTTCCTCAACATTGACCTCAAATATATCGACATCGATACCACGGCCCGTCTGACGACGGGCAGTCTGATCAACCGCGAGCGTGTCCACCTCGACCCTCTGGTGCCTGGTATCGGCATCGGCATGCGGTTCTGAGCAATGCAAGCCGCCACGAACTTGGTCCCACCGATGGGTTGGTACATGATCGACGAGATCGACCTGATCGCGCTGCTCATCGACCACGCCGAGCTTGCCTGTCTTTGCGATATGCTGGAATCGGTTGCGGACGCTCTGCCGACCCTTCCGGAAGAAGATGACGCAGCCTGGGTTTGCCACGAGCTTGAGAACCGGCTTCCCACCCATGAAGCTCGAGAGCGCAGGTTTTTGGAAACCGTTTTCGCCCCACGGACGATGCCGAACGGCGAAGCGGTCATTGATCGTATGCGCTGCCGCAGCGCGTCACAGGTTGTGCAAGCGCAGGACCTCGTCGCGGCTCTCCGGCCTGGATGCTCTCCACTGCCTGCAACAACATTGGGATATATGCTTCGCTGCTTCTTCGAAGCGTGCCGGGCCGATATGGCGTTCGAGGAACTGGCGATCCTCGGGCTCGCGGAGCAGCGTCTTACGCCCGCGGCACGAACACTATTGCGCGACAGCCTCGGCCGGCGCTGTCGCGCCTAGCGGCCACGATCATTCAGGCAGCGTCGGCCATTCGCCTGAGCGCGTCACGCTTGAGTATCGTCACCGCGCGACCGCCCGGCAGGGCAATCACGCCGGCCATCTTGAGCTTGGTCATTTGCCGGCTGACCGTTTCGATGGTGAGGCCCAGCACATCGGCGATTGCGCCTCGGGAAAGAGGAAGATCGAAGGTTACCGGTCCATTGGCGCTGGCGCTATAGCCCCCGATCCTCTCGAAAGTTTGGAGCAGAAAGTCTGCGATCCTCTCGCTGGCACTTTGACGACCGAGTAGAAGCATGCGCTTGCGCGCATCGCTCAGCGTATCGAAGGTACGGCGCAGGAGAGCCTGGGTCATCCCGTTTCGCGTCGACAGAAACCCTTCGAAATCGGACTTACGAAAGGTGCAGATTTCCGCGTCTCCCAACGCCGTCACTGTGAATTCGAAGCTGCCCACGAAGGGCTGTCCCACGAAGTCCGACGGATAGAGTAAGCCGACAATCTGTTCGCGGCCGTCGGCGGTCAACGCGCTGACTTTCAGGATGCCCGAAAGGACGTTCGCGCAACCGCGGCTCTCCTCTCCTGCCCAGGCGATCGATTCGCCGCGACGTAAACGGCGGCGCCGGCCAAGCTTGTGCAGCATGATGAGGTCTTCACCCGCAAGCGTTCCGCACAAAGAGTCCCGGCGAACCGCGCAATCCATACAAACCGATGTCGGAAACCTCTCCTCACCATCGGGCCAATCCAAGGTTGTGCGGCTACCGAGCATCTTCATCCCCACTCACGCATCTACGCCGGCGGAGTCCAGAGTTCAGGCCGGCAACGGTTTCGGAAGCTCAGTTTCGTCCGGCACCGTCGCCCCATTGGGCAAGTGGACCTCGTGCCAGGTGCCGTTGAGGATACTGAAGCCGACCGCGAGGCCGAGCCCGAGAACCCAAGCGAAATACCATGTGGCGATGTGCCTGCTATCAGTAGTAATCCGGATGCGTGGAAACGACCCCGGTCGTCAGACGGCCCCACATGATCTTGTGGGCCCAGGCGGTGCCGCAGGACGCCGTTCTGCTCGCCGAGACGATCGGGGACAACCTACCGCTGGCCCTCGAGGCCGTGACCGATGCCGAGCTATGGGCCGTGTTGCATGTCGCCGTGATCGATGATCGGCTGGTAGCACTTCTGGATGGCCTCAACGCTGGGTCGGTGAGAATGACATCGGATTTTCGGGTGGGGAGCGTCGGCGCCTCTCACTGGGTCGCACCTATCTTACTCCTGCGCACGGGCTCCTTCTCGATAACCTCAGAAGGCCTGAATTATGAAAGCGGGTTTGGTGGTCGAACGGCTGGACAGGGACCTGAATGTATAACCGGCAGCGTCTGATTCTCGTCAGCCACCACCTGTCCCGCGCAAGCGATCGGGCGATCGAAGCCATCCACATTCTGGCGGGACAGCAACTGGCCGCTTCGTCAGTGATGTCCATCGTTGCGTAATTTCCCCAAGGGCGAGCCATCGTGCGGTAGGGTAGCATTGCAGCTGAAGGAGTCGTTCGATGGCTGACGCGGCAAAGGGGCATGCCCGACATGTGGCGATCCTCATCCATCCCGATCCACAGAGCTTCAATGCCGCCATCGCACACGCCTATTGCGAGACAGTTCGGGAATGCGGGCAAGAGGCAATCCTGCGTGATCTCTATGCGATGAAGTTCGATCCGGTACTCAAGAGCGAAGAACGGCCCGACAGGCGTGGTTTCGAGATCGCGCCTGACGTGCGTGCCGAACTCGAAGCCATCGAAGGTTGTGATGTTGTGGCGCTCATCTATCCGATCTGGTTCGGCCTGCCGCCGGCCATGATGAAAGGCTACGTCGATCGCGTGATCGGCGCGGGCGTCACGCCGCATCAAGTCCAGGATGGCGCAGGACGAGGCCCGTTGACCGCAGGCCATATGATCACGATCACGACATCGGGCGCCCGCGACGCATGGCTGGACGAACAAGGGCAGTTGGACTCGCTGCGGGAATTATCGAGCCGATATCTCTTCCGGGCCTTTTCGATGAAATCGGCTGACTATCTTCACATCGGCAGTATCGTCGAAGGCCTGCCCACACGCTTCATCGACGAGCATCTTTCCGATGTCCGTGAGCGGGCGCGCAAGATCTGCGCGAGGCTTGCCGTGGAACAATATGGCGCTGCGGCTCCGCCTTCGATCTCGGACGGAAGTTGAACGACACCATCCTGGTGCGCGATTAGAGTGGGTCGAGCCTTCATGGCGATGATCGCGATGCCCGGTCACCAACTCGAAGAAGTGATCATGGGTGCGGATCGGGTGCCCCATCATGCGGTCTTCGATGAGATTTGCGGCACCCGCTCGCCTTCGATGAACGGGATTGGCTCGTGCACGTCCGACATTTTCTCACCGTCGATCGGCCACATAGACCGCTCCATGTTGCCGGTGAGGTGGATGTCGATGCTCCGCGATGGTGCCGATGACGACATCATGCCTGATTGAGAACCCGCGGCCCCGCAGCAAGCACCGCCGCATCGACTTTGTCCTCGAACTGCCTGAAGTTCTCAGCGAACTGCATCGCAAGGTTCAAAGCAGCCTGATCATAGGCATCCTTGTCTGCCCAGGTCCCGCGCGGCTCGAGAATATCACCGCTGATCCCCGGCGCTGTCACAGGAACCTCGAACCCGAATGTCGTATCCCTGGTGAAGATGATCCCTTCGAAACTGCCATTAAGTGCGGCGTTCAGCAGAGCGCGGGTAACCTTGATCGGCATGCGCTTACCGACGCCGTATTTGCCGCCCGTCCAGCCGGTGTTGACCAGCCAGCAGGTAACCCTGCCCCTGGCGATCCGCTCTTTCAGCAGATTGCCGTAGACGCTCGGGTGACGCGGCATGAACGGCGCGCCGAAGCAGGTCGAGAAGGTCGCCGTCGGCTCTGTTACGCCAATCTCCGTGCCGGCGACACGCGCAGTATAGCCCGAGAGGAAATGGTACATCGCCTGTTCTGGCGTGAGCTTCGCAATCGGCGGCAGCACGCCATAGGCATCGGCAGTCAGGAAAATGATGTTCTTCGGCACCGGCCCCAGATTATCGACGCTCGCATTGGGGATGAAGTCGATCGGGTAGGAACCGCGGCTGTTCTCGGCCAGGCTGTTGTCGTCGAGATCGATCTCGCGCGTCTCCCGGTCGATCACCACATTCTCCAGCACCGTGCCAAAGCGCCTGGTGGTCGCATGGATCTCTGGTTCGGCCTCGGCCGACAGGTTGATCATCTTGGCGTAGCAGCCGCCTTCGAAATTGAAGACCGCCGTGTCTGACCAGCCATGCTCGTCATCGCCGATCAGCGTCCGGCTGGCATCGGCCGAGAGCGTGGTCTTCCCAGTGCCGGAGAGGCCGAAGAAGACCGCCGTGTCACCCTTGGGGCCAATATTGGCCGAGCAGTGCATCGGCATGATGCCCTTGGCCGGCAGCAGATAGTTGAGGATCGAGAACACCGACTTTTTCATCTCGCCGGCATAGGCCGTGCCGCCGATGAGGATCAGCTTCTCGGTGAAGTTGACCGCGATCACCGTCTCCGAGCGGCAGCCATGACGGGCCGGGTCTGCCGGGAAGCTCGGCAGGTCGATGATCGTGTACTCCGCGATAAACCCTTCAAGCTCCGTTGGGCTTGGACGAACGAGCAGGGTCTTGACGAACAGGCTATGCCAGGCGAGCTCTGTATAGATCCGCACATTGACGCGATGATCAGCCTGTGACCCGCCGAAAAGATCCTGGACGAAGACCGTCTTCTTCGCGCCCAGCGCGGCAAGAAAATCCTCTTTCAGTGCCGCGAAATGCTCGGGCGTCATGGGCACGTTCGTCGGGCCCCACCAGACCGTATTTTCGGTCTCGGCGTCCTTGACGATGAACTTGTCCCTGGCCGAGCGGCCGGTGTGCTTGCCGGTCGCGACGACCAGGGCACCGTCCCTCGACATCACCCCCTCGCCGTTCTGGATTGCCTTTTCCACCAGTTCGGCCGTCCCGAGATTGCGATGGAGTTGCGTCCCGTCCTTGACCGCCAGTTCCGGGCTCTGGATCGGGAAGGCCGTCATTTTCGCATCTCCTAAGCTTCATTCTCACGCGCCACCAATGGCCATATCCGCCATATCATACCATATCGCTGATTGTTAAGATTGCTATTTGATGTTTTATCCATCATGAGGGGCCATGATCACGTCACAGCAGATGCGCGCAGCGCGCGCCCTTCTCGGTATCGACCAACGCCAGCTTGCCGAGCTGGCGAAACTGTCACTGCCGACCATCCAGCGCATGGAAGCATCGGACGGGCAGGTGCGAGGCGTGGTGGACACGCTGGTCAAGGTGATCTCAGCACTCGAGAGCGCCGGAATTGAACTGATCGGGGAGAACGCGCCGAGCGTTGGCGTCGGCCGCGGAGTGCGGTTGAAGGAGACCCTTACAGGGCGTTCGCTAAAACGCGTGCCGTCGATGCTGTTCGACCAGATCGAAGCGTCGCTGGGCAGTGGCGATGCTGCATGACGCGCCGTGGACGGCCGTCAAGCAACTGCTGAGCACCGGCTCGGACAATCGATACCAGCCTGATCGTTTAGGGATGGATGTGGCAGGCCGTGCCGCTGTCCAAGACCAGCGGTGTGACAACTCGCCCGTCAAACGGGCGCGCGGCTTGCCGGCAACGTCAAGACGTCGGTTCGGATCTGAACTCTGCCCAAGCCTGAAGGCGCCCATCGTGAATGTGAAAAGCGCGCCGTCACACGACCCAACTGGCCCCGCCTGGAGATTGCCACGATGACCGATACGAACGACGACTATGTGTATGACGAAGCAACAGGGGAATGGATCAGCGCTGCGGAAGCGGCCACCAAGAACGCAGCAGAGGAAACGGTTGAGGTGCGGGATTCGGTCGGCAATCTCCTGGCCGATGGCGACAGCGTGACCTTGATAAAGGATCTCACGGTCAAGGGCGCCAACCAGACTTTGCGGCGCGGCACAGTGATCAAATCGATCCGGTTGACGGGCGATGCCCAGGAGATCGACTGCCGCTACGAAGGGATCAAGGGCCTGGTACTCCGCGCGGAGTTCGTCAGGAAGCGCTGAGCACATCAAGACGAAAGAAAGGACGCTATTTCAATACGCGACGAGGAAGACTGTTGGAAACCGTCACGATCATCCTGCTCCTCCTGCTCGCCGTCATCCTGAGCGGCATTCTGTCCCGCATGCTGCCCCTGCCGCTCCCGCGCCCACTGTTCCAGATAGCGCTTGGGGCGTTGATCGGGCTCGGCGCCGATTGGCGGGTAACGCTGGACCCGGAGATATTCTTCCTCCTCTTCCTGCCGCCTTTGCTCTTTCTCGATGGCTGGCGGATCCCGCGCGAGGAACTGTTCAAGGACGGCAAGACCGTCGTCGAACTGGCCCTCGGCCTGGTGATAGTCACCGTGATCGGCATGGGCCTCTTCATCCACTGGATGATCCCGGCCGTGCCGCTCGCCGTGGCCTTTGCCCTGGCAGCGGTCCTCTCGCCGACCGATCCCATCGCCGTATCCGCCATCGCGCAGCGGGCGCCAATCCCCAAGCGGATGATGCACATATTGGAGGGCGAATCGCTGCTGAACGATGCCTCTGGTCTTGTTTGCCTGCGTTTTGCGATCGCGGCTGCGCTGACCGGTGCCTTCTCGGTCCATGAGGCGGCACTCAGCTTCCTCTGGGTGGCCCTTGGCGGCATCGCCGTCGGTGCCGGCCTTACCTGGTCCGTTTCGCGTATGAAAAGCTGGGTCTCTCGCCGCTACGGCGAAGAAGGCGGCACCCAGATCCTGATCAGCCTGCTCATCCCCTTTGGCTCCTATCTGGTCGCCGAGCATCTGCACTGCTCGGGCATCCTCGCCGCCGTCGCCGCCGGTCTCACCATGGGTTTCGTCGAAACGAGCGGAGAGCTTCTGGCCACCACCCGGATCCGGCGGAGCACGGTGTGGGACGTCATTCAGTTCACGGCGAACGGGGTCATCTTCGTCCTGCTCGGCGAGCAGTTGCCCGCCATCCTCGCCGGCGCGGCAGGAACCGTTCGTATGACCGGACATCAAGAGCCGTGGTGGCTGGCGATCTATGTCATCGCCATCAATATCGGCCTTGCGGCCTTGCGCTTCCTGTGGGTCTGGCTCTCCTTCCGCCTGACCCTCTTTCGCCGGGGTGATTGGCGCTCGACGCCCAATTGGCGGATCGTTGCCGCGATGTCGTTCGCCGGTGTGCGCGGCGCCATCACCCTGGCGGGTGTCCTGACCCTTCCGCTTGCGCTGAACGATGGTTCGCCGTTTCCGGCAAGGGATCTCGCGATCTTCCTTGCGATGGGCGTCATCATCGTTTCGTTGATCGTTGCCAGTTTCGCCCTGCCCTGGCTGCTCACCGGACTGGAGATGCCGGCGGAACATGATCATCAGGCAGAGGAAGACGCCGCCCGGATCAAGGCGGCCGAGGCAGCGATCGCCGAGATCGAGAAAGTCCAGCACGGCCTTGCGGTAGGAAAGAGCGATGCGGATATCTATGTCGCCGCCGCCGCCCGTATCATGGATATTTACCGGCATAGAATCGAGAGCCAGACCAGAAATGCTGAAGGCAACGCTCTGGGGCGGCAATCCGAAGCGATTGAAAGGAACCTCCGCCTGGCTGCGCTCAAGGCCGAGCGAACCCAGATCTTCCGAATGGTTCGCAAGCGCGAACTGGGCAGCGAACCTGCGCGCAGGCTCATCCGGGAGATCGACCTCATGGAAGCGCGCTATGCGGTCGCGAGCCAGGCAGGCGCGTAAATCATGTGGAATGGAACAATGAGAAAGATCGGCAAGCTGTGTCGCCTGAAAGGCCAACTCATCCGCTGCGGCCGCGGAATGTGTCTGCGACACGAGGCCGATGGAGCTTTATGGCCGCTCAATATGGAGGACAATGTTCCCGAATTGCTGGGTCGGCCTGTCTGCGTGGAGGGTATCCTGTCGGCGACCGAAACCCTGGACGTCTACTGGATTGGGGAATTGGCGGGGTCTGACCCCACCTGACGGCCCACAATTCAGGCGGTGTAGAAACTCGCGATGAAGCCGCGCGGGAGAACGACATTCAAGGCGCAGAAGGCCGTGTCAGCTTGCTCCGGCCAGCTTCCCAGCACCAAAGGCGTTCACGGCGTGCAGGATGTTGAAGGCGAGGACCGATAGCGCCGCTTCCGCCTTCACCTTACCTTAGCCCTCGGATCAGGAACCTGCCGCCGCCGGACATTCCTTTGATCGTCCCGAACGGATGTTCGACGGTGTATCGTCTGATCCTCATCAGACCCGAATCGGCATTAATTCGCCTTTCCAGCCGATCGAGGGCTCCTTGGTCGATCAGCCGATGGATGGTCCGCTGGGCACCGGGCGTGCATTGCGCTTTCAGCCGACAGTCCTTGCAGGCGGACGTTCGATAGCGGATCGCACGGTTGCGCGCATGCGCGCCCGAGGGGGCGCAGGTCTTGGCCGGCCGGACAGGGATCGTGTCACTCTCCTCGTTGTGGTGAAACTGCGTCGGTCGAAAGTGCTCGCTGTCATCGCCCCTCGCTTGACGGGCGTGGACACCATGGCTGGAAGCCCAATTTGTGGAGATGCTTGTTCAGATAACGGCTGATGACGTCATCGGTGATGTTGCCGGATGTGGTGGAGAAGTATCCGCGCTGCCAGAAGCGTTGGCCCCAATAGCGCTTGCGGATGTGCTCGAACTCCTGCTGTATCTTGAGCACGAAGACGCTGACCGAGACGTGGGGCGGGATTTCGACAAACATATGGACATGATCACGCGACACGACACCGTTGACGATCGTCACGCCCTTCTCGTCGCAGACCTGCCGGATGATCTCACGAACCCGCAGCCGGACTTCGCCATGCAGCACCTTGAACCGATATTTCGGTGCCCAGACGTGATGGTAGCGATGGTGAAATGTCGTGTGACAACCGGTCGAATAGCCCATAGCTGGCAACGATCGCAAGCGCGCCAAGCCTCAGAGCAGATCCAGCTGCTGGATAACAGCGGGGAGCCGGGTCGGCGCTTCGATCCTCAGTTGCTTGTTGACGTTCATACGCCCGAAAACGACCGTGATGGCAGATACAGGCACGCCGAATTCGCCAGCGAGAAACCGCACCATATGGTCTGTTGCCCGTCCAAGCTTCGGCGCTGCCGTGACACTGACCTTCAACTGATGGCCTTTGATCTTGCCGATGACGTCGCCACGCGCGCTGGGTTTGCCCAGGATGTTGAGGACGAGCGTCGTGTCTTCCCACCAGTAAAAGCCGTTGGCCGGTCTTTCTGCGGGCGGCTGGGGCGCTGGTTTTTTCATGGCTCACACATTGAGCGTGACATGGTCTGAAACCTCTCAACGCCGCGGGTTGATGCTACAAAGCAGTATACACATGTTTCATGCATGAGAGAAAAGGTATAAATTATCTCCGGGGCCGCCTTTCGGCCGAAGTACGTATGTCGAATGAGGGTGCTTTTCAGACGCTTAGGGTGCCCGCCAGCACCGCCATCGTCACCAAGTCGGCAGCGGTGGACGTCATCGCCGCGACTTGAACCGGCTTTTCCATGCCCACCAGGAAGGGACCAAGAACGGCGACGCCGCCAAGTTCCCGAACAAGATTGGCCGAAATATTGGCAGACTGTAACCCGGGCATGATCAGGACGTTCGCCGGCCCGGTCAGGCGGCTGAACGGATAATGGCGTTTGAGCGCACTGTTGAGCGCCACGTCCGGCGACATCTCGCCCTCATATTCAAAGTCGACCTTGCGAGTATCGAGCAAGGCAACGGCATCACGCGAGGGCTTGAGCCACTCGCCTGGCGGATTGCCGAAATTTGAATAGGAAAGGAAAGCAACCCTCGGCGCGTGGCCCATGCGACGGGCAATGGAGGCCATCTGCTCGGCGATATCGGCGAGGTCCGAGGGCGCTGGCCGCTCGTTCACGGTCGTATCGGCCACAAACACCGTGCTGCTGCGCCCGACGATGATGTGGAAGCCGAAGGGAAGGCGACCCTTTTGCGAATCGAGCACCAGTTTGACCTGCTCGAGCGTCTGACCGAACGGACGTGTCACCCCGGTGATCATGGCTTCCCCGTGTCCCATGTCGAGGAGCAGGGCACCGAACACGTTCCGATCCTGGTTCACCATCCGCAAACAATCGCGGTAGAGATACCCCTGCCGTTGCAAGCGCTCGTAGAGCCGGTCGGCCATATCCGGGATGAGGGGGGATATCCGCGCATTGTGGATTTCAAACCCTTCGGCCTCGGCACCTAGCGCTTTCAAACCTTCAGTGACGCGCTCGGTGTGACCGACCAGAATTGGGCTGCCATAGCCTTCTTCCCGATAGGCGATCGCGGCGCGCAAAACGGTTTCCTGTTCGGCCTCGGCGAAAATCATTCGTTTTGGCCGCGCGCGCGCACCGTCGTAGGC
This sequence comes from Sphingobium psychrophilum, assembly GCF_012927105.1. Classification (GTDB taxonomy): domain Bacteria; phylum Pseudomonadota; class Alphaproteobacteria; order Sphingomonadales; family Sphingomonadaceae; genus Sphingobium; species Sphingobium psychrophilum. The sequence continues at coordinate 85,318 of NZ_JABBFV010000005.1, read as the reverse complement.
CGACGCAAGCACCGCCGTGGTAGCATTGAGCCGCGCCCTGAGCGCGCTGCGATAGGCTGCCTCATCGGCGATGGGCAACCGCGCCACGCCGGTCGTCATGGCAGCGCGGGCCACGGCCATCGGCACGGTTTCGATCAGACGCGGATCGAAGGGGGCCGGAATGATGTAATCCGGGCCGAAGCGGCTCGCCTTTCCACCGTAAGCGGCCGCGACTTCCTCCGGAACGCGCTGCCGGGCCAGTTCGGCGATCGCGTGGGCTGCGGCGACCTTCATTTCCTCATTGACGGTCGTTGCCCTGACGTCGAGCGCACCGCGGAAGATGTAGGGGAAGCCAAGGACATTGTTGATCTGATTGGCGTAGTCGGACCTGCCGGTCGCGACGATCGCATCGGGCCGGATCGCTTTGACGACCTCCGGCTGGATCTCGGGATTGGGATTCGCCAGCGCGAAGATAATCGGCCTGGGTGCCATCGAGTCTACCATCTCGGCTGAAACAGCGCCTTCGACAGACAATCCGAGGAAGACATCGGCACCGCGCATTGCGTCGGCGAGCGTTCGCGCCTCCGTATCCACCGCATGGGCCGACTTCCACTGGTTGATGCCCTCGGTCCGGCCTTGATAGATTACGCCCTTGGAATCGCACAGGATGACCTGGTTGCCCGGAATGCCGATCGACTTTGCAAGAGCGGTACAGGCGATCGCCGCCGCGCCCGCGCCGTTCACGACCATCCTGACATCTTTCATCTCCCGGCCGGTCAGGTACAGCGCGTTGATCAAGCCTGCGGCCATGATCACGGCGGTTCCATGCTGGTCGTCATGGAAGACCGGGATGTTCATCCGATCGCGCAGCGCCTGTTCGATGATGAAGCACTCGGGCGCCTTGATATCTTCCAGATTGATGCCGCCGAACGAGGGCTCCATCAAGGCGACGGCGGCGATGAACGCCTCCGGGTCTTCGGTGTCCAACTCCAAATCGATCGAGTCGACGTCGGCGAAGCGCTTGAACAGGACCGCCTTGCCTTCCATCACCGGCTTTGACGCCAGCGCCCCAAGATTGCCCAGCCCCAGGATCGCTGTGCCATTGGTGATCACCGCGACCAGATTGCCTTTGATCGTATAGTCGTAGGCGCGCGCTGGATCGGCGGCGATGGCGTGAACCGGGACGGCCACACCCGGCGAATAGGCGAGCGACAGGTCACGCTGCGTGGCCATCGGCTTGGACGCGAGGATCTCGATCTTGCCTGGCCGACCTTCGGAATGAAACAGCAAGGCTTCCCGGTCCGAAGACCGAAGTTCGTCTGGCACGGGCATTGGAATATCCGATTCATCAATTGCTTGCGGCGCGGGGTGCCACGAGGAAGGGGCTGGGCGATCTGCAGTCGCGCATTATTGATGTCTCATGCATCAAAATGCATCTTTAACGGTGGATAACGATGCGCTATATATGATCCTTTAGAAAAGGTGCCGCAAGGTTTTTCCGCCAAGATGGTTTCGAGAGGTCGCACGATGGAAGGCACATGCCGAAGGGGAGCGCTGGTGTCATTCCCCTGCGGCACAGTCGCTCGCAGCCGGTCAAAGCTGCCGTGATCGCGTACCAGTGGTGGCACGGCATGGGTGGGTTCGCGAGCCGCGACACGACAGCGAAGAACGCGGATCAACCCTGATGGCGTCGGTACTGCAAATACGTCGCCTCGGTTCTGCCGAGGTCAAAGCCGCTGTTGCATTGTGGTGGGTGACCGACCTGCTCAAGCCTTGGAACGATCCAAAAGCCGATGCCGAACGGGCCCTCGCGACGCCGACCTCGACTATTTTGGCGGGCTTCCTGAACGACCAGCTCGTCGCTACGGGAGTGGTCGGTTCCGACGGCCACAGGGGGTGGGTTTACTATCTCGCCGTGTCTCCTGGCCGCCAACGCTGTGGCTTTGGTCGGCAGATGAATGGCTGCCTGCGAGGCATGGATCGAGGACCTGGGCATCGCGAAGATCCAGCTCACGGTCCGCTCCGAGGACCATGACATTGCGAAGTTCTAACGGCGGATCGGCTACGACGTGGGCGAACAAATTTTCTTCTCGAAACGCCTTGGCCAGGACGATCCGGAAGAATGAAGCCCCGCACACGATCACGACCGGCAACCTAGCCGAGCACAACACAATGAGCAGGAATCAGACTATGGGTATCGCCTACATCATCGACACAGTCCGCACACCACGCGGGATCGGCAAGCCCGGCAAAGGCGCCCTGGCGCACCTTCATCCGCAGCATCTCGGCGCGACCGTCTTGAAGGCTCTGGCGGAACGCAACGATCTCGCGACATCCGAAGTCGACGACGTCATCTTTTCGACAAGTACCCAGAAGGGCAAGCAGGGAAGCGACATCGGCCGCATGTCCGCATTGCTGGCAAATTATGACCCCAGGTCGAGTGGCATGACCCTCGACCGGTTCTGCGGCGGCGGGATCACCAGCGTCAATCTGGCTGCGGGCCAGATCATTTCGAGCCTGGCCGACTGCGTGGTCGCGGGCGGCGTCGAGATGATGTCATACCATGCCCAACTCGCCGCCGAGGACGCCGCGAACGGCGTGAAGGCGCTGGGTGTCGGGACAGGAAATCCGGCGCTGCAGGCAATCCATCCCCAATCTCACCAAGGGGTGTGCGCCGACGCCATTGCAGCGATGGAGGGCATCTCGCGAGAGACCGTCGATGCGCTTGGGCTCGAAAGCCAGCGCCGCGCCGATATCGCCATCCGGGAAGGTCGCTTCGCTCGAAGCCTTGTCCCCGTGTTGAACGAGGACGGCAGCATCGCGCTTGACCGCGACGAGTTTCCACGGCCTGAAACGACTGCCGCCATTCTGGCAAATCTGAAACCGAGTTTCGACGGCATTGCCGACCATGCCCCGTATGAGGACGGTGTCACCTTCCGGCAGATGATCAACCAGAAATATCCTGGCCTAAAGTGGCAGGGCATTCACCATGCCGGCAACAGCTCCGGTGTCGTCGATGGCGCCTCGGCCATTCTCCTGGCCTCCCCCGACTGTGCCGCTCGCAACGGCTGGAAACCCCGCGCCCGGGTGGTGATGGCCGCCAATATGGGGGACTGCCCGACTCTCATGCTGAACGCTCCGGTCCCGGCCGCCAGGCGCGTTCTCGAGAAGGCCCGCCTGCGGATCGAGGACATCGATCTTTGGGAGATCAATGAAGCCTTCGCCGTGGTCGCTGAAAAATTCATGCGCGATCTCGGGCTGGATCGCGACAAGGTGAACGTGAACGGCGGCGCCTGCGCGCTCGGTCATCCGATCGGAGCGACAGGCCCCATGCTGATTGGCACGCTTCTCGACGAGCTCGAGCGACGGGACCTCAAGCGCGGTCTGGTCACAATGTGCGCCGCGGGGGGAATGGCGCCAGCAATCATCATCGAGCGGATCTGACACCAGACCGCGACGACCTCTGAGCCATGGAAGTCTAAATGATTATATTCGTCATTATCGTGATCAGTGTGATCCTTATGGCCATTTTCATGGCGACCACCATCATGGGGGGCCGCTTCCATGACGAGCAAAAGGCAATACGGGAGCGGGCTGAAGAAGCGGAGCGTCTGAAGATGTCCAACGACCTGGACAAGAAACCATGATGTTGGCCGCGCTGGCCGCTCCATCGAAGGGCGCTATCGCGCCTGAGCGTGGGCGTGGGCGTGCCAGATGAGTCATCCGCGCCTTGTCAGTATTCCAACCGCTGATCATCATGATGCGCTCGGCTTTGCGTTGAGCCTCGAAATGGTTCGGGCGGCACTTTGCATGAAGACGGGTGAGCGATTGCGGCTCCACCTGTCCGACGAAGTGCTGATCTGGGGTCCGCGCGATGCACTGACCTATAGCCGCCGCGAGCGCAGCGGCCAGGTTGTTTCCATCGCACTCGACGGCGGATGCGCCCGCAGGGCGTTCGCGCAGCTTGTCCAAGATGGAGGAGAACAGCATTGAGCAGCGGTGAGGACGATAGTCCCGGCTCGGCCGATGGCCCGAAGGCGGACGCGCACGGAGGCTTGTCATCGCCTGGTCCCGCTGCGCCGCATCCGCCGGCCGGGGCCCGCCGATTGGCGACGCTGCCCCTTGTCAGCAGTGGCATCGGGTCTGCGGCAATCGTAGCGGCTCTGCTTTACGCCGGCCTTCGGAAAAAGGGACCGCCGGGCTCGAAATAGCCGAGCCCTGTCGCCGATCGGCACGCGGCGGTCGGCACATTCTTATTGAAACGGATGACTATGAACACGGCACAGCTTTTTGCAGACGACGATGAGTTTCTCGAATGGACCAAGGATCATCCGGAAGCCTATGTCATCAATTTCCGGGCCAATCGCAGCGCCGACTATATCGTGTTGCACCGCGCGAGCTGCCGCACGATCACCGTCAGTACCCAGGCATCCGGGTCGCTCACGGCGGGCGCCTACCGTAAGGCTGGTAGCCCCGACCCGAAGGTCTTCGATTCCTGGATCCCGAAGAACATCGCTGGTGGTCAGTGCGTTTCAGATGAGTGCATTATCTGTAAGCCGCGAAAATAGCGCCTGCGCCCTCGCGCTGCCGCCCCGTGTCGCCGGCGATATGGGGACAGCATTGAGCTAATGCTTCCTGGCGATTTTCAGTTGTCGAAATATACGTTTCCCCACCGCCGGAAGAAATCGGGCGCAGCTTTGTCTGAACAGAGGGATCACCTCCTCCATCTGCGTTTTCGTCAGGATAAGACCTGAGCCTTTTCGGGCTATCACCGTCTGGTTGGCACTTCCGATCGAAGGCACCAAAATCAACTTTCCCGAAAAGATGTCTTTGACAAGCGCGGCATGACGAAAATGCCCGGGATCGTCACCCCATAGATTGACGACCAACAGGCCATCGGGTGCCAACCGCTCAAAGCAGTGCCGATAAAATTCAGGACTACATAACTGAGGCGGCTGCCCGCGCGCGTCAAAGCCATCGACCAGCAGCACGTCGGGCCGGCTCGGCGACGCGTGGACATGGGTCGCCCCATCGCCACACAGGATGCGGAAGCGCTCGCTTTCGGCCGGAATGGAGAAGTGGTCGCGCAACGCGATCACGTCTGCGTCCAGTTCCACCACCGTGATATCCGCGCCGGGCAGAACGTGGTGGCAAAACTTGGCAAGGGATCCACCACCGAGCCCGATCATTTCGATGACACACGGTGCCGGATTGAAGAAGAGAAATCCCATCATCGCCTTGGTGTAATCGATCGATAGCTTCAACGGGTTGGCAACGCTCATCCCGCTCTGCACGCATCCCCAATCGAAATGCAGCGAGCGGTAGTCGCCGATCTCCGACACAAAGGGCTTGCCCGAAGACGGGTCACCGATCGTAGCGCGACCTGGCCAGGCTCCCAGCCGCTGCAGTGTCTGAATATGCGAGGCCAGATTGACGTCTGCAATCCAATCCGACGCGTCATGGCGCAGGGCAGACCAGCCACTGAACAGCTTGCCTGCGACACCCGGAGTCTCAGCGTCCGACAAGACCGAGCCCCTCTACAACCAGCGGACCGCTGGACCGGCGGATGGACGTGGCCATGTGACGCAACCCGGCTGGCGCTTTTTCGGCGATCGTCGCGTGACAGCGGCCTTGCTGCCCAATGCGGGAGCACATCGTCTCATTGAGAGTAAGGCGCCTTCGGACGATGACGCTCACGCCGAGGTCGACTCGTGCCCGAGGCGGTACGACGCGCCATGGCCACTCTGGAGGTAGTCCGCCGATGCCATTTCGTTGAGCCGCGAGATGGTGCGCTCGAACTCGAATGCGTCATCCGTGTCGGCATAAAGATGCTTGGGTTCTGCGTCAGCCGCAGCCAGAAGCTTGACGCCGTGTTCATAAAGGGTGTCGATCAGGATCTTGAACCGGGCGGCTTCCGACCGCCGATCGGCTCCCAATACCGGTATCCCGACCAGGATGAGGGTATGATAGCGGCGGGCAAGCGCGAGATAGTCCGGCACGCCCCGCGCTTCGCCGCACAGACGGCGAAACGAGAACACCGCCACACCTTTCAACGATTTTGGCACGAACATCGTGCGTCCGCCCTGCACAGCCAGATCTTCGGCAGGGACATGTTCTCGGTCTTCCACCGGAAAGTCGGTCAATCGGAAGAAGGCGCGGCTCAGCGCTTCAGTCGAGGGCGAACCATTGGGCGCATACCATGTCTGGAAACCACCCAGTCGCTGCAGGCGATAGTCGGTCGGACCGTCCAGCGTCAGGACGTCGAGCCGGTCCTTGAGCATTGCGATGAAGGGGAGAAAGTGCTCACGGTTGAGGCCATTTTTGTAGAGGTCGTCCGGCGCGCGATTGGACGTCGCGACGACAGTGACGTCGCGGGACATCAAACGCATGAACAACCGTGACAAGATCATTGCATCGGCGGAGTTGGTGACGATCATCTCGTCGAACGCGAGTAGCCCGGCCTCTTGCGCGATTGCGTCTGCCACCGGGATTATGGGATCAGCCACCTCACGCGAGCGTTCAACGCGCAGGCGATCGTGGACGTCCTGCATGAACGCGTGAAAATGGACGCGACGCTTTTCCCGGATCGGGATGACGTCGTAAACCATGTCCATCATCATGGACTTGCCGCGTCCGACCCCGCCCCACAGATACACGCCGCGAACCACCACCGGCTTGCGCTTGACGAACCGCGACAAGAGCGACGGCCGACCTGCTTCATGGTCGAATGCCGATACGAGTTCACCGAGTCTCTCGGCAACACGCCGCTGGGCCGCATCAGGGCTCAGCTCGCCCCTAGCGATTGCGGCATCGTACCGAACAATCATTGCATTATCGACCAACTTTCAATGCTCCATAAATCTTCAAAGCCTGCGCCGTCGCTCGGTGCGGCGGCGCCTCCGCATCGAGACGCTGACACTATATGTGAACGATCGATCCCCTCGCGACGCGGCGGAACCCGGTTCGTTCGCGAAACTCCTGCGCAGCGGTTCTGCGCCACATCCGTGCGCCGCCATTGAGGCACGCCTGATATCCAAGGCTCGCGCGCTCGACGCCTGCGGCGGCAATTGCGGCCCGCCATGCGCGGTCATCGGTGACCGGGCCTTCCAGCGAGAAGGTAGCTTGAGCGGCATCAAAAACGATAAGGAGGAACGGGGTTTCGGGCGGCTCGATCATCGGCGGCTCACATAGTGGCAGGACGACACACCGGGGAGGGGCCGCGCCCGCGCTTTGCGACAGGCTTGTCGATCAAGGTCGACTTGGGTCGCAATCCTACGGCCGACCGCAGACAAGAACCCATCGTGATGCGGTGCAAGAGCCGCCAGGGCCGTTTCCAACTGGTTCGGCGACAAATCGAGGCTAGCATCCTTGCGAGCAATCGCGGCGCGGTTGCCGCCGCCCTCGGTCTCCACCACGATGGTGTTACCGAAGAAAACCCGACGGATGCGATCGGAATAGACCTCATGGTCGCCCCAAAGGTTGGCGATCAATATGCCCGCGGGCGCCATCCGATCGTAGCAGGCGCGGTAAAAGTCCTGTGAGCATAATTGGGGCGGCTGGCCGTCTCTGTCGAACCCATCGATGAGAATAACCTCTGGGCTTCCGGCGGCCCGCGCCACGAAGTCGGCGCCGTCATCACAATCGACACGAAAGCGCGGTCCATCAGGAGGTATGAGAAACGCATCCCGAAGGGCGATAACATCGGCATCGATCTCGGCGACGGCGATGTGGGCGCTCGGTATTTTGTGGTAGCAGTATTTGGCCAGTGAGCCGCCGCCGAGACCGATCATTTCGATCGATCGAGGTGACGGGTTGAAGATGAGGAAGCCCATCATCATTCGCGTGTAATCGAACTGCAGCACGAGCGGATCGTTCAGGCTCATGCCGCTCTGAATGCTCGACCAGTCGAAATGCAAGGATCGAACATCGCCGGTCTGACAGACATAGGGGCTCCCGGGCCTGGTCGGTAGAGAAGTAACGGGGCGGGGCCAAAACCCCAGTCTCTGCAGCATGCTGATGCTGTCAGGATCGAGCCCAAAGTCGCCCGCAAGCGCCTCAGCGTCGCGATGCGCCCATACCAACTCATCCATCATCGCGCGCTGCGGCTCGGTCATAGAAGCTGCAGGGCAATCGTCGTGGCCTCGCCGCCGCCGGTGCACAGGTTTGCGCCGCGCTTGCGATCACCACGGCGCTCGAGCGCTGCTTTCACGGCGACGACTCCGAGCTGCGTCGATGTCGCCCCGGATAGAGCACCCTGAAACGGGCCCATGGGGGTACGAGCATAGCTGGCGATAACGACGGGATCGGTCATTGGTTGTCCTTGTTTGCGCCAAACTGACACCCTTGCGGCTATCGGCATGGTGCCGTCCGCGATGCGCTTACGCTTGTGCGGAGTTTCAAAATGTCGCTTGCCGAAGACCGAGGCAGGGCTCGGCGGCAACGATGAATGCCGGTGTCTTTCTGAGCCGCCGCCTTCCGTACCTCTTGCATGATGTTTAGTATATCAATATACAGAGTTATAGCATGGAAACGATGTATGGGATAGCAGGTGTCTATCACAGAATTTTGCCGGCTTTGGTTTGGGAATGGAGCGATCCCTGCGAACGGGGGAGCAAGCTACGTTCGGTGCTTGCCGTTGTGGCCATGCCTGAGGCCAGCCGCGACGGCGGGAGATATGCGGCACGAGCTGTTCGATGTGTCCCGCCGGCCCGCTCGCGGCTTGAACGGTGGCTGCAGCTGCTTCGCGCATTGGCCGATTCAGGTTTTCGGACTGGCAGGTTTCCGGCGCGCGCTCTGCGATAGCCGCCGCTCATGACGCAGCATCCGATCGCTCGCTTTGCGCGCGCGACACGCGATGTGCAGCGGAAAGCCAGAATGTTTCTACACACCCTGAATAGCATTGCCCCCGAAAATTCCGGCTCCTTCTACCCCTTTCCGCCACCGGGTCGGGATGAACCCATCACTTGGCAGATGCGCTTTGCCAGCGCTTCAAACGGAACGGAATGAAGCTGTGCCAGTCGGCGGGCGGTTGTTCGAAGCCTGTCTGGCGACGCCGGAAATTGTGCGGCCTTGCGGGCAAAGACCGCTCTGTTCGCGCGGCATTCGGTCGGCACCGCGAGGACATTTTTCCCGAAGCTTCGACGGACAAGAGCAATGGGCCAGTGATAACGGGCCTCCTGATCCTCGCAGAGATTGACCACGAGCAGCCCGCCAGGCTTCAGTCGATTGTAGCAGTCGTCATAGAAGCGTGCCGAGCAGAGTTGGGGCGGCTGTCCGTCCCCGTCGAAGCCATCGACAAGGATGACGTCAGGCCGTGATGGATCGCTGCGGACATGATCTGCCCCATCGGCACACACTACCCTGAACCGATCATCGTCATCGGGAATCTCGAAGCTGGCCCTCAGCCCGATGACATCGGGATCGATTTCGATGGCGGTAATCCGGCTCTCCGGCAGTCGGGAATAGCAATATTTCGCCAGGGAACCACCGCCGAGCCCGATCATCTCGATCTCGGTGGGCGCCTCGTTGAAGAGGAGAAATCCCATCATCATTTGCGTATAGTCGAAGATCAGCCTTGAGGGATCGCTGATCCGCATCCCGCTCTGGACGATGGTCCAGTTGAACAACAGGGTGCGCATATCTCCCAGGTCAAAGATCAGCGGCCCATTCGATCCGATCGGCGCTGCCAAAGCGATGTTTATTTCGGAGGGGGGTTGTTCATAGCCTTCGTCATCGAACGCCGCATAGAGATCGTCCTCATGTCCACCCCCACCGCAGTCGAAGTCCGCGATGGCGTCGAGGACGCGCACGACGTCGTCCTTGTAGACGTCCGTCCGATCGAGGTCGAAATCCTGATCGGAACGGTCAGGCACGCCCTTTCTCCGCCAGCCGGCTCGCCAACACGCGACGGTTGTGCAAATGAGATAGCATCGGCCTTCGTAAGAACGACCACTGGCGTGCAACCACGGTCAGGGATGCAATCGGAGCAGCATTTCTCATTGTCACGGCCGGATAGCTCAACTCGAAACACGCTCGATGATCAGCGCTATCCCCTGCCCGCCACCGATGCACATCGTGATCAGCGCATAGCGGCCTGCCATGCGCTGCAACTCGTACATCGCCTTGATCGTGATGATCGCGCCCGTCGCGCCGATCGGATGGCCGAGGCCGATTCCGCTGCCGTTGGGATTGACCTTGTCAGGCGGGAAGTCGAGGAGCTTGGCCACCGCGCAGGCCTGGGCCGCAAAGGCCTCGTTGGCTTCGATCACATCGATGTCGTCAAGCGTGAGCCCTGCCCGCCGCAACGCGATCGGCACCGCCTCCACCGGCCCGAGCCCCATGACATCAGGCGCGACACCGGCATGACCCCAGCCGACGATACGCGCCATCGGCACAAGGCCGCGACGCCTGGCTTCGTCTCCGGATGCCAGGACGAGCGCCGCGCCACCGTCGTTCAATCCGCTGGCGTTACCTGCCGTTACGGTGCCCTTCTCCTTGCGGAAGACGGGCGCCAACGCGGCCAGACCAGCCGCATCCACGTCGGAGCGCAAATGCTCATCGCGGTCGAACGACTTGACGGTCCCGCGCGATTTGATCTGCACGGGCACGATCTGGCTGTCGAACCGCCCCTCGCTTTGCGCCTGCGCCGCACGCCGATGGCTCTCGACCGCGAGCGCGTCCTGCATCTCCCGCGTGATATCATGCCGCTCGGCGATGTTCTCCGCCGTGACCCCCATATGCCCGGCGCCGAAAGGATCGGTCAGTGCCGCGGCCATCGCATCGACCATCGCCTCATCGCCCATACGCCGTCCCCAGCGCAGGCCTTTGACGACATGGGGCGACTGGCTCATGCTCTCGACGCCGCCCGCGACCGCGATCTCGCACTCCGAGAGGGCGATCATCTGCGCGGCCGAAATAATGGCCTGGACGCTGGATCCGCACAGACGATTGAGTGTCAGGGCCGGCACGCGATCCGGGATACCCGCCGCCATCGCCGCCACGCGCGAGACATACATATCGGCAGGTTCGCTCTGGATAACCTGGCCAAGCACGACATGCTGGATATCATCAGGCTGGAGCGCTGCGCGCCTGATCGCCTCGGCAATGACGATGCGGCCAAGCTCAGCCGGAGCGACGGTTTTCAGGCTTCCACCGAAATCGCCTATGGCGGTGCGTGCCCCTGAAAGAATGACGACGTCCTGCAAGATTGTACCTTTCCGAATTTCCATCGCCTCATTTTCGCGCTCAAATGGCGAGGCAAACGACAAATCACATCAAACATGATGCATGAAACATCATATCTGATTATTATCAAGGCATAAGCCATGTGTATATAGTCGTCTTGGATCACTATATTGCCTCGAAGGTTTCCAGCGGTGCCGGACGCCATCTTCTCCAGTTCCCGCGCTGGCGGCTGGACAACCATCGACGAGAGATTGCCAATTGCCCCCCGCTGACATCTACTATCAACGTGCCATCGCCGAACGCGCGGCCGCCGCGATCGAAGCCCTACCCTTGCGCAGGCAGCAGCTTGAGCGAAGCGCGCAGCGGTGGGAGGAGATGGCACGACGGCCGAGGATACCGGGCGCAGAGCCGAGATCAATGAAGCCGAGAAGCGTGCGAAGTCGGTGCCATATTACGCACAACACGACAGAAACTGAGGCCGTGCTGCCCTCGAGAAATGAGCGCGACAATCCGATCAGACCGGCCGTCTGAGCGGTTGCCCATTGGCGGCTCTGGCTGCTTCTTCGAGGGCGAAACCAATCTCGAACATCAATTCGGCGGCTTCGCCGGCTGTCAGATGTAGCCGGACCGTGCTCGTCCCAACGCGCGCTTCCAGTAGGAGCATGCGGGCGTCGTCGCCCTCTCTATTCGGTAGCGCCCGCACGCGCACCTGCCGGACCGGTGCGTTCTTTTCCGGATCAGAGTCGAACCGAAGCGACAGGCGCCCTGCTTGGCCCTTGTCTTTCGGCAGTCCGCCGGTTTCACCTGTCATCGCCTATCCATCAATCAGGGGGTTGGTCACGGAATCGCTTTTGGTCGATTCAGCCGATAATCATATTTCACACATGGACTATAGATCAATGCAACTACATTTTGATGTACTGAACATCACACGATTTCGGGAAGTCGATGCCTAAAGCGCCTGACGAGCCGCAAACCCGACCGCACCGAATCCGGCAACTCCAATGCTCATCAGCGCAGGCCATCCGACTGCCGCTATAACCGGCCATCCAAGAAGGTCGGCTGCAGCCACTGCGATATGAGGCGGCGCCACGAGCGTGAGCACGGCCATGGCGATCGCGGCCAACCAGACGCGAACGAGCAGTTCGCGGGTCACCGCATTCGGCGCAGCGGGGTTCATACCATGCGATATGTGTCGAATGCGGGCGGCGGTCCGTGCCATGACCCGCCGACTTGTCAGAGCCACGTTCATCGCCAGGAGAAGACAGGCCCATGACAAGAGCGGAGAGACGTCGACATGGTCTGCGCGATCGACGAGCATCGGCCCTGTCAGATCGTATCGCGACAACAGGGCAAAGCCCAAAACGGCAAGGACCACCATCGCAAATTGCTGGAGTGCGGCAACGACACCGGCGTGAAAGAGCCATAGCGTCGGCACGCGCATCGTCACCTGGACGGGACCTTCCGGTTCGACTGCTCCATCAGCGCGATGAGGCCTTTCAAGAGCATGACCGGCGAAGGCGGGCAGCCTGGGATGTGCAGATCGACGGGTACTACCGCCGATACGCCGCCCAGGACGGCGTAGCTGCCGGCGAAACAGCCTCCATCGGCCGCGCAATCTCCGGCGGCAACGACCCATTTGGGCGCAGGGGTCGCGTTGTAGGTCCGCTCCAGCGCCTCACGCATATTCTTCGTCACGGGCCCCGTCACCAGCAGCACATCGGCGTGACGCGGCGAGGCGACGAAGCGCAGGCCGAAGCGCTCGATGTCGTAGAATGCATTGCCCAGCGCATGGATTTCGAGCTCGCAACCGTTGCAGGAACCGGCATCGATCTCGCGGATCGAGAGGCTGCGACCGAGCTTCTGCCGGGCGACGCCCCCCAACCGACCAGCAAGATCCGCGATCATCGACAGATCCGGATCGGGCCGCGGCTCGGTGAGCGGCGGTCGGATCAGGCTTTCGAACAGGAGCTTGCGCATGGGCGGAGCCTATAAGTCATGCCCCGAATAGGAGCAGTTGAACGATTTGTTGCAGAGCGGGAAATCCGCGACGATGTTGCCCTCGATCACGGCTTCGAGCAGCGGCCACTGGAACCAGGACGGGTCGCGCAGATGGCAGCGCTCGACAGTACCGTCCGGACCGAGCCGGAGCCAGCAAAGGATATCGCCGCGAAAGCCCTCAACCAGTGCGAGGCCCTCACATGTTTGCTTCGCCTTGGGGAGCGCGACCGCGATGTCGCCGGGCGGCATGCCCTCAATGATCTGGTCGATCAGGCCGAGGCTCTGTTCCACTTCGCGGATGCGCACCCAGACTCGCGCATTGACGTCGCCTTCTGCCAAGATCGGCACATCGAACCGAAGCTGGTCATAGGGTGCATAGGCAAGGTCATGGCGTGCATCGAAGGCACGTCCAGACGCTCGGCCGACATATCCGCCGGCGCCATATTGGCGCGTCAGGACATCGGAGAGCGTACCGGTGCCGACCGTACGATCCTGCAGCGATGCGGTTTCGTCATACAGTTCGACCAGCGGCGGGAAGGCTTTGCGGATCATCGCCACAAGCGCGCTTATGCCGTCCTGACCGGGGCGATCGAGCTCGACGGTCACACCACCGGGAACGATCCGGTCCATCATCAGTCGATGGCCGAAGCATAGATCGGCCTGGCGCAGCACGCGTTCGCGCAGCACTGCGGTGTGGGCATGCATCAACGCGAAGGAAGCGTCGTTGCAGACCGCACCGATGTCGCCCAGATGGTTCGCGATCCGTTCCAGCTCGGCCATCAGCGCCCGCAGCCAGTGCGCCCGGCCAGGGATCTCGATCCCGAGCGCGGTTTCGACCGCACGGGCGAATGCGATCGAACAGGCCACCGTGCTGTCGCCCGACAGTCGCGCCGCGAACTGCGCCGCGCGGTCCGGCGCCGCGCCCGCCATCTGCGCTTCCACCCCCTTGTGCGTGTAGCCGAGCCGTTCCTCGAGCCGCACGACGGTTTCGCCATTGGCAGTGAACCGGAAATGACCGGGCTCGATGATGCCGGCATGGACCGGTCCGACCGGGATCTGATGCAGCCCCTCGCCTTCGGCAGTGAGGAAGTCGTAGCCCCCTCCCTCGCCGGTTGCCTCCGACCGCACGCCAAGCGGATGACGGACCGACCAGCGGCCATGATCGAGCCAGGGACGATCATCGGGCGCGCCCACGGGCTCGAACCCGAACAGGTCCCGGATCGTGCGCTCGAGCCGATGTGCGGGCGCATGATGCCGGGCGACCGAGGGAAACCGCCCCTCCTGGCAGGCAAGGCTTGCGACCGCCAACTGACCACGCTCCGCATCGAGCACCGCCATATGGACCGTGCCTTCATCGCCCCACAGCCCCGACAGCGTCCAGCGTCCCTCGGTAAGCTGCTCGATCAGCATCGACCATGTGTCGGCATCGACCGGTATCCGCGGCCAAAGCTTGTGAGGATGCAGCGGAACCGCGCCGGAAAGCGTTTCGATCAAACTCGGCATGGTTGTTCCCCGGTCAATGGAGCAGCCTCGCGACATGCTGGAACCAGGCGACCAGCGGCGGCGGCAGGTAAATCCCCGCGATCAGCACCAGCATGAGATGGGTCGCCAAGGGAAGATAGGACGCCTTGACCGGCTCGCTATGTCCGCTGGGTTCGCCGAACGCGACGCCCTGAAGCCGCAGCATGAGCGCGCCGAACGCGACCAGCAGGCCGATCACCAGCGGGATCGCGAGCAGGGGCTGGCGCGCAAAGGTGGAACTGACCACCAGAAACTCGCTCATGAAGATGCCGAACGGTGGCATGCCGGCGATCGCGACGACGCCAGCGACCAGCCCCCAGCCGAGCAACGGGTGGGAGACGGTAAGGCCGCGAAGATCTGCGAGCTTCTGCGTGCCCTTGGCCTGCGCGATATGACCGACCGCGAAGAAGATCGCGGACTTGGTGAGGCTGTGCATCGTCATGTGGAGCAGCCCGGCGAAATTCGCGAGCGGCCCGCCGATGCCGAACGCGAAGGCGATGATGCCCATATGTTCGATCGAGGAGTAGGCGAATAGCCGTTTGATGTCCCGCCGACGGTACAGCATGAAGCCGGCAAAAATCAGCGACACCAGTCCCATCGTCGCCATCAGCGGACCCGGCGCAATCGCGCCCGGATTCGCGGCGAGCAGCAGCTTGAAGCGCAGCACGGCGTGGAGCGCGACGTTGAGCAGCAGACCCGACAGCACCGCCGAGATCGGGGTCGGACCTTCGGCATGGGCATCGGGAAGCCAGGCGTGGAGCGGCGCCAGACCCACCTTGGTGCCATAGCCGAGCAGCAGGAATACGAAGGCGAGATTGAGCAATGCCGGATCGAGCGCGGCGGCATGGCCGATCAGCACGGTCCAGATCATGCCGTCGGGGCCTTCGCCCACCACCGGGCGCGCCGCCATATAGACCAGGATCGTGCCGAACAGCGCGAGCGCGATGCCGACGCTGCCGAGAATGAAATATTTCCACGCCGCCTCCAGCGCCTCATGGGTCTGGTAGATGCCGACCATCAGCACGGTGGTGAGCGTCGCCAGCTCGATCGCGACCCACATCAACCCGATATTGTTCGCCAGAAGCGCCAGATTCATGGCGAACAGCAGGATCTGATACATGGCATGGTAGAAGCGCAGTTGGACCGTCGTCAGGCGTCCGATCTCCAGTTCATGGGCGATATAGCTCGCGCTGAACACGCTGGTAGTGAAACCGACCAAAGTATTGAGCACGATGAAGACGATGTTGAGATCGTCGACCAGCAGATAGGATCCAGGCGCCGGCTTGTGGATGAACAGAGACAGCGCCGAGAGCAGCGTCAGAAAAGCCGAACCCGCGTTGAGCCGGGCGGACAGCCTGTACCCCGGCAGGCACAGCAGCAACAGCGATGTCGCGAAGGGTATCGCGAGGATCAGCGCGACATTGTTCGCCGCGATCCAGTCAATCGCTTCGCTCATCCGCGGCGCTCGCGGAGATCGTCGAGCGCCTGGAGATCGACCGTGTCGAAGCGCTCGCGGATGCGGAACAGGAAGATGCCGATGACGATGAAGGCGACGAGAACGGAGAAGGCGACGCTGATCTCGACGACGAAAGGCATGCCCTTGGCGCCGGTGGCAGCGAGGATCAGTCCGTTTTCGAGCGACATGAAGCCGACCACCTGGCTGACGGCGTTGCGCCTCGTCACCATCATCAGGAGGCCGAGCAGAACCACCGACAGGGCAAAGGCGAGATCCTCGCGTGCGAGCGTGCCGGCATCCGCGGTGACGCGCAGCACGACGACGATCGACAGGGCGACGAGCGCGAGGCCCGCCAGCATGGTCGTGCCGACATTGAGCGCTGTTTCGACCTCGCGGTGGATGCCGAGCCGCCGGATCATACGGTGCAACGCCACCGGGATGACGATCGCCTTGACGATGAGCGCGATCGCCGCCGTCAGATAGAGGTGTGGCGCGCCCTGCACATAGGCTTGCCACGATACCGACAAGGCGAGCACCACAGCCTGGAAGGCGAAGACGTTGAGCAGTGCCGACAGGCGATCCTGATAGAGCAGCATGAGGCTGACCAGCACCAGGCTGCCCGCAAGGAAATGGGCGATATCGAAGGCGAACTTGTCCATCAGAGGCTCCGCGACACGAAGCGCAGGAGCGTGCCCAAGAACCCCAGCATCAGCGCGGCTCCGAGAAGGTCGGGCACCCGGAACACCCGCATCTTGGCAATCATGGTCTCGAATAGAGCGAGCAGAATGCCAGCCACACCGAGCTTGGCCGCATAGACTGCAACCCCGATCAAGTGGACATGGAGCGGCGCGCCAGCCGGGGCGAGCCCCCATGGCACGAAGATGCAGGCGATCAGCGACGCGTAGAGCAGAAGCTTGATCGAGGAGGCCAACTCGATCAGCGCGAGGTGCCGTCCGGAATATTCCAGGACCATCGCTTCATGCACCATAGTGAGTTCGAGATGCGTCGCCGGATTGTCAACCGGAATGCGGCCGTTTTCGGCGATCGCGACAATGATGAGCGCGATCAGCGCCATGCCGAGCGAGACGCGCAGACCCACACCCGCCAGCATCGCATTGGCCACGGTTGAAAGCTGGGTCGAGCCGGCGACCAGAGCGATCGTGAACACGATCATGATCAGTGCCGGCTCGGCCAGCGTCGCGATCATAGCCTCGCGGCTCGATCCGATCCCGCCGAAGCTGGTGCCGACATCCATGCCGGCGAGCGCGAGAAAGAAGCGCGCACTTCCAAGCAGCGCGATGATGACGATAAGGTCCGCCGACCAGCTGAACAGCAGCCCGGTAGCGAAGGTCGGTACCAGGGCCGCCGCCACCCAGGTCGCGGCGAAGACGATATAGGGCACGATCCGGAACAGCCAGGACGCGCTCTCGGCGATGACGGCTTCCTTGCGGACCAGCCGGATCAGATCGCGATAGGGCTGCAGCAGCGGCGGTCCCTGCCGGCGCAGCAGCCGCGCCTTCACCCTGCGCACCAACCCGGTCAGCAGCGGCGCCGACACCAGCACCAGCAGCATCTGCGAAATCTGGATCGACAAGCCGTCGATCAGCGACATGTCGATCATGGCCATGATGCGATGATCAGCAGGAGGAGGACAAGGGCGCCGAAGACGAGACTGAGATAGCGGCGGATGGTGAGGAACTGCAGATGGTTCAATCGTTCGGCGAGGAAGTTGACCAGGCGCACGACGGGATCATAGACCAGCTCCCAGGCCAGATCGTGCAGCGTGACGGTCATGCGCGCGGGGCGACCATCTCCCGGCGCCGGCATGTCGACACGCTCAGTCGCGCGGAAGGCGAAACCGCCGAACACGCGCCGCACGGGCTGGGCGAAGCTGTCGGCCGTATATTGGGTCGCCGGGCTGCTGTCGGGGAAACCGCAATCCCAGGCAGGCGCCCTGCGCACCCTGTTCGAAGCGACGCGATGGATCACAAAGGCTGCCAGCGACGCCGAAATGGTGATGAACAGGAAAACCAGCAGGCCGTTATAGGAACTGCGGCTCTCGGCGACCGGCACGATCGAAAGCCATGCAATATGCGTCTGGACCGGCATCCGCGTGCCCGTCAGCGCATCCACGACAGGCGCGAGCGCATCGATGATGAGTGCCGGGAAAACCCCGGTGAACAGGCATAGCAGAGCCAGGATCGCCATCGCCGCAATCGACAAGCGGTCGACCTCGTGCGCATTTGTTGCCGCCTCGCTACGCGGCCGGCCGAGGAAGGTGATTCCGAACGCGCGGACGAAACAGGCCGCGGCCAGCGCCGCGGCCAACGCAAGCAGGGCGCCGACCACCGGTACGAGCAGCTTCAGCGCCCATTGTGGAAGGTCGGGACTGAGCAGGATGGCTTGCAGCATCAGCCATTCCGACGCGAAGCCGTTGAGCGGTGGCAGCGCCGAGATCGCGGCGGCGCCGACAAGGAAGAGCAGGCCCGTCGCCGGCATCCGGTTCAACAGACCGCCGAGCATTTCCATTCTCCGCTCTCCGGTCGCCGTAAGGACCGCACCGGCGCCGAAGAAGAGCAGGCTCTTGAACAGCGCGTGGTTGAGGACATGGAACAGAGCGGCAGTCATTGCGAGCGCGGCCGCCGCCTTCATTCCGTTCCCACCGAATGCGAGGGCGAGTCCGAGCCCCACGAATATCAATCCGATATTTTCGATCGTGCTGTAGGCTAGGACGCGTTTGATATCGTTCTGCATGAGCGCGTAGAGAACGCCGAGCGCCGCCGTGCCGGCGCCAGCGACCAGCACTGGGACGCCCCACCACCAGGCCGGCGGCCCGAGCAGATCGAACACGATCCGGATGAAGCCGTAGACCGCGACCTTGGTCATGACGCCGCTCATCAAAGCCGAGACGTGGCTGGGCGCGGCCGGATGGGCGAGCGGCAACCAGACATGCAGCGGCACGAGTCCGGCCTTGGAGCCGGTCCCGAGCAGGGCAAGAGCCAGCACCAGACCCGTAAGGCCGCTAGATGCACCGTGCGCGCGTATCGTCTTGAAGGCGTATCCGCCCTCGGGGCCAGCCAGCAGACCGAAGGCAAGCAGGAGCGCGAACGTCCCAACGCTCGCCATGACGAGATAGACATAGCCCGCCCTGCGATTGTCGTCGTCGCGGTGGCGGGTCATGACCAAAGCCCAGGACGCGAGCGACATGAACTCCCAGGACAGCAGAAAGGTGAAGGCGTCGTCGGCGAGCAGCACCAGGTTCATGCCCGCGAGGAACGCCGGAAAAAAGGGCAGTACGCGCCGGGGCTCGCTCTCGTGGCGGCCATAGCCAAGGCCGTAAAGGCTGGCGGCCGTGCCGCCGAGGTTGATCACGAGAACGAAGAACGCACTGAGCGCGTCGAGGCGGAAATTTGCGCCGATCCACGGCAGCCCCAACGGCAGGACTGCCGTCGAGGTGATCGCCGGACTTGCGAGGAGGTGAACCAGCGCGACGGCTATGGCAAAACCGCAGGTGGCAATGCTGAAACCGTACACAACCCGTCGTGCGAGCGCCGATCGCCTGATCGCCACGGCCAAACCGGCAGTGAATAAAAGAGCCGCAACGAGCCACAGCAACAGGATGACCGGCGTCATTCCCGCACTCTATGCCAACCTGGATCCCGTCGGGAGCGATGGCCCGGAGCCACCGGTCCCAGTGAGCGCCTTGAACCGAACGCCACGGCCTCCGCCCGAGCTGGCCGCACCCTGCGCGATAAACTCGATACCGGCTTTGTCGAGCGCAGCGATCAGCTTCATCAGCGACTCCACGTTGCCCCGGACGATATCCTTGCTCGCTTCCATCCGCTGGATCGTGGGCATCGACAGTCCGGACAAGCCGGCCAGCTCGCGCTGGTCGATCCCGAGCAGGGCGCGGGCCCCTCGCAACTGGGCAGCTCCGATCATACGCAGGCCTCCCCCGCCAGTCTTCAACGATAGGATATCAGGTTTGCTTTAGCAATCATAACATGCCACGATATGATATTGATGTTTTATATATCTATTATGATGCAACCTTCAACCCGGGACGCAGGTCCGTAGATGGTCGAGCCCACACCGCTTCTGTCCGCTTCGCGCGGATTGTGTCCTCGCTGCGGGGCGAGGGGTTTATTCGCTGGCTGGGTGCGCTTCGCGCCGGGCTGTTCGGCTTGTGGCCTCGATTACGCCAGGTTCAATGTCGGTGACGGCCCCGCGGCCTTGTTGGTCATGATCGTCGGGGGCATCGTCGTCACGCTGGCGATCACCACTGAACTCAGTGCGCACCCCCCATTCTGGGTGCACATCATTTTGTGGGTGCCGTTGACGATCGTCCTCGTCATCGGCGCGCTTCGGCTTGCGAAAGGGCTTCTGCTCGCCTTCGAATACCGCCACACTAAAGAGAAAACCCCTCCCGATGGCCCGGCGCAGTGAGCATCTCAGCGCACACCGGCGTTGGGGCTGGATGCGCAAGAGCGTGACCCGCGCAATCCAATCGTGGCCGTTCGGCATGCCCTGCCCCTATGGTACAATCCGGCAATGACTCGGAGTGACAAGCACCTCGGGATCCTGGCCATCGGCTTGTCGGCGCTGGCGGGGTTTGTCGATGCCGTGGGCTTCATTCATCTGGGCGGATTTTTTCTCTTTTCGGTGAGCGCCAACACCACCCTCCTGGGGATCGGGTTGGCCGAGGGGTCGGCGCGGGCGGCGGTCGCGGCGGGCTTGATCGGAACCTTCGTGCTCGGTGTGATGGCTGGTTCGATCGTGCTGCATCGTGCCCGGCACCATCCTCGCGCAGCGGTTCTCGTGCTGGTCTGCATGCTGTTGCTTATAGCCGCGAGCCTGAGCGCTTTCGGCGTGGCGCATGGTCCGATCGTCGCGATGGCATTGGCCATGGGAGCCGCGAACTCGGTTTTCGAGCGTGACGATGAGGCCAACAGTGATCTGACGTCCTTTACCGCGCCGCTGGTAAAGCTGGGCGAGAAAATCGCCGGCACGGACGAGGGCAACGGCCGTGGCTGGAGCCATTATCTCCTCCTTTGGCTGGGCTTCGTCTTGGGAGCTGTGGCAGGTGCCGGGATTTACCAGATGGTTGCGCTCGGCACGGTCTGGGTCGCCGCGGTCGCCGCAGCACTCCTTGCCTTCGCAGCAACAAGAATCGAGAAAGGCGGCGCAGCTGCACTTCCCGGGATATTCGATGCCTGACTTCACCGTGCATCCATTCGATCGTCCCGCATCCATGCCTGATCCCATGCCCCCGCGCGAAGCCGGCACGATTGGCGGCGAAATCGTTCTGCCTTCATCGGGTTGGGCAGCGGTGCTGCGCGGCACGCGCAATCGCTGCCCAAGATGCCGGCAGGCCAAGCTGTTCGCGCGCTTCCTCAAGCCCATTCCGCACTGCCCGGCTTGCGGACAGGACTGGACGCACCAGCGAGCCGATGATTTTCCGGCCTATGTGTCGATCCTGCTCACCGGTCACTTGATGGCCCCGATCATCATCACGCTGGTCCGGGATTTCGATCTGTCCACGGCTGCTCTTGTCGCGATCATCATGCCGCTGGCGATGATATTGATGATCGGCCTTCTCCAGCCCGCCAAGGGAGCGATCATCGCTCTTCAATGGTGGCTCGGTATGCACGGGTTCGAACGGGAACGGCCGGTGCCGCCGGGTGGAGAGGCCGTGCCGTGAACCCGGAATTCCGTGCGCTCATGGCGTCGGACAAACGATGCGGTCGCGTTTTGGCAAGAATGCGTACTTGCGATGCCGTGGAACGACCCTGCGGCGGATGCGAAAAGCGCCCTTGAAGGACCGTCGTTCACCATCCTTGAACTAGGTGTCCTGCAACGGGAACCACACGACCGAATCCACTTGAGCGAGATAACCGTTGTCGAGCAGTCTCGCGGGGCGCCGTCCACTGAGATCCAACGATCGTGCTTCACGTCGGGAATACACGAAGCGGATACCGACCCTCTGGCTTTGAAGCTGTTGGCGTGCTGCCAGTTCTGTCCAAATACGCTCATTTTGCCGTAAGCGGCGCTTCAGTGCCACTTTTGCTTTCCCATCGTCGAAACGGTGAAAAGGACGCTTTTGAGCTCAAAGGGGGCGGATGATGGAGTAATCGGCACTTCAGTGCCCTACCCCTTGCGCCGCGAATCAGGGTAATGCATCACAGTGCTGGACGAAACGTAAAGACTGGATGTGCCACAGGCCCTTCGGGTTTCTGAACTGCCAGTCTTGATCGAAAGGCCAAGGCGCCAAGCCTATCAGGGCTCGCCGCCTGCTCTGTGAAAATGTTGATATGGTCGACGAGCGAGGTGCGGTCCGTGGCTCAGGGGCGGATGTGCCAGAGAATTATGAAGTACCGCATCCTTACGAGACAGTCATCCCATATGGCTTATTCGCTTGCAGCGCGATAGCGGCCATGGCCGACCTTCACGAGGCAGCCTTTCGTCGCACATGCGAGAAAGATAGCAGCGGGGAATACCGTTATCTGCAAGATCCTTCGTCCTCACCTCGCCTCGGTCTTGTGCGAAGGCTACAGCGCGCTCTCTCAATGACGGCTTCGGACCTCCCGCCAGCCTAACGCGCTCTGCGCGATCACGATCGCGCTTTCGTATGCCATATGTTGGTTCTCGTGGGGAAGCGAGGGGCGCATCTGCAGCAAATTCGCGGGATGAATCGTGATGCTGAAATGAAGGGCTTCTCGCTAAAGCACGGTATCGTGATATGGATTGTTTGGCTTGCTCCGATACGAATAGCAAAATTGTTTTAGACGTATCCTGAAATGGGAGCCAGTGTCCCAGCAACCGCCGTATGGAGTTATGATACGACGAGCTTGCTGCTAGGAATGACTCGCTGCTCCAGCAGCGAGGCCCAAGCGCTGAGCGCCTCCTTGCGCGGTTCGAATAGTTCGGACTTATTGTAGACCCGCATGATCTTGGATCGCGTAGCGGTCGCGACATGATTAAGGATGCGATCCGCAACATGGGGAGGAATTCCCAAAATTTCGCAGCCATGCGTATTGAAGGTCGTCCGAAGATCGTGAACTACCCAGTGTGGCATCTCGGGGGTCTCTTCATCCCCCGTCCGTTTGATACGAGCCGCCTGAATCGCTTGATCTAATCTGCGCCGTCCCTTGGTGAAACCGGAAACGGGCGTATCACCTGTGGTCGTGAAAACGAGCTTGGAGTCCTTGGGGCGATCCGGATGCTCCATCGCTTCGATGATGATCGATCGCGCCAGTCTGGAGAGCGGCACGCGAAGCGCATTATTCATCTTGGTGCGGGCACCTGGTAACAACCACACAGCGTCGCCGGGCGCCCGATCACTCGCAAGATCAAGATGCTCGACCGGCATCGCGGCCACCTCTTCGCGTCGATTGGGGAGGACGATCAGCAACCGAAAAAGCTGGGCGAACGGATAGCCCAATGTGCCGGCGGCGGCCCATATCTCTTTGAGCTCACCGATTGTGTGAAACCGCTCGCGCTCATTTTCCTTGGACGGCTTGCGCACTTTCTCCGCCGGATTTTCGGCCAAAACGCCTTCGTCGACGCACCAGTTGAAGAAGGCAGATGCGTAGGCGAGATTCCTGTTAGCGGCGATCGGGGCAGTTTTGGCATGCTTTTTTACGAGATCGGAAATCTCTGCCTTCATGATCGATTCGGGTTGTCGATTGAGCAGAGTGCGCAGGAGCCCCCGCTTGCCGTCGAGCGCTCGCTTCGTCTGCGCGCCGCGACGGTGCTGCGAAAGCACGGCCTTGTCATAGTCCTCGATCACCTCGGAGAGGGTTTTGCGGTTGAGCGAAGCAATCGCCGCAGTTCGCCGCGCGACCCGCTTGCGTTCGTTGGGATTGCTACCCTGGTCGATTTGCGTCCGGGCGACGCGGGCAGCTGCACGAGCTTCTGCGATCCCCATGCCCGGCCAGGTTCCAAGCTTGATCCGAGTGCGCTGGCCATCCTGCAGGCGCACTGCGAGAGACCAGCTCGCGCCGCGTTCGCCGGCTCTGATAAGAAGTCCGGCTTCCTTATCGTCCCGAAGCTCGATACGCTTCCCCGGCTCGGAGCGGAGTTTGGCAATTGCAGCCTCAATGCCGTTCTTTGTCAAGGATATAGCCATGGACGTAACTCGCAAAGTGAGAGAATAGAGCTTCTATGGGTGCCGTATGGATGTCAAAATGGCCTTGACCGCCCGTGTTCGATCATACATTCAGACGGAGAAATATGGAAGAGGTTCTCTGATATTATTCAGTAAGTTCAGCAAGATAAATCAATGCGCACGAGCCTTGATGGAAGGTGACGGAAGCAGACGGAATCTTCTTAAAACGACTCTTAATCAGCGGGTCCTTGGTTCGAGCCCAAGTGCGTCCACCATATTCCTTCGATCGACCGCAACATAGATTGTCAGGCGCCGCTGGCTCCCGTCGATAAGCTGCGGCGGCAGCTTTCGTTACGCAAGGCATGGTCGGGGCGTTTCATGATCCGGTGACTCAGCGAATTGCTGCATTGAAACGCGGAGCTGAAGGATGTGATCGCGACGTGCGGCACATAATCGTCATGCTCCGATTCTACGATCAGGACGTCGCTACCGAACTGCTCGCAGGCGGCAAACGCGCGGTCCTGATGAACGTGCGAAGGTGACGGCGATATTGATTGATCCCGTCACGGCTGATCAGCGCCTTGGGCACGTCCCAATGACTGTCGGGATAAAGGGCGGGGACGCGCAGGGCCAGCCAGTTGACCGTCCGTTCCGCGGTCAGCAGGGTCGCAAGATAGCCGCCATAGCTGGTGCCGACAACGGCGATCGCGGATGGATCGACCTGCTCCCGCGCAACCAAGAAATCATTGGCGGCGATGACGTCGGCCAAGCCATCGGCGCGGGTTACGCTGTTACGCTCCTGCTAGTGCCTGGCATGGCCGCGCAGGTCGAAGGTGAAGCAGAATGCAGCCCAGTTGCGGACCTCCTCTGCCCGTGCCATATTCTGCTCCTGCGACCCGCCCCAGCCATGGATGAAGAGCACGCCGGGTGTCAGGCGCGCAGGCGTAAGGATCGTCCCGTTAGATGCTCGCGACCCACGATGATCGAGACGCGACCTTCATGATCGGTCATAACAATGAAATGTCCCATCATTTTACGAGACGATGCCCAATAGTGTCCGGGACGCGCCGTTTCGCCGGAGTAAGTTGGCCGGGACGGCATATCACCGGCGAACGGCGCGCCAGATTATAAGCGGCGCGTGTTGACGTCCATACGCTTAAACTCCCATTCAGACATAAAGCCATAAAGGCGCATGAGCGGCAGAAAGGCCAAAGCCCCGCCGTGTCATCTTTCAAGGGAAACTCTTCATGCCGCTTGCGACCGTATCGAGACTGTTCGTGCTGACTGCCCTTTGCGCTGCCAGTTCCCCTGCATTCGCGCAGGCGGGAGATCCGGTCAAAGGGAAGACGGTGTTCGCACGCTGCGCGCTATGCCATGACGTCAAGGCCGGACCGAAGAAGATGGGTCCGTCGCTCGCCGGGATATTTGGTCGCACGTCGGGCACTATGGCGGGCTTCACCTATTCGCCCGCGATGCAAAAGGCGAAAATTCGCTGGGACGCAAAGAGCATCGACACGTTCCTGACCAAGCCGAGCGGGCTGGTGCCGGGCAACCGCATGGCCTTTGCCGGCGTCCCCAACCCGGTCGATCGCGCCAACCTGATCGCCTATCTTAAAGCCGAAGCCAAGTAAGCGAGGGCTAGATTCCGCCCGCCGTTACGGTCCAGCCGCCGCGTTCCAGTGCGGCGCTGAGATCGGCGGTGCAGGCGTCCAGCGTAGTTGCATTAGTCGAGCGAATCACGAAATTCGCGCCGGTGCGGCCTTCGCGGAAAAAAGGATAGCTGCCAATCTGGCAATCTTCATGCGCGCGTTCGGTCGCGGCGAGCAGGTCAGCGATTTCGCTTTCGGCCACCCAGCAGCCGATCGTCGCAGACAGCAGCGGCAAACCGCCTTCCAGCGTGCCAGTCAGGCAGTCGAGCATACCCGCGGTGATATAGGGCACGCCGGCCATGATGAAGATGTTTCCATGGCGGATGCCGGGCGCACCAGACATACGATTCTCGATCAGGTCCGCGCCGGCCGGCACCCGTGCCATCCGCAGTCGCGCTTCGGTCAATCCGCCGCGCGTCTCATAATAGCCCGACAAGATAGCGCGCGCGCCTTCATGGATTTCCACCTCTACGCCCAGCGCCGCCGCGATCGCATCGACCGTAATGTCGTCGTGAGTCGGGCCGATGCCGCCGGTCGTGAACAGATAATCGTTGCGGGCGCGCAGCGTGTTGACCGCCTCGACAATCGCGTCCTGCACATCGGGCACCACGCGCACTTCGCGCAGACGGATACCCTGAACGCCCAGCCAACTCGCGACTTGGGCGATATTTTTGTCCTGGGTGCGGCCAGAAAGGATTTCGTCGCCGATCACGATCAGCGCTGCGGTCCAGATGCGGGTCGGATCGGCCATGCGCCAGCCCATAGCCTGCCCCGGACGCCCTGCCTAGTCGCCCTCTCGCATTATGCGGCTATTGCGCTTATAAATAGGGCATGACTGACTATATAACCATGACGGCCGATGCGCCGATTTCCCGCTCCGCTGCAATCAAGCTGTATGACGAATCCGGTTTCGCCGGCATGCGCAAGGCCGGGCGGCTCGCCGCAGAGATATTGGACGCGCTCGTGCCGCATGTCGTGCCCGGCGTCACCACTGGCGAACTGGACGATATCGTCCGCCGCATGTCGCTAGACGGTGGCGGCGTGCCCGCGACCCTGGGTTATCGCGGCTATACCCATAGCTGCTGCATCTCGCTCAACAATGTGATCTGCCATGGCATTCCGGGCGACTATCGGCTCAAGGACGGCGATATCCTGAATATCGACGTCACCCCGCTGGTCGATGGCTGGCATGGCGACACCAGCCGCATGTTCATCGTCGGCGACGCTGCGATCAAGGCGCGGCGGCTGGTCGAAGTCACCTATGAATGCCTGATGCTGGGCATTGAGCAGGCTAAGCCCGGCAATCATCTGGGCGATATCGGCTATGTGATCCAGCGGCATGCCGAAAAGCACCGCTATGGCGTAGTGCGCGATTTTTGCGGCCATGGTCTGGGCCAGGTGTTCCATGACAGCCCCGAAGTCGTCCATGTCGGCCGCCCTGGCACTGGTCCTGAACTGCGTCCCGGCATGTTCTTCACGATCGAGCCGATGATCAACATCGGCAAGCCCGGCGTGAAGATGATGGACGATGGCTGGACCGCGGTCACGCGCGACCGCACGCTGTCGGCGCAGTTCGAACATAGCATCGGCATCACTGAAACGGGCTGCGAGATATTCACGAAGAGCCCGGCGGGCCTGGACTGCCCGCCTTACACGCTCTGACGATCAAAATGCTGCTCAAAAAACGGGCAACGAGCCAAGATATTGCCCTGAATCCGGGCAATATGGACAAAGATTGCTGCATCGCCGAAAGCATGTTCTAGCGATTCGCGAGTTGGCACGGTAATTGATTGTTAAGGGGAACGGCGCCGGCCTTGGGGGGCATGACGATCGTTTCCTGAAGGAGAGAGGGATGCGGGTCGCCCCCGCGTTCTGTACGTGCGTCATGGGTTGGGATTACGAGTAATGAAAAAGATCGAAGCGATCATCAAGCCGTTCAAGCTGGACGAGGTGAAGGAAGCGCTCCACGAAGTAGGCGTGTCCGGCATTACTGTGACCGAGGCTAAAGGTTTCGGCCGCCAGAAGGGGCATACCGAACTGTATCGCGGTGCCGAATATGTCGTCGATTTCCTGCCTAAGGTGAAGCTGGAGGTCGTCGTCGACGACTCGCTGGCCGATCGCGTGGTCGAGGCGATTTGTTCTGCGGCGCAGACCGGTCGCATCGGCGACGGCAAGATCTTCATTTCCGCGGTCGAGGGCGCTGTACGCATCCGCACCGGCGAGCGAGACAGCGACGCCATCTGAGTTTTCGTGCGTTTCCGCCGAACTAGGGCGGATACGGTCTTCAACTGCCCCTTCGGGGGGGTATTTCTAAGAGAAGGGCAAAAGCACATGGCCAATACGCCAAAAGACATCCTGAAGATGATCGAAGAAAAGGAGATCGAATGGGTCGATGTCCGCTTCACCGACACAAAGGGTGCCTGGCACCATCTGACCATGTGCGCGGGCGTGATCGGCGAAGATGAACTGACCGATGGCCTGATGTTCGACGGCTCCTCGATCGAGGGCTGGAAGGAAATCAACGAATCGGACATGATCCTGAAGCCGGATCTGGACGCGGTCTACATCGATCCGTTCAGCGCCACGCCGATGCTCATCCTGGTCTGCGACATCGTCGAACCCGAAGACGGCTCGCTCTATGCCCGCGACCCGCGCTCGACCGCCAAGCGCGCCGAAGCCTTCCTCAAGACCACTGGCCTTGGCGATACGGTTTATATCGGCCCGGAACCCGAATTCTTCATGTTCGATGACGTGAAGTTCGAGAACACCTACAGCTCCAGTTCGTACAAGCTGGACGATGTCGAACTGCCGACCAACACCAACACCACTTATGAAGGCGGCAATATGGGCCACCGCCCGCGCGCCAAGGGTGGTTACTTCCCCGTCGGCCCGGTCGATGTCACGACCGACATCCGCGCCGAAATGGTATCCACGTTGCTGGAAATGGGCCTGCCCATGGACAAGCATCACCATGAAGTCGCGGGCGGGCAGCACGAACTGGGCCTGACCTTCGGCAAGCTGGTTGAAACCTGCGACCGTATCCAGATCTACAAATATGTCGTGAAGATGGTTGCCCAGGCCTATGGCAAAACAGCGACCTTCATGCCCAAGCCGATCAAGGCCGACAATGGGTCGGGGATGCACACCCACATCTCGATCTGGAACGAAGGCAAGAACACCTTTGCCGGCGACGGCTATGCCGGGCTTTCCGAAACCTGCCTGTTCTTCATCGGCGGCGTGATCAAACATGCCAAGGCGATCAACGCCTTCACCAACCCGACCACCAACAGCTACAAGCGCCTGGTGCCCGGTTTCGAAGCGCCCGTGTTGCTCGCTTACTCGGCGCGCAACCGTTCGGCATCGTGCCGCATCCCCTATGGTGCCGGCACCAAGGCGAAGCGCGTCGAATTCCGCTTCCCCGATCCGCTCGCCAACAGCTATCTCGCCACCTCGGCGCTGCTGATGGCCGGCATCGACGGTATCGAGAACAAGATCCATCCCGGTGGTCCGATGGACAAGAACCTATACGATCTGCCGCCCGCAGAACTGAGCCAGGTGCCGACCGTCTGCGGTTCGCTCCGTGAAGCGCTGGACAGCCTCGTTGCCGATCACGACTTCCTGCTGAAGGGCGGCGTGTTCACCAAGGACCAGATCGATGCCTATATCGAACTGAAATGGCCTGAGGTTTACGCGTGGGAAATGGCGCCGTCGCCGGTCGAATTCGACATGTATTACAGCGGCTGATCCTTTCAGCACTGTTTTCGGGAAAAGGCCCGGTCGCGACAAGCGGCCGGGCCTTTTGCTTTGTGGTCGAGGGCCCCAGATAGAGCGCATGAACTCGCTCGCCATGCTGGGCCTTGCCCATCCGATCATCCAGGCGCCGATGGCCGGCGTGTCCACGCCGGAGATGGCGGCGGCCGTCAGCAATGCCGGTGCGCTTGGGTCAATCGCTGTGGGCACCGCCGATGCCTCTGCCGCGCGTACCATGATCGATGCCGTGCGAACGCGAACGGACCGGCCGTTCAACGTCAATCTCTTCGTCCATGCGCCCGCCAGAGCCAAACCGGCGTTGGAGCGGCGTTGGATCGATGCGCTAGCGCCGCTGTTCGGCGAATATGGCGCGCATCCCCCGCCATCGCTTCGCGAAATCTATCGCAGCTTTGCGGAAGACGACGCGATGCTGGCCATGCTGGTCGATGCGCGGCCGGCGGTTGTCAGCTTTCATTTCGGATTACCCGACCGCCGAAAAATCGATCGGTTGAAAGCGGCGGGCTGCCTGCTGCTGGCCAGCGTGACCCATCTGGACGAAGCGCAGGCGGCCAAGGCGGCAGGCATGGACGCCATTGTGGCGCAGGGTTTCGAGGCAGGCGGCCATCGGGGAATGTTCGATCCCGATGCGCCCGACGATAGCCTGGGCACCGTAGCGCTGACCCGCCTCTTGGTCGAAAAAGCCGGACTGCCCGTTATCGCGGCCGGCGGCATCATGGACGGTAGGGCCGTGCAGGCGGCGATCGACCTGGGGGCGGTAGCGGCGCAATTGGGCACGGCCTTCATCGCCTGCCCGGAAAGTAGCGCAGACGCGGCCTATCGCGCGGCACTGTTCAGCCCGGCGGCGGCGCATACGGTCATGACCCGCGTCGTGTCAGGACGGCCCGCCCGCTGCCTCGCCAATCGGTTTACCGCCTGGGGGCAGCAAAGCGACCGGCAGCCGCCCGATTATCCGATCGCCTATGATGCGGGCAAGGCGCTCAACCAGGCGGCGAAGGCGGCCGGTGAAGGCGGCTATGGCGCGCAATGGGCCGGACAGGGCGCGCCGCTCGCCCGCGCATTGCCCGCCGCCGATCTGGTGGCGCTATTGGTCGCGGAAATGCGGGAAGCCCGGCATGAGGGCCTTTCCTGAGACAGCGAGCAAGACAGTTGTATGCGATTATCGCGTGCGATCCGGGATCGACGCGCCGAACAATATGATCGGCTCGCCCGGCGGCGACAGGGCGATCTCGCCGCCCGATTCCGCCACCATCTGGCGCACCATCCAGGCGGCGGCCGTGCGGGACGCCAGCCCTTCGATCGGCAAGGTGCCGGCCAGTGCGGCGCGCAGGTCTGGATCGAGCACGACCTTGGGGCCTTCGCCACGCACCACGATCTCGGTCAGGCCCGGCCGCTTTTCCGCGCCAATGTCCAACTGCCCGCCGCGCACCAGCGCGTCGCCGGCGATCAACGCCAGGTTGAGCAATATCTTGGCGGCGAGCTTGTCGAGCATCTGTTCCTCGACCAGCCAACCGACCTTGACGCGGCCGGTGCTCGCGAACATGCCCTCGATCGCCACCTTCGCTTCATGGGGCGGGACGGCATCGCCAAAGCCGCCAGCGGAGCCGAAGGCCAAGCGGAAGAATTTGAGCTTGTTGGCCGAAGTGCGGGCGCTGTCGCCCAGCAAGTCCAGGCAACGCTGGCGCATTTCCGGGTCGGTTTCGTCCGCCATCAGCTCCAGCCCATTGTTGAGCGCGCCGACCGGGCTCAGCAGGTCATGGCACAGGCGCGAGCAAAGCAGGCTGGCAAATTCGATGCTGTCGGTCGGGTTGGTCATGCGAGCTCTGGGTCACCGGATTATGAAGGAAATGAACGGGTCTTTGGCTAATGCGCCGCGCCGCGCGCCGATGCAAGCCCGGCCTACCGCCTTTCGCTCACCGACTGTCGAGATGCATTTTGGTGAAATGGACATTAACCGCCGTCCCCGGCACTGCCCGCCATAAAGTCGCGCCCCCTGCCCCGACGATCAGCCACAAATTTCCATCGGGTGCCGCGCAGGCCGCATCGGTCGCGGATGGCGCGGCGATGCCCGACGGATGCGAATGATAATGACCAATGATCTTTGGCCCACCTGATCGCGCCGCCCGGTGTGCGGCGATCAGCGCCACCGGGTCCAGTTCGAAATGGCGGGCGGGATCAGGCGCCACATTGGCGGCGGGGGCAATCGCCTCGATCCGGTCGTCCGAACCCAGTAACAGCCCGCACACCTCATGACCATCGGCGGCCGCCAGAGCCATGATCTGTTCCAACAGAATCCTTGAAATTTCGACCCGCATTCCTACATCTCTAGCCAATGGGTCCGGGGGTTTCCATCATCGAAGCAGCTATTGGCGAAGCGCAGCATGGCTGGCGCCTCGATCGTGCGCTCGCGGACATCTTGCCCGACCTGTCGCGCGAACGGCTGAAAGGCCTGATCGGCGAGGGACAGGTACAGTCCGCCAACGTCGGCAAGATCAGCGTATCGATGAAGGTCGCGGCCGGGCAGATGTTCACCATCACCCTCCCCCCGCCTGTGCCGCTGGATACGTTGGCGCAGGATATCCCCCTCACCATCGTCCATGAGGACGCCGACCTGATCGTGATCGACAAGCCCGCGGGGCTGGTCGTCCATCCGGCCGCCGGCAATCTGGACGGCACGCTGGTCAACGCGCTGCTGCATCATTGCGAAGGGCGGCTGTCCGGTATCGGCGGGGTCGCCCGGCCCGGGATTGTCCATCGCATCGACAAGGATACGTCGGGCCTGCTGGTGGTCGCCAAATCCGATAAGGCGCATGAAGGATTGGCCCGCCAGTTCAAGGATCACAGCATCGACCGGCTTTATGCAGCCATCGTCTATGGCTTGCCCAATCCGGGCACAGGGACAGTCGACACCTGGATCGGCCGATCCGACGCTGATCGAAAGAAGATGGCGGTTCATCGGGAAGGACGCGGCAAGCACGCCGTTACCCATTATCGCACGACACAGAGGTTGCGCGACGCGGCGATGGTCGAATGCAAGCTGGAAACTGGCCGCACGCATCAGGTTCGCGTCCATATGCACCATATCGGACACCCCTTGATCGGTGACCCGGTTTACGGTAGAGAAAGAAAAGGTTTCAAATCAATACTGGAAACGCTGGGTTTCAAAAGGCAGGCATTGCACGCCAAAAGCCTGGGGTTCATACATCCGGTAACGACGGAGCGGCTGATGTTCGAAAGTACACTGCCCGCCGACATGCAGGAACTGTTAAGCCAGCTCCACGTATAGTGATCAACAAGTTTGCGACGGCGCCTGAGACGCCTCTTCTGGGTCCCGCCGCGCAATGAAAGGGAAAGGTGACGACATGGCCAAGAGCAATGTCCCCGCGGTTCCAGCGCTGGGCGGTGAAGCCAGCCTCAACCGCTATCTGTCGGAAATCCGTAAATTTCCGCTGTTGACGCCTGAGCAGGAATATATGCTCGCCAAGCGTTATGAGGAACATCAGGACCCGGAGGCTGCCGCCCAACTGGTGACATCTCACCTGCGCTTGGTGGCAAAGATCGCCATGGGGTATCGCGGCTATGGCCTGCCGGTCAGCGAGCTGATTTCCGAAGGCAATATCGGCCTGATGCAGGGTGTTAAGAAGTTCGAAGCCGAACGCGGTTTCCGCCTGGCTACCTATGCGATGTGGTGGATCCGCGCTTCCATTCAGGAGTTTATTTTGCGCAGCTGGTCGCTGGTCAAGATGGGCACCACCGCATCGCAGAAGAAACTGTTCTTCAATCTGCGCCGGATGAAGAATAATATCGAAGCGTTCGAGGATGGCGACCTGAAGCCGGAGGACGTGACCAAGATAGCGACCGATCTGGGCGTCAGCGAGCAGGACGTTGTGTCCATGAACCGTCGCATGGCGATGGGCGGCGATACGTCGTTGAACGTCCCGATGCGCGAGGATGGCGAAGGTCAGTGGCAGGACTGGTTGCAGGACAACGACCCGTTGCAGGATGAGCGCGTCGCGGAAGAGCAGGAGCGCACCCAGCGGCATGAGATGCTGGTTGAGGCGATGACCGATCTCAACGACCGCGAGAAGCATATCCTGGCCGAACGCCGTCTGGCCGAAGAGCCCAAGACGCTGGAAGAACTGTCCCAGGTCTATGGCGTATCGCGCGAGCGCGTTCGCCAGATCGAGGTTCGCGCCTTCGAAAAGCTGCAAAAGGCTATGATGCGCATAGCCGGCGACAAGCTGGGCAAGATGGCGCGGTTCGCCCTGGCCTGATCCTGCGATAGACCGAAACCAAGAAGCCCCGGAGCGATCCGGGGCTTCTTTGTTGTTCGGGCGGGCCAACGTGGCGGCGCATTTATCGGGAGATCGTCCGTTCCATGGCGATGCTGCCCTCTCCATAGCCGGCTCCTTTATTCACAGATAGGAAGCCATGTTTCCGCCAGAAGGCGTCGGCACCGTTGACGGCGGTCAGCGTGATGCGCGCGAAGCCCGCGGTATCCGCCTGATCGATGACCAACTGCACCGCATCCGCCGCCGCGCCGGTGCCGCGCGCCCGTGGCAATAGCGCCAGGTCGTGGAGATAATAGCGATCCACCGTCGCAAGGATGGCGAGGATGGGGACATTGAGCGCAGGCGGCTGGTCGCCCTGCCAAGGGTGGCTGACCAGATAGCCCAGCGCTTCCTCGGCACGCTCCAGCATCCAGCATCCGGCCGGGTAAAGTTGCAGGCGTTCGGCGTAGATGTCGGCGTGTTCGGTATAGGTGCCGTGCACAGTGTCAGAGATCGCCGCCACCGCCGGGATGTCGGCCGGGCGCATTGGGCGCCAGGCACTCATGCGGGGAGCCCAAGAGCCTGGCGGGTCGCGGCCAGTATCTCGTCCGACAGCGCTAGGTCGCCCACCCCGCGGGCCAGCACCATGGCCCCGACCATTTGCGCCATGCGCGCTAGGGCGTCCTGCCTGTTCACGTCAGGCCCCGACTGCTCCAAGATGGTGGCCAGTTCCTCAAATCCGTGGCGGAAGGCGTCCGCCAGATCGCCGCCGCGCCGCGCCGCGTCCGGCGCAAGGGCGATGAGAGCGCAGCCGGTTTCCGGCGCGTCGCGATTGCGGGGACTGAGATAATTATCGGCGATCGCAGCAGGCGCATCGCCCTCCCCGGCCGCCTCCGCCACAGCCCGCCACCGCTCGGCACTGGTCGCCAGCGACGCGGCGCAGGCTTCGGCCGCCAGCGCCTCTTTCGAGTCGAACTGATTGTAGAAACCGCCATGGGTAAGGCCGCATTCGCGCATCACCTCCCCAATGCCGACCCCTTCTACCCCACGCGCACGAAACAGGCGTGATGCGGCATCGACCACCTTCTCCCGATTGCGCGCAGCCTGATCGCGGCTGACCTTCATATCCTGCTTCCTCCAACTGGCCCCTTGACCTTATATATGATGTCCATCATTTAACGCCAGTCCGATCATGACCCAGAAGGGGCGTTTATGCTGTCGACCCTGTTTGCGCGCCACTTGGCCGCGCGGAATATCCATTATGGCTGGGCGGTGGCCGGTACGACATTCCTCACCATGTTGGTCGTGGCCGGCGCGGTCGGGGCGCCTGGCGTTCTGATCGTGCCGTTGCAAAAGGAGTTCGGCTGGAGCGCGGCGGATATCAGCGGGGCGCTCGCGATACGGTTCCTGCTGTTTGGCGGTATGGGGCCGTTCGCCGCCGCCTTCATGAACCGTTTCGGTGTGCGGCGCATGATGTTGATTTCGCTATCCATCGTCATCGGCGGGATGCTGTTGTCGCTGGGCATGACGCAGTTGTGGCAGTTGATGCTGCTGTGGGGCGTGGTCATCGGCATCGGGACCGGGCTGACCGCGATGGTGCTGGGCGCGACGGTCGCGACGCGCTGGTTCGGGCAGCGGCGCGGCCTGGTCATGGGGCTGTTGTCAGCCAGCACGGCGACCGGGCAACTCGCCTTCCTGCCGCTGCTCGCGGGCCTGACCGACAGTCATGGCTGGCGGGCGGCATTGCTGCTGGTGTGCGGGGCGATCGTCGTGGCGGCGGTAGTCGTGCTGCTACTGATGCGCGATCGACCTGCCGATCTGAGCCTGGCACCCTATGGCGAGACGGATATCCAGCCTGCCGTCGCTCAGCCCGCCAGCTTCGGCGCGTTGCTGATGATGCCGCTGATCGTGCTGCGGGACGCGGCAAAGGTGCCGACGTTCTGGATTCTCTTCTTTTCCTTCTATATTTGCGGGGCGAGCACCAATGGGCTGGTGCAGACCCATTTCATCGCACTGTGCGGCGATTATGGGCTGGCCGCGGTCGGCGCGGCGTCGATGCTGGCGATGATGGGATTGTTCGATTTCGGGGGCACGCTGGCGTCGGGTTGGATGTCCGACCGGTTCGACAATCGCTGGCTCCTCTTCTGGTATTATGGGTTGCGTGGGCTGTCGCTGCTCTACCTGCCGTTCAGCGATTTTTCGCTCTACAGCCTGTCCATCTTTGCGATTTTCTATGGCCTGGACTGGGTAGCCACCGTGCCGCCGACGGTGAAGCTGACGGCGCAGCGTTTCGGGGCGGAGCGGGCGAATATCGTTTTTGGCTGGATATTCGCCGGGCATCAGCTGGGCGCGGCCAGTGCGGCGCTGGGTGGCGGACTCGCCCGGACCGTGTGGCTGAGCTACATGCCGGCGTTCATCGGCGCTGGCATCCTCTGCCTGATCGGTGCGGGCCTGGTGCTCCTCATCAATCGCGATCAGAGGCGGGAGACGTTCGCGACCGCTTGAACCGGGCAAGCGGACCGCGCTACGACAGGCGGCATGACCGCACCCATCGCATCGCACCGCCGCCGTTCCCGCTGGATCATGATCCCGATCAAGATCCTGTTCGGCTTCATCGCCCTGTCGCTGCTGATGGTGGCGATTTACCGCTTCGTGCCGCCGCCGGTGACGCTGACGATGCTGTTCGATCCCAATGGTATCACGAAGGACTGGACGTCGCTGGACGATATAGACCCGGACATGGCGCGGGCGGCGATTGCGGGGGAAGATGGGAAGTTCTGTAGCCATCACGGCTTCGACGTGGACGCGATCGCCAAGGCGGCGATCCATAATGCCAGCGGCGGCCGCATCCGCGGCGGATCGACCATCAGCCAGCAGACCGCCAAGAATGTGTTCCTGTGGCAGGGCGGCGGCTTCGTGCGCAAGGGGCTGGAGGCCTGGTTCACCGTGCTGATCGAGGCGATGTGGGGCAAGCAGCGGATCATGGAAGTCTATCTGAACGTCGCGGAGACGGGGATCGGCACCTATGGGGTGCAGGCCGGCGCGATCCGCTATTTCCACCATGGCGCGAGCAGGTTGAGCAAGGCGGAGGCCGGGCGCATCGCCGCGGTGCTACCGCTGCCCAAGAAGCGCGCGGCGGTGGCGCCCAGCGGCTTTACCCGCCGCTATGGCAATACGATCGCGGCGCGGATCGGCGTGGTGCAGCGGGATGGGTTGGATAGTTGTTTGCGGTGAAAAATCTCGAACTTCTTGCGTGTGACGTGCGAAAGTTGGCGCTAGGTGCCGATGTCCAATTTGTCTCCAACAAAAAAAGGGCGCGGATTGCTCCGCGCCCTTTCTATTTTGGCTGTTCTGGAAGGATCAGAAGCTGACGTGCACCGAACCCGAAACCGCGCGGGGCGAACCCAGCTGGATGAAGCCGGGGTTGCCATAAACACCAGTCGTGTAGTTGACCGTCTGGTTCAGACCGCCGCCGAAACCGCCAACATAGAATTTGTCGAACAGGTTGCTGACATTGAGCTGTACCCAGACGCCTTCAGCACCGAACTTCTCCAGCGAGAAGCGCGCGTCGAGATCGACCAGCGTGTAGGCAGGAGCCGCCGCGCCGTAAATCTGGACCGGGGCCAATGCGCCAACTGCGTTGCGGAAGGTCGGCAAGTTGTTGTCGTAGACATAGCGCTTGCCGGTCCGCTTGGCCTGAACGCCGATGGTGACGCCTTCGATATTCAGTTCGCCACGCGTGCCGAGCATGTAGACAGGCGCGCCGCTTTCACGCTTGCCGGCGGTCGGGGCGAACACGGTCGTGCCGTTGGGCAGAGCGCCGATGGCGATATCGTCCTGAATCTCCGACTTCAGGTAGGAACCGAAGACGTAGATGTTGAAGAAGTCGACAGGCTGGTAGGATATGCTGCCATCAAAGCCGTATTTCTTCACATCGCCCAGGTTACGATAGACGCTGACGTTGAGTTCAGGATCGAACGACGAGGCCAGGCGGTTCTTGTAAGCGGTATACCAGAAGGTGCCCTGAGCCTGGAACTTGCCTGTCGTATAACGGCCACCAAGGTCGAAGCTGTCGCTGGTTTCCGGTTCAGGCACCGAACCTTCAACGCCCTCCGCGAAGAAGAAGCTGTTGTAAAGCGGATCGGTGCCAGGCACCTGAAGCCCCTTGGAATAGTTCCAAAAAACGCTCGCTTCAGGGGTGACCTTGTAGCTCAGGCCGACACTCGGCAGGATCTTGTCATATTTGAAAGTGCGCTTCTGCGGAACGGCCCATGTCGGGTTCAGGGTCGACACGTTGGCCGGGATGGTGGCACCGGTG
Organism: Sphingobium psychrophilum; assembly: GCF_012927105.1. GTDB lineage: Bacteria > Pseudomonadota > Alphaproteobacteria > Sphingomonadales > Sphingomonadaceae > Sphingobium > Sphingobium psychrophilum. Next base: position 47,064 of record NZ_JABBFV010000005.1, on the reverse strand, counting down.
CCAAAGCATTCGACGAAGCCACCAGCACTGCTGGTGAAGCAGTTGTTGGTCAGTTCGCGTTTGAAGAACGGCGCGCGGATACCGGCCTGAACAGTCAGGGCGCTGTCAAAGAACTTGCCGACATATTCGCCCGAAACCTGGTTCAAGATGGCGTAGGACAGGCGGTCACGCTTTTGCAGGACGGTGCCGTTGGCAGCAAGCTGCGGTGCATCTACGGGAAACACATCGACGGTCTGGCCGGAAGGGCTGAGCAAGCCGACTTCGCCGGTTTGGCGGTGACGGCCATGGTCGAAGGTGTAGGCGATGCGAATGCGGTTGTTGTCATCGATGTCGTACCGCAGCGAACTGATCACTGCGAAGCGATCGGTCGTGGTCTGGCTGGGCGACAGGACGTTGACGATATCAAGCAGATCGCCATCGCCATTGAGGTCGCGGCCGAAGTAGGCGGCACCGCCGAAGAAACCGGGGGTACAGGATACTGCTGCGCCATTGGCAGCTGTAGCACAGTTGGCAGCACCGCCCGTGGGGTTGATATCGCGCGCCGCTTCATTGCCGGCCACCGTGCCGCCGCCGTTTGCCTTCACATATTGATAAGACGGATCGATCGTCAGGGTCAGCTTGTCGTTGAGCGAGAATTTCGAGTTGATGCGGATGTTGCCGGTGTTCGACGGGTTGAAGCGATAATCAAACAGCGTGCCGCACGTACCGGCCGCCTGAGCGGTGCCACCTACACCGACCGGTCGTGTGCAAGGCGCGATGTTGTAGAAGCGCTCGTCTTTGTTGATCGGGTATCGGTTGCCGGCCGCCGATCCCACAACGCGACCCTGGTCGGTATCGACTCGAAGCGGCAACGAACCGAAGAAGTTGCTGCGGTTGGCGTTCCAGTGGCCTGCGATCGATATGAAATCGCCGTTGCTGCCGATCGGCTGATAGATTTTTCCGTTATACTGCTGCTTATCGATCGCACCGAAATTATTATAGACGTTGTCGTTTCGCGTGGTGCTGGCCGAGAACCAGGCCTTCGTGCCCCAGGGCGTGAATACGCCGGTTTCGACCAAGCCGAACAGACGGAAGAAATTATATTCGCCGCCAGCGCCCGCCATCGTCACCTTGAAATCGTCCGACCCTTCGATCGAGCGATAGTTTACCGTGCCACCCGACGCCGCCGCGGTGGGGCTGTCAACGTCGGTCGAACCCAGGTTAACATTGACTTCCGAAATCAGTTCGGGATCGAGTTGCTGGTTGGAATAGATGGCGTAGTTGCCGGTGTCGTTGAGCGGCATGCCGTCGAACGTGAGCGAAACGCGATCGGGACCGAAGCCGCGAATGTTGAGCTGACCACCCGACGAACCGTATGGATCGTTGTTTTGAAACGACACGCCAGGAATGAGGTTGATCGCGTTCAGGATGGTGTTGCCCGAACCCTGCTTCGCGATGATTTCCTGGGTCAGGACACCCTTGGCCTTGGTCGTGTCGGGCAAGACGATGCCGCCCATGCCCTGATCGACCTTGCCGCCAGTGACGACGATGGTGTCTTCGAAATCGATCGAACCGGTCGACTGCGCAAACGCTGCAGTGGGGATGGCGACGGCGAGTATCGCGGCGCTGCCCATCAAAAATTGCTTCATATGACCCTTGTCCCTTTTCAAGAGTAGCGCATGGCCGCGCCCCCAAAAACCTGTCTTGCTGTTTCAAGCCAGCACCGCTTTTTGGCGGCTGCTGACGACCGCCCTGTGATGCGTCGATTGCATTTATGTTACAATGCACCCGCAGGACTGTCACAATCCCCCCCTGCCCCGTCGGCTCACGCTTGAGGGCACCCCGCCTCTGTCCGTAAATTATTGAAATTTAATGACAAGATACGGTTCGGACGCAATAGTTTGACGGTGGTGCAATTTTGCAACGCAGCAAGAATTTTTGTGCGGCGCACGCAAGCGTAACGAAAAAGGGCCGGCGATTGCGCGCCGGCCCCTTAAAAATGGGTCAAATGTAGCGGTGGATCAGGCTGCGTCTTCGGCCCGCTTTTCCTTCTCGCTGAACACGCGAATCGGTTCCTTGGTGCCGGCCACGACATCCTTGTCGACCACCACTTCGCCGACGCCCTCCATTGAGGGCAGGTCGAACATGGTGTCGAGCAGGATCGCCTCCATGATGGAACGCAGGCCGCGCGCGCCGGTCTTGCGTTCGATCGCCTTCTTCGCGATAGCGACCAATGCGTCGTCGGTGAAGCTCAGGTCGACATTTTCCATGTCGAACAGCTTGCCATATTGCTTGACCAGCGCGTTCTTGGGTTCGCCCAGAATCTTGACCAAGGCCGAGACGTCCAGATCCTCCAGCGTCGCGATGACGGGCAGACGACCGACAAATTCGGGGATCAGGCCGAATTTGAGCAGATCTTCCGGCTCGCTGGACTTGAGCAGTTCGCCGGTCTTGCGCTCTTCGGGCGCGGCGACATAGGCACCGAACCCGATCGACTTGGCTTCCAGACGGTCACCGATGATCTTTTCCAGGCCCGCGAACGCGCCGCCGCAGATGAACAAAATGTTCGTCGTGTCGACCTGCAAAAACTCCTGCTGCGGATGCTTGCGGCCGCCCTGCGGCGGTACGGAGGCGGTGGTGCCTTCCATCAGCTTGAGCAGCGCCTGCTGCACGCCCTCCCCCGACACGTCGCGGGTGATGGACGGGTTTTCGGCCTTGCGGCTGATCTTGTCGATCTCGTCGATGTAGACGATCCCGCGCTGCGCCTTTTCGACGTTGTAATCCGACGCCTGGAGCAGCTTGAGGATGATGTTCTCCACATCCTCACCAACATAGCCGGCCTCGGTCAGCGTAGTCGCGTCGGCCATGGTGAAAGGCACGTCGAACGTCTTGGCCAGCGTCTGCGCGAGCAACGTCTTGCCGCAGCCGGTCGGGCCGACGAGCAGGATGTTCGACTTGGCCAGTTCGACCTCACCCGGCCTGGAGCCGTGGTTGAGGCGTTTGTAGTGATTGTGGACCGCGACCGAGAGCACGCGCTTGGCGCGCTTCTGGCCAATCACATAATCGTCGAGCACATCGCAGATTTCCTGCGGAGTCGGCACGCCGCCATCCTTCCGCCCGACAAGACCGCCCTTGGTCTCCTCACGGATGATGTCGTTGCACAATTCCACGCACTCGTCGCAGATGAACACGGTCGGCCCCGCGATCAGCTTACGCACCTCATGCTGGGACTTGCCGCAGAAGGAGCAGTAAAGCGTGCTTTTCGAATCCGAACCGGTAAGCTTAGTCATTCGCCATTCTCTCTTCCCCCCCGGTCTACAGTCACCAGAACCGCGTTCGGTGAGGGATTTTCTGGTCCAAAGGCCATATTAGACCGGGGCGCGCTGGTTCCACAAGGGAAGAAAGTGGCGCGACCCGGTAAAGATAGTCTTTAAGCGTCGGCAGATTCCGGCGCGGCGGGGCGGCGATCGAACACAGCGTCGACCAGACCGAAGGCCTTGGCCTCATCCGCTTCGAGGAAAGTGTCGCGATCCATCGCCTTTTCGACCGCCTCCAGGCTCTTCCCGGTATATTTGACATAGAGATCGTTCAGGCGACGGCGAATCCGCAGGATTTCCTTTGCCTGTATCTCGATATCCGACGCCATGCCCTGCGCGCCGCCGGACGGCTGATGCACCATGATGCGCGCATTGCCGAGTGCGATGCGCTTGCCCGGTTCGCCGGCGGCCAGCAGGAAGCTGCCCATCGATGCGGCCTGGCCGATGCAGACGGTGCCGACCTGGGGCCGGATATATTGCATCGTGTCATGGATCGCCATGCCCGCCGTAACGACGCCGCCGGGCGAGTTGATATACATCCAGATGTCCTTTTTCGGATTTTCCGATTCGAGGAACAGGAGCTGGGCGACGATCAGCGAGGCCATATGATCCTCGACCTGGCCGGTGACGAAGATGATCCGTTCCCGCAGAAGCCGCGAAAAAATGTCAAAGCTGCGTTCGCCGCGGTTCGACTGTTCGATGACGATGGGGACCAGCGCGGCCATGGGATCATGCATGATGTTGGTCATTATACTCTTTCAGTCAGGTGCTTTTGCCCAACCCCTACATCGGCACAAAAGGCGAATGGTTCAAGGGGGAAGGCGCTTGGCGTGCGGCTTCAGTCGCGACGGGCGAAGTCGGACGGCGCGCGGAAGGCGAGATAGGCGAGGCGTCGCACCTCCCGCCGGCCGCGGACCACTGTGTCGAGGATGAGGCCGCACATCACCGACAGGGTCGCCAGGATCATCAGGCCGGTCACCAGGATCGCGGTCGGGAACCGCGGGACGAGGCCAGTGTCGAGATAGGTGACGATCAGCGGCGCGGCAAGGCCGAGGCCCAGCGCCGCCAGGAAGGCCGCGATGATGCCGAAGAAGAGGACCGGCCGCTCGATGCGGTAAAGGGTGATGATGGTGCGCAGGATACGGAACCCGTCGCGATAGGTGCTGAGCTTGCTGACCGATCCTTCTGGACGGGCACCATAGGCGGTCATCACTTCGGCGACCGGCATGGCGAGTTCGAGCGCGTGGACGCTGATCTCCGTCTCGATCTCGAAACCAGCCGACAGGACCGGGAAGCTCTTCACGAAACGGCGGGAGAAGACGCGGTAACCCGACAGGATGTCGGTGAAGCTGCGGCCGAACAGTTGCTTCAGGAGGCTGGTAAGCGCCCAGTTGCCGAAGCGATGCCCGCGGCGGTAGGCGGCGTCCGCCTCTTCGCGGCGGCAACCGACCACCATGTCGAGATTATCCTCCAGCATGGCGGCAATCATCGCCGGGGCGGCGGCCGCCTCATAGGTCGCGTCGCCATCGGCCATGATATAGATGTCCGCATCGACATCGGCGAACATGCGGCGGACGACATGGCCCTTGCCCTGCTGGCCGACGCGGCGGACGATCGCCCCTGCCCGAGCCGCAAGGTCGCGGCTACCGTCGCTACTATTATTGTCGAAGACGTAGATATCGGCGGCGGGCAATATGCGGCGGAAATCCTCCACCGTCTGCACGATCGCGCCGGCTTCATTATAGCAGGGCAGGATCACAGCGACACGCGGAGTCGCCATGGCCGTTTCGCTATTCACAGCGACATTCACTGGCGGATATTCCTTCATCGTCGCGACTTGCCCCGTTCCACCCTGGCTGCCCTATGCCGCCTGCATCGGACATCATCCTTAATATTTCATCTGCCATGCCGGCCCCGAAATGAAAAGCGCCCGCACTTCACAGGGAAGGCGGGCGCTCATTCTATCGGATCGACAGGCTTATTCGGCCTTGGCGGCGGCCTTCTTGGGAGCAGCCTTTTTCTTGGGCTTCTCTTCAGCGGTCGCTTCGTCGGCGACGGCTTCGTCCTTCTTGGCGGCGGCCTTCTTGGGCGCGGCCTTCTTGGGTGCTTCCTCGGCGGCCGGCGCTTCGTCGGCGGCTGAGGCTTCGGCGTCAGCCTCTACCTTCTTGGCAGCCTTCTTGGCCTTGGGCTTTTCGTCATGATGGTCGTGACCGCAGTCCGGGCCATGGACGTGAGGCTTGATGTCACCGTCCTCGGCTTCGATAGCCGCTTCCAGCTCTTCCTTGGTCACTGCGCGGTCGGTGACTTCTGCCTTGTCGAACAGGAAGTCGACGACCTTGTCCTCATAAAGAGGCGCGCGCAGCTGGGCTGCGGCCATCGGGTCCTGGCGGACATATTGCACGAAGCGCTCACGGTCCTGCGGACCATATTGCTGCGCGGCCTGCATGATCAGGCGGTTCATTTCCTGGTCGTTGACGATAACGCCATTGGCCTGACCGATTTCCGAGAGGAGCAGGCCCAGGCGGACGCGGCGCACGGCGATCGCGCGATAGTCTTCCTTTTCAGCTTCCATTTCGGCGATCGCGGCGGCCGGATCTTCCTCATGGGTCGCTTCATGCTGAAGCTGCTGCCAGATCTGCTCGAACTCGGCTTCCACCATGCTCGGCGGCACGTCGAAATCATGGGCAGCGGCCAGCTGATCGAGCAGCTTGCGCTTCATGTGCGTGCGGGTGAGGCCGTTATGTTCCTGCTCGATCTGCCCCTTGAGCAGCTCCTTGAGCTTGTCGAGACCTTCCAGGCCCAGCGACTTGGCAAATTCTTCGTCAACCTTCGGCTTGTCGCCGTTCAGGATAGACTGAACGGTGATGTCGAAGGTCGCGGCCTTGCCGGCCAGATGCTCGGCGCCATAATCCTCCGGGAAGGTGACCTCGATGGTCTTCTCCTCACCCTTCTTGACGCCGGTCAGCTGCTCTTCGAAGCCAGGGATGAACTGGCCCGCGCCGATCTTGAGATTGATGCCCTCGGCCGAACCGCCTTCGAAAGGTTCGCCGTCGACCTTGCCGACGAAATCGATCTTCAGCGTGTCGCCTTCCCCGGCGGCATGATCCGCGTCATGTTCTTCCAGCGCGCCCTGCTGCGTCGCGATGCGGCCGGCGGCCTCATCGACCTGTGCGTCGGCGACTTCGACGGTCAGGCGCTCCAGCTTCAGACCTTCGACGTTGGGCGCGGCGATGTCGGGCAGCACTTCGAGCGCAACCTTGATTTCGGCATCCTTGCCAAATTCGAAGCCTTCATCGAGTTCCACCGACGGTTGCATGGCAGGACGCAGCTTCTGATCGGCGATCAGCTTCTGGATGCTTTCCTGAATCGAATTGTTGAGGGCGTCACGCTGCAGCGATTCACCGTGCATCTTTTTGACGAGGTTCGCAGGCACCTTGCCGACGCGGAAGCCAGGCATGCGCACTTGCGGTGCCATCGCCTTCACTTCCTTGTCGACACGGGCGTCGATATCCTTCGACGTGATGGTTACGGTGTAGGCGCGCTTAAGGCCCTCGTTCAACGTCTCGACAGTCTGCATCTCTTCTCTCAAACGCTTTCTTCAGCTGAATTTCGGTGGCGCTGCCGCGGTCGGCATACTGGTGCGGGCGAAGGGACTCGAACCCCCACATCTTGCGATACCAGAACCTAAATCTGGCGCGTCTACCAGTTTCGCCACGCCCGCATCGGTCGCCGGTCGGCGCGGCATAGAGAAAAGCGCGATAAGAGGCAAGGGATAGTGGAGCGCCTGTGCGGAACCGCCCATGCCGCCCGAACGTAGAGGTCATACGTTACATAGGAGAGACAGCGATGGCCAGCCGCCCTGACACCGGACCCGATGGGGTTCCCCCGCCCGATACCATTCAGCCGCAATCGCCCGACGAGATGCCCGCACCCAACACCCCCGATGAGACGCCTATGACCGAGCCGGACGAAATCACGCCGGTCGGCCCTGATTATGACCAACCCGACAGCGCGCCGGTAGAGCTTCCCCCGCCACCTGATTAAGCGTGGCGATTGGGGTGCACGATTGAGGCCGCGGGCAGCCCGTACGAAACAACTGTGCGATTGCCGCCACATATCCACAATATTTTTACGATAGCTGGAACTTTTTTGGTCGATCGCCTCGATTATGACCATCCCGCGTCTGGACAGGCCCCTGCATCCATGATTGAAATATGACATAGAAAAGAAAAGCGGAGAGGCCCGGCTGAAATAACAGGGGGTCGTCGTGCAACGGGTTCGCGCTAAACTGGAATGGTTCAAGACGGTGATCCTGCCGCAGGAAGCCGCGCTTCGCGGTCGCTTGCGCCGGATATTGCCATCCACCCATGAACTGGAGGATATGGTCGCAGAGGTCATGACCCGCGCCTATGCCACGGAAAATTGGGAGAATGTGACGACGGGCCGCGCCTATCTGTTCACCATTGCCCGCAACCTCGTCATCGACACCGCTCGTCGTAACAAGGTGGTCAGCTTCGAAACCATCGCCGATCTGGAACTGCTAGGCGGCGAGAATAATATCGAAGCCCAGTTGCATGCCCGCGAAGCGCTGCGCCAGGTCGAGGCAATCGTCGAGTCGTTGCCCACCCAATGCCGCCGCGTCTTCATTCTTCGCCGCATTCACGAAAAATCGATGCTGGAAATAGCGGAGGAGATGTCCCTGTCCGTTTCTACTGTTGAAAAACATCTGGCCAAAGCCATCGCGATAGTTATGCGGGCCTGGGCGGAACGGGAAGAAACGGACTTCGAGCGTGCAGGCGTCGGAACCAAGTTCAAGCTGCGGGAACAGGGACGCGATCGAAGCGGAAGCCGCGCGCCTGCTGGCCAGGCTTAACAGCGCCCCCACATCTGAAGACGAATCCGAGATATGCGCCTGGGTCGAAAGCGACCCTCGCCATGGCTTAGCCTTCGCCCGCGCCGAAGCCGCGTGGGAAGCGGCCGAGCGGCTGAAAAGCGCCGCCGCCGACATCAGCCTGCCCCCGCTTGCCGAAATCGTCAGCGAAGAGCAGCAGCGCCGCCTGTCGCGCAACATCATGATCGCCGCCGCCGTCGCGGTTCTCTTCTTCCTGGTAGCCGCGATCGTCACGGTGCGGACCTTCAGCGGGATCGACCGCTACCAGACCGGCATCGGTGAATATCGTGACATCGCGCTGGACGACGGGTCCATCCTGCACCTCAACAGCGACAGCGAAGCCGAGGTGCGCTTCACGTCGAACGGTCGCAAAGTCCGCATCGTCAAGGGTGAGGCATCCTTCGACGTCGCCCACGACAGCAAGCGCCCGTTCGATGTCGAGGCCCGGTCCGCCATGATCCGCGCGGTCGGCACCGCCTTCAACGTGCGAATGCGCCCGTCCATCGTCGAACTGACGGTGACGCAGGGGACGGTCACCGTCCATTCGGGCGGCGGGGCGGCGCAAAAGGTCGCGGCCGGCAGCGGCGCGGTGATCCAGCCGCGCAATGTTGCGCTGACCAGACTTGCTCCCAAGCTGATCGACCAGCGCACAGCCTGGCGCGAACAGATGGTTGAACTGGACGGTGAGACGGTCGAGCAGGCAGCGGGCGAGTTTAACCGCTACCGCGCCGCGCCCATCCTGATCGGCGATACCCGCGTGTCGTCGTTGCGGATCGGCGGACGCTTCCGCACCAGCGATAGCCGGGAATTTTTGTCGGCATTGCAACTGAGCCTGCCTATCCGCGCTGTCCATGGCGAAGACGGATCGGTGATGCTGCTCTACCGCGACGAAGACCCGGTGCCAGGGGACAATAGCGCGACCCTCTAAACCTTACATGGCGTTGTCGGCGACGTTCAGGGCATCCTCGAAGCTTTCAGGGAGTGGCGGTTGGACCGGGCGGTCGCAGCCTTCTTCCTTCATATGGGCGCGCAGCGCGTCCATCCGGCCGAGGTTCCAGCGCGCCAGCGGCACGCCCAAGGGCCGAAATTCGGCGCGGTCGAACAGTTGGACGACATAGGATTCGCACAGCGCATCGACCTGCTCCAGCGTGAGCATGCCCAGATTCATCACCATCGGCTTGCCCGGCACGCCATTGCGGCCCCGCACCAGGTCGGTGACATAGAGGCCGCCACGCGGATCGACCAGCACGACATCGGCCTCGCTCGAATCGATCAGCCGATGGCTGGCGGCATAGGGTTCGACGAAGACATGGGTGCGCCACACCAGGAAACTGCTGGCAATGCCGGTGATGACCAGGCCGATCAACAGCGGCCTCAACGCGCCCTGGGGTCGGGAGCGCGCCCAGCCAAGGCCAGCGAGCAGGCAGAAGGGGCCGATAAAGCCATGGGCGTAGCGGAAGCCCCAGCCATAGCCCTGCGCGAGCGCCAGCAGACTGCCCGCGAGACAGCCCAGCGCCAGCGGCAGGGCGATTTCCTGGCCGCGGATCATGGTACGCCAGCGCATCGCGGCAATGCCGAGCATCGCCAGCGGAACCATCAATATATTGTTCCAGGCGACGTAGCGGGTAAGGTTGACGAGGGGCTGCCAGCGATCGCCGAGCCGCTGGAACAGGCTGCCGACCTTGTCGGCGACACCGGCGGAGGGGCGAACGTCGGCGGGCGCGCCCAGCGCGTGCAACAGGAAGCCGGGCCACACCTTCGCCCAGATGATGACGATCGCCACCAATGTCAGCGCGTGGAAGGCCGCGACGGTCCAGCGGCGGGCGAGCAGCATCCACAGGATGAAGGGCGCGATGAAGATCGGCGGGAAATGCCATTGATGCAGCCCGGCGGCGATCAGAGCGACAAGGCCTGCGGCGACATGGCCGACCACCCCGCCGCGCAGCACCAGAGCCAGCCAGACCATGTTGAGCGCGAAATGGCCGGTCATGGCATAGGGGGTCATCGCCGTGACCCACAGCTGGCTGGACGAGAACCCCAGAAGCACCGTGACCCACACCGCGTCGGGACGATCAGGCATCAGGTGCAGCGCCACCCGCCACAGCGCGAACAGGCCCGCCATCAGCAGCGCCGGGCCAGCCAGGTTGGGATCGCCCAATTGCCAGAATAGCGCCTGGATCGCGCTGTTCACTGGCAGATAGGCGGCCGTCCAATAATCCGCCGCGCCGAAGGGGGAGAAAAATTCCGGCATGATCGCCCGGCGATAGGGTTCCCATTCGATCGGGATGGGGCGCGCGAACAGCCCTTCACGCATATAGGCGGCGGCGAAGCGGGCGACTTCTTCGTCCCGGCTGATCGCATAATCCTGAAACAGCGCATAATGACCGGCCCAGGCGGCCATGCCCAGAAGCACGATCAGCGGCACGACGATCCGGGCGGTCGGCCGGGGCAGCGCGATCCCCTTCCCCTCCGCCCAAGGTCCGGCCAAGGCCAGCAACAGCAGAGATCCGCACAGGGCGGGGAAGTCCTGATCGAGCAGCAGGATCACGGCCAGGCTGACGCCTTGGCGATAGGTGACGTGCCACAGGAAGGTCGCGCCCAGCCACAGCGCCAGCCCGATCGCGCCCGCCAGAAACAGGCGGCGGGCGCTGACGATGCTGCTCCCCTGCCCCATGGTCAGGCCTGAACCAAAGTCCGGTTGACGAAAATGCCGTCCATTTCGACCAGTTGCGGGAAATGGCCCTTATTATTGGCAAAGAAGGCGGAGGGGACGAAGCCGCGCGCCTCCAGCCAGTCGATCATCGCGCGATAGCCCGTGCCGCCTTCATAAATGGGGCGCACGCCCAGTTCGGTCTGGACGCCCAGCATGGTGGTCAGGACATCGCCCGCGCCTTCGCAGACGGACAGGTCATGGCCCTGCGTATCCATTTTCAGGAAGGGGCGCGCAAAGCCATGCTGCGCCGTCAATTCGGGCAGCAGCGTGTCGAGGCGGCGGCATTGCATCTCCACCGTCTTCGTCACCTTGTTGCGGTCGGCGAAGATCGCGTCCTGCGCGTCCGAGGGCTTTTTGAGCGAACTGAACTGGTCGGCGGCCATGATGTTGAAGCTGGCGGTGCCGTCGAAGTCCGACAGCGCCATGTTGAAGACATGCCAGTGGCGGTCGGACGCCACCTGTTTTTGCAATTCGGCAAAGACGTCCGGGTTGGGTTCGAAGGAGAGGATCAGCCCCTTATAGCCCGCATCCCTGCGCGCCGTCGTGGCATATTGGCCGCGGTTGGCGCCCACGTCGAAGAGGCAATCGACCGCGAAGGCCGACAGGAAACGCTTCAAGGCCTGAATTTCGGGATATTGATGGACCCGCCCGGCCGCAGCAAGGCGCAGGGCCAGGGCGCGATCGCCCAGTTCGCGCAGATAGCGGTTCATGCGCGACCGGCCAGCACGGTTTCATAGATGCCGATCGTCGTCGTCGCCATATCCTTCCAGCTTCCCATCTCATTCCCGTAATCGCGCGCGCGTGCGCCATGGCCTTGCCTGATGGCCGCGCTTTCGATCAGCGGCAAGAGGGCTTGGGCCAATGCAGGCGCATTTCCTGCGCGGGCGCGGACGGCGACATCGTCGGGCAACTGGCCGAACATGCCCGCGTCCGACGTTACCATCGCCTTGCCGTGGTGGAGCGCGGAGAGGAAAGCGCCGCTGGAATCGATATGGCGGTAGGGGAAGACGATCATGTCGGCGCGGACCATATGGGCGTCGAGCCGGGATTCGGTGAGGAAGCCGAAGTCGGTGACGAGGCGGTCGGCGAACCCGGCCTGGGTTACCGCGTCGAGCAAAGGGGCTACGTCCATGAAGGGCTTGCCGGCAAGCACCAGTTCGAACATGTGCCCGGCGCGCCAGAGTTCGAGGCAGGCGTCGATCAGGATATCGACGCCCTTATAGGGACGGATCGTGCCGAAGAAGAGCAGGCGCGGGACCGTGGGCGCGGGGATGGCGGCGAGGTCGGCCGGGGTTGCGGGGGCGAGGCGCATCGGCGGGTGCGGGGTGACATGGATGCGCGTGGGGTCGATCCCCTGCCCGACCAGCGCGGCGCGGGTGGTGGCGCCATGCACGATCAGGGCGTCGAACAGATCGAGCAGCGCGCGATAGCCGCGGCCCTGCACGCCGGCATCGGCATGATAAGCATCGGCATTATGGACGGTGTGGACCAGCGCGGTGCGGCCTTTGAACCGTTTGAGCATCAGGGCGTCGGCGGGAGCCAGCGGGAGCCACTGGGCGTGGACGATGGCGGCGTCGGTGAGCGGGCCGATCTCGCCCAGCGCGCAGGCGAGGCCATATTCCGCCGCTTTGGCGATACGGAAGGCGAGGCCTTCACCCAGGCGGGCGCGCAGGGCTTCGCTGCGGCGGAAGAAGTGGGGCTTGTAGGCGTAGTCCTTCGGCATGATCGCATCGGTGGGGCGCATGGGGCGGCCGAGCAGGGTGACGTCTGCGCCCTCCCCCGCCAGCGCCGCACACAGGCTGTCATCATAGCGCCCGGTAAAGAGCGAGGGATCGAGCATCGCGACCTTCATGCCCGCGCCAGCCTGCGCAGCGAGACGAGATGCACCCCGGCGACGATCAGCAAGGTGAGCGCGTAGAAGCCGAGGAAGGCGAGATCGAAGCGGCCGGGCCAGAGCAGCAAGGCGAGCGGCGCGCTGGCCAGCGACCCGGCGAGGAAAGGGAGCGAGCGGGCGAGCAGTTCGCCAAAGCGGCCAAGCGCCGCCTGCACGTAGACGGAAACGCACAATATCGTCAGCGCGAAGAGCGCCAGGATCATGAGGATGATATCCGCCCGGTTGATCGTGGCGCGGCCGTCGAACAGGATCGCAAACAGGCGGTTGCCCGCCAGCAGCAGAAGGGCGGACAGGCCGACCGCGAAGATCATCGCCGCGCCGAGCGCGCGGCCCAGCAACTGGCGCAGACGGACGCGGTCGCCGGCATGATAGGCGCGGGTGATGCGCGGCAGGGCGGCCTCCACCGTGGCGCGGACCAACATGGACAGCGAACGAGACATCTTGAAGAAGAAATCGAAAACCAGCATCGGCCGGGGATCGCTGGTCGCCAGCGCGATGGTGAAATAGGGCGCGTTGTAGGCGATAATGTCGGAGACGGTGAAGGCCGCCGAGGCACCGATGTCGCGCAGATAATGGGCGCGGACATGACCGCCGCCGACGCGGAAAGCGAGCCAGTGGCTGCGCTTCATGGCGAGGCGACGGTGGACGTGGCCGATCGCGTAGCCGATCACGACGACGCTGACGATGAGTTGCAGCGCCACCGACAGGCGGGGGTCCATGCCCGCCAGCATCGCCAGCAACAGCCCGATCGTCACCACGCGCCGCGCGCAATCCAGCCCTTCCCACAGGAAATTGCCATCCACCGCCGCCAGCGCGCGCTTGGCAAGCAAGGCCGGGAGGTTGAGGCAGGCGGAGAGGAAGAAGAGTAGGAAGAGCAATGGCAGGCCGGTGGAGAGCCATCCCGCCGCTAATGCCACAAGCAGGATCAGGCTCGCCCCCATAACAAGCAGGCCAAGGAAGAGGAAGAGGACGCCCATTTCCTCCAGCCGGAAGCCGCCATCATCGTCGTCCACGCCGTTGCTGAGCCAATGGCGGCGCAACCGGGCGTAGATAATGCTGGTAAGACCAAATTCCGCCGAGATAGTGAAATTGCCGAAGGCAACCAGCAACAGGAACGCCTGAAACTCGGCGATCGGCAGGACGCGCACGAAGACGAAGGTGACGGCGAAGCCCCAGATCAGCACCAGTCCGACATTGGCGAGCTTCACCAGAGCCAGGAAGCGGGCTGACCCTTCCAGCCGCGCGAGGCGGCTCACCGTGCAGGCTCTCCGCCCGGCTTGCAGGCGCGGAACAGACGGTCGCCGAGGCCATGGAAATGGCGCGTGTCGGTGTCGATCACCGCAGCGTCGATTTCTTCCAGATCGAAGCCGGCGGCGCGGATGCGATCGGCGAAATCGGGGCCGTACTGGCGGACATGATCCCATTGACCAAAGCGCCGCTCGCGTTCGCGCGGAGGCATGGCGAAGCTGCCATCCTCAGTCGGCTTGTCCCATAATGGCACGATCAGCCAGGCTTCGCCGCCGGGCTTCAACGCCCGATGGATGTTGCGCAGCACGGTCCTATCGTCGGGCACATGCTCCATTACATGGCTGGCGTAGAACAGGTCGTAGCGATCGGTGTCGGAGAGGTCCATCAGGTCAATGCTGCGCATGTTGGCGACGGCGTAGCGCGACGGGTCTAGATCGGCGGGGGTGTAGTCAGCGGCAGCGGAGAAGCGGCGCACCAGACTGGCTTCATTGGGGGCAAGGTGCAGGATCGCGCCGTCCGACGGCACCTTGAGCGTGCCTTGCTGGATCAGCCAGTTCATCAGCCGCTCGCGCGGCGATGCCCCGCATGCGGGGCAGCCCCATTCTGCGTTATCGCCATAGCGGAAGAAGCCGACCACGGCAGAACCGCAGGCGGGGCAACTGCGCGTCGCGCGCGCCCCCAGGGCCTTGCGCAGCGTCAGCGCCGTTTTCGTCAGATGCTTGCCGGCGGCCTTGGCCACCCGCTGGACAGTAATCACCTATCGCTCCGCGCACTTATGGGGAAAGGCCGCGCTATACTATAAGCGGCGGGCAATGCGAGGGGGTTTCGGAGGTTCGCCCGATCATGCCAGCAGGTCGCGCACCAGATCCGGCACCAGCGCACTGGCCGGCCCCAGTCGGGTTTCATGAAAATAGATACTGCCGGCCGAAGGATCGAGATTGAGTTCCAGCGTGCGCGCGCCGACATGGCGGGCGGTCTGGACGAAACCCGCCGCCGGATAGACCGCGCCCGACGTGCCGATCGACACGAACAGGTCGGCGTCACGCACGGCTGCGTCAATCCGGTCCATTTCATAGGGCATTTCACCGAAGAAGACGATGTCGGGGCGCAGGGCGGGCTGGTGGCACCCCTCGCAGGGGGCGCCGGGCGGCAAGGGTTCGGCCCAAGGGGTCGCCTTGCCACAGGCCGCACAGAGCGCCGATTTAAGTTCGCCATGCATGTGGATGAGGCGCCTGGCCCCTGCCCGCTCGTGCAGGTCATCGACATTCTGGGTGACGATCAGCAGGTCGCCCGGCCATTGCGCATCGAGCACGGCCAGCGCCTGATGCGCAGCATTGGGCTGAACCTCCGCCAGCTTCGCGCGGCGCTCGTCATAGAAGCGATGCACCAGCGCTTCGTCGCGGGCCAAGGCTTCTGGGGTGCAGACGTCCTCGACGCGATGCCCTTCCCACAAGCCGTCGGGGCCGCGGAAGGTGGCGAGGCCGCTCTCGGCAGAAATGCCGGCACCGGTGAGGATGACGATGTTGTGGATGTCGCGGTTCATGGCTGAACTTCTAGAGACGTAGCGCGTCCGCGCCAAGGCGGAGGGATGACAAAGTCGCGCTGCTCTGGCATCGGCGGGGCGACCATAGATAATGGAACGGACCAGCATGACGACGATCGGCATTTTCGGGGCGGCGGGGCGGATGGGCCGGGCGATTGCGCAGGCGGCGGCGGATGCTGGCCTGGGCATTGCCGGCGGTACCGATCGCGATTCCGTAGGCGAGATCGCGCCGGGCATCGCCATGACCGCCGATCCGCTGGCGCTGGCGCAAGCGAGCGAGGTGCTGATCGATTTTTCGGTGCCGGGCGCGCTGGGTGCGCATCTGGATGCCTGCATCGCGGCGCGCAAGCCGGTGCTGATCGGCACGACCGGGCTGGAGGCCGTACATCATGCCCTGATCGACAAGGCGGCCGTACATATTCCGGTGTTGCAGACGGGCAATACGTCGCTGGGCGTCAACCTGCTCGCCGCGCTGGTCGAGCAGGCGGCGGCGGGCCTGGGCGATGACTGGGATATCGAGATCGTCGAGATGCATCATCGGCACAAGGTCGATGCGCCGTCCGGCACGGCGCTGCTGCTGGGCGAGGCGGCGGCGCGGGGGCGCGGGATCGCGTTGGCGGAGCATAGCGAGCGCGGGCGCGACGGCATTACGGGCGCGCGGGCGCAGGGCGCGATCGGCTTTGCCGCGCTGCGCGGCGGATCGGTGGCGGGGGATCATCAGGTGATCTTCGCGGCCGAGGGCGAGCGGATCGAGATCGGCCATCGCGCGGAAAACCGCAGCATCTTCGCACGCGGCGCGGTGAAGGCGGCGCGCTGGCTGGTGGGGCAACCGGCCGGGCGTTACGACATGAAGGGCGTGTTGGGGCTGTAGATGAAAAAGGCCGATATCTTCGACTTTTTCAGTCGGCTGGCCGAAGCCAATCCTGCGCCGGTGACGGAGCTGGAATATGGCAACCCCTATCAGTTGCTGGTTGCGGTGACGCTGTCGGCGCAGGCGACCGATGTCGGCGTCAACAAGGCGACCCGCGCGCTGTTTCGAGAGGTCCAGACGCCGCAACAGATGGTCGACCTGGGCGAAGAACAGTTGAAGGCGCATATCAAGACGATCGGCCTGTTCAATACCAAGGCGAAGAATGTCATCGGCCTGTCGGAGATATTGGTGCGCGATTTTGGTGGCGAAGTGCCGGAGGATCGCGACACCTTGACCACCCTGCCCGGCGTCGGGCGCAAGACCGCCAATGTCGTGGTCAACACCGCCTTCGGGCAGGAGACGTTCGCGGTCGACACCCATATTTTTCGCGTCGGCAACCGGACGGGCCTTGCGCCGGGCAAGACCGTGCTGGCGGTGGAGCAGAAGCTGGACAAGCATGTGCCAGGGCCGTTTCGCCGCGACGCGCATCACTGGCTGATCCTGCATGGCCGCTATGTATGCAAGGCGCGCAAGCCCGAATGCTGGCGCTGTATCGTCGCCGACCTGTGCCGGTTCAAGCCCAAGACGCCCGCGCCCAAAATAGCGGCTCCCAAGGCTGCCTGAGCGGGCATCCATTCTCTTCCTGTTCAGCCACGGTCCGTTAGGAGCATGACGGAAATACGCGCGTCGTGCCGTCGATTCGGCGTGATATGAGGAGAGAAGCCATGTCCGTTGTTGCCCCTGCCCGGCTTGCGCTGGGCCTGGCGCTTGCCTGCGCCGCCCTGCCCGCCACCGCCAAGGACAAGCCCGACCCCTATGTGGCGAAGGGCGAGCCGATCAACTGCGTCCAGATCCAGTCGATCCGGTCGACCAATGTCCGCGACGACCGCACAATCGATTTCATCATGAATGGCAACAAGGCCTATCGCAACATACTGCCCAACAGTTGCCCCAGCCTGGGCTTCGAAAAGCGGTTCCTCTACAAGACCAGCCTGTCGCAGCTTTGCTCCGTCGACATCATAACCGTGCTGTGGAATGGTGGCCCCGGATTACAGCAGGGTGCCAGTTGCGGCCTGGGCCAATTCCAGCCGATGGAGAAGGTGCCGAAATAAGATCGGTGGGCTTTTATACGCGATTTCCGAGTCATCAGATGATTCCATCTGATTAGAAATCGCTTCAGGGCGATTTTGACGCTGGCGCAGCGCGGTGGACTTTGCTACCCGCCCCTCCTGACCAGCGTCATGCACCCATAGCTCAGCTGGATAGAGCGTTGCCCTCCGAAGGCAAAGGCCACTGGTTCGAATCCAGTTGGGTGCACCAGTTTTTTTAGTCCTTAGGCGTAGGCGCGGGCATCCGCCCGCTTGGCTATCCTCGCATAAGATCGGGCGGCCGTTCGGCCTTACGAACCCTGACGGGTTCGATGTGCGATGCCGCTATCTCATCACCGACATGTTTTGTTCGAAGTCCAGCAGCCAGCGCTTGGTTTCCAAGCCGCCGGCAAAGCCCGTCAGCGCGCCGTTCGCACCGACGACGCGGTGGCAGGGGGCGATGATCGAGATGGGGTTGCGGCCATTGGCGGCACCAACCGCGCGCGATGCGGTGGGGCGGCCGACGGCGCGGGCGATGTCGCCATAGCTGCGCGTTTCGCCAAAGGGAATGTCGAGTAGCGCCGCCCAGATGGTCTGTTGGAAAGGCGTCCCGCGAAAGTCCAGCGGCACGGTGAAGGCCTGAAGCCGGCCCGCGAAATAGTCGGTCAGTTGCGCCGCCACCGTCTCCAGTATCGGATGATCGCTGCGTTCCGCACGCGCGGCCAGCCGGACGCGGGCGGGATCGTCATCCTGCCACAAGATAGCGACGAGGCCGGTGTCGCTCGCCACCAGCGTCAGTGCGCCGACCGGCGAAAGAAAAATGCGATGGGCCAGGGTCATCATCGTCTCCGCTATGCACCCATGTCCATAGCGGAGATCGATCAGCGATGCTTCCCGCCGCTTGCGGCCAAAGCCTATTTCAGGCCGCCGCCCATGGCGCGATAGAGTTCGACCATGTTGCTGGCGCGGGTCAGGCGGGTGGCGAGCAGGCTCTGTTCCGCGCTGTAGAGCGAGCGTTGCGAATCCAGTGTGGTCAGGAAGCTATCGACGCCATAGCGGAAGCGCGCTTCGGACAGCGTGTAGGCGACTCGCGACGCATCGCGCAGCGAGGTTTGCGCCTCCAGCTGCTGGCTCATCGTGCCCCGCCGGGCGAGGGCGTCGGCGACTTCGCGGAACCCTGTTTGCACACTCTTTTCATAGGTGGCCACCATCGCATCATAGATGGCTTTCGCGTAGCGCAGATTGGCCTTGTTCTTGCCAAAGTCGAAGATCGGCAGGCTGGCCGTCGGGGCCACCGACCAGGTTTCGCTGTCCGCGGCGAACAGGCCCGAAAGGCCGGTGCTGACGGTGCCGAGCGCGGCGGTCAGAGAAATGCGCGGGAAGAAGGCCGCCCGCGCTGCACCGATATCCGCATTGGCGCTGCGCAACTGATGTTCCGCCGACGCGATATCGGGACGGCGCAGCAAGATGTCCGAACCCACGCCCGACGGCAGATTATCCAACGTCGCGTCGGAAGGCGGCAGGGCGTCGGGCAGATCCGTCGCCGGGACGGTCGTGCCGGCCAGCAGGTTCAGCGCATTCTGATCCTGTGCCACCAGCGTCGTCGCCTGCGCAATGTCCGACCGTGCGCTGTCATAGCTGGTCTGCGCCTGGCGCACGTCCAGTTCCGACGCAATGCCCTTGGCAAAGCGGGCTTTGTTCAGTTCCAGCGTCTTGCCGAACGCGCTTTCGAGATCGCGGGCGATACGCAGCCTTTCCTGATCGGCCGCCATCGTGAGCCAGGCATTGGCGATTTCGGCGATCAGCGTGACCTGCGCGGCGTTGCGATTTTCGACACTGGCGAAATATTGCTCCTGCGCCGATTTGGTCAGGTTGCGCACTCGCCCGAACAGGTCGATTTCCCAGGCTGAAATGCCGACCTGCGCCTGATAGACGTCCTGCCGCAACCGGTCGCTTTGACCGAACTGGACGAGCGGCTGTGAAGAAAAGGTCGCCGTACCCGTACCCGCCACCGTTGGCAGCAGGTCGGCCCGCTGCACCCGATATTGCGCGCGCGCCTGCTCGACATTCGCGACCGCAAGGCGAAGGTCGCGATTATTGGCGAGCGCGGTTTCGATCACGCGCGCCAGACGAGCATCGGTAAAGAAATCGCGCCAGCCGGTGTCGGCCGTCACAGCCACGCCCTGCCCGTCGCCGGTCGCATAGGCCGGTCCCTGGGGGCTGGTCGCGGGCACCGGCAGTTCGGGCCGCACATATTTGGGCGCCATGTCGCAGGCGGCCAGCGCCAGCGAGAGAGTGACGGCGCCCAGCGCTCTTACATTGCGCATGGTCTTCAAGCCTCCTGCGGGGCGTTGGGGGTTGCCCGATCGCCTTCCGCTTCATGGTTCTTATGTTCCCGGAACAGCCGCTTCACGACGGTAAAGAAGACGGGCACGAAGAAGATCGCCAGCACCGTGGCAGACAACATGCCGCCGACCACGGCCCAGCCGATCGCATTCTGACCGCCAGCGCCCGCGCCTTTCGACAGGGCCAGGGGCAACACGCCGAAGATGAAGGCGAAGCTGGTCATCAGGATCGGCCGCAGGCGCAGCTTGCCCGCTTCCAGCGCCGCCTTTGCCGGCGACATCCCCTCACGCATCTTCTCCTCGGCAAACTCCACGATCAGGATCGCGTTCTTCGCCGACACGCCGATGGTCGTGATGAGGCCGACTTGCAGGTAGATGTCGTTATCCAACCCCGCGAGCCTGGCCGCAATCACCGCGCCGAGCACGCCTAACGGCACCACCAGCATGACCGCGATCGGAACCGACCAGCTTTCATAGAGCGCCGCGAGGCAGAGGAACACGATCAGCATGGAGAGCGCATAGACATAAGGTGCCTGGCCACCGGAGGTGCGTTCCTCATAGGAAATGCCGTTCCAGCTATAGCCGATACCAGCGGGCAGCTTAGCCGCATATTCCTCCATCGCCTGCATCGCCGTACCGCTCGACACGCCGGGACCAGGCGCGCCCTGAATGTTCATTGACGGAACGCCGTTGAACCGTTCCAGACGGGCCGGCCCCTGCACCCATTGCGTCGTGGAGAAGGCCGACAGCGGTGCCATGGCCCCGCTGCTGCCGCGCACATGGAATGCGTTGATGGCGTCGGGCGACGTGCGGAATGGCGCATCAGCCTGAACATAGACCCGCTTCACCCGGTCGCGATCGATGAAGTCATTGACATAGGCGCCGCCCAGATTCGTGCTGATCGTGTCGTTGACGTCGGCCTGGGCGATGCCCAGAGCGCCAGCTGCCGCCTGATCCACGTTCAGCTTCAGTTGCGGCGTATCCTCCAGCCCATTGGGGCGGACCTGCGCCAGACGCTTGTCGCCCATCGCCATGCTGAGCAACTGGTTGCGCGCGGCAAGCAGCTTCTCATGGCCCAGATTGGCCTGGTCGAGCAGTTGGAAGTCGAAGCCCGATGCGTTGCCCAGTTCCTGCACCGCAGGCGGCACGAAGGCGAAAGCCATGCCCGACGAGATTTTCTGAAAAGCCTTGTTGGCGCGCAGGGCAATGGCAGGCACCTGGTTATCGGCACCCTTGCGATCCTTCCAGTCCTTCATGCGGGCAAAGACGATGCCCACATTCTGACCCTGGCCGACAAAACCGAAGCCGGCGATGGTGAAGACCGCCGAGACGTTCTTCTTTTCATCCACCATATAATGGTCGCGCATTCTAGCCAAAGCGCGCTCCGTTTCCTCCAGCGTAGAGCCGGCGGGTAGCGAAACCTGGTTGATGATGATGCCCTGATCCTCATCCGGCAGGAAGCCGCTGGGCAGGCGCAGGAAGATGAAGGCCATGCCGACAACGATGAGAGCATAGGCCAGCATCGTGCGGCCCCAACGCCGCTCCACTTTCTCCACGCCCTGGCCATAACGGACCACGCCCTTGTCGAAGGTGCGGTTGAACCAGTCGAAGAAGCGGCCGAAGATCGAGCCGATCGGCCCGTTCCAGCTATGGCCGTGCGAGGCCGGTTTGAGGATGGTGGCGCATAGCGCCGGGGTGAGGATCAAAGCCACCAGCACCGACAGGATCATCGATGAGACGATCGTGATCGAGAATTGGCGGAAGATGACGCCGGTCGACCCGCCGAAGAAGGCCATCGGCAGGAATACGGCCGATAGCACCAGGCCGATGCCGATCAGCGCGCCGCTGATTTCATCCATCGACTTGCGCGCGGCTTCCTTGGGGCTGAGGCCTTCGTCCTGAATCAGACGTTCGACATTCTCGACGACGACGATCGCGTCATCGACCAGCAGGCCGATCGCCAGCACCATGCCGAACAGGGTCAGCGTGTTGATGGTGAAACCGGCCGCGCTCAGGATCGCCAGCGATCCTAGCAGCACGACTGGCACCGCAATCGTCGGGATAAGCGTCGCACGCCAGTTCTGCAAAAACAGGAACATGACGACGAAGACCAGCAGGACGGCTTCGAACAGGGTGTGGATGACCTGTTCGACCGACAGTTTCACGAAGGTCGAATTGTCGACCGGGAAATCATATTTCACCCAGCTCGGGAAATTCTTCGACAGTTGATCGACGCGGCCCTTGACCGCTTCCACCGTATCGAGCGCGTTCGCGCCCGGTGCCAGCTTGACGCCGAAACCCGATGCCGGATGCCCCTGGAATTTCACCCCAAAGCCGTAATTTTCCGCGCCCAGTTCGACGCGCGCTACATCCGACATCAGCACAACGGAGCCGTCGCTGTTGCTGCGCAGGCGAATGTTGCGGAATTCCTCCGGCGTGCGCAGGCGCGACTGGGCGGTGACGGTGGCGTTGAGCGCCTGACCCTTGGGCGAGGGCGATCCGCCGATCTGCCCCGCTGAAACCTGCGCATTCTGGGCGGTGATCGCGGACTTCACGTCGCCAGTCGTGACGCCCAGATTAGCCATCTTGTAGGGATCGAGCCAGATGCGCATGGCATATTGCGAGCCGAACAACTGCGTATCGCCGACGCCGGTCACACGGCTGATCGGATCTTGCAGATTGGACGCGATAAAGTCGGCGGCGTCCTCCTGGTCGTGGATGCCGTCATCGGCATAAACCGACATGATGAGCAGGAAGCTGGACGTCGATTTGCCGACGCGCAGCCCCTGCTGCTGCACTTCCTGCGGCAGAAGCGGCGTCGCCTGCGACAGTTTATTCTGTACCTGCACCTGCGCGATGTCGGGATCGGTGCCCTGTTCGAAAGTCAGGCTGATGCTCAGATTGCCCGACCCGTCGCTGGTCGAGGAGAAATAGCGCAGATTGTCGATGCCCTTGAGCTGTTGTTCGATAATCTGCGTGGTGGTGCTTTCCAGCGTTTGCGCGTTGGCGCCGGGATAGCTGGTCGCGATGGTGACTGCGGGCGGCGCGATTTCCGGGAACTGCGCGACCGGCAGGGACCGCATGGCGAGCAGGCCGGCAAGCATGATGACGATGGCGATGACCCATGCGAAAATGGGTCGGTCGATAAAATAGCGGGCCATGGCTTAGTTCGCCCCGCCCTGCGCCGGTTGCGCGCCACTTTGCGCACCGGCCTGGGCGGCGGTCACCTGCTGCGGCGCGCCTGGCTTGACGACCGTGCCGGGACGCAGGTTCACCAGCCCTTCGACGATTAGCTTGTCGCCAGGCTTCAGTCCGTTGGTGACGATCCACTTGTCGCCCACGGCGCGGTCCACCTTAACCTGGCGGATTTCGACCTTGTTATCCTCGCCCACCACCATAGCGGTCGCCCGGCCGCGCGCGTCGCGGCTGATGCCCTGCTGCGGTGCCAGGATCGCCTGGGTCCGCTGCCCCTCCACGAGCTTGGCGCGGACATACATGCCGGGCAGTAACAGGCCGTCGGGATTGGGGAAGGTGGCGCGCAAGGTCACCGCGCCCGATGTCGGATCGACGGTGACTTCGGAAAATTGCAGGCGGCCCTCGATCGGATAGACGCTGCCATTGGGCAGCAACAGCTGGATGCGCGCGCCATCGGCCTGGCTGACGCCGCCGCTCTTCATCGCCTGCTTGAGGTCGATGATCTGTGCGGCCGACTGCGAGACATCGACATAGACAGTATCGGTGCGTTGAATCGTCGTGAGCGCATCCGCCTGCCCCGCCTGCACCAAGGCGCCGGGCGTAAAGAGCGAGCGGCTGATCCGGCCGGAAATCGGTGCGCGGATACGGGTGAAATTCTGATTCACTTGCGCCGCCTGAACCGCGCCACGCTGCGCCGCAACATCGGCACGCGCCTGCTGGGCGGTGGCGTCGGCATCGTCATATTCCTGGCGGCTGACGGCGTTGATACCGACCAGATCCTTGTAACGCTGCGCCTGCAACCCGGTCGACCGGATCGCGGCATTGGCGCGGGCGAGCGAGCCCTGCGCCTGGGCCAGCGCGGCGCGATAGGGCGCATCGTCGATTTCGTAAAGAAGCTGACCGGCGCGGACGGTGCCGCCCTCCTGAAACAGCCGGCGACGGATCACGCCGCTGATCTGTGGGCGCACCTCGGCGGTTTCGAATGCGACGATTCGGCCAGGCAATTCATTCACCAATGGCGCGGATTCGACCTTGAGCGTCAGCACGCCGACGGCGGGCGGCGGCGGCGCAGGCGGCGGGCTTTCACCGCACGCGCTCAGCGCCAATGCCGACGCACACGCCAGCAGCCCGATGATTGTCCCCTTTTGCATCGCTTGAATATCCGTTTCGAAATAGGGATCAAAGAGATGGAATGAACATTCATTCCGCTTGCCGCGCAGGTACGATCATGGCTATGGGATTTCAAGAGGCAAAAAACGCCGAAGGGGTGGACGTGGTTGCAGTGCAGCAAGAAAAAAATGGTCGCATTCGTATCTTGACGGCCGCCCGTACCTTATTCGACAGCCATGGATTCCACCAGACCGCAATGGCCGAATTGGCGGTCGCGGCCCAGGTTTCGGTTGGCCAGATATATCGGCTGTTCAAGAGCAAGGGCGATATCATTGAGGCGCTGGTCCATGACGATGCCGACCAATGGTGCCGCGAAATGGCGGAGATTCAGGCGCGGCTGGATTCGGACGAACTGACGATAGACGAAACATTCGAGCAATTGCTGCTCCACACGATCGACGAGAAGGACGAAGCCCTATCCTTCGACATATTGGCCGAAAGTTTTCGTAACCCCGCCGTCGCCGACACGATCGGCTCCATGTGCCAGCGATTCCGCACCTTCATTCGCTATTTCGCCTGCGCCGCCAATGACAAGCTGTCCGGCGAAGCGCTGGACGCAGCGGAGGAAATGATTCTCGCCTGCCTGTTCGGCCTGGGCCATCGCAGCGTGTCGCGGCCGCGCCTATCCGCCAGCAACGCCGTCCACCGCACGGCGCAGATGATCGTTACTGCGCTGCGCGGGGTTCGCTGATTCAATCCAGGCGGCGATAGACGTCGATCGTTTCGCGCACGCACCGGTCCCAGCTATAGCCGCCCGCCACGACAAGGCGCCAAGCAATTCGGGAATCCGCTTGCACGGTTCGACGGTGGAGACGCATAGCGCATAGCTGCCGGGCGCAAGATCGTAGCGGGCCAGCACCGGCCGCGTTTCAGCGTGGCAACGCCTCCCGCCGCACCGTTTCGCTGTCGATGACGATATGGCCCGCGATCGCCAGCGACCGGGCGAAGCGCCGTTCGAAATGGGCACGTCGGTCCGCCGGATGCATGTCGGGATAGCGCAAGACCGACTGGTCGTGAACCATCACGACGCCTCCTTCGGCCCAATCGGGCAGGAAATAATTTGGGCCGTGGAACAGATGGGTGCGGCCAAAGCGACTCTGCGCGAGATCGCGCACCCAGCGTGGCCGCTAGGCGCGCGGCGGTCCCCGCCCTGCGTCCAGCAAAGCCGCCGGATCAGCGATACAGTGGCCGCCGCGCCAGAAGCGGACTTCATCGACGCCGGCTATGTTCGCCACGCGGGATGCAAGCGCCCAGTTGTAGCGGCCGATACCCGACAAGCGCGGCTCCAGGGCTTCTACCGACAGGATGAGGCGCAGGCTCATGCCCGCCGCTCTGAATGGGCTTGAGCACGAACCGTCCCGCAACTTTGGGTCAAGGCAGGAAGGGTCATGGGTTCGGCGGTCCCGCATAACAAGACAGAACCGCCTTATAACAAGGGGGTAGCGACCCAGACGAGCATTGCGCAAGCGCAAATCCACTCTCGCCTTCCTGCCGCATCTCAGTCACGCCTTGTCGCAGCCCGCATCCCCTGTGCCAATACGTCGCAACTTATTGATGTCCGGTCCATTTACCCGCCCAACCATAAGGGAGGCACTGAATGACGACGACGCCATGTTTCGACCGAAACTATTTCGCAGCGCGGCTGGAAAGGAACCGCGAACTCGCAGCGCAATCAACCAATCCCGCCATTCGCGACCTCCATCTGGAATATGTCCGCCTCTACGAACAATTGATGGAGATTCACGAACCAGCGTGATGCGGGGGTGGCGCGATCAGCGTGCCGCCACCCCTTCGGGCAGGACGACCGTCGACCAGCTTTTTCCCGGCACCAGATATTTGGCTGCAAGCGCCTGCAATTGCGCAGGCGTGACGGTGAGCATGTCCGGCGACATGCTCTTCATCGCCTCGATATAGCGCGGATCATGGGTTGCGCCTTCCATCTGGTTCATCCAGAAGGCATTGCCGGTGCTGGCGCGCATCAGCAATTGCCGCATCGGCGCAACCGCCCGTTGCAGCTCGTCGTCGCTGACGGGGGTCTTGGCGAGATCGGCCGCCGTGTCCTTCACCACGCTATAGAAATAGGCGACCTTGTCAGGCCGGACCTGGCTGGTGACGAGGATGTAGCCGCCGCTTTCGTAGGAGAAGGGCCAGTTATTCTGGACGCTGGGCGAATAGGCCGCGCCTTCGGTCGAGCGCAGCTTGTCGAACAGGCGGTCGTTGAAAATCTGGGTCAGGATTTCCAGCTGCCGCGCTTCCTTCTGCAACGCGAATCCGCCGGCGGTGGGCCAGGCCATGACCGCCGCCGCCTGTTCCTTGTCGCCCTTGTGCCGAAGCACGACCGGGGTTTCGACATGGGCCGGGAAGCGCATCGCGCGGTTGATCGCAGGGACCGGCACGTCCGGCCTGGCGGGCAGTGCGCCAAAGGTCGCGGCGACGGCCTGGATCGCCTCGTCGGCCTTCACCTGGCCGAAAATCTGCACCTCGATCGGACCGGAAGCGAGGATCGGTTCCCAGGTCGCGCGGAACGCCTGCGGCGTGAGCGCTTCAATCTCGGCGCGCGAGGGCGTGCGGAAGCGCACATCCTTGTCATGCAACAGCCAGTTGAGATCGCGGCCCAGCACGGAATCCGGCGCGCGCGACATCGCGTCATAGGCGACGATCGCGCCGGTCTTCACCCGCGCGAGCGGTGCCGGGTCCCAGCCCGGCTCAGCCAGCTTGGTCGCAAAGAGGCGCAGCTGGTCGCGATAGTCGGCGGGACGGGTCACGGCCTGCATCTCAAAAGCGTCATCGTCGATCGAGAAATCCATGCCCATGCGGCGGCCGTTGGTCAGGTCGTCCAGTTCGCGCTGGCCCAGCTTGCCGATGCCGCCCGCCACCAACGCATAATCGCCGGCCCAGCTAGCGACCGGCTTGGTCGGCGAGAAAGCCTGCTGGCCATGGCCAAAGCGGACGTTGATCCGCACCTTTTCGGTTTCCGCGTCATTGGCGAAGAGGGTGAGCATCACGCCGTTGGAAAAGGCGATGCTTTCCATGCCCTGTAGGCCAACCGGCGCGCGCGACACGACCGTTCCGGGCGGACCGAGCTTGGGCAAATCGTCCATCGTCACCGCCTTGTCGGCAAGGCGTGCATTGGTGGCCGCCTTCACCGGCGCGGCGACCGCGGCGGCGAGTTTCGCGTCGAGGCCTGGCTGGATCTTGCCCGTCACCATCAGCGCACGGAATACGCCTGCGGAAAAAAGACGGCGCGTGGAGTCGAGGATTTTTTCCGGCGTCATCGCAGGCTTGCCCGCGCGGAAGATGTCGACGGCGGCCTGGGGACTGACCGTGGTTTCACGGATGTCGACAGCGCTGACGAGATCGCTGGCCTGCTTGGCGCCCGGCTCCGTATCCGCATTTTCGACCTGGATATTGAGCGCAGTATCCATCTGCGCATATTCGCGCTCGATTTCGGCGATGCTGGGCGGCGTGGCCTTTGCGTCCTCCACCACGGCGCGCACGTCGGCCAGCGCCTTTTCCCAATTTTCGCCCGTCGGAATGATGGTCATGAAGGTGCCATCGACCGAGCGGCTGACATCCTGCTGCTCGACGCCCGCTTGCAGGAAGCTGCCACCGGCGCGGGCCGCCTGCTCCAGCCGGCGGCTGATTATCTGTAGCGCCAGCATGTCGGTCAGTTTGTCCTGATTATAGACGATGGTGTCGGCATGGGGTGTCCAGGGGCGCAGCCAGGCCAGCGTCAGGCCGAGCGGCACGCCCGGCTCCACCACCACGCGCGTTGCGGGCCGATTGGCATCCGGCGCGCCGAAATCGGGCAGCGGCGCGCCCTTTCCGGGGACCGTCCAGTTGGCGAAATTATCCTTGATGAGCTGTTCGGCCTGCGCGGGGTCAATGTCGCCTGCGATCGAAATCACGGCATTTTCGGGGCGATACCAGCGCTGGTGGAAGGCCTCCACCTTGGCAGCGGTTGCGGCGGTCAGCGTCGCCACGGTGCCGATCGGCGCATGATCGGCGAGCGGCTGGCCGGCGAAGAAATGCAGTCGGCTGGCGTCGGACATGCGCATTTGCGGCCCGTCGCTCTCACGCCGTTCGGCGAGCACCACGGCGCGTTCGGCATCGACGGCGCTGTCCACGATATTGGGATCGGTCATCATGCCCGATAGAATCTTCATGCTCTCGGTCAGGCTGACCGGGGTCGCTTGCGGCAGGTCGAGCGCATAGGTGGTGCCGGTGGGGGTCGTCTGCGCATTGCTGTCGCTGCCGAAGGTCACGCCCAGCCGCTGCCAGATGCGCTTGGATTCGCCGTCGGGCACATGGCGCGATCCGCGCATCGAGAGATGTTCGATGAAATGGGCATAGCCCAGTTCTTCGGGCTGCTCCATCAGGGAGCCGGCGTCGATCCGCAGGCGGACGGACACCTGCCCCGGCGGAACGCCGTTGCGCCGTATGGCGTAGCGCAGACCGTTGGAGAGCGTGCCGAAACGCCAGGCCGGATCGATCGGCACATCGCTATTGTCGTAAAGCCATGGCCGGGTCTGCGCCTGACCGCTGATAGCCCCCTGCCTGACAGCGGGCGTTGAATCGGTTTGGGCTGCGAGCGGCGCCCCCGACAAAAGCAGGGCGATGACAGAAAGCGAAGCGGCCGAACGGCGGGGGATAAAATACATAGGCAAGGGAGCCTAACGGCATATTCCTGAATGGCCACTGACAAAGAAGGGCGGGTGTTGCCACCCGCCCACTTAATTCACGTCAAAACTGTCGGGATATGTTCATCCCAACCTGCAACATGGTTTAGCGCGGTGCGCCAGTACGCTGGACGGCACCCTTGTGCGCGCCGACGCCACCACCACCGCTGCGGCGACGGTTGAACGGCCGCTTGGCAGGCGCGTCGCCTTCGGGACGATGCGCGCGATCGGGGGTGCCGCGCTGCTGGCGCTGGCCGTCCTGATATTTCCGCTGGCCATCGGCGCGGCGCGCCTGCTGCTGCGGGGACTGGCTCGGTCCCTTCTTGGGCGCCGCCGGCTTGGGCAAAGCGCGCACGGCGTCCATGAAGTTTTCCGGCAGAGGCGTGACTTCCAGCTTCACGCGGGTCGTCTTCTCGATCGCCTTCAAATAGGGACGCTCGTCATCCGCCACGAAGCTGATCGCGATGCCGTCGGCACCGGCGCGCGCCGTGCGGCCGATACGGTGGACATATTGTTCGGCCACATTGGGGATTTCGAAGTTGATGACGTGGCTGACGCCCGACACGTCGATGCCGCGGGCGGCGATGTCCGTCGCGACCAGCAGTTTCACCTTGCCCTGGCGGAACGCCTGGAGCGCGGTGGTGCGCTGGCCCTGACTCTTGTTGCCATGGATGGCGAAGGCGTCGATGCCGGCACCTTCCAGAAAGCGGACGACGCGGTCGGCGCCATGCTTGGTGCGGGTGAAGATCAGCGCGCGGTCGATCTCTTCGCTCTGGAGCACCAGATGGAGGAGCGCCTGCTTCTCACCCTGGTTCACGAAATACATCTGCTGATCGACGCGCTCGGCAGTGGTCGATTGCGGGGCGACGCTGACCTTGACCGGATTGTTGAGGAACTGCGCGGCGAGCGCCTCGATCTCCTTAGGCATGGTAGCCGAGAAGAAGAGGTTCTGGCGATCGGCCGGCAGCATCTTGGCGACGCGCTTCAAGGGATGGATGAAGCCCATGTCCATCATCTGGTCGGCTTCGTCGAGGACGAAGATTTCGACATCCTTGAGGGTCAAGGCGCGCTGATCGATCAGGTCGAGCAGGCGGCCCGGCGTCGCAACAACGACATCTACGCCGACGCTGAGCGCGCGGATCTGCTTGCCGATCGGCACGCCGCCGAAGACGGTTTCGACCGACAGCTTCAGGAAGCGGCCATAGTCGCGGAAGCTCTGTGCGATCTGCGCGGCGAGTTCGCGGGTTGGGGCCAGCACCAGCATGCGGCAGCCCTTGACCGGCGTCACGCGCGGGTTGCGGGCGAAATAATCGAGGCTGGGCAGCGCGAAGGCAGCGGTCTTGCCGGTGCCGGTCTGGGCGATGCCGCACAGATCCTTGCCTTCCAGCAGCACGGGGATCGCCTTTTGCTGGATCGGAGTGGGCGTGACATAATTTTTGGAGGCGAGCGCCTTCATGATGGGCTCGGCGAGACCAAGTTCGTTGAATTGCATTTAGAAAACTCACAAGTCAGCCATGCGCCAACTTGCTCTGCGGACGCAGGAAGGGCGCGAGGCGGGTTACGAAACGACCCGCGTGAAAAGGGAAGCCTCAAGCTTGGCGCAGACTCTCATTGGCCGGTCCGTGGTCCTCACCTGACCCATGAGGCCAATTGGGATTGCGGACGATCACGCTGCCAATCGCTAGGGGGCCGAAACGGCCCGTCTGCTGCGCTGCAACGCATATGGCGAAGTTGCAGGTAAATAGCAAGCGGCCGCGGATATGCACCGCGGCCGCTGCTTTTCAAGCGAAGGAAAGGGCGTCAGAGCGCCACTTCGGCATGTTTGCCCTTCATTTCATCGCGCACATCGCCGCCGAACAGCATCTTGAAGACGCCCTTGATCGACATGTCCGATCGCCAGATTTCGGCGGTGCCCAGATCGAAGCGCAGCATCAGCAGATTGGGATCGTTGCGGCCGCCCGGATACCAGGCCTCGACTTCCTTCGACCAATAGCGGTCGATGACGGCCGGATCGGTTTCGGGCGAGAGCGTCCCTTCGATGCAGGCGAAGAGATTGTGATCCTTCGCCGCATATTGCGCCATCGCCGGGCCGCCGGGGGCAAGCCGATTGTCTCGCGACGTGTAGAACCAGAAGCAATGATTGGCGTTGGGATCGAGTTGCGCCGTCATTGGGGCGCTATGTTCCGCGCTATTTTGCAGGCCCAGCATCAAGAAGGGACTGCTGGACAGTTCGGCCCAGAAACGCTCTCGAATATCGTTGGTGTCGCTCATCATCCTGTCTCCTTGTTGCGTTGCCTGTTTCAATCGCCAGGATCGATCGAAGTTCCCGAAGCGCTTGATCTTGGCTGCGGCAATCGCCACATGAAGGCTATGCTGATCGAAACCGAACTGACGCCCAACCCGGCGACCATCAAATTCCTGCCTGGACGCGAAGTCATGGGCACCGGTACGCGCGATTTTGCGACGCCGGAGGAGGCGGAAGCATCGCCGCTGGCGGACGCGCTGTTTGGTCTGGGCGATGTGACCGGCGTGTTCTTCGGCGGGCATTTCATCTCCGTGACGATCGCGCCGGGATCGGAATGGTCCGATGTGAAGCCCGATGTGCTGGCGACGTTGCTGGAACATTTTTCCGCTAACATGCCGTTGTTCACGCCTGGCTCGGCCGCCGGGATCAGCGTGCCGTCCGACGCAGACAGTTTCACCGACGCCCCGGAAGATGCCGAAATCGTCGAGCAGATCCGCGAACTCATCGATACGCGGGTGCGGCCAGCGGTGGCCAATGATGGCGGCGACATCATCTATCGCGGCTTCGACAAGGGCACCGTATATCTCAAGATGCAGGGTGCCTGTTCCGGTTGCCCTTCCTCGACCGCCACGCTCAAGAACGGCATCGAGCAGCTGCTCAAACATTATGTGCCCGAAGTGACCGAGGTCCGCGCAGTCTGAAGCTGCCTGCGATATTTGGCAAATTCCCAAGGATCGACTAACCGCAAGACGAATCCGCAAAGCATGGATGCTTGGGGCGGATGCTTGAGGGGGTTTGCTTGCGTCTTCTGGTGATCGACACCGCCACCCAGGCCCTGTCCGTCGCGCTGCTGGAGGACGGGGCACCGATCGGCCGGTTCCACGAAGTCGTCGGGCGCGGCCATGCCGAGGCGCTGCTGCCCGCGATCGCCGCCTTGCCCGATGGGGGACGCGCTGACGCGATCGTGGTGGATGTTGGACCGGGCAGCTTTACCGGGGTGCGGATCGGCATTGCCGCCGCCCGTGCGCTGGCGCTGGCCTGGGATATCCCGCTGCATGGCTATAGCGCGCCAGCGCTGATCGCGGCGAAAGCGGCGCAGGAACATGATGGCGGCCCGATCGCCGTCACGATCACCGGCGGCCATGGCGAACTATTCTGGCAATGCTTCACCGCAGACGGGATGACCGCCACGAGCGCAATCGCCTCCACGCCGATTGCGCAACTGGCGCAATTGCTTGATGCGCCAATCCTGTATGGCACCGGTGCCGAAGCGCTGGTGACCGCGCGTGGCGGCGGCGCAGCGATCACCCTCTATCCCGACGCGGCCGACTATCCGCTGATCGCCGGGCTTGCGGCGCTACCCCCCAGCCCGATCTATGGCCGTGGTGCGGACGCGATGACCATGGCGGAGCGCGCTGCGTCATGATCCCCGACCTGCATATGAGCGTCTATGACGAGGGTGAACGCAACGCGCTGGGCGATGCGATGGACGTCATGGCCCGCGCGTTCGATCCCGTATTCGGCGAGGCCTGGACGTTGCCGCAACTGGCCGGGGTGATGATGATGCCGGGCACCTGGCTGACGATCGCTCGCCTGGACGCCGCGCCGCTGGGCTTCGCGCTGGTGCGGTCGGTGCTCGACGAGTGCGAACTGCTGTTGCTGGCGGTCGATCCGATCTGGCGCGGGCGAGGCATCGGCGAGACATTGTTGCGCCACAGCCTGCGCACTGCGCGCCAGCGGGGCATCACTTCCATGAACCTGGAAGTGCGGGCCACGAATAAGGCGGTCAAACTATACGAGAAAACCGGGTTCGAATATGTACATCGCCGCCCCGGTTACTATCGCGGTAATGATGGTCAACTTCACGATGCGCTGAGCTTTCGCATCGACATGCTGGCATGAACCACTAGGGTCTTGCGAAATCGTCCGCCAACGTCTAGCGACCATATACCGCTCCTGAAACGAAATCCTTGGGCGGGTCGCAGAACAATATAGCCTTGTAGGAAACAGGAAAATGGAAATCGAATCGGCCCAGAGCGAGTTGCTCATTACTTTGACCTCGGACATTGTGGCTGCCCATGTTTCGAACAACAGCGTCGCTGTCTCTGACGTGTCTACGCTGATCCAGAATGTTCATGCTGCGCTGTCTGGCCTGAGCCAGACCGCGCCCGTGCCTGAAGTCAAGCCGGAGCCGGCCGTTTCGGTCCGTTCGTCGATCAAGCCAGACTATATTATCTGCTTAGAAGACGGCAAGAAGCTCAAGATGCTCAAGCGCCACCTGATGACCCATTATCAGATGACGCCGGATGACTATCGCGCCAAGTGGAGCCTGCCCGCCGATTATCCGATGGTAGCCCCCAATTATGCCGAACAGCGCCGCAACCTGGCGAAGAAGATCGGCTTGGGCACCAAGCGTCGCCGGACAGCCCCCCCGCGCGGCAAGTAATACGTCTGGCTGATCCGTCAGCCTTTCAAAAAGCCGTCAAGGAAAGGGGTGCGTCGCCGACGCGCCCCTTTCCTGTATATGGAAAAGCCGCTAGGCTTGATCCAACCTGTCGCACCAAGCCATTAAGCGAGCCTGCATGAACCGCAAAATCGACGTCGAAGCCCTGTGCCATGAGAAGGGACTGCGGATCACCGAGCAGCGCCGGGTCATCGCCCAGGTGTTGAGCGATGCGACCGACCATCCCGATGTCGAGGAATTGCATCGCCGTTCCGCAGCGATCGATCCAGGCATTTCGATCGCCACGGTGTACCGCACGGT
The DNA here is from genome assembly GCF_012927105.1 of Sphingobium psychrophilum. Taxonomy (GTDB): domain Bacteria; phylum Pseudomonadota; class Alphaproteobacteria; order Sphingomonadales; family Sphingomonadaceae; genus Sphingobium; species Sphingobium psychrophilum. The sequence goes on along the minus strand of NZ_JABBFV010000005.1, from coordinate 13,083 downwards.
GCGCCTGTTCGAGGAAGCAGGCATCCTTGACCGGCATGATTTCGGTGACGGTCGCGCCCGGTATGAAGCGGCGCCGGAATCGCATCACGATCATCTGATTGATGTCGAGACGGGAAATGTCATCGAATTTGTTGACCCGGAACTGGAACAGCTACAGAAGCTGATCGCCGAGAAGCTGGGCTTCCGCCTGGTCGATCATCGCATGGAATTATACGGCGTCGCGCTCGAACGGAAGAACTGACAGATTGCGCGGACTACGCCGGACGATCCGCATTGCGGCACTGATCGCCAGCCTGCTCTTCTGCCTGATCCCGCACCTGCTCTGGCGTTTTGCGCGCCGCCCGTCGCCCTGGCCGCGACGCTTCCTGGCGCTGGCCGCACGATCGGTCGGCGCGAAGGTGCGGATTGACGGGTGGCTTTATGATGGCGACATGTTCCTGCTCGCCAATCATGTCAGCTGGATCGACATATTGGCGCTGGCCGACGCGACTGGCGCGGCGTTTGTCGCCCATGACGGCATCGCCCGCTGGCCGGTGATAGGATGGCTGGCGGCGCAAAATAATACATTGTTCGTCGCGCGCGAACGGCGCGGCGCGCTGTCGGGGCAGATCGACGCGCTGCGCAAGGCTTTGCTGGGGCATCAGCCGGTGGCGCTCTTTCCCGAAGGCACGACGAACGACGGCAGCGGTCTGCTGCCATTCAAGCCTGCCTTGCTGGCCGTATTGCTGCCGCCGCCGCGCGCGGTGATGATCCAGCCGGTGCATATCGATTATGGCGCGGCGACGGCGGAGATCGCCTGGCATGGCGAGGAACCGGCCGGGGCCAACGCCATGCGCATATTGGGACGCAAGGGGACGTTGCCGGTCACGCTGCGCTTTTTGGAGCCGTTCGATCCCGCCGGATGCGCCGACCGGAAGGTCATAGCGGCGATGGCGCGAGAGCGGATCGCGCAAAGCATCGTCCAAAATGCGCTGAAGCATCAGCGCCCTTCCGCTTCGCCCCTGCCCCCTGTATAGCCGTGGCGATGAATCGTAACGATACCCCTCCCAAGCTTGCGAAGACTGCCCCGGCGACTTTCCACGTCAAATCCTTTGGCTGCCAGATGAACGTCTATGATGGCGAGCGCATGGCCGAAATGCTGGGCACGCGCGGCATGACCGCGGCGGCGGAAGGGGCCGACGCCGATCTCGTCATCCTTAACACCTGTCACATCCGCGAAAAGGCGGTGGACAAGGTTTATTCCGATATCGGCCGCATGGTGCGCGAGGATGGTAGCCGCCCGATGATCGCCGTCGCCGGGTGCGTCGCGCAGGCAGAAGGCGGCGAAATCCAGCGGCGCGCGCGCACCGTCGACATCGTCGTCGGCCCGCAGGCCTATCATCGCCTGCCCGACCTGATCGACAAGGTCGGGCGCGGTGAGGAAGCGATCGACACCGATATGCCACTGGCGTCTAAATTCGGTGCGCTCCCCGCCCGGACCAAGCAGGCCCGGCCGACCGCCTTCCTGACGATCATGGAAGGATGCGACAAATTCTGCACCTATTGCGTCGTGCCCTATACGCGCGGCGCGGAAATCAGCCGGTCATGGGACGCCATATTGGACGAGGCCAAGGCGCTGGTCGATGGCGGCGTGCGCGAAATCACGCTGCTGGGCCAGAATGTGAACGCCTGGACCGGGGAAGACGACAAGGGCGCGATGCAGGGCATGGACGGGTTGGTCCGCGCCTTGGCGAAGATCGGCGACCTCAAGCGCATCCGTTATACCACCAGCCATCCCAACGACATGAGCGACGGCCTGATCGCCGCGCATGGCGAGGTGGAGAAGCTGATGCCCTTCCTCCATCTGCCGGTGCAGTCGGGCAATGATCGTATCCTCAAGGCCATGAACCGCAGCCATAGCGTGGACAGCTATTTGCGCATCATCGATCGCGTGCGGGCGGTGCGGCCCGACATTGCGGTGTCAGGCGACTTCATCGTCGGTTTCCCCGGTGAAACCGATGCTGAGTTCGAGGATACGTTGAAGATCTTGGATCAGGTGCGCTACGCCCAATGCTACAGCTTCAAATATAGCCCCCGTCCCGGCACGCCGGCCGCAGATATGGATCATCAGATATCTGCGGCGGTGATGGACGAGCGGCTCGCGCGGTTGCAGGCGGCGATCAACCGACATCAGGTGGATTTCAACGCCGCCACGATCGGGCGCAGCACCGACATTCTTTTGGAGCGCAAGGGCCGCTATCCCGGTCAGTTGATCGGCAAGACGCCCTGGCTCCAGTCCGTCCATGTCACCGTGCCCGATCTTGCCATCGGCGACATGGTCGAAGTCGATATCATCAGCGCCGGCCCGAATAGTCTGGCCGGCGAACCCAGCAGGAGGCAGGCCGCTTGAACCAAAAAACCGTCGTTCCGGCATATGCAGGAACCCCTCTCCGCCCCTGTCCACCAGGATCGAACGGCGGAAGATGGATACTCGCCTTCGCGAGCATGACGGATGGGAAAAGGGGCTGACCATGGGCAAGAAACCGAACCAACATCATCGCGAGCCCGCGGCTGAACGGGCAAGGCTGGAAGTGACCTTCGAAAAGCCGCATCTGCTTGGCACGTTGTTCGGCCAATATGACCGCAATCTGGTGGCGATCGAAAACCGGCTGGGCGTCTATATCGCCGCGCGCGGCAACAAGTTGCAGATCGAAGGCGAGGCGCAAGCCGCCGCGCGCGCCCGCGACGTGATGACCGGCCTCTACAACCGTATCGTCGCGGGGCAGGAAATCGACACAGGCGCGGTGGAAGCCGTGATCGCCATGTCGTCCGAACCGACGCTGGACGGCATCATCCGCACCGACGTCGCCGAACCGCCCAAGGTGATGATCCGCACGCGCAAGAAGACGATCGTCCCGCGATCCGCGACGCAGGTCACCTATATGGAGGCGCTCAATCGCAACGACATCATCTTCGCGCTGGGGCCGGCAGGCACTGGCAAGACCTATCTGGCGGTCGCGCAGGCGGTCAGCCAGCTCATCACCGGTAGCGTCGATCGCCTGATCCTGTCGCGCCCCGCCGTGGAAGCGGGCGAGAAGCTGGGCTTCCTGCCTGGCGACATGAAGGAGAAGGTCGATCCCTATCTCCGCCCGATCTACGACGCGCTGCACGACACGCTGCCAGCCGAACAGGTCGAACGGCGGATCGCGAGCGGCGAGATCGAGATCGCGCCGCTGGCCTTCATGCGCGGGCGCACGCTGGCCAACGCTTTCATCGTGCTGGACGAGGCGCAGAACACCACCATTGCGCAGATGAAGATGTTCCTGACCCGGTTCGGCGAAGGCAGCCGCATGGTCATTTGCGGCGATCCCAAGCAAGTCGACCTGCCGCAGCCGGGCACGTCGGGCCTGGCCGATGCGGTCGCGCGGTTGCAGGGTTTGGAGGGGATCGCGATGGTGCCGTTCGGCATTGCCGATGTCGTGCGGCATCCGGTGGTCGGGCGCATCGTGGAAGCCTATGAGGGGCCGGATGCATAGTTCTAAAATAATGCTGTTCGGTTCGAGCCTGTCGAGAACGGGCTCTCGACAAGCTCGAACCGAAAGGTGGAGTTGTACGCAATGATTGAAGTCGCCGTCCTGCATGAGGAGGGCTGGCCCGGTGTCGATTGGGACTATCTGGCCCAGCGCGCCGTGGCCGCCGCCATCGCGCACAGCCCCTATGCCGCCTTTGCCAGCGACGAGGCGCTGTATGAAATCGCGGTCAAGCTGACCAGCGACGAGGAGGTCCACAGCCTCAATCGCGCCTATCGCGACAAGGACAAGCCGACCAACGTCCTGTCCTTTCCAATGGTACAGGACGACCTGCTGGAGGTAACCGCCAATACCGACGATGGCGAAGTATTGCTGGGCGATATTGTGCTGGCCGAAGGGGTCTGCATCGCCGAGGCGGCGGAAAAAGGGATATCGGTCGCCGATCATGCCACGCATCTGATTGTCCACGGGACTTTTCATTTGCTTGGATATGACCATATGGACGACAATGAGGCTGAGGCAATGGAAGCGCTGGAGATTGCAGCGCTATTGAGCATGGGCCTTTCCGATCCCTATGGGGATCGCGACGGCGTTTGATGGTCGCGTTTTCTCGAGAGAAAACGCTCTGACAGGGGAATAGACGCGATTATGGCTGACGGCAGTCCCAAGGACGGCACCGCTTCGAAAGAAGGGGAAAGTAGCAACGAGGGCGGCCTGTGGAGCGGCATCAAGTCGCTCCTGTTCGGCGAGGGTGAGGAAACCAGTCTCCGCAAGGAGTTGGAAGAAGCGCTCGACGAATATGACGAGGACGAACAGGACGAGAATAGCGCAGCGCCGGCCAAGGGCGACCTGTCGGCGATCGAGCGCCAGATGGTGCGCAACCTGCTCCATTTTTCCGAACATACCGTCGATGACGTCGCCGTGCCACGCGCGGACATTGTCGCGATCGAGGAGACGGCGAGCTTTGCCGAATTGGCCGATCTGTTTGCCGAGGCGGGGCATAGCCGCGTGCCGGTCTATCGCGGGACGCTCGATACCATCGTCGGCATGATCCACATTCGCGACGCTTTCGCGATCCTGGCCGGCAAGTCGCCAGTGCCGGAGACGCTGGAACCGCTGATCCGCCAGCCGCTCTATGTGCCCGAAAGCATGGGGGCGCTCGACCTGCTCGCCGAAATGCGCGCCAAGCGCACCCATCTCGCCATCGTACTGGATGAATATTCCGGCACAGAGGGCCTGTTGACCTTCGAAGATCTGGTCGAAGAAATCGTCGGCGACGTCGAGGATGAGCATGACGATGCGCCCGAAGCGATGCTGGTGCCGCTGGACGGCGGCCTGTGGGAAGCCGATGCGCGTGCCGAACTGGACGATGTGGCAGAGGAGATTGACGAGAGACTGGGCGAGGTCGAGGAAGATGTGGACACGCTGGGCGGCCTGGCGTTCGTCCTCGCGGGACGGGTGCCGGAACCGGGCGAGATACTGGACCATGGCCCTAGCGGCTGGAAGTTGGAGATCGTCGCGAGCGACGGCCGCCGCGTGACCCGGCTGCGACTGCATCCACCGGTCGAGCGGGAAGAGGCGGAGGCGTAAAGACCCTCCGCTCCCCTGCTATCTTCCCAGCAATAAAGGATTACGGTCGCGAAATGTTAAGCTGCGCCGCATAGGGTGCGGCCATGCGGAACGAGCGGAGCAGATTTACCGGCACGGCCAACATGCTGTTTGCGGCGCCATGGACGGTGATCGAAACGCTGCTCCTCACGTCCGTCTGCATCGCCACGTTCTTCTTCGCCATCGTCACCCCGCCCTTTCAGGCGCCGGACGAGAACCAGCATTATATGAAGGCGTTGGCGCTGACGCAGGGCATCGTCCTGTCCGAACAGCGCGGCGAAGCGATCGGTGCAGAACTGCCTCGGGCGGCGCTGGATATTCATGGCGTAGATTTTCCGACCGACGTGCCGCCGACGCCGCGACGCTTCGACCGGGCGCAGATCGTCGACAGCGCAGCCGCCGACGCCGGTCGTCCGGGCACGGCCTTTGCGGATTTTCCCAACGTCGCCAGCTATGCGCCCAGCCTTTATGCACCGGGTGCGGTGGGGCTGACGCTGGGGCGCGCGCTGGACCTGCCCTGGATCGATACTTTCTATGTCGGGCGGCTGGTCAATGCTCTGACCGGACTGGCGCTGCTGATCGCGGCGCTACGCCTGTTGCCGTTCGGCAGAAACGCCTTGCTCGCCACCGCCTTGCTGCCGACCTTCGCCTATCAAACAGGATCGCTGTCGCCCGATGCGGTCATTAACGGGCTTGGCTTTCTGGGCCTGGCGCTGGCGCTGCGCACCGGGTTCATGGGGGCGGCACCGGCGCGATCGGCGGCCTTGCTGGTAACGGGGCCGCTGCTGGCGCTGTGCAAAGGCGTCTATCTGCCGATCATGGCGGCGGGACTGCGCTGGCCGCAGGATCGCCGCGACCTGCGCGCGGGCGTGATCCTGGGCGCGATGGTGCTGGGTGCGATCGTCTTCGTCGGCTGGATGCACTATTCTGGCGGGAGCCAGGCGCTCTATCATATCCAGTCGCGCAAGACGGGCGAGACGATGATGACCGCGCCGCTGCGCGATCAGCTTGCCATCCTGCTGCATGACCCGGTCGGTTATGTCAGCATCCTCGTCAGCAGCGTGGTCGAGCGCGCGCCGATCTATGCGCTGCAAATCGTCGGGCGTTTCGGATGGAACGCCATCCTGTTGCCGTTGTTCGCCTATCCGTTGGGGCTGCTGATGCTCGGCGCGGGCGTCGCCAATGGCAGCGGCGCGCGCTTCGGCTTTGGCCAGCGGCTGTGGTGGCTGGCGGTTGCGGCAGGCGTTGCGCTGCTGATCGAAACGGCCATGTATCTGACGGGGACGCCGCTGGGCGCGGACTATATTCAGGGGACGCAGGGGCGTTATTTCCTGCCGCTGCTGCCGCTGGTGCTCATCGCCCTGTCGCCCGACAGCGCGATACGCGGCGCGCAACGGATCTTCGCCGTTGCCGCGATCGTGCTATTGCTGATTGCTGCCGCGACCGTGTTCGACAGTTTCTGGGTGCATGGCTTCGTCACCAGCGACGGGATGCCGCCGCATGAAAGCATCGCCCGCGCCCTGTTGCTCCCCTCCCCGCGCTGGTAACCAGACTCGACACAGAGCGAGCCAGCCCAGCCCCTCGATCCAGCCGGCGGTGACGTCGCTGGGCCAATGGACGCCGAGCCAGACGCGGCTGACGCCGATCAGGGCGATGATGGCAGCGGCGACGGCATAGCCGGCGCGCGATCCCGCCAGTATCGCAATGGCGCCGAAGAACATCATGTTGCCCGCCGCATGGCCGCTGGGAAAACTATAGGTGTGGACGATATCGAGATGAGGGAACAGGTCGGGCCGCGGCGCGGCAAAAATCTGTTTCAAGCCAAGGTTGAGCAGCGTCCCACCTGCGATCGTCAAGGCGAGCCATCGCGCCGCGCGCCAACGCCCGAACCATAATAGGGGCAGCAACGCCGCAGCCAGCAACGCCATGCGCCCAGCGGTTCCGCCGACCGCCGATGCGAGCCTCATGACCATGGTGACAGGGCCGCCTATCGCCGTTTCCCGCGCCTGCCCGGCCGCGGTCATCAGCCCGACGTTCAGGCCGTCGAGCCATCCAGCCCGCTGCATCAGCGCAATCGCCAGAACGCAAAAAAGCGCGAGAGCCAAAGCCCCCGCGCCTTTCAGCGTCAATGTGCGCCGATCAGATATGGAGCGCACGGCCATAAGCCGCCAATACACTTTCATGCATTGATTCAGAGATGGTCGGATGCGGGAAGACCGTGTGCATCAATTCCGCCTCGGTCGTCTCCAGCGTTTTGCCGATGGTGAAGCCCTGGATCATCTCGGTCACTTCCGCGCCGATCATGTGTGCGCCCAGCAATTCGCCGGTCTTGGCGTCGAAGACCGTCTTGGTGAAGCCTTCCGCTTCGCCCAGTGCGATCGCCTTGCCATTGCCGATGAAGGGGAACATGCCGACCTTCACCTCGTAACCGGCTTCCTTCGCCTTGGCTTCGGTCAGGCCGACGCTGGCGATCTGCGGGTGGCAATAGGTGCAGCCAGGAATGTTGCGCACATCCATCGCGTGGGGATGCTTGCCGGCAATAGCTTCGGCCACGATCACGCCTTCATGGCTGGCCTTATGCGCCAACCATGGCGGGGCGGTCACGTCGCCGATCGCCCAGATGCCATCGACATTGGTCTTGCAGGTCGGGTCGGTGACGATGTGGCCGCGCTCGGCCTTGATGCCCAGCTCTTCCAGACCGATATTCTCGGTATTGGGGACGATGCCGACAGCGACGATGACATGGCTGTATTCGCCATTCACCACCTTGCCGTCCTTGCCCTTGATCGCGGCCTTCACGCCGTTCGCGCCAACGTCCAGCGTTTCGACGCCCGCGCCGGTCATGATGGTCATGCCCTGCTTCTTGAGCGCCTTTTCAAGGAAGGCGGAGACATCGGCATCCTCGACCGGGACGACGCGGTCCATCATCTCAACCACGGTCACGTCCGCGCCCATGTCGTTATAGAAGCTGGCAAATTCGATGCCGATCGCGCCCGATCCGATGACCAGCAGCTTGGTCGGCATTTCCGCCGGGGTCATCGCGTGGCGATAGGTCCACACGCGCTTGCCGTCCGCCTTGGCGAAGGGCAGGTCGCGCGCGCGCGCGCCGGTGGCGACGATGATGTTCTTGGCGGTCAGTTCTTCGGTCTTGCCATCCTTGGTGACAGACAGCTTGCCTTTGCCCAGCAACTTGCCGTCGCCCATATGGACGGCGATCTTGTTCTTCTTCATCAGGTGCGTGACGCCCTGATTAAGCTGTTTGGCGACGCCGCGCGAACGCTTCACCACGGCTTCGATGTCGGCAGTGATGTTGTCGGCGGCGAGGCCATAATCTTTGGCATGTTGCATATAATGGAAGATTTCAGCAGACCGAAGCAGCGCCTTGGTCGGGATGCAGCCCCAGTTGAGGCAGATGCCGCCCAGATTTTCGCGCTCAACGATCGCGGTCTTGAGGCCCAGTTGGGCGGAACGGATCGCGGCGACATAGCCGCCGGGGCCGGAGCCCAAAACGATGACGTCATAAGTATCAGCCATGGTCAGTCTCTCTAAACTTATTCCGCCGGAAGCGGCGGTACGGAACGGGGCTGGCGATCCTCTCCGATCGCCACGAAGCTGAAAGTCGCATGGGTCACGCGATAGGACCGGTCATCATGCCGGGCGCGACGCCACGCTTCTACATAGATCTTCATCGACGTGCGCCCGACGGATTTGAGCGTTGCAAAAACCGAAACCTCGTCGCCAACGACGACCGGGCGGAGGAAGGTCATCCCCTCCACCGCGATGGTCACGGCGCGGCCATGGCTGTGCCGGGCGGCGACCGATCCGGCCGCCGAGTCCATCACGCTCATCAACCAGCCGCCGAAAATATCCCCATAGGGATTGGTATCGGTCGGCATGGCGATGACCCGAACCGCTGGACTAATGTCCGGCGGGGTTTCGTCGGCATAGGGCATCAGGCGAGCATGCCGATCGGGTTTTCGACCAGTTCCTTGAACGCCTTCATCAGGCGCGCGCCGTCTGCGCCGTCGATGGCGCGATGATCGAAGCTGCCGGTGGCGGACATGACGGTCGCGATCTGGAGCGAGTCATCCACCACGAAGGGCCGCTTTTCACCAACACCGATCGCCATGATCATCGCCTGGGGCGGGTTAATGACCGCTTCGAACTGCTTGATGCCGAACATGCCCATGTTGGACAGCGACGCGGTGCCGCCCTGATATTCTTCTGGCTTGAGCTTGCCGTCCTTAGCGCGGCTGGCCAGATCCTTCATCGCGTTGGAAATGGCGGCGACGCCCTTGCCGCCCGCGTCGGTGATGATCGGGGTGATGAGGCCGCCGGGGATCGACACGGCGACACTGATGTCGGCGCGCTGGAATTGCAGCATCTGGTCGCCGGCGAACTGCACGTTACATTCGGGCACCTGCACCAACGCAACGCCCAGCGCCTTGATCAGCAGGTCGTTGACAGACAGCTTGACCTTGCGGCTGGCGAGGCCGGCGTTGAGTTCGCCGCGCAGCTTGAGCAGTTTGTCGAGCTGGATGTCGACGGTGAGGTAGATGTGGGGCACCTGCTGCTTCGACTCGGTCAGGCGGCGCGCGATCGTCTTGCGCATACCACTGAGTTTGACAACTTCGTGCGGGATGCCGAAATCCTGCGCGGCGGCAGCGACCGGTGCGGGAGCAGCAGGCGCGGCGGCGGTAGCGGCAGGTGCGGCGGGGGCAGCCGCAGGCGCAGCGGCGCCGGGCTGTGCGCCTTCGATATCGGCCTTGACGATGCGGCCGTTGGTGCCAGTGCCGGTGATGCTGGCCAGATCTACGCCCTTGGCCTGCGCCAGGCGACGCGCCAGCGGGCTGGCCTTCACGCGATCGTCCGATGCAATCGCAGGCTTGGGCGCGGCGGCCTCAGCCTTGGGCGCGGGTGCGGCGTCCGCCTTCGGGGCGGCTGCGGCGTCGGCCTTTTCAGGAACGGGGTCAGCCTTGGGCGCGGGGGCAGCGTCCGCCTTGGCACCGCCAGCGGCGACGGTCGCAGCATCTTCGCCCTCTTCGGCGATGATGGCGATCACGGTGCCGACCTTCACGCCTTCGGCCCCTTCGGCGATCAGGATCTTGGCGATGACGCCCTCATCGACCGCTTCGAATTCCATCGTCGCCTTGTCAGTCTCGATCTCCGCCAGCAGATCGCCGGACGATACCGTATCGCCCTCCTTGACCAGCCATTTGGCCAGCGTCCCTTCCTCCATGGTCGGGGACAATGCGGGCATCTGGATCGTCTTGCTCATGCTTTCGGGCCTCTTCTTGGCTTTACGGCTTTGGTCATTTTGATGCCCGTTTTCACCCATTCGCCGGATCGGTCAAGCGACGCCTTGCCAGAGAGGCTTTTATCCCGCACATTTCACCCTTATGGTTAGTTGGGCGCTTTTACCGATAGCCTGCTCCATTAATTGCATGCGAGGGGCGATAAGAAGTGCGGACATATCTGGTCGTCGTGGACGAATCGCCGGAAGCGGAAACCGCTTTGCGCTTCGCGGCGCGGCGCGCAGCCAAGACCGGCGGCGCGGTCCGCATCCTGGCGCTGATCCCGCCGGCCGAGTTCGTGCAATGGGGTGGCGTCCAGGCCACGATGGAGGATGAGGCGCTGCAACGCGCCGAGGCGCTGGTGACGAGCGCAGCGGGCACGCTGACCGATGAATCGGGCATCCGTCCCAGCATCACCGTGCGCCAGGGCGACGCCGTGACAGTGGTGCGCGGCACATTGGACGAGATGGACGATGTCGCCGCGCTTGTGCTGGGCGCTGCGGCCAGCGGCAATCCGGGGAAACTGGTGACGCATTTTGCGGGCGCGGACGCGGGCAAGCTGCCCTGCCCGCTCATGATCATTCCGGGCGGGCTGGATAGCGAGGCGATCGACCGGTTGAGTTGATCGTCGATATTACCGCTTATGCTTGCCGCGTTTTGCGCCCTGGTGGCGGATATTCATCGGCCGCCCGCGATGGGTGCCGGGACGCGTGCGGTCGCGCTTCATCGGGCCGCCGCGGGGCGCGGGACTATCAGGCAGTTCGAAACGCAGCGAGCCATTGATGGGATCGGCCTCCGCCAGCCTTAGTTCCAGCCGCTGTCCGACGGTGTAGCGATCGCCACTATCGGCCCCCTGCAACGCCTTGCCCGCTTCGTCATAGTGGAAATATTCGCCGCCCATGGTGGAAACAGGCACCAGTCCGTCGCCGCCCAGCCCGTCGACCGTGGCGAAAAAGCCGAAATTCTGGACCCCGGTTATGCGCGCCTTCACGATTTCGCCGACATGGGCGGACAGGAAGGCGGCGACATAACGGTCAACCGTGTCGCGCTCCGCCTCCATCGCGCGGCGTTCATGGCCGGAAATGAGTTCGCCGACCCGGCCCATATTCTCATAATCATCCTGGCTGAGCGCAGTGCGGTCGGGGATCGTCCCGCCCTTTGGTACGGGCAGTTCCAGGCTGTGTGCGCCGACCAGGGCACGATGCACCAGCAGGTCGGCATAGCGGCGGATGGGTGAGGTAAAATGCGCGTAGCTGCCCAGCGCCAGCCCGAAATGGCCCATATTCTGCGGCGCATAATAGGCCTGGGTCTGGCTGCGCAGAATCTGCACCATGATCAGCTCCTTCTCCTCCGCCTCGGCGATTTTGCGGATCAGGGCGTTGAAAGTGGAGGGACGTATGACCTGACCCAGCGCGAAATCCATATCGAAGGTGGCGAGATAGTCCTTGAGTGCGACCAGTTTTTCGCGGCTGGGCACTTCATGGACGCGGTACATGACCGGCGCCTTCTTGGCCTCCAGGGCCTTGGCCGCCGCGACATTCGCCGCGATCATATAATCCTCGATCAGCATATGGGCGTCGAGCCGTTCGCGCACGGCGACGCTGACGATCTTGCCATGCTCGTCCAGCACTACGCGCCGTTCGGGCAGGTCGAGCGCCAGCGGATCGCGCGCCTCCCGCGCCTTGCGCAGCAGCGCCCAGCAGGCCCAGAGGGGTTTCAGGGCGACGTCCAGTAGCTCGTCCGCCTGCTTGCGCGAGGGCGTGGGGGCAGCGTCTACCTCCGTGCCGTCAATCGCCGCCTGCGCATCTTCATAGGCCAGCACTGCCGCGACGCGGATCACCGCGCGGGTGAAGCGCCAGGCGGTGACCTTGCCCTGCGCGTTGATGGTGAGGTGGCAGGCCATCGCCGCCCGGTCCTGCCCGGAGCGGAGCGAACACATGTCGGACGACAGGTCGTGGGGAAGCATCGGCACGACCTGGTCAGGGAAATAGACGCTGTTGCCGCGCTTGCGCGCTTCCTTGTCCAGCGCGCTGCCGGGGCGAACATAATAGCTGACGTCGGCGATGGCGACGATCGCCTTATAGCCGCCGGCATTGCCCTCATCCTCGTCCGGGGTCGCCCAGACAGCATCGTCATGGTCGCGGGCATCGGACGGGTCGATCGCGACGATCGGCAGGTGGCGCAGATCCTCGCGCTTATCCTCGTGCAGCGGCAGGGCGGAAGCGGTGATCGCTTCCTCCTCCACCCGCTCCGGGAAGACATGGGGGATGCCGTGCTTGTGGATCGCGATCAGGCTGAAACTGCGCGGGGCGAAGGGATCGCCGAGAATGTCGGTGACGCGCGCGGCAATGCGCGGCGGGCGGCCATGGGGTTCGGCCAGCACCAGATCGCCGGGCTTGGCGTTGCCGACATCGCTGATCGGCGTGTCCTTTCGGATGCGCTTGTCGACCGGGCGCAGCCATAGCTTGCCGTCGGCCATCACCTCCACCACGCCCAGCAATTCCTCCTCGGCCTTGGCGAGTTTCTTCATGACGTCGTGTTGCCTCATTAAGCGATGTTCCCGAGCGGCATAGCCATTGCCTCACGTAAATGCTCCCTACAGGAGATCACCCTCACGGACTATTCCTTGCGCGACTGGGGGCCGCGCAGCGGAGCCGGAGGCGACGCGGAGC